>JAPPNU010000045.1 GCA_028873695.1 Gemmatimonadota bacterium | reverse complement strand
AAGCTCTTTCTGCTTCCTTAAAATGCATCTTCTCACGATTCATGAATTAATCGGGGTAGGGAATCAGCGCGTGAAATCTTATGAAAAGGGCGTCCTGTTCGCGGACGCCAATGTCTTCAAGGTATTCGACTTTCCTTTGAGCAAGGGAGATCCTGATAAGGCACTACAGGAGCCCCATTCTATCGTCCTGACTGAAGCGATGGCCTGGAAGTACTTCGGGAAGCTGGAGCCGCTGGACCAGACGCTTACGGTCGGCGGTAGAACGTATAAGGTCACAGGGGTTCTCCAGCACACCAGTCACAGGTCCCATTTGCGGTTCGATTTTCTGGCATCTCCCGTCAAGAAGAAAGGCTTGTTCGACTTCGACTATTATACCTATCTGCTTTTGCAGGACAGACGGGCTGTGGCCGACCTGAAGCGGCAGTTGCCCGATTTTATAAATAAATACATGGGGGTGCAAGCCAGTCAGGCAGGAATAGATTTGAAATCCTTTTTGCAGCCTGTGACCGACATCCATCTCCATTCTCACTTGGAACACGAAATCAGTCCCAACGGGGACATCCGCTATGTCTATCTCTTTCTCGCCATCGCCTTTCTCGTATTGCTGCTCGCCTGCATCAATTTTACGAACCTTTCGACCGCCCGCTCGGTGTACCGGTCGAAGGAAGTCGGAATACGGGGAGCGGTCGGCGCAGTTCGACGTCAGTTGATCTTTCAATTCCTGTGCGAGTCGACGTTGCTGGCTTCAATTGCCATTGGCATTGCCGTTGTGACGGTCGAAATTCTGCTGCCGTCATTTGGCGCCTTCGTGGAACGCGATCTGGTCCTGGATCGCCTGATAAACCGGGACGTCGTGCTTGCTCTGATCGGCATTTTGCTGTTTACAGGCGTAACATCGGGGAGCTATCCCGCCTTTTTTCTCTCCGCGACACGGCCGGTCGTCGCCTTGAAGGGGTTGATCGGCACCGGCAAGAAAAAGTCAAGTATTCAAAGGACGCTTGTCGTCGTCCAATTCGCCATTTCCGTCATCCTGTTAATAGGGACGGGTGTCGTTTATGATCAGGCCGGTTACGTTCGCAACAAGCGTCTTGGTTTCCGAAAAGACCATGTGCTCATCCTGCCATACGGCGGCGATGACGTTATGGGACGATACAAAAACGCAGTGTCGACACACAGTTCCGTAGTGAACGTGTCAGCCTCATCCACCGTGCCCGGCCGGGTGATTTCCAGCCACCTTTTCCGCCCGCCGGAAGAGGCAGTCGCCGGAGATCCCTTGTTGCTGAATGTGTTCCACGTAGACCACGAGTTCATTAAGACATTTGGCATCGAAGTCATGGAGGGAAGAGCCTTTTCAGATGAATTCGGAAGCGACCGCTCGGGCGCCTTCATGTTGAATCAGGCGGCGATGCGGAGATTGGGGTGGACCTCCTGTGCCGATAAGGAGCTGGAGTTGGTCGTTCCGAGCGGCGATCAACTGGCCGGGGAAGATAGAGGTGACGTCATCGGCGTTGTTAAGGATTTTCATTACAAATCCCTGCATCACGAAATCGAACCCCTTGTGATTATGATGGGAGACTGGGGCTGGAAAGACTTTCTTTCCATTCGCATACGACCGGACGATGTCCCAGGCACGCTGGACTTTCTGAGAACCCAATGGCGTATGGCCGTTCCGAATACGCCGTTTGAATACTCATTTCTGGACACGTCCTTTGACCGGCTATACCGGGCGGAAGCTCGATTGGGGATGCTATTCGGCGGTTTCTCTGTGCTGGCGATCGTCGTGGCGGGTCTCGGTCTGTTCGGCCTGGCGTCCATCAGTGTGCAACAAAGAACCAAGGAAATCGGGATCCGGAAGGCAGTGGGGGCATCTGTTGCCAACGTTGTCTTACTCCTGTCCAGGGAATATGTGGTGCTTGTTGGGATTGCCAATCTCGTCGCCTGGCCAATAGCCTATTTTGCGATGTCGAGATGGCTGGAGAATTTCGCGTACCGGGTTGATCCGGCGATCTCGACGTTTGTCCTGGGGGCTTGCTGTCGTTGAGCATTGCGCTGATAACCGTCAGCTATGAGACCAGCAAAGCAGCCCGCGCGAATCCCGTGGACGCGCTGAGGTATGAGTAAATGCGGGTACGGCGACCCCTCCCCCGGCCCCTCCCCGGCACGGGGAGGGGAGCGGCCGTTCTCCCTGTCGGGTCGGGCTGACTACAGTTGTTTTTAGGTTGGTCTGAAGGATGGTTTCCAGTAGGATTGGAGACGCAAGACAGAGAGCTGTCCTTGACGGATCCATTCCGTGAGGAGTCAATTGATGTTCTGGAATTATCTCAAGGTGTCCTGGCGCAATCTGCTGCGGCACCCGCTCTATGCCGCGATCAACATTATTGGCCTGGCGGTCGGGTTTGCCTTCTGCGCCTTGACGTTCCTCTATGTTCGGCACGAATGGTCTTACGATACGTTCCACAAGCACGTGGATTCCATTTACCGACTTTACGTAGGTTGGAAGGAGCCGGACGGCGACCGCCGGTTCTATGCAACCCAGAGTCCGCCTTTAGCACCCGTATTGGCGGAGAATATTCCGGAAATAGTACACGCGGTCAGGCTGAAGACAAGCAGGAAATGGATGAGAGTAGGGGAGAAAATGTTTGAGCAGGAACTTCTCTTTGCTGATGCGTCCCTCTTCGATATTTTCAGCTTTCCGCTCAAGGTGGGCGATGAAAGTACGGCTCTTCGGTATAAGAATTCTGTCGTATTACCGGAGGATGTGGCAAAGAGATTTTTCGGCAATGAGAATGCGATGGGTAAACAGCTTGCGATTCTTGGCTCCGATAACCGGTTTTACCATTTTCTTGTTACGGGCGTGGCCCATCGCATTCCAACGAACTCCAGCATTCGATTCGACTGTCTACTGCCATACGAACGACTGATGGACATTCTTGAGATAGACATCCACAGTCGGTCCACGAGTATCGGCAATCATACGGTTTATGTGCGGCTGGCCGATAATTCCGTTCCTTCTGAGGTTGATGCGAAATTTCCATCAGTAGTGAAAAAGTACATGCGGAATCGCGATCGATGGACGTTGCATCTTCAGAAACTGACCGAAGTTCACCATGCAAACCATGTCCTCTATGGGCCAGAGGTGGCGAGGAATCCTGTCTATTCGTACGTCTTGAGTGGGATTGCATTGACGGTCCTGATGATCGCCTGCTTTAATTTTGTAAATCTCTCCGTGAGCCGGTCTGCGGCTCGTGCCAAAGAATTGGGTGTGCGCAAAGTAATAGGTGCTAACCGGAACCAGGTCGCGGTGCAGTTTTGGATTGAGTCCTTAATTCTGAATATTGTGGCGCTGTTGCTTGGGATTGCGATGGCCGAGATGTTTCTGCCAAGGTTCAACGATTTGATTCAGACGACACCCCCGATCGAATTCCATTTGGACGGATGGACTCAAGGAATTCTGGCAGGACTTATGTTACTGGTGAGTTTCGCCGCAGGCGGATATTCCGCTGCTTTCTTATCGCGTTTTCAGCCTGTAGACGTACGAAGAAATGCGCTGCGGTTCGGTGGACGGGGCGTATTTGGTCAGATGCTTCTGGTTACTCAATACGCCTTGTCCGTCATTTTCATCGTCAGTGCAATCCTTATGTTTAGACAGGTCGATTTCTTGAAAAAGAAAAGCTTAGGATCTCACAGTGAGCCTGTCCTGGTTGTGCCCTTGTGGAAACTCGAGGGTGAGGGGGCTATAGAAGGTTTTATGAATGAGTTGGCCCAACACAAGGATATTTCGGGCATTGCCGGTGCCTCGGATCTCTTTGGATGGGGGCTGAGAAGATACACGACTATCTACAAGGACGAAAAATTAAGCTATAGTGTGTATGAAGTTGATGAAAATTACTTCGATTTTATGGGGATCAAATTGGTGTCAGGGAGGGGTTTCTCAGACGAATTCGGTGTCGACGGGGTAATGGTCAATGAGACATGGGTGAATACAGTTGATTCGGTTGGGGTGTTCGAGGATCGACCCATCATCGGTGTGGTGAAGGATTTCCATTATCAATCCCTCCATCATCCGATCGAACCAGTGATGTTCTCACATACATCCTCTCCGTCCTACATGTTTATCAAGTTACGCACGGACGACATTTCGACGACCATTGCATTCCTGAAAGACAAGTGGAATCAGGTCGTTTCGAATCTTCCTTTCGAATATGAATTCTTGGATGCCCACGCAGATAGACTGTACAGGTCGGACCAACGCTGGGGGCAAATTGTGGGGTATTCCTCCCTTTTTGCGATCTTCATCTCTTGCCTGGGTGCATTCGGGTTGACAGCCCTTGCCGTACCAAGGCGGACAAAGGAGGTAGGCATTCGCAAGGCATCGGGCGCTACAGTGTTTAACATCATCCTGTTGTTTTCAAAAGATTTCATGAAATTACTGATCCTTGCTAATCTAATTGGCTGGCCGGTGGCCTACTATACAATGAACCGATGGCTTCAAGATTTCGCGTACCGAATAAATATCGCACCACATGTATTTGTGTTAGGTGGAGTCCTGACATTACTCGTTGTGTTGTTGACAAATGCTATCCAAGCGTTCAAAGCCGCAACTGCAAATCCAGTAGATGCATTGAGATACGAATAGCCAACAGCACTCTTCCTCTAGCGGGCTGGTCAAGCTGTCTTATCGATTGGCGCGAGGGCAGCGCGGGTCCTGTCATGGGGAGAAGAAACGACGAGTTGTTTGGTTTTCGGGGTCCGGCCAAACGTACCCAAATGCTTTCTGCAGACCGCAACCACACAGGAGCCAGTCGATGCTCTGGAATTACCTCAAGGTTGCCTGGCGGAATCTGCTGCGGCACCCGCTTTATGCCGCGATCAACGTGATGGGTCTGGGCATCGCGATCGCGTTCTGCGTGTTGGCGTTCCTGTACGTGCGTCACGAGTGGACCTACGATGCGTTTCATGAAAACGCGGATCGGATTTACAGGGTCTATGTCGAATCCCGAATGGGACCGGTGGGTGACACTCCCGACCCGTTGGGACCGGCGCTTGAAGAGGCGTTTTCGGACGTCCGTTCCGTCAGGATTGGCAGGGGCGCTTCGTCTGTGAAGGATGGGGACCGGTCACTCAGGGGAAGTTTCTACTTCGCCGATCCGGCGATCCTCGAGGTGTTCACCTTTCCCCTGATGAAAGGCGACCCGGCTACGGTGATGGACGACCCATACAACGTTGTGATCGCTGAGTCCGCGGCGCGTGCCTTTTTCGGTGACGACGATCCTCTGGGCAAAGTCCTTTCGGTCAATCTATCGGGACCACCGGCGGCCGCGCGGGATTTCGTTGTTACCGGTATCGCAAAGTCCGTCCCAAAGACCTCAAGCATCAGGTTCGATTTCCTCGCGCCTTTTGCCAGCAGAGGCCGCACGCGGGGTTGGAACATTTTTGATGTCGAAACGTACGTAATGGTCTCGAAAAACGAACGTACGTCGGAACTCAGCGAACGGTTTTCGCAATGGTTCCGAGAATCGGTCCCGCCATGGATGGGAGAACAGTCTGACCTCTCGATCGGCCTCCTTCCATTACTGGAAATGCATCTCAATCGGGGTAACCGGGGTCCAACGGGAGCAGGAAATCCGGCACTCCCTTATATTCTTCTCGGTATCGTCCTTCTTGTCCTGACGATCGCCTGTGTGAACTACATAACCCTTGCTGTGGGCAGGTCATTGTCACGCGACCGGGAAGTGGCGATGCGAAGGGTGACTGGTGCGTCTCGGATTCAACTGGTGATGCAGTTTCTTGGAGAATCGATGCTATTTAGCGTCCTGGCACTGTTGGCCGGGGCGGGTTTGGCGGAATTCCTCCTGCCGGCTTTCAAAACCGTCGTGGCAAGAGACATCGCCCTTTTCGATCAGGCGGACGGTTCAGGCATGGCCTTTCTGCTTGGACTGGCTGTGGTCGTTGGATTGGCGGCAGGCGGCTACCCTGCCTTCGTGCTGTCAGGCGTTCAGCCGGCTTCGGCTCTGAAAGGCCGCATCAGGCTTGGAGGGCCGAACCGTTTTGGGTGGGGACTGATCGTCGTGCAATTCGCGCTTTCCGCCTTTATGGTTGTCAGTGCGCTGGTGATGGTTCGACAACTTGATTTCCTGAAGACGAAACCTCTGGGTTTCGACAGCGAACACCTCTTGCGTATCACGACCTCGGATTTGCCACTGGGAGATTCCCGTCTGAACGAGGTGTACAAAAACGAGTTGATGCGACACCCTATGGTGCTGGCGATTACGACCACCCTTCACGCGCTGAGCAGCAGGACGAGGTACACGGGGATCATTGAGCATGAAGGCGAGAGGACAGACGTCGAGCAAGTAAACGTCGGTTACGACTTTCTTGAGACCATGGGCATCTCACTTCTGGAGGGTTCGGATTTCGATTCGCGGAAACCCAGTTCACATACGTCCATTATCGTAAATGAGGCCCTTGTCCGACATCTGGGCTGGGACATGCCAATCGTGGGCAGGATGCTGCGCATGAATAAGCGGGACCTTGAGGTTATCGGAGTCGTAAGGGATTTCCATGTACGCTCTTTGCACCACATTATCGGTCCGGCGGTGTTGTCCCTGAGTCCGATCGCATCCTACCAGTTGCTCGTCAGGATCCGAGGCGAAAATATCCCTCGAACGCTGGCGTACCTCGAGGAGAAGTGGCGAGAGGTTGCGCCCGGCCGTGCGTTTCTGTTTTCGTTTCTTGACGATGAAGTGGACGGGCAGTACAGAAAGGAGGAGCGATGGAACCGAATTGTCGGGTATGGTGCGCTGATCGCGGTCTTAATCGCCTGTCTCGGAGCGTTCGGGCTCACGGCGCTTGCCGTGTCCAGGCGGACCAAGGAGATCGGGATCCGGAAGGTCTTGGGCGCTCGTGGATCCGGGATTGTCATCCTGGTATCCAGGGACTTCGTAAAGCTTGTGGTCATTGCGAGTCTCATCGCGTTCCCCGCGGCGTATTACGCGACGGAACGATGGTTAGAGAATTTCGCGTACCGTATTGGACCGGACATTCCCACCTTTTTGATTGGGGGTGTATTGTTGCTGCTTGCAGTGCTGCTGACCGTAGTCATCCAGGCTACCCGTGCATCGCGCGCGAATCCGGTTGACGCGTTGCGGTATGAGTGAGAGCGGGCGTGCTGCCTCTCGGGTTCTGGTCGATGTCGCGTACCGACGCGTGGTCATTGAGCTTGTCGAAATGCCCGCATAAGCTACCCCGCGCGGACGATTCCTCAGCATGCGGGCAGACAGGAATGTCCGCCCCACCCTCACACCAGCTTCCTGATGACAGTTTGTGCCGATATCTGAACGCCAGGTTTCGCCAACGGTTATAACAAAACGCGCACGATGAATAGCGAAGGAGGGGATCAATTGGATACCGAATTGTTTGACCGTATCAGGACCTGCGACGTGGGCGACCCGTTCGCCGCTGCCGATCGCAACCGAGGCGACGCCTTGCTGTCCGTGATCGCCGGCGAACGGGCAAGCCAGGGACCGGGGAACAAGATTGTCACCTGCTGCGGCAGAACCCACGTCGCCTGGCAGGACTCGTACAATCAGAGGTACTTCGCCCGGGTACGCACGCTCGATCATGGAACCGGCCAGTGGACCGCGGGCCCCATCCTGGCCGAGGGCGTCGACGAGCATTCCCGTCCCACCCTCGCGATCGATAGTCAGGGCTACCTCCATATGGTCATGGGCGGACACAACTCGCCGCTGCAGTACCAGCGATCGCTGCGGCCGCACGATGCGTCGGCCTGGACCGCTGTCGAGGCCTTTGGCAGAAACACCTATCCCGTGCTTCTGTGCGGCCCCGACGACACGCTTCACCTCGCCGCCCGAGACGGCAGCCATAGCGGCATGGAATTCTGGGAGAGACCGCCTGACGGCCCCTGGGAAAGCCGTGGGCTGATCGTGACCCGGCAGCGGCGTTTCACCGGGTACACCGGCATGAATAACGACGTTGCCTGGGGCCCGGACCGGCAGACAATGCACATGAGCATGGCCTTTTTCCTGGGTCGCAGGGCGAATGCGGGGGAGCACTCGCGTGATGTTTCGGGTCTGTATCAAGCCGTGGGCTACATGCGTTCCCTCGATTTCGGCCGCACCTGGCAGAAGGACGACGGGACGCCGGTTCCGCTTCCGGCGACGCCGGACACGCTTGACCTGCTGGAGGAAGGGGAGAGCGACAATCCCAAGCCCGGCATTGACCACTGCGGCCTGGCCGTCGATTCGAAGGACCGTCCCTACGTCGGCTACGTTCGCCACACACCCACGCCCTGTCGAGCCTTCCTGATGACGTCCGACGCCGGGAGGTGGCGAGGACTCCCTCTAGGCGAGGCCGTGGCGTCGCACTGGCCCGGTTGGGGGGTACTCGGGTTCAAGCCGGTCATGACGTCCGACGACGTCCTTTGCATTCTCGCCCAGCTCGTTGCACTGGGGCACCCGGACGAGAACTGGTCCCCGGGCATCCATGGCCTGCCCTCCTTCTGGCTGCGCGACCATCCGGAACTCTCACGGGTCGTCTGGCTCGAATCGTCGGATTACGGGGAGACATTCACGCCGCGTGAGGTACTCGCATTCGACCCTGAACAAGGTCAACTCATGTCTTCCCTGGAACGCCCGAACGGCGCCAATCCTATCCCGCCACGCGCCCGCCCGTCCTTCATCTACACGCTGGGCGATTCCCGGTACACGGTCGAGGGCGAGACCATCGACAACGACCTGTACTGGGTACGGGTCTGAGTCGAAGCGTGAGCAGGGACCGGCCCAGGGACGACTAAGGAAAGTCATGTCATTCTGAGCGGAGTTGAAGAATCTCCCGCTGCCGCAGTTCCCTCCATGAGGCGGACGTGCTGCCTCTCAGGAAGGGATCCGTGCAAGTCGCGTGGGGTTGATCCCATGCTGCAGTAGATCCTTCGTCGGCCTGGGGGACTCCTGCGCATGACAATCTGGTCTTACGTGTCACGGATGTGTTTCCTGGACGTTGCACCCAGGCCTCCTCTGGATGACAGTTTAGGCGGAGGTATGGGCTCAGCGTTTCGACAATGTTTTTTGCAAAACATGTCATTCTGAGCGGAGTCGAAGAATCTCCCGTCTTCTCGCTCGTACGTGTAGTATGGCCTCTGTAGACGAACTTGTGCGCGGACGCTTCGTCATTTTGGCGTCTTCGTCAATCTTTATCCATGGCGACAGAACTCCATAACGTGGGCAGACAGGAATGTCTGCCCCACCCTCGGACCGGTTTCCTCTGCATGACAGTCTGAACGAACCGCATGGATGCCTTGTGGTTTGAGTAAAGGCGTCTGTCCGTGCGCGATATTTCTCATTCCCTGAACTGTCGGCGCGACGTATCTTGAAGCAATCCGAATCCGACCATCTGATGGGGAATTTGTAAGCGGTCATTCCGGACCGCTTTTTATTTTGGATAGCCAATGTCGCAGAAACGACAGGGGGATCGATTCCAGACGACCGACGTGCTCATGCTATCAGGCGGGCACGCCGTTCATGATACGTACAGCGGGTTTCTCGCGCCCTTGCTGCCGGTCTTTATCCGGACCATGTCGCTGACCAAGACTGAGGCCGGCATGCTGATGGTCGCGAGGCAGGCGCCGTCGGTGTTTCAACCGGTCATCGGACTTCGGGCGGACCGCTCGAATCTGCGCTTTCTGGTCATCCTCGGACCCGCGGTCACCGGCATCGCAATGAGTTTGCTCGGCATGGCCGGCGGGTACACCAGCCTTGTCGCGCTCCTGTTGGTTGCAGGCTTCAGTTCGGCGGCCTTTCACGCGGTTGGGCCGGCGCTGGCGGGAACGCTGTCGGGGCCGAACCTGGGGCGCGGCATGGGGATCTGGATGCTGTGCGGTGAACTCGGCCGCACCCTGGGTCCGATCCTGATCGTGAGCGTCATCGGCGTGTGGGGGGTTGCCGGAACGGCCTATCTGATTCCCGCGGGCATTGTGGCGTCGCTCGTACTGTTGCTTCGCATGCGGTCAGTTGCCGCCCAGGCGTTTTCCTTCTATAAGGCGCTGCCATGGCGGTCCGCCCTGAAACGCATGGCGCCCGTTATGGTCCCGCTGTCCGGCATCGTGTTCGTCCGCGCGTTTACGATGGCTTCACTCACCGCATTCCTGCCCACGTTCCTGAGCGAAGAGGGCGCGAGCCTGTGGCTTGCCGGCGCGTCCCTTTCGGTTTTGGAAGGCGCGGGCATCGCGGGCGCCCTGATCGGCGGATGGGTGAGCGACAGGCTGGGGCGAAGGCGGGTGCTCGGCTTCTCCATGATCGCGACGCCCATTCTGCTCTTTGTCTTTCTCGACAGCCAGGGATGGGTCCTGTTTCCGGTACTGGTGGTGCTGGGATTTGTTGCGCTATCGACAGGTCCCGTCGTCATGGCGATGGTTCAGGAGAGCTGCCCGGAAAACAGGGCGTTCGCCAACGGGATCTATATGGGCGGGGGATTCGCGCTGAGGGGGCTGGCGATGCTGCTGCTCGGGATGATGGGCGACGCCTATGGCCTGAGGCGGGCATTCGAAGTCAGCGCGTTGCTGATGTTCGCCGGCGTTCTGCTGGTATGGAGAATACCGAAAGAGAAGTGAGAGGGAAGAAGGAAAAAGGAAGAAGGAAGAGGAAAAAGCTGAAGGCGGGGAGAGGTAAGAAAACCCTGACTCACACGGAGACACAAAGGCACAAAGGAAAAGGCGGAAAAAAGGAAGAAAGAAGAAGGAAAAAGGAAAAACCGAAGTGCGGAGACGAAAGAGTGCTACGCCCGGCCTCGTTAACGTCCAGCGTCCACCAATGCTTAGCGCGAACTGTCAGTTCGCGGCTTATAGATTCGAGACAGCGCCGTGACCTAACGGCGGAGGTTGAAAAAAACCACCGGCCTTTTTCCGAGACCGGCGGTTCTTTGCGTTAATTTATCCCTTTGGTCGCCTTTGACCCTTGACGAATATGAGCCTTGGGCGGCGTCTTCGCCGTTTGATCTGTGGCACGGTCACCACCCCCTTTTGACGTAGATACATTATTGGTTTCATGGATTTGATCGTTTTCCGTGGAGATTTGTTCCAGGAAATAAAAATAAGCTGTCAGCCGTCAGCTATCAGCCTTCAGCTAAAGGCAAGAACGAAAAGCAAATTCAACAGCAATCCCTTCTCCCATCCCCGCAGACAAAGCTGTCAGCAATCAGCCGTCAGCTAAAACCGGTCAGCGATATGGCAAAGCGATTTCGATCGGCGATGTCCGTACCGTTATGTGGGCGATCCTAAAGGCGGGCAACCACGAGGGTTGCCCCTACAAATGCAACGACAGCGCAAAATAAGGCGATATCAATATTGCGGATGGTGGCATTTGTCGGGGCGGTTCGCCACGAGCTGGGAGAAGGAAGGTAGAGGGGAGACGACCACAACCCTCCGCCAAACCATTTGCAATACGGACACGTGATATCGTTTGGCAACGTACGGCTTTGTAGGGGCGACCGGCCGGTCGCCCGCCTGTCCGTCCGAATAGTGGTGAGTCACGTAAGGGACGAGAATCAGATGTGTGTAAAGACAGGTGTCAAATGGGATGCTGAATTGGCGATAGTTGATGGCGCATCCGAAATCCTCGGTCTGCCGGGATGCTTGACAAAGTGTCCATTTTCGAACAATAGTGTATCATTATCGAACACTTGCCGGACGGTGTTATTGTACAATCATCACATATGTAATTGAAATTTAATAAGTTGTATCCATGGCACGATAATCGCGGGTAGAGAAACAGCCGAAGAACCACATCCTTGGATCCAGGGCAGTCTCAGGGACATGCGATAAGAGGGATTTGATGTTCCGGAATTATCTGATCGTCGCATACCGGAGTCTGGTACGCTTTAAGGTGTATTCAGCCATAAACATCGTTGGGCTGGCGATCGGGATATCGTTTTCCATTCTGGCGGCTTTGTATGTGCGGCACGAATGGTCCTATGACGCATTCCACGAAGAAGCAGAACGGATATATCGCGTGTACAGCAAAGGGGAAGTGGGCGCGGGGGACGTCGCTATGGCGACCATGCCGGGACCTCTCGGTCCGGCCTTGGCGGAAGCATTTCCCGCACAAATGCAGCGGGTCGTGAGAATCCATACCACGTCTCGCACATTCAGATACGAAGACCGTTCATTTCGGGAACGAATTGCATTTGTCGATCCGGGTTTCCGGGATGTCTTCACGTTTCCGATGTTGAAGGGCGACCCCGAAACAGCGCTTGATCGCAAGGATGCCATCGTTATTACAGAAAAAACGGCTCGGAGATTCTTCGGTGGAGAAGATCCAATTGGTAAATCGATATCATTTACAAGAGATTCGGAAGTGCGCCAGGCCCTGATAACGGGCATTCTGAAGGATATTCCCGCAACGTCCAGCATTCAGTTCGACTGTCTGCAACCCTATGAGAATGTCGAGGCCGCGCTCAACACCTGGAATCTGGTAAGCAATACCAGCATCTACGTGTTGTTGCGCGGTCCTATCGACGTTGCGGAGTTGGAAGGCCAGTTCCCGCGTTTCGTGAATTGGTCGTGGCCCATTATGGGCGAGAAGGAAGAAATGAAATTGCAGCCGCTCGCGGAGGTGCATTTCAGTCCGAATATCCGAGGGTCCGAACTCGCCACGGACCGGGGATACAGCTACATCCTGTTGTGCGTTGCAGTTCTGACGCTGTTTATCGCGAGCGTGAATTTTACGACCCTCGCGCTTGGACGGTCGCCTTCCCGGGCGCGAGAAGTGGGCATACGAAAGGCAGTTGGAGCGCACAGACCGCAGGTCATTGTGCGATTTCTATCGGAATCGATACTCCTGGGTCTAATCGCATTGGTGGTTGGCCTTGTGCTGGCAGAAGTGCTGATGCCGTCGTTCAACAGCTTGATGGACCGGGAGCTTTCATTGGTTGCGAACCTGGATGGATCGGCATTTGCCGCGTTGATCGGCCTGGCTGTGGTTGTCGGATTGCTTGCCGGCGGCTCCCCGGCGTTTGTCCTTGCCGCCTTAATGCCGATTCACGTGCTGACAGGCAGATTGAGAATCGCCGGCGCCGGATTTTTCGGCCGATTTCTCCTGGTCTTCCAGATCGCGACGTCCGCGGCTCTCGTCATCTGTGCCCTGATCGTGACCCTTCAGCTTGATCATCTGCGAACCAGACCTCTCGGATTCGACAGTGAACATCTGATCGCCGTCGGTCAATTCGGCAAGCTGCGAGACCTTGAGAACAATGGCGCTGAAACCTATCGGGACGCGCTCCTGTCCCATCACGCGATTCTCGGCGTGACCGGAATGTTTCACCTCATGGACAATCGGCAACAGTCACGCGGTGGTGTGGTCTACGATGAAACAGTCCTTAAGGGCGTGGAGGTCTTTTACGTTGACTACGACTTTGTGCCGACTCTGGACGTCGAATTGATCGAAGGGAGGAGTTTTTCACGGGACCTTGGGACCGACGTTGCGGCATCCGTGATTGTCAACGAGACGCTGGCCAGGCAAATGGGGCCGGGGTCGCCGATCGGAAAAACATTGAAATTTTTCAATGAAATGACGGTGATCGGGGTGGTGAGGGATTTTCATTTTCGATCTCTCCATCACAAGATCGGCCCTGCGCTCCTGAAGTGCGAGCCGGAATATCAATTCAGCCGATTGCTTGTCCGTGTACGCCCCGAAGATATCCCCGGGACACTGGCATATATGAAGGATCGATGGGAGACCGCCACACCGTCTCCCGGATTCCACTATTCATTTCTCGATGAGAGCATCGATCGCCAATACCGAACCGAAGAGCGACTGCATCGAATCATCGGATACGGAACCCTGTTTGCCGTATTTATTGCGTGCCTGGGGGCGTTTGGATTGACGGCGTTTGCCGTGACGCGGCGGACGAAAGAGATCGGCATTCGCAAAATATCGGGCGCAAGTGTAACGGAAGTCGTAAGTCTGCTTTCGCGTGAGTTCGTGCTGCTGGTCGGGTTTGCAAACGTAATCGCGTGGCCGTTCGCCTGGTGGGCGATGGATCGGTGGTTGCGGGATTTTGCGTACCGCATCGGTCCGGGAGTCGGGACGTTCGTTCTGGGAGGATTGCTGACGCTGGCGGTCGTGCTGCTGACGGTGAGTACCCGGACGATCCGGGCGGCCCCCGCGAACCCTGTGGATGCACTGCGGTATGAATAAGCTACGGGCTTCTCCTGGCCTTCCGGTTCGTGAGAGCCATCGAAAAATTCGTTGAGAAATACAACCCACGGTAGAAGAATCAACGTTCCGGACATGATTCTTGACCTGTAAGACGAGCTATATCGGATAGCCAAACACGGAGGTGGCTTCCAAATGAAACCAGTTTGCATTCTGATCGCGATTTCCGGCCTTTGCCTGTTGCCCGTTGGATGCGACGCGGGCAAGAGTGTCGAGAAGGAGGTTGTCGAGCGTTCCGTCGAATTCTTGCCCGAGGGACGACTGACCATTGTCAACGTGAACGGGGACATTTCGGTCAGTTCCTGGGACCGAAACGAGGTGAAGATGACGGCCTTGAAGCGGGCGCGCGCCGAAAGCGAAGAAGCGGCGCGGAGCCTTCTGGAGAAGACCACGGTGCAGTTTGACAGGACTGAAGAGGGGATCGACATCCGCACGGACGCACCCAAAAAACCGGGGAGGAACCGGAACGTCAGCGTCGCCTATACGGTGACCGTGCCCAGAGAGATCGATCTGGAATTGAAAACGGTCAATGGAAGCGTAGACGTTGAGAATGTATCAGGAGCGGTCGATGCGAAGACGGCCAACGGTCGCATCGGTCTTACCGGGATCGTCGGGGCAATTCAGGCGAGGACGACGAACGGCGAGATCGGGCTCCTGGAGGTGCTGGGTACAATCAACGCGAAAACAGCGAACGGCAGCATCAAGGCGGAGGTTGGCGGAAGCGGCGAGCAACAACACGAGATCCGCGCGGCAACGACAAACGGAGGCATCGAGGTGACGCTGCCAAAGGGTTTGAAAGCGAACCTGAAAGCATCCACGGTAAACGGGAAGATCAACACGGACTTTCCGGTTACCGTTACCGTGAAGGGCCTCATCAGCAAATCCGTCGACGGCGTCATCAACGGCGGCGGGGAACTGATTCATCTGAAGACGGTAAACGGTTCGATTCGGTTGAAAGAGCGATAAGCCTGTGGCGTTCCGGCGCCTCAGGGAGGCCAGGGCCGCACAACGTTAAGGGCAGACAGGAATGTCCGCCCCACCTTCACGGACGCTTCATGAACGTCTCTACAAACACGTGAAAACGAACGCACGAGTCCGTTTGACGTCCGAATCACTCCCCCCTTGAGGGGGAGTCGCAGAAGCCGAGCCGGTCCCTGAGTACTTGCCCAGAGCTTGTCGAAGGGTGTCGAAGGGCTGTTGTATAGCGGGCATTTCGACAAGCTCAATGACCACGCGTTTTTAGTTCATTGGACGTGAAAAAGCTGCTGTTAGGAGACCCTTAACCTGCCCTGCTTGTGCTGCCTGCGCTGAGCCTGCCGAAATGAGCCTGTCGAAGCCAGCCTTTCGAAGGGTCGAATGCGTTGCCCTGAGCTTGTCGAAGGGACCGGCGACGGCTGATGTGGTGGGGGGATTTCAGCGCCTTACCGTATGCAAGCAGCATGACCAAACATGTACGCGTCTTGCGTAGAACTGGGACTGCAAGACTCTAATCACTCCCTCAAAGACACGGGATCCATGCTCCGAAATTACCTGATCGTTGCGTATCGCAATCTCATGCGCCACAAGGTCTACTCCCTGATCAACGTGGCGGGCCTCTCGATAGGGATCGCATTCTGCATTCTGGCGTTCCTGTACGTCCGGCACGAGTGGTCGTACGATGCATTCCATGAGAACGCGGACCGCATCTATCGGGCATATATCGTCGATCGTACGGGCGCGAGCGGCATGACGCCTGACCCTCTGGGACCGGCGCTGGAGGCGGCGTTTCCGGACGTTCGTACCGTCAGGGTTGGCGGGGGCGTATGGTCAGCGAAGTATCAGGACAGGGAGATACGCGCAAGTTTCAGATCTGCCGACCCGGCGATTCTGGATGTGTTCACTATTCCGCTGCTTCAAGGGGACCCGGCGTCGGTCTTGAAGGATCCATACTCTCTTGTCGTTACCGAAGCGGCAGCGCGGGAATATTTCGGCGGCGAAAATCCCATTGGCAAAGTACTTACGATAAAAATCTGGGGACGACCGCCGGAGGAACGGGATTTCGTTGTCACCGGGGTCGTAAAATCCATTCCCGGGAACTCCAGCATCCGGTTCGATTTTCTTTACCCGATTGCCGCCAGAAGCAAGTCGATAGGACCATCATGGTCCATGAGCGCAATCCAGACGTTTGCATTTTTACCGGAACACGTGCGTCCGGCGGAAGTGGAAGATTGGCTTTCGAAGTTACTGAAAACAAGACGGGGAGATCGGTGGGACGAGTCAGTCGGTTTGCAGCCGCTGCTGGAGATGCATCTCAACCGGGGTAAACGGGGACCCGCCGGGGCAGGAAATCCGGCGCTATCATATATTCTTCTCGGTATCGCTCTCCTCGTCGTGACGATCGCCTGCGTGAACTTCATCACCCTCGCCGTGGGCCGGTCATTCTCTCGCGACCGGGAGGTGGCGATGCGAAAGGTGACGGGCGCGTCCAGGTTACAGTTGGTGACGCAATTCCTTGGCGAATCGATGGCATTAAGCGTTTTGGCCCTGGTTGCCGGGGTATGTATCGCGGAACTCTTCATGCCGGCTTTCAATAGCGTTGTGGTCGAGGATCTTGCCTTGCGCGATCAGGCGGACGGCGCGGGCATCGCCTTTCTTTTCGGATTGGCTGTGGCCGTTGGGCTCGCCGCGGGCGGCTACCCGGCGTTCGTGCTGTCAGCCGCTCCCCCCGCCGTGGCTTTGAAAGGCCGTAGCATGCAGGGAGGGACGAACCGTCTCGGCCGGGCGCTCGTGATATTGCAATTCGCTCTTTCCATTTTCCTGGTTGTCAGTGCGCTGGTGATGGTTCGGCAAGTAAATTACCTGAGGACGAAACCGCTGGGATTTGACAGTGAATATCTCGTGAGCATCTATGTATTTGATCCGCGGCGGCCGGATTCTCAACTGAACGAGGTGTACAGGAACGAGTTGATACAACACCATCTGATTCTGGGCGTAACAACGACAAGCCACATGCTGAGCAACAGGACGCAGCATTTTGGTATCGTTGAATATGAAGGTGAAAAAATCGATGTCGAAGATGTCAATGTCGGCCACGATTTCCTGGAGACCATGGGCGTCACGCTCGTGGAAGGGGCCGATTTCGATTCGGTGAGGCGGGGTTCGTCGCGTTCCCTGATCATCAACGAATCCCTGGTCCATCGTTTGGGATGGAAGGGACCGGTCGTGGGCAGGATACTGCGCAGGAACAACCGGGACTATACCGTTATAGGGGTCGTCAACGACTTCCATTTTCGCTCTTTGCACCAGACGATCGGACCACTGGTATTGTCCTTCGTTCCACGTTCATCCCGAAACATGCTTGTCAGGATCCGTGCCGAGAACGTCTCCGCTGCGTTGGCCTTTCTGGAGGAAAAATGGCGGGAGGTCGCGCCGGGAAGTGCGTTTGGTTGTTCGTTTCTTGACGATGTAGTGGACGCCCAATACAGGAATGAGGAGCGATGGAATCGCATCGTGGGGTATGCTTCGCTGCTCGCGGTATTCATCGCATGTCTCGGTGCGTTCGGGCTCACGGCCCTTGCCGTTGCGCGCCGGACCCGGGAGATCGGAATCCGGAAGGTCCTGGGCGCCCATGCGTCAGGGATTGTCTCCCTGTTGTCCAGAGATTTTGTTAAGCTTGTGGTCGTTGCGAGTCTCATCGCGTTCCCGGCGTCGTATTATGCGACGGAGCGATGGCTGCAGGATTTCGCGTACCGGATCGATCTGGATATTCCGACCTTTGCATTGGGCGGTGCGTTCGTGCTTCTGGCCGTGCTGCTGACCGTAAGCTTTCAAGCCATCCGGGCGGCGTGGGCGAATCCGGTGGATGCGCTGCGCACGGAATGAAAATACCCTATCGGTAACTTCGTTACTGTTCATTTTCGGACATTAGTATATCGAAATCGAACACTCATTTGCCTCTCTTTCGCGAGAATCAGCGATAAACAGTTGAAAATTATATGGAAATGATTGTTGGCACGGTTGTCGCTTTATTAATCCGCCAGGCCGTCAGAATCCGTGAATTCGATGCAAGAAGGAGTGAATACAATTTCCGATGAGATGAAATTTGAATACAGGAACCTGCACGTCACGCCTGAGTCCGACGAGGCGCTCATCGATCGGGCGCTTGCAGGCGACGAGTGGGCCTATACGTACCTTTACAGGGCGCACCGCGATCGGGTGCGTGCGCTTGTGCGCCGCGATTCAGAGAACCCGGACGAGACCGAGGACCTGGTTCAAATGGTCTTTATCAAGGCGTTTCTGGGGCTGGCCGATTTTCGCGGACAGGCCGCTTTCACCACGTGGCTCACGCGCATCGCTTTGAATGAGTGCGCCAATTACGTGCGGTCCCTGAAAAGGCGGAAGACCTGGTTGCGCGAAGTCGAGGATGCCGTGCCCGCGAGCCAGGCGCGCTGGCTGCCGGCGGCTGGCGAAGATCCCGAAACGGCGATGGTGCGGAAGGAACGCAGGGAAATCGTGAAGCGGAGCATCAATGCGCTGCCGGAACGTCATCGCGAAGCGGTCTGCCTGCATTATCTTATGGATCGGTCCTACGATGAGATCGCCGAGCAGCTGCAGGTACCGATGGGGACCCTGAAAGTCTGGATGTACCGGGGGCGGCAGGGTTTGAGGCGGGAAGTCGAGCGGCAGGGAATGGAGAGGAACTCATAGCGGCGGCCTGAAATCAGGCAATGCTCGAGGCCGGCGTTTCAGAGGACGTTGAGTCAAAACGATGGAAGAGAAAAAACCAGAGAAGGAAGAGGGACCCGTGTTGCGGCTGAATCGCGAGGGCGCAGCGTCTGATCGGCAGGCTTCCGATCCGGAGGCGGCACAAGGTCCGGCGGACTCCGTTGGCGGAGACAAGCCGATTCCCGGTTTCGTGAATCCGGGTACTTCCCCGTCTGGACGGGAGACGCCATCCGGCGGGATGGACCGAAAGATCGAGAAGAAGCTGTTGACGCCGAAGCGCATCATTACTGCAGGGGCGGTCACCGGCTTTGTGGGTCTGGTGCTCTATATGGCCATATTCGGCGACCACAGCGCCAGGCTCAACGTGCAGGCGGAGCGAATCACGATATCCGAGGTCGCCATCGGTCCCTTCCAGGAGTTCATCCCGCAGCGCGGCACGGTGATGCCCATTCAGACACACTACCTGGATGCGCTGGAGGGCGGACAGGTGGAAGAGATCTACCTGGAAGTGGGAGCGATGGTCGAACAGGGCACGCCAATCCTGCGGATGTCGAACCCCACACTGGAACAGACCGTGTTGAGCCAGGAAGCACAGCTGTTCGAGCAGATCAACAGGATGGAAAACACCCGTCTGAACCAGGAGATTCAGGATATTCAGCGCAAGCGCTCCCTGATGGACATCGAACTGGAACTTCAGAAGTCGGAACGCGACTTTCGAAAAGAGAAGGCGCTGTTCGAGAACAACCTCGCCTCGCGAGACAAATTTAACGAGGCAAAGGAAAAGTACGAACACGCGCAAAAGCTCAAGGTGTTCATGGTGGAGACCATTCGCCGCGACTCCATGTATCGCGGCAATGAACTCGCTGCCCTGCAGAAGCGTGCAAAAAGCCTGCAGCTTCAACTGGATGACGTACGGCGACCGTTGAGAAACCTGACCGTCCGCGCGCCGATCGCAGGGCAACTGTCCCAACTCAACGCCGAGATCGGCAAACTGATCGGGAAGGGAACCAGCATCGGTCAGGTCGACGTCCTTGACGCGTACAAGATGCGTGCGGCCATCGATGAATTCTATATTACGAGAATCACAACGGGGCTGAGGGGAACGATTGAAATCGACGACGAGACATTCGCGTTGAAAATCCGCCGGGTCTTCCCCGAGGTCAAGGAGGGGCAGTTCGAGGTCGACATGAATTTCGTGGGCGAAGCGCCTCGAAGCATCCGCCGCGGACAGACGGAGCAGATTCGGCTGGAGCTGGACGCGCCGGAAGAGGCGCTGCTGTTGCCAAGAGGCGGTTTCTATCAGACCACCGGCGGCAATTGGGTCTTCGTGTTCGAGGGCGACATGGCCGTCCGGCGCGATGTCCGTATCGGGCGCCAGAATCCCGAATATTTCGAAGTGTTGGAGGGGCTGGCGCCGGGCGAACGGGTTGTCACGTCGTCGTATGAAAACTATGAGGAGATAGACAAGCTGGTGTTGCAGCGGTGATTAACAAGCTGTCAGCGATCAGCTATCAGCCGTCAGCTAAAACATGGATGGAATACCTATGTCGTTCGGCGCTGGACCTCGGCAATGTTCAGAGCGACGGAGAGGAAAACACACCAATCGAGAAATCATCGATATCAAGAAATCGCTCGCGTCCGACATACGGAATGACATGTGCCCGCATTTAGTGTTGATAGCCAACAGCTGATAGCTGTCTATTCCCGACTGGAGACGCAATGCAAGATTACAGGAGATTACAGGTCTGGAACAAAGCGCATAATCTTGTATTGACCATCTATCGGAAGTCCCAAGACTTTCCGAAGGAAGAATTGTATGGCCTGGTTTCTCAATTGAGGCGATGCGCGATTTCAATCCCTTCAAATATCGCTGAAGGTTGCGGAAGGAAGGGAGATGCCGAATTCGGCAGATTCTTGAGTTTCGCAATGGGTTCTGCAAGTGAACTTGAATACCAATGTCATCTCGCCCAGGATCTCGAATATTGGCAAAGCGACCTGGATTACGAACACATCAGTCAAGAAATAACCGAGATCAAGAGAATGCTCTCAGCCTTGATTTCAAGAATTGAAATGGATCGGCAGTCAAGCTGATCTTGAGCTATCAGCACTCAGCCTAAACCCGGATGGAAAACCTATGTCAGTTGGCGCAATGTCTCGAATATGGTCGAAGCTAATGAGAGGCAAGCAGATCAGCCCGGAGGTCGCGGAAATCGAGATTACGATCGCGCCCTGCGTCTAAATGCATGACATGAACCGATTTTAAGGCTGAGAACTAACAGCTAATGGCTGATAGCTGGTTTTGAATCGACCAACATACAGCCAAGAGAGGAGTAGCGATGATAAGGGACTTTGGCGAAAGCACAATCGGCCTTCCTCAAACGGAGAACTTATCACTTGGTTTCCACGTATGATTTTAGACCCTTCGGGGATTCACTTGAACCGGTTGTTGGCTGACAGCTGGCGGTGCGCCGTGAAAAGGCGCGGATCTTCAGTGGGTGAGATTCCCACCCGACAAG
>JAPPNU010000008.1:184567-297298 GCA_028873695.1 Gemmatimonadota bacterium | reverse complement strand
ATAAAAGCAAAAATCCCCGTGGGACTCATACAATTTCATGGTTACGACCGGCTGAAAACGGTTACAACCTTCCTTAAAAAAAACCCCCCCCCCCCCCCCACAAGAATTCTTATGGTTTCGCAAGTTTCCATGTGGCCGACTTCCGCCGTCCAGAGATGTGTATCCGGTTTCGTGCCCGACGACGTGCGGGTCTTGCGTGTGGGTTTAATCACCCCGTCCAAGAATCGGATTCCAGAATCGGCCAATCAAGCGGTTTTGTCTCCACAGCGTAGGTCCAGGCGACAGTGCGCGTTTCTTTCATCCAGACCGGCACGAGGACACGTCGATAAAGACTTCGACCGCCGGGGCGGAAGCCTTCCAGGCGGTCGATGGCGGGCAGGCGCGTCTCCGGATCGTCGAACACGAGCAACTCCCCCTGCACGACGCCCCGGCCGCTCACCGGCGGATCGGGCGGACGTTCCGCCATCAGCCGGGACTCGATGTCTCGTGCAAGGCGTTGCTGCACGGACGCGTCGGCCGCGGGATCGGCGGTTCCCGTTGCCAGGATATTCCTTTCGGGGACCTCCAGAAACGGGATCCGGTCGGGTCTGATAAAAAGGCGTCCGCAAACCAGCGCCTCTTCAACCGAGTTCACGCCGTGGCAGTACCCATCATGGTTCGAGTACCCGCGTTTCAACGTACCGTAGACGAAGAGGGCGATCGAACATCCGAACCGGACTCCCGCCTGGTGTGTGTCAGCGTGTCGTGCCACAAGTGCACCCCATTCCGCGCTTTGCTTTCCGATTCACGATCGATATGTTGACTGAAACTGCGGGCGCCCACAAGGGACGCCCCTACATGGCAATGGCAGGCGGTGGAGAATTGAAGACACAAGGGGCGGTGATCCGCTGACTTCCACGAATGAAAATTAACCCTGGTTCGCAATTGTTCGTGGACCTGAATGTCGAATTAATGCAGAAGAACAAAGACGATTTGACGCCAAAGGCCCCGGATACTTGAGGCCGCTGGACGTGGAGGGAAATTGTATCCATTTGTACGACCTCGATACCCCGTTTTCGCACCGTCACCTTCTGTGCCTTTTGTGCTTTTTGTGGTAAATCAACGGTTGCCTTTTTTGAATTGTGGTTAATCCACCGTCCCTGAGAGTCTGCCATGAATCCGATTTTTCTCAAATGGACCGGTTGCGGCGGTTTCGAAGTGCGTACGGACGCGGTCAACTTCGCCTTCGACCCGTATCTGTTCGGCGAAAACCTGACCGGCGCTTCGCCCGATTTCGATTATATCTTTATCAGCCATGAACACTTCGATCATTGCCACCCCGGCACGCTTCGCCGTCTCTGCCGGGGAGATCGCTTCAAGAAAATCTTCGTGAGCCCGGGTTGCTGCGACCCCGACCGGCCCGTGGACGAAAAATACCGCGACGCCGCATTCGACCGGGACCTGCCCATCACGAAGTACATCGACCGGGGGCTCGTGCAGGTGGTCTTCCCAGGGTTCCTGAGCCACGTCGGCGGGGAGAACCGCAGCTTTCCAGGCCCCTTCGAGCTGGACCTCGGTCCCATTCACGTGGACATTATCGAAAGCGGGGAAAACCAGAGACCCGACCTGCCCAACTGCGGATACCTCGTCACCGTCCGGGATCTCGACGTCTCGTTCCTTCATACCGGCGACCTCACCGAACCCTACCGCGCGCTTGAGAAACTGCGCGGGAGGGTCACCTACCTCATCCACATGAAATTGGGCCTGACGGAATGGGGCGGCGAGGACCGCACGGACAAACTCCTTCAATGCATCGACGCCATCGAGCCGGAATTCCTCATACCGATCCACTACCGCACCGACCGCGCGTCCGACCCCATCCCGCACGGGACCTGGCCGCCTGACGTCACGGACGCGGCGGCGTTCATCGAATGGATCCGGGAGGCCGTGGGGCACAGGACCCGCGTACTGCCTTTCACGGCCGGCATGGAATACGAAGTGGAACTGCCCTCGAAACGGGTCCTCTGGAAGTGGAACTGGTTCAACACGTGGACCGTGCCGTCCTGGCGTGACGACCGATCCAACGAACGGACGGGGTGAGACGAGGCGGAGGTCGAACGGAAACCGGGGCGCCCTTTTCAGAAGACGATCAGGCCGCGGGCAACTTCCCCCGCTACGAGCGCATCGAAGGCCTCGTTCGCTTCATCCACGCCGTATTTCCGCGTCACCAGTTCGTCAATCTTGAGCTTGCCGGCCAGGTAGAGCTCCACCATCCGGCGAAAATCGTCCCACGTCCTCGCGCTACCGTATTTGGACCCGCGGAGGATACGTTCGTTCGCCTGGAGTTTTCCCGTATCGAACGTCACCGTCGATCCGGTCGGCGGCAGACCGATCAACACGCACTGGCCTCTGGGCGCCAGGCAATCCCATGCCTGGTTGATGACCTCGGCGACACCAACGGCCACGAACGAGTAATCGGCGCCCCGACCCGTCAGGTCCCGGATCGCCTCCACGGGATCGTCCTCGGCGGCGTTGATCACGTGGGTGGCGCCGAACGATTTCGCGTATTCGAGCTTTTCTGGATTGATGTCAACGGCGATTATGGGATGGGCCTGTACCAGCGTGCCACCCTGGACCGCGTTCAGACCGATTCCACCCGTTCCGAACACCGCCATGCTCGCCCCCGGCGTCACAGCGGCGGTGTTGATTACCGAACCCACGCCCGTCATCACGGAACACCCGATCAGCGCGGCCACGTCCAGCGGCATATCATCACGAATCGGCACGGCGCACGACGCCGGCATCACCGAATAGGAAGAAAAGCTGCACGCCGGTCCGTAGTGGTAGACCGTATCCCCGCGCAATTTCATTCTCGAGGTGCCATCCATCAAGACGCCGTTGGACGGCACGCCGTGTTCGCACAGGTGAGAAAGCCCGGTGACGCAATAGTGACAGCGCCCGCAGGTTGGAGACCACGAGAGGATCACATGATCTCCCGGCTTTACGTGCGTCACGCCGGGGCCCACCTCCTCCACCACGCCCGCCCCTTCATCTCCCAGCACCATCGGCATCGGAAACCCTTTCCAGCCCCCGTCCACGACGTGCAGACAACTGTGACAGACGCCGCTGGCCACCATCCGCACCATGACTTCGTCCTGCTTCGGCCCTTCCAGATCCAGGTCCTCCACGACCAGCGGCCTGAGCGGTTCCAACAGTACCGACGCCTGCATTTTCATGGCATACCTCCCGCATGTTCGACAAACGAACGATGTTGTTACCAGGAGCGAAAAACAGTTGACGTTTTTTCGATCCAGTACATAGCGTGATGTAAGCTACATGGTGCTCCCCGTAATAGCTGCCCGTTTCAAATAAGCGGGCATTTCGACACGCTCAATGCAGGCAAACTTGCTTCGACAGGCTCACACCTGCAATGACCACGCTTCGTCATGCCCGCGCGTGATGGGACTCCGCGGGCGCCCTGTAGGTCACGTCGATATCAGGAGTCTCCAGCCTCAGTTCCCCCTGCAACCTGGAAGTGAGGCAGGCTTCGAGAATACCGCAGACAATGAGCGTGCGATCGGGCGGATAGGGCGCAGCCCCGCTTTCGATCATTTCTACGATCTTGTGGACCAGGCAGGCCGAATAGGTGACGTTCGGCGTGGGCGTCAGCAGGAACTGGGTGGAGACCGGGGCGTCGTATCCGTCCACCCGCGCGGCAAAGCAGTAATCTCGCACGGCCCCGTTCAGCATGAGCAGCGTGGCCCTCAAGCCATCGCGGTACTCGATAAAATAGGCCGCGGGGTTCTTCGCGAGCCCCGGCAACTCACCGGCGCCAAGCAGGTCCCGCGTGCGGCCGTCCTCTTCGGGCAGGCCGCAGGGCGTGTCGCTGCGCGAAAGGGCCGCCTCCAGCAGGTCCCGCGACCAGCGGCCCTCGTCCCCTGCCTGCCAGACCGCGTCGCCTTCGATCATCTGTACGGCCCTGACGCCGGTTTCCCCGCCCCGCCTGCGCTCGACCATGCACTGCAGGGCCTCCAGCGCGTGGTAGTCCATCGCGTCAGAGCCGCCCACACCGACCATCAGCGCCTCGTGTATCCTGCAGTCCAGCGGCAATTCCACGTCGGGAAGGCGGAAGCTCACCGGCAGCGACGATCCCGCCAGAAGGGGGAAGCCGAGGCGGCGGGAATCCGCCACCATTTCGCGGGCCTTCGCGAAACTGTAGGAGAGGTGCTTGTCGTTGAACACCGGCACCGCAACCCCGTCCTGTTCGAATACCCTGACGCATTCCCTGAAGAACTCGTACCTCGGATAGAGTTTCTGCCCCCTGTCGTTGTTCGGATACTCGCCGTGCTCACCGATGATCAGCACGGCATCCACCGCCAGCCGGTCGCCGCCGCACCGCAGGGCCCCGGATATGGTGTCGTAAACGTCGTACCCGAACTCTCGCGCGCGGTCTTCGCTCTGGTCGCCCTCCGGCTTCTGGTCCACGTAGAGAGACACAATACGCGCGTTGGGTCGTCGCCACTGTCCTTCATAGGGGTACCCCACCACGAACCGGTCCGCGATGTGCTGCGCATGGGAGAGATACCGGTATATCGTGGTGATGACGGCGACGCGGGTGGAAGAACCGCGCGGCGCACTCCGTTCGTCGGGTTCGGCCACTCATGTCCTCCAATAGGTGGATTCGGGATTCGGTTGGTATGCCAGGTCCAGATGCGGCGTCTGAACGCGGGACTGGTCAAGGTTCAGACTTTCCACCCCCGCGGCCACGAGTCCGGTGGTGAGCAGGGTCCGCTCAACAGGGTACGTGGCCTTTCCGGTCAGAAACATCTGCTCGACGTTGTTGACCTGGGGCGAGAAGAAGTTCGCCAGCGTCGTGTACGCGGGCGGCATCGGGAGGTACATCTGCGTGGACAGGGGTCTGTCCCGTCCCAACAGATGCGCCGCGAAATTGAAGTCCCGCACCACGCCGTTGAGCAGAATCATGGTGGATATCAGGCCGTCGTTGTGTTCGTACCGGTAGGCAATCGGGTCTTCGTCCAGAGACTTCATTTCGTCGAGTGTCGGCAGCACGTGATTGAACCCATGACGCGGCTGCGCCAGCGTATGACTGCGCGCCAGGCAGGTTTCGAATAACTCACGTGACCACACACGACCATGATGGGCCTCCCAGAAGCGTTCGCCCCGGTACGCGTCGATCCAGCGGACGCCCGTCTCGCCTCCACGGCGCCGTTCGACCATGCACTGCAGCGTCTCCAGAGCATGGAAATCGTAGCTGTCCACCCCGCCGTAACCGATGCACATGGCTTCGGTCACGCGGGCGCCCAACGGCATGTCGATGGATGGCGTGCGCCAGGTCACCGGGAGCGAAGATCCGGCCATGAAGGCAAAACCCATCTCCCGTGAAATATCGTACATCTCCCGCGCCCATTCCCAGCGCCACGACAGGTGCTTGTCGTTAAAGACCGGCGCGCTCCTGCCCGAGACGCGGTAAACGGCGGCGATCTGCCTGAACAACTCGTAACGCGGATAGAGGTGCTGACCCTTTTCATTGACGCCGTATTCCCCGTGCTCGCCGACGAGCAAGACACCGTCCACGGCCAGCTCCGTGCCGCCCAGGGTCAGCGCGTCGGCGACCGTCGGAAAGATCGACAGGCCTGCAAAGCGCGCTGCCCGCTCCATGCTCAGATCGCCTTCCGGCCGCTGGTCCACGTACAGGGAGACGAGATCCATTGGCGGGCGGTGGTGGCGTCCGTTCCAGCCGTATCCTTCGAGGAAGCGGTCGCAGATGTGCTGGGCGTGGGAGTACTTGCGGTACTCGGTAACAACGGCGGCGATTTTCGGTCGGTCGGCCACGGGAGGAATGGATTCCTTAGAGGGGTTGGAATTCAACGGAAGCGGTCAATTCGCGGGCTTAGCCTCCAGGACGTCACCCCGTGCGGGCAGTTCAGCCGCAAACTGGTATCCGGCGTCAGTTTTCTGCTTTTTGAGAATGCCGATTATCTCCTTCCAGCAGGAGAAGAGACCGACGGGACACCGGGGCATGTCCGCCACGATCAACCTATGGAGCTTCCCCAGACGATAGCAGGGTACCGCGGCGTACATGTGATGTTCGATATGGTAGTTCATGTGCCAATAAAGAAAGCGGAACAGCGGGTTAAGAATGACGGTCCGGCTGTTCAACCGGAAGTCGGGTACATTGTCCTGAAGCCCCACGTGCTGCGTGTTATTGCAGAGGAAGAGCAGCCACCCGCCGTAGAACGGCGCCAGCGTGACCAGCAGCGGGAGCATCCACAGGCCGAAATAGAGCGATACGCCCGCAAGCGCCGCGTGCCCCGCAAGCAGGATTCGGGCCCAGTTGAACAGGCGCCGCCGCAGTGCCGGCTCCGATTCGGGAAACAGCACGCGCTCCCAGGGACCCTCGAGACGGCCCAGGCTCAGCCGGACCACGCCTTTGAGCCTGTTGTACAGACCCCATGGATTGACGACCGCGGCCTTGAGAAAGCTTCGGAGCGTTATTTCCACCGGCAGGACAACCTCCATATCGTCGGGAGGATGAAGCGTGTACTGGTGGTGCTTGGCGTGGCTGGTCCAGAAGAATACGGGGTTGTACCAGCCCATGAAACTGAAGACCTTGAGAAACACCACGTTCAGCCACTTCGATCTGAACACGGTGCCGTGACAGAACTCGTGAAACCCGTTCAACAGGAACGCGTATCCGGTCCCGTGCAGGAACAGGGCCAGGACAAGGAAAGGCGGTGCAAGACGTTCAGATGCATACCAGGCGAACGCGCCGGTGAGCGTGAGCACGCCGAGGTGGCCCAGCGTCTGCACGAACCCCCGGAAATCGCTGCGCCGATTCAAAGCGTTCAGCGATTCGCGGTCCAGCGGACACCGGTACCAGCTGATCTTGCGTTTGCTCCTTGCGTCCATAACGCCATTCCAAGTCTTCACAAGTGTGACATCGCGCCAACCGGGCACTTAGAAGCCGTCTTAGAACTCCAGCGGCCCTCGCGCGGCTGCAAACGCATCGGTCTGCGTTGAACAAATCCACCCGTATAGCCAAATATGGGCGAATTTGCCCGCCTTGACCGACACATTTTCGCGCTCGATCGGGTCTCACCGGGAATTTAAAAGAATAGGTTAGCGTTTGCTCGCCGCCACGCCGTTCCGCAACACGCCGATTCCCGAGATTTCGATTTCCACGCGGTCACCCGGTTTCATGAACGTTCCCGTGGTCGCGCCCACTCCGGAAATCGTGCCTGTACTGATCAGATCGCCCGGTTCAAGTGTGATGATCGCCGAAATATACTCAATAATCATATTGACGGGATACAACATCTGCCCGGTATTGTTGTTCTGTTTTCGCTCACCGTTCACGTAGGTGCTGATCTCCAGCGACTGCGGATCCCCGATCTCGTCGGACGTCACGATCCACGGCCCCTGCGGACCGAACGTATCCAGCCACTTTCCGTTCAGCCAGTCGAACCACTTGTCGCGGTCGCGGCTGTCGGTGCGTTCCTTGATAACCAGGTCCCGTTCCGACACGTCGTTCATGATGGTGTAACCCGCCACGTATTTCAGCGCTTCTTCCGCGCTGACGGCTTTCGCCCGTCGTCCCATCACCACGGCGAGTTCTCCCTCCCAGTCGATGGACCTGGCGACGGGCGGAATCAGAATGCGGTCTCCGGGGCCGATCACGGTTGTAGACGGCGGCTTCATGAATACCCGCGGCGTTTCCTTGTCCTGGACGGCTAGTTTTCCGCCGCCTTCTTCAATATGGTCCTGATAGTTGCCCGCGAGGCAGAACACCTTGCGGGGGTTCGGCACCGGAGCCTTGAGCCGCACCCTGCCGATCGGGTGCCCGAGTCGACCGTCCGCTGTTCCTCCAAGCCGGTCCTCGGCGAACCGCGTTGCCTGTTTCGCCGCCCGCAGACCGGCCGCGCCCGCATCGAGTAATCCGAGCATATCTCCAAAGCATCCACGCGCTTCACGGCCCTGGCCGCTTGCCAGTTCTGCTTCCGCGGCCGCGAGATCCACGACGATTTCGCCATCGCCCGTGACGGACCCGACGTACCGGTTTCTGCCGATCCCATACGTTACGAGCTTCATTCCGCACCTCCTTTAACCTTGATTCGTAAGTCTTCGGGGACGTTAATTCGAATATGTGCTTGTAAATAAAGGCGATTAGAAGGCTGATTACCAGGATAAACCAGGTTATTGGACGTCAAATAACAAATGTCCTTCCATACGACGTTACCAACCAGTTTCGGAGGGTTTTATCGCGTCGCCGCGTTGCTGTTTTTTTCGGATTGAGGTCTATCCGTTAAATTCACAAACAGGAACTTTCATGGATAATCAGGATGGTCAGGATAAGAAGCTAAAACCGACCAGGATTTACAGGATCAAGCAGGATTAGAATCCAGGAGCAGTATATTGCCGAGCGCAGAACCAATGCTCACTGTTCCGGGCTCAAGTGTCCTATCCCGGAAACAGGCCGCCATTCATCCGCCGGTTGATTCCGTCTCTTCGTGCTCCGGAGCGAAAACCGCCGGTGGCAGGGCGCCCACAAGGGACGCCCCTACACGGCAACGAGGAACGAATCAGCGCCGAAGACGTTTGATCCGGTACCGCAAACTGGCAGTTTGCGGTACGGTCTCCGAAATGATCCGAGTCAAGCCTAATCCGTAGGAAACGACAGCGGAAACGTCGGCGCGTTCCCCTGGTGCTTCGTACGGTCGGCGATCTTCATCCCGTGGTATTCCTCGATGAACTCCGCCAGATTCCCGCTGGCCTCTTCAAAGACGATCCTCCCTTTTTCCGCTGTTGCCTTCTCGGCCTCTCCCATCACGCCGCTGTCCGTATACTGGCTTGTCCACTCGATGAGGCCCATCGCTCCCTTGGCGAACAGGTCCGTCCAGACGAATTTCGACCCCAGTTCGTTCGTTTTGGCGATCTCGCTCCTGATCCGGTCCTTGCGTACGCTCTCCGGAGCCAGGTAGAGCATCATCGAAGTCTCCAGCTCGCCCGCATGGGCGCATCCGCCGGGGAATACGCTCTCACGCCATTCCCTGTCGAAGTCCGGATTCACCTTCAACAACTGCCACCAGGAGCAGAACACGCAGCTTGCGTCCGTCTCCACGATCGTGCGCCTGGCCACCATATCGACGAGATTGTGGTTGGATCCGTGGCCGTTTACCAGGATCATCTTCTTGAATCCATGATAGGCCAGACTCTTGCAGATATCCAGCACATACTGGATGAAATGCTCATAGTGGATGTTCAATGAACCCGGAAAGTCCATCACGTGGTGAACGTAGCCGTAGCTGACCGGCGGCAAAACCAGGCTTAGCGCCGGTTTTCGCCTTGCGGCCTCCGTTGCCACCGCGTTGGCGCAGAGATGATCCACCTTCAACGGCAGATGGTGCCCGTGCTGTTCCACGGATCCGGTCGGAATAATGGGAATCTTCCCCAACCCGACCGCCTCGTTTACCTCCGGCCACGTCAACTCGTCAAACCGGTAAGTCTCCTCTACTGATGACATGCAATGCCTCCGCCGTTCATCTGCCGACTATATACCTGTAGGGATCCACCTCTTCCCTGAGGATGCGCAGTTCCTCTTCTTCAGGCGGCGCCGTTTCGCGCACACGAGGCGCCTTCCCCAGCTCGAATCCGGTGTTTTCCTGGACCCGATCGAACGTAACCCCCGGATGCAGACTCTCCACCCGCATGCGGCAGGTTTCGGGGTCATACCCCATCACCGCCAGATCCGTAATCACCTTGTGGGGGCCGCCCCCGCCCGGTAACCCCGCCGCCTCGCGGGCGCCCGGGCCGGACAGAAAGCCGGGGGTCGTCAGAAAATCCAGCCGCTCCACGAAGCGCCGCCGATCGTGCTGCGTCATCACCATCGTGCGCCAGCACAGACTGGCGAAGTCATTCCCGCCGCCGCTGCCCGGAAACCGTACCTTGGGATGGTTGTAATTGCCGATCACCGTTGAGTTCAGATTACCGAATGGATCGATCTGAGCCCCGCCCAGAAACGCGTAGTCCATCATTCCCCGCTGGCACGCCTCCATCACATCGCCCATACTGGTCGCCATCTGCGCCCGATAGAATGTTCTTGAATCCCCGACCGATATGGGCATGGACGGCAGGAGGGGCGCCAGTCCGCCCGCTTCGAACGCCACGAGCAGATGCGGCGCGTGGCGTTTCTGCGCAAGCATCGCCGTTGCGCACGGCGCGCCGGTTCCAACGCCCACGGTCGCGCCGTCCTCCAGCATTCTGGACGCCGTGCAAATCGCCAGTTCGGTGGCGCTGTATTGAGGCATGCATTGTTCCTTTCGACCTCGCCGCCGGATTTCGCCCGGGCCGATTTCCACCAGGCGGGTTACAACTCCGGATGCAACTCCATACGCCTGAGCGCCTTCATGCGTTCTGCGCCGCCGCAAAGGCGCACGTACTCCTCAAAACCTGCCACCCCGTAGATATATTTCTCAAGAAAGGTTTCGAACCGCTCCTCATCCCTTTCGACGTCCAGCCATTCCTTGAGGTGGTCTTCATCCGAGAAATACTCGCCCGCCATATTTCCCGGATAGGAACCGAACGGCACCTCGCAGACCGCGTCCACGCAGAACGCGGGAATCACCGTGGCTTCCGGCGTCCGGCGGATCTCATCCGTGCTGACGAGCTTTTCCGCGGTAACGACCAGCCGTTTGGATGCACGCGCCAGGTCGAAATCCGCCACGGCAATCCCGCGAATCCTGCAGTTCCCGCAGGGATCGCTCTCATGCACGTGGATAAACGAAACGTCGGGATAAAGCGCCGGCACCGCCAGAAGGGTGCGCCCGGTGAACGGGCACGTGATTTCCCTTGCAGCGCTGCGCCTGAACGTGTCCGTTCCAAGCAGGCTCCGCATCGGCAGGAACGGCACACCCGCGGCCGCCGCCCGGAAACGCGCCGCCAGGGCATAGTTGGTCCACTCGCACACGGCGACTTCGCCGCTTTCCATCGTACGCCTTGCCTGCGGCGACAATCCCCTTGCCTCCAGCCCGACAATATAGGCCGCGTCCACCCGTGACAGCAGCGTGCGGCCGTTCCGATTCCCCGCGGACAGGATCTGGAAATCGTGGGTGGTCGTATGGCCGGCGAAACCCAGATTCTTCTTGCCCTGCCGCAGGATCTCGTGCATGCACGCGGTCGAAATCCGGTTGGCGCCGAACCCGCCGGAGGCGACGTAGTCGCCGGTCTTCACGAATCGTGAAACCGCGTCGCGAACCGTCGTCACCTTGTCTTCGAAGGCCGCCCGTTTCTTCCGGAAAACCCGTCGCGCCGCCTCGGGGCACGGATCCGTAAACAACGGCCCCACGCCGGTTGCCAGATCAGCCATTCGTCACGCCCTCTTCGGCTTCCAGAACCTCCGTCAACTTCAGCAGGATCCGGTCCCGATGCCGTATGATCCGTCCGGGGTCGGCGTCGGAATACTAGACCGCCGTCCAGCCTCCGTCTACCAGGAGCGTATGCCCGGTGATCAGGTCCGCGGCGGGGCTGGCAAGGAAAACCACGGCGCCCACGACGTCTTCGGGCCGTCCCACCCGCCCCAGCGGTATCCGCTTCAACAGATCCTCCCGAAGCGTCGGATCGTCAAATGTGGATTGCGTCAGGGGCGTCAGGATAAACGTGGGGCCCACGGCGTTTACCGTGATTCCGTGGGGCGCCCACTCGAGCGCCAGCACGCGGGTCAGATTCACCACACCGGCTTTGCTGGAACAGTAGGCCGCGCGCCGATAGTACCCGATCACGCCGTTCTGCGAGGCGATATTGACGATCTTGCCGCCTCCGGCGTTCACCATCCTGCGACCGGCGCGCTGGGACATGAAGAACAACCCTTTCAGATTCACGTCCATCACGGCGTCCCAGTCCGCTTCGTCAACCTCCAGCGCGTCTCTCGGTATATTCACGCCGGCGTTGTTCACCAGCACGTCGATCCGCCCCATCTCGGTCACGGCTCTCTCAACCGCCCGTTCAATGCTGTCCAGGTCCGGCAGACGCAGGGATACGGGCAGCGCCCGCCGTTCCAGACGTTCGATTTCGGCGCAGACGCCCTCCACGTCCCGGTTTCGCTCCGGCAATTCGCAAGGCACGCAATGCGCCCCGGCTTCGGCCACCGCCAGGGCGACGGCCCTGCCGATGCCGGAGCCGGCGCCCGTTACCATCACGACCTTGTCCTCCAGGCGCATGCTGGGCAACACGATTCAACCGCCTCCGTCTTCAGGCTCCGGTTCGGCCGTCTCCTTCGAGGCCGACTTCAATTTCCAGCGAATGCGAAACTGCTCCCGGTCGATGTCCCCCGGCTCAAGCGGCACGGTGACCACCGACCGCAGGTCCGCACGGACCGCATCATGGCTCAGGCGGAAGCGTTTCAGTTCTCCGGTCGCCTGCATCGCCGCCTGATCGTGATGGTTGTCCGATTCGGGATTCTCACTGTTGCCGAGGGACTGAAGGCTCCAGGACCGGAGCGTATCCGCCAGTTCGACAACCATCGTGTAGGCCGATCCGCCGTCGACGCGGTACAGGCCGTCCTCACCCGGCTTCGACCACGTGGTATGCAACGCCTGCGTGCCCGGCGCGGAACCGCCCACCGGATACGGACTGCCGCCCCTCTCAATGACGTGTACTTCGCCCCAGGGCACGTCCAGCCGCCCGTAGGTTGTCGTCATCTGCTCCACGGCCATTCTCAGCGCCTCGAGGGCAAGTTTATCGAGAACCGCCACACGACTCGCCTGCTCGGGCAATACGCCGGAGACAAGCTCGGTAAACCTGGACTTCCAGATCGAGAACAGGAGCGTGGCGCGGCTTTCGACCGACGCCCGGTTGTCCCAACTCCTGAGAAGCTCCACGGCATGCGCAAGCTGCCTGTCAGGATCGTAGATCTCCCACCACGATCTATTGTACGCCCTGAAGACGAACCCCTTCGTTTCCTCAGCCGCGATCAGGTACGGATCTCTGGTCAACTCCTTCAGCTGTCGCAACGTGGCTTTCGTGTTGGCCGACAACCAGGTCAGCAGTCGCTGGCCGCGGTCGTCCAGCCCGCCCCAGCCCATGAATGGAGGGAAGTCCGTTTGCCTTAACCCGCTGTCGTGGGTTACAAATTCGGGCGCGACATTGCAGTTCTGCAGGAAATCCGAGCGCGGATTCATGATTCGAGGTAGCCGCTCGTACCCCAGATTGCCGCGCCACTCCGTATCCGGTATCCAGCCCGGGACCGGACTTCGCCAGTCGAATTCGCCGGCTCGAACCGGGCTGCGCGCACTGTACACGTACAACAGCCGTCCTGCCGCGTCGCCGTACAGGACGTGGAACATGGGAAGCTGGAGCTTACGTAACGCGCTTTCGAACGCGTCCGGGTCGCCGGCCCGATTTACGGCATATAACTGCCCTACGACATTGACGACCTCTTCGGCGCTGCACCTGCCCGCGTAGGCCCGATCGTCACCGGCCTTGTAGATCGGCCCGAAGTGGGAATAGAGCAACTCCCGCCCGACCTCGCGGATGCCCCGAGGATCCCTGACCCGGATCCGCACGCGCCGCGACGACATGCGCCTCTTTTCCTTTTGAAACACATACCGCTTCCGGTTCGCCGGATCCAGCTTCAGTTCGTAAAGATCGAAGACGTCCGCCTCGTTCGCCGCCAGCGACCACGCGATATGCCGGTTGTGGCCTGCCAGAATGACCGGTATTCCGAACAGGGTCACCCCGGACACGTCCAATCCCTCGCGGCTGACGAGGTGCGCCTCGTACGGTTGAAAGGGCGCCCGCCACGGCAGGTGCAGATCCATCCCGAAAACAGGGATTCCGGCAGCGGTCCGCGACCCTCCAAGGACCCACGTATTCGACGTCGAACGGGTACCCAGGAATGGCGTCAATCCTATCTTCGCCAGTTCCGGCCGCCCCGCCTGCTCCGCAAATAACATGACCAGCCAGCGGGATAACGCCACGACGTCCGTACCGCCGACGTGGGCGACCCAGTCCGGCAGCTCGTCCCGGTAGACATCGATGTAATGGTTGACGCCGTCGGCAAATGCGCCGATCAGATTCCGGGTTTCGGGGGGCAGCGCGCCGTATCCCGCTACGGCCACGCTCCGGATTCGCCAGAGCAGCGCCCGCTCGTCGCCGTCCAGATGACCGGCGCCAAGCACTTCCGACGCCGTACCCGCCGCCGCCCGGTAATTCAGCAACATGGGAACCAGGTGATCCTGGGCCTGGGCGTAGCCGAAACCGAACGCGACGTCGACGTCGCGTTTACCGTATATATGCGGTACACCGTAGCGGTCCCTCAGAATCCGGGCGTTGCCTTCCGGCGGAACGAACAGCAAATCGCCGTACCGCTGAAGAAGCGAGTCCAGCGGGACCTCGGGAATGAGGATCCTCACGCTATCCTGGAAGGTGGCCGGCGCCGCGGCATCCGCAATGCCGGCTCGCGCGGCGAAGACCAGCATGACGCCTGCGACGAGCCGAATCCACGGCGCTGGTTCGGTGAGGCCGCGGGCGTCCTTCCGGCCCGTGGACGGGAACCGCTCGATTTCGCGTGACGTGACGTTTCCTGATCGCATACCTGGATTGTCGGCTAGCTGAAAAGCCCTCGGCGCAACACCCTGCCGCCTTTCGCTCCCGTTGTCCTGCCGTCTTCGATCGCGGCGACGCCGTTGACGAAAAGCCAGCGGACCCCATCCGAATAGAGGCAGGGATTCTGAATTGTCGCCCGGTCCAGCATCCCTTCGGGATCGAAAAGGACGAGGTCCGCCTTTTTTCCTTCCTGAACAAGACCCCGGTCCGCAAACCCCATCCGCACGGCCGGGAATCGCGTCAGCTTTTGCACAAGTGACTCAATGGACAGCACCCCCCGTTCCCGTACCAACGTCCGGATCAGATACGCCATACCTCCGTAACAGCGGGGATGTTCCCTTTCGTCCGCCAGCGGACCGGTATTGGCCATCGCCAGTCCATCCGAACCCACACCGCAATATTTCCCCTGCGCGAGACAGTCGATGTCCCCGTCGGTCTTGTCCTCGCCGTAAAAACTGGCGGCGCCGTCCTCCTCGATCAGTACGTCGCAGATTGCGTCGAACGGGCGCGTATTTCGAATGCGACCGATTTCAGCGAAGGTCCGGCCCGTGAGAGACGCGTTCACGGCGCAATTTCCCAGCCAGAGTTTATTCCAGAGACCGCGCTGCATCAGGACCGTCTTCGTGCTCCCGCCGAGTTCCGACCCGCTTTTCTGAATCTCGCGCCACATTCGACGCCGTTGCGGAGCCGCCTTCAATCGTTCCACCATCCTCCGGTTTCCGCCCTCCAGCGCCCACGGCGGCAGGAGCGACTTGAGCGACGTGGACCCGGTCGCGTAGAACTCCGTCTCCGCCGTTACGTCCTGCCCCTCCGCTTGCGCGCGTTCGATCCGTTCCAGCAATAGGGCCGCTGAGCCGGTCGCCGGCGGACACGGCGTGATGTGAGAGGCATGAACCGGAACGCCCGCCTCCGCTCCAACCAGAATCGCTTCCTCCAATGCCTCCATAATCGATGCGGTATAGTTGCGCATATGGGTTGCGTAAATTCCGCCGTACGGGGCGATCACAGCCGTCAGCTCGATGATTTCGTCTGTCTTCGCGCTGCTGCCGGGCATGTAGGTCAGTCCGGTGGACAACCCGAGCGCTCCCTCGGCCATCTGGGCATCCACCAGGGCTTTCATTTCCTCCAATTCGCGCCGCGCGGGCGGACGGGCGGATTGCCCCATCACCGTGTGCCGAACCGCGCCATGGCCCACAAAAAACGCGGCATTGATGGCCACCCCCTGCCGCTCCAGCGCGTTGAAATACCCGGCCGCGGAGTCCCAGTCCCCGGCGACTTCAGACCGCAGCCGAGCCGAGTCGAACGGGCCGAAATAGAACCCGTTACCCCCCACCGGAAATGCCGAAATACCGCAGTTTCCGCACACGTGGGTCGTTACGCCCTGATAGAGCGCACTCTCGCCCCGCCCGTCGATCACCAGGCTGTAGTCCGAGTGGGTGTGGATATCGATGAATCCGGGCGCCGCCGTCAACCCCGCGGCGTCGATCTCAACCCTGGCCGGGCCCGATACGTCCCCTACTTCGGCGATGCTGTCCCCTTCAATGCCCACGTCGCCGGCAAAGGCGTCTGCACCGGTTCCGTCGATGACACCGGCATTTCGGATCAGAACGTCAAGCATGGTCTGTACGCTTCCGGAATGCAATTGAACGCTGGTTCCTGCAGCCGGCCGCCGCCGGGCCCGGCGCGGGGGCGGCCGGCATCCGCCTCCCGTTCAATAGGGGTCTCCCACGCGCCACCGGTGTTTCTCCACGCCCTCCATGTTCAATTCCACCCCCAGTCCGGGTCCGTCGGGCACGACCAGGCAGCCATCTTCGATTTTCAAAGGTTCGACCAGAATCTCATCGCGCCATTCGATTCCGGTGACAAACTCCATCGGCGCTTCGTTCGGGATGGACGCGAGCAAATGCGCCGCCGCAAGAATACCGACGGGCCCCTTCGTATTGTGAAATGAAATCGGAACATGATAGGTATCGGCAATCGCCGCGATTTTCTTCACCTCCGTTATCCCGCCCGCGTAGATGAGGTCCGGCTGCGCGATATCGATTCCATCCAGCTCCAGCAACTGCCGGTACTGCGTCTTGGTGTTCAGCCGTTCGCTGCCCATAATCGGAATGGAAGTCTGGCTTCTCACCTTCGGATACGCGGAAAGATCTTCCGGAGGAACCGGGTCCTCGAAACAGAACAGTCCATAGGGCTCCAGCGCGCGGGCCAGCCGTACGGCTCCGCCGACCGTAAACCTCCCGTGACAGTCTACCAGAAGGTCCACGTCCGGACCGACGGCTTCCCTGGCGGCAGCGAAACACGCCGCTGTCTCGTCCGGCGCGCCGTCGTCCAGGTAGAATTCGAAGGGGCGCCCCGTATTCGATCGCGCGCCGGTCTTCAGGGCCCGGTAACCCCGGTCCGCCCAGAACCTGGCGTGCCGTGCCGCCGCTTCGGGCGTCGCGCCGCCGAAATGTGTATAAACCCGTACCCTCTCCCGGAATCTTCCTCCCAGCAACTCCACCAGCGGGAGGTTCGCAGCCTTCCCCTTAAGGTCCCAAAGGGCCTGGTCTATTCCGCTCAGAGCGCTCATCCAGACCGGACCCACCATCCGCCAGATCCCGCTGATCGACGAAATTCTGTAAATCTTGTGCCAGAGGTACTCGATCCGCGACGCGTCTTCCCCCACGAGTTCCCGCTTCATATGTTCGAGGGCCGAAACCACCACCGGCTCTTTCTGCGAGTAGGTTGCCTCACCCAGGCCCAACAGGCCTTCGTCCGTGTGAACCCGCACGATCGTCCATTTCCGCCCCGGCGAGTTGATTAGAATCGAGTCGATGTCCCTGATCTTCATGCGGTTTTCTCCAGTCTGTTGCACGAGGCCACGAACTCGGCCGACGTCGTGGTGAAACCGATCAGGTGCTCGAACTGACGCAGCATCATCCGGTTCACCCATCCGCCTTCGGGCAGGCTGTCGTCCAGGGTATCCGGAAACTCGATTTCTCCGGGCGGATTCGAACAGTCACGCAAGAGGATCACGCGATAGTTGTGCCCCATCGCCTCCGCGCACGTGTAGTGCAGGCAAGCCCGGCGGCTGTAGCCCACCACAAACAGATTCTCGATGCCCCACGAACGCAGCCTCTGGTTGAGAAACGTATCGCGAAATCCGCTCCACATCCACTTGGGAAAATTCGGCTCGCCCGGGCGCGGCGCTACGCAATCCACGTAGACCGGCTCATAGTCCGGCCGCTTGGTCCAGCTCTCCATCAAGTCGCCGTTGGGCACTTTGGTTCGGCTCCAGAACTGGCCCGCCACGCATCCCGGATCGGCCACCAGCCTCAGGTCGTTGTGAACGTACGCCACTTTCATTCTTACGGCCCTGGCCGCTTCGAGAGCGGGTGCAATGAAGTTCTGCGTTGTCGGATGCGGCATTCTTTCACCCTTGAACGAATAGCCGCCATCCACGTCGACCAGCAAAAAACAGCATCGCTCAAAAGGCAGCTTCAGGTCCTCGTAACCGTATTCGTAGCCCCCGGGATAATCCTTGTAATAACGTACCTGCACCTCGATGTTCGCCATGAGAAACACCTCCTCCGTGTTAAGGCGGGGACAGCAGGAAGTACGCCGGCAGGAAATGCGCCGCACCCTGCCGGTCTGGCGGGAAAAGGTAGCCGTGACGCCTCCTGATCGAAAGACGTCAGTTCAGCACAACCCGCAGGGTCTTGATTTCGAAGGGTGCGAACCCGATGGCGTCGGCGTCCAGATCGCGAACACGGCGCTCCATCAAGTCCGTTTCGTGAAGCGAGACGATATTGCGGCACGCGACCAGCCGCGCTTCACAGGTGTCGCCCACGGTTTCGTAAGCGCGAAGGATGAGTCCTTCGCCGTCTTCCGCCTGTTTAATCGTCGTACATGCAATCCCCGGGCCGTCGAGGCTGACGAACTGCATTCGATCCGGCAATGACTTCTCCGATACCAGGTCATACACGACGCTGGCGTTCATCCCCTCATGGAGGTTCCAACCGTCCTGAAATGCGTTTCCCCTTGCGAAATCGCCCGGATACGCCCGGAGGGAATACCTGCACGTCACCACGTCAGGGAACCCGCGCCAGATGACGTTATACGAATACGACGCAGGGTCGAGGCCGGAATGCAGGACCTCGCCGCGTACTTCTCCGGCGCCGAACTGAAACGCCTTCCGGTCCGAAGCGATCACGAAGCCGCTTTCGGGTCCGTCCACGGCCACCCATCCCTGACAGATGCGCTGCGCTTCATGCGAATCGCTTTCGCACCCGGCTTCCTGGAGTTTCTGATGGCCGTGAGGCGTCCCGTACCGGATGGTGCCGCCGGCTACCGGGAAGACCATCTGCACCCGTACCGGATTTCGGTCCCGCCATTGAAGCCGGAGGTCCACGTCCACCCTCTCCAGTTCGCCGTAAACCCGGTACCTGATCTCACAGGGAGACGACAGCAGTTTCCCGGCCACAAGCAGCGTCGCCCGCACCTCGCCGCTCTCTTCGAGATCGACGCGTTCAACCGCCATCTCGAACCGCCTGCCGGTGACGGCGGAACGGTCGGTCAGCGCGTCCTCGGCGCCAATGAGATGGATCCCGTCGACCAGCACAACGCCCGTGTTCCGGCCCGAGACGCGCACGCGTCCGGTGATTTCGTCAACTTCGAGATCGGCGTAAGCCGTCCTGAAACGGCGGGCGATCCGCACGCCGCCGAATGCTTCGGACACGCGGTCCTCGACGTCTTCAAGGACGAAGCTGGGCTCAGGGAATTCCGGCGCCATCTGCCCCGGCGACATCAACTCCGGCGCCTGGATGCCCACGAGCGGCTGCGTTTCCGTTGCGCCGGGAACGAGATAATAGGTGGCGTATCCGTTCGCCGGAACCTGGCGGGCCGCGAAGACCAGACGCACCTCGGCGGTCTCGGTCTGTCTGCCGGCCAGTTCCTGGAACGGCACCGTTCGACCGGAATCATCGACAAGCTTATATGTCTCGTAACGGGAAAAGTCGGTCCCCTCGACCGCCCCGTAAAACGTGACATGGACTTCCACCAGGTCGGTGCGCGGCCACGAAAGCGTGTTGAACACGACGATAGGCATCCGGCCTTCCGGACCGTCGCGGGGGGTTACCCGTTCCGCGATCATCCGTTCAGCCTCGCGCGCAATACCTGACGCCATCGCAATCACATTCTGCTGGTCGGTCCGTCTCCGCTCGAGTCCCTCCGCTGATGCCGCACCGTCGTAACGGTACGACGTCGACTCCAGCTGCCGCAACCACGCCGCTTCGAAAACGGCGCGAGGATACCTGAACCCTGCGACAATCTCCGCCATTGCCGACATCTGCTCTGCACGCGACAGCCAGCAGACTGCCGGGTCGTTCATGGGCGCGGTTCCCGGGAACGCCGGTTCCAGATGGGCTCCGGCGGGCGGATTCGCGTCGTCGACCACCGGCAGCCGTTCTTCGGGCCGAGACCGCGGGATCAGACCCGAAGGCGTCCCGAGCCTTAACTGGATCGCTTCGTCCTCTGCCCACTCCAGCAATTCTTCAAGGGCCGATACGCACGGCTGAACCATCGGCCCTCCCCAATGCAGCGGCAACCGTCCCTCGTGCATCTCGCGCTGACGCGCGATCTCCGCATTCCGGAGCCGCCTGGACTGCGGCGCGCTACGAACCGCTTCCCAGAGCAACCTGCCGCCCCCGGTTGCGTTCCAACAGAACGCCTGCGAACCATCCGGTCCCCGCCAGCGGAACAGAACGGGCTGCTTCCATCCGGTTCCGGTGAGTACGACATACCTGATTCCACACTTGACGGCAACCTGCACATATTGCGAAGTCGTGCCTCCTCCGTCACCCAGGTGCACGGCCTTCGGGTCCACGCCAAGCGCCTCACGGGCGAAGGCCTTTCCGTAAAGCAGATTTCTCACCAGGTCTTCACCGGCGGACAGCCGGTGATCCATCTGGGTCCAGGCAGCCCCCAATTCCAAACGCCCACCGGAAACCGCGTCCCGGACCCGCGCCGTCTCCTCCGGATGCGACCTGAGATAGGCGCTCAGATGGACCAAGTTCTCAATTGAGAAACTGAAATCTTCCCTGGCTTCCACCAGGCGCAGGACCCGGGAGATGATTTGCGCTCCGCGGGACAGACACGCCTCTTTATCGCCCAGTCCGAAGAGCGTCAGCCGGGAAAAAGGGACAACGTGTAATGCGTCGTTCGACATGGAGGATTCGACCACCGGTCAGACCGGCCGTCGCGCGTTGTTGGATCGCCACAATCAGCCGCCGTATGATACGGAACGGCCGTGGGGCTGTAAAGCGAAATCTCCCGTTCTTGCGGCATCCTTGCAGCGGGTTTAATCGCTTGACGCCTCCCGTTCCCCCGGCTATTTTGGACCGCGGATTTCGGCGATCCCGTACCGGTACGGGACATCATCCGCCCAGTTTGACCAGTAACAGGCCCAGCACGATGGCGCCGACCCCAACGCCCTTGTGCCATCCGAATCGCTCTCCCAGAAAGAGAACGCCCAGGGCGGCGCCGATGACCACCGAGAACTCCCTGACGGCAAGAATATAGCTGACCTTGCCGAGGCGCATGGCCAACAGAACGAGCAGATACGTCGCCATGGAACCGGGCCCCGCCCAGAGCGCGTATCTCTTGAGTCCCCGCCAGGTCCGGACGACCGCCTGCCTGTGCCGCAAGAGCACGTACGGGGACAGAAGCACGCCCGGAATCAGAAAAAGGCAAAAGACGTAGTGTACGGGATGAATGTGGGATACCCCCTGCTTGTCCACGACGGAATAGACGGCGATCGTCACGCCGACAAGGAGCGCGTACGCAATGGACCGGCGGTTCTTCGGCGCTCGCAAGTCTGCAGTTCCCAGCAGAGCGATGCCAAGCAGGACGGTTGCGATGCCCGTCACCCCCGCAATCGAGAGCCGCTCGTCGATCAGAAGCCACGCCCCCAGGGCGGTCCCTCCCACGCCGGTACCCCGCGCGAGCGGATACACGACCGAAATTTCGCCCTCTTCGTATGCTTTGGCCAGCATCAGGAAATACACCGTATGGGCCAACCCCGTCGCCGCCACAAAGGGCCACGCCGCCGCAACCGCATCCGACTCGAGCGGAAAATAACAGACCGCCGGAAGGCAGAGGGCCACCGCGAACCACTTACCCACCCATAGCACTGCGAGGCTGCCCGATGCCTTCCGAACCGCGAAATTCCAGGCGGCGTGCATCACGGTGGAGACCAAAACCAGAATGAAGGCCTGAAGCGGCACGCCGTCACCTCAAATGGGGATCCCGCTATGCTGACCAGCGATTACGCCGATTTCGACGCCAGCGAATACGAACGACGTCTGTCCGGACTCAGAGTTCTCTTGTCCCGCAACAGCCTGGACGCGGTCCTGATTACCACGGACACGAACCATCGCTACTTCACCGGGCACTGGACACATCGCTGGGGGCACAAGTTCACGTCCCTATTCGCCGTGCTTCCGCTCGAACGCGACCCGGTACTCATCGTTCCGCCGCTGGAAACGGGAATGTGCGAGGAGGACGCATGGATAGAAGACCTGCGAACGTATCAGCCGCCTGTCCGCGTTCGGGCCGGAGTGTCCGTTCTCACCGAAGTCATCCGCGAACTCGGCCTCGGCGACGCCCGCGTCGGCGCCGAACTGGGCGGCGTACTCTGGTCGCGAATGCCCTACGACGACTTCGGACAGTTGAAAGCCAATCTTCCCGGCGTACAATTCTCCGACGCCTCGCAGCTGCTCTGGAAGACCCGATTCACCAAGTCAAGCTCCGAAATCGACTATATTCGCAAGGCGGTCGGGATCACCGATCGGGCTTATCGCACCCTTTTTTCCACCGTCAGAGCGGGTATGACGGAAAGGGAATTGTACAGCCTGCTTTGTGTGGAGCACTTGAAACGGGGAATGGACGCGCCCGGATCGATCACGCTGGCCACGTGCATCCCGGGAGACGCGCGCAGCAGCAATCGAAGCCTCCGCCGCCACACCGACCGCGTGCTGACCGAAGGGGAACTCGTCGCACACGACGCCGGCGGCGTATACCGTGGATACTGGTCGGATTACACCCGGATGTTCGCGCTGGGCCGGGCCGACCGGAGACACAAAGACGCGTACAGAACCGTCCACGGATGCCTGCAGGCCGCAATCGGCACGATCCGGCCGGGCATACCAATATCGAACCTGGTTCGCGTCTCGAATGAAACGCTGAGGAGGGCGGGCTATGCGGAGCAGGCAAGGCGCGTCACCGGTATCGGCCATGCCATCGGGCTCGATATTATCGAACCCCCCTTCATCGAACTCGAAGACGATACGCTGTTGGAGCAAGGCATGGTTCTGACCGTCGAACCTTCCCTGTATACCGATGGCGCGTATTTCATGCTCGAAGAGGATGTTGTCGTGACCGATACCGGCTGCGAGATCCTCTCCGAACCCGCACCCGTTGAATTGCCCGTACTCTAGCAGCCCGTTCGAGAAAGGGGCGCGCGGCGCCCTTTCTCCGGTGTGATTCTCGCGTTGCCCGCAGTCGCGGTCAAAACGACTGCAGGTCCTGTATCACCAGTCCGGAATATACTTTCGGATAGAAAAACGTGGATTTGGGAGGCATTCGCTCCCCGGCCAGCACAACGTCGCGCAACTGCTTCATACCGACCGGATTCAGGAAGAAACCCGCCCGATCGGGCGCCGCCTTCACCAGGTCCAGCACCTCACGCTCGACCTTTATGAACTTCACCTTTTCGCCTCCGGTCAGTGTCTCCTCATCCAGGTCCAGCACCCTGCCGAGAATCAGTTGCAGCAGGCCCGTGTCCAGCGCCCTCCACGACTCCGAGTGGTTTTCACCGTCCAGATCGGACGCCAGAACGCCGCGCTTCAGACTCAGATAGTGTACGTGGGAGCACGCTCCGTGGCAGAACCCGAAGACGTTCCCGGATCCGCCGCGCCGTTTCAACTCCCGCAACACGGATTGCGTACTCGTGAGGGGCAGCCGTTCGACGTCGCAAAGTTCCGCAAGTCCCCGGATGAGCGTTTCGACCCCGCCCGGTCCCAGGTCCGCGACCACCCGGTGAATCGCATTTATGGCCATCCCTTCCGTGTCGTCCATATTCACGAGCGTCTGCATCCGGTACCCATAGGGCTTCCCCTGCCAGTCCTCGCCTTCGGCCGCGGCGCGTTCGTCCCGGTAGGCCACCGCGGTTTCGTATCGATGATGACCGTCCGCGATGAAAAACGGCTTGTTCTCCAGCGCGCCGGCGACCCCGGCTACCACGGCCTGGTCGGTTACGCGCCAGAAGCGGTGTTCCACGCCATCCTCTCCCCGGAACGCGAACAGGGGGGGCGCATCCAGGACCGGCGCCAGGATCCCCCGCACCTGACCCGCGGGATCGGAGTATAACGAAAAAATCTGGCCGAAAGCCGCCCGGGTGTGCTGCATGAGCGCCAACCGGTCCGCCCTGGGTCCCGGCATGGTATTCTCGTGCGCGAGAATCGCGCCTTCTCCAAGTGCGTCCGCGCGCACGAGCGCCACAATCCCCAGCCTCGTCTTGTTTTCCGCCCCATCGTGAGTACCGGCGTCGAAATCCTGGGCGTAGAGATAGATTCCCTCTTCCCGGTCCCGAACGAGCACCCCCTCGTCCAGCCAGCGCCGGTATGACCGCGCAGCACGGGTGTAACGATTCTCGCGGTCCGAGTCCCCCGGATTGTCCAGGCCCTGAATTATCCGTACGACGTTGTTGGGGTGCGCGTCGTACAAATCGCGCTGCATCGACCCGTCAATCACGTCGTAGGGCGGCGCAACCACGCGTCCGACGTCGCCAATCCTGTCGATTGCGTACCGGATTCCGCGAAAAGCCCTGATCTCCGCCATTATCGATTTCTCCGAGATTTGCTCGTGCAGGTCACTCTACCCGCCTGCCCAGCGTCGGGTATCCGAGATTCCGGTCCGTCTCGTTCAACAACGGCTCCCCGGCCATGAATCGCTTCAGATTTTCGCAGAAAAAATCAATCGTTCGTTGAGGACGGTAACTCGAGGCGCCGGCCGAGTGGGTTGTGATGATCACGTTCTCCATTTCCCAGAGCGGGCTGTCGGCCGGCAACGGCTCGGTTTCGAAGACGTCCAGCCCGGCGCCGGCGATTTCGGCTGATCCGAGTGCGTCGACCAGCGCCGCCTCGTCAACAATCGGTCCCCGCGCCGTGTTCACGAGGAACGCCGAATTCTTCATGATACGGAACGCACGCGCATCGATCAGCCTTTCCGTCTGCGGTGTATATGGACAGGCGATAAACACGACGTCGGATTCCGAGAGCAATTCCTCGAGCCGTTCCGTTCCCCACAATGCGTCCACGAAATCCGGCCTCTCCGACTGCTGGACGTCCACGGCAAGGATTCGCATATCGAATCCCCTGGCCAGCCACGCGTACCGCCGCCCGATTCCGCCGAAACCGACGATCCCCGCGGTGGCCCCGTAGAGATCCCGGATCGGCGCACCCTTCCATTCGCGCGCAAGCTGGTTTCTTATGGCCACGTGCAGACCGCGGAACAGCGCCGCCGTCAGCGCCCACGCGTGTTCGGCCACCTGAAGCGCGTGCAGACCGCTGGCGTTGCTCAATCTAAACCGGCCTTCCCGAACACCGGGGATTTCCATCAACATGTCCATACCCGCGCTGGTGGTCTGAATCCACCTGACCTTCACCGCCGCACGGATGATCTCCTCGGTATACATCCCGAATATCACGTCCGCGTCCCCGACCACCTCAGGCGCATCATCCATCGAAGCCGTTACCACCTCCGCCCCGGGCGCGGTCTGGCGCACCTGTTCGCATAATGCGTCGCTAACCGGCGGACAAAGAACGATCTTCATGCTTGAACCTGCCTTTCCAGGGATGTACACGGCGGGTCAACCGCCGTGTACGTTCAATCCGATGCCCTGCTTGACAAAAGCCCGACAGCTGTGTAACATACCGTCTTCCAAACCCCGTACACCCCTCCCGGTCCCAATGACGAAATCCGCCCGCAATCCGCTTGTCCTGTCCGTCTACGTTCCGTCGCTTATACTGATGTTCGGCTACGGGATGCTCATCCCTATCCTTCCGCTCTATTCAAAGACGTTCAGTGCCTCGTACGCCCTCATCGGCGTCGTGCTGGCCGCGGATGGCGTGGGCAGGCTGGTCGGGGCCCTGCCTGCCGGAGGCCTGCTCGGCAGAATCGGTCAAAGATCCGCCATGGTCATTGGCGTGAGCTGCGTCGCCGTCTCTACCTTGATGCTGTTCTGGGCGCGCGACGTCTACGAGGTCATCTTCTACCGGTTTGCCGCAGGCATTGGCGGTTCTGTGTGGAATATTGCCTGCCATGCGTATCTTGCGGACGCAACGGCTGTATTTCATCGAGGAAGGGCACTATCGATCTTCGGAGGAATTCACCGTATCGGGACCTTCGCGGGACCGGCAGTCGGCGGGGCGCTTGCCAAATACTTCAGTCTGGAAACCCCATTCCTGGTGTATGGGGCTCTGGCGACCGCCGTCGTGTTCATCGCCGTTGCGAAATTTGAATCCGAAGCGTCGCGCGGGGCCCGGCAGGTCCGTGCAGGACCTCTGAAACCCGTTCTGGCGATCTTCAAATCCCACTTTCGAGAATTGGCCACGGCCGGTTCCGGGCAGCTCTTTGCCCAGACCATCCGGGCCGGACGCCATGTTGTCGTGCCTCTGTATGCGGCGGACGTGATCGGTCTGGACGTTGAGGCAATCGGCTGGATCATCACCATTTCCGCACTGGTCGACATGTCGCTCTTCTATCCCGCCGGCCACGTCATGGACCGCTTCGGAAGAAAGTTCGCGATGGTACCCTGTTTCCTGATCCAGGCGGTCGCCATGGCGGCCATACCCTTCACCGACAGTTTTACGGGGCTGCTCCTGGCGACGTCACTTATGGGCATGGGCAACGGCATCGGCGCAGGCTCCATGATGACGCTTGGCGCGGACCTTGCACCCGGAGATTCGATGGGTGAGTTTCTGGGCGCCTGGCGCCTGGTCGGTGATACGGGTCATATGGGCGCGCCGCTCGTCATCGGGGGCATCGCCAATCTGCTCGGACTATCTCCCGCGACCTTTGCAATCGCCGGCTTTGGCCTGCTCGCAGCCGGAATCTTTGCGTTCCTGGTGCCCGAGACCCTCACGAGTCGTGCATCTCCTGACGGTTCTCCGCGGCCCGAATGACCCGGCGCGTCAAAATAACCCCCGAGACACACAGGTATTCAGAAGCGGCTCCGATTGCCTGACGCCGGAACCGGAAACGGACGCGTGAGCCAGTTCGTCCGGCCAACCTGCGGACGGACGCCTTCGGGCTGAATCAATTGACAACTCCCCCGTCGTCCGTTAGATTTCCGGGGAAAGACTCTCGCGATTCACGACCGGAAAGAGAGGCGGATCCGATGACCAGAGAACGTCTCATTGCGGGCATCTGCCTGCTGATCACTCTGGGGTTGATGTGGCTTGCGGATCATCCGGACAAGGTCGCTGGCACCGTGATCCTCGGGATCGTCTTCTGCGTTTTTGTTCTGGTCGCTCGCCTGAAGGGCCGCGGCGGCTCCAGGACGACCCGGATGATACGAAAACCGCCGGATCGAAAATGAACGCCTTTCATCCCACCCGGCCCCCCATGCGCGCCCCACCCAGGATCTCCGTGGTCATCCCGGTTTTCAACGAGCAGGAGGCCATTCGGAATGTACTGTCTGATATCCCCGGCCACCTGAACGCCGACGTTGTGGTGGTGGACAACGGCTCGACGGACCGAACGGTCGAACTGGCCAGGCAGAAGGGCGCCCGGATTGTTCACGAACATCGAAGGGGATACGGCTGGGCCTGCCTCGCGGGCATCAACGCGCTTGAGAAACCCGATATCGTGGTATTCCTGGACGGAGACTACAGTGACTATCCCAACGAGATGGCGTTTCTGGTGGATCCGATCGTCGAGGGCCGCGCTGACCTCGTGATCGGCTCGCGCATACTCGGCAACCGGGAGGCCGGCGCCCTGCTTCCCCAGGCCCGCTTTGGCAACTGGCTGGCCACGTGGCTCATCCGCCGCCTGTTTGGCGCCCGCTTCACCGACCTCGGGCCTTTCCGCGCCGTAACGTATCCTGCGCTGTTACGCCTTGATATGCAGGACAAGACGTTTGGTTGGACCGTTGAGATGCAGGTAAAGGCTGCGCGGATGAAATTGCGGTTCCTCGAAGCGCCGGTAAGCTATCGACGCCGAATCGGCGTATCCAAAATCACCGGAACCATCAGCGGCACGATCCGCGCGGGCTGGAAGATTCTTTACACGATCTTCAAATACAGACTCCGGAAACCGCCCCGGTCCACGTCTCTCGCGCCGCATTGAGTCGCCGTCGCCCCGCCCGGTCGATTCCACCGCGGTTGCCCGTGGTCAGTCGCTTTCGGACGCTTCACGGGCGCCGCCGTCCCCGTGGTCCAGCATCATTGTCAGGCGCGCGGCCGCCTGCTCGGCCTGCCGGCCTGCCGATTCCCGCCCCTTGCGGTACTTCAGCAGCCTGTCTGCGATATCCAATGCCGCGATTATGGCTATTTTTGTGGGCTCGGCCAGTTTTTGCCGGGAAGCGATCTCCTTCATCCGGCGGTCCACCAGTTCGGCAACCCGTTGGGTATGCTCAGGCGACTCCCGACTCTGAACAGGGTATTGACGCCCATAGATCGTAACAAATGTGGTTTCGCCACGGTCAAGGCCGTCGGTTAGTAACATCCTCCCTCCTCAACTGTCTGCTGTGCGTGACCGCCGCCGTTCAGACACCCGAAGTCCGCGCTTCCTTAGCCATCCCGCCAGAGCCGGAAGCCTCGCGAACATTCCGCACCGACGGGGCCGAAATCAGATCTTGTCCGCGCCTTCGATCGGGTCCACGCGTACGACGCCGTCCGTTGCGGGTACCATCACCTCAACAATCCATCCGTCCACGTCCTTGCCCCTGACCCGAATCCGCATGGGGATTCGGCGCAATACCGTCGCGTCTTTGGATACCCTGGCGAACGCGTGGTATTTTTCATCGTCCATACAGAAATACCGCTGGATTCGTCCCTCTGGCTTTCCGCCGAGTTGTGCGCTGCTCCGTGTAGGGTCCTGCGACGAATCGGCCATTGAGTGCTCGCTGTTCTATCGGTAGAGGCCGCGGTTTTCGATGAATCGCGCGACGTTGTCCGGAACCCAATACCGAATGGGCAAGCCCGTACGAACCCGGAAACGGATCTGAGTGGAGGAGACTTCGAGAAGCGGGGAGTCCAGAAAAGACATCCGTGCGGCAATCAGGTCATCTACTTCGTCCGGCAGAAAGCCCGGCCGGCCCATTACCGTAACGCGGGCGAGATCCAGAACGCCCTGGGGATCGCACCACGTCGACATTTCCACCGCGCTGTCCGCGCCGATAATCAGATGAAGTTCAGTCCCGGAACCCAGTTCGCCGCGCAACTGCCTGAGCGTCTCAACGGTATACGACTTGCCGGTTCGATCCAGTTCAATCCGGCAAAGCTCAAACCGGGGCTGCCCTTCCAGGGCAAGCGCCACCATTCCGGCGCGTGCTTCCGCCGGCGCCACGTCGGCAACGCTCTTGTGGGGAGGATCCGCCGAGGGAACGAACAGAACCCGATCCAGGCGACACGTTGCCAGCGCCTCCTGTGCGATGATCAGATGGCCGAGATGAATCGGATCGAACGTTCCGCCGAGGATGCCGATCCTGCCGTCCATTCCGCCTCACCGGGTATTTGCGGCGCTGGCGCCGTTTGGCTTCTCCGCGGGCTTGCGCAGATCGTTGTTCCGCCGGGACCGGGTTTTCTCGATCTGCCGTATCTCTTCCGCGATGTTCTGTTTCAGTTCATCCTGAACGCCATCCGCGGCCAGGAGCCTCAACATTTCGAGCGCTTCGTCCAGGGCGCCCGTGCGATGTTTCGTCCGGGCAAGAAGAAAACGCGCTCTCGACACGAGCGCCGTATCGTCGAATTCCTTGAGGACAATCTCGCAATAGCGCCCTGCGGATTCATACATATCCCACTGAATGTAGTTCTCGGCAACCATCAGTTTCTTCCGAGCCAGCTTCGTTCGAAGTTCGAGGATTCTATCGCGGGTGCCAGGTACGAGATCGCTGTCGGGGAAATCCTCGATAAACCGTTCAAATTCCCTGATGGCCTTGTGTGTCTCGTCCTGGTCGTGGTGGATCCCGCGGGACTGCCGATAGTAACACACCCCGATCTGATACCTCGCCTGGTCGACAAACGGGCTGGTTGGGAACTCATTGAGCAGGCGCTCGAATTCAAAAACGGCGGTTACGTAGTCCTTATCGCACAGATACGCGAAACCCAGCTTGTATTGGGCGCGATCGACAAGATGGGAACCGGGAAAGTCCGAAAGCAGATTGCGGAGCAGCTTCTGTGCCTCCCAGCAGTTCTTCTTCTCCAGCGCCTCATTCGCCTTTTCAAGATAAAGGTCGGCGCTGGTGTGGCGATACCTGTTCTGTGCGCATCCGGCCAACGCCATCAGGCCAAGACAACACAGGATGAATGCACTCCGCTGCAACATACCCGTCCCCATCGTGCAATAACAGAAAATCGGGGCCGTGTTTTTCCCAACCCCGAACGGTCGGCGCAATCGGTCACCCTGAAACCCGTGCGTTTTCGAGCGGCGCATTCCGTGGCGCCAATCGGCAAGACCGATGCTCCACCCTTTGACTCTGGAAACCAGCGGACGGTTCCAATCAAAATCCGGAGGAAATCCTCCCGCACCGCCGGACCGAAAACACGAAAAACCGCAGTGCCGGTGCCGTTTTCGTCCGCAGATCGAAAAAACTTAAGCAAACGCCACAGGCAAGTCAAGAAAATACACCGGGAAGCTGTTTTGAAACTCCCGCCGACCCCCTGCCCGAGGCAACAGGCAGGCGCGAAGAACGCCGGGAGATTGAAGACAGCTTCTTGCCTCGATCCGACGACAACGGCGCCGCCGCAAAGCCTTCCGAAACGGGCCGAAGCGGTCATCCGGACGAACATTTATTCCGCTCGCGTCCTGTGACTGAAGTATCCTGGGAACCCGACGTCAAGTCGCCGCCGTTAACCGGTGTAGACAGGATCTGACGTCCCCGGGAACTGACGAATCAATGTTGAAGTTCGTCTTGACGAGCGCGGCCGTAACGGGTAAACTTGAGCTCCGTCGTGAAACGGATCCCGAGGCGGTCGGGCGTCGACGGATCGGGACAGGCGCGCGCCTTCCCGCGTCCCTGCCGGCGCCGCCGTCCGGTTCGCTCCCATTCGGCCCTTTCGGAGATCACCGTCGTGTCACGCGCCCACGTTCTGGTAATCGGCAGTTCCAACACGGATCTGATCGTTCAGTCTGAGCGCCTGCCGAGCCCCGGTCAGACGGTAATGGCGGATGCGTTTTCGACCTTGCCGGGAGGCAAGGGCGCAAATCAGGCAGTGGCGGCGGCCCGCGCAGGGGCGCGTGTTACCTTCATTGCCAGGATCGGCAACGACGCATTCGGCCTTGAGGCCCTGCGCTGTCTGGAGGCTGAGGGAATCGACACGACGTTTCTCTTGAGAGATCCGGACCTGGCTTCGGGGATTGCCATGATCCTGGTGGACGAAAGGGGTGAGAACGTCATCGCCGTGGTTCCGGGCGCCAACGCTGCCCTTTCCCCGGTTCAGGTCGACGCCGCCGCTTCCCTTTTCGAGCGCGTTTCCATCTGCCTGCTTCAGCTTGAAACGCCGTTGCCGACCGTTCTGCATGCGACGGGTCTCGCGAAAGAACACGGCGTTCCGGTGATTCTTAACCCGGCTCCCGGGCGGAAGCTGCCCACGCGGCTGCTTTCGGATCTGTTTCTCCTGACGCCGAATGAAACGGAGACGGAGATACTCACCGGCATTCTGCCGGATTCCGAAAAAACAGCGCGCCAGGCCGCGGAAATCCTGATGGACCGAGGCGTGAAGAACGTCATCATCACCCTTGGTGCGCGCGGCGCCTATCTTGCCACGAATCGGGAAACCGCAATGGTGCCCGCGCCGAAGGTCGACGCTCGCGACGCCACGGGCGCCGGAGACGCCTTCAACGGCGCTCTCGCCGCCGCACTGGGGCAGACGCGTTCGCTTGCCGACGCGGTCGCCTTTGCCAATTGCGCCGGCGCCCTCGCGGTTACCCGGGTCGGAGCACAGTCCGCACTGCCGCGCGAAACGCGAATCCGGGCCCTTATGGGCCCGCGGCCGCATTGATCGCGGAGATTCCCTTTTTTCGCCTTTGCTCTTGACCCGATCCGCGCCCTGTCCTATATTCTGATCCCTCACATACACCAGGCAAGTTTGAACGGCATCCACCTCCCCCATCTCCCTTATTCCCCTAGAACGAAGGGAGCGTTGTATGGCGAATCGCACGGGAGTCGAGCCTCGCCTCGACTATGAGGATCTTGTGGACGAGCTGGACCGGTTTGAGTCGCAGGCCAAAGACCTTCAGGTGCGTATCGCGAAGTTTATGAGGAATGCCAGGCAGACGCCGGCGGCCGGGACGAGTTCGGGTGTGGAACACCTGGGTATCGCAGCCGACTGAATTCGCGTCTGTGCATGGCATCCGAAGACGAAGAAGGCGGGGTGTAAACCCCGCCTTCTTCGCTTAAGTACGACGATAGAGTACATTTTCAATTGCCGCGCGGCGCCGGGAATTCTAAAACGGTTGTCATGCACCCTGTGGGGCGCCCGTAATGATGAAAATCTTTGGGTTGCCAGGCTGAATTGTGGTTTTGCGCCTCTTGTGGCAATGGATTTCAGCCGCGGATTTTTCGTGGTTTCGCCTTTCGTTTTTCGTAGTCTCGTGGCCTCGTAGTTTATAGTGTTGTTTTCCGAGCAGTTCCTAACGCGCATCGATCGGACCGGCCATCTCCCGGTATAGCGTCTTCAACGCGGCGACGTCGGCTTCGTCCAGCGAACCCATTGCGGATGCCGCCGCGTTCGCCTCGGCCTGTTCGGGCGTCTTGGCGCCGGGGATAACGCACGAGACGTCCGGATGGCTCAGCACGAATCGCAGCGCCGTGTGCGCGAGTGAAGGGCTCCGGCCGCCCACCAGCGCCTCCACCCTGGCCACCTGGTCCAGCGCTCGCTGCAACCGCCCCGTCATCCGCCAGTCTTCGCGGAAGTCCCCGCTCGGAAATCGGGCATCCTTGCGGTATTTCCCGCTCAGCAAGCCTCTTGCCAGCGGCGCCTTGATCACCGTGCCGACGCCCGCGTCCCGCGCCGCCTCGAACAAGACGGGGTCCGGACGCTGGTCCAGGATACTGTAGTATACCTGTATCACATCCACACAGCCGGACTCGATGCAGAGCCGCCCCTGTTCGGCGGTATCGATCGATACACCTGCCAAACGGATCGTTCCGGCTTCTTTCATCCTTGTCAGGCATTCGAAGATTCCGCCCCGCCGAATGGTCTCCGTATCCGGATCGTGGATATAATAAAGGTCGATATAGTCCGTACGCAGACACCGCAGGCTGGCCTGCAACGCCCGGATGAGGTAGATTGTCGAAAAATCACAGAAAGGCGCACCGTCTACGTACCACCAGCCGCCCTTGGTTGCAAGTACGACGCGCGCCCGCCTTCCCTCCAGCGCCCTGCCCAGAACCCGTTCGCTGTGACCGTTTCCGTACGCGTCCGCCGTATCGAAATGCGTCACGCCGGCGTCGAGCGCACGGTGTACGGCACGAACGGACGTTTCGTCGTTAACGGGCCCCCAGTCCAACCCCCGTAACGGCCCGGCGCCGAATCCGACCTCCGAGATCCGCGGACCGCCCTTGCAGAGCGCACGGCATTTCATGGTAACCCCCGCCGGGCAATCCACCATCATGTCAAAACGGCCCTCGAAGGCTCCCTCCCGGCGATTCCCTCGAAGGCCGAATTCGGTATCACTCGGATACCGCGGCAAAAATAGAACCTGCAAATCAGATTGTCAACCAAAATCAGATTCGGTGCGTCAGCCGGAGCGCGGGTGACCGGACGCCCGGACAAAGAATCCGTAAGCCCGCTTTCGTCGCTCCCAACCGCATCCATCCCGGACGTCCAGCCGCGTCGTCTCATGACTCAAGGCCGTCGAATCAGAATGGTACAAATCAACCTGACACGGCGGAAAAATAAAAAAATTTTATTGAGTTTATCAAATTTATAAATTTGCAATATATGTCGAGGTGCGCTAATATTCCTCGGACGGTTCCCGCTCCGGGTGTGCCTTCCCGCGGGCGCCGTGGACGAATCGACCCCGACGAGGGACGCCGCCATGAACCTGCCCGTCGCGATACTCATTGATCTGGACGATACGATCGTCTCCTATTCCACGTACGCGGGACCGTGCTGGAAACGGGCCTGCTACGATGCGGCAGGGAGGATTGACGGGGCCGACGCGGAGGAGCTGTACAGGACGCTGACCGAAGCCAAAACGTGGTTTTGGGCCGATCCGGAACGGCACCGGGCGAACCGCCAGGACATGCCGCGTGCGAATCAGCGCCTGATCCAAATTGGCCTGCGCCGCCTTGGAATTGAAGACCGGGAACTGGCGGGAACGATCGCGCAATCGTACGAACGCGAACGCGGAAAGACGATAAAGCCGTTTCCAGGCGCCCTCGAAACGGTTCGCAAGCTTCGGGCGTGCGGTGTGCGGATGGCCCTGGTAACCAACGGGGGCGCAGAACCCCAGCGGGAAAAGATACGCAGATTCGATCTCGCACCCCTCTTCGACGCAATCCTCATCGAAGGAGAATGCGGCTACGGCAAACCGGATACCCGAATCTATATGGATGCGCTCCGCCTCCTCGACGCCGCGCCGGGGGACGCGTGGATGGTCGGCGACAACCTGGAGTGGGAGGTCGCGGTTCCGCAGAAACTGGGCATCTTCTGCGTATGGAACGACGCAAAGGGGGAGGGTCTGCCGGAAAACAGCGGAATCCGGCCCGATCGCATCATCAGATCCTTACCGGAGTTGCTGCCGTCCCGTGTCGGCGCACTCCAATTAACGACGCCGGAAGGGAATTGATGGGTCTTCTTCATATATACCGCACCCCGTTCCTCTCACGGACACAGACGGAGACGCTGCTCAACCAGGTCCGGCAGACCATCTGTCACCGGGTCGCGCGGCTCGAAACCGAAGCCTGCTTCAACGTCGAATTGAACGGTACGTTAACCACCGGAGAACGGAAGCGCCTCGCCTGGCTTCTGGGTGAGACCTTCGAACCGGAGAAACTCGCCGAGACGCCGTTTCTGGATGGGGAGGGTACGTTGATCGAGGTTGGTCCACGCCTGAACTTCAGTACGGCCTGGTCCACGAATGCCGTATCGGTCTGCCAGGCGTGCGGCCTGACGGGAATCACACGCATCGAACGATCCCGGCGTTATCTGATCCGGCCCGGCCTGACCCCGGGCCGGGAGGCCGCGTTTCTGGATACGATCCACGACCGCATGACCGAGTGCGAGTACGCCTCGCCGCTGTCGACCTTTGAAACCGGCGCAGAACCGGAGCCCGTGGCCGAGGTCCCGCTCATTCAGGAGGGCAGGGCCGCGCTGGAGCACATCAACAGGACCATGGGCCTGGCCTTCGACGAATGGGACCTCGACTATTATACAGACCTCTTTCTGGACCACCTCCGGCGAAATCCCACGAACGTGGAATGCTTCGACGTCGCCCAGTCCAACAGCGAGCACTCCCGGCACTGGTTTTTCCGCGGCCGGCTGAGGATCGACGGTGAAGAGATGCCGGACCATCTGATGGGCATGATTCAGCAACCCCTGCGGGCGAATCCGGGCAACAGCAGCATTGCGTTCAGGGACAACGCCAGCGGGATAAGAGGGTATTCCACGAGGACCATCCTGCCCGCAAGGCCGGGGGAACCGGGCCCGTTCGCGGAACGCGAACGGAACTACGACATCATCTTCACTGCTGAAACGCACAACTTTCCCACCGGCGTCGCGCCGTTCCCCGGCGCTGAAACCGGTACCGGCGGCCGTATCCGGGACGTGCATGCCGCCGGTCGTGGCTCGCTGGTCGTCGCCGGTACCGCGGCCTACTGTGTGGGCAATCTCCGCATACCCGGCTACGAGATGCCCTGGGAGGACCAGGCATTCCGGTATTCCGGCAATTTCGCGTCCCCCCTCCGGATCGAGATAGAAGCCAGTAACGGCGCGTCGGACTACGGGAACAAGTTCGGCGAACCGCTCATTCAGGGCTATACGCGCGCCTTCGGTCTGCGACTGCCGAACGGTCAGCGCCGCGAATGGATCAAACCCATCATGTTCACCGGGGGCATTGGTCAGATCGACGCCCGTCACACCGTAAAAGGAAGCCCCGAGAAGAAAATGTGGGTGGTCAAGCTCGGAGGGCCGGCATACCGCATCGGGATGGGAGGCGGGGCGGCTTCGTCTATGGTGCAGGGCGCGAACACGGCGGAACTGGATTTCAACGCCGTACAGCGTGGCGACGCGGAAATGGAGCAGAAAGTAAACCGCGTCATCCGCGCCTGCGTTGAAATGGGCGAAGCAAACCCCATCGTCAGCATCCACGACCAGGGTGCGGGCGGAAACTGCAACGTACTCAAGGAAATCGTAGCGCCGGAAGGCGCCCGCATTCGCGTTCGCGACCTGCCGGTGGGCGACCGGTCACTTTCCGTGCTGGAGATCTGGGGCGCCGAATACCAGGAAAACGACGCCCTGCTTCTGCATCCCATCCACGAGGCTGCGTTCAAGGCCCTGTGCAGGCGGGAGAAGATACAGGCGGCATTCGTAGGACACGTAACCGGAACCGGAAGAATCGTCCTCTACGATGAAAACGATGACACCACCCCGGTCGACCTGGAACTGGACAAAGTGCTGGGCGACATGCCCCGCAAGAACTTCGAACTGCACCGCAAACGGCCCGAACTGGCGCCCCTCCGTCTGCCTGAAGACGTCACCGTGGCGTCCGCGCTGAAAAGAGTGCTGCGACTCGTGTCGGTTGGCTCCAAGCGTTTTCTCACGAACAAGGTCGACCGGAGCGTCACGGGCCTGGTTGCCCGTCAGCAGTGCGCGGGTCCGCTTCAGCTCACGGTTTCTGACGTGGCTGTGATCGCGCAAAGCCATTTCGGCATAACCGGCGCCGCCACGTCCATCGGGGAGCAGCCCGTCGTGGGCCTGCTGGACCCACGGGCGATGGCGCGGATGACCGTCGGCGAGGCACTGACCAATCTGGTGTGGGCAAGGGTAAGCGCGCTTGAAGACGTCAAATGCTCCGGAAACTGGATGTGGGCGGCAAAATTGCCGGGCGAAGGCGCCGCGCTGTACGATGCGGCCAGGTCCCTGGTGGACATTATGCTCGAACTGGGCATCGCCATCGACGGCGGGAAAGACAGTCTCTCCATGGCCGCGCTGGCGCCCGGGCCGGACGGGGACGACGAGACCGTGACCGCGCCGGGCGCCCTGGTTGTTTCAGCCTACGTCACCTGTCCGGACGTCACCCAGGTTGTCACGCCCGATCTCAAACACCCTGATGAGGGCCGCCTGCTCTTCGTCGACCTGTCCGGCGGAAGGACCCGCCTGGGCGGCTCTGCCCTGGCCCAGGTGTACAGTCAGATCGGCGACACGCCGCCCGACGTGGACGACCCCGGCCTGCTGAAACGCGCGTTCAATGCCATGCAGCAACTCATCGCCGAAGGCAGCGTGGCCGCGGGTCACGACCGGAGCGACGGCGGTGTCGTCACCTGCCTGCTGGAAATGGCCTTTGCCGGAAATTGCGGCATCGACGTCGATCTACCGACGACTTCAGACCCGATCCCTTCGCTGTTCGCCGAGGAGATGGGTCTGGTATTCGAAGTACACGCCTCCGGATTACCCCACGTTCTCCGGATCCTCAATGCTGCAGACGTGCCCTGCATTCCCATTGGCAATACCACGGCGGACACGTCCGTTCGGATCGCCGTTAACGGTCGGAGCGTTCTGGGCGACGAAGTGGCCAATCTGCGAGACCTGTGGGAGGAAACGAGCTACCGTCTCGAAAGGATCCAGGCAAACCCCCGGTGCGTGGAACAGGAGCGGCTGTCGCTGAGCCGGCGCAAGACACCCGCGTATACGCTTCCTTTCACGCCTTCGCCGACCGCGCCGGAAATACTCGCGTCCCGGACAAAGATCCCGGTTGCCGTCGTCCGCGAGGAAGGCAGCAACGGCGACCGCGAGATGGCCTCTGCGTTCCACGCGGCGGGCATGGAACCCTGGGACGTGACCATGTCCGATCTTCAGGCCGACCGGCTTCGCCTGGACGGTTTTCGCGGCATCGCCTTTGTGGGCGGGTTCAGCTATGCGGACGTCCTCGATTCCGCCAAGGGTTGGGCGGGGGTCATCCGGTTCAATCCGGGTCTGCGGGACCAGTTTCAGTCGTTCTTCGAACGCCCTGACACATTCAGTCTGGGGGTCTGCAACGGCTGCCAGTTGATGGCCCTGCTCGGGTGGGTGCCCTGGCAGGCAAACGAGACCGAAATTCAGCCGCGTTTTGTCCAGAATACTTCGGGGCGTTTCGAATCACGCTTCGTTACGGTGCAGGTCCAGGAAAGTCCGGCCGTGATGCTCAGGAACATGGCGGGGGCGTCCCTGGGCATATGGGTTGCCCACGGTGAGGGCCGGATCCATTTTCCCGGCCCCGGCATTCTGGACAGGGTCATTCAGAACAGCCTGGCGCCAATCCGCTACGTCGACGACGGGAATCACATCAGCGAGGCCTATCCGTTCAACCCCAACGGCTCTCCCCACGGCATCGCCGCCCTGTGTTCTCCCGACGGGCGCCACCTGGCGATGATGCCGCATCCCGAGCGGACGTTCCTGAAATGGCAATGGGGCTGGATGCCGGAAACGTGGAAGCACCGCCTGAACGCCTCGCCCTGGCTGCGGCTCTTCCAGAACGCCCGGGAATGGTGCGAAGAAACGCGGTGAAGGTCCGTGGGCGTCACCCGCGGCGAACGGGCATTCGCCTGCAATCCCCGTGGTCGGTCCCGAAGACGCGGTATGGGCGTCCGGACGCACCACAGATCGGGAGGCGCGATGACTGCAACGGTTCTGGACGGCAGAATGCTTTCCAGGCAGATTGAGGATGAACTGAAGCACCGGGTGGCGGGCATCACGGCAGGCGCAGGCGGGCGGATCCCCGTCCTTGCCACGATTCTGGTTGGAAACGACCCCGCGTCGGCCACCTACGTGCGAATGAAGAGAAACGCCTGCAAACGGGTGGGCATGGATTCATTGAGGGTGCTGCTGCCTGAAGAAACCACCACAGACGAACTCCTTGCCCGGATCGACGAGCTCAACGCCGATCCTCGCGTGCACGGAATCCTCCTGCAGCACCCGGTTCCGGACCACGTCGACGAGCGGGCGTGCTTCGACCGGATCTCGACCGGGAAGGACGTGGATGGCGTCACGGCGCACGGCTTCGGGCTGATGGCGATGGGCGCTCCTGCCTACGGGGCAGCGACGCCGGCGGGCATCATGAGGCTCCTGTCGCATTACCGGATTCCGCTGGAGGGCAGAACCGCCGTGGTGGTGGGCAGAAGCCCGATTCTGGGTAAACCGATGGCCATGATGCTGTTGAACGCGAACGCCACCGTGACCGTCTGTCATTCCAGAACCCGGAACCTTCCGGATATTGTGCGGGCGGCCGACGTTGTCGTCGGCGCCGTAGGAAGGCGGGAATTCATCAGGGCCGACTGGATCGCGGACAACGCCGTGGTCATCGACGCAGGCTACCATCCGGGCCCCGTCGGAGACGTGGAACTTTCCGCGGTCGTTCACCGCTGTGCGGCTTACACCCCTGTGCCGGGGGGCGTGGGGCCTATGACCATTGCTACGCTGATCGCCCAGACGGTGGAATCCGCGGAGAGGGATGCTGCCGGATCCGGTCCCGTGCGGGCGAACGAGCGGCGATGACACCCGGTCCATTTGCGGAAGGGCGGCGGGTAACCGTCCCGGAACGAACACGTCACGCGCCCGTACGGCCGCGCTCGAGCATTCGAATGACCAGAAGCGTGATATCGTCCGTCTGGGGTGCGTCACCCTTGAACCGGTAAACGTCTTCGAGGACCATCGAGACCAGATCCGCGGCGCTCGCCCGGATGTGCGCCCGGACGGCTTGTTCCAGCCGGTCGGTCTCATAAAACTCTCCTGTTGCATTTCTCATGTCGGTCACGCCATCGCTGTAGAATACCAGCAAGTCGTCCGGCGCGACCCGGATGGTGGCTTCGGCGCGCCCGCCCGGACTTCCGGGCGGCAATACCATGCCCAGCGGTATGGACGGCAATTGAATCTCCCGCAATTCCCGGGTTCTGGCGCAATAGTGGTACGGGAAGGGATGCGCGGCATTGATGAGTTGTACGCGCTGTGCCTCGAGATCGAGCGTGCCAAGGCAGCAGGTGACAAAGCTGGCCTCGTCCATCTGCTCCCTCAAATCTTCATCCAGCCGCGTCGCGACCTCGTTCAGCGGCCTTTTACCTCGAAATTCGTATCGGAAGATGCCGCTCAGCTGCATCGCCCGAACAGCCGCCTCCATCGCCTTTCCCGAAACGTCCGCCGCGCCGAAGCCCAGCTTCCGCCGCGCTTCGTCCAGCCAGAAATAATCGAAATAATCGCCGCCAACGTGGTTTGCGGGCGCGCAGACCCCCGCGATTTCAAAGGCGTCGGTCCGGATCGGGACCGTCGGCAGAAGCCCCATCTGCATCCTGTGCGCCTCCTCCAGCTCCGACTCCAACTCGTGAATCTGTCGCGCCTGAGCCTCCCGCCACCGCCGATGCCGGTGCAGCGCGTACCCGGACGATACGCAAAGGGCTACGATCGAGAATACGCTGAGCGCCACGAACCATGGCCGCTGCCAGACCGGCGCGAGAACCACGAAAATGTGGCGAGCCGGGGTCGCATCCACGTTGAATCCACGGTCCATCGCGCGCACTTCGAAGGTGTGTGGACCCGGTACCATCCTGCCCACGAACGCCTGATCTTCGCTCGTAAACGTGGACCAGTCGCCGCCGTCCACCCGCCAGGCGTATTTCAGTTCCTGCGGCGGCGTCTGCTTCCACGCATCCTGACCGGAGAATTTGAACAGAACGCTCTGGTAGGGAGCCACCTCCGTGGACGGCATGGAGAGCCTGGTTTCGGGCGCATCCGTGTCCGGCGTATAACGTCCCAGACCCTTATCCGTCGCAAACCAGAACCTTCCCCGCCGGTCCTGCGCCACGTCCCACACCCTGGCGCCCGGAAGGCCGTTGCGCGTCGTGTAGCGCGTCCAGGTCACGCCGTCGGTATGTACCGCACCGATAACAAGCGTGGCCAGCCAGAGTATGCCTTCGTCATCCACGAACAGACGATGCGCCCCGCCGAAGACGGTCTGGTCTCCCGTTGGCACGGGCTGCCACTCACCCCGGTCGTATCGAAACATCCCGGTGAAGCGCGTCGCGGCCCAGACGGCGCCCAACGCCTCCCCAAGCGCGACAACCGGCTCGCCCGGCAATCCGGCGGCCGTGTTGAAAACCTCGCGTCCGCCGTCTTTCTCCTTAACGATTCCGCCATTGGCGCCATACCAGAGTACGCCATCGTCTGACTCGTATACGGCGCTCACGCCCCGCGTACCTTCCGGCGCATGTCGAGTCCATTCGTCACCGTCGAATCGAAACAGTCCGGCGCCGGCGCCGGCCCACACGCCGCCGGTGCGCGCGGGAAAAATAGAGAGAATCCGGGAACCCGGACCCGACACGGGCAGAACGAATTCCTTCCAGTTGGCCCCGTCGAACCGCATTACGCTTCGATGTACGGCGGCCCAAAGCGTGCCGCCCGTTCCTTCGCTCAACGCCACGATCCGGCCGGCCCTGCGCCGACCGCTCGCGGCGCGGATCCGGTACGCTTCGATCCAGTTGGCGCCGTCGAATTCGTAGACCCGTTCTCCCGTTGCCGCCCACAGACGTCCATCCTCGGTACGTTCGAGGGCGACTCCGCCCCGGTCGGACGCGCCCGCCCAACGGCTGTGGTGCTCCCAGTTTGTCGCGCCGTATCGCGCAACGCCCCATGCCGTTCCCAACCACACCGCGCCGTCATTGCTTACGCAGACAGACGTTACAAGATTGTTGGGGAGGCCGTTGTCTTCCGTAAACACCTGCCGGACCCGCCAGCGGCCGTCTGCCGCCGATGCGCCCTCCGATGCCGTGAATCGTACGGCGCCACCGACGGTTCCGACCCATATCGATCCGTCCGGCGCCGACGCGACGGAAAGCACCCGGTCCGCGGGCATTCCGTCGCCCGCGTCATACACCTGCCAACCTGCACCGTCGTAACGCAAAATGCCGTGGTTTTCAGTACCCAGCCAGACGGCCCCGTCGACCGCCTGAGCCATCGCCGTCACGGCTCCGCGGGCAAATTCGCCGGGTGGTGCGACCTCAGCCCATGCTTTTTTCGCCGGATCGAACCGGCTCATGCCCCCGGCGCGCCGGCGCCCCGAACGTAACGAAAACGGCACGCCCGGACGCCGCCCCGCGTACGCCGCCCACACCGCGCCGTCTTTAGACCGCAGCAGACATTGCACGTAGTTGGACGCCAGTCCGTCCGCTTCGTCGATTGTCTTCCATTCCTCATCGGCGTAGTGGAGTATGCCCAACCCTGCCGTGGCGAAACAGAGGCCGCCTCCGGCGACGCCGACAATCGGGCCGACGTCGACGCCCTCCAGGGTTTCAGGCAACATGACGGGCTCCCACCGGTCGTCTGCCAGACGGGCGATGCGGTGTCCCTGCCGCCCGCGAAACCCGAAGCCCCCGGTCGCCCAAAGCGTACCGTTCTCAGCCTCGAACAACCCGCTGAAGCCGTTATCCGGCAATCCGCTTTCTTCACGGTAGGTCCGCCAGGACTGGCCGTCATATCGGGAAATGCCTCCGCGCGTGGCAAACCACATCGCGCCGTCTCTCGCCTGCACGACGGACGTTACGACGTTGTGGGCGAGCCCGTCCCTGTACTGGTACACCGTCCAATCCATTACCGGCGCCGTTTCCACGCTCGGCGGAAAGACCAGCAGCAGAACCAGTACGATCTGTATTCTGAACATGCCTGCAAATACTCCTGCTTAAGGACCGGACCGACCCCGATCGAACGGCCCGGCGCCGCACTTTTGCCGATCGTCCGGAGCGCGCCGACCCCCTGGACCTCAACGCTGCGATTCCACCTTCTTTTGCCCCGAAAAAACCGAAGGCCGCCCGAATACGGGCGACCGTCCTCCAACCACGTGCGTTGCGGTTTTCAGATATCCGCTACGGCATCGGCTTTCTGGATGATTCCTATCACATCGTGCAAAACGTCTACAGGCTTCTGTTCTCCGTCGACCCTGCGGATCACCTCCGCCGGATAATATTCCAGCAGAGGGGCGGTTTCCCGTTCGAATTCCCGCAGTCGCCGCCTTATGACCGCCTCGCTGGCATCGTCGAGCCGGTTCTCCCGGAGCGCCCGTCGCAGCGCCCGTTCAACCAGTACGTTGTCATCGGCCGTATCCAGATAGATGAGCAGATTGAGATCGATATAGTCCGCCATCATCTCGGCCTGACGTAAATTGCGTGGAATACCGTCGAGAACGAGCACTTCCTCGTCCGGTCTGAAACCGCCGTTGTGAATGGCGCCGCGGATGTGGTCCAGCCAGAGTTGAACGGTGAACTGGTCCGGCACCAGCCTGCCCCGGCCCGAGTAGTCCAGGAAGATCTTGCCCAGTTCACTGCCGGGATCCAGAGACCTGAATACGTCCCCGCAGGCCAAATGGTGGAATCCCGGAATGTTCCCCAGTATTCTTCCCTGAGTGCCCTTGCCGGATCCGGGCGCGCCGACGACCAGAATTGTCCGATGTTTTTCCCGTCGATCCATCGTTCCGCGGCTCCCTAAACCTTGATTCGTCATTTTTCGGAGACGTTAGAATCGTTTAAGCGCAAACTGATTGAGGCGACTAAACTGCGGTTTACCAGGAAACATATCAGGTCACTGGACGTGAACGGAGATATCATCCTGATGAAGGACGTCAATTCCCCGTTTCGTGCCGGTCCCTACCGTGTTTTTTTTGCCTTTCTGCGGCCGATCCGACCGTTGTCTTTTGTCTAACGCGTTCGGGTCTGCGGCCTTCGAAGTCATTCAACCCGCGAGAGAGGATTACAGCTTTCCCATCTTCGCAAGCACTTCTTTCAACTGGCGCAGATCGCTTCCGGACAATCGGCACACAGGCCGGCGTGGCGGTCCGCCCGCACCGCAGACGAGGTCCGCGCCGGCCTTGAGCATGGCGGGATGGGTTCCCAGCGAAAACGCTGTGCGAAGCGGCGCAAGCCGCTTCTGATAATCCAGCGCGCTGCCTGCGTCTCCGGCCATGTACCGCTCGTAAATGCCAACGCCCAGTTCGGGCGCGACGTTGGCGCTTGCCGCGATTGCACCCGCGGCGCCGTGGACGAGGGCGGCGTAAATCAGCGTATCCCGACCCATAATTACGCGAAAATCTCCGGGAGCAAGCCGCAGGTATTCGAGCGTCTGTGAAAAATCGCCCGAACTTTCCTTGATTCCGACGATATTGCCGAATGTCTCCGCCAGCCGCAGGACAAGATTGACCGAAAGGCTGTTTCCCGTTCTCGCAGGGAGATCGTACAAGAGTACGGGAAGGTCCACGGCACGGGCGATCGCCGCAAAGTGGCTGAACATCTCCTCCGGACCCGGCGTAATGAAAAAGGGCGTCAGCACGGAAAGACAATCCGCCCCCGCCTCCTGCGCCGCTTCCGCCAGCCGCACGGCCTCGGCTGTACAATTCGCCGCCGTTCCCGCATAGACCGGAACTCGCCCCGCCGTATAACCCACGGTCCACTCGTAGAGCCTGGTCTTCTCTTCCATGCTCAGCGCCCAGGGCTCCCCTGCGGTTCCCCCCGCGAATACGCCGTGGGCCCCCGCGGCGATGACGTAGTTCAGCAGGCGTTCAAGGCCCGCTTCATCCAGCGCTTCGTCGCGGGTCATCGGAGTGACAAGCGCAGGAATCAGCCCGCGCACAAACGTGCTGTCCATTCCCGCCCCCACAAGGATTCCCGGCATCTTCCCGGAAAAGGCTGCGCCAAGCGTATAGTATACGCACCTCAGTCGAAGATGTCAAACCGAACCCGCCAGGAACCATTTGATCTTGACTTTATTCAATAAAGATCTTATTTTTAAGCATCTTAGAGTCAAATATCGGGCTCATCACCGTTGTTCCTGGTATACGCAGCGGGGCCGTCCGCAGTTCCGGACCCCCGGTATTTTTTCATTCAATTACAGGACTCGCAGGGCCAGGAAACCCCCAAATAAGGAAGCGAGACAGGACAATGGATCGGCTTTATCTCACAAAAGACGGTTACAACAAGATCCGCACGGAACTTGAGCGGCTCAGGACCCGGGAACGCCCGGCGGTTATCGACGCAATCGCCAGAGCCCGGGAACATGGAGACCTGAGCGAGAACGCGGAATACCATAGCGCCAAGGAACGTCAGATGTTCGTCGAGAAGAAAATCGCCGAACTCCAGGACAAGCTGGTTCGGTCTGAAATCATCGACGAAAGTCTCATGGACAAGGATAAGGCCTACCTCGGAGCCACGGTCACTTTAAAGGACCGCAGGACCGGCGAACAGATCCGCTATACACTGGTTTCCACCGACGAAGCGGATTTCGAACAGAATAAAATCTCAACGCAGTCTCCTGTTGGCCGCGCGCTTCTGGGTAAAAGCGTTGGAGAGCATGTGGAAGCGAAGGTTCCGGTGGGTACGCTCGCCTACGAGATTCTGGACATCAGCAGAGATTGACCCACGAGTGCTTCAGACTCGAAACGCAGAGAAAACTCTCATCCTCTGCTTCTTCGGTTCCGTTCCTGCGACAATCCCGAACTTCAGAATCCGTCTAAAAATTCCCTGCGGTCTTCGCACGGCTGCAAAAGCGCCGGCCGGCGTTGGTCAAACCCACCCGTTTAGACAAATGTGGGCGGGTTTTCCCGCCTTGACCGCCACTTTTTCGCTCGCGCTCGGGAACGCGCCGGCAATTTTAAAACGGCTTCTCAGGCATTGTGACTTAACCGAGCCACCACCTCGCAGTGCGGTGTATGGGGAAACATATCCACAAGCTGCACGTAGTCGGTCCTGTAGCCTGAAGACGCCAACCGGTTCAGGTCCGCGCCCAGCGCCTCCGGGTTACACGAAACATATACAATGCGCCGCGGGCGCAGGTCACAGATCGCCGCTATGGCCTTCATATGCATACCCGGCCGCGGCGGATCGGTGACCACGGTTTCAAAACGTTCTCCCCGCTCACGTATCTGCCAAAGGATATCTTCCGCCGCGCCCGCGATAAACCGGCAGTTGGACACGCCGTTTATGGCGCTGTTGCGGACCGCGTCCCGAACCGCCCCCTCACCCGCCTCAACGCCGAGCACATAGCCGGCCTTGCGCGAAAGGTGCAGCGAAATCGCGCCGGTTCCGCAATACACGTCCAGAATCCGGTCGTCCGGACGGGGGTCGGCCAACTCAACCACCCGCCGGTAGAGATGCCTGGCCTGGCGGGTGTTGGTCTGGAAGAATGAGCCCGGCGATATCTCGAAGGTGAAATCACCCAGTTTCTCTCTTACCGTACCCGTCCCCGCGAGCACCTCTTCGCGGTCGCCGATGGCCACCTGAGCGCGCCGCAGATTGACGCTGCGGATAACGCTCTTGACCTCCGGAAACGCCTCCTCCAGCATCTTTCCGAGTGACTCGGCCTCGGGAAACGCCTCCCCCGACGTGGTCAGCACGACCATGGTTTCGCCCGTCTGTTTGCCTTCGCGTATGGTCAGGAATCTGAGCAGACCCTCGTGGCGCTTCAGATGATATACGGAGTGCGAACTGACGAAGTCCCTGACGCGATCGACGATGCGGTTGGACGATTCAGACTGGAGATAACACGCGTCCAGGTCGAATACCCGGTCGAAACGCCCCCAGACGTGCAGACCCACCTCCGTACGCCCTTCCGGCGACGAACCGAAGGAGAATTCCATCTTGTTGCGGTAGAAGAACGGTTCTGCGGATGGCAGTGGCGCGTCCAGTTTCGTATCTATTCCGGCCTCCGCCAGACAGTTCCGAACCAGGTCCTGCTTCAATCGAACCTGGGCGTCGTAGGGAATGTCCTGCCACAGACAGCCGCCGCAGATCTCGAAGTGGGAACAGCGCGCAGGCGACCGCTCAATACGGGAGGAGAGGAGCTCCTCCAGGCTGGCTTCAGCCCTGCGCAGCCGATTCCTGACTTTGCGTACACGCGCCCAGACCCGGTCTCCGGGAACCGCGCCCCGGACAAGCACGGTATACGCGCCCATCCGGCCCAGACCGTTTCCGCGTCGATCCAGCCGTTCGACGTCAATCTCGACCTGATCGCCCCGCCTGGGTTTCAACACGCGTGTCCTCCTCCTTCAGAAGGGCGGACGGCGTTCGAAACGGACCCTCATTCAGGTCTCCGGTCAGCCCCTTCTGTTGTACGAATCCATCCACGGAAAAAAACACGACGCCCTGAAAACCCTTGCGGCGCGCGATCTCAATCTGAGCCACCGTTTCGTCGGCATTCTGGTTCCAGATCCCGATTCCGGCGTACAGAACCGCCTTTTTCACACGCTTCCTTGCCTCGGCCATCTGGCGTTCGATTTCCAGCGTAGATCCCTCATAGAACATCGGCACCACGAAGTCCACGAGCCCCCCGTTGCTCCATTCCATCCAGTCCTGTCCGTACTGCGTGTGTGCGGATTCTATGTCCGGTTTTACAGCGGCAGACAACCTGACAGCGGGCTTACGCCGCGCCATCGCCTCACGCACCTGGCCGACAAGCAGACTGACCTGTTCGCTGCGCCATCGATGCCATAATTTCCTGACATCGGCCGCGCCCGCGCCGGCGCCCGCGTCCCTGTCATTCCGGCCGGGGGGGTCGAAACCGTAGCGCGTCTTGAACGCTTCACTCACGGCGGGACTGTAGTCGTAGTGGATATTCGGGTACCGTACATAGTCCATGTGAATACCGTCGATATCGTACTCGTCCACGATCTCTTCAATGACCCCGAGCAGATGGGCTCTGACTTCGGGAATGCCGGGCGAAAGGAATCTCCCCGTCACCCCGCGCTTGACAAGATCGACGCCGTCGAGCGCGACGCGCCCCATATCGATCCCGTCCGCGGATCGCATGAACCATTCGGGGCGTCGAAGGAATAGATGTCTCGGCGACGCCGGCCGCTGCTCTGTGGGTTTCCAGGTCAGGTACATGTTCACCCACGCGTGTACTTCCAGACCGGCCCGGCGCCCTTCTTCCACGAGAAGCGCAAGTGGATCGAACTCGGGATCGGACAGGGAATCCGATCTGGGTACAAGACGGCTGCGGTAGAAGGCATCGCCTCTTCCCCGGACCTGAACCAGGAGCGCGTTCAACCGGGCGTTTACGGCGATGCGCACCGCGCGCATGGCCTGCTCACGATTCTTCAGCCAGTGGCGAGCCACCCACAATCCCCGGAATTCCTCATGGGTCCGGCCGGATGCGACTGCGGCGCCCGACAAGAAGCCAAGGGCGAGGCAAAGGCAGACGAGGATCTCCCGCAGAAAGGCCGGGAATACAAAGGGCAAATCGACCGGTCTGTCGATTTGCCCTCTCGTCCCGAAACTGTCACGGCGCAACGGGCTCATTTTTTCGTACGCTCCCGGGCCTCGCTCGATTCGCCGGCTTGCCCGGAGTCGGTTTCGCCTGATGATTCCGAAGCCGGTTGACTCGCGGCGTCGGTGACGTCTCCGGCGGAAGTTTCCGCCGGTTCCCCGCTTTCACTGCGGACACCGTCATCGACGTCCGATTCCGGTCGACCGGCGGAATCGGCTCCGGATTCCTCCCCGACCATTTCCACCAGGCACATTTCGACGCGGTCACCGCGACGGGGGCCGAGTTTAAGCAACCGGAGATAGCCGCCATTGCGTTCCGAAAACGAAACTGCGATCTCGTCGAAGAGCCTGGCAACCACACGCTGGTTTCGAATCCGTCGGAGAACCTGTCGTCTCGCGTGTAAGTCGCCCCTTTTCGCGAACGTAATGAGGCGTTCGGCCACGCCGCGCAACTCCTTGGCCTTTGCGTGGGTCGTGCGTATGGAACCGTGCGTGAAGAGCGACGTGGCCATGTTGTTCAACATTGCCTTCTTGTGGCTGGCCGTACGCCCGAGTTTGCGCCCCCGTTTTCCGTGTCTCATAACGCGTCTTTCCGTTTGGAAGCTGTTTTAAATGACCGGTGCGTTCACGAGCGCGAGCGAAAGAGTGACGGTCGAGGCGGGAAAATCCGCCCCTGTCTGTCTATACGGGTGGCTTTGACCAACGCCGCCCGGCGCTTTTCCAGCCGCGCGAAGAACGCTGGGAACATTAAGACAGCTTCTCAGAATTCATCTTCCAGTACCGCGACTTCCTCGCTCTTCGGGGCAATCCCGCTGTATTTCGATATATCCATGCCAAACTGAATGCCCAGCCCTTCCAGGATTGCGGTCAACTCGTTCAGCGATTTGCGGCCGAAATTCCGGAACTTCAGCATTTCCGTCTCGGTCTTCTGGACAAGGTCTTCCAGGGTCAGTATACTGGCGGCCTTCAAACAGTTGGCGGAACGCACCGACAGTTCCAGTTCTTCCACCGGCATCTGCAGAAGCGTGGCCACGCGCTGCGTGTCTTCGTCGATGAGATCTTCGTTCTCCTCCTCAGGCTCTTCCTCGAAGTGAATGAAGAGCTCAAGGTGGTCCTTCAATATCTTTGCCGCATGAGACACGGCGTCGTCAGGCCGAATCGCCCCGTTTGTCCAGACTGTCAGCGTCAGCTTGTCGTAGTCCGTCTGCTGCCCCACGCGGGCGTTGTCCACCTCGTAGTGCACCTTTCTGATGGGAGAAAACGCCGAGTCGAGCATAATCGTATCGGTGGCCGGGTCGGTGACGTCATTCTCTTCAGCCAGCACGTAACCCCGCCCTTTGCCAACGGTGATCTCCATTTCGAGATGCCCGTCCTGATCCAGAGACGCGATGTGCTGATCGGGATTCATCACTTCGACGTCGGCGTCCACCTCCAGTTCCTTCGCCGTCAACGCGTCAGGCCCCTCCCTGTCGATACGAAGCAACTTGTCTTCGTCCGAATGCACCCTCAGGTTTACCTCTTTGAGATTCAGTACGATTTCAGTCATGTCTTCGACGACGCCCTGTACAACGGAGAACTCGTGCTGTACCCCTTCCACGCGAATGGCCTTGACGGCCGCGCCTTCAATCGATGAGAGCAATATCCGGCGCAATGCATTGCCAATGGTGGTACCAAACCCGCGTTCAAGAGGTTGTACCGTGAACATCCCGTAAGAATCGGTCAGGCTATCCTCATCGATCTGCACGGATCTGGGCATCTGGAAGTTCTTGGGCTTCATACAGGAATTCTCCTTGGATCCACGGTAAGACAGTATGGCAATCCGTTCCCTGCTGTGAAAACGGCGCCACTCATCGTCGAGCCGCTACGACTATTTCGAATACAACTCCACGATGAGTTGCTCTTCGACGGGAGTCGGAATACCCTCCCTGTCGGGATAATCGAGAACGGTTCCGGTGAGATTCACTTTGTCCAGGGACAGCCACGACGCCTGTCGTCCCTCGCCGATCCGCTTGATGGCGTCGTGGACCAACGCCAGCTGGCGGCTCTTTTCCCGGACCTGAACGGTATCCCCGGGCGAGACCTGAAAGGATGGGACGTCGACGATGCGTCCGTTCACCATGATGTGCCGGTGGCGCACGAGCTGACGCGCCGCCTTGTGAGAAGGCGCGAAGCCCAGCCGGTGAGTGACGTTGTCCAGGCGGCTCTCAAGCGTCTGCAGGAGGAGTTCCCCGGTCACACCCTTCCGGCGGGCGGCCTTGTGATAATAACCTCGAAACTGACTCTCCAGCACGCCGTACTGGCGTTTGGCCTTCTGCTTCTCCCTGAGCTGCAGGGCATATTCTGAAGGTTTGCGTCCCTGCCGCTGCCCGTGCATGCCGGGCGCATAGCTGCGCTTTTCAAACGAGCATTTGTCCAGATAGCAGCGTTCGCCCTTGAGGAACAGCTTAACCCCTTCACGTCGACACAATTTGCAACTCGAATCCGTATACCTTGCCATGCAATAGACCTCCCAGGTCGGGTGCCGCTATACGCGCCGCCGCTTCGGCGGCCGGCAACCGTTGTGAGGAATCGGTGTAACGTCACGAATAGCCGCGATTTCCAACCCCGCGCCCTGCAGAGCGCGGACGGCGGCTTCGCGGCCGACGCCTGGACCCTTGACCCAGACCTCGACACGTCGCAGCCCCAGGGACATCGCATCCTTTGCCGCGGCTTCCGCGGCCAACTGAGCGGCAAACGGCGTACTCTTGCGTGAACCCTTGAAGCCCACCTTGCCGGTCGTGGACCACGAAATCACGTGTCCGTCCTTGTCGGTCAGGGTAACGATGGTATTGTTGAACGTGGCCTTAATGTGCGCAACGCCCTGTCCGTCGACCCGCTTGCTCCTTCTTCGGCCTCTTTTCTGTTCCGGCGGCAAGTGATCGCCTCCTTGGAAGTTGTTTAGATTTAACGGTGAGTTCCCGAGCGCGAGCGAAAAAGTGGCGGTCAAGGCGGGAAGATCCGCCCGTATTTTTCTATACGGGTGGGTTTGACCGACGCCGACCGGCGCTCTTGCAGCCGCGCGAAGACCGCTGGGAATCTAAACGCAGCGTCTTAGCTTCGATTAGTGTTGTACTTTCTTTCTCTTGGCAATCTGACCCTTCTTGGGACCTTTTCGAGTCCGGGCGTTCGTCCGGGTCCGCTGGCCGCGCACCGGGAGCCCCCTCCGCCACCTCAACCCGCGGTAGCAGCCGATGTCCATGAGCCGCTTGATGTTCATGGCCACTTCGCTTCTGAGGTTGCCTTCCACCCGGTATTCCCCCTCGATCACGCTCCGGAGTTTCGTGACGTCTTCCTCGCTCAATGCGTCGACGCGGGTGTCCGGTGAAATCTGCGTTTTTTCAAGGATCCGGTTTGAGGAGCTTCTGCCGATTCCATAAATATAGGTCAGTGCAATTTCCACGCGCTTTTCGCGGGGAACGTCGACACCTGCGATACGAGCCATCGTATCTCCTCCTTCGTTCGGATTCCGAAGGGCTAACCCTGTCTCTGTTTATGACTTGGATCGTGTTTGCATATCACGCGGACGACGCCCTTTCGGCGAATGACCTTGCAGTGATTGCAACGTTTTTTGACGGATGCTCGGACCCTCATCGGTCTGTCCTTTCGGTCATCTCCGGCCCCTCAACCTTCCCTTTTTCATAAAGCCGTCGTAATGCCGCATGAGGAGGTGTGACTCCACCCGCTGCAGCGTGTCCAGCGCTACCCCGACGATAATCAGAAGTCCGGTACCCCCGAAGAAGTCAATCAGACCGGGGTTCACGTCGGCCCAACTGATAACGAAAAACGGAAAGACCGCAATCGCCGCGAGGAAGATCGATCCCGGAAGCGTGATTCGGGTCAGAATCCGGTCTATAAAGTCGGAGGTGCGTCGACCGGGCCGGATCCCCGGAATGAACCCGCCCTGTCGCTTCATATTATCGGCGAGGTCTACCGGATTGAAGACGATTGCCGTATAAAAATAGGCGAAAAAGATGATCATCGCGGAGTAGAGAATCCAGTATGGCAGCGCGTGCAACGTGGTGGCCGGCGAAAAACGGGACGCCATATCCTGCACCCACTCGTTCATCGGAAAAAAATTGGCCAGAGTAGACGGCAGGAACATAATGGCCTGCGCGAATATAATCGGCATTACTCCCGAAGTATTCACCTTCAGTGGAATGTGGGTGCTCTGGCCGCCGTATACGCGCCTGCCCACGACCCGTTTGGCGTATTGCACGGGGATTTTCCGCGTTCCCTGCGTTATGAGCACCACGAGCGCCGTAACCGCGATGATAATAACGACCACGAACAGCTCCAGCAGGATGGGCTTGTTGTTGGCCACGAAATCCTGATATTCCTGAATAACCGCAGCGGGCGCACGGGCAATGATCCCTATGAAAATCAACATCGACATGCCGTTGCCGATACCCCGGTCGTCGATCTGCTCACCCAGCCACATCACAAATACGGTTCCTGCGGTGATGGTCAGAATTGTCAACAACCGAAAGCCCAGGCCCGGGTCCGGCACAACCAGCATGCCCGTGATTGGAGACCGGAGGCTTTCCATAAACAGGCTGACGCCAAAAGACTGCGCGGCGGCCAGCGCAACGGTCCCGTAGCGGGTATATTGGGTGATCTTCTTGCGTCCCTCTTCACCCTCTTTCTGGAGCTTCTGCAAGAACGGGATTACAGCGCCCATCAACTGGAGTATGATCGAGGCGCTGATATACGGCATAATGCCAAGCGCGAAGACGGTTGCACGGCCGAACGCGCCGCCGGCAAACATGTCGTAGAATCCCAAGACACCGGTAGCGGCGCTGCTGAAATACTCGTCCAGCGCCCTTGGGTCGATGCCGGGAATGGTCACGTACGTGCCAATCCGGAAGACCACAAGAATACCCAGTGTGAACAGGATGCGATTGCGCAATTCGGGGATTCGAAACGCACTCTGGAAACTCTGCAGCACCACCGCCTCCTCTACGAATTAACCCGCCCCGGATCCGGCGTCCATCAGGCTGACGCTGCCTCCAGCCGCTTCGATCTTCCCCCTGGCCGATCGAGATACTGCGTGTGCCTGAACCTGCATGGCATCGGAGATCTCACCACGTCCCAGAATCTTCACGGGCCGCCGGGTTGACCGTATCAGACCCGTCTGCTTCAGATGTTCGGGGGTCACTTCGCCGGACAACCCCCGCCTCGCTATATCGTCCAGATTAACAACCTGATAGACGACCTTCTGAGGACTATTGAATCCGACTTTGGGCAACCTGCGCTGCAGCGGCATCTGCCCGCCTTCGAACCACGGCCTGATCTTCGCGCCGGAACGCGACTTCTGGCCCTTGTGCCCTTTCCCGCTCGTCTTGCCGCACCCGGAACCAACGCCGCATCCCAGCCGTTTGCGGCTCTTGACGGCGCCCGCGGGAGACTTGAGCTTTCCCGGTTTCATTTTCGTGACCCTTATACTTGAGGGAAGTAGACCCCGGTTCCTTCGGCCCGGCCCTGCAAAGATGCAACCCCCGGAATCAGCCGTCTTCCGGTTCCACCTCCACAAGGTGTGCAACCGCGTTGACCATACCGCGGATCTGCACCGTGTCGTCGTGGACCACACTATGTCGAATACGGCGTATTCCGAGAGCGGCGAGCGTACGCCGCTGCTTTTCATTTCTGGATATCGAACTGCGTACCTGGGTGATCTTCAGCCTTCCGCCGTCGTGTGCCATACCGCGTTACTCCCGGGCGCCAGTCAACTCCGCCTCATCGACGTTCCGTAACCGTGCAAACGCCCGCGCGTCCCGGAGACTGGACAGGCCCTGAAGCGTTGCCTTCACGGTATTGTGGGTATTCTGCGACCCCAATGATTTGGTCAGCACGTTCTGCACGCCTGCCAGTTCCAGTACCGCTCGAATGCCCCCGCCGGCGATCACACCGGTTCCCGGAGCTGCGGGCCGCAGCAGTACACGTGAAGCGCCAAAGACGCCGATGATCTCATGGGGCAGTGTTCCGCTGATTAACGGTATTCGTACCAGTTCCTTCTTTGCGTTTTCGGTTGCTTTGCGGATGGCTTCGGCTACCTCTCCCGCCTTGCCCATTCCGGCGCCGACGTGACCCTGACGGTCTCCGACGACCACCATCACGTTGAAAGCAAACCGACGGCCGCCCTTGCGAACGTGGGACACCCTCTTGAGACTGTTATTGATTACGATTTCGGTCAGGTCCAATCCGGTAGAATCTATTCGTTTCAAATGGGTACTCCTTTGAATCTGGAATCCTGTCCCCAGAATACCTCGCCATTCTCCCTCCGACTCATCCCGTCCCGATGGTCCGGCGACTCACTTCCGGGACAGAACGCGACAGCCAGACTAAAACATCAGGCCGCCTTCTCTCGCTCCGTCCGCCAATGCCTTGATGCGGCCATGATACAGGCGGCCGCCCCGGTCGAATACAACAGTCTTGATCCCGGCTTCCAGGGCCCTGGCTGCCAGGGCAAGGCCCACCTCACGGCCCTTCTGGCTCTTGTTGCCCGAGAGCGTGTCCCGGATTTCCCGGGAATTACTCGACAGTCCAAGCAGGGAACGCCCGGTCGTGTCGTCGATCAGTTGCACTTCAATGTGGTTCAGGCTTCTGCTCACCGCCAACCGGGGTCGCCCGGGCGTACCGCGGATCTTTTTCCGAATCCGTAACCGGCGGCGCAGTCGCAGCCTGGCCTTCCGGATCTGTGGGTTTGCCATTAACGTCCGCTCCGTGTCTACCAGTCCGTTGATAAAGTCGCTCTTCAGGCGAGGCCGAGCCATTGTGGTCGAAGACAAGGCGCGCGACCGAGTCCCATCCCTCGATTCGGCGAGGGAGTGCAACGCAGTATTTCGACCGCAAGGGCCGGCCGCAGCCCGGATGGGCTTTTTCAACGGGCTGTTAGGTTACGGCGGCCTTGCCGGCCTTGCGCCGCACGTACTCGTTAAAGTACCGAATCCCCTTACCCTTGTACGGCTCGGGGGGACGGACTTTGCGAATGTCCGCAGCCACCTGCCCCACCAGTTCCTTATTCGCGCCCCGAACAACAATCGAGGCCTGGGCCGTATCGATTTCGGCCGGGGCGGGTTCGACACCTATTTCAATACCTTCCAGGGGTTCGATGATCACGGGATGACTGAAGCCGACCTGTAAGTCCAGATTCCTGCCCTTCATTTCAGCCCGGTACCCCACACCCACGACGACCAGGCGCTTCTCAAATCCGTTGCGCACGCCTTCAACCGCATTGGCCAACAACGCCCGCGTCAGGCCCCACACGGCTTTCGACTCTCTGTCTTCAACATCCTCTACCGTAACCCGGATCGCACCGTCTTCCTGTCGGACCCGGGTCAGCGGATGGACCCTCACGGACAGTTCGCCCTTGCCGCCCTTCACCTGCACCCCGTCTGTCTCCACCCGCACCTGAACGCCGTCCGGTACGTCAATCGGCTGCATTCCAACACGTGACACCTGGACTCCTCCCGGTTTACCAGAGGTGGCAGAGGACCTCGCCGCCAACCCCGGCCCTTCGTGCCTCGCTATCGGTCAGTATTCCCTGTGGAGTGGAAAGTATCGCCACGCCAAGGCCGTTGAGAACGCTGGGTATTTCTCCGACACGGACGTAACGGCGCAACCCCGGCCGGCTGACGCGGTCCAGGCCCTGTATGGCGCTCTCGTCGTCCAAACTGTACTTGAGGTACAGGCGGATGTATCCCTGCCGGTTATCCTCCACGCAGGCGTAGTTGTGGATGAACCCGCTTGACTTCATAATCCGGGCAATTTCGGTTTTCAACCGGGAACCCGGAATGTCCACCTTCCGGTGCCCGGCGCCGGCTGCATTCCGAATACGGGTCAGCATATCCGCAATCGGATCGCTCATACTCATATGGCCAACCGCCTCCTGTCTGTCGGGGCTCCTACCAACTCGCCTTCGCGACTCCGGGTATCTCACCCAGCAACGCCAGTTCTCTGAAACAGATCCTGCAGATCCCGAACTGCCTCATGTAGCCTCTGGGGCGTCCGCAGCGATGGCAACGATTATACCGGCGAACCGCAAACTTCGGTTTCCTGTTTGCTTTTACAATCAACGTCTTTTTCGCCACAAGTACGCTCACTTTCCTGGAATCAGGCCGCTTCGGCGGTCTGGAAGGGCATGCCGAAGCGCCTGAGCAATTCAAACGCTTCTTCGTCGGTCCCGGCCGTGGTCACAATGGTTACGTCCAGGCCCCTGACCTGATCGATTTCATCGTAGTTGATCTCTGGAAAGATGATCTGCTCCCGAACCCCCACTGTATAGTTCCCCCTGCCGTCGAAGGCGTTTGGGGACAACCCCCTGAAATCACGGGTGCGTGGTATGGCAAAGGCGAAAAACCGGTCGAGAAACTCGTACATCCGGTCGCGTCGCAGCGTGACCGCGCACCCGACGGGCGTACCCTCGCGCAGTTTGAAATTCGAGACGGATTTCTTGGCCCTTCGTACCGACGGACGCTGCCCCGCTATGGTGGACAGATCCGCGATGGCGCTGTCGATCGCCTTTGGATTCTGGACGGCCTCACCCAGTCCCATGTTCAGGACGATCTTCTCGATCCTGGGCACCTGCATCCTGTTCTTGTAGGCGAAATGCGAAACCATCGCAGGGACGATCTCGTTGTTGTAGATTTCTCGCAGTCGCGCAGCCATCCAATCCTCGCTATGAGCTCGCTTCGGTAATCTGTTCGCCGCTTTTGACCGAAAGCCGTATCCGTACGCCGTTCTCAAGTCTCTGCCTGCGTATCCTCGTGGGTTCGTCGGTCTGTGGATCGATCAGCATGAGATTGGAGACATGTATGGGAGCCTCTTTCTCGATGATGCCGCCCTGCTGGTTCTTGGGCCCCGGCCTCGTATGACGTTTGATGAAGTTCACGCCTTCAACCAGCGCACGCGACTTCTTCGGGAGTACTCTCAATACGCGTCCACGCCTGCCTGCATCGACACCACCGATGACCTCGACCTGGTCCCCCTTGCGAAGATGCATTTTCACCTTTCGACTCTCCTCACCGTCTAAAGAATCAAACCACTTCCGCCGCGAGAGAAACAATCCGCATGAACCGCCTGTCGCGCAGTTCCCGTGCGACAGGGCCGAAGATCCGTGTTGCCCTGGGTTCTCCCTCAGCATTGATCAGAACCGCGGCGTTGTCGTCGAAACGAATGTATGAGCCGTCGGAACGTCGGGCCTCCTTCCTGGTCCGAACGATGACCGCTCTCGCGACTTCTCCCTTCTTTACCGCGCTGTTGGGCTGGGCGTCTTTGACTGCGACCACGATCGTATCGCCCAGACCGGCATATTTTCTGCGGGACCCGCCCAGGACCCTGAAACACATGATCTTTCGGGCGCCGCTGTTGTCGGCGCAGTTCAATACCGTCTGTTCCGTAACCATCCTCCGATACTCCCTATTGGACCTTTTCCAGTATCTCGGCAAGACGCCACCGCTTGGTCTTGCTGATCGGGCGGGTCTCCATAATCAGAACGGTGTCGCCGGCGTTTGCGGTATTGTTTTCGTCGTGCGCCGCGAATTTGGAACGACGCCGGACTACCTTGCCGTAAAGCGGATGCGGGGTAAGCCACGTGACTTCCACGACGATTGTCTTATTGGCCCGATTGCTCAGAACCCGGCCCACAACGGTCTTGCGACGTCCCCGCGCGACGGATTGTGCCATAGTCTAACTTCCTTCCGATCCGGAAGACTCGGCGCCTGCTGCGCCGGTAGAGGCGTTCAGTTCCGGTGTTCGCTCCCTCAATACCGTTCTGATCCGGGCGATATCCCGCCGGACCGATTTGACCCGGAGCGGATTATCGAGCTGCTGCGTGACAAGCTGAATTCTCAAGTTGGACAACTCCTCGAGCCTGTCTCCAAGCAACTCATCGACCTCGCTCCGCGTCATCTGACGAATCTCGCTGGCTTTCATTCCTCGCTGTCTCCGCGTTCGACAAACCGGGTCTTTATGGGCATCTTGTGGCCGGCCTTTCGCATGGCTTCCCGGGCGCTTCCTCGTTCAACGCCGTCGATTTCGAACATGATGCGTCCCGGCTTCACGACGGCTACCCAGTATTCGGGGTTCCCCTTGCCCTTTCCCATCCGGGTCTCGGCGGGCTTGATGGTGACCGGTTTATCGGGAAACAGCCGGATCCACACCTTTCCACCGCGCCCGAGCGCGCGGGTGATGGCCACACGGGCGGCCTCGATCTGCCGGCTGGTGATCCACGCGGGTTCCAGGGCCTGGAGCGCGAATTCCCCGAAAGCAATCCTGCTTCCACGGTGCGCCATGCCCCGCATACGCCCACGCTGCTGTTTTCGCCACTTGACCCTTTTCGGCATCAACATGGTGTCTGATCCTTACTGATCCTGAGTTACCCTTACTGCGCGGCCCCCCCTGGAGCCCGGCGTTCCACGACCTCGCCGTGACACACCCAGACTTTCACTCCCACCGTGCCGGAGGTTGTAAAAGCCGTGGAGGTTGCATAGTCGATATCGGCGCGAAGCGTATGCAGGGGCACTCTTCCGGCGGGTTCCGACTTCTCGATTCGCGCCATTTCCGCGCCGCTGAGACGCCCGCCGCATACAATCTTGATGCCGTCGGCGCCCATGCGCATCGCAGAAGCGATGGCCTTTTTCATCGCCCGTCGAAAAGATACGCGTTGCTCCAACTGACGCGCGATGTTGTCGGCAACCAGTTGCGCATTCAGTTCAGGCCGCTTGATTTCCTGGATATTGATGTATATCTCTTTTCCAGTGATGTGTTTCAGTTCGTCTCTGAGCTTGTCGACCTCCTGCCCCTTTCGCCCGATTACGATCCCCGGACGCGCGGTATGCACCGAAATCGTGACGCGTTTCGGCGCGCGCTCTATCTCGATCTGAGACACGCTTGCCCGTTGCAGTCTGCTCTGGATGTAGCGCCGCAACATCAAGTCTTCCTTGAGCAGTTCTGCAAAATCCCTTCCGGCAAACCAGCGTGAACGCCAGTCCTTAACGATGCCCAGTCGGAATCCTGTTGGATGTGTTTTCTGGCCCAAAAGAAACCCTCCCGACGGTCAGTCGCCGTCCGATACGACCAGTGTGATATGGCTGCAGCGTTTTCGGATAAACCCGGCCGCGCCACGCGGCATGGGCCGGATCCGGCGCATGGCGATGGCGCCGTTCACGAACGCCTCCTGTACGTAAAGGTCTTCTTCCCTGACCGCGGACGCTTCGTTGCTGGCGGCGTTGGCCACCGCCGACCGGAGTGTGCGCTCTACGAAACGGGCAGCCTTCTTGGGCGTAAACTGTAGGATGTGAAACGCCTCTTCAACCCCTTTGCCGCGAACGAGATCAACGACCTGTCGTACTTTTCTGGGTGAAATCCTGACGTATTTGGAGACTGCCCTGGCCGTCATTTAAATCCTTCTCCTGAAAAAGCAGCCGCCCCGCCGGCTGATGCCGCAAAAACGGGGGCAACCGGCGCGAAGGCCCGGCGATCCTACTTCAACCCCGTCGAACGCTCAGTGAGGCTACCCGTGTGCCCTCGAAAAGTACGGGTCGGGGCGAACTCACCCAGTTTGTGTCCCACCATATTCTCGGTAATGTACACGGGAATAAACTTGTTCCCGTTGTGCACAGCCAGCGTATGGCCGACGAAATCCGGAGAAATGGTCGAACGGCGCGCCCATGTCTGAATCACGCGCTTATTGCCCGATTTGTTCATTCCCTCAATCTTCGCCAGCAGGCCCGGGTCCACGTAGGGGCCTTTTTTCAGCGACCTTGCCATTTATTCCTCGCGGGGGCCTATCGGCCCGTTGAAAGCACCCATTTGTCCTTCGGGCGGCGGAGCGGCTTCAACAACGAACCGCTATCTCTTGCTCTTTCTTCTCACGATGAGTTTGTTGGACTGTTTCTTGCGTTTTCTCGTCTTGTATCCCTTCGTGGGCATGCCCCAGGGCGTCACCGGATGTCCGCCGCCCGAGGCGCGTCCTTCCCCGCCTCCGTGCGGGTGATCGACAGGATTCATGGCAACACCCCTGACGGACGGCCGTTTTCCGAGCCACCGGTTGCGACCCGCTTTGCCCAGAACCACGTTTTCGTGTTCCTGGTTCCCCACCTGGCCGACCGTGGCATAGCACGCGACGGGTACCATGCGGACCTCGCCGGAAGGCATGCGGAGTTGGGCGAAGTCGCCTTCTTTGGCCATGATTTGAATTTCGGCGCCGGCCGACCGGCCCAGTTGTCCGCCCTTGCCCGGCTGTAACTCGACATTATGTACGTGGGTTCCCTGGGGGATGTTTTCCAGAGGCAGCGCATTGCCGGGCCGTACGTCGGCGTCGGTGCCGGATACGACCCGGGCGCCAACCTTGAGACCCGAAGGCGCGAGAATGTACCGCTTCTCACCGTCCGCGTAGTGGAGCAACGCGATTCTCGCGGAGCGATTCGGATCGTACTCAATCGAGAATACACTGGCCGGAACACCGAGTTTGTTGCGTTTGAAATCAATGACCCGGTAGTGCCGGCGATGTCCACCGCCGCGCCGCCGGCTCGTGATGCGGCCCATATTGTTTCGTCCACCGCTCTTCCTGTTCGCCTCGACAAGCGACTTCTCGGGCTCGGACCGGGTAATTTCCTCAAACGAGGCGACGGTCTTGAACCGCAGCGATGGCGTAAACGGTCGGAACGATTTAACCGGCATTGATCAGGACTCTCCGAAAAAGTCGATGGCGTCGCCGGACGCAAGGGTGACAATCGCCTTCTTCCAGGCTGCCCGGCGGCCTTGAAACCGCCCCATTCTCTTCAGCTTTCCCGCGACAGTCGACGTATTGACGCTGAGTACCCTTACATCGAACAACGTTTCAGCGGCTTTCTTGATTTCCAGCTTGTTGGCATCGACGCGAACTTCAAAAACGAACTTGTTGTGATCTTCCTGAAGTTCGGATGCACGTTCGGTAATCAGCGGCCTGCGAATGACTTCTCTGATGTCTTTCTTCATGCCGACCCCCAGATATCCTGCAGCCGGCCCAGGGATTCCGTTGTGAAGACGACCGCATCGGCGTTGACGACGTCGTACGTCGAGACCTGGGCCACCGGCAACACGTGGACGCCGGACAGATTCCGGCAGGATTTCAGGATATTCGGAGCGGCTTCCGGTGTGAGAAGCAGAACCTTTCGATCGTCGATTTCCATGGCCCGCGTCAGGTCCGCCACGCGTTTCGTTCTGGGCGCGTCCAACGTGAAGTCTTCCACCACTCTGATCGCGCCGTCGGGGACCTTAAGGGAAAACGCCGATTTCAATGCGAGCCGCCTCACTTTTTTCGGCACGCGTTCGTTCAGCTCCCGCGGCCTCGGGCCGTGTGCAACGCCGCCTCCGACGCGGATCGGAGACGACGCCGTGCCTGCTCTCGCTCGTCCGGTTCCCTTTTGCCGGTACATCTTCCTCTTGCTTCGCCGGACTTCAGCGCGGGTCATGGAATGGGCGTTGCCCTGACGCTGGTTCGTCAGATATGACTTTACCGTATGATAGATGGCATGGTGAGACGGTTCGATTCCGAAGATCGTCTCCGGGAGGTCGACGGATCCAACGACTTCACCCCGGAGGTCTGTAACATGTACTGACGCCATAACTCGTTCTGTTCCTGTTAATTACGTTGCTTCTGAACCTTCACGATGCCGCCATTGGGGCCCGGCACGGCTCCTTTGAGCAGCAACAGGTTGCGTTCCTTGTCCACACGGACGACCATCAGCCCTTTTACGGTCTCCCGGCGGTGACCCATATGGCCCGCCATCCGCATCCCTTTGAACACACGGGACGGATCGGAACTCTGACCGATGGAGCCCGGCGCCCGATGCCGGTCGGACTGACCGTGAGTCTTCGGGCCGCCCTTGAAATGATGCCTCTTGACGCCGCCCTGAAAGCCCTTTCCCTTGGTGCGACCGGTTACGGAGACGTATTCACCGGTTACGAATATGCCGGAATCAAGGACCTGACCGACCTCGTACTCCGAAATATCGGCTACCCGAAACTCCCTCAGGATACGATGCGGGCCTGCTCCGGACGCCTTCAGAACGCCAATGTGCGGACGCGTCAGACGCCGTTCTGAAGTGGCGCCGAAGCACAGCTTCAACGCGTGGTATCCGTCCGACCCATCGTCCTTGACCTGAACGACCGGGCAGGGTCCCGCCTCCACCACGGTAACGGGGACGAGGTTGTCGTCCTCGTCGTACACCTGCGTCATCCCAACTTTTTTTCCGATCAATCCCAACACGGCGCTACGCCTTGATTTCGATGTCGATCCCCGCCGGCAGATCCAGTTTCATCAAAGCATCTACCGTCTGCGGGGTCGAGTTGTGAATATCGATTAAGCGTTTATGTATCCGGGTCTCGAACTGCTCCCGGGACTTCTTGTCGACGTTGGGGCCCCGAAGCACCGTATACAACGACCGCTTGGTGGGCAACGGGATAGGGCCGGAAATCAGCGCCCCGGTCCGTTTTGCCGTCCGCACTATTTCGTCGACGGACCGATCGAGAGCGTTGTGATCGTAAGCCTTCATTCGTATACGAATTTTCTGTGCTGGCACTGCCCCTCCGTTGACGCTAGTCCAGGATTTCAGTGACCACGCCCGATCCGATTGTCCGGCCGCCTTCGCGTATCGCAAATCGAAGTTGGGGTTCGATGGCGATGGGTTGAGGCGTCAGGTCGACGTCCATTGTGATATTGTCGCCCGGCATCACCATTTCCACGCCTTCAGGCAACTGAACCGCACCCGTGACGTCGGTGGTTCGAAAATAAAACTGCGGTCGGTAACCCGTAAAGAAAGGTTTGCTCCGACCGCCCTCTTTTTCCGTGAGCACGTAGACTTCACCCTTAAAACGGGTATGCGGCGTTACTGAACCGGGCTTGGCCACGACCATTCCCCGCTCGAGGTCCTCCTTATCGACGCCGCGCAGCAGCAGGCCCACATTGTCTCCGGTCTCGCCGACGTCCAGTAACTTCCGGAACATCTCGATACCCGTGACCACGGTCCTGCGAGTCTCACGTATACCCACGACTTCAACTTCTTCGTTGAGATTGACCACGCCCCGCTCGATTCTCCCGGTGCCCACTGTTCCCCGGCCGGTAATGCTGAAGACGTCCTCGACCGGCATCAGGAAATCCCGGTCCACGTCGCGATCGGGAATCGGAATCGCGTTGTCGACGGCCTCCAGCAGTTCCCACACGGATTCGCAGGCTTCCGAGTCAGGATCGTCGGCCTCGAGCGCGTGCAACGCCGATCCGCGAATCACGGGAACGTCGTCGCCAGGAAAATCGTAGTCGCTGAGAAGCTCGCGCACCTCCAGCTCCACCAGTTCGAGAAGCTCGGGATCGTCAACCATATCGACCTTGTTCATGTAGACGACGATCGACGGCACGTTCACCTGCCGGGAGAGCAATATGTGCTCTCTCGTTTGAATCATCGGACCGTCGGCGGCGCTCACCACCAGAATTGCGCCATCCATCTGTGCCGCGCCGGTGATCATGTTCTTGACATAGTCGGCGTGTCCGGGACAGTCGACGTGGGCGTAATGTCGGCTCTCGCTGGAATACTCCACGTGCGCGGTATTGATGGTGATTCCCCGTTCGCGTTCTTCGGGCGCCTGATCGATCCGATCGAAAGGCATGTAATCCGCCAACCCCTTGGCGGCCAGCGTTTTGGTAATGGCGGCCGTCAACGTTGTCTTCCCATGGTCGACGTGTCCGATGGTACCGATATTGACGTGGGGTTTGCTTCTGTCGAATTTCTCCTTGGCCATTTCGCTTTCCTCCTGTTCAATTGACGTATGGATCGTCTATCTGTTTTACAATCGCATTCGACCGCCGTGTAAAAAACATCGCGTCTTCAAGTTGCTAGTTTTCCGTGAGTTCCTGCGCGAGCGCTTTGGGTAGCTCCTGAAACCTGGAAAATTCCATTGAGTAGATCGCACGACCCTGGGTCAGGGACCGCAGCCGCGTGGCATAACCGAACATCTCGGTCAAGGGTACCATTGCCGTTATCACCTGAGCATCCGGCCGGTTTACAATCCCGACGATATGTCCGCGACGGGCGTTCAGATCGCCCATCACGTCGCCCATGTATTTTTCGGGTACGACGACCTCGACGTCCATCAGGGGTTCCATCAGGTACGGATCCGCCTTTCTGGCGCCGTCCTTGAATGCCATGGACGCGGCCACTTTGAACGCCAGTTCAGAAGAATCGACGTCGTGATACGATCCGTCGTACAGCGTGACCCTGACGTCCTCCACCGGATATCCGGCCAAAATACCCAATTGCATCGCCTCGTGAACGCCCTGTCTGACCGCGGGGATATATTCGGTCGGCACGGCCCCGCCCACAATCTTGTTTTCGAATACGAGTCCGCTGCCCGGTTCGCCCGGACCCATCTCCAGCCGGACATGCCCCCACTGTCCCCGGCCGCCCGTCTGCCGGACAAAACGGCCCTCCGCCTGAACGGTCTTCCGGATTGCTTCCTTGAAGGTCACCTGGGGCTTGCCCACGTTCGCCGCCACCCGGAATTCCCGCATCAGGCGGTCTACGATAATTTCAAGATGCAATTCACCCATACCCGATATAATCGTTTGTCCGGTATCGTCGTCGGCGGATACGTGGAACGTGGGATCCTCTTCCGACAACTTCCGCAGCGCGGTGCCCAGTTGATCCTGGTCCGCCTTGGTTCTGGGCTCGATGGCAACGGACACAACCGGCTTCGCGAAGTCCATGGATTCCAGAATAACCGGATGGTCGGGGTCGCACAGCGTTTCACCGGTTGCCGTGGCCTTCAGCCCCACGGCCGCCGCGATATCTCCGGTTACAACTTCGTTGATATCTTCGCGCTTGTTGGCATGCATCTGCAGCACCCGGCCAATTCGCTCCCGTTTTCCGTTGTTCGAATTCCTCACGTACGAACCGGTCTTCAGACAACCCGAATAAACCCTGAAATAGGTCAGGTGCCCGACGTATGGATCGGTCTTCACCTTGAATGCCAGCGCCGAAAAGGGTTCGTCGTGGGATGGCGCCCGGGACACGTCTGCACCAGTGTCCGGATTGACGCCTTTGACCGGCGGGACCTCCAGCGGCGATGGAAGGTAGTCTCGGACGCCGTCGAGCAATCGCTGGACGCCCTTGTTCTTGAAGGCGGATCCGCAAAAGACCGGCACGGCGTGAACGTTGATGGCCGCCAGACGAAGCGCCTGCTTGATTTCTTCTTCGGCGATGTGTTCGCCTTCGAGGAATTTCTCCATCAGCGTATCGTCGAAATCCGAGACCGCCTCAAGCATCTGCTCGCGGTAGTCCTGTGCCTGCTCGAGCAGATCCTGTGGAATTTCGCTTTCGGAAAAAACCGTGCCAAGCGTGTCTTCCTGGTAGGAAACCATTTTCATCTTGACCAGATCGATCAGACCGTTGAACAACTCGCCCGCGCCTACGGGAATCTGAACCGGCACGAAATTCGACGCCAGGCGTTCCCGCATCATTTCAAGTACCCTGAAGAAATCCGCGCCGGTGCGATCCATCTTGTTGACAAAGGCAATTCGCGGCACCCCGTACTTGTCGGCCTGGCGCCAGACGGTTTCAGACTGGGGTTCCACGCCGCCGACTGCGCAGAAGATTCCGATAACGCCGTCCAGAACCCTGAGCGACCGCTCAACCTCGGCCGTAAAATCCACGTGTCCGGGCGTATCGATGATATTGATCCGATGTCCGTCCCAGAAACAGGTGGTGGCCGCCGACGTGATGGTAATGCCCCGCTCCCGCTCCTGGTCCATCCAATCCATCGTAGCCGCGCCATCGTGGACTTCGCCCATTCGATGAAGCCGTCCCGTATAGTACAGAATCCGCTCGCTCGTTGTGGTTTTACCCGCATCGATATGGGCCATGATGCCGATGTTCCGGATTTGTTCCAGTTGTTCTCTGCGTAACATTTTCTACCACCGATAGTGTGCGAACGCCCGGTTGGCCTCGGCCATCCGGTGTGTTTCTTCTCTCCGCTGCATTGCCCGACCCCGGCCGCCGGCCGCATCCATCAGTTCCCCCGCCAGCCTCTGGGACATGGTTTTTTCCCCGCGGCCGCGAGCGAATGTAATCAACCAGCCTATCGAAAGTGAAAGGCGTTCATCCGACCGGACTTCGACCGGGACCTGGTAGGTCGTTCCACCCACGCGTCGTGATTTCACCTGAATGATCGGTTTCGCGTTTTCGACCGCCTGTTCGAATATCTCCAGCCCGGTCTTGTCCGTGCGTTCGGCAATCTGGTCGAGCGCGCGGTAAAGGATCTTTTCACCGATGCTCTTCTTGCCCTTCCGAAAAAGGCTGTTGACGAATTGCGTCACGAGAACACTGCCGTACTTGGGATCGGGTGAAAATTCTCTCTTCTCGGCCCGCCTTTTTCTCATGATACCCTCAAAACAAGGGGGACACACCGTCTGCAACCTGCGCCAGCGTTATCCCCCAATTGCAAATCCATTACATATCGTTCGAACGTCCTATTGAGGCGATTTGGCGCCGTATTTGGACCGACCCTGTCTCCGGTCGGCGACGCCGGTGGTGTCCAGAACGCCACGGATTACGTGGTACCGGACCGAAGGCAGATCCCGTACCCGACCACCCCGGATAAGCACGACGGAGTGTTCCTGGAGATTGTGACCCTCGCCCGGGATATATGCGGTGACCTCCATCCCGTTTGTAAGGCGGACGCGTGCGACCTTCCTCAGGGCGGAGTTGGGTTTCTTGGGGGTTGTGGTGTATACGCGCGTACAGACACCCCGCTTTTGAGGGCATCCTCGCAACGCGGGGGCAGACGACCGCTTTGCCTTCAGCTTCCTCCCCTTGCGCACCAGCTGATTTATGGTGGGCAATTCAACCTCCAGTCCGATTCACGTCAGGTGCGACGCGGCCGAATCCTTCCGAAGCCCTATTCTGGCGCATCCGGGAAAATCGGCCATAGACTTCCATTATACCATTTCAGAGCTTACTTGTCAAGCATTTAACGGCGGAAGCCCGACGTTTTCAAGGCCCTCTTCCGGTACGTCCTCGGCCTCCTTTTCGAGCGACACCGCCTGGACCTCGCGATACCGTTCCGAACCGGTTCCCGCCGGAATCAGGTGCCCGATAATCACGTTTTCCTTCAGTCCCAGCAGGCCGTCCATCTTGCCCTGCACCGACGCCTCCGTCAACACGCGCGTGGTCTCCTGGAACGACGCGGCGGAGATAAAGCTGTCGGTCATCAGGGAAGCCCTTGTAATGCCCAGCAACACCGGCTGGAACGTCGCCGGATCGCCGCCTTCCGCAATCACCTTGTCGTTCTCGTCCCGGAAACGGAAGCGATCCACCGTTTCTCCTTCCAGGAAGTTCGTGTCGCCCGGATCCGTGACCTGTACCTTTTGCAGCATCTGTCGCACAATGCACTCGATGTGCTTGTCGTTGATCCGGACGCCCTGCATCCGGTACACGGCCTGGATTTCGTTCACCAGGTACTCCTGCACCGCCTGTATGCCCTGAATCTGGAGAATATCGTGTGGATTCACCGACCCCTCGGACAACTGTTCACCTGCCTGAACGCGATCGTTCTCCTGGACGCGGAGGTGTTTTCCGTACGGAATCGTGTATTTCCGTTCCTCGCCGTCATCAGACGTGACGATAACCGTCCTGGAACCGCGTACCAGTCCGCCGAAGCTGACGGTACCGTCGACCTCGGTGACCACGGCCGGATCCTTGGGGCGCCGCGCTTCGAAGAGTTCGGCGACGCGGGGCAATCCGCCGGTAATGTCCCGCGTCTTGCTGCGCTCGCGCGGGATCTTCGCCAGCGTATCTCCGGCGCCGATCCGGTCCTGGTCGTGTACCACAAGACGAGCGCCGACAGGGATGACGTAGTGCCCGACTTCATTCCCGTCGACGTCGACAATTCGAATCCGAGGAGACAGGGTTCGATCCCGGTGTTCGGTGACCACCTGCGCCGCCAGCCCCGTGGTCTCGTCGGCCTCTTCCCGGTATGTCACGCCTTCGACGAGATCTACGAATTCGACGGTACCCGGCCTGTTGGACACGATAATATTATTATAGGGATCCCATTCGTAAAGGACCTGGTTTTCGTCGACCTTCTGCTCGTTCTCGACCTGCAACACGGCACCGTAGGGAACGTAATAGTGACCGCCGCGCGGACGACCCTGGTCGTCCTGCACCTCGAATTCGCCATTCCGTCCCACCGCGATTCGCTGGCCATCGCTCCGGGTGACGGAATCCATATTGATGAACCTCACGACGCCGGCCCGTTTGGCGACGATTTCGGCCTGTTCCGCGATCCGGCTGGACGTACCGCCGATATGGAAAGTTCGCAGCGTGAGCTGGGTGCCCGGTTCACCGACGCTCTGGGCGGCGATCACGCCGACGGCCTCGCCGATATCGACGAGTTTCCCCGTGGCGAGGTTGCGACCATAGCACTTGGCACAGATGCCCCGCCGGGCTTCGCAGGTCAACACCGAGCGCACGTTCACCCGTTCCACGCCGGCGTCGGCGATCCTGGCAGCGGATGCCTCATCCAGAAGCATCCCGCTCTCCACGATGATTTCCCCGCCGATGGGATCGAACACATCCTCCAGAAGCGTACGGCCGACAATGCGGTCCGCCATGGGCTCGACGACCTCCTCACCCTCCTTGAGCGCCTCCAGTTCGATGCCCATAATGGTGCCGCAGTCCACTTCGCCTATCACGCCGTCCTGGGCCACGTCCACCATTCGACGCGTCAGGTAGCCCGCTTCGGCGGTCTTCAGTGCCGTGTCGGCCAACCCTTTTCGTGCGCCGTGCGTCGATATGAAGTACTCGAGTACCGAGAGCCCCTCCTTGAAGGAGGCAACAATCGGCGTTTCGATAATTTCACCGATCGCTCCGGTGAGTTTCTTCTGCGGCTTGTTCATCAACCCCCGCATACCGCCCAGCTGTTTCACCTGATCGTCGCTTCCGCGGGCGCCGGAGTCCTTCATAATGTAGATCGAGTTGAATCCGGCCTCCGAATGCTCCAGGGCCTCGTTCATCATTTCGGCGATGTTGTTCGTGGTGTGCTGCCAGACGTCGATGACCTTGTTGTATCGCTCGCCCTCGGTGATGACGCCGTGGACGTATTGCTGCAGAATGCGATCGACCTCGCCCTTGGCCCTGTCAATGAGTTCCTGCTTCCTGGGCGGAACCACGACGTCGTCCATCGAAACGGTCACCCCGGACTGGGTGGCATAGTCATAACCCAGTCGCTTCAGCCCGTCGGCGAATTCAACGGTTGCCCGGTTCCCGAACCGGCGGTGGACGTCGGTGGTTACCTTCTGTATCACGGGTTTGTCCACCATCTGGTTGACGTAGGGCATTCCGTCGGGCAGGATTTCGTTGAAGATGACCTGCCCTACGGTGGTTGTCAGCAGCTTTCCGTCGACGCGCAGGCGAATGGCTTCGTGGAGGTCGATTTTTCCGTAATCGTGCGCGATCAACGCTTCGTTGGGGCTTCCGAACGCCTTGAGATGCTTCCTGTCGGGCTGCTGGACCATTTTGGTCAGATAATAACAGCCCATGGCGATGTCCTGCGGATTGTGCACGATCACAGCGGATCCGTCTGCCGGCTTGAGCATGTTGTTGGCGGACATGATCAGTACGCGGGCTTCAATTTGCGCCTCGAACGACAATGGCACGTGGACTGCCATCTGGTCGCCGTCGAAGTCGGCGTTGAACGCGGCGCACACCAGCGGATGTATGCGAATCGCCTTCCCTTCCACAAGCACGGGCTGGAACGCCTGGATGCCCAGCCGGTGGAGCGTCGGCGCGCGGTTCAGCAGGACGTAGTGGTCCTGGATGATGTCCTCCAGAATATCCCAGACCTCGACCCGTTCGCGCTCTACAAGCTTTTTCGCGCTCTTGACGGTCTGGACCAGTCCTCGCTCTTCCAGTTTCTTGATGATGAACGGCTTGAACAGTTCGAGCGCCATGTGCTTCGGAAGCCCGCATTGGTGCAGCTTGAGATTGGGGTCGACGACGATAACCGACCTTCCGGAATAGTCGACCCGCTTGCCGAGCAGATTCTGGCGGAATCGGCCCTGCTTTCCTTTCAGCAGGTCCGAAAGCGACTTCAACGAGCGGTTGCCGTCGCCGCGTACCGCTCGAGACCTGCGGCCATTGTCGAACAGGGCGTCGACAGCCTCCTGAAGCATGCGCTTCTCGTTGCGAAGGATCACCTCCGGCGCCCTGATTTCGATCAGTTTCTTCAGCCTGTTGTTCCGGTTGATGACCCGCCTGTACAGATCGTTCAAATCCGACGTGGCGAACCTTCCGCCTTCCAGCGGCACGAGCGGGCGAAGGTCAGGCGGAATTACGGGAATAACATCCAGTATCATCCAGGACGGGTGGTTGTCGGACTGACGAAACGCCTCGACCACCTTGAGTCGTTTCAACGCTTCCTGTTTGCGTTGAACGGAGGTTTCCATGCGCGCCTGGGTGCGTAACTCCGCGGACAACTCCTCAATGTCTATTTCGCCAAGCAGCTTCTTGAGCGCGACCGCACCCATATCAGCCTTAAAGCTGTACCCTTCTGCTTCGAGTTCGAATGCTTCGTCTTCTGAGAGAAGGTCCTTATACTTCAGATCGGGCGCGTCGCCCGGATCCAACACGACGTAGGACTCGTAGTAAATGATCCTTTCCAGATTGCGAATCGTAATGTCCAGCAGATACCCCATCCGGGACGGAAGCGACTTGAAGAACCAGATATGCGAGACCGGCACCGCCAGTTCGATATGGCCCAGCCGCTCGCGCCGCACTTTCGATTGGGTCACTTCAACGCCGCACCGGTCGCAGACCACGCCCCGGTAGCGAATCCTCTTATACTTGCCGCAACTGCATTCCCAATCCTTAACCGGACCGAAGATGCGTTCGCAGAACAGACCGTCGCGCTCCGGCTTGAATGACCGGTAATTGATGGTTTCCGGCTTCGTCACCTCGCCGCGCGACCAGCCGCGGATCGTTTCGGGTGAAGCCAGTTGAATACGAATCGAGTTGAACTCTGTGGGCCGCTTGGAAGTGTTGATGTCCGCCACGGGCCTTACCCCCTTTTTGCGATCGAAATCAAAAGAAAAGATGACCCCGCTATGGGTACTTATCCGCCCTGACCATTTTCCAGGACCACGTCCAGACAGAGGCTCTGCAATTCCTTCACCAGCACGTTGAAGGACTCAGGAACCCCCGGTTCAGGTGGATTCTCGCCCTTTACGATCGCTTCGTAGATCTTTGAACGTCCTGCAACGTCATCGGACTTGACCGTCAGCATCTCCTGCAGCATATACGCGGCGCCGTAGGCCTCCAGCGCCCACACCTCCATTTCGCCGAACCGCTGGCCGCCGAACTGTGCCTTGCCGCCAAGGGGCTGTTGCGTTACCAGCGAATAGGGTCCGATGGAGCGCGCATGGATCTTGTCGCTGACCAGATGTGACAGCTTTAACATATATATGTAACCGACCATGACTTCCTTGTCGAACGGCTTTCCGGTCTTGCCGTCGAAAAGGACCGTCTTGCCGGATTCCGGCAGGCTGGCCTGGTCAAGCGCCGTCTTGATATCCTCCAGTGTTGCGCCGTCGAAGACCGGCGTGGCGACATGCAGGTCCAGCGCTCTGGCCGCCCAGCCGAGGTGGGTCTCGAGGATCTGTCCGAGATTCATCCGGGAAGGCACGCCCAGCGGGTTAAGGATGATGTCGATCGGGGTACCGTCGGGAAGGTATGGCATATCCTCCTCAGGTACGATAATCGAAACCACTCCCTTGTTGCCGTGGCGTCCCGCCATTTTGTCGCCGACCATCAGCTTTCGCTTGCGAGCGATATACACCTTGACCAGCTGTACAATGCCCGGCGGCAGTTCGTCGCCACGCGCGATTTTCTCAAGTTCCCGCTCGAGTTCGTCATCCGCGGCCCGGACCAGTTGCTCGGACAGTTCGACAATGCGGTCGACTTTCCGGTTGACCCCGTCGTCGTCGACCCAGGACTCGTCCGGTCTGACGACGTCCAGGTCGAGTTTCTCCGCAAGTTTCTCATTGAATACCCTTCCCTTGCGGGCAGTTACCGAGCCGTCTTCCGTGTGCCGCAGCAGATTCAGCTTTTTGCCCCGCAGCAACTCCGCCACCTGTTCGTCTCGACTGTCCTTTATGGACTTTATTTTCTCCTGGATCACTTTCTTGACCGCGGCGGTTTTCTCCTTATCCGCCTTTCGGGTTTTTTCTCTGTCTTTTCGCGAAAAAACCTTCCGGTCCATCACCACACCGTCCATTCCGGACGGCGCTTTCAGCGATGCGTCCCTGACGTCCCCCGCCTTCTCACCGAAAATTGCGCGCAGAAGGCGCTCTTCGGGCGAGAGTTCGGTCTCTCCCTTGGGCGTCACCTTGCCCACGAGAATGTCTCCGGACGTCACCTCCGCGCCGGCTCTAACGATGCCCTGTTCATCCAGGTTGCGAACGGCCTGCTCGCTGACATTCGGAATTTCCCTGGTGATTTCCTCCACGCCCCGCTTGGTGTCACGCACCTGGAGCTCGAACTCCTCTATGGAAATTGAAGTGAAGATATCCTTCTTCAACAGTCGCTCGGACACGATGATCGCGTCTTCGAAATTGTATCCGTTCCAGGACATGAACGCGCAAAGCACGTTCGCTCCGAGAGCGAGGTCCCCGCGGTCCGTCGCGCATCCGTCAGCCAGCAGGTCGCCGGCTTCAACCCGGTCGCCGACCTGGACCAGCGGCTTCTGACTGATGCAGAAATCCTGATTCGACCGTTTGAACTTGATCAGCCGGTAGACGTCTTCGTCGAACAGGTCGATCATATCCACGTCGCGCCCCTTGCGCCGTTTGACCACAATCTTGTCCGCGCTCACGTAGGCGACCGTTCCCGGGCTCTTCGCCGTTACGACCGCCTTGGAATCCACGGCGACCGCGTGTTCCATGCCGGTACCGACGTACGGCGCTTCAGTCCGGAGCAGCGGCACCGCCTGCCGCTGCATATTCGAACCCATCAGCGCGCGGTTGGCATCGTCGTGTTCAAGAAACGGAATCAGGGACGCCGCTGTACTGACCAGCTGGCAGGGGGAGACATCCATATAGTCGATTTCCGAGGGCGCAACGAGCGGGAAGTCGCCTCGCCGTCGCGCCTGGACGGCGGAATCCTCGAACCGTCCGTCGGCGTCGAGCATCGCGTTTGCCTGGGCGATGGTGTGTTTGTCTTCCTCGTCAGCGGAAAGATATTCAATCCTGGAGGTGACCCGTCCGTCTTTCACAACCCGGTAGGGGGTTTCCAGGAACCCGAGGGCGTTGATCTTGGCGTAGGTGGAAATATTCGCGATGAGTCCGATATTGGGACCTTCGGGCGTCTCGATGGGGCAGATACGTCCGTAGTGTGTATGGTGGACGTCGCGAACCTCGAATCCGGCCCTGTCTCGTGTCAGGCCGCCGGGACCCAGGGCCGACAGTCGCCGCTTGTGCGACAGTTCGTCCAGCGGGTTGGTCTGCTGTAGAAACTGGGAAAGCTGGCTGCTGCCGAAGAAGGCCTGCACCACCGTAGATACCGTCCTGGCGTTGACCAGGTCCTGCGGCGTGATCTGCTCGGTGTCCCTGAGACTCATCCGCTCTCTGATCGTCCGGGCCATTCTGACCAGACCGGTTGAGAAGTGGTAGGACAGGAGTTCGCCCACGGTCCGGATGCGTCGATTGCCCAGATGGTCGATGTCGTCCGTATAGCCTTCGCCCTTGAACAGAACGAGCAGATATTGGATGACCCTGTGAAAATCCTCTATGCAAAGCGTGGTAAACTCCAGGGGGATGTTGAGATTCAGGCGTTGATTCAGGCGGTAGCGCCCGACCTCACCCAGCTGATAACGCTTTGGGCTGAAGAACTGGCGCTCGAGCAGGCCACGGGCGGTCTCCAGGTTCGGCGGGTCCCCAGGACGCAGCAGATTGTAGATACGGGAGAGCGCTTCTTCTTCGTTGTCGCACGGATCCTTCTGGAGGGTATTGCCGATCACGCCCCCGTCGTTCCCGGCGTCCACGTCGAGTACGGTCAGATGGCTGACGCTCGCGTTTTCAAGGGCCTGTACGTGCTCTTCCGTCAGGGTATGGCAGGCCTCGACGATGACTTCGCCCGTTTCCCTGTCGACCACGTCCTCCATCGCGACCGCGCCGACGAGTTCCTCATCGACCTTCGCCTTCGTGTTCTCATGGAAGAGGCTCAGGATTTCTTCGTTTCGACTGAACCCCAGCGCACGCAGGAACGTGGTAAACGGGAGCTTCCGTTTCCGGTCTATATGCACGTACATGATGTCGTTGATGTCCAGACTGAATTCCAGCCAGGCGCCCTTGTACGGAATGATCCGGGCGGAATAGAGACGTTTCCCGTTAGGATGAATGGTTTCATCGAAAAAGACGCCCGGAGACCTGTGAAGCTGGCTGACGATCACCCGCTCGGAACCGTTGACGATGAACGTGCCCTCGTCGGTCATCAGCGGCAGTTCGCCCAGGAATACCGTCTGTTCGACGATATCCTTGATCCGAAACTCCTTGTTGTCCTGCTTTTCGCGGGAGATCAACCTCAGCGTGGCGCGGAGAGGAACCGCGTAGGTCGTACCGCGCTCCAGACATTCACCCACGTCGTATTTGGGCGTGCCGATGGAATAATCGACAAACTCGAGCGAAAACAGCCTGTGTACGTCGCTGATGGGAAAAATGCTATGGAAAACCGCCTGGAGGCCCTGTTTGCCACGTTCGCCAGGCGGCACGTCCTTTTGCAAGAACCAGTTGTAAGAATCAATCTGGATATCCAGAAGATTCGGCATTTCGATGGCAGAAGCGATCTTTCCGTACGACTTCCTGTCTATAAGCCCATTTTTCGCCAAGATGATCACGCTCCTCTGGTGAAATCGACCAATGATTGAAGGCAGGAATGCGGTTCGGTCCGACTATTTTATTTCTACAACGGCTCCTACCTCCTCCAGTTCGGCTTTGATCTGGTCGGCCTCCTCCCTGGACACACCCTCCTTCACGCTGCGAGGCGCGCCATCGACGAGTTCCTTGGCTTCTTTCAAGCCAAGGCTTGTGACGCTGCGTACCACTTTGATTACCTGAATCTTCTTGTCACCGATGTCATTCAACACCACGTCGAATTCCGTCTGCTCTTCTTCTTCAGCCTCTCCGTCCCCTCCGGCGCCGGCGCCGGCCGCGGGCGCGGCGACCATCGCCTGGGCGCTCACACCGAACTTTTCTTCGAGCGCCTTGACAAGTTCGGCCAGTTCCAGAACGGAAAGCTTTTCGATTTCATCTATAATGTCTGCGATTGCCATGGTCGTCCTCCATGCGTCTTATCCTGATGATGGAAACGGATTTGTGAAATGTCTAATTGTCCTCCCCGGCTTCACCTTTCTTCCCCGCAATTTCGTTCAGAACCAGAACCAGGCTCTGGATCAGGCCGCCCAGACAGAACACCAGTCCGGCCAGCGGGCTCTGAACCGAGGAAACAAGCTGTCCCAGCAACACTTCCCTCGATGGAAGCCGGGCAAGCTTCTCCAGCTGATCCTCCCGAAACACACGTCCGTCCGCAAAGCCGCCCTTGACCCTTGGCAGACCGTCGGTCTCCGATGCGAATTCGTGAAGCAGCCTTACCGCCGCTATCGGATCGGTTTCGGAACTTACCAGGCCGGTCGGGCCCTGCAAAACCTCTTCCAGTCCCTGAATCCCGGCGTTTTTTACGGCTATCAGGGCAAGACGATTCTTGATGACCCGATAGGTGACGTCCTCGTCGCGCAGTCGTTTTCGAAGCCGGGTGACATCCGGGACATTCAGTCCGGTGAAATCGGTCAGATAGAACCCCTGAGACCGGCCCATCAGACGGGTTAACTCCTCGACAGCGCTGACTTTTTCATCCGTTGGCATCCTCTTTCCTTCCGTTGCGCGGTTCCCGCGGTCAGTTTGTCACGCTGGAGCGATCGATCCGTACGCCCGGCCCCATGGTGGTCGCGAGGGTCACGGACCTCACAAACTGTCCCTTGGCGGATGAAGGACGCGCGCGGTTAATCGTGTCGAAAAGCGTTCGGGCATTCTCGGCGAGCCGGCCTTCATCAAATGAAATCCTGCCCACGGGCGCGTTAACGTTCCCGTTCCGGTCCGCGCGATACTCCACGCGGCCCGCCTTGGCTTCCGCCACCGCCCGCGCCACGTCCGGCGTAACCGTGCCGCTCTTGGGGTTGGGCATCAACCCTCTGGGGCCCAGAATCCTTCCCAGGCGCCCGACAACGCTCATCATGTCCGGCGCCGCGATGGCCACGTCGAAATCGGTCCAGCCGCCGTTGATTCGTTCGGCCAGATCGTCGGCTCCCACAACGTCCGCTCCGGCCGATTCGGCCGCCGCCGCCTGTTCGCCCTTGGCGAAAACAACCACGCGAATCGTCTTTCCCAGCCCATGCGGCAGCATCACCGTACCGCGGATCTGCTGATCGGCCTGACGCGGGTCCACCCCCAGCCGAATCGCCATTTCCACCGTTTGATCGAATTTCGGCGCCGGCATTTCCTTCAGCAGCGAAACCGCGTCTTCGATTGTATATTGCGCGCGCCGGTCTATCCCGGAAAGCGCCGTCCTGTATCGTTTGCCGTTGCGCCCGGCCATAATTGTGTTCCTCCTAACAGTCCGTTGAGAAAGTCGCTCTGCAGGCGAGGCCGAGCCATTGTGGTCGAAGACAAGGCGCGCAACCGAGTCCCATCCAGCGATTCGGCGAGGGAGCGCAACGCAGTATTTCGATCGCAAGGGCCGGCCGTAGCCCGGATGGACTTTTTCAACGGGCTGCTAATCTTCGACCGTAATACCGGCGCTTCGCGCCGTTCCCTCAATCATGCGTACGGCGGTTTCCAGACTTGCCGCATTCAGATCTTCCATCTTCATTTCGGCGATTTCCCGAACCTGATCCCGCCTGACGCTGCCGACTTTGGTTCGATTGGATTCCGGCGACCCCTTCTCCAGGCCTGCTGCCCGCTTCAACAACACCGCGGCGGGCGGGCTTTTCGTAATGAAGGAGAAACTGCGATCGACAAACACGGTGATGACCGCGGGAACGATCAATCCCTGCTTGTCCTGGGTCTGTGCGTTAAACGCCTGGCAGAACTCCATGATATTGACCCCGTGCTGGCCGAGCGCCGGCCCCACCGGGGGCGTGGGAGACGCCTGTCCTGCCGGAATCTGAAGTTTAATTGTCGTCATTATCTTCTTTGCCATCGCGCTACCCTTCCACGGCCTCTTCAACCTGAAGGACATCCAGCTCCACGGGCGTGTTTCTGCCGAAAATGCTCACCATTACCTTGATCTTTCTCTTCTCCGGGTTCACCACGTCGACCATGCCGATAAACTCGCTGAAGGGCCCGTCGATGACTTTGACCCGATCTCCGACCTGATACGGTATTTCATGATCGTCCTGCTCCTGACGCCGGTCAACGTGTCCCAGCACGTGTTCCACTTCCTTTTCGTGAAGCGGCTGGGGACGCTTGCCGGGTCCGACAAAGCTCGTTACGCCCGGCACATTGGTGACAAAGTGCATCGTCTCCTTATCCATTTCCATTTCAACCAGAATGTAGCTGGGCAGAAACTTCCTGAAGGAGGTCGTCTTCCTCCCGTCCTTCATCTCCACGACCTCTTCGGTGGGAACCACGACCCGGTTGATCCTGTCCGCAACCTCGGTGCCTTCCTTGGCGCTTTCGAGATAGGAACGCACCTTGTTTTCGTGTCCCGAATAGGTATGCACGACATACCACCGCATTGCCATGAGGCATCACTCACTGTTGTTTGACCTGGGGCCGTCAACTCATTCCAAACCTGCGAACCAGCGAAAGCACGAAGTCTACGGCGAAAATAAACACGGAAAGGGCCAGTGAAACCACGAGTACAATCGTTGTGGAAGCGATCAGCTCGTCCCGGGTCGGCCAGGTGACCTTGCCCATTTCAAGCTGCACGTCTTTAATGAACTGCGCCACTTTCGCGAACATCGTCTATACCGCCAGGGAAACGCCCCAACTCCTGTAGCGACCCGGGAACGAGCAATCGGGTGCCGAATCGACGCGGGCTGATGGGGATTGGCAAGAGAAACCCGGGTCCTGAAGGTGCTTGCGGAACTCGGGCGCGGGCCAGGTGGCTGTTTCGGAGGATAATGGCAGGGCAGGCAGGAATCGAACCCGCAACCGCCGGTTTTGGAGACCGGTGCTCTACCAGTTGAGCTACTGCCCTAACCCAAACAGTCCGTTAACAAAGTCGCTCAGCAGGCGAGGCCGAAGACAAGGCGCGCAACCGGTTCCCTGGGTGCGATTCGGCGAGGGAACGCAACGCAGTATTCGACCGCAAGAGCTATCCGCAACCCGGATGGGCTTTTTCAACGAGCCGCTTAATCGGCAGCGAACCCTGAAACTCAGCGAGTCTCCCGGTGCAGGGTATGCTTGCGACAGAACCTGCAGTATTTCTTGAATTCGACGCGGTCCGGGTGTAACCGCCGATTCTTGTTCGTCGTATAGTTGCGGCGCGCGCAGTCTGCGCAGGCCAATGTAATCAGATCTCTGGGCATTGTTGGTGCCGGGAAGCGATTCTGGAGCCCACGACCGGACTTGAACCGGTGACCTCCTCCTTACCAAGGAGGTGCTCTACCGACTGAGCTACATGGGCCATGACCCTGTCTGGACGACAGAAAAAGCGCTGATAACACAGCCCGCGATTATTTGGAGCGGGAAACGGGACTCGAACCCGCGACATTCAGCTTGGAAGGCTGACGCTCTAGCCAACTGAGCTATTCCCGCAAATCACAGGAACCGGCCCCTTTGAGCGGGGTACACACCAAGGCCCGTCCTGAAAGTTACCAGACTTAAGAAGTTATAATATAGAGGCAAATATGTCAAGCGTTTTTATCAAAAAAACAGCGTTCACAAACTCAAGAAAAACATCCACATCTCCACAACGACGCTCGCGGAGGCGGCCCGGGCCCGCGGGCCCGGATCCCGCCGGACGGCGGACGGTTTGGGGCATACGACAAAACCCCTCCGGTTGTGTGTGGAGGGGCCGAATGCCCGAAACTTGGTGGGGAGGGGCGGATTCGAACCACCGAAGGCGTCAGCCAACAGATTTACAGTCTGCCCCCGTTGACCGCTTGGGTACCTCCCCACTCAGGATGAAATCAGGGCGGAAATAATACATGTGGACGCCCGCGATGTCAAGCGGAAAAGTGCGAATTGCCGATTGACATCACCGGAACGAATGCGTATTATTGGCACCTCCGTTCCGTCGGCGCCCGCGCGTTTCGGGCAACCCCGACGGACTCGTTCCCCGGGTGCGCCGGCTCGAAGAAACCGGCGATCCGTTCCCGTCTCCCGAAGCGCCGCCCTCGCGATTCGGAACCCACCTGCGGCAGGTGAGAAAGGAGTCCCGGTTGTGACCGAACCCATTCAGAACTACGCTCGCATCGGCATCGTCCACTTTATGGCATACAAATCCTGCATCGGGGGTGAAGGGCCGATTCTTGAAACACTTGAGAGAATCGCGCTGGATCCGTATTTCCAGGCTGTGGAAGTCACTCACATGAAGGACGGAGAGGTACGCGCCAATGCCGCCGAATTGCTCGCGGCAGCCCATATGGACGTGGCCTTCGGCGCCCAGCCCATCCTTCTTGGCGGCCAGCTGGATATCAACGCCGACGACGAGGACCACCGGCTCGGCGCGGTTGACGCGGTCAAGGCCGGCATCGAGCAGGCCGAGGCGCTGGGGGCCCCGGGGGTAGCGCTGCTTTCGGGCACGGATCCCGGTCCGGGCGCCCGCGAGCGGGGCGCGGACCTGCTGGTCGACTCACTTTATCGCCTGTGCGATGACGCGGCAGCCCGGAACATGAACGTGGTATTGGAGACGTTCGACCGGCTCCCCTTTGGCAAAAACTGTCTCGTAGGCCCGAATGCGCTTGCAGTTGAGGTGTCTTCGAGGGTCAGGCGGGAGTATGCCAACTTTGGACTGATGCTCGATCTGAGTCATTTCCCCCTGCAGGGCGAAACCTCGGAATATGCGCTGAGAATTGCTCGAGACCATCTGGTACACGCCCATATCGGCAATTGCGTGATGCGAAACCCGGATCACCCGGCCTATGGCGACAATCATCCTCGATTCGGTTGCGAAGACGGTGAGAACGACGTCCCTGAAGCGGTGGATTTTCTGAGCGAATTGCTCGACGTCGGATTCCTGGACCCGGAAAAGCGTCCCATACTCAGCTTCGAAGTCTCACCGATGGAAGGTGAGTCGCCCGAAATCGTCATCGCCAACGCAAAAAGGGTACTCGATACGGCGTGGGCGCAGGTTTGATCTCATCCGGCGGCCGTGGAATCCTCGCCCCGGTTCCCGATCAGCCATCCGAATACCCAGGCAAACACCACCATCAGATAAAACGAGCCGATTGACCCGACGAACATGGCCACCGGTGGCACCGCGCCCAATATCAGATTCAGGAGGAGCAGCAGCCCGAAGCAGAGATAGAAACCCAGACAGGCCTGCGTATATCTTCCCCCGCGAACCGCCCGCCCCATATCCTGCAGGATCGCGCCGGGATCGAACGAAGCCCATATCTTGCGTTCGGCCGCGAACCGCGCGAATACGATGGGCAGCAGCCCGTAGAGCATCATGGCCGCGCCGATCGCCAGCAGCGTCACCGCGCTCAGCCGGGTTGGATCCTCACCCGGAGGAAACAGGCCGAATACAGCCATCGCGGCGAGCGCACCAAGACCGACCAGAAACAGATATCCGATGTAGATCACACCAAGCCGGACCCCCACGGCAGCGTACCTCAGCCAGTCGCTCCACTCGGGAAGGCGGCGGAATTCCAGGCCGTTCAACGCGTCGACAAAGACACGATAGACGTATCCCCAGGTGACGATGGTGGGCAGCACGAAGAAAACCACCGCGACCGGCGCGAGCATTTTGGAGACTTTTCCCAATGCCATAAAGACGGCAAGCAGCAGCGCCAGATTCGGCAGCAGGGACAGCAACCCGCCCACCAGTACCTTTTGCCGCCAGCGCACATCCTGCAATGGCGCGCGCAGCGCGAATGCAAGAAACGGACCGAACATACGCTGCGACGCGAAACGAATCGCGTCCCCACTCCTCCTTTCCGCTAAACAGCCTCCAGCGCCTGTTCCACGTCGCCAATAAGGTCTTCCGCGTCCTCGACCCCGACGGAATAGCGAACGAGTTCGTCGCTGATCCCGATGGCGATCCGGTCTTCACGTTCCAGTTCGTAGTAGGAAATGGTAGAGGGATGAGAGACGATGCTCTCCACCCCGCCCAGGCTCGCACCGATACAGGGGATCTCCAGGCGATCCAGGAAAGCCATGGTTCCGGCCAGGTCCGCGTTGAGATCGAAACTAACCACGCCGCCGTACCCGTTCATCTGCTCCCGCGCAACCCGGTGGTGCGGGTGGCTCTCCAGACCGGGATAGTAAACCTTGCGCACCCCGGGGTTCCCCTCGAGAAAACGGGCAAGCGCCAGCGCCGTCTCGTTCTGGCGCGCCATTCGTAACGGAAACGTCTTGATGCCTCTGATCAGCAGATACGCGCAATGGGGGTCTATCACCCCTCCCAGGATACCACGATAGTCCTTTACGGCCGATACCAGCGGCTCGGGTCCTGCAACGGCGCCCGCGATAAGGTCGTTATGCCCGCCCAGATACTTGGTCGCGCTGTGTATGACCAGATCGACACCGAACTCGAGGGGACGCTGGTTGAACGGTGTGGCAAACGTACTGTCAATAACGACTTTCGCACGGTTCGCTCTGGCGATGGCGACCACTTTTTCGAGATCCATCACGTTCAGATGGGGGTTGGTCGGAGACTCCGCAATCACCACTCTCGTATTCTCCCGCATGGCCGACGCCAGCCGTTCGTAGTCGCCCGCGGGCACGAAGGTGGTGGCGATGCCGAACTTTTTCAGCATCTGTTCGCAGAACTGCGCGGTTTTCCGATAACAGTCGTCGGTAATTACCGCGTGGTAGCCTGCGGACAACATGCCCAGAAGCGTCGTCGTCACGGCGCTCATCCCGGACGAAAACAACAGCGCCGAATCCGCGCCTTCAAGTTCGGCCAGCTTTCGTTCGGCAATCTGCTGGGTCGGGTTTCCGTAGCGCCCGTAGTCGAGGCGGGCCGAACGACCGGAAACGAAATCGTCCACTGCCCCCGTGTTCTCGAATACGTAGGTTGACGTCTGCGCGATCGGAACGGTGAGGGAATGGCCCCAATGCCCTCCATTTTCTCCTGCGTGGACGGCACTTGTTGAATTGCATGCGCCATCCGATGGTGGCTTCTTGTCCATCGCGTCCTCCGGAATCGGCAAAAAAAAACCGAAGCCAAAAAGCCTCAGAGAACCTGAATACGCATTCTGCTATCGTATGGGCAATCAGCTTTTTAGCGATTTCTTTATAGTGGCTGCAATATGCCTCAAATCACCACTACGCTGAATCTGGTCAACCAATTTACACAAATCCATCGCCGCTGTCAACCGCTGTTCAAATCCAGGGTCCGGAAGATCTGATCCCGGACCGGCCCGTATTCGGCCGGCAACTCCACGGGCAGATTCGCATAGCCCGGGTCCACGTCGAATGCCTCGAGTTCCGCCTGGTGGTATCTTATCTTGAAATCGGCGAATTTCAATCCGTGGGCGGTGGAAATCACGACAACGCGCTCGTCTCTCCGGATGACGCCGCTGTTCACCAGCTTGAACAGCGCGGCAAAGGCCACGCCGGTATGCGGGCACGAGAACAACCCCGTGCGATCCGCCTTCGCCGCCGCGTCCGCCAGTTCCTGATCCGTGGCCTGCTCCACGACGCCGCCGATGTCCTTGAGGGTCCCGATCGCCTTTTCGGTACTGACCGGATCTCCGATCTGGATGGCGCTGGCCAGGGTTGCCTGCGCCTTGAGCGGTTCAAACACGTCAAATCCGTTGAGGAAGCTCCGGTAGAGCGGATTCGCCCGCGCGCTCTGCGCAACCGCGATTCGCGGCACGCGGTCCACAAGGCCCATCTCCTTCAACTCGCTGAAGCCCTTTCCCAGCGCGCTCACGTTGCCCAGGTTGCCCCCGGGAATCACGATCCATTGCGGCAGTTCCCAGTCGAACTGCTGCAACAACTCCACGCTGACGGTCTTCTGCCCTTCAACTCGAAGCGAGTTCATCGAATTGGCGAGGTAGATGTTATCCCTGTGGCATATCTCCTGAACCAGCCTCATGCAACCGTCGAAGTCCGTATCCAGGCTCAATACCAGCGCCCCGTTGGCCATCGGCTGCACGAGCTGGGCCGTGGAAACCTTGTCTCGCGGCAGAAACACGACCGCCTGTATACCTGCATGCGCGCAGTAAGCCGCCAGAGCCGCCGAGGTATCTCCGGTTGAGGCGCACGCGGCGGCGGGGATGCTCTGCCCTTCGGAGACCATCTGCCGTACCATCGACACCAGCACCGTCATGCCCAGATCCTTGAACGAACCGGTGTGGCTGTTTCCGCACTGCTTGACCCACAGGTCCTCGACGCCGATCTCCCGTCCGAGACGCTCGGCCCAGAACAGATTGCTCCCCCCTTCGTACATCGACACCACGTTGTCGTTGTGCACACCGGGACATACCATTTCCTTCTTGCCCCACACCGAACTGCCGTACGGCCATTCGGTGCGCATATACCTCCGATCGAACAGGCGACGCCAGTCCGCCGGTGATCGCCCGCGAAGCGCTTCCATATCGTGGCGCACCTCGAGCAAACCGCCGCACGTCGGACACGCGTAGATGATCCGCGTCAGGGGATAGTGGCCGCTGCAACCTCTAAAGCACTGAAACCAGGCCCTGAACGACGTCACGCCAACCCCCTGACCGCACAAGTGGCATACACGCATCGGGAAACCGGTCTTCTCTGTTCATGACGACCGGTATCCCGCACGCCGCCCACGTATGTATTCCCGTCTTCCACGTTTCAGATGATCTCCAGCGAATTCCCGGGCAACCACCCGCCAATGCCGTTTGGCAACCTTACAAGATACCAGCGTTCGTCGACCCGTTCAATCGTTACCTTCGTGCCTTCATGGATTGTAAATACCAGCAGATAATCGTCCCCCGGCCCACTGCGTCCCCTCGCCTCGTGCGCAATGACGATCGCTTCCGAAACGGTGTTTTCGCTATAAATCCGGTACGTCAGCAGCGCGCCGGAGCCGCACAACCCCATGCCCGCCAGCACCAGCAGACCGATCCACAACGCGCGTCGAGAACGCGCAAGAAGCCGGAACACGCCGGCCGCGGCCGCCAGGAACAGACAGACACTTCCGGATACGGCCAGCACGTCAGCGCTCAGCAGCCGGTAGCCGGACGCCAGTGTGCGGGTTACAAGATTGGGGGTGTCATCCGGACTCCTGTCTACTTTCACGGCGTTCACAAACCTGAGATTCGCCAGCACGTCTTCATCACCCGGCATCAATCTGAGAGCGCGCTCATACGCGAGAATGGCCTGCCCCGTCTCTCCGGCTTTGAAATAGGCATTGCCGAGGTTGAAAAAAACGTAGCCGTTCCGCACGCCCCGTGAGACGACTTCCTCGTACCGATCCGCCGCCTCTCTGAATTCGCCCCGCCCGTAAAGGGCGTTCGCCTCGTTATAGATGCTCGCGCCGGTGCCGGCGCCGCAGGCGGCGACGGGAAACAGCAGAAATGGCAGTACCGCCGGCAAGGCCGCCGGAACGCCGGAATCCAAAACCCTTAAAACCCGCCGGACCCAGCCGGTCCGTGCGCGCCCGTTCCTCATATCCTTGCTCCCAGGGCGTCGATAAGCGCGGCCGCGGCGTTGTAGATTTCCTCCTGTTCCTTCCCGGGTATGCGGACCGAGGCGAAACGTGCGTAGTCGCAACGCAGGAAGACATCCTGCACCTGCGAGACGATCCGTTCAGGTACGTCCACCTCCCGAAGCGCCCGAGCGGCCGACTCGCGGGTCATGCCGGCAACCGGCAGATTCAATCTATCGGCCAGAAACTGAGCCAGCGCGCGGTCGATTTCGACGCAGAACGCCACACCGTCTTTCTCGTGGAGTCGCTTTCGCGCCTGCGTCAGACGCTTCCTGGCCTCCGGACCCGAACGCCGTCTTCGGGCATAAGCCACGTCTCCCAAAAGCCGGTCCCGGTGGCGCTTGTACGCGAAAATGCCGAAAAAACCGAGGACGGGCACCAGCTGAATGGTCCAGAACCACGTGGTCCTGATATACAGCCTGCCGTGATCCGCCAGATATCCGAGATCCGGCTTCAGGTGACGGATGTCCTGGCCGAGCATCTCAATCTCTCTCCGGCCCATCACCGCCCCGGAAGCCGCCTGCTGCCCGCCCGGCTTCACGTCTACCGAAACCACACGCGAACGCGCTGTGCGATATCGATGTTCTTCGGGATCGAAATAGGCCAGCAGAAACGGACCGATCCTCAGGCTTCCGGCCCGGCTGGGAATCGCGACGTATTCGAAGCGCTTTTCGCCGCCGATTCGTCCATCCGAGTTACCCGTGCTTACGGTTGAATTGGGATCGTAGAACTTGAACGCGTCGCCATCCGGCCGTACGGGTTCGCCCACGGCGTTCAGGTTTCCCGTCCCGCGCACCGTTACCGTCACCTCGATCGGGTCTCCGGTCTGAACTTCAGTGGGCGACGCCTCGACCGATACATCGAACCGGCCCACGGCGCCGCTGTACCCGCCCGGGGCGCCCGCGGGCAGAGGCAAGACTTCGATCTTCACGCCTTCCGATCGCGCCCGCACTTCCCGGCTGGCGCCGAAACCGAAGAAATCATCCATATCGAACATGTTTCTGCGACGCGTGCGTTCCTGAACCTGGCAGACGACTTCAACAGCGTCCAGCGACTGTACTCCCGACGCCGTTGGAAACAACGCCATCGTCTTCAACCGCATGACGTCGAACTCACGGCCGTTATGGATCTCCCGGTCAAAACTGGCGCGTTGCGCGTCGAACAGGGTTTCCGACCAGAAACCGGTATAGGCGGGCAGCCGTCCGTAACTGATATTGCGGAGCGTTCGGCGCGTGTAAAGCCTGTACGTAACGGTTACCTGTTCTCCCACGTAAACCTTTTTCCTGTCCACCGTCGTCGCGACAAACAGGTCTTCCTCCAGTTCATCTCCTTCCGAATCGCGGGAATCCCGTCCCGGCACGGGCGCCGGGCGCGTGTTCGGCCGCCGGCCGGGCGTCACGACATTCACCCGAATCTTCGAAGATTCATGCCGCCTGCCCTCATACATCACGTGCGCCGGGCCGATCACGAAACTGCCCTCGCGCCTCGCCGTGAGGGAATATACGTACGAGTTGTTTCGCGTGGTAACGACCCGGCCGTTCGTAATGTTGATCTCCTGGGTTGTGTAGGTCGAACGCCCGACAACGTCGAACCCGTCCGGAACCGGCAGCTCCGGGGCAGGGACGTCCTCGCTGGCCGTTAGCGTGACCGTCAGTGCGACCTGTTCGCCCACCGCCACGCGCGTCCGATCGACCGACACGTGGAGACGCGGCGATTCGGCCGGCGCCACACCGTGAAAAACCAGGAGGACGAACAGACAGACACAGATGGTCGCGCGTGACATGCCTACCACTCGTTACCCTCGTATCGTTTGCCGTGAACGCGCAAACGGCGGTATTTCTGCGACTTCGTTTCCCTGTCTTTCATCGCATCCAGCAGGCGTTCGGCCTCTTCCCGACTCAATGAACCGGCCTGTGACGCCGATTGCGACGATGGCTTGTTCTGCTGCTGCCCCGCGGGGTCTTCCGGCTGCTGGCGCTGTCCCTGGTCCGGTTTACCCTGGCCTTCCGGATTGTCGTCACGATTCCCGCCGGCGTCCTGATCCGGCTGTTCCCCGTTCCCACCGTCATTCGAATCCTTTTCGTCCGGCTCGTTGCCGCTCTCGTTCCGGTCCTGATCGTCATCCCGATTCTCATCTTGCTCCTGTTCACGCTTCTGTTGCTTCTCCTGCTCCCGCATTTTCTCCAGAACCCATTCCAGATTCACCTTTGCGTCCAGATCGTCCGGTTGCAACGCCAGCGACCGCTTGTAGGCATCGGCCGCCTGCTGCAGGTTCTGCTGGCGGACGTGGACATTGCCCATATTGTAATACGCCCTCGCGAGAAACGAGGGGTCCCTGCTCTTCAGCGCCTGACCGAACTCCTGCAGGGCGTCCTTATATGCGTTCTTTTTGAAATAGGCGTCGCCCGCGTTGAACCTGAGTTCCGGCGCCTCGGGATTCTCCACCTGGGCTTCGCGGTAGTATTTGAGCGCTTCCTCGAACCTTCCTTCGTGAAACATGCGGTTGCCCCGTGTGTTCTTGTCCGCCGCCGGGTCCAGAAACGTAAAGCCGAGAAGCGGAACAACGACGAGTCCGATCAGATATCGATACACGAAGCACACTCCGGGTGAATCCGGGACCGGGTTACTGAAACCGCCCGCGCCATCGCGCTCGCACCCTTCTGCGATCCGACAACATCGCCTCGCAGGCAAAACACGCCACGGCGACGGCCAGCGGCCACTGGAACCTGTGCTTATACTGCGTGTATTTCCGCGATCCCAGTTCCTTCTTTTCCATCTGTGAGATTTCGTCGTATACCCTGTCCAGGCCCACGCCGCCCGTCCGCGACCGGATATAGACCCCGTCTGTCATGTCTGCGACCCGTTGCAGACTCGCCTCGTCCAGGCGCGACTTGACGTAATTCCCCCGACCGTCCTTCAGGAATTCCGTTCGCCCGTTCCGCTCTACCGGGATCAACTCTCCGCCGGGCGTCCCCACCCCCACCGCGAATATCCGCACCCCGGCTTCCGCCGCCTCTTTCGCGGCTTCCGCCGGATCGTCCGCGTGGTCTTCGCCGTCCGTGATCAGTACCATGACCTTGTACTTGCGTTCCTCGCTGCCGAACGCCCGCGTCGACGCGCGAATGGCTTCGGCGATGGCCGTTCCCTTCACGGGACTGATATCCGTGTCGATGGAATCCAGAAACAGCTTGGCGGCGCCGTAGTCCAGGGTGAGCGGGCAAAGCGTAAAGCTGCGGCCCGCAAACGCGACCAGCCCGATCCTGTCGCCTTCCAGCCTGTCGATAAGGGACTCGATCTCGAAGCGGGCGCGCGTCAGCCGATTGGGCCTGATGTCTTGCGCCAGCATGCTCAGCGACGTATCCAGCGCCACAATGACGTCCACGCCCTTCCGGTGCAGCAACTCGAGCCGCATTCCGTACCTCGGCTGCGCCAGCGCCAGAACCAGAAAGACGAGTCCGACGACCGTCAGCGACGCCTTTACCCGCTGCCTGTTCCAACTCGTAGCCGCCGTCAGCTTCCGCATCAGTTCCGGTCTCCCGAAGCGGGCGAGAGCCCGGCGTCTCTTTCGAAAGGCGACTGCAAACAGCAGAATAGCCGCGGGTACCGCCAACAGGAACCAGAATGCCTGAACGTCGCCGAAACGCATGCTACGGAATCCTCCGGAACCTCGTGTTCGCCAGCATCAGTTCGACGCCCAGAAGGACAAGACCCGGCCAGAGGAAGATCGTGAAAAACTCGGTGTAGTCCACGTAGTCGCGCGTCTTTATCTCCGTCTTTTCCATCTCGCCGATTGCGCGGTAGATCTCGGCGAGTTTCTTCTCGCTGGTCGCGCGGAAGTAACGGCCGCCCGTAATCTTGGCGACTTCCTCAAGGGTTTCTTCGTCGATTTCAACGCGAACCCGCTGCTGGAGCAGGCCCTGGCCGGTCACGATCACGCCGCTGCTTCCCGCGCCGATCGTGTAGATCCGTATGCCCACGGCCTGTGCCGCGCGCGCGGCCGTAACCGGATCCACCTCTCCCCTGTTATTCACACCGTCCGTCAACAGGATAACAACGCGGGTGCTCGCCTCCGACCGGCGCAGGCGGTTTACTGCCGTGACGATGCCGGTGCCGATGGCCGTGCCGTCCCAGGAATCGTCCGCGAGCCGGACCTCGTCCAGAAAGCTGAGGAAGATCCCGTAGTCGAGCGTGAGCGGACACTGGGTATAGCTCTCCCCGGCAAACACGACGAGTCCGAGCCGGTCGTTGACCCGACCTTCCACGAACTGGCTCACGACCTCCTTGCTGACCTGCAACCTGGACTTCATCCGACCGTCCAGATCCTTGTACGCCATGCTGCCGGAAACGTCAAGGGCAAGTACGATATCGATTCCGCGGGTCAGGATTTCTCGCCCCTCCCGCCCAGATCTCGGGCGCGCCAGCGCGATAATCAGGAGTACCAACGCCAGACACCGCAATGCAATCAGGGCGTGACGCAACTTGAGCACTGCCGAAGGAGGAATCCGGCCGATCACACCCAGGTCCGGAAAACGAATGCTGCCCTGCTTCCGCCGTTGCCGGCGTACGTATTGATAGATCAGAAACGGCACCAGAACCAGGGCGAAGAGCCATTCCGGATCCTTGAACTCAATCATGGCGTCACTGCCGCGGGCGCCGCGTTTTCCGTCCGCTCCTCACCGTTCCGATGCTGCGCGTCCAGCCGCCGCATGAGATCCAGTACGGCTTGCGCGGCATCCTCTGCAACGTCGTCCGGCGGTCGAAACTTCGCGAACTTCACCAGGTCCGCCTCCGACAACAGCCCGTCGAGCGCGGACAACTCCGCGTTCCCGACCGGCACCCGTTCGAGGTCTTGCACCAGTTCGTGTGTGGTCCGCTCCATGGCGTCGACCCGGAACCGATCTTCCAGGTACCTGCGCATCGCCTCGGAAAGCAGGCTGTAATAGCGCTTATACTCGCCGTTTTCCAGGAGTCGCATCCGCAGAATCTTCTCGACTTCATCGGGCCAGCGAATCTGCGGCGGCGGATCGACCGCCGGTTTATTCCGTCGCCGCCGCCAGAACCAGATTGCCGCGGCCGCAAGACCGGCCAGAGCGGCAACAACGAACCAGAACCACCGGGGGATTCTGGCCTCGACGTCAACCGGAGGCTTCACGTCCCGGATATCCGACATTCCCGCGGGCATGACGCTGCGAACCACAACCGGTATCGGCTGGGAAGTGATCAGCCCCGAGTCGCCGCCGGCAGTCCGCACCAGGAGCGCCAGAGAGGGTATTTCGACCACCCCCAGGCGGTACACGGCGAGTTCGTAGGCGAGTGTCTCCTCCACACCGCCTCCGGGCGCCTCGCGAACCGCTGGCGGCATCCGGCGGCGTACCTCGAACGGCGCGAGGAAACCCTCGTTCTGCAAGAGAACGACGGTATCCCCAGGATCACGTCTGATCCGTAGATTCAGGAGAACGGGATCACCCAGCGTAAGCGTATCCCGGTCTACGGTCGCATCGAACAGAATTCCGGCTGCCGTGCCGGATAGTGGCGCCGCCAGACTCCAGGCGCCTATCCACGCCGATATCAGGACGCGGACCATATCGCGTTGTCCGCCTGCCGGACGCCCGACCGCCCGGTATCGGGTCGAACCGGGTGGAACTTCACGGGCAAGAGTACCGGCCTCATTGTCATCAGAACCTTGTGATCGATTCGGGCGGCCGGAAGACGGTAATGTCTCCGGCCGCGTTCGTCATCCCTTTCGCCGATCATCGCCTTCAACGCATCCGCACTGCCCCGCCAAGCGGTGTTTCGATGGTATCCGGGCGGACGACGTCCGGTCTTACGGACACGAGTTCGAGCTTCAGTTTCGTCAGCACCCTGTGATCGATTTGGGCGACCTGCGTTCGGTGTAGACCTCGCGCGTACACGTTGCCGTCCCTTTCGCCGACCGTCAGCTTCTGCGCGGTTGCGCCGCCGCGCCAGGCGGTGACCACCAATGCCGGGCGATCGAATCCGAAGGCCTCGGGAGACTTCAGCTCTTCCGCCACGAATGCTTCGGCTTCGAGCAGTTCAATGGTGCGAAAGAAATGTCGTATGCGATGTTCCAGAACGATGTGAAACTTTGGTTGCAGCACCTGCCAGGCGTTGCCGGTACTGTCCCTGACGCACTCTACCACGCGGTCCCGATACGCCAGCTTCAACCTGTCGACGCCCGAGGCGTCGAACGCGAAGATACGCTTGAATCTCAGGTCCGAGGCCGTCTTTCTGATATCCGCGACAAAGGTCGAGTCGACCAGAAAAACCATGGGCTTGCCCGAAAATGCCGCAAAAAACGGCGGAAACCGGCTACCTTCCTTCCTTCGTCCGATCACTATGGTCTTTTTCCGTTCACGCTCGCCATCGAATATCGATACCGTAAGCGTCGGCTCTTCCAGGCCGTATTCGCCCCGCTCCCGGGACGCCTCCGCAACCACCCGCGTGAATTCGGCGGTTCGCAATCTGTTGATCAGCTTGCGGACCTCGGCGGCGTCGGTGCGGTCGTTGACCGGAAACGTCAGGCGCCATTCGTCCGAAAGCATCTCGACGACCACCCGGGAACCGCCCCGTGCTATTTCGACCTTCCGGACGGCATCCGGATTGAAATCCGCGACCCGCTTGTCACGCAGTTGAAACAGCCCCTTCTCCAGTCTCAACCTGAACGGGGCGCCAACCGCGAGTATTCCCGGATGACCGGACCACCTGACGTAACCGTACCGTCCGGTAGGGCTTCGATCTCCCCAGAAGAGCGAATCCACCCGGTCGGTCTGTGTTATCGCCAGTGACAGATTCGGTCTGTCGAGGCCGAAATCCGAGAGACGGGCCTCGCCCCGCGCGATACGGGCGCTGTCCGCCACCACGCGCTCCAGGTCCATGGACCGCAACGTCCGGATCAATCCGACGATTTCGCCGTCGTCGCCGCCCGTGGCAACGGGCTGCAGAATCCGCCACGCGGCTCCCGATTTCCGCAGGACGATCGTTGTGTCGCCCCGGTGAACCGTCAGTGCACTGACCGCGGCTTCGTCCAGATTCAGCAGGCGTCCCGCCGTGACACGGGCCCTGTAACGCTCGTCGGCGCCCCGTATCTCGTAAAAGTAGACGAAACCGACCAGCGCCGCCAGAAGCAGCACAAGACCGCCTGTCGTCCTTAAATTCATGTTAATTCCCTGCCGGGCCGCTGTTTGTGCCGATTCGCGGCCGGGCGTCAGCGCCGCCTGCGCCAGACTCCGATCCCGATAACGACGGGTATGGCCGGAATGACGACAACGGAAAGCCACGAAAGCCACAGTAGGTCCTCTGCCGTCATCACGACGCCCCTGAAAGCCCACAACTTGGGCCGGATGGAGATGAGGTCTCCCTCTTCCATGAGCCAACTCACCGCGTTCATGAACAGGTCTCCGTTGCCTACCGTGTCGAAGAATTCGTTGCCGGCAAAATCAGAGTCTCCAAAGACGACGATCCGGGTGTGCCGCACGCCCACGTCGGATGGAAAACGACGAAATTTCGGTCTGTCGAGTGTGGCGACGGCCACGGAGGCCGGGCCCTGCAGGTCCCGGCCGGGATCGTAGACCGGCGACGCGTCGGGCAGTTTGTCTTCCCGCCAGCTGTCCCGCGGATGGGTCGTCACCAGTTCATGAACCTGCACGCCTGTGGCGTCTTCGCTGCGTGCAACGGACCTGGCGAGTCTGTAGAAGGTCCTCAGATTGCGGTTGCGGTGTTTTTCCGTAACCGGATGCCGTGCGTACCAGACGGAGCCCGGCATCGAGGGGTCGCCCGGCCCCCAACCCAGGACGTAGTCGTCGTTGACCTGAATACCCCAGCCCGCCAGCAGTGTCTCGAGACCGGTTTCGCCGCCCGGGTCCAGCATGAACAACCCCGATCCTCCGCCGGCGAGATAGCTGCGGATCGAATCCACTTCGACCCGGGAGAATGCGGCAGTCGGCCCCGCCACGATCAGCAGATCGCAATCCGCAGGCACCCCCTTGCCGGCATCCAGCACGAGGGTGTCCCGAACCCCGTACCCGGCATCCTGCAACGCCTGCCCGACGCGGATGAAATCCCCTTCCGGCGCCTTCAGCGTCCGTTCTCCGTGTCCGGCCGAAAAATAGACGGTTTTATCGCGATTCCGGACGACCTTGGCCACCGCATTGGTCAGATGATTCTCCTCGGTTCCGAAAACCCGTTCCTCCCGTGCATCGGACAACACCACCGAAACGCGCGGTTTGCCCACCCCGTATCGCCTGGCTTCGCCGGGATGCACCGCCGGATCGACCATTGTAAAGCTGAACCGGTCGGAGTGGTAGGCGTAGGCCTCGAGTCTCTCCTTGAATCCGGCGGTTTCCGGGTCGGTTTCGTGGAAAAACGCCAGAACGTGCACATCCGTCGTCAGAGAGTCCAGCAGCGTCGCGGTCTGATCGGAGAGGCTGTGCATTCCCCCCTCGGTCACGTCAATCCTGTGGTGATAGCGCGTTGCGAGATAGTTGATTGCCACCATTATCGCAAGCAGCGCAAGAACGGCAACGAGCGTACTCGAACCGTACCTGACCCAACGGGCCCTGAAGAATCCGGTCATTCTCTATCGCCTCCAGCGGCGCGATTCAAGCGCGGCGTGCGTCAGGAACAGGAAGAAGAACGTGAACGTCAGAAAGAAGATCACGTCGCTGCTGTCGACCACGCCGCGCGCCATATCCCGGGTGTGGTCGATCAGCGAGAGATAGAAGAGAACGGTTGCCCACTCCCGCCCGATGAGTTCGGGAGAATACCGTACGACAAAGAGCAGGAGGAGGAGGACAAATGCGATGACCACGGCGACGATCTGTTTGTCCGTGAGCGAGGAGGCCAGAATGCCCACGCTGATAAACGAGCCTCCCAGCAGCAGGATCGCGGCGCACGCGGAGAGTACCCGCGCCCAATTCAGATCGCCGTAAAACGACACCACAATAATCAGCGACAGAAGCAGCAGTTCGATGATGACGTACAGGCCCAGGCAGGCCGCGAATTTGCCGAGTACGACCTGCCACGTGGTCAGTGGTGACGTCATCAGGAGTTCAATCGTTCCGGAGCCTTTCTCCTCCGCGAACAATCGCATCGTCAGCATCGGCGTCACCACCAGCCAGACGAGGCACTGGCTCAGAAAAAAATGAAACACGACGTCCTCGTTCACGTTCGGCGGATCGACGCCATGCTCCTGGTGCTGAAACGTATAATTCAGGCACTTCGCCCGAAACTCCACGATCTCGTTCTGGAAGAGATAGCCCATCATCAACAGGAAACCCGTCGCAACCACGTAGGCGATCGGCGACCCGAAGTAGGAACGCATTTCCTTCCAGAAGATCGCGGCGATATTACCCATCAGGGGCTCTCCTCGTCGGACATTGTCAATTCGTGGAATATGTCCTCCAGTCTCGCGGTTATCGGCCTAAGCTCGACCAGCCCCAGGTCGCGTTCGACCAACCTTGCCGCAATCGCCGGACGCATATCGGAATCGCCGGAAACGTCGACCTCCAGCGCCCGGTCTTCGCTTGCATGCCCGACCCCGACGACACCGGGAACGTCTCCGATGGCGTCCGCGGCCGCATCCAGATCGCCCGATACCGCCACGTAATACCGCCGGTTGCCCGATGCCCGCGCGGTGAGGTTTTGCGGCGTATCCACCGCCGCGATCCGACCCCTGTTGATGATGATCACGCGATCGCAGGTCATTTCCACCTCGGGCAATATGTGCGTACTCAGAATCACCGTGTGTTCCCGCCCCAGTCCGCGGATCAACCGGCGTATCTCCTGTATCTGGTTGGGGTCCAGCCCAATCGTCGGCTCGTCAAGGATGATGACGTCCGGATCGTGCAGAATGGCCTGCGCGATGCCCACGCGCTGGCGATAGCCCTTTGACAGCTGGCCGATCAGCTGTTTCGCACGATCCGTTATCCCGCACCGCTCCATCGCGCTGTCAACCCGCGACCTCCGGTCCTTTTTCGGCACGCCCTTGATCTGCGCCACGAAATCCAGATACGACCGCACGTACATGTCGCTGTAGACCGGCGGATGCTCCGGCAGGTACCCGATACGCCTCTTGACCTCCATCGGTTCGTCGAAAACGTCGAAGCCGGCCACCCGGGCGGTTCCCATCGTTGCCGGCTGATAACACGTAAGAATGCGCATGGTGGTGGTCTTGCCGGCGCCGTTGGGACCGAGGAATCCGACCACCTCCCCCTTCTCGACCCTGAATGTCAGATCCCTGACCGCCACCAGCGACCCGTACTGCTTGGTTATATGATCGACTTCGATCACAACGGCCTCCCTATGCCGCGATCTGTTGCGCCCGCTTACGGAAGAAACGCATCAACGCGTCCACGTACGTCGCCTCAGTATGAATATCGACACGGTCGATGCCGACCGAACGGAACACCCGATCCCGCCGTTCCTCCGCCCTGTCGTTCAACTGCCTGAACAGATAGCGGAACTCCCGGTCGGATGTATCCACCAGCATCTCCCTCCCCGTTTCAGCGTCTTCCAACTCGACGAGACCGACGTCGGGCAATTCACGTTCCCGCGGGTCCTGGAGTACGACCGCAATCAGGTCGTGCCGCTTTCCGGACACCCGCAGCGCGGCCTCATACCCGGACGCCAGATAGTCGGAAACGAGAAACACGACGCTCTTTCGTTTGTTGACCCGGTTGAGATAATCGAGTGCCGCGCCAATGTCCGTGCCCCGGCGACGCGGCCTGAAGTACAGCAATTCCCGGATCACGCGCAACACGTGCGTCCTGCCCTTCTTGGGCGGGATGAACACTTCCACGTCGTCCGTGAAGACGATCAGGCCCACGCGATCGTTGTTCTGTATGGCCGAGAATGCCAGCAGGGCACAAATCTCGACCCCGATTTCACCCTTCATCTGCGATACCGTACCGAAATCTCCGGATGCGCTGGCGTCCACCATCAACATCACCGTCAGTTCGCGTTCTTCGTCGAACACTTTGACAAAGGGATGTCCCATCCGGGCGGTGACGTTCCAGTCTATCGACCGGATATCGTCTCCCAACTGGTACTCCCGCACCTCGGCGAACGCCATTCCCTGGCCCTTGAAGACGGAATGGTACTCTCCTGAGAACACAGTGTCGACCAGGTACCTCGTGCGCAATTCGATGCGTCTCACTTTCTTGAGTATTTCGATGGGAATCATCGTGTCACGGCACCTCGACATGATCGAATATCCGGCGGACGATATCCTCCGAATCGACTTCCTCTGCTTCGGCTTCGTACGTTACGATCACCCGGTGGCGGAGTATGTCCGGGCCCATGGCTTTCACGTCTTCCGGCGTCACGTAACCCCTGCGCCTCAGGAAGGCGTGGGCTTTGGCGGCGCGCGTCAGGAAAATGGAGCCGCGCGGCGAACACCCGTATTCGATCAGCGCGCTGAGTTCCTGAATCCCAAAGGCCGCCGGATCCCTTGTGGCCAGCATCAGATCCACGATATAGTCCTTGATCTTGTCGTCGACGTACACCCGGTCGACGACGCCGCTGGCGCGAATGATGTCTTCGGGCCGGACCACGGGGTTCGCGGCCGGGGGATCCCCGCCCTCCATCCTGTCGATGATCTCGCGTTCCTCCTCACGCCGGGGATAGGTAACCCGGACCTTCATCATGAATCGGTCCACCTGCGCTTCGGGAAGGGGGTAGGTTCCCTCCTGTTCGATGGGATTCTGCGTAGCAAGGACGAGAAAAGGATCGTCCATCGGAAAGGTCTGATCGCCAATGGTCACCTGACGCTCCTGCATCGCCTCGAGCATGGCGCTTTGAACTTTGGCCGGCGCCCTGTTCACTTCGTCGGCGAGCACGAGTTGCGCGAACACGGGACCCTTTTTCGGTACGAATTCTCCCGTCGCCTGGTTGTAGATCATGGTGCCGATCAGGTCCGCGGGCAACAGATCGGGCGTGAACTGAATGCGGCTGAACGAGGCCTGGATTGCCCGCGCCAACGTCGTAATGGTCAACGTCTTTGCCAGACCGGGCACGCCTTCGAGCAACACGTGGCCGTTGCACAGCAGCCCGATCAGCAGCCGCTCAACCATATGCTGCTGACCTACGATTACCCGGCCCACCTCGCCCGTCAGGCGCTGGACAAACGCGCTCTCGCGTTCCACTTCATCATTCAGTTGCTGTATATCGGCTGCGATCATCATCGTTGAATTCCACAAAAGAACACCGGACGGTTTCCGTGTACACAGATACCGTCCGGCCTAGTTGCGTTGGCAGAATGATGGGAAACCATGGCTCCATGAACTGATTGACTGCCTGAATCGGCCGGAATGACGGATCGGGCGCGGCGGCGCGGGTCTCATTCCGAACCTGTTACACCCGTTGCCGGTTCAGTTTATTCCTGTGGTCGAGGTCGAATCGACGGGAAACCATTCCTCGGGCGGTTTCCCGAGATTCCGGATTGAAACGGCCGCATCGTCGTACAATTCCGATTCCGGGAACATGTCGATGACTTTCTGATACGCTTCCCGGGCTTTTTCGAATTTACCCTGTAGGTCGTAGGCGTACCCAATCATGAATTGGGCCTGGTCGGCATACCGGCTTTCCGGGAAACGCCGGACCAGCGTCCCGTAAAACTCGATGGCCTCGTCGAACTTGTGTCGATTCAGCAACACACGCGCCAGTGCGTGAAGCACCAGGTCCGCCCTGGGATCATCCGGATAAAGATCCAGGAATTCCTTGAGATGCGCTTCCGCCTGCGAATAGGTCGCCTCCTTGTGAGCCGCCGCCTCCCCTTTGGAAAAAAGCTCGTCCGCGGACTCACGGGCACACCCCATGCAAAGGGTGGCCGCTATTCCGAGAACCCACGTCCACCGGATCATTCCTGATTTCCACTCCTTCCTAAAAGAGACACCTCAAACGAATCCGGGTTCCGTATTTCTGAACGCCCGCCTCGAAGCGGGACGTCCGCACACGGGGACCACATTGACAGGACGCGCCTCAACACGTCGCGGCGCAGGCCCGAACGCCGATCCCGCCAGAACCCGGATGAAGCCCGCCGGAATCAGACTGCCGCTCCCGTCCTCCGCACCAACGGAAGTGGATATTCATATCTTCTTTATTTTAACGAGGATAATTCAATGCAAGGGCGGAACGCAAATCTACAGGATTGCGCATCGGGAGTCAAGCCTTTTTTGCGGAATCCCACAAACCGACATCGTCCTGCCTTTACATGCGAGACGCGACCCAATCGGGCACATCCACGACGTAGATCTGGCTTGCGCCCGTCCGGTCCGAGGTATAGATGACCCGCGTTCCGTCAGGGCTGAAAGAGGGGTGCGGGTGCGACCACTGGGGCCCGTACGTTTCCGGCCCGGTCCTGTGATCGTCCTCGGGGACCGTCTTCGCCCATTGGGTTCCGCCGTTCGAACTGCCGGGAAAACACAGTGTTTCGTGCTCTCCGGTTCCGGGGTCGATCAGTTGCAGCCCGATATCCGGACAGGTGGTGTCACACACGATGAGGAATCCATCCTGCCGGGGCGAGGGATGCCAGGCGTTGAACGACGCGATGGTCCGGTCTTCGTCATCCCCCACTCTGATTCCCCGCAGGGCAAAAGGCCAATGCACGAACATCACTTCATCGGAGTGGCCGAGAAAGGTTTCGTGCGTAATCCAGACCGACCTGTCGTGGACAAACAACGCGCGTTCGGCGCTCCCGTCAGACCTTACCTCCCACATGCGCTGATTCACGTCGCTCGAGTACAGAATCAGGTCCGGATCGACCGGGCAGACCTGAACGTGGCCGACGGCGCGTGGCGGTTCGCGCACCACCCGGAATCCGGACCCGTCGGTCGCCACCGCGACCACCGCCGAAGCTCCGTCCCGGTGCATTGAAGTCACCAGGCGCGCGCCGTCCGACGAGAGACTGCACCCGCCCGCGCTGCCGCTCCCGAAATCGGCGAGAACCGACTCCTCGAACGTGTCGACGTCCACGGCGCGTACCTGTCCGCCCGCATTGTAAAATACCCTCGTCCCGTCTCGCGAGGGGCAGGCGGCAAATCCCCCGAACCCGTCCGCATCGGTCAACTGCGTCATCGTGCCGGCGGACTCGTCCATTTTGAAGAGGTCGGGCTTCCCCGAGCGATACGAGGTGAATACGATGGTCTTTCCGTCCGGCGTCCAGGACGGGTTCGAAAAATACAGATTGTGATCGATGGCAGGATGATCCGTCATCTGGCGGACGGATGCTCCCGTTCTCGCGTCCGTCAACCTTCTTGCCTCGGAAGCGAACGTGCGTCCTTTGCCCATTTTCGATATCTCCGGAACCCGCGTTTTCGGTGGACCGACTACCTCTTTGGAAAGAAAACGTCCACGCACGCTTCCACGTCGAACGGATCGCACCCGTATTCTCGCGAGAATCGTTCAAGCAGGCCCGTTTCCCGTAACGTGGGTTCCTGCAGCGGCAGGTCCACCGGTTGCCCCCCAATCCGTCCGGACTCGGCCACCGCCAGTTCGATCTCGACGTCCTGGCGCGCCCGGTACCCGTCATATCGCGTTGGCAGGGCGCCCAGCACCGCCCTGGCGATACTGTCCATCTCCTCCACGATCGCCAATCCCCTCGGGGACGTGCGGTACTGCGGCCACGGATTGCGCCACACCAGCGGCGGGTCGGTCTCCACGACCATCCGGTCCAGCACCTGCATTCCGTCGACTTCGCGCGTTTCCGTCCTGATCGGGCACACGGTGGCTCGGCCGCCGCTCAGTCGCTGTGCTTCGGTGGTCGTGTGCACGTCGTCCTCGACTATCGTCCCGGTGGTACCGTCGACCTGAAACAACGTCTGGCTCTTGCGTCCGAGGGCCCTGCCGTGATACATGGCGGAATAGGACATCACCGCCAGCGCGCCGTTTGCGAACTCGACCAGATCCATCGTCCAGGATTCGGATTCATACTGCCGGATATCGCTTACATTTACTCTGGGAATCGGCGAATTCATCGCCAGCCCGGTGACGCGCACCGCCTCGGCATCGCACGCCATCGCCCGGACGTTGCTCACGACGTGGTAGCCGCCGGTCTGAAAGAGAGAGAACACCCGCAGTACATCCCCGATGTGCCCGGCCTCGATCGCCATGCGTTTCATCAGATGCATGGGTTCCCGACAGAACTGCTCCGCCACCTCCAGCTTCACTCCCCCGCGTTCGACGGCGCCGATCAGGACGTCGGCAGTCTGGAGCGTTGGAGATATCGGCGTTTCCACGATCAGACTCACGCCCCGCTCAGCCAGGTACGCGCCGACGGCGTGATGCGAATCGGCGGGCGTACTGATTGCCGCGACGTCGAGGTCTTCATTCGCCGCCAGGTCCTGGACCCGCGAATAGGCGGGGACCCCGAATTCCGCGCCGACCGACCTCGCTTTCGCTTCATCCACGTCGCATACGGCCGCCAATTCGAACACGTCCGACATCATGCGGATTGCGGGCAGCCGCACGCCCAATCCCCTGCTGCCGCATCCCACCTGCGCGATCCTCAGTTTGCGATCTCCTGACATGGCCGTCCTCGATTCAATAGATAACCGTATGGTGAATCGGCAGGCCCGGATTGACGACTCTGCCATTCGCACCGGAGATTGTCTGGCGTAAAGTGCCCGGTCAGTTTCGGAACAGACGAAACCAGCGACTCGGACGCTTCACGCGTTTTTCAAGGAACGACTCCAACCGGTCCCGCTTAAGGACAATCTGGTCCGAAACACTGGCGGTATCTTCCAGAATCCAGTCTGGAATGTCGCTCTTCATGCGGCCTGACGCCATGATCTCCGCTCCGATTACCACCGAATCTCCAGAAATCGTCCAGCTCCCGATCGGCGGTCTGCGTTCGCCGCTGTATTTATCGGGATGCAGAAGATTTTCCAATATCAGACGCGGCCTTTCGAATGCCCGGCTCTGGTACTCACTCAACGTCATTGGAGAACACCAGTCTGGCATTGCGACGCCCGGTGGCAGATTCTCGCGGAAGATACGACACAACACCGTTGATGATATCTCGAGCGCATCCACGTCGTCGCCGTCCGATACTTCGGGATTACGCAGGGCGTCCATCACCTCAAGCACTTGTTTCAGATACGACCCGTACAAAGAGGTGGTCAGCCTATCGCGAATTGACGCAACAGATCTCTGGAGTCTTCGCCGGGCCGTGGGATCGTCACCCGGCAAAGACGTCCTCGTGTAAATCATGAGACATCGTTTCACGATTTCCGGCAGAAAGCTTCGAGCATCAGCGTTCATGGAAAGCGCAAAACACGGATACTCGGAATAGGTGATGGTCTCGTCCTTGATAATTTCGGGAGCGTGCCGGCTGAAACGGTCGCGCGTTACGTCATCGAAGACCACCGGAAATCACTTATAGGATTCCTGCAATCCGCGAAGGTTGCTTCTCGTGAAATACTGCGTCTCGACGATACGGGGATAGGAAAACATGGATGCCATGAGCGTTTCAATCAGGCTGCTCTTTCCGCAATTGCTTTGCCCGTATAGAACCGCGAACATCGGCTGGTCGAAGCTGAAACGGTTCTCACGAAGGGCGGCATTTCTCAAGTCACACATCAAGGGTGAAAAATAGAACCAGCACATGAAAGTAAAGTAATCGCGCTGCAATCGGGCAATGTCGCCGACGAAGCCGTTCCCATAGTTCCCGAAGAACTCGAGCCAGGCGCCGACGTCGCTCCGGACTTCAGACGGGTCGACCTCGAGGCTGATTTCCTTTCCGGAAAGATTGACTGTACGTCCATTGATAGAAAGAAATGTCTTCGGACCCTCGTCGTCATGAGTGGACGTAAGGATTCTGGTCATCTGTTTGACGACGTTTGTCGTGAAGTTGATTATACCTTTCTTGTCCGAACGGATGTCGGCCAGGGCCTGCCGGCGGACCGGCTTGATGCGTTCAACCTGCGACAGGACTCGCGGCACACTGAATTCGGGCTCGTTTTCGTTTTCGGACGGGACGAAAAGCGACACGCCGTTACTGCTGCCTTCTGTCTCCTTCAGTGCAGGCGTCTCTTCGATAGGCAATAGTTCCGCCGGAATGGGCTTTTCGCGCAGTGGTACTCTGCTCGAAGCGACGTCGCGGACCGCGTCGTATTGCCGGCGATAGTGATCCCACGCAACGTCGTCGTTGTCGAACGCAATCAATGTTTCGGCCTGCCGCCCCGAGAACGCCGTCTCCGAAAGGTTGGCCGAGCCGACAACCACCCGATGCAGTTCGTCGCGTTCCAGAAGGTAGATCTTGGCGTGCGCGATCGTGTCCTTGACAACAAAAAAGCGGGCGGATTCATCCACAGCGCGATCATAGATGAATTTCTTCCGTTCTTCGGACAGGCCACTGATACCCACGAAGCCTTTGTTCAGCTTTTCATCCACGACGGCCTGGAACCCCAGCAGATCGGCGGCGTCACGCGGCAGGATGCCGCTGTGACCGAAAATGCATTCGAAGTCCTCGTAGTCGTAGTCCCTGAGCAGCCCCATAATCATCGGTATGCTCGGCGTATACGTGAGCGCACGCATCGATGTGAAGCCCCCGAACAGGGAATCCCTGTGAAATCTTTCCGATCCGCTGGCGCTCGCGTAGACGACTTCCAGCCCCTCGCTTTGCGTGCGAGCGTGCGGGTCGTCGAGGGCGAGGTTTTGTTGGGTTTCCATTTCTTGAGGTTTTCAGTTTACGTGTCGTGTCGTACCTGTCCAAAAACGGGTCTGATTCACTACGAATGACACGAATTTGCGCGAATCCACCCCAGCCCAATAACGTCTATTCCGAATTATCTTGGACAGCAGTGATCGGACCTCGAATCTTCTCCTAACGGACGACCGCAGAACCTGTTAAAACCACCAAGGCGCTAAACCGGACACAAGCGCCCCGCGACCGAAAGCATTCTGCACCCTATCACGACATGATCCACCCGTATTCGGAGCGAGGGCATCCCTGCCCTCGAATTGACGGGACGGAAAGCTCACCTGCTTTCTGCCACGCTGGCTCTGGCGCTTGAGAATGTCGTGGAATATGGCATTCTGGTCATGATTGAATTGCGCTGCATATTCCTCACGCAGTTTCCTGGTCTCTTCAACGATCGGATCGCGCATCTTTAGACCTCCATCAGTTCTTGCAGGGTACTGATGGTCGCTGGCACATATCCGCGGTTCCGGCAGACTATATCGATGTCTGTAAAGACGTTTCCGCTGCCCTCTTCGACCTTAATCTCCTGGCCCATGGTCGTCATTCTCCAAATCCTCGATACACTCGATTCACTTCAACAAAATCGCCGGTAAGCGTTTCAATTCCTGGTTGCGTGGATCCACCTCGAAACCGCCTGATTCGAGCGCCGTCACGCCAAGCAGCGGTTCCGCAGCATCCTCGCCATATACGATGGTGCCGCCCACGACCTCTCCCTCGAATTCCAGGTCGGCGGTTGTAATTTCCAGGCTGATGCCGGTCCCGTCCGCGAGGGTGTACTCGCGGCGGCCTTTCGGTTTCAGTCCTATCGCCTCCAACCGCGCCCTTGGTACAAGCGAGTCATACGCCCCGGTGTCCACCAGGAATGTTCCGGTCCAGCTTTGCTGCAGATCGGCCGGGTTTCGAATCGTTACGTCAACGTACGTTGCGCCCATCTTGTCTCTCCTTTCGGCTTGTCTTGCACTCTGTTCAATATCGCCGAAAAGAACGCTGCAAACAACGTGCCATCTCGCCCCGCCAAATCAACGCGCAAGCCAGGCGCTGAACCGCTCGTTCATTTCGTCCAGGTGATCGCTCCACCATTCCCAGTTGTTGTGCAGGGCGCGCTTCACGTTTTGAGGGCTGGTGGGCATGTGCGGATTCATATCCACCCCCTTTTCAGCATGCGTCGAAATCAATGCCATTGCCGACCGGCGCGTCGGGCTGTACGAGATGTACCGGCCCACACCGGCGATGGCCTGCGCGCTTGCGGCGAAGTTGACGAACTTCTTCGCCGCTTCGAGATTGGGCGTGTCCGCGACAATGGCCAGCCCGCCGGTATCGAGGACCTGGCCGTCCCACACCACCACGAAGGGCTGATCTTCAAGTACCTGCGCGTTGAAAATGCGTCCGTTGTAGGCCGTGCTCATCACCACCTCGCCGTCGGCCAGCATCTGCGGCGGTTGCGCCCCTGCCTCCCACCAGACGATCTGCTCCTTGATCGTGTCCAGCTTTCTGAAGGCGCGGTCCGCGCCCTCGGGCGTGTCGAGGACGGCGTAGACGGAGTCGACCGGCACGCCGTCTGCCATCAGCGCGAACTCCAGGTTAACCAGTGGCGACCGCCGCATGCCCCTGCGCCCCGGGAACTTCTCCAGATCGAAAAAGTCTGCGATCGTGGCCGGTTTGTCGCCCTTTATATTTTCCCTGTTATAAGCATAAATTGTCGAGTAGAAGATCGTGGCGGGCCCGCAGTCGGTCAGAGTGCCGGGGACGAAGTCTTCCGCCGCGCGCGTGCCGTCGGCCCCCGCGGGCAGAGAATCCACGGGAATCCGTTCCAGCAGCCCCTCGTCGCAGCCGCGAACCAGGTCTGGAATCTCCAGGTCCACCACGTCCCAGTAGACGTTGCCCACGTCCACCTGCGCGCGGATCTGCGCCAGGCCGCCATTGTAGTCTTCGAGGTTGATTTTGATCCCGGTCTCGGCAGTGAACCGCTCGTGGTAGCCCTTGACGCACGCGCGGGCGTAGGACCCGCCCCACGAAACCACCGTCAGCGGCCGGTCCTCGGCGAATGCGCCGGCCGCGATCAGAACCGACATTCCGATCAACGACGTGATTCGCGAGATCTTCCTCCAGACGTCCCTCATGTTGTATCCTCCTCGTCATCCGGGTCCAAAACCCGGCAGTCCGTGGGCGTCCATCCGATCTGGACCTCGTCTCCCACCAACATGGCGCCGTGCCCCACGATATTCGGTATCTTCGCGATGAAGTCCGAACGGCCGCAGACGTTCACGCGGACCCGCAGATGGTCGCCCAAAAAGGTGATGTCCTCGATTCTAGCGTCGAGTTCGTTCGTGTAAAGGCCGGGATCGGGCGAGATGGCAACCCGCTCGGGCCGGATCGAAAGCGTGGTGGCGTCCCCCGGGCCGCACGGTGCGACGCGAAGGGCGCAGACGGTCTGACCGCCCGTCTCGACTTCGCAGATGTCCCCGTCGACGCGCTTCACCCGGCCGTGGAGACGGTTGTTCTCGCCGATGAAGCGGGCGACAAACGAGCGTTCGGGCTCTTCGTAGAGGACCTCGGGCGCGGCTACCTGCTGGACGTCGCCGCTGCGAAGCACGGCGATCCGGTCCGACATGACCATCGCCTCCTCCTGGTCGTGGGTCACGTACACCACCGTTACGCCGAGGTCTTTCTGGATACGCCGTATTTCGTATTGCATTTCCTCCCGCAGGCGCCGGTCGAGCGCTCCGAGCGGCTCGTCCATCAGCACGAGGTCCGGTTCGAATACCAGCGCCCGCGCGATCGCGACCCGCTGCTGCTGCCCTCCGGAAAGCTGGGACGGCTTCCGTTCTTCAAGGCCTTTGAGACGGACCAGTTCGAGGGCCCGCGTCACCCGTTCACGGCATTCCACCCCGTCCAGCCCGCGCACCTCCAGCGGAAAGGCGAGGTTGCGGCCAACCGTCATATGCGGAAAGAGCGCGTAATTCTGAAAGACCATGCCAATCCCGCGTTTGCGCGGCGGCAGTTCGTGTACGGAACGACCGTTGATTCGAATGGCGCCCGTCGACGGCGTTTCGAACCCCGCCAGCATCATGAGACACGTGGTCTTACCCGAACCGGAGGGCCCGAGCATCGTCAGGAATTCGCCTTTCCGGACGCTGAGATCAAGATCGTCGACGACGAGGGTACGGCCGTCGAAGCTCTTGCTGACACCCTCGAACTGGACGTGCGCTGTCTCGTTTCCGTGCATTGCGGCTGCCTCAGGATCCATTTCCGGATTGACACGTGTGTTGATGGCGCAAATGCGCCGGCGTGCCGCGGCCTGCGGGTCCACGCGGCTTATTTCTCGGTGGAGCGCCTTCGCATCCACTCGACTGTAAAGAGCAGCAGGACGGCGAAGACGATCAGAAAGGTCGCCACCGCGAGGATGGTGGGGCTGATCTGCTCCCGGATGCCGGCCCACATCTGGCGCGGAATCGTACGCTGTTCAATTGCGGCCATGAACAGCACCACAACCACTTCATCGAAAGACGCGGCGAAGGCGAACAACGCCCCCGAGATCACGCCGGGCGCAATCAGCGGGAATTGCACGCGACGAAAGGTCCGCACCGGTCCCGCGCCGAGACTGGCGGCCGCACGCGTCAGGTTGGTGTCGAAGGCGGAGAGCGCTGCGGTCACCGTGATCACGACAAACGGGGTTCCCAGCGCCGCGTGTGCCAGAATCAGGCCCAGATGCGTCTGCGCCAGTCCCAGGTACGAGTAGAAGAAGAACATCCCCGCCGCCGCGATAATCACCGGTGTTACCATGGGAGAAATGAGCAGTCCCATCGCAAGGCGTCGGCCGGGCATGGCCGGGCTGGAAAGCCCCATCGCCGCGAGCGTACCCAGGCCGGTCGCCAGGACCGTGGAGGCGACACCGATGATCATGCTGTTGACGAGCGCGCGCGTCCATACCTCGTTTTCGATGATCTGCCGGTACCAGCGCAGCGAAAAGGCCTCGGCATCCAGGCGCAGCATGCCCTCGGTAAAGGTGAAGTAAGGCTCCGCGTTGAAGCTCAGCGGGACGATCACCAGGATCGGCGCGACGAGAAATAGAAACACCGCGACGCAGAAGCCAATGTAAAGATAACGCCCCACAGATTCCCGTGTTCCGGTGAACGCCATCTCAGCCCAACCTCATCCGCTCGATTCCAACCACGCGGTCGTAGATCAGATACAGCGCGCCCACGCAGGCCAGGAGGATGCCGCCCAGCGCCGCGGCAAGACCCCAGTTGAGCGAGGTCTGCATGTGGAAGGCAATCATGTTCGATATGAGCTGCCCGCTGCTCCCGCCCACCAGCGCGGGGGTGATATAGTAACCGATGGCAAGAATAAACACCAGGAGCGATCCCGCGCTCACGCCCGGAAGCGTCTGCGGCCAGTACACGCGCCGGAAAGCCTGAAATGAACTCGCCCCGAGGGAGGCCGCGGCGCTCATCTGTATGGGCGGGATGGCACGCATGATCGAGTAGAGCGGGAGAATCATGAACGGAAGCAGCACGTGCGTCATCGCCACCAGCGTCCCGGTCATGTTGTAAATCATGGCCAGCCGGCCGTCGTCGCCGATCAGACCTGCAGCGACGAGCAGGTCGTTGAGAACCCCCTGGGTCTGCAGAAGCACGATCCAGGAGGTGGTTCGCACCAGCAGCGACGTCCAGAACGGGATCAGCACGAGAATCAGAAGCAGATTGCCGACACGCGGGGGCGAATGCGCGATCAGGTGCGCAATCGGATAGCCGAGCAGCAGACAGAGCGCCGTGATGGTCAGGCTCACCCAGAGGGTCCGCCACAGCAATGGGAGGTAGATGCGGCGTTCGTCGGGCTGGCGGGCGATGGCGCCGCCGGGCAGGCTTTGAAGGTCCAGGGCGTTCAGATAGTGACGTGCGGAATAACGCTCGCCGGCGCTCCGGATGGCATGCCAGGTTCGCACGTCGCCCCAGTCGGCGTCGATGGCGATCATGGCGTCGCGCCACGGCCCGCTGTCCACGCGCCTGAGCCGCCGTGCGCTCTTCGTCAATACGCTTCGCAGTCCGCCGCGGACCCGGTTGACCCGGCTGGCGATCTTGCCGAGGGTCCGATCCTGGCGCGCCTTCACGAGTTCGCGAGCGGCCGATGCGTAGACCGCCTCCGCGGGAGCGGCCTTTCCGTCCCAGTCGCTCAGCAGGTCGAGTGTACGGGGCATCGCGTCGGCGACCACGGGATCGTAGACGCTTCGCACGAGCATGGTCCCGAGCGGCGCCGCGAAGGTGAAACCGACAAATGCCACCAGCGGCAGCACCAGCCCCGCCGCACGCAGCTTCGGGCGGAGATTTGGATTCTTGATATGCCCGTTCGATATCATACGGTGGATGTGAATTCTTAATTGGCCTATTTAGTTCGAAAAACAGAACTTACCTGGATATACAGGATGGACGGGAAAAAACTGAATCGTCGGAAGAATGCTCTTTTTTTTTGGGATTATCCCAATGAATCTCCCCACACTGGATCGCGCAACACATCTGTGGTCAACCCGACTTCACAACCATAGGGGTTGTTGCTTTATTATACGTTAAGTCATTTAAAAACATACAATAAATCAATTCAATCACCGGATATTGCGAAAAATTCATGTTGGTAATCTGCGATCCAAAGTCCCGATTCACAACGGATGGAGCGAGGATCCGGTCCTGCGCCCGAGGACTTAGCGCTGCTATTCCGTGAAGGTGGGGCAGTCCACAAGCGTGGGCGCGCAACCTTCGGGAACCGGTACCTGAAACGCGTTCAGGGTCTGAGCGACCAGACTGTAATAGCCGGTGATCCCGGTCAACTCCACGACTCCGGTTTTACCCACGGCTTCCACGGCCGCATTGAAAACACCGTCCGGAACAAATCGATTGTTGAGCAATTCGCTGACGTATTGAAAAACTGCGCGCTCGTGGTCGCGGCCGAAATGAGGAGCCCGCCCGTGACGGACCGCGTCGATGATCCCCTCGCTCAACCCGCTTTCCACGGCGAAGGGCTCGTGCAGGGACCACTCCACCTGGCAGTTCCAGAATCGCGCCGTAACGAGAATGGCGAGCTCGCTGAGTCTCGGCTCCAGGGAGGTGCGGTACCGGACGAATTCGCCCAGGCTCTGCGCGCGGTCGGCCAACTCGGGACTGTGCAGCCAGATTCCGAACGGCCCGGCGATGCTGCCCCGGGTCTCGAGGATGGCATCGTAAATCCGCGCCTGCTCTTCGTTCAGTTCCGCGCGTTCCAACTGGCCTGGTCGGGTCATGGATGTCGGTCCCGGCAACAGTTAACCACGATTCTGAAACACAGCAAGGCGACACCGTAGCGAAAACTGCAGATACCGGGCATCGAGGTCGTTCGGAAGTTTAGATTCAAATGGCCACAAAAAGCACAAAAGACACAAAAGGGACAGATGCTAAAGGGCGTGTGTTTTTGCGCCGTAATCCTGTCGCTCCGGTCATTTTGTTGTTTCTCGTTGCAAGCTCAAATTGCGATGAATCTGCGCAGCGTATTGACGAATCCTCCTTGGACAGCGGCGATCTGAATTCGGGAGACAGTGTCTCCCATATTCAGGGATATGTCAGGCAAAAAGGCCAATACCGCCGAAACTCCCTCTCATCCATTCGCTGCAGGCAGTGGTTCAAGATCGTCACAGACTCCATTCCCAGCGAGTCTTTCACAATAGCAGGATAATCCAGCTACACTGCTGCGCCAGCGACTTTGGTCCTGGGTGAGCTTGCAGCAGTTCTGAATGCGGAAACTTTACTTCGATCGGGTTCGACTGCCTCGTGACGTATCCGGGTTCATCCAGGCAGGAAGAGGGCTGCCTGTCGCGTCCGCATACAGGGTCTCTGGCGCGATGTCGATCTCGTCGCCCCACGTCAGAACCCCGAGCTCCTTGTTAATTTTGAAGTTGCGGAAGAACTCGAGATCCCGGAAACGCTCGAACACACCTCCCCGTTCGTGGTATTTCGCAAAATCGACAGTGCCTCGCCTGCCGTCATCGAACTCCAGCTCTATCAGATATCCACCCTGATAGATGGCAGAAACGACGTCATGAAGCATATGGCGATCCTTTCTACTGCAGCGGTTGTATCTTCTGCGGAGGTCGGTCGTTGCGTGTGTTTTCCCAGTTGTTCATCAATTCCGGCTGATGCTGAGACGCCCATTCAACAACCAAACCAAGCACTCGGGGTGGCAGTTTTCCCTCCAAAATCCGCAAAGTTGGAATCTCAATGGCCGCCCGATTTCCCCCGTAACGTGCATGGAAATGCGGTGGGTTGTGATCAACGTAGTATATCGAGATGATGATACCGTAGAAACGGGAAATCTCAGGCATTTCAATTCCGATTTGCCATCATAAGGGTCTCAATTGTCCCACTGGTGGGGACTTCATCAAGGCGTCTGAACGAATCTATAACTCACTGACTTAGCAATTCGGCGGTCGACGTTGCCGGGGGCAGAGGCTTTCCGTCCTTCTGGTATATTTCGATCGTCTCCTCTACAATCTGGCATAGATGATCAAAAACGGCCTTCTCTTCGTCTCCGTGGCAACCACCGTAAATCAGTCCGGGAGCGCTACCCACATAGCATTGATCCGCTTCGGACCATTCAACAATCTTTGCGTATCTGGCGCTGGCTTTCATTTGTCCTTGCAGGCATCTGAATTCAGGAAATCCAATTTTCCTGCGTTTGAGTCCGCCTCGATCTGCCGGTCCCATTTTTTCCAGTCCAACTCGCTAAACCATTGCCTTAATTCAACAAAATCAGTTTCCGGAAGGGCCAAATTTGCTTGCTGGATTTCTGCTATTTTTGTCATTTCTAATCGCCCGTGCTCCGATACGGATCTGACAGCGACGCCGAATTGTTAAATCCACGAATCAGCGAACACTTTCAAACCAATCATTGCTTTCCCAACCTCGTTGGACGTCATGCGTTAGTTAGTGAACGCCACGTGGAATCCCGAGCCATCTAATCTCAATATGCAACCTCAAGGTAGACCCACTCAGCGGTTGGTTCCGGAATCGGATAGCGCTCCTGTTTCATTCCGTCGAGGTGAAACTCAATGGCCTCCTTCATGTTCGCTTCCACTTCCCGCCGTGAGGCGCCGGTAGATACACACCCGGGAAGGTCTGGAGAATACGCCGAAAATCCAGTTTCCGTAACTTCGATGACGATCGAGTATCGGTTCACATCGTTCCTGTTTAATTTTGCGGTGGCGATCCCGGGAGCGAGGGCATCCTGCCCTCGGACTTCGTGTGGCCGATCAATACCCGAATTAAGGGCTTATTGTTTCTCTTGTATCCGATATCAGATTGAAAATGACGGCACCAGAGCCGCGCGAATCAGCCGTCGAGGGCAGGATGCCCTCGCTCCGGTTATTGGTGGATCATGCCGTGAAAGAGGCCAGACCGCCTTCGGTCGCAGTGCGGCGGCTCGTGGCACCGGCTCGGCTTCTGCGACTCCCCCTCAAGGGGGGAGTAATCGGACCGTCAGACTGGCTCGCGCGTTTTTTCCACGCGTTTGGATGCGGCTGAGCAAAACAGGCATGTTTCCGGATTGCGGCCGCCGCAACAGTGCATGCCTCACGTCCGATGCGCTTCGACGTAGTCCTGGTTCAGCGTGAGGCCGAGCCCGGGTTCGTCGCTCATGTGGATCATTCCGTCTACGATCTGAAATGGGGGATCGTAGAGTTGCGACCAGATCTGGTACGGCTCGGTGTGGGGGCAGGCGGAAACCATCAGCCCATTTGGGACGGCGGCGATCAGGTGACAGTTGATTTCGGGAAACGAAGCGCCATGTGGCGCAACGTAGACGTGGTGCGCTTCGGCCAGCGCCGCCATCCGCATGAGTCCCGTGAACCCGCCGCCGCCGATGATATCCGACTGGACCACCTGCAGGCCGCCGTCGACGATCAGGTGACGAATGCCGTACAGCGTGCCCTCGCTCTCGCCGCCGGCAACCAGGGACCCCGTGGCCTCGCGCACCATGCGCATGTGGGACGCCTCGTCGTCGCCGCGCACGGGCTCTTCAATCCAGTACAGGCCATACGGCTCGAACCGGCGCGCCATCGCCGCCGCTGTCTTCCCCTCCCACATCCTGTGGATGTCGATCATCAACCTCCTGTCGTCGCCCAGCGCCTGGCGCGACAGCCTGACCTTTTCAAACGCGAGTTCCCGATCATCGTTCGACAGATGGAACTTCACGGCCTTGAATCCGAGGTCCCCGTGCTTTCGGACGAGGGCGGCAACCTCTTCCGCGTTCTGGTGCTCGTACCCGATCCCGTCCGCGTACGCGGTCACGCAATCCCGAAAGCCGCCCAGCAGCCGCCAAACCGGCTCCCCGCACGCCCTCCCGTACAAATCCCAGATCGCGACGTCCAGGGCGCCGATCGTGCCCATCGCAGCCCGGCCCGGGCCCCGAAAGCGCCACGCGAGATCGTACATCCGCTGCCACAGCCGGGCAGGCCGGCGTGGGTCTTCGCCCACGAGCATCGGCGCGAATTCCCGCTCGATCAGATCGGCGCTGCCACCCCGTCCAATACCCACGAGCCCGTTATCCGCGCGGACAAGTTGAAGGGGCCAGGTCCGCTTGACTCCGCGATCGGACGGCCCCCAGAAACAGGAAAGCGAAATCGTCTCAATGGATTCGATACGCATGGATAGACCTCGAAAGTACGAGAATACGAAACTACGAAAGAACGAAAGAGCGAGACTACGAGACTACGAGACTACGAGACTACGAAAGAGCGAAACTGCGAAACTACGAAAGAGCGAGACTACGAGACTACGAGACTACGA
>JAPPNU010000008.1:155626-184467 GCA_028873695.1 Gemmatimonadota bacterium | reverse complement strand
AGAGCGAAACTGCGAAACTACGAAAGAGCGAGACTACGAGACTACGAGACTACGAGACTACGAGACTACGAGACTACGAAAGAGCGAAACTGCGAAACTACGAAAGAGCGAGACTACGAGACTACGAGACTACGAAGGAACGATACTACGAAAAAGCGGGAATACATCGTTCGTTTTCTGGTTTTCTCGTCTATTCGTATTCTCGTATTCTCGTTTTTTCACCTTCTCGAACGAAGCTGCGTAAGAAGAAGGGCAATGATTTCATCCAGCACAGCACTTCGATGCCTCAAGTAGTCACGAGGAAGCGCATGTCGACCCCGGATATACCATCCCTTTGTTTCTCGGGCGGATCCGACCGCATATCTCAAAAACTGGAATCTTTCCTTGCCGCGCAGGCCTCGGCCATACCCTTCTTCAATATTGGCGCTGATTGAGCCCGCACTTCGGATCAATTGCTGGGCTACCGCCTTTCCGCGAAAATCCACTTGAAGCAAGCCACAATCTTTCCACGCCAAGTCATAAAGAAACATCGCCTTTCGATATCCAATAAACGTCCACACCGGCTCTCGTTTGGCCTCTGCCGGATAGCACCTCTCCCACTCATCATACCCTCCCAGATCCACCGGCTGGCCCCTTCGCGACGAATTCACGAAACGACGAAAATACGAGACTACGAGACTACGAAACGGCAAAACCAGAAACTACGAATGAACAGAAATACATCTCTCGTCTTTTGGTATTCTCGCCTATTCGTCTTTTCGTCTTTTCGTCTTTTCGTCTTCTGGTTTTCTCGTATTCTCGTCTATTCGTATTCTCGTCTATTCGTATTCTCGTCTATTCGTATTCTCGTCTATTCGTCTTTTCTTCAGGAAGCAATGCGTTTGCTAAGCACGACCCTCGTACCTGCCGCGCAAAAATGGTGCTGGACGTCGTCCACCATGGCGCGCATCATCAGCAGGCCGCGGCCGGACGGATTCAACAGGTTTTCCTCGGCAAGCGGATCCGGTACCTCCTCCGGGTCGAACCCCGGGCCCTGATCCAGGACGGCGATATGCAACATCCCGTCCACCACCGTGAACTCGACTGTGAACGGTTTTTCCCGCACACCCTCATTTCCATGGAAGATGGCGTTGTTGACGGCTTCGGTAAGCGCGATGGCCACCTCGTCGCAGGCATCCTCGCTCATCGCCAGATCGGCCGTAACCTGTGCGGCTGTGTCCACAACCTCGTGAAGAGACTCTACGCAACTGGGCAGTTGCAGTCGCTTGAGATCTCGAGATCCAGTACCCATAGATGCATTTCCTCATACCATTCGGAGCCGCCGCAGACAGCCATCCGGACCGGCACCTGTTACCAGACGCTCGAATACAAACTTTCGAGCAGCCGGTGCGAACGATGCGGGTGATTCTTCTTGACAATCCAACTGCATGACGTTATCAAAGACGACCAAAGAAGAGGGATGCACCGACCGCCGTCAATCCCCGCGCGCAACCGTCTTTTCAACGCTTGCACAAGACGTACCGCAATTCAGAATGGAGATATGGAGACATGCAGAAAGAGGTGATTACCACCGATAAGGCCGCGCTTCCAGTGGGCCCCTATTCGCAGGCCATAAAAACGGGCGAGTTGATCTTCGTCGCGGGCGAAAAGGGAATCGACCCCGCAACCGGCGCAATTGTCACGGGCGGCATTGCCGCGGAAACCCGGCAGACGCTGGAAAACATCGCGGCGATCCTGGAGGCCGCGGGCGCCACGATGGACCACGCGGTCCGGACGGTTGTCTATATGACAGACATATCGGAATTTGCCGAAATGAACGCCGTCTACGCGGAGTATTTCCCGAACGACCCGCCCGGACGAAGCTGCGTGCAGGTGGTTGCCCTGCCTGCCGGAGCCAACGTCGAAATCGAAGTCACGGCGGTCCTGGCCTGACGATCGATTCGAATTTAGAGACCGGAAAGGATCCCCTCCACGTACCCCAGCGTAAACGCGATGTCCCGGTCCACCTCATCCGGCTCCTTGCTTCCCACGCATTCCACGTAGAGCGGTCCATCGAACCCGCCGCCGGCCAGTCCGGACAACACCGCATGGAAATCAACAAGACCGTCGCCCGGTGTTACCATCACGTCCGGCACGTCGTCAATTACCGTGCAATCCTTGATGATCCCCGTTGTTACCACGGGCGCCACTTCCGAGACGTCGTTCTCCGGCCGCAACTCACCCTTCGTATAGTAGATGATGTTTCCCGGATCGAAACAGATACCGAACGCCGCGTGGCTGACGTTGTTATTTGCCGCAAGCAGGTGGGACACCGTGAGGCTGATGCCCCCGTGGGGCTTCATGGTGATTTTCACGCCGACCTCGTCCGCATGGGGCGCGCACTGCCGCATCAGCTCGAAATAGTCGTCGAAGTGGGCTTCGTTGCTGGTGCCGCAATCCAGGAGCCACGTCGTGCCCAGAGCAGCGGCATTGTCGATCAGCCGCTTGTAGGCGTCCACCGCCGCCGCCAACCCGCCGCCCAACTGCGTGCCTCCGATGAGCATCGAAGGCACCACGCCCGCGGCATCCGCGGCCTCCCGCACCGCGGCGACCTCCGCCGGAGAACTCCCGGGACCCACCGGCACCCGGCCCTCATTTGCAAAAACCGCCACGTCCGAGTAACCGGCTTCCGCAATCCTGCTGTAGGCTTCGCTGTAACTCAATTGGCCGTAGGGCCGGGTCGTACATCCAACCGTCGTCTTCATCCTGGACGCTCCTTTGCCTTTTCAATCGAACCACTGAAGTTTCACGACTCCATCTCACGTCCGCAGTGCGGACAGACACCGTCCTCCTTCTTTCCCCGGTCGATTTCTCCGGCGAATCCCGAGCCGAGGATGCCCGCCGGGAGGGCGAACATTCCGATACCCAGAAGCGCGATCACAGCGCCCAAAACCTTTCCCACCCCGGTTACCGGATACGTGTCGCCGTATCCCACCGTCGTCAGCGTCACGATGCCCCACCACATCGCTGAGGGTATACTCGAGAAGGCGTCGGGCTGAGCGCGGTGTTCGGCAAAATACATCAGCGTTGACGCAATGACCAGCATGATCAGCAGGACGAAAAGCGTCACGACCAATTCGCCCCTGTGCTTCCGCAGCACGTTGCCCAGCGTCTGCAACGAGGTGGAATACCGGCCCAGCTTGAACAACCGCAACAGCCGCATGGCGCGCAGGACCCGCAGATCGACCGTCGTCACGAGAGGAAGATAGAACGGGAGGATCGCAATCAGGTCCACCACGGCCAGGGGCGTCAGAAAATATCTCAATCGACCCACAACGGGACGGGAAAACCGTCCGTCCGCGGTACACGACCACATACGCAGCAGGTATTCAACGGTAAAGACACCCACGGAAAAGGCGTCGAACGCCTCAAATGCCCAGCGGTACGACGCCAGAACGGTTTCCACTGTTTCGAGGATGACTGCCACGACGTTCAGGATGATCAACCCCATGATGAACAGGTCGATCAGTCGACTCGTCCGGTCGCCCGCCTGCGCCTTGTCCAGGATTCCGTTGGTTCGTTCCTTAAACCGGTCTATCATTGTACCCCTTCAGATAGAGCTGACGGGGGTTGTTCCAAACGACGCGTTGCCGCGTTGCGGGACACGCCGTGCAACCTGCACCGGGCAAAGTGACGTTCGGCGCCTTCCCGCCGATTCCCGGCGTCGCGCATTGACGTCGGGCTCAGTTATGCCCACCGCGGTCGGCTCGTGAACTATAAAGATAGGATGCAATCGTTCGAATGGAAACGTCTTTTTCCAATGAGCGCATCCCTCGCACGGAATCGCACCCACAGACGTCTTCGCGAACGCCCGTCACAGCGGCAGGCGACCCATGAATCCGAAAACGAAAGAAAGAGGCAAGGCAATCACGTCGGTGCGCGTTCTGGCGGCACTTTCGCTGGCCGCGGTTTTCGTGGCGATGTTGCCGGTAAACCGGGACCGGGTGATTCATCAGCAGGTCGTGGCGGAGTTGCCACTTCTGTCAGACGCGCTGGGTGACGGACCGTGGCGACTCGCGGACAACCAGGACCCGGGCTGTCGTTCCGGTTTCGAACAGCTACACCGCCGCCGAAAGACCCCCGATCCCGGGGCATCTGAAATTGAGGTCGGGTGCAGTCGAGACCCGGACGGCCTGGTCCTGACCGCGGCAACAGCTTCGTCACAACGCCGGACGCGACTGAAGTCCATCGACGGCTGGAGCCTCTTTCCGCCGATTGCGGCGATCCTGGTTGCCATTTTCAGCGGACGCGTTCTCCTGGGGCTGTCCCTGGCCGTACTCAGTGGAGGCGTCCTCACGGCAGGGGAAGCCCCGATCCATGAACTCCCTTTCGCCGCCCTGGAAAGGGCAGCCGTGAATTACGTCTGGACGCCGCTCAGATCTTCGTTTCAGCTTTATATCCTTGGTTTTACGGCTGCCCTTATCGGCATGGTAAGGGTAACGTCGCTGGCGGGGGGCAACCAGGGAATTGCCGCACGCCTCGCCGCCAGGTCGGAAGGCGCGAGGTCCACACGATTGGCCGCATTCTTCATGGGGCTGGCGATATTCTTCGATGACTACGCCAATACGATCGTGGTTGGCACCACGTTTCGGCCCATGGCCGACCGGTTCCGGATCTCCCGCGAAAAACTCGCGTACATCGTCGACTCGACCGCCGCTCCGGTCGCGGGGGTAGCGGTCATCAGCACCTGGATCGGATTCGAGGTTGGACTCTTCGGCGACCTCATGCGTGATCTCGACACCGGCGTTTCGGGCTATCAACTCTTCTTCCATGCCCTCCCGTTTCGATTCTACTGCCTCTTTACGCTTGCGTTCGTCGCCGCGTCGGCATGGCTCCAGCGGGACTACGGACCCATGTACCGCGCGGAATACCGGGCAAGGACGACCGGACAGGTGCTCCGGCCCGGCGCCGCCCCGCTGGCGGTACGCCGCAGCAGGGAGATCCTGCCCGCCGACGGCGTTCAGCCCGCCTGGTGGGCCGCGGCCGCGCCTGTACTGATCGTCGTCGCCGCGGTCATCGGCGGCATGGCCGCGGATACCTGGAACGATCCCAACGTCCGGCCGATACGGCTGGCAAGTTCGCTCTTCAGTTTCTCTTACTGGACCGCGTGTTTCTCCAACGCCGACAACGCGCGGGTGCTTTTCCTGTCGGCCATATTGGGATCGGCTGTCGCGATCGTCATTGCGGTTGCCAGGCGCCGCCCCGCCGGAGGTCCCGCCCCCATTCGACCGCTGGCGGCGCTAACGACCTGGGCGCAGGGCGTCACGGGTATCCACTATGCCATTGCCATCCTGATCATGGCATGGGCCATTCAGGCGGTCTGCAAGGACATCGGCACACCCACGTATCTCGCGGCAGCGCTATCGCCCATCGCGGCGCCCGGCCTGCTGCCGCTGCTTATTTTTCTCCTGGCGGCGTCGGTCGCTTTCTCTATTGGCACGTCGTGGGCAACCATGGCGATCCTCATCCCCACCGCCGTTCCCCTTGCGCACAGCCTGGGGGGCCTCCCGCTCACGATTCTCGCCGCCGCCGCCGTACTGGATGGCGCAATCTTCGGCGATCACTGCTCCCCGATCAGCGACACGACCGTTATGTCCAGCCTCGCCACGTCATGCGACCATCTGGATCACGTGAGGACCCAATTCCCATACGCCCTGACCACAATGGGCATCGCCGCACTCGCAGGGTACGTCGGCGCGACCTTCTTCTATCCGGTGTGGTGCGGGCTGCTGATCGGCCTGGCGATCATCCCGGCGATCCTGATCGTCTTCGGCAGGAACGTTGACAGGCAGGCACAAGCTTAGCATTCTACCGAGGTTCCATGACGCGGTGGTAGACGTTCAACGCCAGGTTTTCCAATGTCCTGCGCCGGCCCGACGGCCACGTCACAACCGCCTTCTCCAGCGCCGGACCGACGCCCAGCCCGAAATGCAGGCGTCTCTGGTTCTGTGACGAAAAACCGCTGCCTCCGGACACTTCCTGCATCTGCTCCTGTCCGTTCCAGAACAGCCTCACCTGCGCCCCGATCGCGCTTCGATTGCTTGTCCCGCCGGCCAGTTCGAACCCGATCCACTGTCTTTCGGAACTCACCCGGTTCCTGTATATCAGAAGCGGACCGCGCTGGTTGGCCACCACGACGTCCAGCACCCCGCGGTTCCAGAGATCCACGAGCGCAACCGCGCGGCCGTCGAACCGGTCGTCCACGCCGACCGCCGGAGCCGCGTCTTCAAACCGGCCCATCCCGTCGTTCACCCATACCCGCGCTCTCTGATAGCCGGCGAGGCTGCGTCCTTCCATCGCCGGCCAGTTCTTCGCGTCCGAAATGATCGCCCTGTGTCCTCCGGCAACCTGGGAGAAATCGTACCAATAGCTCTCCGACTTCGAGGCGGACACGTATCCGTTGGTCAGATACAGATCCAGCCGCCCGTCGTTATTCAGATCTCCGAACTGCGCGCCGAAACTCCAGTCGCCCAGTTCAACGCCCATCACCTGCGCAAGGTTTTCGAACGCCAGATCGTCGCCCTGTCTGGCGATCCAGAGGTTGTTGCCCTGGAGCAGAATCCCCGCTTCCGAGATATTGGTCTCGTAGATCGCCAATCGACCCTGGTTCAACACGTCGCCGAATACCGCGTTCATTCCGCTCTTCGGCTGGTATCCGACGCCCGCCCGGCGCCCGACTTCCTCGAAGGCCTTCCCGCCATGGTTCCGGTAGAGCTCCGATACGCCATAGTCGTTGGACAGGAACAGGTCCGGGTAACCGGAACGGTTCAGATCGCCTGCGGCTACGGCAAGGGTCCAGCGCCGGCTCCGAATGCCCAGCCGTTCCGCAACGTCCTCGAACCGCCCGTCGCCCCGGTTGCGCAACAGGTACTTCCGGCCGCCGTTTTCGGCATATTCGAAGCTCTCCGGCATCATGCGGGTGGAATCCAGATGCCACAGGTCCAGATCGTCCGGCCAGTATCCCGCGATGAACAGATCCAGCAGACCGTCGCAATCGTAATCCAGCCAGACGGCGCTGCCGGCGTTGATCCAGCCCGGCAACCCCGCTTCGTCTGTCACCCGCGTGAAACCGCGTCCGGCCTCGTTGCGGAACAACTCCGGGCGACCCCATTTGTACACGAAGAGGTCTTCGTAGCCGTCGTTGTCAAAGTCCCCCCAGACCGCGCCGACGGAAACGCCGGTACCCGGGCGGTTCACGTCCGCCACGCCCAGCCTTCCCGCCGCGTCTTCGAACTGTCCGTCTCCGAGATTGCGGTACAGCCGATTCGAGGAGCCCTCGCCGCTGTTGGTCACGTAAAGGTCCTGCCAGCCGTCGCGGTCGAAATCCGCCACGGACACCGCCGCGCCCATTGCGGCCACGTGCGGCATGATGTGGTCCAGCTTCGCATCCAGCGTGGGTCCGCTATGCACGAAATCGATGCCGCTTCCTCGCGCCACCTCATGGAGGGAGAATCCGTAGTGCGCCGGTTCTTCCCGCGGCGCCCGCGGCGCGTACCTGTGGACCACGGGAACCGCCAGAAGCAGCGCGAAGACGGCGATGATGATGCCCTGGACCGCTCGGCGTGACATGGATCACTCGATGGCTATCTGCCGGCGTGCATCCGGGAAATCTCCGGCGTGACGTACCGGGTGTGGTATTCCTGCCAGTCCGCCGGGTTGCGCCGGTAGACGGGATCGTCCTCCAGCCGGCCCGGCGGCGTTTCATACGACGACCGGGCGTGCGACGGCAGCGGCAGCACCGTCCCGGAAAACGCCGTATTGTAATCTCCGTCCTTCACCCAGCCGTCGCCCATCAGCACGAAGTCCCGCACCCAGCCGTCCGGCGGGGGTCCGGGATCGGGGAAACGCAAAACAATCTCGTCCCCGGCGTTCATGATCACGTAACGGTCGTCCACGTCCGCAAGCAGGGGACGCACGTCTCCGAAACGGGTGTGATATCCCGTAAGGTCCCACCACCGGGGGGCGGAGTCAACGGGCGCCGAATACACGGGAACGTCCGGAGAACGTCGATCCGGATGCGAGATTTCCGAGAACCCGCGGCCCCTAAGCACCGCGGTCCGGGACTCGACGCGTCGGGTCCGCAACTGCGAGCCGTCCGCGCGTTCCGCCCAGGCCAGCCAGTCCCAGTAGATCTCCAGGTTCGTCCGAAGGCGCAGGCGGCCGGACTCTGCGCCCGCAAGGTCGATCGCAATCGTCTTGAACTTGCCGGCGGGAAATCCCAGGTCCGGTTTCACGGACTCCCACGTGCCGTCCTTTCGCAGCGCGTCCAGCCGCAACCCGCGGGGTCTCACGTCCGCGCCATGACCCATCGCGACGTTGATCGAACTGTCCGTCGGATAGATCCATCCGTGACCGATCAGCCACCCTTCGCCGTCTTCCGCCGCCTGCGGCAGATCGAATTCAACCCAGTGATCGGCGGCGACGCCCTGGTATCGTCCCATCTCGAAGGTGTCGAGATAGCGCGCGTCTCTATTGTTAACCATTGCCGTCACATCCCGCCCCGCTTCGTCCCGCGCCGCGCGAACGGCCACCGGCGTTCCCGTTGCAATCACCTTCAGTTCCGGTTGTTGCATCGCAAAACGTTCGTCCACGAATACGGACACGTGGGGCGGGCGGTCCACGACCATCAACTCGACCCAGTCCACGAACTGGGTCTCCCACAATTCGGACGTAACGCGGATATCGTAGTACCCGTCCCGCGGTTTCAGTTCGTCTCCCCGGACCAGGATCCAGTCCTCCGTCTGAGACACCCCCGCCGTGACCTGCGCGTTGATCCGCATCCCCAGGGGCGACCGCCAGAGAAAGTCCTTAATGAAAGCCATTTCTTCGCCATTGAAGGCAAACACCCAGGGGCAGGACCCCTTCAGACGCTGCTGCGCCAGAATCGTCTGATCGGCCGCCAGGTCGAACTCCGCCTGAACGGTGCCGTTAGGCCACTGCACCCGCACCACGTCCGCCCGGTCGTATTCGCCCAGACCGAAATGAACCACGGGCGCGCGGATCGTTCGGCGCTGCGACAGAAGACCGGACCTGAGCAACACCTCACCGCCCAGCGCGTATGAGTTGATCCGTCCGTCCCCGCGTACCGCCCGCACCCGCGGCCGCACGACCTGCCAGTGGTAATTCCGGCTGCCCCGGTTCACGAGCAGCCGCGGCTCCCCGTCTTGCGAAAGTCCCAGCAGGTCGAGGCGTCCGTCTCCGGTCATGTCCGAGACCTCGAAGACCCGAACGCCGTCCGGCAGGGGCTTGCGAATCCAGGGACGCCCCCCATCGCCCAGCCAGTATGCGCCTTCCGCTTCGCCGCTTGCGACAAGGTCCAGTTGCCCGTTATTGTCGAGATCGGCCGGGAACAGACGAACCGGCGCCGCGAAACCCTTCGTGCCGACCAGGTCGCGGACCTCCCAGCGGCCATTGCCGCGCGAGACCGACGAAATCCCGCCGCGTCTGCTCAGGACCAACAGGTCCAGGCTGCCGTCGCCGTCCACGTCCCCGGACGCAAGCGCATCCGCCTCGTCCCGCCGTTCGTAAGAGCGAACGAACGACCCGCCGCGCTGGTTGAGAAAGACAACCAGCCTGCCCCGGTCGTCAACCAGCGCCGCATCGGGAACCCCGTCGCCGTCGAGATCCGTCCATTCGAATGCCTGCATTCCCGGCACGCCCTCGAAGGGCCGGACGATCACAAACGTTCCGTCGCCGTTGTTCCGAAAGACCAAGCAATCTTCAGGACCTCCGAGCACCAGATCCAGGTCCCCATCCATTTCTATGTCCGCGGGCCACGCGCCCGTACAGGCTGCCGCGGTCACGCCGGCGTCGAGCCCGGCGCTGGCGGTCATGTCCAGCAGCGCCCCGCCGTCGCCCAGGCCGTACAGACGAATACCGCCACCGCCCGCGACAACCAGATCCATTTCGAAGTCATTGTTCCAGTCCGCCGACAGCAGACCGCGCGGGCCGACGCTCCCGGACGCGGGCGCCGGCACGGTCCTTCCCGACGTATCCAGCCAGCGCACGAGACCCTCCGCAGCCATCAGAGCGACCGGCGTATCCGCCCAGGCGATGCCAAGCATGGTACCGCCTGAAACACTGTCAAGGCTCTCCGAGACAAAGGAGAGGGACGTATCCGCCGGCGCCGGCGCCGGGGACGGACCGGCCATCTTCACGAACTGTCGCAGCGGCTCCGCCGCGACCTGCGCGGGCAGACGCACAAGACTCATATCCCGGCGGAAGACCGGCGTTCGCAGCAGCGCGTTGTGCAGGAACGCCGCGTGCCTCGCGGCCAGCCTGAAGTCAGTTTCCGCGTTCGTCAGCGCGTGCAACTGTTCTTTCGCCGCTTCCGGCCATCCGTCGGTGCGTTGGGCGATTCGCGCAACAGACGCCCTGAGCCCGGCGGTATCCCGGGTCTTTGCCGCCAGTCTGATATGTTCGAGCAGGAGCGCCTGATTCTCCGGCGCCCCGCCGAGCAAACCCGCCACCACGCCGATCGCACCCGCCGTGTCGCCTTTCCGTTCCAGTTCACGCGCCAGCGCGTAGCCCGCCCTGAAGCGCCCCGCGCCGGCCAGACTCAATGCGCGCTCAAGGTGAAACACCGCTTCATCCGCGCGGCCGCGGCGGCTCTCGAACGTCCCCATCAGAAGCGCGAACTCGGCGTTCTCCGGCGCGAGTCCCTGTGCGCGCTCCATGGACCTGATCGCTTCTTCATCCCTGCCCAGCGAAAACTGCAACAGGGCCAGATTCGCCCACCCCGCGGGCTCGCCGGGGATGCTTTCGGTCAACCGTGTCAGTGCAGCTGCGGCCCGCTCGTGGGCGCCCACGTCGATCGCCGCCACGCCCGTATAGAAGTCGGTGACCGCCTGTCGGTACGCCTCGCTGCCGGGCTTTGGCAAGTCGGCTTCGCATCCAACCGACAGCGCGAACAGCACAAGCGCTATGGACAGACTCCTCACGTTCCAATCCCCCGAACGAGACCGTATTAAATCAGAAAGGCGGAACCGTCGCAAAACGGCGCCGCTCCTGAACACGCCAAAACAGACATTATGGAAATGAAACGAATCGCGCCGCTACCTGTCGGCATTACCGAATAGACACCGATCCAGCGATAGCGGCATATTGCGCACAAACAACAGAACCAGCGAACACGCGATCAGCAGCAGGTCCTGCGCCAGCGCCGCATTGAGCGAGCCGCGCGTGCCGTCCAACCCGAAGCAGCCGCAGTCGAGATCCGCGCCCCTGTAGATGTTCACCGCGATGGCGACGCCGAACGACGACAGCAGCGCGAGGGCGGCCAGCGCGCCGCTCCTGGACCAGAAACCCGCCAACAGGCATGCGCCGGCGGCGATTTCCATCCAAGGTACGACAACCGCGAACCCGTTGATGAACACATTTGGAAGCACGTTGTACGCGCGAACCGTCATGGCAAAAAGCGCCGGTTCCGTTATCTTGGCCAGACCGGCCCACGTCAACACCCCGCCCAGCACGAGCCGCAAGACGACCGGAACCCCGTACCGAACCGGATTCATGGGTTGACCCCCTTCGCCACAGGATATCCCGCGCCCGCCCATGCCCCCCAGCCATCGAAGAACGCGTGCACCCGCGTAAACCCGAAGCCGTTCGCCAGCATGTGCGCCAGCCTGACGCTGGCCTGGCAACTGGCGCCGCCGCAGTAGGTGATGATATGCGCATTCCTGGGAACGCCCTCGAGCTTTTTCCTGCCCTTCCGGTTCAGCTCGTGCGGCGTCAGGTTGAACGCCCCCGGTATGTGTCCCGCCGCATAGGCGCGCGGCGCGCGTGCGTCCAGGAATACCGCGGAACCGGAGTCGAACGCCGCCTTGGCGTCACCGAGACTCGCCCGGATTCCCTCGAGGTACAGGCTCCAGTTCACGTGTTCGGCCTGCGTCACGTTTTTGGGCGTCTGGAGCGGGATGCCGGAAGCGGACCGGGCGTTGTAGGCAAGGCCCGCGACCGATCCAAACAGCAGAATAACGACCGCATTCAAAACAAGACGGAATGACACCATCGGAACGGCCCCCCATGGAGATGAATCGTACGGTTTATATATAACGTACACCGGTACGGCTGTCAAGCCTCGACGGGTTGCCTTCCGCTTTGACAATTCCCGCCGCACATGCTATGTTGCAAAGCGCTTGAATGCCACCTTCCCCATGACTTAGACACCGCGCAGACGGCCTGTTTCCTGCGAACTGTGCCCTCCGTGTTTTATCGGAGTGCACACGATTGGACCTCGGCGAATCACAAGACTTCACTACCGGGAGAATACCGGACATGCCTGAATCCGACCTGGCGCTGGATGGCGGCCCGCGGGCCGTAACCGAGCCTCAGAATGACGGCTGGAAAACCGTCACGGGCCTGGAGAAACAATCCGTAATGAACGTGCTGGACGGCGGCGTGGGCGATTCCTATTCCCAGATCGACGGTTTTCAGGAGGAATTCCGTGCTTTCACCGGCTCCAGATTCGCCATTGCCACCTGCAATGGGACGGCGGCCCTGCACTCGGCGGTCTTCGCATCTGGGGCCCGGGTCGGCAGGGAGATCGTCGTGCCCTCCGTCACGTGGCACGCCAGCATCACGCCCATTCTGCATTGCGGCGCAACGCCCGTGTTCTGCGACGCGGATCCCGCTACTTTCTGTGCGGATCCCGAAGATGCCGAGAGCCGAATCACGGAGAACACGTGCGCGATCATCGTCACCCACGTATACGGCAACCCAGTACACATGGACGCATTCCGGGAACTCGTCGACGGAACGGACATCACGCTGATCGAAGATGCTTCGCACGCCCACGGCGCCCTCTGGAACGGCGCGCCCGTCGGCTCTCTCGGCCACGTCGGCTGCTTCAGTCTACAGGGGAGCAAGCCGGTCACCGGGATCGAAGCCGGCGTGGTCGTGACCGATGACGAAGACCTCTACGACCGCATGCTGGCCCTTGGACACTACGGAAGATGTGAAAAGGCGTTTGTCACAGACAGATTCCGGGACCTCCGCAACATGGGCCTGGGCATCAAGTATCGTGCGAATCCTCTGGGCGTCGCAATGGCGCGGGCGCAGCTCGAACGGCTGCCGGGACTGAACGAGAAAAGACGCGCCTGGTTCGGCCTGCTGGACACGCAATTGGAACCCGTGCCGGGCATATACCCGCAGGAGACGTACCCGGAGGCGGTGCGGGGCGGACTGCTGCTGTACACCGGCACCATCGATGCCCTGGAGATCGGCGCGCCGGTATCCGTCATTCTGAAAGCGCTCGTGGCGGAAGGCGTGGCCACCGCGCCGGCCATAACACCCTTCGGCTACGGCGTGATGCACCTGGAGCCGCTCTTCAACGATTTCCCGTTCGACGATCTCGGCGGCCCGTGGGGCGACCTTCCACCGGATACCAGAATCCGCCATACCCGCGGCGATCTGCCGATCAGCGAACGCATTCATGATTCGAGTTTCTGGCTGTCCACCCCCGTTGACCCCAGGCCGACGTGGGTGGACCAGGTTGCCGCAGCCTTTTCGAAAGTGGCGAATCACGGCGAGCGCCTCTCGGAAATCGCTGCGGATAAGCCCGGCTGAGTACGACGCGTCCTCCTTCACGTACCCCTGCGCCAATATCAGCCGGTCGAAGCCCCTCGCCCTTTGGGCAGGGGACAGTTCCGTGTGTTTGTGCTTCGTTGTCTTTGAATTCGATTGGAGATCGACTGTCCGTGAATGCAGCCAGGACGTTTCCGGAAGGCAAGGGCCACCGGGTTGTCGCGTTCCCCGATCGACCCAACATCTGGATCGGCCCCCTTTCCATTGAAGAGATCCGTCGGCGGTACGCGGCCGGCGACGAGGAGACCCGTGCCTGGGCGGACGAGTCTCTCGCCGCAGCGGAAAAGTGGTCCGTAAAGCCCGATGCGTGGTTCCTGGAAACCATCTGGCACCGGGAGCCGCGCGGCATCTATACCTGCGCCTGTCCCATCCATCCGTTCAGGGTTCGTTACTACAGCACCTTCGACTGGTCCCTCGATGACCCGTGGCGGCTTCATTGTCCGTATTGCAGGACAGAGGGCCGGCAGTACGCCTATTATCCCAACCCCCGGTACCCTGACGACGGAGACGGCTGCTTTCCCACCAACGAAGTGTGGCGCGGGGACCATGACGAGGCCTGGAGCAGGGCGCACGACTGCATCCCCTGGGAACGCTGGGACGGCGAAGCCCACGGCTATGTCGAACCCACCAACGCCTTCTATTTCAAAGCCCTCTGCTGGATGAATGCTCTGCGGGCGTTATCCGGCAACGTGCTGCATCTTCTGGGCGAAGCCTGCCATGCCGCGAGGCTCAAGTCAGACCACCAGACAGCAAGGCGACACGCGCGCAAGGCCCGGGTCCTCCTCGTTACGCTTTCCAGAGCCTTCCTGGGTGACCCCTATCTTGCCGCACTCCTGGAAATTTCCGAGTCGGGTCTGCAAGAACGTCTGGCCGATTTCTACGAGAACGCCACTCCCGAGAATTCCTACCCGGGTTACCGTCTGTACGCCCCATTCGATCATATAGAGGGCGACCCGAAACGCCCGCTGAACGCGCCGGGAGACCGCTACGGCACCAAAGGCGCTTCAATTTACCCTGGCGTGTGGAACTGGAAAGCCAGTTTGGCGCAGGATCTCATGGTCGGTTACAGCCTGATTGCCCAATCCTTCGACGAAGCCGAGTCCGACCTGAAGGCGGCCGCATTGCGTATTCTGACGTCCGTCAAAGGCGATTCGCTGAAATTGCAGGCCTCCGGGGGAATACTCAAGCGCGGCATACTGGAGTATACGCTGCACCCCTACGCGCTCGTCACCGGCGCGGACAACCTCTCCACCTCCACCCAGATGCCCAGGCTGCAACTCGGGCGCATCGTCGGCGACGACAGGATCATCGAAAACGTGGCCAGGGACATTTTCTACTTTCTGCACAACTTCTTCACCGGCGACGGGTTGGGCAAGGAAGGTTCTCCGTCGTACACCAGCTGGGGTATTTCAAGTGTAATGGCCGCCTGCCACGGCCAGCAAGGCGCGTTTGACAGAATCGCACCGTATTACGATCCGGACCGTAGCGGGATCGATCTGCTCTCCCTGCCCGTCTTCAAGCACGGGCTGGGTCAGTTCCTGAAGACCGGCTTCCCCGACGGCCGTCCCATCGCCTGGGAAGACTGTGTCATCCGGGCTGCGATGCCGGTAGAACAACTTGCAATGGTTGAAACCCTCGGCGGGGGCATTCCGGATGCCTACCGCCAGTACCTGAACATAGATCCTGACGGCGAAACCGTCGTCTCCCTCAAACGCCCCATGCCCCTCCCGTCCCACCTGCTGGGCCAGAACCGCAAGGCCATCCTGCGCAGCGGCGAGGGCGACCGTACCCGCACGCTCTCACTCGACTACACGGAGCGTGTCAGTCATTACCACATGGCGCCTCTCAACCTCACGTTCTTCGCCGTCGGGCACGAACTGGCAACCGACCTCGGCTACATGGGATCAACTCACTATATGACGGTGGATTGGATCAAGACCTTTCCCGCCCACAACACCGTGGCCATCCGCACCCGGGACGGCGATCCGATGGGCACGGACAACCTCCGGGGAGACCTTCGGATCTTTGTGGATCTGCCCGGGTTCAAGGCGATCGATGCCGCCGAGGAGGACGCGGACGAACTTGGCAAGGTGCCCGGGGCCTGTCGCTACCAGCGCACTGTCGCCCTCATTGACTGTGACCTCGAAGATGCCTACGTTGTCGACGTCTTCCGCGTGAGCGGCGGCCACTCTCATGACTGGACGTTCCACGGCAATGGGCATCTTTTTTTCACCGAAGGCGTCGACCTGATAGATCGGCCCGACCCGGCGGAATCTCTCTACGATTTCAGCGGATTCACGTTCACGCCGTCACGCCGGACCCCACGTGCCGGCGCCAGTTGGGGCACTCAGCGGGTTACGCGACTCAGCGCCGGTTACAGCGACGGACCGTGGACGGCAACCTGGGGAAACGTTGCCGAATACCCCCACCCGGACGGCTCTCCGGAGATTGACACGGAAGCTTTCCTGAAACTTCACATGCTCGACGCACCCGGATCCGAGATCATCGCGGGAACCGGCCCCGCACAGCGCTGGCTTGACAACCGCGACCTGGGCGAGCAGATGAAGCTGGTCACCGTCCGCCGCCGGAACCGTAACTTCCCGAACACGTTCCTGGCCGTCCACGAACCCTACCGCAACAGCCCGTTCATCGAACGGGCCAGCCGCTTGTCCTGTGAGAATCCTGAAGCCGAAGGTGTTCAAGTGACGCACGGCCGGGGTACGGATCTGATCCTCAGCAACACCTCCGGCGCGCCCTGTGAAATCTCCGGTGACGGCGCCGAATTGCACAGCGACGGCGAACTCGCCTATGCGTCATTCGATGCGCACGGCCTCCGCGCGCTTGCGATCATCGGTGGTACTTTCGCCGAAGCCGGCGGCCGCCGGATCCAACCCCCGCCCACTGTTGAAGGGCTGCTTACCGGATTCGACGACGTCGAAAAATCCCTGACGATCCAGCCGGAAGCCGACATTGCGGACCCCGGCGCACTCGCGGGAAAGACCATCACCATACGCCATCGCAAACGCGCCTCCGCATACACCATCCAATCCGCCCTGAGAAATTCCGACGGAGCCTGTATTCTGCGCCTGGACGGTTATCCGCACCTTGCCGTGGGCTATCTGCTTGTCACCGCGGTCGAGAAAGACCGCGCGTGGGTCGAGCCGCCGCCGGTTGTCCAGGGCAAGGAAGACAACCTGAATATCTACCAAGCGGGACGGGATCGACGCCTTGTTTTCATGCAACCTCTGAACGACCTGGTCTCGGAAGACATTCTGGACGAGCGAGGCGCGCGCATCCGAACCCGGTACGCCCTGCGCATCGACGCGGCGGAACACCTGTCCGCCGGTGATGAAATTGCCTTTTCCGCCCTGCACCCGGGCGTGGATCGATTCCGCATCTTCGGTTCGGGCCGCTGGCAACGCTAACCCTCCGCACCTGAAGGGTGACAGGAAGCCGGCGCAAGATCGGCCATCGGGAAAACGGAATTTCACGGAGCGATTGCGAGGATAAACCTCCGACCTCGCCTTCGGTTCAGAACGAATAACACGTCTCGATAATCTCCCCCGTTTCCCTCACCGGAAGGCGAGCCACGGAGATACGGCATGCCGGATCAGTCAACTCACCTGACCATGGACCCCATCACTTTCGAGGTGATGAAGAACGCGCTGCTCAACGCCACGGAAGAGATGGCGTATACCATACGCCGCACGGCGTACTCCACCAACATCAAGACCCGGGCGGACTTTTCCTGCGCCTTCTTCGACGCTTCATTCCGGGTTGTCGGGCAGTCCTTTTCGCAGCCGCCGCATCTCTCGTCCATGAAAACCGCGATCCCGAACGCCTTGCGGGAATACGGCGCAGAAAACCTCGCGCCCGGCGACGGCCTCATCCTGAACGATCCGCATCGCGGAAGCAGCCATCTCAACGACATCGCCCTGATTGCGCCGGTCGACGCCGGAAAGACCCGGCTCGGGTACCTCGCCAACATGGCCCACCACGTTGACGTGGGAGGCAGCACGCCGTGCAGCCTGGGCGTCAACCGTGAAATCTACCAGGAAGGCATCATCATACCCCCGACAAGAATCATGCGGCGGGGTGAAATCGACGAAAACGTACTGGGCCTCATTCTGCAGAACGTGCGCGCGCCCCATGAGACCGGAGGCGACCTGCGCGCCCAGATGGGCGCAAACCTTGTGGGCGCGCGACGCATCGCCGAACTGATCGACCGTTACGAAATCGGCCAGGTCGAGGCCTTCTTCGATGAACTGCTGGACTACACGGAACGGTGGGCGCGGCGGGAGATCGCCGCACTGCCGGATGGCGTTTACAGGGCCCAAGGTTTTCGCGACGGCAACGGATTCGACGACGAACCGGTCAGGATTGCCGTCACGGTCCGAATTCGCGACGGAAGCGCCGCACTGGACGTCACTGGATCCGCGCCGCAGCAGACCGGCCCGTTGAACGCCACCCGTTCCAATACCCTGGCGGCCATCGCCGTGGTCATCAAGAGCCTGATCGATCCGCGCATCCTGGTCAACGACGGCCTTTACCGCTGCCTGGAGGTCGTCGGGCCCGACAATACCGTGCTCACGGCCACGTGGCCTGCGGCCGTCGTCGGCGCGTGGGAACTGGCGCAACTGACTGCCGAACTGACCCTCACCGCCTTGCACGAGGTATTGCCGGAGAGAATTCCCGCCTGCGGCAAGGGCATCATCTGCAACCTGGGGTTTGCCGGTAACGACCCGCGAAAGAAGGCCTATTACTGCTACATGGAAACCGTTGGCGGCGGCAACGGCGCCCGCCCCGCCAGCGACGGCCCCGACGCCATTCAGACGACGATCCACAACACCGAAAATGCGCCGGTCGAGGAGGTGGAAATCAACTATCCCATCCGCTTCGCGAGCTACGGCCTCATCACCGACAGCGGTGGCGCCGGTCGGTTTCGCGGCGGCCTGGGCATCAGGAGGGACTTTGAATTTCCGGACTGCGATACCACCTTCACCGTCCTCTCCGACGGCACGCGGTTTCCTCCATGGGGGCTCGACGGCGGCGGGAAGGGCCGGGCGGCCCGGTTCATCCGGGACCCCGAGGGCGCGGCTGAAGCGTTGCCGTCAAAGACCAGCATCACGGTTCCCCGGGGTGGCCGCGTGAGCGTTCAGACGCCGGGCGGCGGAGGCTACGGCCACCCGCACGAACGCGACCCGGATGCCGTCGTCAGGGACGTCCGCGACAGAAAGATAACCCCTCGAACCGCCCGCGAGACCTACGGAGTGGGTTACGATTCAAAGCACTGGACCGTGGACCACGAGGCAACCGGGATTCTGCGTCAACGCCTCCAGGGGAGTGCGGTTCGATGAGCAAATCCTACCGCGTCGGAATCGACATTGGCGGCACGTTCACCGATGCCGTGGTGATGGACGAAACAACCGGCGATTTTCGTCCCGTCAAAGTTTCCTCCACGCCGGACGATCCTTCGCGGGCCTTCATGGAGGCCTATACGCGTGGCATGGCCGACCGGGGCCTGGCGTCCGATCAGGTGCGCCTTGTGGTTCACGGCACCACCGTGGCAACCAACACGATCATCCAGCAAAAAGGCGCGCGCATCGGTCTCATCGCCTCCGACGGCTTCAGCGATCTCTTTGAAATCGCCTGGCAGATACGCCCCAACCTTTACGACCTGAACTACGAAAAACCGCCGCCGCTTGTGCCGCGGCACCTCTGCATCGGCGTACCCGAACGCATCGACGCCCTGGGCACAGTGCTTGTTTCTCTGGACGAAACCGCCGTACACCTTGCCGCGCGTCAATTGGCGGATGACGGGGTTGAAGCGATTCTCGTCTGCTTCCTGCACGCCTACGCGGATCCGACCCACGAGCGGCGAGCCGCCGAGATCGTCCGTGAGGCCTGTCCCGATCTTCCCGTCTGCATCTCCTCCGACGTCTGCCCCGAGTACCGCGAATATACCCGCGCCAGCACAACCGCCGTCAATGCCGCGCTGCTTCCCGCGGTGGGCGCGTACGTGGAACGGCTCGAGGACCGGCTCGGGAAGGTGAATCCCGGCTCCGGCCTGTTCCTGATGACCTCCGGCGGCGGCATTATCGCCTCGGGCACCGCCAGGCAGCAGCCTGTGCAGCTCATCGAGTCCGGCCCGGCGGCCGGTGTCATCGCCGCGTCGTACACCGGCCAACTCGCAGGATTCGACAACCTGATCGCGCTGGACATCGGGGGCACCACAGCGAAGGCCGCCCTCATCGAAGACGGCCGGCCGCGGCTTGCCTCTGAATTCGAAGTTGGCGATGCCGCCGTCGCGACAACCACGCGAGACAAAGGTCAGGGATATCCGGTCAAGACGCCCGTCATCGACCTGGTTGAGATCGGTTCCGGCGGCGGAAGCATCGGCCACGTGGACCCGGGGGGTGCGCTTGCCGTCGGCCCGCAGTCCGCAGGCGCCGCACCCGGACCCGCGTGTTACGGGATCGGTGGTACGGAACCCACCCTCACGGACGCGAACCTGGTACTCGACCGCCTCAATCCCGCCTATTTCCTGGGCGGCGAACTCCGCCTTCACAAGTCTCTTGCGAAGCAGGCAATCGAACGGCGCATCGCAGGGCCCCTGAATATGGCCATAGAAGAAGCGGCCGCCGGCCTGATTGAAATCGCCAACGCCAACATGACGGGCATCCTTCAACTCGTATCGGTTCAAAAGGGCGTGGACCCCCGCGCGTTCGTGCTCGTCGCATTCGGGGGCGCCGGTCCCCTCCATGCCGTCGCGCTGGCAAAGGCGCTGCATATCGGTACCGTGCTCGTACCGCCCAGTCCCGGCGTGACCACGGCATTGGGACTGCTCGTTACCGACCTGCGTCACGACAACGTCCGGACCTGCATTTCAAAAACGGACGAACTGGACCTGCCCGGGCTTTCGGATATCTATAGCGAATTCCAGGAGAACGCGACCCGCCTGTTATTGAGCGAGGGCGTCTCCCACTCCGATATGCGGTTCGTCCGGGAAGCGGACATGCGATATACGGGCCAGTCCTACGAACTTCGAGTACCGGTGGGCCGTCTGTCGTGCGACCTTCCCGGGAAATTGAACGCCGCTTTTTTCACCGCACACCGGCGCCAGTACGGATTCGCGACGCGGGATGAGCCCACGGAAATCGTCAACGTCCGTCTCTCCGCCGTGGGCGCCGTTCCCCGACCGAGCCGGCGGCAGGTCCCCGATGGCGGACCATCCGCCCAGGCCGCCCTGAAGGCGGAACGCGACGTCCGCCTGCCGGAATCCGCGGGACGGGCGCCCACGGCGATCTACGACCGGTATCGCCTGCAGGCGAACAACTGCTTCCCGGGCCCCGCCATCGTGGAGGAAATCGACTCCACAACGTTTGTTCCCCCCGGGTGTACGGTCAACGTCGACGACTACGGCAACCTCGTGATCGACGTCGGCCGAGGAGAGTCATAAAATGGACCCGATAATGGAAATAACGGGCATAACGTGGCAGCTTGTGGCCTTCTGCGGGCTTTCTCTTTCGGTGGGATGGGGCATCCGCGGCAACTTCGGCCACGAATACGGTGCGGCCATTCCCGGCGCACTGGCGGCGATCGCCGCGGTGCTGGTTTCAGGGCGTCCGGACTGGCTGGCGCACGTTCACTACTTCGCCATGTTCGGCGCGCTCGGCTGGTCCTTCGGCGGAAGCATGTCATATATGGGCGTGGTCGGCTACACGCACTCGGGGCACCCGCCCTCTGTGCTTTACGGATTCGCCAACCTGTTCGTCATCGGCTTTCTATGGGCGTTCATGGGTGGCGCCGGAACTGCGCTGCCTGCTTTTCTCACCGGAGACCGGCTTGCGATTTTCTTTGTGCCGCTGGCCGTGATCTTCTCGGGATGGGCGCTTCAGTCAGTACTGATCGACCTGTTATTTTCCGGCGCCGGAAAGTCCGGCAGAGCCAGTCTCTCCTGGTACGATACCGACTGGCTGGCGACCCTCGTGGCGATGTCCGCAGGGTTGATCGTCGCTGCCGTTCGCGGTGGCTTCGATATCGCCACCTCTCTGGTGCTTCACCTGACGATCGGGTGGTTCGCATCGTTTCTGACGCTCGTCGTCCTGCTCAAGCTTCGCATGACGCCCCCCCGGGGAGATAACTGGGCCGGATGTCTTGGCCTTGCCGCGGGGTTGCTGATCTTCTGCTGGCGTTACGACCTGTACGGACTCGCGCTTGCCTCGCTGGTCACGGGTTTTATCGGAGGAATCGGCTTCAGTCTGGGTCAGTTCCTGAAACTGCTGAATATCCGTTCCGGATTGCAGACCAACTGGCACAGTGTCATGGAACAGACCCAGGGCCTCTTCCACGGCATTGCCATCGCCGTCTCGATGGGTCTGCTCTCGGTCCTCGCGCCCTCTGATTCCAATGCAATACCCATGCCGGCGTGGACGGGTACGTTCGCGACGGGATTCGTTCTGATCGGCCTGACGTACCTGAACCACAGAAAAGCATCCGGAAACTGGGTCGAAAAAGTGGACTGCCTGCCGGAGAGACCCTACGGACTTCCCGTAGCGGGCTGGTTTGTGCGGTCCAGGGGCTGGATCGGGTGGCTTGAACTGACCTACATCGCGATCGGCATCACCGTTTTCTGGCTGATGCAAATGCACCGCTCGCTGCCCCTTGCGTTCATTCCGGAGACCTGGCTGGGCAAGGGCCAGCTTCTCTACCTGGTCTTTCTGTGGTGGGTCGTCAATTTCAATTTCGCTCTGAAGATTGTCGAGTTCAGTCCACGGCGACTGGTCACCGAGGGACTGATTACGTTCAACGCCATCGTCTGCACCGTGCTGGCCGCTTCCATAGCGCTTGCCGACCCCGCATACGGTCCCGCGGTGCCGCAAGCAGGCGCCTACGCCGGTTGGATCCGGAACACAATCCTCATCGGCCTGGCCGCAGCGACCGTCTTCACGTTGTGCCATTGGGGGCTGACCCACGCCCTGTTCGGCCGACGCCACATCCCGTTCGCCTTCCGCCATATCCGGTTCGGGCCGGAGGCCACGACCCGCGAGGAATTGACGGAATCGGGAAAGCCCTGGAAGTCAGGGTAGCATACCGAACGGCAGCATGGCAGTCCTGCCCATCGACGCCGAACCCTCCGGACCTTTCCGATTGCGACTCAGCAAAGGAAACCGTTACCGTGAGCATTGCCGTCACAGAAGGCGTCTATTCGAAAGACAGTTACGAACCCAACCTGTGCACCCTCCAGGACGGCAAAACCTGCTGGACGGCCTGGGCGGCATACGGCGCCGCGGGTTCGAGGGCATTCGTCCGGAAGTTTGTCGGGGAAACCTCCTGCGCTATCGAGGCGCTCTCGCCCAACAACACCATGCAGACGCGCCCGATCTGCATCCCGAACGGCGACGAGGCCGTATTCGTCTGGCTGGAAAAGACCGGCCGCCGGTACGCGTTCCTGACCCGCGGAAGTGACGGGAATGGGTTCAGTTCCTCCCGGGAGTTGTACGTCCTGCCTGCTTCGGCAAAGGTCTGGGAACCCCAGGCCCTCATCGACGAAAGCGGCGTCCTCTGGATCTGCTGGGCCCAGTCCGAAATGGGAGAGAGCCGCATCCGGATCCTGAAGATTCTCAATGATGGCAAGACCACAACTTATACAGCCGGAAGCGGGAGTCGGTACAACTATCGGCCCAGGATGGTCGAATGGGGATCGGAAAGCGTCTATATCGTCTGGGACAGCTACGTCGATCGCGCCTACGACGTCTATGGCTGTGCCGTGGGTCCGGCGGGCCCCCTGAAAGCGGCGAGAATCAGTTGCGACGAGGGATGGGAAAACAGGACAAGCCTCTGCAGGGACGCAGGCGGGGCGCTCTGGGCGGTGTGGGTGCGCGGCGTGGACGTCATGTATCGTCGCAGCACGCTCCAGCAGAAGTACTCCCTGCGCGGCGCCCGGCTGGACGGCGGGGCGTGGGAACCGCTGGCGGGCCTCCACGGTGGAGCGGACATTGCGCCGCTGCACTACGGACTCTTGACGGAATTCCCCAAACCGCCCAATCTGGGGCACATGGGAAGGCGGCTCTTCCCCGCCCTCAAGGCCGCAGAAGCCGGCGGCGTCTGGCTCTTCTACGAGGTCAAGGCCGACAGTGAGCAGGGAACGCTTACATCAACAGGCCGCCTCTTCGGCCATTACTGCAGGAACGGCGACTGGTCGCAACCCCTCTGCGTGGCGGAAGGAAACGTCTTCTACGAGCTTCCCCATAACGTCACGGTCGGTACAAGGATCCTCCTCATGTCTCAAGACATGATTACCGATGAGCGGTACCTGGAAAGCGCGCGCCTCACCGCCGATCTCCCTGCCGTGCCCCCTGAATACCGCCGCGTCGACCTGGCCGAATGGAAGGAAGTCCGTCTGCCTTTCGAAAAGCGGCGGAAGGCGGACCGGCCCCGCAACGAGTTGCCGGGTGGGGAAAGCGGCAGATACCAGCTCGTCTGGGTGGACCTGCACTGCCACTCGGCGGCATCCATAGAAGTGGAGGGTGAGCCCGATGAACTGGGCCATTACGCGCGGGACAAGGCGCAGATCGACGGACTGACCGTCTCCGATAACGACAGTTTCTGGAACCTGCCGACCCGCCGGAACGTGAGGCACCTGAAGGACTACGAGTGGGATTACGTCAAGGGCAACGCCATGGTCCTGAATGAACCCGGACGCTTCGCCATGTTTCCCGGCTACGAGATGACGATCACCGACCGGATCGACTCCGGGCGGGACCACCGGTCCGTGATGTCGGACGACGACGAAATGGAAATGGACCTGCTCCACTTCAAGTACAAGGAAGCCCACTCGAAGGGCGAGCGGCATACCCACAAGGACACCCGTGAGTGCCTCGACTGGTTTAAAGAAAAGGGCTACCTGCCGCTCCCCCATCCCCACAACGGGAAGTGGAACCTCTACGACACGGAGGTCGAGTGGGGCGTCGACGTATGCGCCGGCTGGATGATCAACATCGACCTGTACGACATCTACTACAAATACCTGGACGCGGGTCACAAATTCGCCTTCACCGGCAGCGGCGACAGCCACCACCGAAACCCCGGACTGAGCGGCGCGCTAACAGGCATCTGGGCGGAAAGCCTTGACCGAGCCGCAATCCTGGACGCAATCAGGGCCAGGCGCTGTTACGCAACGGCCGGCCAGAAAATCCTGATCGAATTCACGATCAACGATCGGATGATGGGCAGTTCGCTGCTCGTCAGGGACGACCCGGTGCTGAAGTGGCGCGTCGTGGGCGAGGCGGGCCGGGAATATATCCTGCGCGTCCACCGGGACGGGCGGCTCATGCACGACGAGAGGTTCACCGGGCGGACGCGGGGAGAGCGTAAGGAATTCCAGTTGCGCCGGTACCGCCCCGGAAAGCACTACTACCATCTCGAGGTCCTGTCGCCGGAACCCATCCCCCAATATCCTGCCAACGTCGCCCACGCCATGGGCGCGAAGGGATGGAGCACGCCCATCTGGGTTGAGACGTCGGAGTGACTCGGATGATTGACCTCTCACCCGGCCGTTCCGAGATGCGGATAGGGGTGCAGTGCGGGCGCCCACAAGGGACGCCCCTACACCGTGATCGTGGCCGGGTGATCAGGGACCGCGAATTGGCAATTCAATGATAAAGGCGGCCGTTTTCGGCCGCCGTTGAGAATCTTCGCTTCTGTCCTGGTACTTAACTCGTCCAGTTCAAATAGAGATTAACCGCGGTAAAGTTGACGATCGCCCAGACCGTCAAGAGCAATGCAAGTTCCGTCCATACGGACATTCTTTCCGCGTCCCCGGCCCGCATCGCCAGGTGTACCACCCCGTACGCCATTGGAATCAGCAGCAGATTGTTCGCATTGGCTCCGATGAGTACCAGTGCCAGCGGGGTATCGGGGGTTGCAACGGTCACGCAAAGCCACAGAAACGGAAAGCCGATCTGCAGCGCCCGCAGCAGCCGGAGGCGCACCGCTTTGCGATCGAGGCCGGCGACGCCCGTCTGCCTCAGAAAATCCACGCTGATGCGTCCGGAACTGGCCGTGAACACGAGCAGCGTGGAAAACAGCGTGCAGAAAGCGCCGAACATGAACACGTTCTTGGTCCATGGCCCGATGCTCTGCGTAAAGATAAGCGAAACCTGCTCCACGACCTCCATGCCCTGCGGGACCACGTTCAGCTTCTTCAGGATGGAGGCGCCCAGCAGATAGTAGGCGCAGGTGATCACCAATGCGATCCCGGTGCAGACCAGCGCATCGGCTTTCAGCACCCGCATCCAGCCCCGATAGCGCGCGCGCCACTCCGACGTATCCGCCCGCGGTCCTACGAAATCCGGATACCCCTTCTCCCGTACCCAGTACGGATACATGAACAGCTCCACCGCCGTGGCGCCCACGGACCCCATCACGGCCATGGCGACGAATGTCCCGTCCGCGGGCAATGCGAAGCGAAATCCCGATAATACCTCGGCGCCGCCCACGGCGTAGGGCGTGGCCTGCATCGCAACCACGGATCCGATGACCACGAGGCTGAAACCCGCGACCAGGATCGTGATCATCCGTTCCAGGTCGGCGTAGAGGCCCCGGTACAACAGTATCGAAATTGCCGCGAAAACCAGTATGGCCCAGACATTGTACGGGACGCCGGGAAAGAGGGTTACCATCAGTCCCGCCACGGAGCCCAGTATGCCGATGACGGCGATCATCACGGAAAAATAGCCCAGCACGCACAGCCAGGCCGCCCAGGAAGCCTTTGCCAGACGCAGGCCGGGCACGCGGTCCAGCACCTGTATCGTGGTACTGTTGTGCAAAACACACTGGCGCCCGAGTTCGAGCTGGATGAAGAACTTGACCAGGCAGGCCAGGATCACGCCCCATAGGAAGACGAAGCCCACCTCCGCCCCCATGCGCGTGGTCACCAGCAACTCGCCGGACCCGACCACCGAGCCCGACACGACCACGCCCGGTCCGATATTGCGCAGCAGGCCCCCAATGCCTCGCGGCGCCTCCCTGACCGGCCGCCTGGCTTCGTTCTCCATAGACCTATATCCCATCAGATTCGCAAAGCCGCACGGTTGCCACCGGCCGGGCGCCCACAAGGGACGCCCCTACACGATCAAACATCCAGGAATTGAATTCTCCGGGCTCCGCACCGACGTTGCATCTGTAGGGCAGCCCTTTTCTGTTGACCACGCGGCGGTGCGGATATCGTCGATTCCCAACGTTACTCACTAATATACCGGCAGATAGCGCTCGCGCTCCCACTGGTCGACGTGCAGATGGTACTCCGCCCACTCTTCGCGTTTCACCTGAACGTAATAGTCCGCATATTCCGTACCGAGCGCTTCCCGGAGCACGTCGTCGGACGCCAAGTGATCGGCCGCCTCTGACAGGGTACCCGGGAGCAGGTCGATGCCCCGTTCGCTCAATTCGCTTTCGGGCACCTCATAGAGATTGCCCTCGTTGCGTTCGCCCGGATCCATGCGGTTTTCGATGCCGTCCAGCCCGGCGGCCAGCATGGCCGCGGTCGTCAGGTATGGATTTGCGGCCCCGTCGATCGCCCGGTTCTCGATCCGCCCCGCGTCCGGAATCCGAATCATCTGGGTCCGGTTGGATCCGCCGTAGGTGATGCAGATCGGCGCCCAGGACGCGCCCGAACGGGGAGCGCCCCTCGTCAGGCGTTTGTAGCTGTTCACCAGGGGCGCGGACACGGCGGAAATCGCCTTCGCGTGGTTCAGGATGCCCGCCATGAACCAGTAAGCCTCCTTCGACAGACCGTTTTCATCCCCCTCGTCCAGGAAGAGGTTGGTCCTGTTCTCCGGGTCCCACAGGCTCATGTGGTAGTGCGCGCCGCTTCCCGTGAGATGAGAAAACGGCTTCGGCATGAAGGTTGCGTGGTAACCGAGCCGCTCCGCGTTCACCTTCACCATCCATCGGAAGAACGTCTGCCGATCCGCGGTCGTCAGTGCGTCGGAATACGTCCAGTTGATCTCGAACTGGCAATTGGCGTCTTCGTGGTCGTTGGCATAGGGTTCCCAACCCAGTTCCTGCATATACCCGATCAACGTGGTCATCACATCCAGGTTGCGATGCAGGGTAACGAGATCGTAACATGGCTTCTCCAGCGTATCCATCGGATCGGCCAGCGCATAATTCCCCTGTTCGTCTTTCTTCAGGAGAATGAATTCCGCTTCCACGCCCAGATTCAGGCGATATCCCTTTGCTTCCGCTTTCGCAAGCTGCCGCTGCAGGATCGTCCGCGGGCAATATCCGAAGGGCTCCCCCTCGACCTGGATGTTGCCCGCAACCCAGGCCGTATTCTTGCGCCACGGCAAGACGGTCATCGAGTTGAAGTCCGGTATGTTCATCATATCCGAATCGTGCGGGCCCTGCCCCATATTGCCTGCCGCGAACCCTGCGAACCCGGCGCCTTCCGAAGCCATGTCGTCGAGGTGGGACACGGGCACCACCTTCGCCTTCGGCATCCCGCTCATCTCCACGAACGAACACAGAAAGAAGTCGATTCCATTCGCGGCTACGAATTCTTTAACCTGGTCCAGCGTCATCGTCGGTTCTCCCCCTTAGGAATTCCTGCCCTCACGTTCTATCGCCGACACGAGCGAACCCGCCTCGGCCAGTTGATCCATCTCGTCGGCATAAGTTGCATTCTCGTGTTTGATCTGCCAGATCGTGTACGCAATCCACAGGACAACGCAAACCACAAAGAGAGGAACCTCGGACCCGACAAAGGGATACATCGGACCCACGTCGACCGGATTCCCCACCCACGTTTCGATCAAACCCGTTCTCATCTGCGCCCTCCTTTGAAACAAACCAGAAACTGCAAACACGTGAAGAAGCGAGAATACGAGACTACGAGTATACGAAAGGCCGAAACTGCGAAACTGCGAAACTGCGAGACTACGAGAATACGAATAAACGAAAGGCGAAAAAGGCGAAACTACGATACGACAAAAAAACAGGAACCGAAAACCAAACTACGAATAACCCGAATAAACGCGAATAAACAAGAAGACGAGAGTACGAAAAGGTACGAAACTACGAATAGACGAAACTACGAAAATCCAAAAAGTGCGAGACTACGAGAATACGAAACGACGAGACTGCGAGAGTATGAAAAGGCACGAAACTACGAATAGACGAAACTACGAAAATCCAAAAAGTGCGAGACTACGAGA
>JAPPNU010000008.1:0-155526 GCA_028873695.1 Gemmatimonadota bacterium | reverse complement strand
ACGAAAATCCAAAAAGTGCGAGACTACGAGAATACGAAACGACGAGACTGCGAGACTACGAGACTACGAAGAGACGAGAAACGAAGAGACGAAATGTCCGTGGCTGACATCGATACGGGTTCCGCCTTCAGAACAGACCGACCGTGAGTCCGGCTTCATCGTAATCGATGGCTTCGGCGGAAGGCTTGCGCGGAAGCCCGGGCATCGTCATGACGTCTCCGGTATACACGACCACAAAGCCGGCCCCGGCGGACACCCTCACGTCGCGGATCGGCACGTCGAAACCCCTCGGTCTGCCCTTCAATCCCGGATCGGTCGATAGCGAATACTGCGTCTTGGCCATACAAACCGGAAGCCTCCCGTGCCCGGCTTCCTCTAGCTTTGCGAACCTGGCCCTCAGCCGTTTGTCCCCCATGATATCGTCGGCGCCGTAGACTTCCCGGGCGACGATCCTGGCCTTGTCCCACAACCGCAGATTATCGGGATAGAGAAGCTTGAAGTCGCAGGACGCCGTTTCCGCGGCTTCGACAACCCTTCGCGCCAGCGCCTCCGCGCCGGCCCCCCCCTTCGCCCAGTGTTCCGATGGAACGACCGGCAGATCCAGGTCGGCGCACCCGTCCTGTATCAGAGCGATCTCATCGGACGTGTCGGCAAGAAACCGGTTCACGGCCACAACGGCGGGCAGGCCGAATCGCCGGATGTTTTCGATATGCTTCCTCAGATTGACGAGACCTTTTTCCAGTGCGGCCGGGTCGGCGCCCGCCAGCCGCCTGAGCGGCTTCCCGCCATGGTATTTCAGTCCCCGGACGGTCGCAACGAGCACGACGACGTCCGGGCGGATACCGGCCTGCCGGCATTTGATATTCAGGAACTTCTCCGCACCCAGGTCCGCGCCGAATCCGGCTTCGGTTACTGTATATTCGGACAGACGCATGGCCAGCTTGGTTGCGATCACCGAATTGCATCCATGCGCGATATTGGCGAACGGACCGCCGTGAACGATGGCCGGATTGTTCTCCAGGGTCTGCACCAGATTCGGCTTTAGCGCATCTCTCAATAACACGGCCATCGCCCCGTGCACGTCGAGGTCGGCCGCCGTGACCGGTTCGTTGGACCGCGTATACGCCACGACGATCCGACCCAGCCGCTCCCGGAGTTCGTCAAGCGACTCCGACAGGCAGAAGATCGCCATCACTTCGGACGCGACCGTGATTTCAAATCCGGATTCACGTGGATAGGAGTTCCCCGTACCTCCCAGACCGACGACGATTTCACGAAGCGCGCGGTCGTTCATGTCCATCACGCGCTTCCAGAGGACACGCCGGGGATCTATCGCCAGCCGGTTCCGGTGATGAATGTGGTTGTCGATCGCGGCGGAAAGCAGATTGTGGGCTACGCCGATGGCATGGATGTCGCCCGTAAAGTGCAGGTTGATGTCCTCCATCGGCGCAACCTGGGACATCCCGCCGCCGGCGGCTCCGCCCTTCATCCCGAAACAGGGACCCAATGAAGGCTCCCTGAGACAGACGGCCGTGCGCTTTCCCAGCCGGTTCAGGGCATCGCCCAGGCCCACGGTTGTGGTCGTCTTGCCCTCACCGGAAGGCGTGGGATTGATCGCCGAGACCAGTACCAGCTTGCCGGTGGTGTTTCCGGCAAGGCTGTCGTAGAATTCCATCGAGACCTTGGCCTTGTACCGGCCGTAGACCTCCAGCTGGCCTTCCGGCACGCCAAGTGTCTGCGCGACCTCGCCGATATGGCGCAGACGCGCCCGCCTTGCGATCTCGATGTCCGGCAAACCGTCGTGCTCGCGCATAGATCCTTTCTAGCCGCGCGCCTGCGCTTCGTCGATTTCCGCCTGAACGAGTTCGTCCGAATCCGCCGTCTCGTTCTGAATGGTCACGTGATCCAGGCCCGCAAGTTCGATTCGACCCGGTATGCGCAGAACGCCGAGTTTCTTGAGGACCGCGCCCACGACGTAGCAGGGCAGAAAGCCCAGGACAAAGAACATAATTACGGCGCCGAGGGTCTGTCCCCAAGGCGTAATCGGAGCGTACTCGGGATTGGCGGCGGGATACCCCCAGAGCACGAATCCCGCGACAATCACCCCGATGACCCCGGCATACCCATGTACCGCCACGGCGCCCACCGCATCGTCGATCCCGAACCGCTTCTCGACCCAATTGTGCAACTTGTACATACAGAACGTGCCGAATGCGCCGATGAGGAGCGCCTGCATCGGATGATACAGGTCGTTGCCGGCCGATGCCGTGATAATACCGGCCAATCCGCCGGAAAAGGTCCAGTACGGATCGCCTTTGGATACGAAATAGCCCATGATCAGACCGCCGGCGAGCGACATCAGAAAATTGAACGTGATGGCGCTGAGCGTCGTCGGCGTCAGGTAAATCGTGGTGGCGGAAAAGAACGCCCGGTCGCCGGCGGGATCCACGTCCATGATGGGCACGTTGCAGGCGGCGTAGAAGCCCCAGAACCCCGTATAGATCAGGAAGAGACCGATGATCACCAGCCAGGTGTTTTGAGGCGGGAAGTTCCTGGGAGAACCGTCGGACCTGAATCTGCCGATTCGCGGCCCCAGGTGATAGAGGATCGCCAGCGCGGACCCGCCGCTGATCGCGTGGATCACGCCCGAGGCATATGCGTCGTGATACCCGAGTACCTGAACCATCCAGCCGTCGGCGGACCAGCCCCACGCCGCGTCGATCACCCAGGTAACCGAACCCACCAGCACCGCGAAGATCCAGAATGCGCCGGACCGGATGCGTTCGATCACCGCACCCGAAAGAATCGATCCCGCCGTCCATGAAAACAGCAGGAACGCCGCCCAGAACACGCCGTTCAGCCGCGCCCAGAGCGCCGTATCGTCCCCGGTCAGCCCTCCGCCGTGCGGCTTACCTCCCATATGTGTCCCCATCAACTCATTCCAGGGCGTCGCCCAGGCGGCTTCGATCAGCCCGCCCGTGATCCCGGGTCCGTTCTGAACGGCGAAATAGATCCACCACCCGAAAAAATAAAACGTAATGGTGACCAGGGGAATCAACATCGCGTTCTTCATGAGGGTGTGCATCATATTCTTCCTTCTGGACACGCCGACTTCGTACAGACAGAAGCCGACGTGGATGAGGAACATGAGCACGATGCATATCCAGTAATAGAATTCCGTAAACACGACGGTCAATGCACTGAGTTCGTTGTCCATTTCTACCCTCCGATTGAACCTGAAGCATGCGACGCCCGCGAAAGGTTTTCATCAGACCTGAGAATGCGTCCCGTCCGACATCCGGCGGTACTTTCCCTGGTAAAACAGGAGCGGACGACCTGATCCGGCATCGCCCGCTACAATCTCACCGACGAAAATATCGTGATCGCCGGCCCGCAGCACGTCGGCCACCAGACATTCCACGTAGCCCAAAGCGTCCGTGAGGACGGGCGCACCCGTCCGGAACGTCGTTGTGTGCACGTTCGAAAAGTCCTTGGGACCCGGTCTGGCAAACTGCGTTGAAATCGCTTCCTGATCCTCGCTCAGGATATTCAATGCGAAATGCCGGCTTTCCGTCAGATGGGCGTGCATCTGCGCCCCTTTGTCAACGGACACCATGACCAGCGGGGGATCGAGCGAAAGCGAGGTCACGGCATTGGCCGTCATTCCCCGGTACAGGCCGCCTGCGACCGTGGTGACAACGGTTACGCCGGTTGCAAAACAACCCATAATCCGACGTTGCTCCATCGGGTCGAAGGCCATTCCAATACCCTCACAATGAGAGCGCCGTCCGCCGCGAAACTGCAGGGCGCCATCGTGAACACGGCGTCGGCGGGAAAAGCATTGCCTGGCTTACCCTATTGTCAGGAACGAGGCCGCGTTTTGTCGGGATCGTAAAACGGAAACCGCACGACCCGCGCGGGAATGCGCTTCTGATGGCCGTCCAGCCTTCCCACCTCGACCTCCACGCCGATCGCGGAGTACCCCGTCGCGATACGGCAAAGCGCGATATTCCTGCCCAGGACGGGTGAACGGGTACCGCTGGTAATCACACCCACGCGGCCCCGCCCGTCGTAGACGTCGTCGCCGGCGGCGGCCGGTTCATTCCCGGATACCTCCAGACCGACCAGCACGCGTTGTGGATGCGACTGCCTTCGGACCAGAGCCTCTTTGCCGACAAAATCGTCTTTCTTGCGCCTGAGCGGAACCGTGAAGCCAATCCCCGCTTCAAACGGGTCCGTCTGATCGTCAAACTCACAGCCCGCGAAAACCAGACCGGCCTCGATTCGCAGCATGTCCAGGGCTTCCAGCCCCAGGGGTGTCAGGCCATACCCCTGTCCCGCTTCCCATATGGCATCCCAGACCGCCGGGGCATCGTTGGGGTGGCACCATACCTCGTAGCCCAGTTCGCCCGTGTAGCCCGTTCGCGAGACGACGACAGCCGGCCCGTCTACATCGCCGATTCGACCCACCGTGAATCGGAACCAGCCCAATTCGGCCAGGGACGGGCGGGAAGGGGGCGTCCAGATGACGGCGCGAAGGATATCCCGGCTTCCGGGTCCCTGAACGGCAAGATTGTGGAGCTGATCGGTTGAGTCTCTGACCCAAACCCGCATACCGAGGCGCTTCGCCTGCTCGCGCAGCCACGTACCCCCGTAATCATCGCCGCAGATCCAACGGAAATTCTCGGAGCCCAGCCGGAACAGCGTGCCGTCGTCCAGCATACCGCCTGTTTCGTAACACATGGCGGAATACGTCACCTGCCCCGGCGCAAGCCTCCGGACGTCTCGCGTCAGCGTGTGCTGCAGCAGAGCCTCGGCGTCCGGCCCCAGGACCTCGAACTTGCGAAGCGCGGACAGGTCCATTACAGCCGCAGCCTCGCGGCAGACGAAGTATTCCTCGACGGCGCCTTTGCCGGTAAAGCACGCAGGCAGCCAGAACCCGCGGTATTCCTCGAAATGGCGAGTCAGGGAGGACGTGCGCGGGTGAAAGGCCGTCTCCCTCGTCATCCTGGGCTCGGCTTCTGCCGTCATCCGGTGTGCGATCCCTCTGGAAAACCGGCACCGTTCAGGGTAGACGCGGACCTGAATCTCCGTCGGATCCCAGCCGTTGGCCGGATCGATATCGTCCGGGCACGCGGACGACAGACAGACCAGGTCCGTTATGGCTTTCAGCAGGACGTGGTCCCCCGGACGAGACCAGGGCTCATCCATGATGAGGACATTATCCTGGTCGATTCTCGTATTGTAAAAGAAATTTACCGCGGGCCAGCCGCGCCGCGGCTGAATCGTGTACGGGTCCAGCGCCGCGTTGAAGTTGTCCGTACAGTTGACGTGACCCGGATAGCCCATATCCTCGTAATATTTCGCGGTGCACGCAAGCGCAAACGTATCGTGCCGACCTACCGTATCCCGAACGACCTCGACCAGCGGCTGCATCTCCTGGTCGTAAAATTTCGAGAAAAGGCCCGGACCGGGATAGGCCGAGCCCATAAGGGTCCTCGTCGTGGTCGCATCCAGACCCCGCTCAACGCCGTGCTGCAACTGCCTGGCGTCGAACGCCAGAAAATCGGAACACTGGCGGCCGGCGACGTCGATCACCTGGATGAACTCTCCGGCCTTTACCTCGTAGGCGATGGCCGACGCCCTCTCGACCTCGAGATCCAGGCGCATGTCACCCAATGGCGCAGGCAGCGGGGGCCGTTCCGCCGTTTCCGCATGGGAGCGCCTGACCTCGACCTCCAGGTCCGTGGGAGGATCCTGGGCATCCACCCGCATCGGTCCGCCGGGCGCCGCAATCACGCAGACGGCGTCCCGCTGTGCATCGAACAGCGCTTCGGCGCCGGCTTCCGTCTCTCCGCCGAAGACCTGCACCGCCCGTGCGCCCGCCAGGTCGACGCCCCTGCGCCGCAGGGCCGAGTCGGCCGCCTTCGCGCTTTCGTCCCCGCGCCTGAGCGCGTCCGCGAACCCCTCCATCTCACCGTCGGCCCGGAGCCCCAGCCTGGAGGGATCGGCGGCACCGTCCGGACCGAATACGCCCAGTTCGCAGCGCTGGCGCCCTTCCACGTCGACGACCGCCAGCCGGTCGCCCTGCGCCAGACCCACGGCGATCGCCCCACCGCCCGGCACCCTGTAACGCTCCCTGCCCGGCGTCCACCTCAGCAGTCCCGTACCGGCCATTTGGACGTCTTCAGGCATCACCCCTCGTCGGTTTCGGCCAGAAGCTCACGGGCGAGTTCCTTCTTGCTCTCGCCATCCATTTTCTTGAGTTCGTTCCTCAACAGCCGCTCGTTTACGGACTGGTTCCAGTAATCCAGCGAGTCGAACCCAAGCAGCACGCTCTTGCCCACAAACTGGCGCAGGACCTCATTCGTGGGGCCCATCACCCAACCGGCCTTGCCGTCGCGCAGATACCGTTCGATCCCCAGGTCGGGCTTGTAACCCGTCCCGCCACAGGCGTGCAGCATCTTGTCGGAGACGTTCGCCACGTTTTTCGCCGCCGTGAACTTCACCTGCCACATCCAGTGCAGCACGTCCGCCCTTGGCATACGGGAGAGGTCCTCGTGGATCGACCAGTCACACTGATTCGTAACGTCGTCCATCGCACGGGCCATCAGGTAGACGAAGGACCGCGAGGTGTTCGTATCGATCACGGCCTCGCCCACGTAATCCTGGATGGTCGGATAGTCAGCAACGCGCATGCCCACGTCCGCGTGCCGCCTGGCGGTGGTGTGCCGCCTGGCGATATCGATCATACCCAGTGAAATTCCGTTCCAGCAGGCCGATGAGCACAACAGGAAGAACGGATCCACCGTCTCGTCGTTGGAATTCGCCCCGTCGCCCACGGGACCCACCAGCCTGCTCTCCGGCATCGTGACGTTGTCCACCTCCAGCGTGCCGGACTGATTCCCGCGCAGACCCAGGCCGTCCCAAAGGGACGGCTCCGCCTTCACCTCGTCGGCCATGACGAGAAAACAGGACAGATTCGAGTAATCGCCGCCGAAGTCCGGACTCGTCGTCTGCACGATGTACCAGTCGGCAAATCCGGCGGACGTCGTCCAAGACGCCTTCTTGCGCACCTTCCAGCCGCCATCCACCCGCTCCGCACCCGATGATATCGGATACCAGAAGTGAGAACCCGTCTCGGGGTCCGAATAGGACAGCGTTCCCACCAGCACGTCTCTGTCGAGGCGTTTCATCAGGTCCTGAAGCGTCGCATTGTCGTGCGCCCGGAACAGGGCGGCGGCCACGGCCCCGACGTGCATGGTATAACACATCGCCGTACTGGCGCACCCGTAGCGCGCGATCGTCTCAACCACCATCGCCGTACACGTGTGGTCTTCGCCCAGCCCTCCCCACGCCCGCGGTACGTTCAGTCCCAGCAGCCCCAGCGAAGCCAGCGCCTCGAAGTTCTTCCGCGGAAACACGAGTTCGCGATCGCTCTCTACCGCGTTATCCCGCAGCGTCGTCCGGCAAAGGTCGATCAGCTTCTCCTGCAGCGCTTCCTGATCGCGCGTCAATACCCACTGGGGATCCCAGTCGTAGCCCAGACCCCAGAAAGCCTCAGGGCCCCACATCTTCGATTTGCTCATTACGCCTCCCGGCTTTTTCAGGATGCCGATAATGCGACTCGACCATGCGCTACCCGCGGGCCTCGCCGTCGCCTTCGAGCCTTATTCCATATGCGTCGCCAAGTTCCAGGACGGGATGCTTTTCGGACATCTGGAATTTGACGAGCAGTTCGCGCGCGATCATGTCGCGCTCCTGCTGGTTGTCGGGCAGCGCCATATCTTCCGGCACCAGCACCCAGCCGTTGATATTCCGGTCGAATACGGCGGGCTTTCCATCTTCGTATCCCATGTGCACGTCTTCCAGCCAGTTAAGATCGCGCCACCCCATCGCTTCGATGTACCGCTTCAGGAACGGCGTCAGGAGGGTATAGTCCGGCGGCAGGTTCACATCGTACCGATATCCGATGTGCTGTCCGATTTCCTTCTCGCGGTCCGAGTCGAGCCCCGCGGACTTCAGGTAATCGTTCACGCCTTTCGCTTCGTCCATCGGATTCTCCCGATTCAGTCTGCCGTCACATAACAGTGGGCGCAGGGCCGGTGGCCGTGCGGCGGGGTTCGCTTCCTTCTTCCTTCTTCCTTCTTACTTCTTCCTTCTTCTTTTTTTCAGTACCTGTTCATCTCCGGATGCCCTACCGTATAGCGGGTGCCCGCAAGCGGCACCTCCGCCATGGCGGATGCTTCCATGGTCAGCGCGGCAAGGTCCTCCGGCTCCAGAGAATGGACGTCGGTCTTGCCGCAGGCCCTGGCGAACATCTGGCATTCGATGGCCAGGGTATGCAGGAAATTATACACCCGTTCGGCCGCCTCGTCCGGGTCCAGCCGGCTGCGAAGCACCGGATCCTGGGTGGCCACGCCCACCGGACACAGCCCGGTGTGGCAATGATAGCAGGAACCCGCCGGTACGCCGACCGTTCCCTCGTAATCCGCCTCGGGGATATCCCTGTTGCAATTCAGCGCCACCATCGCCGCGGTGCCGATGGCTACCGCGTCGGCCCCAAGGGCGAGCGCCTTGGCAACGTCGGCTCCGTTGCGTATCCCTCCCGCATAGACGAGCGTAATCTCCCCGGTCTTCCCCACGTCGTCCAGCGCCTTTCTGGCCTGCCGGATGGCCGCGATGCCGGGCACGCCCGTCTCCTCGGTGGCCAGGTGGGGGCCCGCGCCCGTAGACCCCTCCATTCCGTCCATATAGATGCTGTCGGGCCCGGTCTTGGCCGCCATCCTCACGTCGTCGTAGACCCGCGCCGCGCCGAGCTTAAGCTGGATGGGTATCTGCCAGTCGGTCGCCTCGCGGATCTCCTCGATCTTCAACGCCAGATCGTCGGGACCCAGCCAGTCCGGGTGCCTGGCCGGCGATCGCTGGTCGATCCCGGCCGGCAACGAACGCATTTCGGCAACCTGATCGGTCACCTTCTGGCCCATCAGGTGCCCGCCGAGGCCCACCTTGCATCCCTGGCCGATAAAAAACTCGACACCGTCGGCAAGTCGCATGTGGTGCGGATTGAATCCGTATCGGGACTGAATGCACTGGTACAGCCACTTCTCCGAATACCGGCGTTCGTCGGGCAGCATGCCACCCTCTCCCGAACAGGTCGCCGTGCCCGCCATCGTGGCGCCTCTGGCCAGAGCCACCTTCGCCTCGTAAGACAAAGCCCCGAAGCTCATTCCCGTAATGTATATGGGAATATCCAGCGCCAGGGGCCGTTCGGCCATGGGCCCGAGGACCGTCCTTGTCTCGCATTTTTCACGGTACCCCTCGATGACGAACCGGGTGAGCGTGCCCGGCAGAAACGTCAGGTCGTCCCATGAGGGGATCTTCTTGAAGAGCGCCATGCCGCGCATGCGGTACCGACCCAGATTCGCCTTGATGTGTATATCGTCGATCACATGAGGCGGAAACATGAAATTCCTGCCCAGAACCTGCGGGTTCCGATCGGTCCCTGCATTGCCATTGTCCATACGTGGATCCATACGGTATTGCTCCTGGCTTCAGACACAGCGTTGGTGCGTTCACCCCGGGCGACGCTCCGACTCGCAGGCGTTCCTGTGATTCGTATTCGTTATGGATGGGATTTTGCCAGATAATACGGAAAGGACGCGGGATTTCAAAGGAGGAAACAGTGCGGGGACGAACGGGGCGGGCGGGCCTGCGGGTCAGCGCAGGACCATCGCGTGGGCGCATCGATCGACGTCAACCGGCGGCCCGGGACGATCATCGCCGGTTCCGCCGGTTCAAACGGGCTTGAGAGAGACGTACAGCCCCCGATCCGGCATCAGACCGTTTTCGTCGTATCTCGGCCGGAGACCCGCGTGCGCCAACGTGTCGAGTAACCTTTCCCTGTCGAACAAGGCCAACTCGTGGGTGTCGCGGAAATACCGAACGCCTTTTTTCGTTGAAAGGAGAAAATGGAAATCGAGGACGGCCAGGTTTCCGCGGCGTCGACTCACGTTGTGCCTGGAGATCTTTACACCTTCACCTTCAAGCGTGCCTCCGTGGATCGAACCTGCAACGAACGTCTCTTTCGTGAAAAAAGGCTCGATAATCAGAATGCCGCCGGGTTTCAGATGTCTTTCAAAACAGGCGATCGCCCGTTTCAGGTTCCGGTACGTTCTGGCGTAGGCAATCGAACTGAACAGACAGATGACCGCGTCAAAGCGACGGTTGAGATTGAAGGACGTCATGTCTCCGGACAAAAACCTGACACCGGCTATTTTTCTGCGGGCGACCTTCAACATTTCCCGATTCAGATCGACGCCTGTTACATCGAAGTGCTCCCGAAGAAACCCGGCATGCCCCCCGGTCCCGCACGCGACGTCAAGCAGGGCATTGCCCGTAGACCTGAGATGCGTCCGGATCAACTGATGGATCCGCTCCGACTCCGCCCGATAGTCCTTCCATTGATACATGACGTCGTAGAACGGCGCAAGTTCGGCCCACATCTTTTCGGTTTCACCCGGTGCCACGTCTGCCTCCCGCAATTTGACGACATCACGCGACGAAGCCGTTCCCGTTGCTACCGGGCGAAAAAGTGATACGTGGCGCCAACGTGGAGCTGGTAATCGGAGGTCAGCTGACTTTCGTTCACGTTCTGGTACACGGGAAGCGGCAGCCTGGCTTCCAGACTCAGATTCTCCATTGCCCGTACGCCCAGCTTCGGCGCAAGATACATCCAGGTACCGCCGCGTTTTCGGGCGATCTTTCCATATTGGAAATAATCGCGGGCCGTGTAAACGTGGTTCAGGCTCAAGCCCGCAATAATCATGTCCCCGTGCATGTAGTCCATGGAAAAGATGCCCTGAAACTCGTTCCCGTATTTGTACCCGTAGACATTCTCGCGGGAAATAATGCGTGTGAATAGCATTCCTGAGAAAAACAGGTTGTCGAACGCCCGCGACAGACTGACGGAGAAAATGGGGTCCATGCTTCCGGATCCCACCTGCAGCAGGTCCGCGAACCGATTGCCGTACTCATCGACCGCGTGGGTCGACCCGTTCGCGAGTTTGACACCTGCTGAAAAAAGCAGCCCGGGTAGCGCTTCCGGCAGAGGCGGCGCAAAATTCAACATCAGCACGACGTCGCCGAGACCGGCGGCGTGCCGGATATACTTGCCGCCCTGATACTGGTTGTCGTACTGACCCGGCAGCAGAATCTTGTCGTTGGTTATGGAACGAAACGGAAGCACGACGGCGGCGCCGAACCATTCCGTGACCCCGTAACTCGCGAAGACCGACACCGTTGACATGCTGGTCACTTCCTGGTTGATGTTGGGGATCGGCCCGGTACCGTACATCGCATCGCCCAGGTACTCGTATTCGTAATTCGCGCTCAGAACCAGAAGGTCCTTGGTAATCAGACTTCCCTGCAGCATTCTCCCGCCCGGGAGTACGGGACGGCGTCAGCTCACGCCGGGCTGCGCCAGGGCAGGTTCGTTTCCGTTAAGCAGGTGGGTGATTAGAACCAGAGGGAGAACCTTGAAAACTCGTTTCATCGTCCACGCTCCTCAAGCATTGTGGTTGTCGTTCAGTCCGCCTCTACCCTTTCAGGGCCTTTTCCAGGATTTTTCTATATTTCCGAAAGGAACCGTAACCCGAAAAGAGGACTTCTCCCCGGGCGTTGACGATTACAACCGTGGGCGTCAACCGGGTCTCGAAGGCTTCGAACACGCGCCCGTCCGAATCGATGTAGCTGTACAGCGCTTTCTTCCTGCCGGCGAAGAAGGTTTGTATTTCCTCCGGGCTGTTCTTCCACGCAATGCCGAAAACCTGGATCCTGTCGCCGAATTTATCCCGCAGCTTGTAGACGTTCTTCAAATCCTTCTTGCACGTCTTGCACCAGGTTGCCCACAGATAAACGAAGGATGGTTTGCCTTCGCAGACGTCGGCAAGATTCAGGGTGTCTCCTTCGAGCGTGACGACCTGCACGCGTGGCACGGGACCGGGTTCATTGTCCCCAGCTGCAGCCATATCGGGAAAACACCAGAACAGAATTGCACCCAGCGCAATGTCGGCGAACCGTTTCGTTCGACCCATTAACTCGCCCCTGAAGGAACAGTGTCTGTTCCCGAATACCCGCCTGCCGCTTACCGGCGGGGAGATCAACGTTCGGCGATATGCTTGTACACCACGCGGATGCGATGGTTGAACGTGTCCGCGATGTACAGATTCTCTTCACTGTCTAGCGCGACGCCGTAGGGGCTCCTGAGTTTTCCCCATCTTGGGTGGTCGCTGTCGCCCTTGAATCCCGGCTCTCCGCACCTGCCGGCAAGGGTGGTGATGACCCCCTCTGTATCCACCTTACGGATACAATGGTTGCCGGTATCGGCTATATACAGATTTCCCTCCGCGTCGACGGCCACGTCACTCGGGCGCGAAAGACTGGCCTGGATTGCCGGCCCGCCGTCTCCGGAATACGTTCCGGCGGTCGCGCCGATACTGCCGCCGCCGGCCACGGTGCTGATCCTGCCGCCGGTATCCACCATCCGTATCCGGTTGTTGAACGTATCGGCGATATACAGGTTGCCCCTGCTATCCAGCGCGATCCGGCCGCCGGGCTGCGCGGCGTCGCCCGTGGGCGCATACAGGTCGGCCAGAGCCGCGGGTCCGCCGTCCCCGGCAAACCCCTCCCGGCCGGTGCCCGCAACGGTGGAGATCGTACCGTTCAGATCAACCATTCGAACGCGGAGGTTGCCCTGATCGGAGATGTACATCCTGCCGGACGAATCGAAGGCGGTGGAGCTCGGCAGATTCAGCCAGGCTTCCAGAGCGGGGCCCCCATCGCCCCTGAACCCGCGATCGCCCCGGCCTGCAATGGGCTGGACGCGGCGCGTGGCAGCGTCGTACCGCAGGATCCGTGAATTCTGCCAGGCCGACAGGATCAACCGTCCCCGCGGGTCGAACGAGATATGCGCCGGATGATCGACGCCTACCTCCAGCGCAGGACCCGCAAGCGCCTCGCCCGGCTCGCCGTTACCGATCAGAGGACGCACGGTTCCGTTGTCGATCACGACAACCCGATTGTTGTTCCAGTCCAGAATGTACGTCCGGCCGTCGGGACCGACGGCCATATCCTGAGGGAAATACAGGTCCGTGTCCAGGGGTCCCGTTCCAGTGGCACTCCTGCCGGGATCTCCGGTGCCGGCAAGGGTGATAATGATCCCGTACGGCAACCCCGGGTACGCTTCATACAGATCGTCGTCCACGGTGGGCGGCGTCTTTCCGCAGGCCGCCACGGTCACGGATGCCAGGACCAGGAACGCGAGCCGGACCCAAAACGGTTTCAGTAGTATCATCTCTGTAAAAATAGGAACATGCCCGACTCGATTCAACCCTGAAATTGGTCAGGACAGCGGAATCCGGCGGTGACAGCCAGGCGTCATCATCCTTCCGCAAACGACTGATAGTGCGCCAGGGGCTGGGTCAATTTCTCATCGACCTCTGTCAACGCCAGCCGCATCCGGACCGCGCGACGGCTGCCGGGCACCATGTCGTCGCCGAACAACGAGAAATCGAACGCGCTGTAATCCGTCATCCGATCGGCTTCGTCGTCCACGTGGTACCGCGTACTGATGGCATAACAGTCCGCTTCCGTCGACATCAACACAACGCCCAGCCGATTCCCGTCGTCCGTCAGGAACGAGAACGGATAACCGTAGTACCGAACCGGACACATCTGCACGGTCGGCGAGTTGCTCTCACTGCGGTTCCATCGTCCGTCGACGCAGCGCCTCGCGGCGTGCGGGTCGCGTGGAAACACGATGACGGTCCCGCGAAAGACGTCATTCACCACGGGAACAACCAGTTCGGGGGCCTCGCTCGCCCGGCCGTACCGGCTTCCGTGCAGATAGACGTGAGGCCGCAGGGTCTTGTCGAAATAATTGGACAGGAAGAGCTCATATCCCGCATACGTCCCTTCGCACGCCACCGTCACCGTCAGGTCGATGCAATTCGGCTCGACCACCTCGTAGCGGGCGGTCAGCGCGCCCTGATGGGTTTCGGTAGCGGCCCAGTGTATTTCGATACCGTTGTCCCGGGCGTCGATGGTCCGGTCCATCAGACGCGGTTGATCCAGGCCCTGGTGAACCGCGAACAGCCGGAACAGGTTCAATGCCGAAAATTCCGGGTGGATCACCTGCCTGCCGGTGACCTTGTCCGTAAGCGCCCACACCCCGTGGTAGTTTCCCGATGCACGGATTTCGCCGGTCATCGCCTCCGTTTCGAAGTAATAGGTATCGGCAATGGGACGATATTCGAGTTCCGCCATTTTCGCTCCTCCGTTCTGCGCCGCTACTCAGCGGTGACCTCTTCGATTCGTTCCGCAATCGCGCCGGTCAGGATCTCCAGACAGCCCGGCGCCAGACTCGACGGCTCCTCCTGGTAGAGCCCCTTGCCGTACGCGTCTTTCCGCAGCAGGTAAGCGACCTGCACATTGCCCGCCAGAGGTGAAACCAGAATCGCATACCGGGGAAATCGCCGCCGCAACGCCGCCTGAAGATCGCTGTAGGGTTCCCCACCGCACGCGACCCAGACCGCGTCGCCCATACGGCATACGGAGAATCGATACGGGTACGTCTCGCCCGGCGGCAGATTCGCGATCCGCGCCAGCCATCGCCTGGCCCGCTCCGCCCGTGCGCCGCAGGTTCGGGCCTCCGCAGCGTCTCCGGCCGCGTCCGCCGCCCGTTCGGCTTCCGACCACCGCGCCAACTCATCCCGGAGCGATTCCGGCTCCTGCCGTTTCTTCATCGGCAGATCCACGAAATACACGCCGCCGCCGAAAATGGACACATCGTGCAAACGCTCCCGTCCAAATGCCGCGTGCGCCCACGTACCGATTGTGGCGCCCGAGATCACGGGTCCCCGGTATTCGAAATCCGTGCCGGGCGGCCCCATCGACATCAGAACGGAGAGCGCCGCAAACCCGAGCTGCCGTCCGTTCTTCTCTGCGGCGTCGATATCCCCCACGAATCCGTCTTTCGGGCCCAGGTCCCCGCAGGGCGCCAGCGCGAACGTGCACGGCGCCCCGGTCACCCGCTCGACTTCGTCCCGCATCGCACCCACGTAATCCGGGCTGATCAGGGTATTCTCCCATGCCAGCGTGGTCGGGTGACACGCGTAATTCACCACCGTCGCCGCGGTCCTGTCGTCTCCTTCAGTCAGGCGTCCCACCAGCAAGGTATCGTCGCCGTTTCCTTCCGGATTGTACCCACAGACGTATCCGTCGAACGCCTCGTCCCGGTAATCCCGGTCGGCCGCCATGTTGCAGTGGCCCGAAGCGTACGTAATCAGCACCTCCCGCATTCCCGACGTCGCCTCGCCGCATGCCTCGGCCAGCTTACGCCCCACCTCCCGCAGAAACGGCTCGATCAACTCGCCTCCGGGCATGCCGAAGCGATCCGGTGCGTACCATCCGGAGGCGTGGGTGTGGGAGAATGTCACGTCCACCCGATCCCGATCGACGCCGGCGGCATCGCCGAGCGCCGTCACGAGCGCCGCGTACTGTTGCGCAACCAGACCCACCAGGTCCAGATGCGCCCGCACCAGCCGAATCTCCTCCGGCGCGTCCACGGACCCGAAAACCAGCACGTCGCCCAGTATCGGGCGATGAACGCCGGTGGCCCTGTCGTGCCTGGCCGCGCCCCACATGCGGTGATAGATACCCACCGGCGGCGTGATGTCCACGCGCGCAAAGCCGAAGCGAACGCGGGAGGTCGGCGCGCGCTCCTTTCTGCGTATCATAGGGACCACTTCCCCAATAATTACGGCGGAGACAACCCTGTCTCCAACCTGTACGGGGGTCCATGCTCAGACCGTCGCCGTCTCCGGCCATTACCGCAGTTGATACGCGATCGCGTAGGCCGTCTTGTGCTCTCCCGAACCGTTCACCTCGGATCGATGCCACGTGTAATTCGAGAAGAACGCGGCGTCTCCCGGCTGCATGGGCAACACCACTTCGCCGGACAGGTCCAGACCGTCCGTTGGAATCCGCCAACGGCTAAACGCTTCCCCCGTCCGCGCAGCGTAATAGTTCGGCTCGTCGTAATAACGTTCGTGGGTCGTCAGTGTCCAATCTCTGTGGGTCCCGGGCAGAATGCCCAGCGCACTGGCGTCCAACCCCACGTCGTCCAGCGCGATCCAGGCATTGCACCCACGTCCCGGCTCGATCTTCCAGTAGTAGGAGTCCTGGTGATAGAATGAATGCCCGTCGATCTCACAGTGCTTGATGAGCGCCTGATCCGTAAATCGCTTCACCGGTCCGCCCAGAAGCTGCGACATCGCCGCCTGCAGATTGTCGTGGTCCGCAATCTCCCGGAAGACGGCCTCCTGCCTGGCGGGCCTCTGGACGCCGACCGGCACGAATCCGCCCCTCCTGTTGCGGAACTTCCCGGGATCCAGAACCTGAAAATGCAAATCCGGCCAGTCGTGCCCGCCTTCCATCAACTCCATAAGCCGGTTCCGCACCGCGGCCGCCTCAGCAGTGGATATCAGGCCTTCCACCGTTGTATATCCTTCGTGCTCGTACTGCCGCAACTTCGACACGTCCAGCTTCATAGGTCATTCTCCCGGTTTTTCCATTCTGACCTTTTCCTTAATTTGACCCTTTCAGCGGCATTTCTCGAACCTGCCCACCGCGTAACCCATCCCGGTAGCGCCGAACCTGTTGCCCGTATACCAGCACCGGTACTCCTCGCCACACTTGACGACACTCACGTAGCACCGCTGCCTGTCGTCGAACGCGCCCGGCCTGCCCACCCCGAACTCCCCGTCCGGCCCGCTGTCGCACCAGCGCCAGTGCATGCCGTCGGGTCCGACCAGACTCCTCATCCGATAGGCCGTGCCGAAGGTGTTCACCCACATCCGGTAGCCGCCGGGTTCCCGCAGGACGAAGGGCTTCGAGCAGATGTACTCGTAGGGTTCGGTGTCGAATCCCCTTGGGCTGACCATCAGATCATTCATCGGCTTCGTCCACGCGATCCCGTCCGGCGACGCCGCATAGGCAATACCGATGCGGGGAATAACGTCTCCGTGGCCAGTGATCGCGCCGTCGGGACGGTTGAAGTAAGCCCCGATGGACGTATAATACATATGGTAGCCGTCATTGGCCCGCAAGACACATACGCTTCCGGTTCCCTCCCGGTCCCAATCCCGGTCCAGCGACAGGATCGGTTCCCGTTTCGGATAGCGGAACCGGTAGCCGCCGTCGTCGCTGACGGCCACGCCCGTGGTATTGGGAAGCTTGCCGTCCGCCCTGGGCTTCCCCCAACCGCAGAAATAAAGGAGCCAGGGGCCGTCGTCCCTTGGAACCACGAACGGAAAACCCGGCCCCTCGTCGTTATACGCGGTTCCCCGCTGCCGGCTGAGCGCGACGCCCACCGGCTTCCAGTCGTTGGGCTCATCCACAGGGCTCTCGGCAATCAGAATGCGGTGAAACCCGTTCGCTCCGGTTCCCCAATAGTACATCCGGTACCGGTCCCCAAGCCGCAGGACGTGGGCGGCGCCGGCGCGGCGGCTGTCCATATCCTCGTGCAACTGACCCGGAGCGATCACCGGGTTTTCATCGCTGAACGTCCAGCGGATTTGCCCTGAAATCGAGTTTGGAACCATGGCATTCCTCACTTCCCGTTCAAGAACAGCGAATAACGGGGGTGATGCAAAATCAATCATGCGCGCCGCAACACCCGGCCGTACCGTTGTCCGGCAAGGACGCCGTTCCTCACCGCAAAACCGCCGTTTACAAGTACGTGACGCATGCCCGCGGCCGTCCGGTTGGGCTCGAGCGTGGTTCCCCGCTCGGCGAACACGTTCGGATCGAAAATGGCCAGGTCCGCTTGCGCTCCCTTGCGGATCACCCCCCGGTCGGTCAATCCCAGACGGGAAGCCGGAAGCGACGTGAGCCTGCGCACGGCTTCCTGCGGGCTGAACAGCTTCCGGTCCCGGACGAAATGCCGGAAGAACCAGGATGCCCACGTATAGGCGCCGTGAAACGTATCGTCCTTCAACGGCCCGTCCGTTGCGAGCGCGGTCGCGTCGGAGCCGACCATACAGAACGGGTGTTCGAATGCCGGCCGGACGTCGGCCTCGCGATAGCTGAACGCGATCACCATAACCTCGTGCAGCCGGTCGGATGCCGCAATCAGAACGTCGCAAATGGCATCGAAGACGTTCCCGCTTCCGGCGGCTGCAAGTTCGGCGACAGGCTTTCCCGCGAGTTCCGGCTGGGCGGGCGAGTGGAATACGACGATCCGCTCCCAGTCTCCCTGAGCCAGCGAGGCAACGATACTCTCGCAGCTTTCCATTTCGCGGCGAACGGACGGATCGCGCAGCCTACCCGCGACCGCCTTTGAATTTCCCTCCAGAACCCAAAGCGGCAGCGCCGCGCTCAGGTTGGTCGTCCCGAAGAGCCGCGTGTGCATGTCGAACTGCACGTCCAGCCCGCCGGCGCGCGCCCGGTCGACCTGTTCCAGCGCCTGATCAACCGCCCAACCGCCGTCGTCCGCCAGCCTGGCAACCGAAGAGATGTGCGAGATCTGCAGGGGCGCACCGGCCTCTGCAGCCGTACGGATCGCCTCTCCGATGGCTTCTTCCGCCTCGCCAATGCGGTTGCGGGTGTGGGTCGTGTAGATCCCGCCGTATTCCGCGGCGATCGAACACAGCACGGCGATTTCCTCTTCGGGGCACTCCCGTTCCGTACCGTATTCCAGGCCCGTGGAATACCCCGCGGCCCCCTCCTCCAATCCCTGCGCCAGCAGGCGTTTCATCTCCACCAGTTCGTCCGCCGTGGACGGACGGTCCAGCGCGTCGCAGGCAGCCAGCCTCAGGTTGCCGTTGGGCACCAGGGTCATCACATTAACAGCCGGGCGCCGGTCCTCCAGCCGATCCAGGTACTCGCCCACGGTGCGCCAGTCGATCTCATACCCGGTTCGGCAACCGTATATGTTCGACCGCGTGCGCGCCGGATCGCCTATGGGCGCGCTTCCGTGCCCGCAATTGCCCACCACCTCCAGCGTCACGCCCTGCGTGATCGAACTCACCGCCCGGGGATCGATCATCAGGGTAAAATCCGAATGACTGTGGATATCGATGAATCCCGGCGTCACGTAGCAGCCGGACGCATCCACGCACGGTACGCCCTCAGGCCGCGGGAACCTTCCGACGCCGGCGATCCGTCCGTCCGACACGGCCACGTCGCCGGGGACGGGAACGCCGCCGTTACCGTCAACCACCGTCCCGCCGCAAATGACCAGGTCCATTTTCCGCTACCCGTAGCGCCGCAGGCGCAATCAACGTGATCATTACAGAAAACGGCCTCGCAAACCCGAACTGTTACGAGACCGCATTTCATTTCGCTCACCGTTCACCGGATTCGACCGTCTTGTCCAGGCGCCGCGAGACCTGCTCTTCCACGTCCTTGAAATCTATATTTCCCGTCCACTGCGCTACGATCTGACCCTCTCTATCGAGAAGGTACATGGCGGGAATCGCCTTCACCCTGAACCGGTACCAGGCGGGCGTCGGTTTCGCGTCGACAAAGACGGGATAGGTTATGCCCAGTTTGTCCATCATCTTTCTGATCTTCCCGATACGATTCCTGTCTTCATCGATGGAAACACCCCAGACGTCGAACCCCTTGCCGGAATTGGCGGCATGGAGTTTCTGCAACCGGGGCATCGTCTCGAGACAGGGATTGCACCACGTCGCCCAGAAATCCAGGAGTACGATCTTGCCATTCAGGTCCGCCAGCGCCCGGTCCGCGCCCTCCAGCGTTTCGACGACGAACGCAGGCGCAGGCCGCGGGAATACGGGGGGCAAAAAGGCGATCGGATCCGAGTCGAATTCCTTCTTGCAGTTCTTGGAGCAAAAATAGTATGGCTCGCCGTCGTATTCCGAACGGGCCCTGACCTTCTCCAGCTCGGTTTCGCCGCCCTTCAAGGCGCAGACGCTGCAGAGCGCTTTGTCGGGAAACCGGGATTCTGCGAGAAACGGCGCCGAAACCAACCATACGATTAGACACATCAAAACACGGAGACGCATTGATCCTCCAGATCAGATTCCGGCGGAAAAAGAAATCCCCGTCGTTTCAAGCCATACATACATCAGGCTCACACCGTAACGGGCGGCGAAATAATTCAGCATCAGGTGACCCCGGTCGCCGTCGTACATCGGTCGGAACGAGAATCCCTTACCCAGTTCGACCCCAACGCCGAAAGGAACGTTGAAGCTGTCATCCCATTCCGAATAATTCAAGCTGGCGTATACAGACGTGCGCAGCCGGGGGATGTATTTGCTGATCGTAGCGAAGTAGGATTGCTCGCCCGCCGGCGAGCCGATACGGTCCGAACTCGTGCCCAGGAAAAACGCGGGACGCGTCTCCGTCTCGGTGAACAGAAAACACGTCACGAGGGGTCCCGCCTCCCTGGCCTTCGGATTCAGCTCGATTCCGACCTGCAGGCGATGATGCAGGCGATAATTCGCGGTCAACCGCCACTGCGGACGGTCCAGCGAGGTATCCACGTACCGCCCGGAAAACGTGAATTTGGTGTGGATGCCACTCCCCCGGAGTGGTGCGCCTTCGCCGGGTCAGCCCGTTCACGTAGGCGTCATCGAAAATGACGGCCGTTCAGTCCGCGCCGAATCCGCCTGCGTCTCACCTCCAAAAACAGGTGACGCGATCAGGAACAAGGTAAAGAGTAAAGGATTGAATTTCATCGACATGCCAACCTGACCGCGAGTTCATTCACGGAGAAACGTCTGTGATAGGAAGACCCGTCTTACCCACACAAAATAAACCGGTCTCGTGAGCCAACCTCTCTACGAGACCGATTCTCCTGCGCAAGAACCCCTCCGGATTCCTACCTCGCACTCCCCTGGAGACTGTCCGCTTCGGCTTCCAGCAGGCGATCCACGATGCCCAGGCGCCCTCTTGCGTACGTGAGAGTCAGCGCCGTCAGACGATCAATTGTTCGAGACATCGGTACCGTTCTCAGGCGACGACGGAATTTCACGTTTCAGACTCGACGGGGTCATTCCGGCCCCGGATTCCAGGAGAAAATCGATTAATTCCTTATGGCCATTCAGGTAGGCGAAGTCCAGCGCCGTGTTTCCCCCGATCGCCCAGGATGGACGTTCGGAATCGACAACATCGTAATATAAAACGCGGCCATGCTCCGGACCGTAGTAACTGCCGCCTTGTTTGCCGTCTTCACGTCTGATATCTTCGGGCGGCGCGCCGGTATAACCCGCGAGGATCCCATCGTAGTCCCTGTACGATGGCATACCGGGGGTCACGACTTCGCCGCCGCTGGTGGCGAACAGGGCGGAGCCGCCGTCCACAAGCGCTTTTACCACGTCCAGGTGGCCGGCCTCGGCGGCAAGCATCAACGCCGTCTTTCCGTCTCTCAACACCCAGTACGCCGAACCGCGGGTACGCTGCGCCATGAACCTGGACTGGGGCCCGGAACTGTCGGGGTTGGCATACCGTTCCCTGATGAACGCGTAGCCGCCGTGACGGTCCTGGCTTTCGACGGTGTGGGCGCCGACCGTCCAGGCCACCGCGTCCACGTCCGCGCCTGCTCCGAGCAGTGCGAGAACGATATCCAGATGGCCCTCTCTGGAAGCCAGCGTCAACGGGCTGTGGCCCTGCGGCGTCCTGGCATTCACGTCGCTCCCGCGATCGAGGGACCGATGGACACCCTCGACGTCCCCACGCCGCGACAGTTCCGTAAGCGGGGCGCCGCAGCCCGCGAACACCAACAACAGCAGGACCAGCACAAATTGTTTGATTTTTATGGACATAGGCTGCCTCCGAAATGAGTCCGGTTGAATGACCTGCAGTACCGGTACAAATATACCGGCATTAAACGTTCGAGTCAACCCTCGCCGCGGCTGCCGGGGGCGGTTTCGGATGCCGACATCCGCCGCCTCAGGTCCGCGGTTTTCGTCATGTCCACGTCGAACGTCGTACGATCCATCACCACGCCGTACTGCTCCCGCGCCTGGACCACTGAAACCCTTCCGTTCTCGACGTCGCGCGCGACCGCAGCGGCGTCCCGCTCCATCGGGTTTCCCCAGCCGCCGCCCCCCGCCTGCCGGTGGTAGATCCGGTCGCCCGCCGAAATCGAGGTTGAAATCATGGTCGGCAACTCCTCGCTGCCGTCACCGCTATAGAGTACGTTTGTCGATCCCGTCGCCGGTTTTCCGCCGTACAGGCCATACGGCAGGTGGTCTCTTCGATCCGACCGGATCGCCAGGTGCGCCTCGCCCGAGAGCAGGGTCCACTCCCGCTCGATCGCCATTCCGCCCCGGAATCGTCCGGCGCCGCCGCTGTCGCAAACCAGTCCGTACCGGTCGATTCTCACCGGATATTCACACTCCGCCTGTTCAACGGGGATGTTGCTGGCCACGTTCGCCGGATTGCACAACCCGTCGTTTCCGTCCCGGTCCGGGCGGGCGCCCCAGGTTCCGGAGAGCAACTCATAGTAGACATAGTGCGACCGGTCTTGCCGTTGACCGCCGATGATGACCAGCGAATTGCCCCCCTCGCCCGCCGCCAGCACGCGGTCGGGCAGCAGCCCGGACAGCGCACCGAACACCACGTCCGTCATGCGGAACCCCGTTACGCCCCGCATCGACGACGCGCCCGGCATCCTCACGTTTACGAGCGTGCCCTCGGGAGCGATGATCTCCAGCGGCCTGAACATCCCTTCCGTATTCGGTATATCCTCCCGCATTACGGCGCGCACGCAGAGGGCAACCACCGCCGCCGTAAACGAAAGCGTACTGTTGAGAGCCCCGCGCACCTGAGGGTCCGTCCCCGTGAAATCGGCCGTCAGCGAGTCTCCGCGCACGGTCATTGTCACCCGGATTCGCACCCGTGGGCCGCCGACGCCGTCGCTGTCCAGATAGTCCGTGAACGAATGGGATCCATCCGGCCACGACGCAATCTCCGATCGTACCAGCCGTTCCGTGTAGTCGATCAAGTCCAGCGAGCCTGCCTGGAACGTGTCGTGCCCATACCGTTCAATCAGCGAATGCACCGCCCGCTCGCCGATGTGGCAGGCCGCCAACTGCGCCCTGATATCGCCGATCGTCATCTGTGGCACCCGCACGTTCGTTCGGATCAGGGAGAAAATGGACTCGTCCGGCGCTCCCCGGCGGTAGAGCTTCAGCCACGGAATCCGGATGCCTTCCTGAAAGATCTCCGTGTTATCGCAGGCGGAACTCCCCGGCAGGCGTCCTCCCAGGTCCAGGTGATGCGCCGTACTTACCGCAAAGGCCACACGCCGGTCATTCCAGAAGATCGGCTGCACGATGAAAATGTCCGGAATGTGCATCCCCCCGTCGAAGGGATCGTTCAGAATGAACACGTCGCCGGGTTCGATCTCATCGCCGAAGCGCTCGAACAGCGCGGCCATTGCATACGGGACCGATCCCAGATGCAGCGGTATCGTTACGCCCTGCGCGATCATCTGACCATCCGCGTTACACAGCGACGTGGAATAGTCCAGGCAGTCGCGCACAATGGTGGAATAGGCCGTACGATACAGCGCGGCGCTCATTTCATCGGCGGCGGCGGAAAGCGCATTCTGCATGATCTCGCGGGTAATGGGGTCAATCTGCACCATCGTTCCCTGTATCTCCCTGCCCTGTCGCTGGACGTTCTTGCGTCGCGGTCTCTTCCAGAACGACAAAGTCGTGCCGATCCCGATACACGCGGAACCCGGGGGGCACCACGGTCGTGGAATCGTATTCGTCGATCAAGAGCGGACCGACCTGAGTCCCTGTCAGCTCCTCGCGGTCGATAACCGGCGTCTCCACCGTTCCCCGCGCCTTTCCGAAATAGGCCGGACGCGATGGCATCTTTCGCACGTGCCGCCGCGATGCGCGAATTCGCCCCCCCTTTCCGCGGCGGCCGGTGCTCCCGATCAGGCGGACGGCGACCACCTCAACCGGATTTTCCGGGTCCGACGAATGCCCGTAGAGCTGGCTGTGCTCGAGTTCGAACGCCCTGCACATTTCTTTTACCGTCGCATCGGTCGCCGGGGGTTCCGGCACCGGTATCCGGATCTCCGACGCCTGCCCTCTGAAGCGCACGTCGACACTGTGGTTGAGCAACACCTGGTCAGCGGAATAACCCTCCGCGCGGAACCGGGCGAGCAACTTTCGCTGCAGGTCCGATTGCATGCGGCCCAGCGCTTCCGCGCCCAGTCGGTCGCCCGATAGCAGGCAACTGGATACTTCATGGTGTTCCACACCCGAGAACAGCAGCCCCAGCGCGCTGAACAACCCGGGCAACGGAGGGACAATGACTCTGGGGCTCAGAAGTTCGCCGGCCAGCCCCGCGGCATGAACCGGACCGGAACCACCGAAGGCGATCAGGGAGAACGACCTCGGATCCCGACCCCGCTCCGTGGACACGGACCGTAGCGCCCGCATACACCGGGCATTGGCAATCCTGTGTATGCCCTCGGCCGCCTCGAGCAGGCCCATGCCCAGCGGAGCCGCGATCCGGTCGTGGACGATCCGTCTCGCGGCCTCGGGATCTATGGAGACTTCCCCGTCCGCCAGTTCCCCGGGCCGGATATACCCCAGCACGACGTTGGCGTCGGTTACGGTGGCTTCGTTTCCGCCCCGGCAGTAGCAGGCGGGACCCGGTACGGCGCCCGCGCTTCCGGGTCCGACCCGCAATCCGCCCGCCCCGTCCAGATAGGCCACGCTGCCGCCCCCGGAACCCACCTCAGCGATATCGATGCTGGGAGCGCGAATCAACTCCCCGCCCCCGCCCACCAGCCTGTTTCCCGCCGACACGGATGCGCCGACCTCGTATTCCGGGCTGTACGAAATCGCGCCGTCTTCGACAATGGACGCCTTGGCCGTGGTGCCTCCCATATCGAACGTGATGAGATCGTCGATACCCAGTTGTTCGCCCGCCGAACGGGCGGCGAACACCCCCGCAGCGGGCCCGGACTCGAGAACGTACACCGGTCGCCGCGCCGCGTCGGCCTCCGGGGTCAGGCCTCCCGCGGACTGCATGATGAGCACCGGCGCCAGAATGCCCTGTTTTGTCAGGCCATCCCGCATCGCGTTGAGATAACGCTGCATGACGGGTCGCACGTACGCGTTCAGCACGGTCGTTGCCGTGCGCTCGTACTCCCGGCGTTCGGGCAGAATCTCCGTCGAAAGGGATACCGGCAAATCCGGAAACGCGTCCTGGAGGAATTCGCCGATCGCGCGTTCGTGCCGTGGATACGCGTAGGCGTGAAGCGTACAGACTGCGATCGACTCCACCTGTTCCTGTTTCAATGCAGCCTTTGCCGCCTCGAGGTCCGCCACGTCCAGAGGCGCCAGCACCTCGCCGTCGGCGGCAATGCGCTCCGTCACTTCGAGCCTCAGATACCGATCGACGATGGGTTCGGGCTTGTCGAAGAACAGATCGTACATCTGCGGCGCCCTGACGCGCCGCAATTCCAGTACGTCGCGAAATCCGCGCGTGGTGATCAGCGCGGTCCTGGCGCCCCGGCGTTCGAGGACGGCGTTGGTCGCCACGGTGGTCCCGTGCGAAACGTCTCCTATCGATTCACCGGGTGTTTCGGTCTCCCTCAGCAGACGCGCGATGGCTTCGAGAACCGCCCCCTCGAAATCGGGCGGCGTAGAGGGAATCTTGTGCGTCCATAAATGCCCCGCTGCATCCATGAGGATCACATCGGTAAACGTCCCTCCGACGTCAGCGCCGATTCGAAAAGAGGTCTCATTCATTCGGGAATCACCGGCAAACGCAGGTACGAAGTGTATTGGCTGCAGTGATGGATCGTCTGGCGGGCCACCCTCATCTCCTCGTCCAGACCCGGGACGTTGCCCGTATTCAGATTCCGGTCGAATCGCGGAAAATTGCTGCTGGAGACCTCCAGCCTGATCCGATGGCCGGCTTTGAATACGTTGCCGGTCTCCCAGAGTACGATCCGATATTCCACCACCGCCCCGTGCGGAATCAGACACGGTCTGCGAAAGGACTCGCGGAATCGCGCCCGCACGATACCCTCCGTAACATGGATCGCCATGCCGTCGGGATATACATCCACAAGCGTGGCCGTAAAGTCCGTATCCCGTGCGTCGGATGCTGCGAACAATATAAGCTCCACCGGACCGGTCGCTTCCACGTCCGACGCCAGTGTATCCGTCGTGTACACGAGCACGTCTTCGCGGCGTTCCACGGCCCGACGGTCCCTGGGGCCCGTGTTGGACGGGAACATGCTCTGCCCGCCCACCGTCGGCACCGGATCCGCGGGATCGTAGGCGAACCGGTCCGCCGGCTCGTCGCCCGGCGCCTGGAGGCTGAGTTTACCGTCGCCGGATACCGAATTGGCGCGTCCACCGCTGTGCAGATACCAGGCCGTATATTTCGTCCGCGCCAGCGGCCACTCGTCTTCCGAGCGCCAGGTGTTCCTGCCCATGACGAAAATCCGGACGGGCGGTTCCTCGTCGATCCCCGTATCGATCCCGCGCAGCCGCTGATCGTACCAGCGCAGGTGTTCGCCCGGAATATCCACAGCGGCATCCGGTCCGAAATCGACGTCCCCGAACGGCTCGGCGCTTCCGATCTGCGAGTGCGTCCAGGGTCCGACCATCAGACGGGTCAGCTTCCGGGCACGGGCGTCTCCGGCTTCCCTGCGCCAGCCGCGAAAACACTTGAAGCCCTCGTGGACGAGATTGTCGTACCAGCCGGTCACGAAATAGGCCGGCGTATTCACTTCCCTGTACCGGCCTTTCATGCTGTATGAAGACCAGAATGCGTCGAATTCGTTGTGCCGGACGACCTCCCTGAAGAACGGCCGGTCCGCGATGCCGTCCATCGCCGAGATCAGCGGCAGCCGGCGGTAAATCCGATCCCAGTCCAGCAGGTCCCGCGGCGCCTGCTGGTTGGTCCGCACGCCTAGCCAGATCCAGTTCATGGCATTCTGCAGTTGCAGGACGCCGTTGTAGCGCAGATGCCCGTAGTTGTCCTCCTGGTTCGCAATGGGCATCAACCCCTTCACGTAGGGACTCCGGAACGGGGCCGGCAGGATCTGGGTGAAACCCGGATAGGAGATCCCGAACATCCCGATGTTCCCGTCGCACCACGCCTGCACTCCGATCCACTGCTGCGTGTCGTAGCCGTCACGCGCCTCGTCCACGTACGCCCGCCACCGTCCTTCCGACTCGTAACGCCCGCGGCTGTCCACCATGACGGCGGCGTATCCCGAAGACGCGAAACGCACGGCCCAATCCACGTACCTGGGGTGCTGCGTGCTGTACGGCGACCGGATCAGCAGAACGGGAAACCGCTCTCCCCGCGGCGGGAGGTATGCCGCGCCGTAGAGGTTTACCCCGTCTCTCATCGGGATTCTCAGGTCCAGTTGAATTCGAACGCCCGCATCCGGCATTGATGGCACCCGTGTTGAAGATATCGGCAGCGATGCGACGGTAATTCCCATCCGTCCCGCGTCAGGTCGCCAGCCTGTCCAATACGTTGCGCGTGATCCTGGCCACCACGCTCTCATCGCGGTACAATCCGTGGGCCCATTCGATCGTGGCGGCGTTGAACACCGTACCCTCGAACTCTGTTTCGTTGATGGCCACGGTTCCGTAGCACGGGGCAACGCCCTCCTTCCCGCCCTCCTTGACCAGCCGGTGTCCGTCGGGCGTGATACAGTCCGCGATGGCCACGATCCTGTATTCCGGCGACACGCCGTCCGCGCCGGTGTACCGCGGCCGTCCGTTTTCGAATATCAGGTCCGCCGCGTCGGCCTCCACGCCGACGATCGAGTCCTCGCGTCCGAATTCGTCTCCCTCGGCCAGTCCCGTACCCTCAAATACCCAGTGGTCCGGATCGCACACCCGGTAGTATCCCCAGTCTTCGGTCGTTGGCGCAAGGAATACATCGGGATCCGGTGTCTTCGTATGAACGAACGACGTGTAGAACAGGCCGATCGTTCGCTGTCGCAGGTCGTCTATGAAACACAGAAACGACGTCTCAGGCCGCTCGGGCGTGGGGTGATCGTGATAGTGGGGCTTTGCGCAAAAGATCTGCCGACCCCGATTCCTCAGCTCGATCTCGTGGCAGAAACAGTTCCCGCCGAACAGAATCAGATTGCCGCCGTCTCCAACGAACCGCTGAAGCTGCTCGCATTCGTTCCGGCTGTTGTACTCATCGTGAGCGAAGCGCACGTTTGCACGGTAATCGTTCAGAATATCGGGTTCCGCGTCGTGATCGCCGTTTACGCAATAATCGGCGCTGTACCCCTCGGCGTCCAGCCAGGACGTGAAGAACTGGTCCCAGATATAGAAGTTGCCCAGACACTCCATCTGAAGCGGGCGTTCGAAACTCAGCAGCCTGGCGCGCCGCCGGTCCGTGGAAATGTAGTCGTAGAAACACTTGCCGCCCACGTTGTTGTAAGCCTGGTAGGTATTCGTCGCAACCGTCAGCAGAATCGGCGCCTCCGGAGATTTGGGTCGCACCACGAAAAAGATCTCACGCAGACCCTGACCCGTGGGAAACGTTGCAATATAGATCCCGCTCCTCCACGTCTCCGGAACGATGAAGGACACCGCGGGCGCCCACCCGTATCCGTCCTGGTAGCCCAGTTCCGGGACCTCCTGAAGCGTACCGCGCAAGCCCTCGATTGTCTTGACCAGTTCCCGTCTGGCGCCTTCGCGGAAGATGAAGATTTCATAATAGGAACGGGAGTTCGAAACGTGAAACGTGATCTCCTCGCCCGGCTTCACGCTCTGCAGGTCGGCATAGCCGCCCTCCATCAACTTCCAGTTGATCGTCGCGTCCCACTCGTGATGGGCCCAGATATGTTCTCTCTTCATGCGGGAGGCCGCCTTTCATTTTGTCGCTGACGTAACGCAAACCCCCTGCGCCGGGACATGCCTGGACACCATGCCTCGCCTGCAGAGCGACTCTATCAACGGACTGTTATCCTTGACACCGGTGTTCGTTCCGTGCCATATTGCTTCGCGACAAGGCGTCAGAATCCAACGCACCGAAAGGGCCCGTATGAAAACCATCCGGCTGGACGTCCGTTACTATCACCTCACCCGGCGAGCGGGCGTAACTGAAGGTGAATTCCATCTTCGGACCATGCGGCGCGACTATCCGGCGGACCGGGTCGCGCTGGTGCTCGTGGACGTGTGGAGCGATCATTACGTGAGTACGCACCTGCAACGCGGGAGAGAGATCACGCTTGAACGTATCATTCCCGTCGCCGAGGCGTTCCGGTCCGTGGGCGCCGCCGTGATCCACGCGCCCAGCCCCGACTGCGCCAAACGCTATCAGGCGTGGACCCGTTTCGCGGGGGACGAGGAAGTCTTCGGGCGCTCGGCTCCGCCCCCCGACGACTGGCCTCCTGCGGAATTCCGGTCGAAAACAGGCGAATATGAAGCATTGGCGCAGCCAAAGGACCCTCGCGATCAGGTCTTCGATGACATCATCAGGAACCGCCGCATCATTCCCGAAGCAGAACCCCTCGAAGGCGACGACGTCGTCGTTACCGGCGCCCAGTTGCACCGCCTCCTGAAACACAGGGGCATCCTGCACCTGTTCTACGCCGGCTTCGCCGCCAATATGTGCGTACCCTTCAGGGACTACGGGATGAGGGCGATGAAGGACCGCGGCTACGACATCGTCCTCGTCAGGGACTGCACCACGGCCATCGAGGTCGCGGACACGTCCCGAAACCTGGACCTGTCCCGCGCCGCAGTCATCGACGTGGAAGTCAATATCGGATGCACCGCGTCCCACGGCGACCTGGTCGCCGCCTGCCGGCAGGCATTGAAGGCGTAAACATCCGGAAGGCGCGGGATTCCGGACAACCCGGATTTCCGGACGAATCACGACGGCCCGAGGACGAAGCTCGCGGCCTTTCGAATCACTTCCACCCCGGATCCGGACCTGTGCGCGTTCTCGCTCAGGTGCCGGCGCCAGGCGCGAGCCCCCGGCATGCCCTGAAAGAGCCCCTGGATGTGCCGCGTCATACCGACCAGCGGCATCCCCTGTCGCAGCTGATCCTCGACGTATTCGCAAAAACGGTCCAGAATCTCCCCCCTGCCGGCCACGGCCCGCGAATCGCCGTAGAACATCTGGTCCATCGACGCCAGAAAGTAGGGATTCTGATAGGCCTCGCGTCCGATCATGACCCCATCCACGGCTTCCAGGTGCCGGCGCACCTGCTCGCGGGTTGTGATGCCTCCGTTGAGGATGACCTTCAGATCCGGAAAGTCCTGTTTCAACCGGTACACCACGTCGTAACGCAGGGGCGGTATTTCCCGGTTCTGCTTGGGACTCAACCCCTGAAGCAGGGCCTTTCTGGCGTGAATGACGAATACGCGGCATCCGCCGTCGGAAACGGTCTGCACAAAATCGACCAGGTCCGCGTATGAATCGCGGTCATCGATTCCGATCCTCGTCTTCACGGTGACCGGAATGCCAACCGCCCGGCGCATCGCCGCCACGCAACGGGCGACCCGTTCCGGCTCCGCCATGAGGCACGCGCCGAACCGGCCTGCCTGCACCCGGTCGCTCGGGCAGCCCACGTTCAGATTGATCTCGTCGTACCGGTACTCCGCGCCGATCTGAGCACAACGCGCCAGCGCCTCCGGATCGCAGCCGCCCAGCTGAAGCGCCACCGGATGCTCCCGGCGATGGAATTTCAAAAGGCGCTCGCGCCGACCGCGGAGGACGGCGTCCGCGGCAATCATTTCGGTATAAAGCAGGATATGCCGTGAGAACAACCTCAGGAAATACCGTTCGTGCCTGTCCGTCCAGTCCATCATCGGCGCAACCGACAGGCGTCTGTTGAGCGTCTTTTCCACCTGCGTCAGACTCCAATCCCGTCGAAGGACCGCGCGGCCCGGTGTACCGTGGCCGACGTCGATCCGCAATCAAGCTAAGGGAGACACCGATCATGCGCGTTGAACGGCTTCCGAACAACCCCATTATCCGTCCACACATGGACTCCCGGATGGGCGACAACATCAATGGACCGTCGCTCGTCCGGGCGCCCGACTGGCTGCCCAGCCCTCTCGGTAAGTACTACCTCTATTTCGGCCACCACCAGGGCGATTACATCCGTCTTGCCTATTCGGACCGTCTCTCCGGTCCCTGGACCACATACGAACCCGGCGTGCTGCACCTGAACGATGCATACACGACCGGCCATCTTGCCTCGCCGGACGTCCACGTGGACGACGGGAATCGTGAGATCAGAATGTACTATCACGGCCCTGTGCCCGGCCTGGGCCAACAGTCCAAGGTCGCGCTGTCCGCAGACGGGATTCGCTTTACCGCGCGGCCCGAAAACCTCGGCAACTCGTACTTCCGGGTCTTCAGGTGGCAGGGCGTGACGTACGCTCTGGGGATGCCCGGTATCTTCTATCGATCGGAGGACGGTCTCACGGCTTTCCGTCAGGGGCCGGTACTGTTCTCCGAAGACCAGCGCCATACGGCGCTGAAGCTGGACGGCAACACGCTCTCGGTCTTCTATTCCAACGCCCACGACTGCCCGGAACGCATACTGCTGTCCAGAGTCGAACTGACGCCGGACTGGATGAACTGGCGGGCGTCGGAGGCCGAAATCATACTCGAGCCGGAAACCGACTACGAGGGTGCGGACCTGCCTCTGCAACCCTCGCGACGCGGTTGGTCGCCGGAGCGCGTGCGGCAGCTTCGCGATCCGGGAATCTACCGGGAAGGCGCCGACACCTATCTCCTCTATTCCGTCGCAGGCGAGTCGGGAATTGCCATTGCAAAGATAACGGCCTGACCGGCGGCGTGCCACGATAAACTGTAACGGCGGGATTTCACGCCTTGTTCGCGTGGAACCCCGCCGCTTTGGAACAGATATTCGGCATCGGCACCGGTTCAGTTACCCGGCCACCGGCAGTCCCAGTTCTTCTGCATTTACGATACTCGGACACGCGTCGGGCGCGTCGTCGCCCAGAAACGGCAGGATGTCGTCCTGATCCGCCCACGCGGGAAGGCCTCTCAGAACGCCGGCCACGTTGCCGGCGGCGAGCGTTGCCATACCTTCACGCGTCCAGCTCGTAGCCGACGCAATGTGCGGAACGATAACCACGTTGTTCAGTTCATTCAATCCGGGCTTCATTTCGGGCTCGTCTTCGAAGACGTCGAGTCCGACGCGGAAGTCCGGGTGCTTTCTGCAGTGAGCCACCAGCGCGTTTTCGTCAATAACCGGGCCGCGGCTGGCATTCACGAGAATCGCGTCAGGCTTCATCAGATTCAGGCGTTCCTCGTTCATCAGGTGGTGGGTCGTCGGATCCAGAAGCGGATGCAGGCTGACCACGTCGGCCTCGCGCAGGACCTGTTCCACCGAGTCTGCCCTGGTTACGTTCACGGGCTCTTCGCCGTGTCCCTCCAGGAACGCGGCGTAATCCCGAATGTAGTCCTCGAGCCGTTCGTTGGGGTAGGGATCGTAGTAAACGAAGTTCATCTTGAACCCTTCAACCATCATCCGCGCGTACGTCGCGCCGATTCGCCCGGCGCCAACCACGCCAACCGTCTTCCGGTTCAGCAGTTGCCCGAGGAACAGGGTAGGCAGCCATCCCTCGTACCTTCCCCTCCGCATGTATTCATCGGCCTCCACCACGCGGCGCGCGGCGGAAAACGTAAGCGCAATCGCCATCTCCGCGGTCGTCTCGGTCAGCACGCCTGGCGTGTTTCCTACGGGGATTCCATTCTGTGTGGCCGCATCCACGTCCACGTTGTTGAAACCGACCGCATAGTTGCTGTACGCTTTGCCGCCCGCCGCTTTCAGCGCTGCAAAGAGCGGTTGGCCCCAATCTTCCGTGAGCTGTCCGATCACGCCGTCGCACCGGTCGCCGATCGCCGCCTTGATTTCATCCACCTGCAGGATCCGGGTGGTCGTGCTGTATTCCACCCGGCAGCCCGCCTGTTCCAGAATCTTCAGCCAGCGGTCGCCCGGAAGCTCCTTAGTTACCACCACGCGCAGATTCCCCGACGCATTGAACGTCGTCCACTCATTGTCAGCCAAAACACACCCTCCTTGAAGATTGAAGACGGAATCCTGTGTTGCCGGTGCGCGAGGCGCCGGCCGGACCCGTCTCGGAAACCCCGCTTGATTGTCCGCTGAATATACGCAATAGGCCCGACTGTTTCAAGAATCCCGGAGTGGATGGGAAACGGGCGGCAGATGACGCATGCCTCAGTGGACCCTGTAATCCGGGACCTCAACCGGCGCGCTGCCCTGCTGGGCCGACAGATGCGCGCACAGGCCGGGTACCGAGAAGTCCAGAGACCGGTATACGTCTATCGGAAGGGGACCTTTGCCTGCCACCGCCCGCACAAACCGGTCGACCATGTAGTATTCCGACGTGCCGTGTCCGCCCGCCAACGCCTCATCGGGCGCGTCGGGATCAGAGTCTTCGGCGGGAAACGCCGCCATCGGTCCTTCGCCTTCACGGGAAATCTTGGCGTCTTCCCACGGCGCCCGTCTGTTTTCCAGGGTACCTCCGGTTCCGTAGAAGACCTGCCAGTGCATCGCGGGTTCCCGGGTGACGCTAAACCCGCACAGGATCTTGACGACGCTTCCCTTCTCGGTCCGGAACAACGCCACCTGCATGTCGATCGAACCGATGTCCGGCGCCGTATGCGTGCCGGTGGACATGCCCACCGCGGTGACGCATCGGTCGTCCATGATATCCAGCACCGGTCCCAGGCTGTGCGTGCAATAGTAGATCGGCGGCATGGATGCCCGCCACGTCAGCTCGCCGCCCGGGCCCCGCATCAGCTTCCGGCAATCGTGTATATACTCGGCTTCAGCGTAGAAGACGCGGCCGATCGCGCCCGACCGGATTCTTGATTTCCAGTCCTGAACATAATGGTAGAAGTTCATATTCTCCCCCATCATGTAGAACCGTCCGGTGCGGCGAACGGCCCCGGCCAGGGCTTTGCATTCTTCCAGCGTCCAGGCGGCAGGCACCTCGCTCAGGACATGCGCGCCGGCCTCCAGCGCCAGAATGGAATGCGCCGCGTGCAGGGGCGCCGGCGTCGCCACGACGACCACGTCCAGGTCCGCCGACAGAAACGCGTCGAAATCCGGATACGCCTGTTCGACGCCAAAGGCCTCGGCCGCCTGCTCCCGCCGGTCCGCTACAGGATCGCAGATGGCCGCAAGGCACGTTTCCGGATGGTGATGGAACGTATTTGCAAGGCTTCGTCCGCGCCTCAATCCGGCGACTCCGACCTTTAACATATTCAATTCCTGCAAAGCGCGGAGCGTCACGGGAGGCTGCCGCGCGTCCTCCATCTTTCAAATCAGACCCGTTCGGCGACCGGCTCGATCGAAAGATAGGGCTCGGCGGACGGGGGGCGTCCGTTGCCGTCCATCATCGCCGCCGCCGCCTGATACGCGGCCTCGATTTTGGGACGGATCACCTCGCGATATCCGCGCACCTCTTCGGGCAATCGGAACACCCGCACGTAATCCCCGTACCTCTCTTCGTGATCAAACTCAAACCGATCGACATACTCGATATACCAGTCGCGGTACGCCTTCTCGTCCTTATGCCACGACGGCATCAGCTTGCGCAGGAATTTCATCCGTTTCATCAGCCTCAGCATCCAGTCCCGGGTGGTCAGCTTGAGATATACGTTGAACCCGAGGATATTGAAATTGCCCCGGTTGAAGTGGCGATACGATATACGGTCTCCCCGCTCGGCGCACACGTTGTATCGCTCGCGATCGCGCCGGTATTTCTCTTCGCTCGTCAGCAGATGGGCGACGTACACTTCGTCCTTGTAGGCCATCACGCGCGGAAGGTAGCGAATGACTGCGCGCGTTGCCTCGTAGTCCTCCTCCGGCCGGTCGTTTTCGTACACCCTGCGCACCCGCCGAACGTACGTCCCTGCGTACTGGGCGCCGTCCCACTGCATGAGATCGTACACGCCCAGGGCGAACTGCAGACGATCCTCTTCGGCAAGGTCCAACAGCGCCGCGTCGGCCGTAAGTTCGAGGTACGCCGCCCTGGCTTTGCCGCCCTTCCCGCGTTCCAGAATGCCGGCCTTGTCTTCGATGAGTTCGCTGCAGGAAACCGAAGGCTTCTCCTGCGCGACGACTTCCGGTTCGATGGCGATCTTGCGGCCGAGATCGAAGGCTTTCAAGTTGGGATCGAGGTCGCTGCGTTTGATGTTGCGCCGCATCGCCCACTTTATGTTCTCCAGATCCAGCGGCAGCACGCCCCGCTGATAGGCAACCCCGAGCAGGATGCTGTTCGCATAGATCTTGTTGCCCAGGAAACGCTCCGAGATCTCCCCCAGATCCATCCCGAAATACCCCTCGGACTTCGTGTGCCGTTTGAGCACTTCCTCCAGTTCCGCGGTATCGAATTCGTCCTGCCCGGTAAGCGTAAGTACCGTGTGCCGCTTCCCCGTCTCCACCACCGCGGATGTATGCCTCGGACTGGCGACGCGCCCGTTTCCCGTCGACTCCAGACCGCGCACCGCCTCCAGGATATCCAGACCAAGCAGCAGATCGGCATGGCCGTAGGGGGTGATCTGGGAAATGACGCGGTCGCCCTTCGTAAAGCTGACGTGGGAATACACGGCCCCGTTGCGGATGGCCAGCCCTTTCTTGTTCGTGAATCGCACGGCATAGCCCTGCCGTGCGCCGGCCACGGAGAGAATCGCGGCGATGGTGTTGATGCCCATGCCGCCCACCCCCGCAATGTACGCGTACCAGGTGGCGCCGAAGGAATTCACTTCGGGCGTCGGCAAATCCGACAGGTCGATGGCTTCCGTCTGTTGCTGCGCCGGCCGGGTGCGGGAAACGAGTACCTCCTCGAACGAAGGACAGGTGCCGTCGCCATTCGAAACGGTCACCCGGGTACACGCGCCGTCCGCCACACAAAGGGAAAGATCGGTGGCAATCTTGGGACCGTGCAAGGTCTCCTCCACCGTCAATCCGCTGCAACCGGTCGCGCGCGTGCATTCCAGGCAATATTCGCAGACCTCCGGCGTAATGTTGACGTGGCGTTCCTTCGGCAGGAATCCTTTGTCCCGCGCGATTTCATTCTGCATCGCGCGCTGCCTGCGGTGAAACGTAATCCCGCATTCCTTGTCGGCGATGACGATCTTGACGCCGTCCTTCAACAGCGCGCGTTCCAGCGTCTGCCGGTAGGGCGCGCGCTCCGCCGGATTCATCCTTGCGATAAAGACGCTGTCGCCGTCGCCCGCCATGCCCCGCACAACCTGTTCGATATCCTGCGCGAAGGTCGGCTTGCCCAGAATGTCCACGTCAACGCCGGGCGTCGGCTGGTGGCCGGTCATTGCCGTTGTCTTGTTGTCCAGAATGACGTAGGTAATGTCCTGTCCATGCTTTATCGAATCGGATATCGCCGCCATTCCGCTGTGAAAGAAGGTCGAGTCTCCCATAAAGACAAGCTGCTTGTTGTCAATATAGGGATCGATCCCGGCTCCCGTGCCTCCGCCCAGCCCCATCCCCGACAGATTGTGCATCAGCCGGTCGAAGGGCTTGTATTTCAACAGGGAATAACATCCGATATCGCCGTGAAACACAAGGTCTTCCGGATCCCGCTGATGGTGTTTCCGCATATAATCCGCACTGCCGAAATCGTCGATGACCCGGTTCAGCACGCTCGCGGAATCCCGATGCGGACAACCGGGACAGAATGAGGGGGTGCGTACGGCCGCCTGCACCTGGTAACCGGCCGTTTCGTCGACCAGGTCGACCTCCTGCACGATCCGCTCGCGGTCTACAGGCACCGCGGGATCGTCCAGGTCCAGCAACACGGGCGCAAGCGCTTTGAGCAGGATGGACGGGTTCATCCCCTTGCTGTCCGGAAATCCCGGTTGACCGTCCGGAAAACGCTTGCCCCAGATACGGAACGGGCCGATCTCTCCATCCTGATGCAATCCCTGCAGCGCGGCGGCAACCTGCCCCTCCAGAAATCCGCGCTTCTCTTCCACGACGTATATATCGTCGACGCATCCCACGAATGCCTTGAGGATTTCCGGGTCTACCGGATACGTCAGCCCGTATTTCAGTATGGGGATGCTGCCCTCCAGCCCCAGCATATTCATCACATGCTCCAGGTAGCAATACGCGAGGCTGGAACTGATGAAGCCAATGCGTCTCCTGCCCGATTCAGGCGGATAGAGAATGCGGTTCAGGTTGTATTCGCGGGCGTATTTCAGCAATTCCGGCATCCGCCTGTGCAGTACGTCTTCCTCCTTGATGGCGGTGCTCGGGGGGATGATCACCCTGTCGTCGAGCGGAATCGTGTCGCTGTCGATGGTGACGGGCGTGTGCGGCGTCAGGCCAGGAAATCGATTGGGCGCTACCGTAACGGTGCCGCCGCCGTCCGCCTGGTTGGAAGTAATGAGATAGGCCACGTAGAGGCGGGTCTTTTCCGAAAGATCGAACGCGACGCCGATCCAGTCCTTGACTTCCTGGAACGTGCTCGGCTCCAGAATGGGCATATACAGGTGTTTCGCGATAAAACGGGAATCGGCGGGAACCTGGGTGCCTTCCGACCATGTATCGTCACCGAATACGGCCACCGCCGCGCCGCCCGGCGCCGTTCCCGCCATATTGCCGAGCGCCAGCCCGTCGGACGCCACGTGGGCGCCCACGCTCTTCATCACCGCCATCGCGCGCACCGGCGTCATCTGGGAACCGTTGAGCCGCGCGGCGCTGAGTGCTTCGTTGTTGGCGATCTGCACCACCACGCCCTGTTCCACCAGCAGTTCCCGGATGCGCTCAGCGGCATCGAAGACCTCTGCGACCGGAGAACCGGGGTAGCCGGTTAGCATACCCATGCGGTGCTCCAGGCCGCCCTTGACGATGAGTTCATTGCCGGTAAAGATACCGACGCCGTCTTCCAGGAGAAATCTCGGATCCACTGCAATTCCCTTGGATGGTTCCGCGCCCGGCGCAAACCCGTCAGCCCGTTGAAAAAATCCATCCGGGCTGCGGCCGACCCCCGTCCGGACGCTACTCCATCAGCCGCCAATTCGGATTGTACGTTTCCTCAGGATGCGTCGAGTGTACGAGTTCGAAAACACCCGCGCCGCGCCGATCCATGAAGATGAATCTGACACCGCGCTGCTCTTCGTAGGTCCAGACTTCAAACGGCTTTTCGTTGGACGCCGCCAGGTTGTATTGAATATCGCTCGGTTCGCCGAACTTGATATAGATTCGCCCCTTGTCCGTATCCGACCCCCGCTTGCCCCGACCCGCCGCGTAATTGTTCTCCGCGAAGCGCATGCGATGGATATGCTGGATCAGGCGCTCGTTTTCGTCGGTCGCCGGGGTTGGGTCCAGATCCTTCCAGAAGACCTTCAGGTACGCCATCTGGTCCATTCGGTTATTCAGTTTCCGGAATTCCTTCCACTGAGAACCCCTGGCGATATACCGAATGTCTCTGTAATATCGAATATTGTCCCGATCCTCCTTTGACAACGTTACGACTTCCCGCTGCCGCGCCAGGGAAATCATCCGTCTGGTTCTGTGGACGGCGCGATTGCTCCGGTCCAGCGCCTCGACCTGAAAAAAGTACCGCCCCGGCGACAGTTCGCCGGTACTGAAGACCTCCGTCTTTACGGCGCTGGTGCCCGGTTTCATCAGCCGCTGGTCGGCAAACTTCGCCACCACCGCGCCGGCGGTATCCAGTACGCTGTACCCCAGCAGAAACGTATTGTCCGCACCCTCGACGGGGGCCGAGAGGTGATAGATCTCAAAATAAACTTCGATATCCCCGCCGGCAGGATAGGTCCGCGTCACGTTCGGCGTCACCTGCCAGCCGTACCGCGAAAACCTGCCTTCGGTGTCCGTTCTGGACAGTCCGGACGCGAACAGGAGATCGCTGGAATTCAATGTCGGCTCCTCGAGATTCCGAACCCGCAGATCTCCCTCCGCCACGGCCCTCTTTTTCTCTTTGAGGTCTCGAACTGAAAGGCTCATTCGATACCTGCCCGGCTTCAGATCGAATCCGATCATATCGCGAAAGGGCAGTCCCGCACCCTCGACGTCGTCGGCGCTTTCAACCCAGACCTTGCGCTTCCAGGTTTTCTGGTTGACGACGGCGCCAGCGGAATCGGTCAGCGAGACGGACAGTTCCATCTCCGCCTCATATCGTTTTCTCTTTCGCCTGAATTTCAACTGACTCGCGTCAAGGAGGATGTAAATCTCCTGTCGCGTGAATCCGACGGACGCCTGGAATCCCGCGGTGTCGGTGAAGAATGCCAGGTCTCCTTCGCCCATAAACGGCAGATCCAGGCGCTCCCCCTCGGCGCAGTGCCCCTTCGCGCCCAGGAACAGAACGCCGGCAAACAGCAGGACGCCCATCCAAAGCCGATCCCTGTCTCTCATTTGCCAATTCTCCGAGAATGTTTGCGGTATCTCGCCGCGCGGAACAGCCTCGGGCGGAGGGTTTCCCATCCCGGGCCGAAACAGGCAATGTATTGAACTCCAATATGCAAGTCAACTCCAAAGCGCCCGGCAAGGCCTCATTCCGTTGCGCCCGGAGACACGTAGATCTCCTGCTTCCGGACCCGCACGGGGTATTTCCTGATTTTGAAATGAGGCGCCTCGGTACAGGCGCCGGACTCAAGGTCAAAGGTCAGGTTGTGCCAGAAACACGTCAATGTGCCGCCTCTGATCCCGTCTGTCCCGATGGGTCGCTGGTTGTGCGGACAGGTATTGTCAATCGCCTCGAACCTGCCGCCCACGTTGAAGATCCCGATTTCGCGGCCCATCATCGTGACGAGCGTCCCGGTACCTGGCGGGACTTCATGCACCGAAGCCACCCGCACAAAACCGGGGTTTCGTCCTTCGCCCGCGGGCGCGGTCCGAACGGTCCGGCGCTGGCTTTTCGGACGCCATCGATTCAGACTGAACACGGTCTCATCCTGCAACAGCGTGGTTTGCGGCGTGGTAGGAACTCCGCACAAGCGGACCCGATTCCACGTGCCGGAATCCTCGCGTCTCCGCAAAAAGCCGGATCTTCTCGAATTCGTCCGGATGGTAGAATCTGGCAACGGAGACGTGCGCCGGCGAAGGCTGCAGATATTGACCCACGGTGAGTATATCCGTTCCCTGTTCGGCAATGTCGTCAATGGTCCGGTACACTTCTTCCACGGATTCTCCCGCGCCGACCATGATGCCGGATTTCGTTGGGATATCCGGACTCATGTTTCCGGCGCGGCGCAGCAATTCGAGCGATTGGGCGTAATTGGCCTGGGGGCGCATCAGGCGATAGAGCCTGGGCGGCGTCTCCACGTTGTGGTTCAGAATATCGGGGGCGGCCGCCAATACCGAATCCAGCGCCCGCCAGTTTCCCTGAAAATCCGGAATCAGCACTTCGACCCGGGTCTCAGGCCGCAGCCGGCGGATCTCCCTGATGGTAGCCGCGAATATCGACGCGCCACCGTCCGGCAGTTCGTCGCGGTTTACCGACGTCACGACGGCGTGTCTCAGACCCAATCGCACGACGGCCTCGGCGACCCGACCGGGTTCATCCACGTCGAGACCCCGCGGCCGTCCGGTCTTTACGGCGCAAAACCCGCAACTTCGAGTACAGATGTCCCCCAGTATCATGAATGTAGCCGTTCCGGCGCCCCAGCATTCACCGATATTCGGGCACTTCGCGCTCTCGCAAACGGTATGCAGATCCAGTTCCCGCATGAGGCGCTTCAGTTCCCGGTACCCCGCGTTGCCGGGCGCAGGCACACGGAACCAGTCCGGCAAACGGCGGTTTCTTCTCGGATTCTGGTTTTCGATTTGCAGCATCATGCAGGCATGCCGGCAGAACGTCGCTCGCCAGGTCGTGAATGACGTCTCAGCGTTCCAGCCGACCGATCAACGTGTGAGAGGTCGCGTCGGTGATTCTGATATCCACGAACGTGTTGGTCCTGACCCCGTTCTTCGGAAACACAACCGTCTTGAATCCGTCGGATTTTCCTACCGCCTGTCCCTTGCCGCGCCGCGCTTCGCCCTGGACGAGGACCTCCTGCAGCTGTCCGACACAGCGCCGGTTGATCTCGGCGGAAATTCTCGTCTGCTGGGCGATCACGGCCTGGAGCCGCAGCGCCTTTTCGGTCTCAGGGACCGTATCGGGAATCTCCCTGTAGGCGACGGTACCCTTGCGGGGAGAATATTTGAACATGAAAGCCGAGTCGTACCGAATGTGTCTCATCAGCGCCATGGTCGACTCGAAGTCCGAATCCGCTTCGCCCGGAAATCCGACGATGACATCGGTGGACAGGCACAACCCCGGCAGGGCCGACCGGAGACGGTCGACGAGGGCGAGATAACGGCCGGCTGTATAGGTCCGCTTCATTGACTTGAGGACCCTGTCGGAACCGGACTGAACCGGCAGATGGATGAATCGGCAAATCTTGCTCTCTTCGGCCATAGCGCCGATCAGCTTGTCCGAAAAATCGCTCGGGTGCGGCGACGTAAAGCGGATTCTGCGTATACCCTCCACGCCGGCAACCATCTTCAAAAGATCGGCGAAATCGGTCTCGCCGTCGTGGTAGGAATTCACGGTCTGACCGAGCAGGGTGACTTCCCGGAATCCTTCCGACGCAGCCATCCGAACCTGTCGCAACACGTCGCCCGCGGGCACACTCCGCTCCCGACCGCGCACGTAGGGTACGATGCAGAACGTACAGAACTTGTCGCATCCCCGCATGATCGTGATCCAGGCATTCGTGCCCTCCTGGCGAACGGGATCGAGCGCCAGATAGTCCTCGTGCCGGTCGAGCCGCACGTCCAGCGCGGGATTTCCGGCGGCTTCTCCGATCAATTCCGGCAGGCGGCGATAGGAATCCGGCCCGACCACGAGGTCCACGTAGGGCAACTGACTCAGAAGTTCCTCGGCAAGGTGCTTGGCCATGCATCCGCTCACGCCAAGCACGAGATCCGGTCGGGCCCGTTTCGCCCTGCTGAGCTGGGAAAGCCGGCCCACCACCCGTTCCTCCGCACGTTCTCGAATGGCACACGTATTCAACAGCACAACGTCCGCGTCGTCGACGCCGGACGCCCGGCGGAATCCCGCCTTCTGCAGTACGCCCAACATCAGTTCCGTGTCGGAGACGTTCATCTGACAGCCGTAGGTTTCGATAAAGACCCGGCGTCCCGCGCGGGAAACCGGCGGGCCCGCGCCGCGTTCCGAAGCGATATCCGGCTGGCGTTCAATATCGAGAAGTTGCATGCGGCACCCCGGAATATGCGTCTTCATTCGATGTCTCGGTAGCCTCGCGCCTTCGCTCGGGGCGCCCGCCCGACCCGTCCTCCATGTCGATTTCGTCCAGCGCCATTCCGATTTCCTCGCGGACGGCCTCGTCCGTCTCGGAGCCGCCCGCCTCGGAAAGCGCGCGGCGCGCATCGGGCCCGCCGATACGGCCGAGCGCCCAGGCCGCGTGGCCGCGGACGAGAGGTTCGGCATCGGATAACGCTGCCGTCAACGCGGGAATATCAGCGGTCGTGCCGCGATTGCCCAGCGCCACGGCGGCATTGCGCAACAACCCGCGCCGTTTGGCGCGTTTGATCGGGCTTCCGCGAAATCTGCGGCTGAATGCCGTCTGGTCCATAGCAAGCAATCCGGCGAGTTCGGGCGCTTCGAGACCCTCACGGGCCGTCAGTGCCGGCTCCGCGGTCGGCCTGGCCTGCTTCCGGTTCCACGGACAGACCTCCTGGCAGATATCGCATCCGTAGATCCAGTCACCCATTTTTTCTCTGAAAGGCCCTGGAATCGCGCCCTTCAGCTCGATCGTCAGGTAGGAGATGCACCGGTTGGAATCCAGCACGTAGGGCTGTGGAATCGCATCGGTGGGGCAGGCGTCCATGCAAAGCGTGCAGGTCCCGCAATGGTCGGCAACCGGGCGGTCGTGAACCAGGGGCAGGGTCAGGAGAATCTCACCGAGAAAAAACCACGAACCCTTGCGCTTATGGATGAGATTGGTGTGCTTGCCGAACCATCCGATACCTGCGCGGGCGGCGAAATCACGCTCGAGTACGGGTCCCGTGTCCACGTATACCCGGCCCTTCGCGCCGGGTTCCAGGGTCTGAATCCATTCAAGCAGTTTCTTCAGTCGGGCGTTCATCAGGTCGTGATAATCGTCGCCCCTGGCGTACCTGGAGATCCTGCCGGTGGTGCGCTCACCGGCAGGCGGCGCACCGTCCTCCTGATCGTAATTCATCCCCACGCAAAGGACCGTTCTGGCGCCCGGCAGGACCCGCCCGGGATGCGACCTCCGGTCCAGGCGCCGGCCAAGATAGGCCATCTGGCCGGCATACCCCTTCGCGAGCCAGTCCAGATAGAAGCCCCAGTGCGCCGGCGGCCCCGCTGGCGCGACGCCCACGGGACTGAAACCCATCCCGCGCGCCTTGCGCTTGATTCGCGCTGTCAGCCTTCGCTTGTCGTCTTCCGTAAATTTGCCCATGGACGCCAAACAAGCCCAAAAGGACAGGGAACGGACGTACCCTGTCCTTTTCTGTATGGTCGAATCGAACTCCGTCAGACCCCGACCCGGGTCCTGAAATCCGCAATCGCCGCCCTGACCGCATCCCGCGCCAGCGCGGTTGCGTGCTTTCTCGTGGGCGGCAGTCCGCCCAGCCTGGCTTCCACGTCCGCCCGAGTTACCGCGGCGGCGGCCGCGACCGGGAGGCCCGATACGATTTCCGTTATGGCCGAAGCGGCGGCGATTGTGGCCGTGCAGCCCTGAGCCTGAAACTTCGCGCGTTCGACCCGTTCGTGTACAATTCTCAATTGAAGCGACACGACCGCGCCGGACGCCGGATTCTCGACTGTCGCAGCGCCGTCGGCATGTTGCATGGTACCCGCGTTGCGCGGATTCCTGAAATGATCCAGCGCAATCTCGCTGTAGATCTCGGCCATGGTCGCCCAACCACCCGTCGGCTCATCGGGTGTTTTCGAGTGGCCTTCGAGGCGGCGTAAGCGTCACACGGTCTTCTACGGCCAGCAGTTTTTCTTTCGTGTAGATCAGCTCGGCACGGCTTTCCGCCACCAGTTCGGTTCGCTCGGTCATCACGATCGCGTCTTCAGGGCAGGCCTCAACGCACATGCCGCAAAAGATGCACCGCAGCATATCGATGTCGAACCGTTTGGGATGCTTCTCGCGATCCTCCCAGGGCGCTTCCTCGGCTTCGATGGCGATGCACTCGGCCGGACAGGCGGTGGCGCACATGTAGCACGCGACGCACTTCGGACGACCCTTATCGTCCCTGGTTAGCTTGTGCAGCCCTCGGTATCCGCTGGGCTTTGTCCAGGTTTCCTCCGGATACTGCATCGTGATCTTCTTGCCGAGCAGATGACGGAAGGTCAGCGACAGGCCCTTTGTGATTGCCGGAAGATACATTCTTTCGGTCAGCGTCATTTCGTGACCGACCTTTTTCATATCGGCGTTCTCCTCTCCTGTTTCGGGATCGCCCCTTGCGTCTCTTGTTCGTCCGTCCGGCCCACTGGGTGGCGACGGTTTGCCGGATTAACGTAACCTGAATCTCGCCGGGATAGGTCATGCCCTCCCGGATGCGCTGCGCAATTTCGAAGGACAGGGCCTTGGCGTGTTCGTCATCCACGCGGCCGGCATTCACCATCACCCGGATCTCCCGTCCGGCGTTGATCGCGTACGCGTCTCGAACGCCCTGGAAACCACGGGCTATATCCTCCAGATCCCTCACCCTTCGAATATACCCTTCGGCGTCGTCGCGGCGGGCGCCCGGACGCGACGAGGAAATGGCGTCCGCAGCCTTAACCAGGAATGAAATGGGAGAACTGGCTTCGGCGTCTCCGTGATGGTAGAGTATGGCGTTTCCGACTTCCTGCCCTTCGCCGTGCTTGCGAACCAGTGCCACGCCGATGTCGGTATGGGTTCCTTCCTGTTCCTGATCGACCGCTTTGCCGATGTCGTGCAACAGCCCGGCCCGCCGCGCCAGCATCTCGTCCATCCGCAGTTCCGCGGCCATCGCGCCTGCCAGAAACGCCACTTCCTTTGAATGACCCAACACGCTCTGGCCGTAACTCGTCCGATATTTCAGACGTCCCAGCATCGACACCAGTTCGGAGTGCATGTTATCGATGCCCACTTCCCTGACCGCTCGCCGGCCCTCCTCTTCGACAAGGGTCTCGATGCGGTCCTCGCATTCGGCCACGACCTCTTCCACACGGCTGGGGTTGATTCGTCCCTCCTTCACCAGCTGCTCCATTGCCAGCCTCGCCACGTCCCGCTTTACCGGGTCGAAGCTGGAAAGCACAACGGCTTCCGGCGTATCGTTCACGATAACCTTCACGCCGGTAGCAGCCTCGAAGGAGATGATATTCCGCCCTTCCTTGCCGACAATCCTTCCCTTGATATCGTCGTCGGGAAGCGCCACGACCGAGATGGAAGATTGTACGGTCTGGTCCGTGGAACAGCGTTCTATTGCCTGCGCGATTATCTTCTTCGACTCACGTTCCGACCGCTCCCGGGCCTGATCCATGATTTCCATACCCATCGCGGTCGCCGTATGCCGGAGATCGGTCTCGATAGTCTCCAGAAGCATTTCCCGGGCGCGGTCCACATTCATGCCGGATATGCGTTCCAGCATGGCACGCTGCTCGCGCAGCACCTGTTCGAGTTCCTGTTGATTCTGATCCAGCCGTACCGCGCGCTGCCGTACGTCGCGCTCCCTTCGATTCACTTCCTTGTTTCGCTGTTTAAGGTTTTCGTACTGCTCGAGTATGCCGTTCTCTTTCTCGTTCAGGTCCTCGTCCCGTCGCTCCAGTTCACGCTTCTTGCTATCCAGTTCGCGCTCGAACGTCGTCTTGGCGTCGTACCATCTGTTCTTCTCTTCAAGAAAGGCGGCCCTGCGCTCCCGGCCCGCCTTCTCGACCATTTTTGAAATCCGACGCTCGGTGTGGTGTTCAATTTCCTGTATTCTGCGGGCCTTGAGCCTCGCGGACAAGAACCACCCGAGAGCGAAGAGGAGAATCGCGCAAGCAATGGCAAGACCGACTGAGTATGCATCCAGTGCCATTGAAGCCTCCCGTTTTCGGTAAGAGGCTGTTTTAAAATTACCGGTGAGTTCCCGAGCGCGAGCGAAAAAGTGGCGGTCGAGGCGGGAAAATCCGCCCATATTTGTCTATACGGTTGGGTTTGACCAACGCTGACCGCCGCTTTTGCAGCCGCGCGAAGACCGCTGGGAATTTTAAGACAGCTTCTTAGATTGAGATCCAGGTCAATCGATTGACGCACGTTTGGCTCCACGGTGAATTGTCGCTCCCGCTCCCTGAGGCGATGCGACGCCGGTTCTCCGGAATTCTCCGATAGAGCCACTTGCTGTCTGCTCCAGTTGTGAAGCAGACCTGCAAAGTGCAACAAAGAAAGCATAATACTCCGGTTCAACTGATCGTTCGGACAACAAAGGGAGGCATCCAGCCCGGACCCCTCCCTCTCCCAATCCGGAAACGAACCGGCCGCAGCAGCAGAACGGCCCGGCTCGTTTCATCATACACCAAACGACTCCCCGCAGCCGCACTGATTCGTGGCATTGGGATTTGATACCTTGAAACCCGCTCCCATCAACCCGTCGTCATAATCCAGTTCGGACCCCGCGAGATAAAGTGCGCTCTTCATGTCCACAAACACCCTGACGCCGTTGCTTTCGATGGTGTCGTCATCTTCGCCGGGACCGTCTTCAAAACCCAACTGGTACTGCAGCCCGGAACATCCGCCCCCGACCACTTTCATCCGGAGACCCGCGTCGGGAACGCCTTCCCGGTCCAGCAAATCCTTGATCTTTACCGCGGCAGCTTCGGAGACCGTAACCATTGTGCCCTCGAAATTTTCGGGGATCCTGAAACGCTACCGATCAGCCGATAGAGGAAAGACAGCGCTTTACGGCGTCGAAATCGGGAAGTACCGTAGCATCTTCAGATACCTCCGCGTACCGCACGATCCCTTCCCGGTCTACGACGAACGCCGCGCGTTTCGCGACGCCCCTGAAACCCAGAAGATCCTGATATTGAGCACCGTAGGCGGCGCTCACCTCTTTGTTGAAATCGCTCAGCAGCGGAAAGGAAATATCGTTCTCGTCCGCCCAGGCTTCCTGGGCGAAGGGGCTGTCCACACTGACTCCCAGCACCTGCGCGTTCAGATCGTCGTATTCGGACAGGCCGCCACTCACCGAACACATTTCGTCGGTACAGACCGACGTATACGCAAGCGGAAAAAACAGCAGCACGACGTTCTTTTCGCCTCTGAAACCGCTTAGTGCCACGTCCTCGAGGTCGCCGCGCTTGCTCTTCAGGGTGAAGTCGGGCGCCTGATCGCCTACATTGACACTCATCGAATGATCCTTTCTTGTAATTCCAGCATCCCGGCCGGAAAGCCGAACCGAAAAAACAACGGCAGACGCTGTATTGGCATGCGCTGACGGCGCGCCCGGTCAGGAAGTCGCAGCGGCGAATCGGGCCGCCACCGCGTCCCAGTCGATCACGTTTCCCCACGCCTGGATATAATCGGGTCGCCGGTTCTGATAATTCAGGTAATAAGCGTGCTCCCAGACGTCCAGTCCGAGTATCGGCGTACCGTCGCCGGACATCAGCGGGCTGTCCTGGTTCGGGGTACTGAGAATCGCCAGACCGCCGTCCTTCACGACAACCCATGCCCAACCGCTGCCGAAACGGGTCGTTGCCGCCTGGACGAACTCGTCGCGCGCCGCGTCGAGGCTGCCGAACGCATCGTCGATCGCATCGGCCAGGTCACCGGAGGGCTCGCCGCCACCGTTCGGGGACATCACCGTCCAGAACAGACTGTGATTGGCATGGCCGCCGCCATTGTTCCGGACCGCGGTACGAATTGACTCCGGAACGCCATCGAGATTGCTGACGAGGTCCTCGACACTCTGGTCGGCCAGGTCGGCGTGTCCTTCGAGTGCGTTGTTCAGGTTCGTGATGTACGTATTGTGGTGCCTGCCATGGTGAATTTCCATAGTGCGGGCGTCTATATGGGGCTCGAGAGCATCGTAACCGTACGGCAGATCGGGAAGTGAATAAGCCATTGAGTACACTCCTTACGTTAATTGAGGATGGGATACAGAACCGGACGCTTCGGTAATACGTCCAAGACAAAAATATAACGAAGTAGAGGCACGTCGTCAAGCGATTTCAATCCCCCCTTACTTATAGCAAAAACTTACACTTATCGTATTTCCTGAACCGCCCGGCGTTCGGTTTCCACGACAATATTGTCGATAAGCCGGGATTCGCCGAACCGGACTGCCGCTGCCAGCAGCACCCTGCCTCCAAGTTCCTCAACGGGCCGAAATGCCTCCGCATCGACCGCCGTGACGTAGTCGACCTCCACGCCGGGGCTTCCGCTCACGCGGCGGCACATGGCGTCGATGACCACCGACGCGCGTCTTTCGCCCGCCAGCACCAGATCTCTACCTTCCTGCAGGACTCTGAAGAGCACGGCGGCGCGACGACGCTGGCGGGGCGTCAGGTAGCGGTTGCGGGAACTCTTGGCCAACCCGTCCGCCTCTCTCACCGTTGGAGCGACCATGATTTCCACGTCCAGATTCAGGTCGGTTACCGTCCTGCGGACAACGCCCGCCTGCTGGGCGTCTTTCTGACCGAATATGGCCGCGTGCGGTTTGACGGCTGAGAAGAGTTTGGTCACCACCGTGGCCACACCCCGGAAATGACCCGGCCGCGACGCTCCGCACAGATGGTCGGCCAGCCGTTCCACCTCCAGATACGTCGCATAGCCGTCAGGGTACATCTCTGCCGCCGACGGCGCGTAGACCAGGGCGCCTCCCTCCGAGCGGACCATCGCCAGGTCCCGTTCGAAATCGCGAGGATAGGTCTTGAAATCCTCATCGGGTCCGAACTGGGCCGGGTTGACGAAGACGCTCACGACCGTCCGGTCGGTCACCCGCCCGATCTGGCGCATCAGGCTGGCATGACCCTCGTGGAGATACCCCATGGTCGGTACCAGTCCGATCCGGAGTCCGTCCATTCGCATCCGGTCCGCAACCCGATGCATGTCCCGCACGTTCCGAACGACCCTCACCGCTTTCATCGTCTGCCCGGACGCCTTTCCTGAAACAGGAACGCGGGACGGGAGATCCCCGTCCCGCGGTATTATCCCTCACGCGTGGACCGCGAGTCTACTCTTCCGCAAGGGCCTTGAACTTCCGCAGTTCTTCGTTCCGGATACGATAACGATGCTCTTCGGCCGGATACCGCTTTTCCTTCACGTCCTCAACGTACGTCGCGAAGGCCTCGCGGATGATGCCTCCGAGTTCAGCGTACCGTTTGGAATACCTGAATGAAAAGTCATTGAGACCCAACAGATCCGGCGCCACCAGCACCTGGCCGTCGCACCGTCGCCCCGACCCGATGCCGATTGTAGGGATGCTCAACGCGCGCGAAACAACGCCGGCCACCTGTTCGGGAACGCATTCGAGCACCACGGCCGACGCCCCCGCGGCCTCCAGCGCGAGCGCTCCCGTGAGGACCCGGGCAGCCTCGTCGGCGCGGTCGCCGTAGACATGCCGGTTCCCCTTCCAGGTCTGCGGCATATGACCCACGTGGCCGACGACCGGGATGCCGTCCGCCGTGATCGCGCAGATCCTTCCTGCCACTTCGTCGGCGCCTTCGAGTTTGACCATATCGGCCCCCGAATCCGCCAGAAGTCGGGCGTTGACGACCGCCTGGTCGTCCGTCTCGTACGACAGGTACGGCAGATCCGCCAGCAGGATTGCATTCCGGACGCCCCGTCTTACGGCGCGCGTGTGGTGTAGCATATCCTCCATGGTTACCTGCTGCGGACTCTCGTATCCCAGCACGTTGATCCCCACCGAATCGCCAACCAGGATGACGTCCACGTTCGACGCATCCTGCAGGATGGCGGTGGGAAAATCGTAACACGTCAGCATGGCGATGGGTTCGCCCCGCCGCTTCATCTCCGATAAAATACCGCGGGTGGCGTGCAATTCCTCGTCCGACACCTCTTGAACTCCCTCGCCTGCGTATCCGTTTTCCATGGCGTGTACCGTGATCAGGCCTCAGAAGCCGTCCTGAAATTCCCGGCGGTCTTCGCACGGCTGCAAAAGCGCCCGGGAACTCACCTCAATTCATCATTTTTCTGGGACGTGAATTCGAATAGATGCAAGTAAATGGAGCCGATTTGACTTCGGATTTCCAGGATTCTTCAGGTCACTAGGACGTGAGGGGAATATCATCCCCGTGAACGACCTCAACCCGCCGTCTTCGCACCGTCACCTTCTGTGCCTTGTATGCTTTTTGTGGTAAATTAACGGTTGTCCTTTTGCGGAATTGAGGCTCACGGGTAACTTCAGGACAGCTTCTCAATTCGAGAGGGACGATAGTAGCGGGTGCCCGCAGGCGGCGCCTTCACCTGCTGCAGCAGTTCCTCCAGGCCCTCCGGATTCCGTACGAAGTCGACCTGAGACACGTTGATGATGAGCAGGGGCGACTCCGAATAATGAAAGAAAAAATGAGTGTACGCCTCCACGAGCCTGGCCATGTACGATTCAGTCATCAGCCGTTCGTAAGCGGGTGTCTGCTTGCGAACCCGCTGGAGGAGACTCTCGGTTGAATTATGGAGGTAGATTACCAGATCGGGACTCGGCACCTTTTCATCGAGCGTCTCGGCCATACGCTCGTACAGGGAGAGTTCGGCGTCGTTCAGGCAGACATGGGCGTATATCCCGCTTCTGGCGAACAGATAGTTGCTGACGACCGTGGATTCGAACAGGTCCATCTGATGAAGGTCCTGCTGCTGCCGGTACCGGTGCAGCATGAAGAAGACCTGCGTCTGGAATCCGTAGAGCTCCGGGTTTTCGTAAAACAGGGGCAGAAAGGGGTTCTCCTCCGCCTCCTCGAGGACCAGACGTGCTTTCATCGACCTTCCGAGGAGGCGTGCAAGCTCGGTCTTGCCCACGCAAGGGGGACCTTCGATCGCGAGATAACGTACGGCCACGAAATACGCCCTTATCTGCAAGCCGACAGCAGCGAAACGCCGTCCAGCTTTCGTACTTCCTGCGTCGGAACGATCGATTCCGCCAATTCCGAAAAGGTCCTGTTGAACAACGGATGCCGACCTCGGGGCGTCAACTCGCACAGCGGAACCAGTACGAAAGCCCGCTCGTGTAACCTCGGATGTGGAATCTCCAGCCCCCGACTCTGAAAAACCTCATTCCCGTAGAGGAGGATATCCAGGTCCAGCAGCCGAGGCCCCCACCTCTGTCCGCGGACCCTTCCGAACCTCCTTTCGACCGCGAGCAGGCATTCCAGCAGCGCAAGCGGATCGAGATCCGTTTCCGCTGCCAGCACCGCATTCAGGAACATCGGCTGCGCCGTTACCCCGATCGGCGCAGTCTCGTAGACCGGAGAGGCAGCCTTCACGTCGAGACTATCGTGCTCGTCGAGCGTGGCCGCGGCCCGTCGCAACGCGTCCGCGCGGTCGTCCAGGTTCGCCCCCATACCGATGTAGGAGAGCGCCATGGGTCATCCCCGCTCCACTTCGACCTCGATGCCGTCGAATTCTGCCTGTATGGGCGGATTGGGCTTGCGCACCCGGACCCGCAGACGCTTCAGATGGAAGCGCGACTGCAGGACCTCCGCAATACGGTCCGCAAGCGACTCCACGAGCCCGTAACGTTCGGCCGTAACGACCGTCTTCGTCGCTTCGTAGAGCCGGGCGTAGTCCAGTGCGCCGGCATCGTCTTTCCGGGCATAGCCACGGAAGTCCGAGAAGACCTCAACGTCCACCTCAAACCACTGCCCCAGTTTCGCCTCTTCAGGAAACAGCCCATGGTAGGCGAAAAACCTCATATTTCTAAGACGCAATACGTCATTAGCCATTGCCGGTCTCTGACGAATCCCTGGCAGCGCTTCCGGCCGCAAACCGCCCCGCGCAACCATACGCGCGTCGCGGACGCCCGACGCCCGATTGTTCGTGGATACCAATATAAATGAACAAATGTGCAGAGTCAACAACGCTATGGATTCCGGCCGGAGAACACCGCACGGGCCGCAGCGGTTTCCTGTGACAGAAAGCCCTTGACATCGCGAATTTGCGCCTGTATTGTAGGGTAATTGACCGGCGCATGAATGGGTTGACTAGCGTCTGTAAAAAGGCAGTTCGACGACCTCCGCGCGGCCTCCGCCGTCTACGGACAGAGAAAGGCCGGGCTGTTCATACCCCCTGCGGACGGACGCCATCGATACCACCCGTCCCAGGGCAGGCGAACGGACACTGCTCGTAATCCATCCGACTTGCTTTTCACCGTCTCGAAGCGGTGTTTCCGCGGGCGGAAGCATATCCGCCTCCAGGCGTAAGCCAACCAGATACCGTCTCGGCTTGCCCAGGTTGTGCATCTTGGCGATCGTTTCCTGACCGATGAAACATCCCTTCGTAAAATCGACCGCGTGGTAAAGGCCCGCTTCGAGCGGCACAACCCGTTCGTCCAGGTCAACGCCGTAACGAGGTATGCCGGACTCTATTCGTAACGCCTCCATGGCCCGGTTACCCACCGGACGCGCACCGGCGGACGTCAGTTCATTCCAGAGTCGCAGCGCACCGTCCGCCTCGATCCTCACGTCGTACCCGGTCTCTCCCGAATAGGAACGCGCGGTTACGGTCACATCCGTGCCCCCCAGGGTACGGTCGACCGTATGGCAATCCGCAAGATCGGGGGAAACCTCGCCCAGCACCCGTGCAATCAGCGTGGGGGAACCCGGACCGTGTACGCCGAATGTCGCCTTCAATCCCGTAACGTCCGTGATGACGACGTCATCCGCAACCAGGTATCTGTCCAGGGAGGACATCAGTTTTGTCTGCATTCCGGGCTCCGTTTCCAGCAGGAAACCTTCCTCACGGTGATAGACCCATACGTCCGACAACGTCTGGCCCCGGGGCGTCGTCATCGTTGCGTAGTTGCCCGCTCCGGCTTCCAGCCCTTCCACCGTATTGCTCAGCATCCCGTGCAGGAATCGGGCACGGTCCGAGCCGGTAGCCAGAAGGTGGCCCCTTTCGCTCCGGTCAACCAGACCCGCGGCCTCTCTAACCGTCGCATACTCGGATGCGGCATCGCCGTAATGTGCGGCCGCCTTCCGTCCGCGGATCCGTTCGAAAACGGCGCCCGCGGCCAGCTTGGCTGACCGCAACGTTGTAACAGTCATTGGCCGACCTCCATATCTAACAGCCCGATGAAACTTATTTTGTACCCCGCTTCGTGTCAAGAAAAACCGCCTTTCTGACAGCGGCGGGCGCGCAACCCTAAGAAGCTGTCCTAAAATTCCCAGCGGTCTTCGCACGGCTGCAAAAGCGCCGGTCGGCGTTGGTCAGACCCACCCGTATAGACAAATATGGGCGGGTTTTCCCGTCGGCGCTGCGCGCCCCTCGCGCCTCATAACCGCCACTTTTTCGCTCGCGCTCGGGAACGCGCCGGTAATTTTAAAACAACTTCCTACACGCCGCCTTGCGGCGAATCCGATTATGAGACGCCTGATACCAGCGGCTCTCCTGGTACTCATCGCCTGCGGCGGCGGCCTCGGGCCGGGGCCCCCCGACGGCACCGGCATCAAGGGAACCCTCATCTTCAACGGCGACTGGCCGCCGGAGACCGATGACGTGGCTGTGGCGGTCTACCGGCGACGCCCGCAGGCCCTGGCCGACTTCTTCAATATTGCCGGCTGGGACACAACCGTGACCATCGGGGCGGTCCGGTTCGAATATTTCGTCCCCCTCGAAGAGCCGGGCGTCTATGAGTGGATTATCGTGGCCTGGCGGCCTCGCGGCGGTTTCTGGAACTTCGACTCTCTGCTCGGATGTTACCACGTTGGCAACGACACCCTGCCCACACCGGTGCAGGTTCAACTGGGCGAAACCACGAAAAATGTCGATATCCAGACCTATTTCGACCTCGTGCAGGGCGCCGATCGTCCCGATCGGGAGATTTGCATGGGTTTTCTGCCTCCTCTGTCTTCTCTTTCCGGGCTCGGCGCTGCAGGCGGAAACCTCCGGCATGATCGCCGGGCGGACAACCGACGAAACGACCGGTGAATCGTTGCCTGGCGCATACGTCGTATTGCTTGGCACCGGTATCGCAACCGAAACCGACGTCGAAGGCGCGTTCAGCCTGACGGGTCTTCCACCCGGCCTCTATACACTCTCCGTTTCCCTTCTCGGTTTCACGCCTCATGTCATGGAAGACGTCCGTGTTGCCGCGAACGATACCCTGTGGCTTTCCATCCCACTGGTGCCTTCGCCGATCCATATGCCCGCCATCGTGGTCTCCGCGAGCAAACGCGCGCGAAACGTCGTCGACGCGCCGACAAGCGTGTCGCTCATCGGCTCGGAGGAAATCCAGTCCGACAATTCCGCCACGCTGAACGAATCCCTGGAGTACGTTCCCGGCGTCAATATGGTGGGAGGCCAGGTCAATATACGGGGCTCCAGCGGCTATTCCCGCGGTACCGGAAGCCGCGTACTCATGCTGATCGACGGCTTCCCGGCGCTGTCGGCCGATAACGCCGACGTCAAATGGGACGCCATCCCGATGGACCAGATCGCGCGCGTGGAAATCATCAAGGGCGCCGGGTCCGCGCTTTACGGCACGGGCGCGCTCGGGGGCATCATCAACGTCATCACCCGGAATCCGTCGCCGGAACCGGAGACGCTCTTTCGGTTCCTGGGCGGCCGGTACAGCGAACCCGGCCATCAGGAGTGGCGCTGGTCGTCGAGCGGGAGATACTACGAAGGCACGGATATCAGTCATTCCCGGCAGTCCGGGAACACCGGATTCATTCTGGGTGCGGGGCAGAAATGGACCAACGGATTCAGGGAAAACGCCTGGCACAGGAGATACAAGTTCTTCGGCAAACTCAGACACCGATTCAAGGCCGCGGCAACGCTTACCGCAACCTGCAACTGGGCGCTGGACGATCACGGCACCTTTGTGCTGTGGAAAGACCGAAACGAGCCCCTGGAGGTGCCGGAGAGCGCCAGGGGAGACAAGACCGTTTCCCAGAAACTGAACCTGAACGTCGATTTCTATCATCTGCTCAATCCGCAATCGGGCTATCGGCTCAAATCGTTCGTGTATCGAACGGAATTCGACAACGAAATCGGCGGGAGAACGTCGTCGGAAGCATACAAGCTGGGGCAGGAACTTCAGTTGGATCTCCAGCCGGCCGGGAAGGTGGCGCTGACCGTCGGCACGCAGTGGATTCACGACGTCGTACGCTCGTCAGACCATCTCTTCGGCGACCACACGGGCCTTAACCTGGCGGCCTATGCCCAGGCGGAAATCGAACCCACGGATCGGATGACGCTGTCGGCGGGCAGCCGCTACGACCGATATCGCACGGACGACCGGGACGCGGAAAACCGTCTCAGCCCCAAGCTGGGTTTCTCGTATCGGACATCGGGCAGCACCACGTTGCGCGGAACCCTGGGATGGGGTTTCAGAGGACCCTCAATCGCAGAAATCTACACCGACGCGACCTTCTCTGCAATTCCCATCGTTCCCAATACCGGCCTTGTGGCCGAAAGGAGCATCTCCGCGGAAATCGCGCTGGATCACCGTCCGACCCCGTGGTCGGTCGTCAGCGCCGCGGCATTCTGGAGCCGCTACCAGGATCTCGTGGAGGCCAGGCCGGACGCCGCCGGCGTCGTGCAGTTCAGGAACGTGGCGAAGGGTCGTATTGCCGGCGTCGAGGCGAGCCTGGCCGCGGCGTTCGATCCTGTTCGCCTCGAAGGGAACTATACCTTCATCGGCGCGATTGAAAACCTGCCGGAGGGGGATCTTCCGCTGCCCTATCGGCCCCGGCACATCGCCGCCGCCGGTTTGCAGTCCACGTTCGGCCGGCTCACGCTGGGAGGCCGTTTCAGATTCAGAAGCCGGATCCTGCGCGCGTCCGGACTGTTGCCGGAAGGGAACCGCGATCTCATACCGGTCTATCTGCTCGACCTCTCGGCCGCCTGCGCGTTCGGAGACGTCCAGGTCGTGCTGAAGGCGCATAACGCTCTTGAGTACAACTACGCCGTCGTCGAACGCAATCTGGGTTCGCCCAGACGAATTTCGCTCGGTATTACGGCCAGGCACTGAAAAGTTGCTTTGAAATTACCGGTGAGTTCCCGAGCGCGAGCGAAAAAGCGGCGGTCAAGGCGGAGAAACCCGCCCATATTTGTCTATACGTGTGGGTTTGACCAACGCCGACCGGCGCTTTTTGCAGCCGCGCGAAGACCGCCGGGAATTTTATGACGGCTTCTGAAACCCTGAAGGAGTATTTCATGAAAGCAATTCATATAGCCCGCACCGGCGGACCCGAGGTCCTCTGCTATAAGGACGTTCCGGATCCCGTTCCCGGACCGGGCGAAGTACTGGTCAAGATCGACGCCATCGGTCTGAATTACATTGACACCTATCACCGCACGGGCCTCTATCCCCTGGACCTGCCCTTCATTCCCGGCCTCGAGGCCGCGGGCACGGTGGCGGCCCTCGGCACTGACGCAACGGACTTCCGGTTGGGAGAACTCGTCGCCTACGCGGGCGTGCCAGGTTCCTACGCCGAACTCGTCGCAGTCCCGCAGGAGAGACTCGTCACGCTCCCCGATGGCGTGGATGCCGTCGCAGGCGCGGCCGCCATGCTCCAGGGCATGACGTCCCATTACCTCGTTCACAGTACCTGCAACGTCCTGGAAGGCGACACCGTGCTCATCCACGCGGCGGCGGGGGGTGTGGGACTCATTCTGGTTCAGATGGCGAAAATGCGGGGGGCGCGCGTCATCGGTACGGTGTCAACGGAAGAAAAGGCGCAACTGGCCCGGGACGCGGGAGCGGATGAAGTCATAAGATACACCGAACAGGATTTCGAAGCCGAAGTGAATCGGCTCACGGACGGCCGGGGCGTGCACGTCGCGTACGACTCGGTGGGTAAGACCACGTGGGAAAAGAGCATGAATTGCCTGTGTCCCAGGGGCTACCTCGTGCTGTTCGGCAATGCCAGCGGTCCGGTGCCGCCCGTCGATCCGCTGCTGCTTTCCCGTCTCGGTTCGATCTTCATGACGCGCCCCACCCTTGTCGACTACACGGCGAACCGGGAAGAATTGGAACTTCGCGCCGGGGACGTGCTTGGCTGGATTCAATCCGGGAAGCTCAATCTGCGGATCGACCGTACGCTGCCCCTTTCGGATGCCGGGGAAGCCCACCGGCTGCTGGAGGCCAGACTGACGACGGGCAAGGTACTCCTGATCCCGTAGAATGAAATAATAAAGGCGGGCCGGGCGAATTCGTGCCGCGTCGCGCGGCCTCAAATGCGAATTTCACGCCTGACGCCACGGACGTCCATCTCGAATTCAATCCCGATCACGGGCGGGCGCGCCAGGTACCACCTGAAGCCATGGCGCTGGGCCCACCCGACCCCGGGCGCCACGACCTGTTCCAGCAGGCGGTCCAACCGGTGCACCGTGTAAACGTCCACGGTTGTCACCTCGCTCCAGGGCGCTCCCACACCCGCCAGCCGGTCCGCCATCACCCGCACCACGTACGCCGCCTTTTCCCGCATCGCGTCCGGACCCGTCTCTCCCCGCCTGACGATGCCGTCGCGCACCAGTTCGCCTTCGAGCAGTTCACCCGCACCCGCGATGACGAAGGTTCTGCCGTTTTCTTCCCGGCAGGGCATCGTGTATGAAAAACCGTGCATCGTCGTATCGTCCGGCGGATTGTACAGCGGCGCGACGTTGGTCCGCGCTACCGGATTCAATCCGTCCACGTGCAGGTCCCAGGATGCCAGAAGTTCGCAATATGCTTCGTTGAAGCCGATGAATCCGTCCATCGAATGCGGTTTCGGGCAGCGGAGTTCGACACCGCAAAGCGCGTGCCGTCCCCGATCCGACGCGCGAAGATGCCTGTCCACCCTGTCGAACCCCTCGCGCCAGGGAAGCGGTTCGGCCAACGTCGCATGCACGACCTCGAATCCGTTGGCGGCGATGGCGCCGCACGAATAGGGCTCAATTCCCTTCAGGAATTGATAGTGTCCTTTTGTATTCTCAAAAAGCATAAATAAAGGCCGTGGCTTTCCGGCAGGGGCGAAGCGCCGGCGGTCATTCCAGAGGGTTTCTCAGGTATGCCATCAGCAGCCTGGCCGAATTGACGATTCCTTCCATCGAACAGATCTCGTACCCGTGAGTATTCTCGCCCGGATACGCGATGCAGGCCGACCGTCCGGCCGACCCGGTACGCTTGGCGATGCTGGCGTCGCTCCCGTAGGAAGTGACCACCGCGGGCTGCGTTTCGAATCCCATGCGCGTTGCCAGCGCTTCCATGTGGCGCAACGTCCGTTCGTGGTAAACCCCGGTCGCGTCACCCCAGAGCAGGACCGGCTTTCCGCAATTCCGGATCTGATACTCCTCGGCCACGGGCGCAATGTCCAGCGCGACCGCCGTCTGGGCGGGCAACTGTCCGATCGAAAACGCGGCGCCCTGCGCGCCTATTTCCTCCTCTGAACTGGCGATGAGATACACGTCATTCGGCGGCGGCGTCTCTGCCAGTTGCCTGGCCGCTTCGATCAGAACCGCGAGTCCCGCCCTGCAGTCCAGATTGTAACCGCAGATGAAGTCCCCGATAAACACCGGCGGTTTCCGGGAACGCGCCAGCACCGCCTTGCTGCCTCGATGCACGCCCAGGTCCCTCAGTTCAGCAGCGGTGCGCTTGGTCTCTATCCAGAACTTCTCCCATTCGACCCCCTTGCCCGACTTTAAAGGACCCGCGGGACTCTCGTTGGAAACATGCTTGGAGCCCACGGACAGAATGCCCGTCACCGGTTCACCTTCGGTCAGCACGTCAACCGGCCCCTCGCCGACCGCCCACGCGTGGAGCCCGCCCAGCGGCCGGACCCGAAGCCGTCCATCGTCCTGGACGCGCCTGACCATAAGTGAGATCTCGTCCTTGTGGGCTGTGACGGCAACGGGCGCGCCGTCGCCCCGGCCCCTGAAGTGAACCACGATGCTCTCGGCCGCGTCCTGCCAGACCGACGCCGCGAGAGCACGCACCTCCTCCATCACGATGGCGTCCACTTCACCTTCCGCCCCCGGCGGGGCATGGGCCGTCAGGAGTCTTTCCAGCAACTTCATCAGACGCGGTCGATCAATCGACACATCCATCGGAACGCCTCCAAACAACGCGAGAGAGCCGGGTCGCGGTCGCCGCGGTACATCCCGGTAGGCTCTGCGGTACGCGCAGGAAATTTCGCTTGACATCACACCGGAAACACGGAATATTCAAATTGGTATATTTCACACAACCTCCCGCCGGCTGCAGAATCCCATCCATCAATCGCACATCCGCCAGAGGTGATCTTCGTGGCCAGAAAGAGCGGAGTCTACCGCAATGAGGTGAAGGATTCATTGCACCGCTACCTGGAAGACGTTGCCACTTCGGAGCCGCTGACGTCCCAGGAGGAAGTCTTTCTTGCCCGCCGCATCAAAAAGGGAGACCTCGAAGCCCGAAGGAAGCTTGTCGAGGCCAACCTTCGGTTCGTCATAACCGTTGCCCGGGAATACCGGAACCAGGGGGTGCCGCTGGCGGACCTGATCAGCGCGGGCAACCTCGGACTCATTACGGCGGCGGAGAGATTCGACGAAACCAGGGGCTTCAAGTTCATATCCTATGCGGTCTGGTGGATTCGCCAGTCCATCCTGCAGACGCTGGCCGAACATTCCAGAGTCGTGCGTCTTCCACTCAATCGTGTGGACCTTCTGCGCCGAATCTCACGGTACGTCAACAACCGGCAACAGGAAACGTCCGGGCGTCCTCCGGAAGAGGAGATCGCGGAGGAGTTGGGAATCTCGGTTGAGCAGGTGGTCGATACCCTTGCCAGCGGACAACGCATCCTTTCGCTGGACATGACCTTCGGCGAAGACGAAGAAAACAGCCTGCTGGAAGTCATGACGGACGAAAACCAGGAGGCGCCGGATCATCTCCTCATGCAGAATTCACTGGAAAATGAGATTTTCGCGGCGCTGGATACGCTCGAAGAAAGGGAACGCGAGGTTATTCGTCTCTATTTCGGCCTGGGCGGCGACGCCGAGATGACCCTGGAGGAAATCGGTATCCGGTTCAGGCTTACCCGTGAACGTGTGAGGCAGATCAAGGAAAAAGCGCTCAGAAAGCTCCGTCACCCCACTCGCGGCCGGAAACTTATGCCCTATTCAGACGGTGCCTGAACGCAGACGTCGCAACGAAAACGAGGCCGGACGACAGGAGCGTCCGGCCTCGTTTTCGTACTAGATTCCCTTCGTGACGTCGCGCAGTTCTTCAGCCGTCGCCCACAGCAGCGGTACGACCAGGTCTTCCGGAACCGAGCCGTCGTGGGTCCCGCGGTTTCCGCCCTCGTCCGTGGCGCGCTCCGGAGACTCATGCATGCCGTGGTCCGCCACGATGACCACCCCGTATCCTGACGTCGCGAGAACGGCCAGCAGCCCCTTCAGGTTCCTGTCCATCCCGGAGGCAGCCTGCCGGACCTCAGGGGAGTAAGGACCGTACCGGTGACCCGCTTCGTCCACGTCCAGCAGATGAACGAACGCGAACGCCGGCGAATGTTCGAATATCAGACCGGGAACCCGGGCGTAGATCTCCAGATCGTTTCGTTCCTTTGCCAGTACCGTGCGGTCGGCAAACCGTTCAATGTCCAGCCCCGCCACGTCCCGCTCGTGGACGGCCATCATCGTCTGCCCGCCGGCGTCCCGCACCCGATTGAAAACGGAATCCATCCGGGGTGACCGCGTCGCCCGGATCATCGTATTCAGATCCGTGACGCCGTGGGAGGAAGGGGACACGCCGGTCAGCATGGTTGAAATGCAGATGTAGGTCATTGAGGGCAGCACGGACCGGATCTCTCGATGCCGAAGCGCCGCGACCCGGTTGAGAAGCGGCACGTTGCCGCGAACATACGCCCACAGCGACGAGCCGAAACCGTCCACCACCACCAATGCGAGCCGGTCGGCCGAACGCAGGGTATCCACGACTTCATCGATCGGCGCCGCCTCGGCGCCACGGGGTGCGGGCACGCCGAGTACAATGGATATGGTTGGCGCGATTGCCCGCAAGTCGACTGTCTCAGCCATCACAACTCCTGAGATTCAGAACCAGTTGCCTGAACCGCTCTCCGCGCTCGGCGTAATTGCGAAAGCAGTCGTAGCTGGCCGAGGCCGGAGAAAACAGCACCGTATTACCCTGCCCCGCGCGCCTCGCGGCGGCGGTCACCGCGTCGTCCAGGGAATTGACCCTCAGTATGCGCGTTGGAGATCCGGCCGGTACCGACGCCGCGATCGCGTCCGCCGTCCGGCCCGTCAGGATGAGATGCGACACCCCTCGCCCGATCTGACGTCCAAGCGCATCGAATGCCAGACCCTTGTCGTACCCCCCCGCGATTAACACCACGCCCGGCGGCAGGGCCGATAGCGCCACCTGCGTCCGATCCGGGCTTGTCGCGATGGAGTCGTTATAGTACGTGACGTCGCGGATTTCGGCAACCCGTTCCAATCGGTGGGGCACGCCCTTGAACGTGCGCAGTACGGCCGCAATATCCGCTTCGGTCACGCCGTTGGACAGCGCCGCTGCGCAGGCAGCCAGCGCGTTCGACAGATTATGCCCGCCCGGAAGCGCCACGGCGCCGGCCGGACAGACGGTTTGTTCGGAACGGCCGATCCGGTGACGTATTTCGCCGTCGTCCACGTAGACGTCGGACCCCGACGCCGGCTGCGTGCTGAATACGATGCGGCGCCCGTCACCGGGCCACCGCCGCACTTCAGGGTCGTCTCCATTCAGAACGGTGACGTCTCGAACGTCCTGATGCGCGATGATCTGCTTTTTCGCCGTCTTGTAGGCCTCCAGCGAACCATGTATATCCAGGTGATTTGGGGCAAAATTCGTAATCACGGCGGTCTGCGGGCTCCATTGCAGATCGGCCAGCCGGTCCAGCTGAAAGCTTGAGAGTTCGAGGACGACGCGAGTGTCTGCCGTTATTTCATCCAGTTCATCCAGCAGAGATCCACCGATATTTCCGCCCACCATCGTCCCCGGGTTCCCGCGTCGCATCATCTCCCCGACCAGCGACGTGGTCGTCGTCTTTCCGCTGCTGCCCGTTATCCCCACGACCGGCGCCCTGCAACGTTCCGCAAACAGGCAAATCTCGGTTGTCACGGGGATTCCCCGCTTCCCGGCAACGTTCAGGAACGGGGAAGACCGCGGGACCCCGGGGTTCGCCACGATGAGGTCCGCCGCCCGGAAATCCTCCGCCTCGTGTCCGCCCAGCCTGTAGACGACCGGCAGCGACTCGAGTGTTCGCAGCGACTCCCGAAGCGCATCCGCGGTCCGCAGGTCGGTAACGGTCACCCGCGCGCCTTCTCTGCACAGAAACCGAACTGCACCCACGCCCCCGCCGAACAGGCCCAGGCCCATTACGAGCACCCGCCGCCCGTCCAGCGGCATCATGGTTCGCTTCCTACCCGTGTCGGGATCTTTCCGCGAGACTCGAGCAACTCGAGGATTCGTTGCGCCGCGTCCCCGGGCGTACATTCGGCCGCCTTGATGACCAGTTCCGGATTCTCCGGCGGCTCGTAAGGATCCGAGATACCCGTAAAGCCGGGTATCTCTCCGGCACGCGCCTTCCTGTAGAGCCCCTTGGGGTCACGTTCTTCGCAGACCTCCAGGGGGGTGTCAATGAAAACCTCCAGAAATTCGCCAGGGCCCAGCATCCCGCGAACGCCGTCCCGGTCGATCCTGTACGGACTGACGAAGCTGCTTACGGCAAGGATCCCCGCGTCCACGAACAGCTTCCCCACCTCGCCGATACGGCGGATATTTTCCGCCCGGTCAGCGGCCGAGAATCCCAGATTCCTGTTCAGACCATGCCGGATATTGTCTCCGTCCAGAACATAGGCCATCCGGCCCCGCGCGACCAGCGCGTGCTCCGCGGTAAACGCAATGGTACTCTTCCCGGAGGACGGCAGACCGGTCAGCCACACCAGGCACCCGGCCTGAGCCAGGAGGCGTTCCCGCTCCGCTCGACTCACGTGTCCTTCATGCCACACGATATTCGTCGCTTTCGCTGCCACCCTGAACCGCCTCCGCGTTACGTGTTCTTCCGCACGGACCCGCCACCCCTGACCCCACTCGATCCGGCCGGACCTTCCGGCCGCACGGAAAGCCGGAAAAACGCGTTGTTCATCGATCCGAAAACGACGCGCTGTAGACCGGAATCAACTCGACAGGCCGGAATTTCCGCTTATGTTGTCGCAAACCCTGCAGCCCCAGGTCACCGGCGTCGTTGACGAGATCGTAATCCACCAGCGCCCGGTAGACCTCCATTCGCAGGTATTCCGACAGCCCCCGGACATCGGGGTCCGTCTTGGCGATAAAGAAATTGGCCAGCCGGGCGTGCATTCGGCCGGCAATCGCGAAGGCCGCAACCCGGCCCTCCAGCTCCACGCACCAGCCCTGGAGTTCGTCGGAAGTCCATTGCCCGTACATCGACAGCGCCGACCGGGTATATCCCCAGTCGAGTAGAAAGTCCCGCTTGCGCCCCTGCCGTTTCCGCCAGTGCCGCAACAGCGCCTGGCAGGCTGTGATATCGGCGGGCGTCAGTTCCCGGAAGAGCGGATCCGCGCCTCTTCGGAATCGACTCAGTTTCTTTCGAAGGTCCCGATACGGCCGGCCCTCTGCCGCAGCGACCTTCGACGGATCGTACAGGTACTCTTTCGACTTGATCCGAATTTCCACCCGGTCCGGCGGCAGACGCCGGCTGTCGGCCTCGTCCACCCACAAAATGCGCGGGTACCGGCCCGCATTGATTGCACGCATCCGGTTCAGAACGGCGACGAGCGGTTCTGCAGACAGTGGTATCGGAGGTACGACCAGATCGAACCGGACGCGGCCGCCTCTGTCAACGCGGCGCACGGGAAGCCAGAGCGCGCCATCGTGTTCGGCAACGAACACTTCCCTCGCCGGAGCCAGGCTGAAACAACAGAGAAACGGGGCATAGTAACACCACGCGCTCTTCCCGGTTGACGCGAATATTTCCTGCAGCCGGCGCGTATGACGGGGGAGAATGGGCTCTGCTTCGAACGGCAGATTCATCCCTTCTTCCGTGACCTGTCGGCCGTATAGAGCGAACCCTCGTAGAAGCCGTTGACCCGGGGTGACAACCGGGCTGTCGCAACCGTTCGAATGAGGTGACTGACCCCGGCCAGCATCTGGGCGCCGGCGTACCGATTGAAATCCGGGACAATCTCGACCGGCGCCAGCCCGGTGTCCGTGATCGTTCCCACGGCGGTAGCCGTCTCATCGGGCCTGCGGCTTCCGAAACAGATTACGCCCTGTTTGCCCACCTCCGGCCGAAGCCCGGCGGCGCCGCGTGAAACGAATAGTGACAGGCCGGGAAGCGTGTACGGCGGATCGGTGAAGAACAGGTCGAAACCGCCGAGGAGGTTGCCGGGCAGGTCCGCCCTCAAGTCGTGTTCGACGGCCTCGACCGCCTGTCCTGTTTCCCGCGACGCGGCGCTCAGAAAGGCCACCAGGCGCGGGTCGCACTCCAGCACCACCACCCTGCGCACTGAAATCCCGAGAAAGTCGGCCAGAAGGCCGATGGCCAGAGAGGTGAGGTCGTCGTCTCCCAGTATCAGGACATCCCGCCCCTCCAGCCCGTCATGTTCGTACAGAAATATAGCTCGCCGCAACGCGGTTTCCGCCGTGGCATGGGACTGATCCAACCGCACGTCGACAGCCGGCCGCCGCTGCCCCAATGCCTCCATCCGGGCGTGCAACGGACGCATCTCGTCGTCCAGCACGGGAAAAACCGGTCTTTGAAACCGGCGGCGGCAACTGAGACCCAGTTGTTCTTCGACCGCGTCCCGGCCTGACGAAGACAGGATCACGCCCCCCCGCCGCTCCAGCCAGCCCCTTGTTTCCAACTCGCCCCGGACCGCCGCCACAACCGGAACCGGCAGGCCCGTCTCCCTCGACAGGTCGCGCACCGGCGTCGCGCCCGCGCGATAGATCGCCCGCAAGACGCGACGGACCCCTTCAGGACCTTCGTCGAGCCGCGCATCGGCCGCAACGTCCGCGAGTACGTTTCCCGAATGCCGGATGTTACTTCTGTTCCGTTTCCGTGTCCGGCGACTCACCGTCTCCGTTCTCCGATTCCGCGGTCGTGTCGGTATCCGTCCCGTCGACGCCGCCTTCCGTCGCTTCCGCTTCCTCAGGTCGCGCCTCGTCGTCCTCCGCCTCGTCGTCCTCCCATTCGAGCAGATTCTCGTCATCCTTGCGCTTCCGGAGAATCACGTAGATCAGGCTGAGACCGGAAGCATAGGCGGACAGCACGTATGAACTGAAGATAACCGTGAGCAGAATCAGCATTACGGCGAGAATTCCCCCAGCCAGCAGTTCGGAACCGGAAGGAATGCCGGCGGGCGGCAGAAACGCCGTAATGTCGAGCCACAACCATTCTGAACGCGTAAAGTCGAATGGGACATACTGTCCCGCCACGTAGACCATGTTGGCCAGCTTCTCTCTCATGAACAGCCCGCAGGCCCAACTCACCAGACCGAGCGAGGCGGCCATGAAGATTCCCAGAAGGACCGAACCGACGGACACCGAGATCTTCATCCATATCATATACAACACCAGCCGCCAGGGTTGGCTCCAGGCCAGTGAAAAGGACTGGATGGCCACCTCGAGCGCGTCTTCGCCGACCGTACCCACGACCGCCGGCGACATCGTCAGGGACACGATAAACGCGATCGATATGAAGATGGCAACCAGCGCGGCAAAGAAGATTGGAATGAACAGTACCCCGAATGCCAGTTCGCCAGCCCAAGGAATCAAACCCGCCAGCCATCCGATCACGACGCCCGCGACAACAAAAAAGACCAGCAGCGCCAGCGTGGCCACCGGGCCCCAGACAACGCCGCCCCAGTTCCGTCTGATGAATCCCAGGGCGTCGCCCGAAGAAAAAAAGTCGTCTCCTTTCAACTCCTGGTACGTCATCTTGCAGATCATGCACGTCGTTAAAAGTACCACCACCCAGACGTAGAGCATTGCAAGCACGTCGATCGCCATACCCGCAGGCGTGACCGGAAATGGCGCCGGCCCGGGCAAGAGCCCGTACCTGTGCCAGATCTCTCCCATCGCGGCGCCGGCCAGAAGGTGGTCCGCGACGGCCAGGATGGAATATCCGGCCCAGGCGGTCAGCGTGCCGCACAATCCGACCCATATCTTTTTACCGGACCATCCGAGCCGAACCACCTGAAAGATATCCCGTATATCAAAATGCAGCTTGGACATGACCCGCCCTCCTTAGAAGCCCGTTGAAAACGCCCATCCGGTCGGCGCTGGTCAAATTCACCCGTACAGCCGGATATGGGCGAATCTGCCCGCCTTGACCGACACATTTTCGCGCGCGCGCGGGACTCACCGGGAATTTTAAAACAACGTCTTACCGTTCAAGGCCAATAAAAAAAGGGCCTGACGCCGCCCCCGAAGCATGCCGAATGTGCCAAAGTCACTTAAATTCATAACCTTACACGTGCGACAGCGTGCCCATCAACCGCGCCGATATGATGCTAAAATGCGTGACCAAAGTCAAGAGAAATAAAAAACGGTTCCGGTGTTCTGTCCGTTAACAGATTCGCTCCGCAAGCGCGGCATGGCGTCCCGTCCCGCATGGGTTTTTTCGCGGGCTGTCAGTGCGTCAGGAAACCCGCAGTCGCCCTGGAAGTTGTCTTAAAACTCACAGCGGTCTTCGCGCGGCTGCAAAAGCGCCGACCGCCACTATTTCGCTCGCGCTCGGGATCTCACCGGTAATTCCAGGACAGTTGTCATGCCCCCGCATGGGGCGCCCACTATGATGAAAATCGTTGCTTTGCCAGGCTGACGTGCAACATTGTGGTTTTCGGCCTCTTGTGGCAATGGATCTCAGCCACGGATTTTTCGCAATTTTGTTTTTCGCAGTCTCGCAGTCTCGTAGTCTCGCAGTCTCGTAGTCTCGCTAGCGTTCGTCGGATGCTTCGGGAATCGTCAGACGAATTTGATGAAGAAACAACTGGAGCGGCACGTTGAATGGCCTGGAGGGTCGGTTCAGCGCCGGCTTGAAGAGCGCACCGGCCGGCAGCGGCGTGGTACCCTGCTGCAACCTGACGCGCGCGTGGCCATCCTGCGCTCCGAGCACGCGGTAACAGCCCTGTCCCAGTCCCAGCGGCCACGGAGATCCGTGAAGGTCCGGGCCCGTAAGGAACAGGACAACCTCTTCATCGACGCCGAATTCGGGAATACCGGGGATATACAACCTCCGGCCGCCGGCGCTTCCCCCGGGCAGCGTGAGGACGATCTCGTCGCCCGGGTCGCCCTTCACCGGTGCGATTACCCTGAACCGGTGCCGCGTTACGATTTCCCCTCGTCCGTCATCCACATAGCTGCTTCGAGACACACACCGGACGTGCGCGATCGTCTCCGCCCTCTCGCAGAGTGAATCGAACACGAACCGTTCAACGGTTGTCGCCTCAGTCTGCGAAACAAGGATGGCCGGAACGGTCACCGCAATAACGAATCGAATCAGACCTGACATCGGAAACCCTCTATAAAACGTGGATGAATCGGGTATGGCGCGCGGTCGTCTCTATCTGGAAACGCCCCTGCACGCTCAGGGTTCCGGACACGCCGGCCGGCGGCGGAATCCGGCAGCCACGCGCGCCTGCCGCCAACCCGCCGGCTTCAGCGTTCCGTGACTGAACCGGGTCGCCGGGACGGAACACTACGCGGTCCCGTTCTCCGCCAACACGTTACACCCCGGCTCCGGCCCCCGCTCAAATACCCCTCGAGCGACGCGCAGCGCGCTTTCCCTGTCCCTGACGCTGCCGTCGAGCTGACCGTCTTCCACTGCCCTCAAGACGGCCGTGAACGCCGGCCCGGGCGTATAACCGAGCTCGATAAGGTCCCTGCCGGTAATCAGTGGTTCCGGACGAATCTCCTCGGGCTCCAGTGTTTCCATAGCCTGCCGGCAGAAATGGTAATTTTCGAGATTCCGGTGGCTGGACAGGCAATCCACCCGGTGCAGTTCCAGGTGCTCTTCGAATCGCTCCAGGCGCAGGAACCGCTTCAGCGTACTCGCACGCATCTGGCGAACATGCATGAATCGGTGATGGTCCGCCACCAACCGTCCGATGTGACGGGTCGCCTCGCCGGAAAACCGCAGCCTGCGGCAGATCCCGTCCGATATCTGCGCCCCCACGACGGCGTGATTGTCGAACCGGATACGGTCGGCAGCCCTGAACGTCCGCGGTTTTCCCACGTCGTGCAACAGCACTGCCACGGCAAGTTCGGGCGACGGGTTGCGCATCAGCCCCAACATGATCAACGTGTGGGTCAGCACGTCGCCTTCGGGATGATACTCGGGCGGCTGCGCGACACCGTCGAGTTCCAGGACCTCCGGCGCCACGCAGTTCATCAGCCCTGAATCAATAAGCCACCGTACACCGAGCGGCGCGCCCCCTTCAGTCAGAATCCTTACGAATTCGTCCCGGACCCGCTCGACGCTGACTTCCGAAAGGCTTTCACTCGAACGCCGTATCGCGGCAAACGTGGCTGCATCGATCCGCCAATGCAGGCGGCAGCCGAGCCGGACCGCTCTCATCATTCGCAGGCGGTCTTCAGCAAACCGGTCCTCGGCGGGGCCAATGGTCCGGATCGTCTTCTGCCTGAGATCCGCCTGTCCGCCCACGTAGTCCAGCAAGCGATCCGCAAGGGGGTCCCAGAACATCCCGTTTATCGTGAAATCACGACGGCGGGCATCCTCGGTCTCGTCGGCAAATTCGACCGCGTCCGGATGGCGGCCGTCGCTGTAACCCAGGTCGCGCCGAAAACGGGCGACCTCGAAACCATGCCCCCCCAGGCGCACCGCCACCACGCCAAAGTGCGCGCCGACGGGCCGGGCGTTCGGAAAAATTCCGGTCACCTGCTGAGGATCGGCATCGGTGGCGACGTCGTAGTCCCGCGGCTCCATTCCGAGTTGGAGATCTCTCACGCAGCCTCCGGCGAGCAATGCCCGGAATCCCCGGGCATCGAGCCGTCGAACCACCTCAATCGCCGTATCGAAAGCAGAAGCCATCGGGTTCAGTCCAGGCGAACGGGAACCCGTTCGATCCGGGCGCCCAGCGTGCGAAGTCGTTCGTCGATGCGATCGTAACCACGATCGATCTGTTCGATATTCCGTATCACGCTCCGGCCTTCCGCGCACAGGCCGGCGATCAACAGCGCCATCCCCGCCCTGATGTCGGGGCTTGTAATCCGCTCTCCGTACAGCTTCGACGGACCCACGATAACGGCCCTGTGCGGGTCGCAGATGATGATCTCGGCCCCCATTTCGATCAGCCGGTCCAGCCAGAAGAGCCGGCTCTCGTACATTTTCTCGAAAAACAGGACGGTTCCCCTGGCCTGTGTGGCCACAACAATCGCAATGCTCATCAGATCCGCGGGAAATCCCGGCCATGGATCGTCGGAGATCTTCGGAATCGCGTCTCCGGCGTCACGGATAATCTCCAGCTTCTGATCGTCGGGAACCAGAATGTCATCTCCATCGACCGTCACTTCCACCCCGAGCCGTTCGAAAACCATCAGGCTCCTTCGCATATGATGCGGCGCCGCGTCCCTGATCCGAATCTCGCCATTGGTGACCGCCGCGAGACCGATGAAGCTCCCCACTTCCATATAGTCAGGGCCGATCGCGTGTTCGCCGCCGCAAAGCCCATTTACGCCTTCAACGGTCAGCTCATTCGTGCCTGCACCCGATATACGGGCGCCCATGGCGTTGAGCAGCCGGCACAACTCCTGCACGTGCGGTTCAGAGGCCGCGTTGCGGATGATGGTTGTGCCTTCCGCCAGGGTGGACGCCATGATGACGTTCTCCGTTCCGGTCACGCTCCGCTCATCCAGAAAAATGTCCGCGCCGGTCAATCCCTCCGGCGCCCACATTTCATAACCGTGGCCGGCCTCGATGCGCGCACCCAACGCCTCCAGCGCACGGAGGTGGGTGTCGAGGCGCCGGCGGCCGATTCTGTCTCCGCCCGGCCTGGGCATCGTGGCACGGCCATGGCGCGCCAGAAGCGGTCCCGCGAGAAGGATACTGCCGCGTACCCTCTTGCAAAAATCGGGATTCAGGGCGGTCTTGCTGAGGGAAGCCGCGCAGGCGGTCAGTTCAGCCCGTCCGGGAAGCTCGACCGAGACACCCAGATCGCGCAGGATCGCAATCTGGGTGAGTACGTCTCCTATCGGCGGCGCATTCTTCAACACCACCGTTTCGTCCGTCAGGAGCGTGGCGGCGAGGAGCGTAAGCGCGGCGTTCTTGTTGCCGAGCGGCTTGATGGTACCGGTAAGCGGAAATCCGCCTTCGATTACGAACTGTTCCATAGAGACCCACGTTCCGATGCGCCTCGGTCTGGTGAAACCATGTCATGCATCTTTCGCGGTAAGTTACAATATATCATATCTTTATATAACAATCAAGGGAATTCTCCGCCGTGGCGCACCGGCCATGCGCAGCCGGAGAAGCCGTTCGACAATCCACTCAGGCGCCGGAATCGGTTGCGGCCGCGTCGGGACGTATATACAGCTGCCCGCACCCCGCCGCGATATCCACGCCCCGGCTGAAACGCACCGTCGTTGTCAGCCGCGCGTTCCTGAGGAGGCGCACAAACCGGTCGACGGCTTCCCGGGGCGGCCGTACGAATGCCGTGTCAGCCACCGGATTCCAGGGTATGACGTTGACTTTGCACGGTATGTCGCGCACCAGCGCGACCAGGCGCCCGGCGTCCTCCTCCGAATCGTTTACCCCGTGAAGCAGCACGTATTCGAACGTCACCCGCCGGTCGATGCGCTTCCGATACGCCCTGACGGCCGAGAGAAGCTCGGCAATCGGCCAGCGCCGGTTGATCGACATGATTCGCGATCGCAGCGCATCGTCAGCCGCGTTGAGCGAGACCGCCAGGCCGACCCTCAACCCCTCTCGCGCCAACCTCAAGATACCGGGCACATAGCCGACCGTCGACAGGGTGATTCTGCGTATACCTATAGCCAGCCCGTAGTCCAGGTTCATCAGCCGGATGGCCCGAACGACGTTCGCGTAATTCAGCAGCGGCTCTCCCATGCCCATCAGAACCACATTGGTCAGATCGTCTCCGCGCGCTCTCAATTCACGCCGGACGCAGACAAGCTGATCGAGGATTTCACCGGCGGACAGATTTCGGAGCAGCCCCATCCGACCCGTGGCGCAGAACGTACAGTCAAGCGGGCATCCCACCTGTGACGAAACGCACAGCGTCCGCCGCCTGCCGTCGCGCATCAGAACGCTTTCGACGCGCCTGCCGTCCGGCAGTTCAAACAGATACTTCACGGTTTCGCCGTCATCCGCGCCGAGTCGCGCCGCCACCTCGAGATTCAGAATGGACGCGCGTTGCGAGAGCTTCGCGCGGACCCCCCTGGCGAGGTCGGTCATCTCGGTGAAGTCGGTTGAACCGCGATTGTAGATCCACGCGGCGATCTGCCTGGCCCGATAGGGCTCCAACCCGATGGAAGTCACGAATTCCTCGATCTCTCCGGGATAGAATCCCTTCAGTTCCACGCGGTCGCCAGGCTGCGATACGTCGGCCATTTACGCATCTCCCGGTGTTTCAGTTGGCGTCGGAATAATGGTGCGGCGTTCCGGACGCAAGAGAAAATACAGGTTGACAGAAATTACGTTTGGTCCTATCTTCAGAGGCCGTTCTTCCCGTAAAACAGTAAGTTATTCCGCTTGTTGTCGTGGGGTCAACTCAATTCCCCGTACCCCTGCCGGCATTCCGGACAATTGATCAATATGCGTTATTTCAAACGTGACCGCACGGATCGGCCTGCGCGATCCGGTCGCCGGTTCAGGCTGGCAGAGTTTGCTTCCGTTATCCTGCCGGCAGCCGTACTTGCCTGGCTCGTTGCCGCTCGAGCGCCCGCGCCTCAATCCGCGCGAATTCCAGACGTCGGCCAGAAAGTTCCCGCGGTTCCGGTTCCACGTCCGGTCACACCTGAAACGTGGTTCTCGGAAATCGACGGCCGCATCCTGCGAAACGAAACGTTCTGGGACGCCTTGAATCGTGAAGACGTCAAACGGTCTCAGATCCATGATTTACTGAATGCATTCAAGAAAGGGATCCCCCGGGCGGAATTCAACCCCCGAATCGTCCGGCGCGGTGACCGCTACGCTCTTGGCCTTGACAGCCTCGGCGCCATTCAGTCCTTTGAATTCATCAGAAAAGGAGCCCTTGAGACGCGGTTTGTGGTTACGCGGACGAACGGCAGGCTGACCGCCCGCAAAGAGCAGATACCCCTAGAGCGCCGGGTTGACGTTGTCACCGGCGAGATCCGCAGCAGTCTGTGGAACGCCCTGTCTGAAAGCGGCGAAGAAGCAGACGTCCTGACCGGCAACATGGCCGGCATTTTCGAATACGACATCGACTTCATGGTCGATTGCCGCGCCGGCGACCGGTTTGCGCTGGCGCTCGAGAAATTCTACAAGGACGGCCGGTTCCTTCGATACGGAGAAATTCTCTCCGCCGAATACCAGTCGGCCCGAAAGAACCATCAGGCCTTCCTGTTCGAAACCGCGGACGGCCGTTCGACTTATTACGATTCGAATGGAAAATCCCTGCGCGGCCTGTTTCTCAAATCCCCCCTCAATTACCGGCGAATCAGTTCCGGATTTTCCAACCGTCGGTTCCACCCGATCCTGAAGAAGTACCTCCCTCACCACGGTATCGACTATGCCGCGGCGTACGGCACGCGCGTCTGGGCAACCGCCCCTGGCGTGGTCGTCTTCCGGGGTTGGCGAGGCGCCCTCGGCAACTACGTCGAAATCCGGCATCGAAACGGGTACAAGACGGGCTATGGCCACCTGAGCAGGTTCCCTCGTGGATTGAGGGTGGGGACGCGCGTCAAACAGAAGCAAACCGTCGGTTTCGTCGGATCGACCGGCCGCTCCACCGGGCCGCACCTTCATTACAACTTCTTTGTCAGAAACGGCAAGGCCTATCGCCTTGTAAACCCGTCCAATTTCGCCAATCGCTCCAGGGCAAGACAGCTGTCCGCGGATCAGTTGGCCGAATTCAGACGACAACGCGACCGCCTGCTGGCGCTGTTCGACGACCCGGCGACGTCCCTCGCGAACAACCTGCAGGCCCCACCTTGACAGCCCGTTGAAAGAGCCCGCCCGCAGAAATGCGTATCCGCGACTACGGCAGGACCCCGTTCACTTTCTATCGACGTCCCGAGGTTTGAAACCAGGAATACCCGCCCGGCGCCGCTGCCGGAATTCGCGAGCGCCCGGCCGCTTGCATACGAGGTAAGAGGTGACATCTTGAGACTCGCGTACTTCGACTGCCATGCCGGTGTAAGCGGCGACATGATCCTGGGCGCCCTGGTGGACGCGGGCCTGCGTATCGAAGTGTTGCAGAGAGAACTCGACAAACTCCGCCTGGAAGGGATCCGCCTCAGGGCCGGGAAGGTTCAACGGCACGGCCTTGCGGCGACGAAAGTCGACGTCGTCGCCGCAGAAGGACAGCGTCACCGCCGATTGAAGGACGTACTGGGCATCATCGACGCCGCGAACGTTTCTGACAGAACCAAACGGCGGGCCGGCGCAATCTTCCGGCGTCTCGCCGAGGCTGAAGCCGAAGTACACGGCATTTCAGTCGAACGCGTCCATTTTCACGAAGTCGGCGCGGCAGACGCCATCGCGGATATCGCCGGCGCCGTCATCGGGCTGGAACGACTCGGCGTGGAACGCGTCTACGCCTCGCCGCTTCGATTCGGCACGGGAACGACGCGAAGCGCCCACGGCGTACTGCCGGTTCCGGTTCCCGCGGTGGTCGCGCTCTGCAGGGAGGTCCCGGCCGAACGCACCGACATACCGTTTGAACTGGTTACACCTACCGGCGCCGCGGTCCTGACCACGCTGGCGAGACAAATTGGCGCAGGCGCCCCTCCGTTTCGCACGCGCCGGATCGGTTACGGAGCGGGCGCCCGGGATCTGGATCAGGTACCGAACATGCTGCGCGTGGAGATCGGTGACTCCGACGACCGGCTTCAGACGGACGCGCTGAACCTGATAGAAACCAATATCGACGACATGACGCCTGAAATCTACGGCTACCTGATCGACCGCCTGCTCGGCGAAGGCGCCAGAGACGCATATCTTACGCCAGTCATCATGAAAAAGGGACGACCCGGGGTGGTCCTCAGTGTGCTCGCCGATCCGGACCGCACGCAGTCCGCCACCGACCTGATCTTCCGTGAAACCACGACGCTTGGCGTCCGGATCCGCCGCGTTGAACGTCAGACCGTCTCCCGGCGAACGGAAGTCGTTGAAACGGCATTCGGACCCGTTACCGTAAAGGTCGCCAGCTACGGCGGAAGGACGCGTTCCGCGCCCGAATTCGAAGATTGCGTCCGAATTGCGAAGGAACAGGGGGTCCCCATTCTCGACGTGTACCGCGCCGCGTCGGGTGCGGACGTTGGCTGATCCCGGGGTAAATCGGCTATTGTGACACGAAGGCAGCGCCGCGGACGCGGCAGCTTACCGGCCCCGATATCGAACGCAACGGAAAGTAATCGTGGCGTGCTCCCCCGTTCTCAATTGAGAATCCCGGGTCCTGCGCGGTCACCAGAATGAGTCCGCGCGCGTCGCGGTAAACCCGTTCCACCGCACATCCCGTCGTCGAACCGTCCCCGAATCTTACGATTGCGGTCGTTCCCTCAAGTTCCGCGCGGCCGGCAACGTCTCCGGTCGCCACCAGGCCGTCAAGCGGGTCTCCGGCGGCCTTTCTGAGTACACCCGCCACCGGCAGGTCATAGGCGCCCCCGCCTGCTACCACCGTGTCTTTCCATCTCAACTCTTCGCCGCCCCACAGCCCCGCGAATACGAGAGCGCCGTCCCGTTCCCGAACGAAGCCGAACTCGCCCTTCACGCTGAGATCTCCCACCACCAGCGGTTCATGGCTCCCTGCCGGACGATGCACGATATGGTCCACGTTTCCGCGATGTCTGACCTCAATCGCGATTGTCCGATCATCGGCGTATTCCTGCCGGACCGACTCGATGAACGGACATCCTTCGAAGGGCTCGTACACCGCGGCGAACATGCTTGAATGAGGCGCCCGTCCCTGGCGCCGGGCCAGGAAAACGGGCATCCTGTACCGGTCCAGTTCGTGTTCGTTCTCGTCGGTTCGCCGTACCGATGGCGCGTCGCCCACGTATACGTCGGCTTCCGTCAACCCCGGGATATGGCACCGCAAACCGGTTCGCGAATCCGCCAGGCCGAGCCTCAGACTCACGCCGTGTTCAACCCGTGCGCGGGATACGTTCTGAACGAATCCATAGGCCACGTTGTGTCCTTCGGCGTCGCCGCGGTCCCCTTCAAATTCAGGCAGCCGTACCGCGACGCCCTCCAGCAGGTGGCCTCCGGCAGGTTCCAGCGGCGCATCGAGGCTGATCCATCCGTCGCGGTCCGCGCTCCCGTGAATCGTCCAGTCGTGCCGCGCCCCTCCCCGCACGCGGAAAACATCCAGAGAATACACATTCCCTTCGCCAGCGTCGGCCAGCAGGACCGTTCTCCGGTATTCCCGCGCCAGCCCGGGGTACGCGCGCTCCCCGCCCGCTTCCATCCACTGGACCGTATCGTGCGCGGTCTCGAACGCAAGGAGCCTGCCGCGAGAGGGTCCCTTGTCTCCCCCCGTGTATTGATCCCGACCGTCGACGACCACCGTATTGTGCGCCAGGGTACTCACGGTCCACGGCCTGTACCGCGTATGGGTGTATCCCAGGTCGGAAAGCAGTTCCTCGCCGAACGCGTACAGCGTCACGTTCAGCATATCCGCATGGTCGTGTCCGTGGCCGCCCTCCGAAAAGTGAAGGTGCACCTGCGCCTGACGGTTTTTCTCTCCGAGCCCGAGCCACGCATGCCCCATTCCGGCAAACAGGGCCGGGTTCGACCGTTCCGTGGGCTTGAGATCCTCAAACTTCACCCAGGTATCATGTACGGGTATCAACCGCCCGTCGGGGTACCTGAAGCGGTCGAGTACCCTCCTACATCGTTCCACGTCGGCGAATTCGCGAGCCGGATCGAGATCGTCGAAGCGCCTGCCGTCTTCCGGATCCAGATAGCCCGGAGGATCTGAATATCCGGTTAGGGCATCAAGTACACGCAGCAGGCCCGTCAATGTATAGCGATGATACGCCGGGCTGGCCTGGCACCAGAACCCATCCGCCGAGAATCGCCTGAACAGGCCGTGCGCGCACCGCACCGCGCGGTGAACCAGAGCGGGGTCGTCCAGGACGCGGCCCGCCACGGCATACCCTTCGTAGGTCTCCGGGCTGGCATTCGTATACAGGAGTCCGTGGAAAGCGTCCTGCCGGATTCCCCCTCTGAAAAACGCCTCCACGATGCGGCGAGAGACGTCCTCGCCTCTTTCTTCCGAAAGCCGCCGCAGTTCACCGCTGTCCCGGATTGAGTCGTACGCGTAGACCATCTGCGTTGGAATCTCGGCGTAGCGCCACTCTCCCCACTTGCCTCCGCGGCGCGGAAAGGGGGGGTTCATACACACCCGCTTTGCTGCGTTCGCCACGTCCGTCCAGACGAGAAAACCCGGATAATACCGCGCAAATGCATCCAGAATCAACGCCGACCGCCTGGCATATCGCCGCTGGCCGGTCGACTGGTACAGTTGACCCAGATCCCGCGCCCTGTCCGCAAGATAGAACCTCGCGCACCACCATGCCCTGGCGCGGAAGAAGTGTCTTGCGCCGCGCCCATCCTCGTAAAACGGGTATACGACTTCGTTGCCCAGAGGATTCAGCAGTCGCAGGGTCCTGTTCTCGGCAAACCCTGGTCCGGGAAAGACCGTTGCGCAGTGCCGGCACCGCACGCGAAACGGGTCCTCGATCGACCAGTCGAGTTGCCGCTCCCTGACGCCCTTTCTGCAATTGGCGCAGGCCACGTACCTGAAACCCGTACGATGCGGAACCAGGGCAACCAGTTCCTCCTCAGACGTCGCCATCAGCGGAGCGACAACCCGCTGCATCTCCTGCAGCGATTCGGACGACGGCGACACGCTGTAGACCGGGGACGAGACACCCGAAGCCGCACATCTGCCCGGCCAAAGCCAGCACAGGACAAGAATACCGACCATCACACCCAATCCATCCATTGCCCTATCCGATCGCAATGATTATCTTTGCCCAGCCAACCCAGGAATAGAGGTCACGCTGCCGTCCTGATGCCGGAAGAAGGAGAACCGCCATGCAAGCCGACGTACGAATCGACCCGAACGAGGAGATCGGTTTCATGAACCTGGACGAAACCGACTACAGCAACCTTTCCACGGGAGAACGGATCCGTCGTCTGGAGGTGGAGGGATACGTCGTGCTGCCGGACGTCCTCGATGCGGATCACATGGACCGGATCAAACGCGAAATGGCCGACGCGCCGATGCAGACGAAGGATTACAGCGACGCGCAGACCTTTTGTCTGGAGCCGCAGTGGCGCAGCACGGCACTGGCCGAGTTGATCGCGCATCCGCCGATGATTGCGTTCCTGGAAACGCTGCTTGGCGACGACATCGTTTTCACCAGGGGACTCTTCACGAGGACGCTCTCGGGTTCGCCGCCCATATCGCTGCACACCGACGGCCAGCCGTTCGGTTCTTCCATCTTCGGTTACGAAGGAAGTTGCCCGCGCCTGCTGCGTGTTCTGTACTACCTTGACGATCTGACGCCGGAGCGCGCGCCGTTCCGCCTGGTTCCGCGGTCCCACCTCTCGTTTCACGCGGAAGCCAACCCGTACGTGCGTTACAAGTACCACCCGGGTGAGGTCACACTTTGCGTGAAGGCGGGTACGGCGCTGGTTATCCCCATCAATCTGTTCCACGGCACCCATCCGAACAGGTCGCGTTCCCAGCGGACGCTGGTTCAACTTGGGTACCGGCCGGCGTGGGCGGGCCCCATCCAACCGATGCCGGAATGGGATCCGGAACGCGTGGCCGCCGCGCCAGCACCGGCCCGGCGTTTTCTGCAAAGCCCCAACACAACCGGCCTGGACTGGAACCAGCCCCACAAACCCAGGGGCATGAAAACCGACGCCGCCGCTATCGATCCCGGGCGTTGGGAGCCCTGACCCTAACAGTCCGTTGATAAAGTCGCTCTGCAGGCGAGGCCGAGCCATTGTGGCCGAAGACAAGGCGCGCGACCGAGTCCCATCCCTCGATTCGGCGAGGGAGCGCAACGCCGTATTTCGACCGCAAGGGCCGGCCGTAGCCCGGATGGGCTTTTTCAACGGGCTGCTAAGGCCGGGATCCGGATTGGAACTCAGAAACCGAAAAAGCCCGAAGCCATTGGACTGGCCGGGCTTTTCCGGTTTCGAGGCGTGGATGATTCTCCGGTCATCTCCTGTTGGCCAGGATCCAGACGTCCCTGAAGAACTTCTGACGCGCTTCGGCCATGCCGCCGATGACGACGGGATTCATGCAGGGTTTGGGTTCGTGGAACCGGACCGTGACGTAGTTGTAAGCGATCAGAATGGCCCGGCGGGGATTGTCCGGGTTCGTCCATGCCGATCCGGTATGCCGCACCCCCTCGGAAAATACGACAAGACTCCCCGGCGGACACCCGTAGGTCTCCCAGAGTCCCGATTCAGGGTCGTCGGCCTGTTCCGGCCAGTTCCCGTCCTGGGCCGAGACCAGATTGGCTTTGTGCGACCCGGGCACCAGGCAGGTGCCGCCCTGCCCTTTCCTGACTTCGTTCAGTTCCCATACGATACGCGTCATCCCGCTATAGATTCGGCCGTTGTGAAAGCGGTAGGAATGGGACGGATCGAGATTCGTGCCGCCCACGTGGGGCCGCCATTGATTCGCGGTCGTCTCGGCAGATCTGGCTGAGACAAAGACACTCTCCAGACGGATGCGTTCGCGCTCGGGATGAATCACCTCCTGCAGGATTCCCATAGCCCTGGGATGATCGATCAGGAATTCCGCGGGGCCGGCAATGGGCGCCCGGAGGTGCTCCGGCAGGCTTTCGGGATCCTTCGTATAGACATCGACGTGCTCGCGAACCGTCCGGATCTCCGTGCTCGTCAGTACTTCCGGGATGACAAGAAATCCCTTCAGGTCGAAGAGGAATTTCTCGTATTCCGTCATGGGTTCACTTGGAGCGGGCTCGACGGGCTCCGATACATCCGTATGTTCGTTCGTGATCTTCATTGCAGGCGCTCCTCGCAGGGACGGTGGGTTGCGGCCGGTTCATCATGCAGGCCCCGGGCGAGCCGCCCTGCCGGGCCCGCCGGAACCGGAACGTGACGATGCGGCGCATATTGGGATCATACGGAATTTTCGGCGTCCCCGTTTTGCGGAATTGGCGTTGGCCGAGGTTCCTTGCGGACGGCGCTTGCGGTTCGCGGCGCTGCCCGGACCGGCGGTATGGTACTGAATTACCGCGGCTGACGCAAGAACAACAATGAAAACATCCGGCAGGGAAGTCGCCGTCGCCGCCGCCGTACCTGCCACGCAGGACCTTCCCCGCGAGCGCCCTTCCGGTTTCGCCGGGCGCACGCCGGATCGCTTTTCCGATACGCCAGCCGGACCCATGAAAAAGGGCCTGCGATGTATTCATCGCAAGCCCGTTAATTTCAGTAACTTGAAATGGTGGGCGATACTGGACTCGAACCAGTGACCTCTTGCATGTCAAGCAAGCACTCTAACCACCTGAGCTAATCGCCCACCCATTTGCAGCCGCCACATTCCCACGTCACCGATCCGGAGGCAACCCATTTATTGCACGTTGAAACAGCGCGTACGCGGTGGGCGCCGATGCGGACCCACGGCTCCGCCGGAGGGCTGATTCGGACCGGAAATCTATACGAAATCATGGGTGAAGTCAAGCGGAATGTGGAATCGCCGCGGGTCATCCGGCGACCCGGATTCGCTCGGGTTTCCCGTTCACGAGCCCTTACCGATCGAAAGGGCGGCGCGCCGCTCTTCAGGCGCTCCCCAACGCATCCTCGGCAAGCCGGGTTCCCTCCACGCGCGCGCGGATTTTCGCAAACGCCAGTTCGCGGGAGGTGGACTGGTCATCCGCGAAAGGCGAAAAACCGCAGTCGTCCGTCGTGCCCAACTGTGCCGGCGGGATAAATTCCGCAGCCGCCACAACGCGGTCTCTCACTTCCCCGGGCGACTCCACGCGGGGATCGATGGCATCGGTAACGCCGATGAAGACGCGGTGACCGGGCCGGATGAGCGTTCCGATGCGTTGCAGGGCACTGCCGGGATCTTTCTCTGAGGCCATCGCCACGTAGAAATTGCCCACGTCGATCTCGAACAGGGCCGGCAGCAGGTCCAGGTAGTCGACGTCCGCGCTGTGCGTGGCGTCCCAGTCGCCTCCCGGGCAGGTGTGGACCCCAAGCCTTGCGCGTTCTTCGTCCGTAAACGATTCGAGGCCGGCATTCAGTAACGCCACAAAGCTCCTGAGGAGTTCGCCGGAGGGATCCAGCTTTACCGCGAGACGGCCTTCCGTGAAGTCGATCTGTACCGTGTGCGCGCCCGCGTCCAGGCACCGGCGCACTTCGCCGACGTGTTCGCGAACGAGGTCCGCCATGAATCGTTCACGCGGATAATCTACGATACCGTCTCCCGGATAGATCAGGCTGAGGAGTGAAGGCGAAATAACCGCCTGTTTAACTGGTGTCCGGGTCTGCTTCAATGCGGATTCGAGATAACCGTCGGCACTTTCAGTATAGCGAAACGGCCCCTCTGTCAGTCGAGGCAATTGTCTGGAATGTCCATCGGAAAACCCGACTTCCACGCCGTCCGGAGCCAGATTATCGGCGCCGTGCAGGCAATAGAAGGCGAAACTGCCGTATTTGCGCTGCTCGCCGTCGCTGATGACGGGCGAACCCGTCTTCTCGAATTCGCGTATGGTCTCGGAGGTCGCCCGGTCAGCGACGTCATTGAGCGCCTCCAGGCCGATCCTGCCTTCGCGGAACTCCTTGTCGGCACGGACCAGCTCCTCGGTACGTGGGATGGAACCGATGGGTTCGGTTGGTATAGCGGATTCGGTCATTGCGTTCCTCCTGATTAAGGGGTGAGATTCCGGCTGCACTGCGACGAATTGATCGACCCAACACGCCCTGTTTCGCCTCGTTGGTCCCTGGCGCTTCGAAACAACGGGTGGGCACAAAGCGTCCCTTTCGGTCGTTTGCCCTTGACATCCCTGATCGATAGACGAATATTAGCGATCCCGCGCCCGAAGACCGCTGGGAATTTTAAGACAGCTTCTTATAGAAGGATCGAGGATTCGATGAAAACCTACAAAGCCGCGCTGGTCGGGTGCAGCAGAATGGGCGCCTTCATTGACAACGAGGTGCCGCCTTCATTCGGCGCCTATTCGCATGCCGCCGGATACGAGGCGTGTGAACGAACGGAACTGATCGCCTGTTCCGATTTGCGCGCGGAAGCGATGAAACAGGTCGGCATCCGGTACGGGGTCCCTGAACACAGGCAGTACCTCGACTACAGGGAAATGATCGATCGCGAGAAGCCGGATATCGTAAGCGTGGCCACCCAGCCCGAACAGCGCGCGGAAATTGTCGTCTTTGCGGCCGAGAGGGGGGCCGGCGCGATCTATGGCGAAAAGGCCATGGCCGCATCGCTCGACGAAGCCGATACGATGGTGGCGGCGGTCGAGCGGGCGGGCGCGGTATTTAATATGGGCACCAACCGGCGATGGCATCCGGGTTACGACGCGATGAAAGACGTGATCGACTCCGGACGAATAGGCCGGTTGAGATCGCTGATCGTACATCAGACGGGCCCGCTGTTCAATGGCGCCAGCCACAGCTTCGACCTGCTGATGAGGCTCAACGGCGATAAGCCCGTGGCGTGGGTCCAGGCCCATCTGCCGAACGGAGACCGGGTGATCGACGGCGAACGCCTGACCGAGGACCCGGTCGGACACGGGATCCTGCAGTTTGAAGACGGCGTCACCGCGTACGCGCTTAATTCAGGACGGGGCATGGAAGTGGAGGCGGTGGGCGACGCGGGCGTAGTCACCGGCCTGCGCAACGACAAGGAGTGGCACGTGCGCGAACACGGCGCCCGGGATCACCGCGGACGGTCCGTGCTGGTGCCGGGGGAATTCCCGCCGTTCGAACGGGCCAGTTCAACCGTTCGGCTCATCGAAGACCTTGTCCGCTCGCTGGATACCGGAGAACAGCCGCGCGGCGGCGTCAGGACGGCGCGCGCAAATACCGAACTCATCTTTGCCTTCGTCGAGTCGCACGTCCGGGGCGGTGTAAGGGTGGCGTTACCGATAGGCGGCAGCAGGTACCGACTGCAAAGAGACAGACAACCGCGAGAGCCGAAGTACATTCGGTAAGGTTGAATTGGCTCCGCGCAGGTTCCGACACCTACCCGGATACGGAGGGACTCCCGGTCACAGCGGTTCAGGCCGGTAGACAATCTGCAACAGATTGCCTTCGGGATCCGCCACGAAGTTGAATCGGGTCCCCGCGGACGTCTCGCGGTACGGCCCCACAAATGCGGCGCCGCGGTCTTCCAGCATCCGGCACGCCGAATCGAAGTCATCCACTTTCAGCGCAATGTGCCGGATGCCCGCGTCGTCGGCGGCGCAGACCGCGGGCGCCCGGTCGTTCGACGGCAGGAACTCCAGAATACCTCCGCCCGGCAGGCGCGCGAAATAGGTCCGGCTCTCTTCGTTTTCGAGGATCATCTCAAAACCGAGGACGTCGCAGTACCACCGCGCGAGTTTTCTGGAGTCGGCCGCGACAATCGCGATATGCTCGATCGACCGGATCATACGTCCCTCATTGTTGACATAGCGATTTCGCGGCCCTCCTTCAGCGACGCGTCAATCGCAGATGCGATCCGGACCACCGCCAGCCCGTCCCGCGGCGTGATCACCGGCTTCCACAGGTCGCGAACCGCCCCCGCGAAGTGCCGGATCAGCGAGCGCGACATGCCCACCGTCTGGCCGTGAACGTCCGGCGCCACGGATGTATCCGGATATGCGACGTCGTCGTCGCGGTAGACCGCAACGCCGGTTTCGTACGGAAGCACCTCAACCACCCCGGCCGTGCCGCGAACGGTGAACAACTGGTTCTGCGGCCGTCCCGCCCGTGTCGGAGATCCCCATACGTTTTCGAGAACGGCAAGCGCGCCGCATTCGAAGGTCATTACGACGACGATGAGATCCTGCCGGCGGCTCCCGCCGGACCGGGCGTAGGCTCTGACCCGATCGACCGCGCTTCCGCACGTCCATAGCGCCAGATCGATATCGTGGGGCAGCAGCCAATACGCGAGAGGAAAACGGCCGAGCACCCGATCCACGGCTTCGGGTTGCGAGGCCCTGCGGCTGTAGATATGGAGAACCTCGCCGACGTCGCCGCGGGAGACCGCCTGCCGCATCGCGGCGAAACGAGGGTCGAAACGCAGGCTGTGGCATACCATGAGATGAACGCCGGCACGGCCCGCTTCGTGAACCATCCGGACGGCATCTGAAGGAGACGTCGCCATCGGCTTTTCCACCAGAACGTGCTTCCCGGATTCCAGGCAGGCGCCAACCGGATCGGCGTGCGCCCATTCGGACGTGGCGACGACAACGGCTTCGATCTCCGGATGGTCGGCAAACATGTCGCGGAAACGGGCGCCGGTATAGAATGGTACGCCCGATTCTATCGCGACCCTACGGGCCTTGACCTCGCCATAGCCGCATACGGCGACCAGCCTCGTCAGCGCCAACTGATCGAGGATCCGGGCGTATAACCCGCCCATCCGGCCCGGGCCGATAACGGCCGTCTTTACGGGTTGTAACGGCGCATCCGTCATTGGATTCACCTTGATTCGAATTTATCCTGGGATCTGAATGTCGAATATACGCGGAAGAACAAAGGCAAATTGACGGCAAGGGTCCCGGATACTTGAAGTCACCGGACGTAATGGGAAGTCGTATCCAGGTGAACGACCTCAATGCCCTGTTTTCGCACCGTCGCCTTCTGTGCCTTACGTGCTTCTTTTCGCCATTGATACACCAAAAGCAATAGCCACAAAAGGCACATAAACACAAAATGGGAAAGGTTGCATTCTCTGACCGACTGAGTGGGGTAACGAACAACGCCCGGATTCCATCCGGACGGTTGACGTATCTTCACACTGGTTGGCTCTTGGTCCTTCTGTGCCTTTTGTGCTTTTTGTGGTAAATTAACGCTTGTCGTTTTTGAATTAAGGTTTACCGGAGTATTTATCGATTCTTGCAGTTTTCAGCCAACCCGGAGACTTCCCGCAAGCTTGCTTCGACCTGCAATCAGGAGGATTTATGGCACGATTGTCCGCCGGTTTCCTGCTGTACGCCCTGACTGCCGTTTGCAACCCGCTGTATGCCGACGACGAACCGGCGACCGACGGCCGGGCACTTTATGGCCAGTACTGCGCGACCTGTCACGGGCAGAATCTGGAGGGGGTCACGGCGCCCAGTCTGATCGACGGCGTCTGGATTTACGGCGGGCGCGGAAACATCGCCCGCAACATTATGTTCGGCATCGTCCAGCAGGGAATGCCTGCGTTCGGAGAAGCGCTCACGCGGAACGAGATCAACGCCGTCACCGCGTACATCCGGGAGGCCGAAAAAGCCGCGGGCGCGACAAAACCGCCCATTCCCGACTCCCTCGACACCTACGACTACCGCATCCGGGTCGAACGCTGGGTTGAGGGCCTTCGACTCCCCTGGTCGATCGCCTTCCCGGACGCGGCCACTGCGCTCATCACCGAACGGCCCGGAAGGCTTCGCGTGGTGAAGAACGGGGCGCTCCGGCCTGAGCCCGTCTCCGGTACGCCCCGGGTCCTGCATCAGGGACAGGGCGGGCTCATGGACGTGGCCGTCGATCCCGCGTACCCGGAAAACGGCTGGATCTATCTCGCGTACAGCCATGCGCTACAGGACACCGCCAGCGAAGACCGCCCACCCGCGATGACGCGCCTCGTCCGGGGTCGCGTAAAAGATAACGACTGGACCGATCAGCAGGTCATCTACGAAGCGCCGCACGAAACCTATGGCAGAACCCGCCACCACTACGGCTGCCGCATCGTCTTCGATCCCGCGGGGTATCTCTACTTCCCGGTCGGAGACCGGGGCATCCCGCGTTACGCGCAGGACCTGAGCCATCCCGGCGGCAAGGTCCACCGCATCCACCGCGACGGCCGGATTCCCGATGACAACCCGTTCCTCGGACGGGAAGGCGCCCTTCCCAGCATCTACAGCTTCGGCCAGCGAAACCCGCAGGGCATGGCCGTGCATCCGGTTACGGGCGCGCTATGGGAGAGCGAACACGGACCGATGGGCGGCGATGAGATCAATCTGATCGCGGCGGGGGTCAACTACGGCTGGCCGACGATCACCTACGGGCGAAACTACAACGGGACGCCTGTCTCGGATTTCGAGCGCAAACCCGGCCTGGAACAGCCCGTTCTGTTCTGGCGGCCGTCCATCGCCGTGTGCGGCATCGACTTCTATCGCGGCGACCTTTTCCCGAGGTGGAACCATCGCCTGCTCGTGGGCGCTCTTGCGTTCGAGGAAGTCCGTCTCCTCACGATCGAGAACGACCGCGTGATCTACCAGGAAATCATTCTGAAGAATGCCGGCCGCGTGCGCGACGTGGCGAGCGGGCCGGACGGGGCCATCTACGTTGTTTTAAACAACCCCGGAACCGTGCTCCGCCTGACGCCGGTCACGCCTGAAGACACGGACGAATTCTGAACCGATCGCCGTTCCTGCGCAACGCCCTGTGACTCAAGGCGCGTCAAGGCCTTCGAGTATGCCCTTCAGGTAGCCGATGCTTCGTGCGGCGATCGTCTCGGGGTCCGGCTCGAAATCGAACACCTCAACCGACACGTATCCGCTGTAGCGCAGTTCCTTGAGTTTCTTCAGAATCGGGGTAAACTGAAGTTCGCCGAATCCGGGTCCGCGCAGATTGGGGTCGTTCACGTGCACGTGCCGCATCGCTTTTCCCGCCCTGGCGATGACCTCGGGATGGGACATCGCCTCGGTTGACGCCGCGCGGCAGTCCACCATGGTCTGAAAATTCGGATGTCCGACGGCCTCGACCAGCTTCAGCGCTTCGTCCACACCGGTCACGAAATTGGTTTCCTGATCCGTCAGCGGCTCTATACAATAGGTAACGCCCCTTTGGGCCATCAGGTCCGCGCACGCGGCGAACAGCTCCACGGCGCGGGCGAAGCAGTCGTCGGCGTTCCATCCCTCCTCGATATTCCGCTGCTGCGGAGAGCCGTGAATCATCACGCTTCCCCCGAGGTCACCGCAGAAATCGATCAGCGCCTTCACGTAATCCTGCGTGCGCTGCCGCACGTGCCGCTCCGGATGGTTGATGTACAGACCGGCGGGTTTTACGAGCAGCCAGTGCAGCCCAACGATCTCCACGCCGGCCGTCTCCGCCGCGCGGCGAATGTCTCGCCGGCTGCCGGTTGAAATCTCGTGGACCGATTCCGCCAGGGTGAACGGCGCGATTTCCACCCCGTCGCATCCAATCCGGGCGGCGTAGTCGAACACCCGCTCGATCTCCCAGCCTTCGAAAAATTCATTGCAGACCGCAAGCTTCATAACACATACCTCCAACTTTCGGGAGCACAAGACGGGCGCGACGGCCCGGCCGGATTCCGCAACAGTTCGGTGCTGACAAAATCCTTGACAAGAAACCCGGATTTCTCTAACATAATCGGCCTATATTCAAAATTCAAGAAAAACGTTCAGGAGAAACCGTTATGGCGCAGGCGCCCAACGCCCCATCCGCGGATCCGGAAAATGAAGACCACATCATCGAGGTGCATGACGTCTGGAAAACCTATGCAATGGGAGACCAGGAAGTCCACGCGCTTCGCGGCGTCTCATTGAACGTGATACGGGGCGAATACCTCTCGATCATGGGCCCCTCCGGCTCGGGCAAGACGACGCTTTTCAACATGGTTGGCGCCCTGGATCGCCCGTCCAGAGGTACGGTCGTCGTAAACGCCATCGAGATGGGATCGCTGAGCCAGGCGCAGATCGCGTACCTGCGCTGTCACAATATCGGATACATTTTCCAGAGCTTCAACCTGATCCCCGTGATGACCGCCCTGGAGAACGTCGCGCTCCCCATGGTTTTTTCGGGAATGAAAAAGTCGGAATACGAAGAAAAGGCCGCTCACAAACTCACTCAGGTGGGTCTGGGTGAGCGCCTGAAGCACAACCCGTACGAACTCTCGGGCGGCCAGCAGCAGCGCGTGGCCATCGCCCGCGCCATCGCGAACGACCCGGACCTGGTGCTGGCGGATGAACCCACGGGCAACCTGGACCTCAAGACCGGTCAGGAGATCATCGAGTTGCTGCAGAGACTCCAGTCCGAAAGCGGTGTCACCATCGTCACGAACACGCACGACCACAAGATGCTGGTGGCGTCGGACCGGGTCGTTGACCTGCGCGACGGACAGGTGGAACTCGTGCGGCGACGGGATGAAATCGACATCCAGGAGGGCCGGATCGAAGGGCTGGATATTGAAGAACTGAGCAACTGAATTACGGAAGCACGCGAGAATACAAGAGGCGTTAGTCTCAACGACGAACGCCTCTTCCTGTATGCCGGTTACCCGAATCGATTCGGGAGTCATTCCGCGGGCAGATCGCCTGCCGGGCCGTAGAGCAGGTCGTAATAACCGTTCTGTTCGAGTCGGCGGATCATGTCGCGAATGATGGCGGTATCCACGCGAAACATCTCGGCAATCTGTTCGGGCGTGCTGCCGTCCCGCACCAGTTCGATCAGGCGGTCGCGGCTCACAATGAGTTCGGGAACGGCCATGTACGTACTCCGGCTCCCGTGCCGAAAGGGCAGACCTCCATTCCGCAGATCGCTCGCGCGACCCGATGCGCAAAGGCGGATGCAGTTTCGGCCGGGTATTTTCTAAAGGATCAAATGGTGGCGCCCGCCGGAATCGAACCAGCGACACAAGGATTTTCAGTCCTCTGCTCTACCAACTGAGCTAGGGCGCCTCCATTTCACGGGAAGATGCACCGTTCCCGTTGTACAACGAAGGCGCAAATCTAACAAAACCGCTTGCGGATGTCAAGACAGATGCTGTAAATTGGGAGGGCGGTACCGGATCGCTCTCCCTGGTAATCAGGAATCGTTGAATCCGCGTCCTCGACGGTCCGGTTTTGAGTGCAAATCGAGGTGTAACGTCAGGCCGTTCGCCGCCTTTCCAGGCACGCACCTCCCCTTTATCTCCCAAACCTGAACCATGGCCAGCGCTGAACGAACAGCGGAAGCATTTGAATCGGACGCGGCCCCCGCCGGGTCAGCCGGCGGCGTCACCGTCCGTTCCGTGGTTACCGGCCTCGTGCTCGTCCTGGGACTGGACGCACTGGCGATCCACCTCCGGTACGTGGTACACGGTTCGCTGATGACGTACAGCCACGTGCCGATGGCCATGCTCATCGTGTTTACGCTGATGATGATGGCCGGCGCGCTCATGGCGCGATTTTTCAGGTGGAAGCTTGCACCGGCGGAATGGCACGTCATCCTGGCCATGGGCATCGTCGGCGCGGCGGTTCCCGGTTTCGGCCTGAGCGGATATCTGCTCGGTTATATTGCGACCCCCTACTACTTCGCAACCGAAGTCAACGAGTGGAACACCTACCTGCATCCGTACATCAACCCCTGGCTCATCCCGTCAGACGAAAACAAGGCCGTCACCTGGTTCTTCGAAGGCGCTCCCGAGGGCGCACAGATCCCATGGGACGCGTGGGTGCTTCCGCTATTATGGTGGACCACGTTCATCGTCGCGGCATTCGTGGTCCTCGGATGCGTCGCCGTCGTCTTTCGCAAGCAGTGGGTACAGAACGAGCGACTGGCCTTCCCGGCGATGGCGCCCCTGATTCAGATGGCGGAGGAACCCGGCAGCGGCAGGTTCGCATTGCCGGATTTCACGAAAAACTACCTGTTCTGGATCGGCTTCGGGCTTGCTTTCGGGATGATCGCCTGGAATTGCATCAACTATTTCCTTCCGGGCTTTCCGCGGTTTCCGGTCTATCGCGGCAGGTGGCTCTGGATCGACCGTCAGTATCCGCCCGTTTATTTTTTCGTCGGCCTGTTCACCATCTTCTTTTCCTATTTCGCCAGTCTTGACGTTCTGTTCAGCATCTGGTTCTTCGACCTGCTGTTCATCTCCGAAGGCGGCTGGCTGCACCGCCGCGGGTTTACGGCCATATCGCCTTATTATTACCGGGGCGTCTACTACTGGCAGACCAAGGGTGCATTCACCATGCTGGCGGCATCTGTCTTCTGGGTTGGCAGACGCCACATCAGGGACGTGATCCGCAAGGCCTGGGACAGGAACCATCCGTTGGACGACCGGGACGAACCGCTCTCCTGCCGTACGGCCGTTGTGGCCATGTTCGTGGGTCTCGCTTTCATGTGGCTCTGGCTTTCACGCATTGGCTTCGACCCGCTTCTGGCGGCATTGCTCCTTCCGGCGGTCGTCTTCACCTACGTCGGCCTGGCCAAGATTCTCGCGGAGACCGGCATGCCGTACACCAACGTGCCGGCTGGCCCGTGGGGTCTCGTATCGCCTTTCATCGGGTCATCGACCGTCAACGAAAGCACACGGGTCGCCCTCCGGTTCGCGTCCAGGATCACCTCCCACTTCAAGGGGCTCTTCCTGCCCGCCCTCGCACACGCCGGACGCGTTGCGGAGGGCGTGCGGGGCGGCCGGCGACGGCTCATGTATGCCGTTGTCCTGGCCTTTCTGGTCAGTTTTGTCGCGAGCGTACTGCTCACCATCCAACTGGGATACCGGGACGGCGCGTACAATTTCAGTTCCTGGGAAATCGTGCACGCGGGTCCCAGGCACTTCGAAAGCACCGCGACTTCCGTCAAGAACTTTCTTACAAAACCACACGATCCGCCGGTTTACCGGGAACATCCGGACTATATGGCGTTCTTCGGCCTGGGCGGCCTGGCCACACTCTTGCTGATCTTCCTTCGGCATCGCTTCGTCTGGTGGCCGCTGCACCCCGTCGGACTGGCCATATCCGGTTCGTACCTGGCCCGCCGAACCAGTCTGACCATATTGATGGCATGGCTGGTCAAATTGGTCATGCTGAAGATGGGCGGCCCGTCCGTATACAGAAAATCGCGCCCCTTGTTCATCGGCCTGCTCGCCGGCTATATACTTGGGGTTGCCCTCTCTGCTTTTATAGACGTCCTCTGGTTCCCGGAACGGGGCCACAGCGTACATCGCTTCTGATCGGCAAGCCGTCGGCGTCAGGCTCTCCGCCAGGGGTCGGAACCCGGGCGCCGGCAAACGGATGCGCTGCCGCGGAAGCGTTACACCGGGTATCTCAATGAAAATCCGTCCCCGCATCGCGCTTGCACTGACGCTCCTCTTCGCCGCCGCGGCTTTTGCCGGCCTGGCGGTCGGGCCGGACCGCGTCAACCCCTACCTCGCCGCAATGCTTGGTCTGAAAGCGCCCGTTTCCACGCCGCCTGCGTCTATTCCGGAAGCGAGCGCCACTTCGGTTCGCGTACTCGATACCGTATCGGACGCCGGCGTGAGGGCGCACGTTGCCCGCTTTACGGAGCACCGGTCGCGTGTTCCCGGATACCCCGGACACGCGGCCGCCGCCGAGTACATCCGGCGCCATTTCGAAAACGCCGGTCTCAAGGAGGTCCGCGCCGAGCCGTTCGACGTCACCTCGCCCGTCGACCGGGGCGGCGCCCTGACGTTGTTGCGGGACAATGTCACGTTTCCCATCCACGCGATCTGGCCGAACCTCGTCAAGACGTCCACACTGCCTCGGGAAGGGGTCCGCACGCGATTGATCTACGGCGCGACCGGGGAATTCGCCGACTTCAACGGCCATGCGCTCGAAGGCGCGGCCGTTCTCATGGAATTCAACACCCGGAACAACTGGCTGAACGCGGCCACCTTGGGGGCGGGACAGATCATCTTCATTGAACCCGATTCGACGTTCTACACCGAAGCCGAGCAGAAATTCCTGCAGGTGCCGAACAGCGTGGAGCGATTCTGGATCGACAAAATATCGGGACAGGCCTTAAAGGCGCTGCTGGAACGTCGCGGCGAACTTGAAATCGAACTGAAGGCGAGAATGGAGTGGGAGAAGCACACCGCCCACAACATCCTGGGCTTCCTTCCGGGTACGGACCCGGACCTGAAGGAACAGATCGTCGTGATCAACGCGTACTACGACGCCATGTCCGTCGTCCCTGCGCTGGCCCCCGGCGCCGAGATGGCCAGCGGCGCCGTCGCCCTTCTGGAACTGGTCAACTATTTCAAGCGATATCCCCCGGGGCGTACGGTACTCTTTCTGGCCACTTCGGCCCACCACCTGGGCTTTCGCGGCATCTGCGATTTTCTGGGCCGCCACGCCAGAAAGGAAAGGCATTTCGCGGCGCTGATGACCGACCCCATCGATATTCGTCTCTTCATCGGCCTGGACCTGACGAGCCAGACCGCTCAGATCGGCGTCTGGAACAGCACGCGCAACTTCTACTACAACCGGTTCTTCACGCCGTTCGGCAAGGAATTCGTCCGCATTTCGCAGGCGATCGCGCCCGCCTTCGGCCTGGACCCGAAACAGGCGCTGCTGGACGGCATCAACCCCACCGGCGGTATGACCTGGGATATGTTCATCCCCGGCGCGAACCTGAAGACCGACGGGGAAGTCGTCCTCGAAGCCGGCACGCTCGCCCTGTCCCTGGTCACGTTAAACGACGCCCGCTTCCGTGTCGATACGCCCCTGGACACGCCGGAAGGGGTGAACTTCGAAAACCTCGCAAAACAGATCCGCCTGATTACGGGCGTGCTCGACATCGCCCTGAACGACCCGACGCTCATCCCTGATTACCGGCTCAATCCAGACGACCGGATGCGCGGACTGAAGGGATTCGTACGTACCTTTCCAAGGCGCAGCATCGTACCGGACCGGCCCAAGGCGGGCGCCATCGCCGCGCTCAGGATGGGCATCGACAAGTCGGTCAAGGGCGTCCGGCGCATCTATTACGACCTTGCCGACGAAAACGGTGAATTTTACATGCCGGGAATCGCCGAACGCCGCGTCTCCGTCAGCGCCTACTTTCAGGATCTGGAGACCGGTGAGATTACATACGCGCCAAACTACGGGCAGCAGGCGCGGATCTACCGGGGCGACTTCGACATGGACTGGTGGATCTCGAAACGAAACATCATTCTGTTCCCGTGCATCGCCACCGACTTTTACGATACCGTCGATCCGCGTTACCTTACCAAGCTCTCCCAGATCAGCGTATGGGGAAGCGGCAACGTCACGCCGCAGGAATACGGGTATGCGATCGGTTTCGGCCCGACGGAACCCGTGGGCACCCTGTTCACGCGTCCGGGCGAGAAGGTCAAGGTCGCTATGCGCGCCGGCGGCGTCGCCGCGGGCTCGGGCGACATCGGGGTCCGGTTCCTTCTGCTGAATGCGACGAGCGCCGAGAGCGAGGAAATCGCCAGGGGCAGGGGTTACCCCACGCTCACTCACGGATCGTTTGCGCGCACCTCGTTCCTAGCCGCGCGGGATATGTGGATCCTGAACGAGGCCCGGAAACAGGAGATGCAGAAATACGCCATCGAGAACCAGCGCCTGAACCTGCTGCACAGCAGAACCCGCCACCACCTGGACAGGGCGGAGTCCGCCATGTCGGAAAAGCGCTGGGACGTCTTCATGAAGCACACCCGTGCGGCGCTCGGCATCGAATCGCGTGCCTATCCCGACGTCAAGGACACGCAGAACGACGTGGTGCGCGGCGTCGTCTTCTTCATGGCCCTGGTGATTCCATGCGCGTTCTTCGCGGAACGCCTCATCATTACCGCCGTGGATATCCGGAGACAGATCGCCGGATTCGTCGGCATTTTTGTTCTGATCTGGCTCTTCCTTTCGAACGTGCATCCGGCGTTTGAGATCTCCAACCCCCTGGTGGTGCTGCTCGCGTTCGTCATTCTGGCGCTGGCGGCGTTTGTCATATCTCTGGTGTTCACCCGCTTCAACGAAACCATGCGCCGGTTACGGGTCCCGGATGTGCTGCTGCACGAGACCGACGTGGGCCGGGTTTCCGCCTCCCTGGCTGCCTTTCAACTCGGCATTGCAAACATGAAGCGCCGCAAACTGCGCACGGCGCTTACGTTCACGACGCTTCTGCTTCTCACGTTTACCGTTCTCTCGTTTACGTCCATCAAGTCGGCTCTCGATTTCCGCCGGATTCCGAAAGGCACCGAGGGTCCATATCCGGGAATGCTCATCCGCAGCAAGTTCTGGGGCCCGTTGGAAGACGTCGTCTACGACTATGCCGTCACCCACTTCCGGGAATCCGCGATTACGGCGCCGAGGAGCTGGTACTACACGCGCGAGAAGAAAATCATCCCCGTAAAGTCCGATACCCGTTCCGCGCACGTGCTCGGCGTCCTCGGCATGACCCCCCAGGAGGCGGACGTGACCGGCGTCCATCGGACCCTCAAGACCGGGCGCTGGTTCCGTCCGGGCGAATCCGCCTGCATCCTGCCGGAAAAGATCGCGGAACTCCTCGGCGTCGACCCCGGCCGTCCCGAGGCGTCCAGCGTCCGGGTGTTCGGGGAATCGCTGCCGGTGATCGGTCTGATCGACGCCGGGGCGTTCAGCGAACTCAAGGACCTCGATGAGGAACCCCTCAGTCCCGCCGATTTCAAGCTGACCGACGAAGAAGCCATCGAACAGATGACCACCCAGGAGTCTCGGGAAAAACAGGGCCTGGAACAGCCTGAAGTCGAAATCATGCCCTTCGAGCACATCAACCCCGACGACATCCTGATCGTTCCCTACGGGTTTCTGCGCCAGGTGGGCAGCCCGCTCCAGTCGGTCGCCCTCCGCTTCGACGCCGGATCGGACGTGGAGAGCTATGTCAAGGAACTCCTCTCTCGACTCTCGGTCGTACTCTTTGCAGGCCTTCCGACCGCGGACGGGCGCATCAGCGTCTCCGTTTTCAGTTCGCTCGGCGACACGTCGGTTCGCGGGTTGGCCAACCTCTTCATCCCCATCCTCATCGCTTCGCTCATCGTGCTGAATACCATGATGGGATCCGTTTACGAGCGGTTTCGGGAAATCGGTGTCTATTCCGCGGTGGGGCTGGCCCCCGTGCACGTCGCGTTTCTCTTCATTGCAGAGGCCTGCGTCTACGCCGTCCTCGGCACGGTTAGCGGCTACCTGCTGGGGCAGGCCGTCGCCAAGCTGCTGCTCTGGCAGGACTGGCTCTCCGGCGTCACACTGAACTATTCCGCCTGGTCCGCCGTTGCCTCGTCGGCTCTGGTCATGGCCGTGGTCATCCTGTCTACGCTCTATCCCGCCCGGCAGGCTTCGCTGATGGCCGTGCCGGACGTGTCCCGCCGGTGGAAGATCCCCGAACCGGACGGCGACGACTGGCGTTTCGAATTCCCCTTCACGGTTGGCGGTAATGAAGTATTCGGGCTCTGCGTGTTCCTTACCGAATACTTCGACTCCCATAGCGGGGAAGCGATGGGGGCGTTTTATACGGACGGCGCCCACCTGTACGGGAAGGGCAGCACCGGCGAGAGAGGATACGCCATCCGCACGACCCTGTGGCTGGCGCCCTTCGATCTTGGCGTGAGCGAGGAACTTCGCTTCGATGCGGAACCCACGGGCCAATTTGACATTTACACCCTGACACTCACTCTCAGACGGCGCTCGGGCGAGGTCGCTTCATGGCGGCGGGTCAACCAGGGCTTCATGAATTCCCTGCGGAAACAATTTCTCATCTGGAGAACCGTCGACGCTGCCGAGAAAGCGGCATACAGGGAAAAAGGCACGCGGATACTCGAACCGGACGAACCGGAGGCGAAACCGGCCTGAGAAACGTCACGGCGCCGATGAACCGCTTCGCGTTTCCAATATCGCGATACGGGAAATGGCTTTGCAAACTCCCGCTTTGTTTGTATTTTTCAGGTTCTTAACCCTTATGACACGTTGACCAATTATGGCCTTTCTGGATCGAATTCGCAGGCGGAAGAGCAATCCGTACCAGGAAATCGAAGAGTACCGGGATCTGCTTGAAGTCCCCAAGGAGTTCGAAGAGGGCTTCAATTCCAAGACCATTCTCGGCGCGCTCTTCGTTTCCGTCATTATGGTTCCGGGCAATATCTATCTGGAACTCATGGTGGGACATTCCGTCGGCGCCGCCGCTCAGTGGGTGACCATCATCCTGTTTCTGGAACTGGCCAAGCGCTCGTTCACGGTGTTGAAGAAACAGGAACTCTACCTGCTTTACTACGTCACCAGCGCCCTGGTCGCCCGCGAAACCGGAATGTTCGAAGGCCTGCTCTGGCAGCAATATTACGTCCAGTCTCCCGCCGCAAAGCAGTTTGGCATCTCCCACCTCATCCCTCGCTGGTGGGCGCCCCCGCCCGATTCTCCCGCGCTGATCGACCGGACTTTTCTGCATCAGGACTGGCTCCTGCCCATCTCCCTGCTTGTTCTGGGAATGATCATGGGGCGCATCCAGTGGTTTACCGCGAGTTACGTGCTCTTCCGCATCACCTCCGACTACGAGCGCCTGCCGTTTCCGTTCGCGCCGATCAACGCCCAGGGGGCCATGGCGCTTGCGGAAGAAAGCAGCGGTCAGTACAGCTGGCGATGGCGGGTTTTCAGCATCGGCGCCGTCATCGGCGTGGTATTCGGCTCCGTTTACGTGGCGGTACCCGCCATTACCGGCGCGTTTATGGAGAGCCCGCTTCAGCTGATCCCCATCCCCTGGGTGGATTTCACCCAGTACACGGGTTATTTTCTGCCGGCCACGCCGCTGGGCTTCACGCTGCACCTGGCTCCCATCTTTGCCGGGCTGTTGGCGCCCTTCTGGGCCGTCATGGGCGCATTCATCGGCGTCGCCATCCACACCGCGGCGGGACCCATCCTGTATTCCTACGGGTACATGCCCAACTGGTACATGGGCATGGATACCATCATGACCCACTTCGTAACGGGCATCGATTTCTGGATGAGCTTCGGGATCGGCATCACCTTCGCCATCGCATTTATCGGATTCTACCAGGTCTGGACCGGGGTTCGTACCGCGAGGGTGGAGAAAAAAGAAAAGGGAAGCTGGACGCCGCCGCCCGGCCGGGGAGACTTCCGGATCTGGATCTGCGTCGTACTCTTCTGTCTTGCGAGCCTTTATACCATAATCCTTGCCAAGGTCCTCTTCCCTGACCTCGTGAGCGCCGTGCTGCTCGCCTTCTTTTTCATCTTCGCGTTCGTCTATACACCGCTGATCTCCTTCGTCAACGCCCGTCTGGACGGGCTGGTGGGACAGAACGTCAATATCCCCTATATCAGGGAAGCCACGATCTTTCTGAGCGGGTTCAAGGGCATCGAAATCTGGTTTGTGCCCTTCCCCCTGGCCAACTGGGGCGCACAGGCCGAAACGTTCCGTCAGATCGAACTCACGGGCTCCAAATTCACCGGGATCCTGAAGGCCGAGGTTTTCATGATCCCGCTGATTCTCCTGACCAGTTTCATGTACTGGTCCTATATCTGGAAGCTGGCGCCCATTCCCTCTTCATCCTACCCGTACGTCCAGATGATGTGGCCGCTGCGGGCGCTCCAGAGCAGCGTCTGGTACACCGGTACCATGCAGGGTGAGGTCGAGCACGACCCGTCCTCCGGAACGGTATCCTTCCAGCCGAGCAATCTGCCCGACGGCAACTGGTGGTACTGGCGGGCCCGTGCCTCCGCCGACGCGCACATTGACGACCATGAACAACGCACGTACGGACCATGGTCCCGCGTTGGGTATTTCTATACGAACTTCAAGAGTACCGAGAAGCCGCTCGTACCGCCGCTTCCGGTGGACCGGTTTGAGCCGGACATATCCGAAGCCCTGGAAAGAGGGCTGCCATCCGCGCCGGTATTGCGGCGTCCGGATGACGGAAGCCACGCGGACAACCCCAACCCCAACCTGGTCGTCGTCGCCGCCCGGGACCCGGACGGTCGGGAGCTTGTATATCAGTTCGAAGTGGACCAGGTACCCTCCTTCGACGGTTCCTTTCTGCAGAGTTCGGACGACGAGCCCATCCTCTTCGAAGCCATCAAGCCTGTGGTGATCGTCATCGGACTCGCGGTCGGCCTGGTCTCGTTCGTGGTTCTGTCCGTCCTGGGCCTGCCGGTTCTGCTCATCTTCGGATACATACGGAGCCTTACCAACATTCCCCACGTGATGATCACCGAGATCATCGGCGCCCTCCTCGCGCGGTACTATTTTTGGAAGCGCTTCGGCAGACAGCAATGGCGCCTCTACGCGGCCGTGTTGTACGTGGGTTTCTCGGTGGGCATGTCACTGGTGGGCATGGCCTCCGTCTCCATTGCAATGATACAAAAGGCCGTCTCGGTACTGTTGTTCTGAGCATTGGCTTTGGTTCCACCCATATCAAATATGTCGGATTGATTTTTTTCTGCATCCGGGCCGCTCGATCAAACACACCAGGACGGCAGCATGTCAGCCGCGATCGGCATGATCGAAGTCGAAGGCGTCGCCGGGATCATTCTCGCGTCGGACGCCGCCTGCAAGGCCGCCGGCGTGGATCTCCTGGGCTGGGAGTCCATAGGCGGGTTTACCACCGTTTTTCTCGGCGGATCCGTCAGCAGGGTGGCAACGGCGCTCAAGAGCGGCGAAGAAGCGGCCAGGGAAGTGGCAGGGCACGTCGTGGCGGCCCCGATGACACACCCCGAACCCGCCTGCCGGGAGTACGTTTCCAATGCAATCGCTGCGCATCGGCAGACACCGTCCGGCGCACTGGGCCTGATCGAAACAAGAGGATATGGCGCTCACGTCACCGCCAACGACAAAATGGTGAAAGCGGCCGCCGTCCGGGTCTATAACGTCCTGACCGTGCACAACCGGGTGGTCTGCTCGCTCATTCTTGGCGACGTGGCTTCCGTGACCGAGGCCCTGCCCGCCGGCCGCGCGAGCGTCGAGCGCGGCGGACACTTCCTCGGCGACGCCCTCATCCCCAAACCCCTGCCCGACGTCCTGCGGGCATTCGGCCCCTGAGCGCCGTCGTGCCCGCACGAAACCATGCCCTGGGCATTCTGGAGACCCGCGGCATGACCGCGCTTGTCGCGGCCGTCGACGCCATGCTGAAAACCGTGGACGTCAAGGTTCTAGGACGTCATGGCGTGGGATCCGGCTGGCTGACCGTCGTGATCGAAGGCGTCGTTTCGGACGTCGAAGCCGCCATTCGGATCGGGCGATCCGAAGCCGAAGACCATGGCGAACTGATTAGCGCCGACGTAATCGCCGGCCCGGCTCCGGGCGCCCTCGCGTCCATGCCGCACATGGCGGGCGCTGGCGCGGCGAAACCGATTGGCGCGCAGGCGATAGGTATTCTCGAAACACGCGGAATGGTACCCCTCATCCGCGGCGCCGACGCAATGATCAAGAGCGCGCCTGTCCACGTCGCCGGCTGGACTTCCGTTGGGGGCGCGCTGGTTCACCTCGTGGTCCGGGGCGATATTTCTTCGGTCCAGACGGCCCTGCAGACCGGAAGAGCGTGCGCGGATGAAGTCGGGGAAGTCTACGCGACCCTTGCGATTCCCAGCCCTGAAACGGGAATCGCGTCACTGCTTCCCGATCCGCCGGTTTCAGGCGGGCGCGAGGACGACGTTGGCGCGCTGGGCGTTCTCGAAACAACGGGTTACGCGTCCTCGGTTGGCGGATCGGATGCGATGGTCAAAGCGGCCGACGTGGACCTCATGCGGCTGGTCATCGCGAGCGGCGGCCGGGTGGACGCGCTCGTGACAGGCGCACTTGACGCGGTCCAGGCGGCCGTGGAGGCCGGTATCGATGGCGCGCGCGAAGCCGGGGAACAGAATGCGTCCTGTATCGTTTCCCGCCCGTCGGCTGAAATCATGGCCTGTTTCGGCGGAGACGGCGCCAGGAATACCACGGACCGGAATCAGGCGATGGGACTGATCGAGACCCGAAGCACCGTGGCCCTGGTCAAAGCAGTGGACCAGATGTTGAAGTCCGCGGACGTGGAATACGAGGGTCGGTACAAAGTGGGATACTTTCTCACTGCAAGCATTGTGCGTGGAGACGTTGGCGCGGTGCGCGCCGCCCTGGACGTCGGCGCGGTGGAAGCGGAGAAGTACGGCGAACTGGTGTCCGCCCACCTTATTCCCAACCCCTTTCGCGCACTGGAAGAGCGGCTGATCCACTGATCGTCCCCATTGAGCCGCATCCCTCCCATGGGAAAGATCGATGATCCGTATTGACGATGCGGTTGTTACCGAACAATTGCTCAAGGACAGACTGGGCTCCGAACAGGACGTCGAAATCTGCCCGCGGGCAAAGCTGACGCCGCTGGCGCTGGACTACCTGGCGGCCAACCAGGTCCGGGTATCCAGAAAAGAGGCGGCGAGCGCCGACCCTCTGACTTCGGCGCCGGCCGTCCGTCGCAGATCCGGGGAAAGGAAGGAATTCAAAGGTATCTTCTGCCCCAATATCGTCATCTTCGACAGCAATGACCGCATCAACTACGGGGAAATGGAGCGCTACGTCAACTGGCTCATCGAAGCCGGCATCCACGGACTGTATCCCAATGGCAGCACCGGCGAATTCGTACGCCTTTCCAGCGACGAACGAAAGGAAGTCGTGCGACTCGTCACGAACGTCAACCAGGGCAGGGTACCCGTACTGGCCGGCGCGAGCGAGGCCAACCTCCGCGACGTGCTCAGAATGAGCGAATACTACGCGGGCATTGACGTCGACGCCATTTCTCTGGTCCCCCCCTACTATTACGAGATCTCGGACACCAGCCTCTTCGAGTACTTCGCCGAAATCGCCAGACAGACGCCTCTCGACCTCCTGTTGTACAATATCCCGCAGTTCACGCAGGAACTCACGCTGGACATCATGGAACAGTTGCTGCCGTTCGAGCGAATCATGGGGACCAAGGATTCCAGCCGGGACATGCCGCGGCTGATCAACACCATGCATCGGCTGCGCGCGCATCGGCCCGACTACGTGGTCCTGGTCGGCTGCGAGGAGATCCTGTGTCCTTCCATCATGATGGGCGCCAGCGGCGGCACGATCGCCACGTCCGGCATCATTCCCGAGGTCATTGTGGATATCTACGAAAAGACGCTGGCCGGCGATATCGGGAGTGCGCGCAACATGCAGTACCGCATTCTGGACCTGATCAACCTCATGCTGCTGGGCGTGAACTTTCCCGAGGGATTCAAGACCGGCGTGGCGGTGCGCGGATTCGACGTCGGACCGCCGCGGCAGACCATGAGCGAGGAAGAAAAGGACTATCTGCTCAAGCTTGAATCCCAGATCAGCTGCATCCTCAAAGACATGGGTTACGACGTCAAGGGGGCGCGGGCATGTCCGGTAACCGAACTGCCGCCGATCGTGGACCGGTCCTGATTCGACAGACCGTTTCACAGGGGCAATACCCGGAACCCGCCCTGATTGCGCGATTCGAAATCCAAACGGAGAACGACCATGGCTGACAGCGCGACGAGGCACACCCTTTCGGATCCGTTCAGCCTGGATGCCGGCGACGGCTACGTCTGGCTGAAAGGCAACCTCCACTCCCACACGACGAACTCCGACGGCAAGGCGTCGCCCCAGGAGCGCCTGGACGGCTACGTGAGCCAGGGGTACGACTTCCTTTGTCTCTCGGACCACTACCGGATCACGCGGATCGATTCCGTGGACGCTCCGGACGACTTCGTGCTCATTCAGGGCGCCGAACTTCATCCGGACAATCCGTTCGGCGGACAGAAACACCATTTTCTCTGCCTGAACATCCACGAGGACCTGGACTCGGAGAACATGCCGCCCCAGCATGTCATTGACGCGGTTCAGGACCAGGGGGGCAGCACGTGGCTGGCCCACCCGTACTGGAGTTCGGTCAATATCCTGAGGGATACCGTTCCGCTCACGGGATTTGCCGGCGTGGAGGTATTCAACACGACGTGCCGGTGCGCGGGCAGGGGGGAATCCGGCGTTCACTGGGACGACTGGATGGACCTGGAGAACAGACTGTATCCCGCCCTGGCCAACGACGACTCCCACGCCCTCGAATCGGATAATCGCGACACGTACGGGGGCTGGACGATGGTGCGTGCGAAGGACAGGTCTCCGGGGGCCATTCTCAACGCGCTTGAACGGGGCGCCAGCTATTCGAGTACCGGCGCCGAGATTCGGAACATCACGCTGCGGAGACCCGACGAGAAGAAACGGCCGGTCGAGGCCACCATCGAATGCTCCGAGTCCAGGCGTATCCTTGCCATCTGCGATACGTTCGGAACCGAATACAGGAATTCCGGCGAGTCCTTTACAAGCGCCACGTTCACCCTGCGGCCGGGCGCACGCTGGGTACGTTTCGAAGTGATCGGAACGGACGGCTCGAAAGCCTGGTCCAACCCGTTCGACCTCACCTGAGGCAGGCGCCGCGATGGGACTCGTCCTGACACCCGAACAGGTGGCAGCGTACCGCAAGGACGGTTACTTGCTGGTACCGGATCTGCTGACGCCGCCTGAAATCGACGCCTTCCTGGAAGCCCAGGCGGAAACGAAAGCGCAGGAAGTCCTGGAACTCGGCCTGCGCAGGCACACCGCGGATCCGCAGTGGCGTTACCTGGCGTCGCATCCCCGTGTCTCCGGAATCGCGTCTCAACTGCTGAAGGGTCCGGCGATGATCGTCCAGACCATGTACATGGAAAAGGCGCCGCGCGGCGGCACGGGTATCGCGCTCCATCAGGACGCTCACTATATCCGGAACGAACCCGGCACCCTCATGGCGTGCTGGCTTGCACTGAGCGATACCGACCGCAGCAACGGCGGTCTGTGCGTCGCTGCCGGCAGCCACCTCGCCCCCCTCCGGGATACGCGTCCCCCGCGAGACAGCGGCGAACACGCCTCCTGGGTGAAAGATTACGCCATGCGAGGGCCTGACGGCACGGAGTGGACCGAAACCATGCACTCGCACGAAGTCACCGGCGTAAGCCGCGATGAACTCACCTTTCTAACTGTGCCGCGAGGATCGGGCGTCTTCTTTACCGGCAGAACCATCCATGGCTCTTTTGCGAACCGGTCCAGGGGCAGGCCCCGGCTTGCATTCGCCATCCACTATGTGAGAGAGGGTACGTGGGTGTTTCGGCGCGACATCCAGGACCTCGCGCCGGCAAACTGAAGGGACCTCCATCATGAAGCGCGTTGCAAAGCCGGAAGGCGAATACAATATCGTCATCGAAGACGTTCCCCTCCCTGAAATCAGCTCCACGCAGGTGCTGATCCGGGCGGAATGCAGCCTGATCAGCCGCGGTTCCGAGATCTGGCGCCGTTACATCCGTTCCGAGGCCATCGACCATCAAAGCATGGGGTACTCGTTCGTGGGAGACGTCGTCGAGGTCGGCGCGCGCGTGAGCGGCTTCTCCATCGGCGACCGTGTGGCGGCTCTTGCGCCGCACGCGGAATACGTGGCCGTCGAAATCGTGGACTCACGCCACGTGGCGCCCGTTGTGCATCTTCCGGACGCGGTCTCCTCGGAAGCCGCGACGTTCTGGCCGCTCAGCACCAGTTCCGTTCTCTGGATGCGGGAAATCGAGGCCCGCAAGGAAGACACGGTGGCTATATTGGGTCAGGGTCTGGTCGGCTCCATCTGTATGCAGGCGCTGAACGCGGAAGTGAACCCCAGTGTGATCGCTGTCGATGCGCTACCCCTCCGGTGCCAACTGGCCGCAAGCCTGGGGGCGGATCACGTGGTGGACGCATCGCGCGAAGATCCCGTCAGGGCCGTCAACGACCTGACGGGCGGCGCGGGCGTGGAAGTCGCGGTGGAAGCCGTGGGCGGGCGCGCCGGGGCGGCGGCATTCGCGCAGGCGCAGGATATGGTGAAACGAGGGGGCCTGATCCAGGTGATCGGCCTGTATGAGGACGAGCCACTGCCGCTCGACTCCGGAAAAATCCAGGGCCGGCGGATTGTCGGCGGGTACTCGGACGGCGGCAAGCGTTCTTCGGGCTCCGACCGCGCCCTGCAGCTTCTCGCCCAAAAAAAGATCCGCGCCGAAGAGATGATATCCCACCGATTTCCCTATCAGGAAGCAGCAGAGGCTTTCGACCTGCTGTATACGCGCCTGGGCGAGACGATGGGCGTCGTGCTTGTCTGGAAGTGAGTGCAGGTGGCGCCGGTTCCGGATAACGCCCGCCTCCGGCTCTTGCCGGCCAGCCCATGCATGTCGTAATCCGGAGGTTTTGTGAAAAACGGCTTCTATAAGGGCCACGGTCTCGGCAACGACTACATCGTCATGGATCCGGCCGAACTGGAATTTGAACTCACACCGGACAATATCCGCTGCATCTGCGATCGCAACCGGGGCATCGGCAGCGATGGCATCCTCACCCTGGAACCCGGGAATGGCGCCGACTTCGGCCTGCGCATCCTGAACCCCGACGGCAGCGAGGCCGAAAAGTCGGGCAACGGGCTGCGCATCTTCGCCCGGTTTCTCCACGCCACCGGTCGGACGCGCAAAAACAACTTCACGGTTGAGACGATCGGCGGCCGCGTGGAGATCCGGATACACCTGGACCATCACGGCGACGCCAGCCTTGCGACCGTTGAGATGGGACAGGCCGACTTCGATCCCGTCGCGCTGCCGTGTACGTTGACGGGGGGCGAGCTTATCGAAAGGTCGATAACCGCCGCCGGCCGCGAACTGAAATTTACCGGAGTCAGCGTGGGGAATCCCCACTGCGTCATCTTCAAAGCCGCGCACGAGTCCTGGACCCGCGACGACCTGCTCGAACTCGGCCCCTCCCTGGAGAATCACGAGCTCTTTCCTAATCGCATCAACGTACAACTGGCCGTACCCACGGGTCCGAAGGAGATCTTCATCCTCATCTGGGAACGCGGCGCCGGCGAGACGCAGGCATCCGGCTCCTCGTCCTGCGCGGCGGCAAGCGCGGCCGTCCGTCTGGGGCTGGCGGCTTCTCCCGTAACCGTGAACGCGCCGGGCGGCGCCCTCCACGTCGCCGTCGATCCACGGTTCCGCCTGACTATGAAGGGACCGGTCGCGGAGGTCGCGCAGGGCGCCCTGAGTCCGGCCTTCGTCAGGGAACTTCAGGCCGGAAACCGGGATACCGCCGGCGGGTGACGGGCTGCTATGCCACCCGGTACTTCTCCAGCGTCTGCTCGTTGATCGTCACGCCGAGGCCCGGGCCCTCCGGTATTGCCACGTATCCGTCGACGACTTCGAAGCGTTCGTGGGTCAGTTCGTGGCGGAGCGGGGATTCCGACATGCAATACTCGAACATCTCCCCTCCCGGTACCGCGGCGAGCGCGTGAAGCGACGCGGCGATCGTAATCCCGCTCTTGAAACTGTGGTTCACGACTCCGGTATGGCGGCGGTGTGCCATCCTTCCCACCTCCACCATGGTCGAAATGCCGCATCGCCCCGGATCCGGCTGTATCCAGTCCAGCCCGCCCTCCACCACCAGACGCTCGAATGCGTCGAGCCGTGCTTCCGCTTCACCCGCCGCGATGGGCACCGGGCTTTCCGCCGACAATCTTGCGTAGCCGCGCAGGTCGGACGGATGCAGCGGCTCCTCGAGCCAGAACGGACGGAACTCCTCAAACCGGCGTGCCCGCTTCAGGGCCGTCTTCCAGACCCAGACCTGCCCCGCGTCGATCAGCACGTCCACCCCGTCTCCGACGCCCCGTCGGGCCTCCCTTACCAGGGCGATATCGGTCTCTTCGTCCTGTCCCATCGGCCCCCAGCCGAATTTGACCGCCGTAAAGCCCTGCCCCGCAAACCTCCGACCGAGTTCTTCGGTCTGTGCGGGCGAATCGCCGAACAGAATTGAACAATAGGCCCGGAATCGCTTTTTGAAGGGCCCGCCCAGAAGCCGGTAGACCGGCACATCGCATGCCTTGCCGGCAATATCCCAGAGCGCCTGATTGACACCCGCCATGGCGTGCCGCCCCACGCCATCGCCGCCGTAGTAGTTCGTCGCGTCCGTCATTCGTTGCATACACGCTTCCACCGCCAACGGGTCCTCAAGGTGAAGCGCATTTGCCAGACCGTTGCAGATCTGGTGCGACAGGGGCGCATCCACGACGGCCTTGACCGCGGTCGGACACGAATCCACCTCTCCCCAGCCCGTGAGTCCGGCGTCGGTTTCAACCTTGATCAAACAGGTATCCTGCGTACCATCGCAGGTATCCGTGACGTGAGGGAGCCGCAGCACCATCGCTGTAACGCGAGTGATCTTCATTTCAATCCTCCGGATTTCGAAATCGGTCCGCACCACGGCGCCAATGCCGAGCGCAATCCCGGGTGTACAGCAGGTTCCGACTGCGCATGATACCCACCCCGGTTCGGCCTGTCAATCCCCGTGCCGGGGATCCACTACCGACATCAGTGTCCCGACGCAACGGTAGTGAATGGAACACGCCGTAGGCAGGGAATTTGGGGAGATGTGGATTTCGTATTTGGTTTACGACTTTCGCTTCTAGCTGATTGCTGACGGCTGATAGCTGACGGCTGATAGCTGACGGCTGTTTTCGACGCGCCGATTCAGGCGATCCATCTACTGTGCGGAACACGAGAAACGGGTTGCAACGGCGCGCCGTTCACCGTAGATTACCCGCGACCCGCGTTGGACCTGAAACCGGTCTTGAACCGGGGATGCCGCTATGCCCGCCGTTGATAATCTGAGCGAAACCTACGAAGCCAGTGGCGTACTGCCTCGAATCGACGTATTCTCCGAATCCGAGATCAGCGCATTCAGGGCTCAGTTCGACGAACTCGAAGTCAGAGAGGGCAGAGACGTCTGTCAGGTGGGCCTCCAGTCCCGGCACTTCGACGAGCAATTCATCTGGCGGCTGGCCGCCGACGCGCGCCTTCTGGACGTCATGGAAAAGGCCATGGGTGAAGATATCCTTCTGCTGGCCACGCACTTTTTCTGCAAATACCCCGCCGGGGACGAAGAACACTTTGTGGCGTGGCACCAGGACGTCACCTACTGGGGTCTGAAGCCGCCGCTGGCGCATACGGCCTGGATCGCCATCGACGACAGCGACGTTGAAAACGGCTGCATGCGCGTCATTCCGGGCTCCCACAAGAGCGGGATCGTCACCCACGGCACGTCGGAACGGGAGGGGAACCTGTTGAGCATCAACCAGGAAATCCCGGACGAACTCGTCGACACCAGCCGTGCGATCGACCTGGAACTCAGCGCCGGCCAGATGTCGGTCCATCACGGCCAGCTTTTCCACGCGAGCATGCCCAATACCTCGAACCGGCGGCGTTGCGGTCTTACCATCCGCTTTATCCCGCCCGAAGCCAGACAGGTCGAATCCAACTCGATCGGCCAGGACTGGCGACCCATCCTGCTGCGCGGCGAGAACCGGCATACGCATCATCTCCTCGTTCCCATGCCCTTTCCATTACCCTAACGAGAATGACGATGGCGAAACGCAGGGTTGTCATCACCGGCGCGGCCGGGTATATCGCCGGACGGAGTCTGCCGGTCCTCAGGGAGCGCTATGACCTCTGCCTGCTGGACGTGCGACAGACGGACAGAAACGGCAATGAGGTTGAGGGCATCGTCCGGACCGACCTTCTCAACCGCGACCGGAATGCGTATCGGGAGCATTTCTCGGACACGGACGCGGTGATACACTGCGGTTTCACCCGTGCCAACGCGCCCGAGGACCAGTTCCTGGCGGAATCCGACAACATCGCCATGGCCTATAACGTCTACCAGACTTGCCTCGAAGAAAATGTCCGCAGGGTGGTCGTCATCAGTTCCAACCACGCCACCGACTTCTACGAGACGCTCATCTGGTCCGGCCGCATGGAATTCGTGACACCGGACATGCGCCCGCTTTCCGACAACTTCTACGGCTGGGCGAAGGCCTCGTACGAACTGCTGGGGTTCGCGTTTGCGGCGGGCAAGGTCGGAAACGGAAGGAAGCTTCAGAACATCCAGCTGCGGATCGGCGGTCCCCGGGAGACCGTGGCCGATAACCTCAGGACGGAGAACCTGAAAGGCATGCACCGCAGCCTCGGGGCGTACCTGAGCGCACGCGACCAGACCCAGCTTCTGATCAGGAGCATCGAGACGGAGAACATCGAAGACGAGAACGGCATTCCCTTTCAGATCTTCTACGGCATCAGCGGAAACAGCCACAACTTCTGGAGCATCGCCAACGCCCGCAAGCTCATCGGCTACGAGCCGGAAGACAACAGCCTGATCCGGTTTGCGGACAGGATCGCACCCGTTCTTGCTGATGCGAAGCGGGACAAGGAGAGAGGCGTAGACGCCGACCGGTGAGCCGCTCGGGCCTCCACGTCGATCCGCGTGACAGGGACGACCCTCGCGCGTGGTCCGGAAACCGATCCGAACTTCCGGAAACCCGGATACGCGGGGTCGACGGGTTCCCTGAAAGGTCAATCTCATGAAGATCACCCGCCTTGAAACCATCCCTGTTGCACAACGGTTCCTCGTGCTGAAAATGCACACCGACGAGGGCGTTGTCGGCTATGGCGAACCCCTGGACTATACGCACTGGCGAATTGTCGCGCGGGCTGTTGACGACCTGGCCGAATACCTCATCGGCAAGGATCCGCTCCAGATCGAAGACCACTGGCAGACCTTCTTTCGCTCCACGTACAGCCGCAGCATGCCAATCATCATTGGCGCGCTCAGCGGCGTGGACATGGCCATGTGGGACATCATGGGCAAGGTCCTGGACGTTCCCGTATGGAAGCTTCTCGGGGGCTCGGTCCGGGACCGGGTCCGGGTTTACGCCCACGCCGGGGGGAACACGCCGGAATCCTGCGCGGAATCGGCGCGCAAGCGGGTCGACGACGGGTTCACGGCCATCAAGATGGGCGGCGCCGTCAGGCCCGTCCGTTTCGTGGATACGGCGCGAGCGGTCGAAGAGATGGTCGCCCGGGTGGCCGCCGTCCGCGAAGCCGTGGGCGACGACGTGGACATTGCGGTCGATTTGCACCGCCGACTGAGCCCGCAGATGGCCGTTATCACCGTAAAGGCGCTCGAACCCTATCACCTGCTCTTTGCGGAAGAACCCTGCCATCCCGAAAACAACGACGCCCTGCTGACTCTCTCCCGATCGACGCCCACACCCATCGCAACCGGCGAACGCCACCTCACCCGATGGAGTTTCTGGGACATCGTGGAAAAGCAGGCCTGCGCGGTTCTGCAACCTGATATCCGGCACGTTGGAGGCATCTCGGAAATGAAGAAGATCGCCACCCTGGCGGAAATCAGGGACATTGCCATTGCGCCGCACAACGCCGCCGGACCCATCGGGGTTTCCGCGTCCATCCATACCATGGCCACGGTCCCCAATTTTCTCATCTGCGAGGGCGGCACGACCCGGGGCGAAGGTCTTCTGACGCCGCCGCTCACGTTCAACGATGGCTATATCGAGCTTCCCGCGGGGCCGGGTCTCGGATTCGAGATTGACGACGACGCCCTCGATGCCATGCGGGACGAACGCTTTCGCTTCCGCGGCATGTGGCGCTCGGAAGAGGATGGGTCCTTCGCGGATTATTAGTAGATCAGCCAATTGGAAACGCGCGTCTGCGGACTCCTCACATGCCGAAGACTACCCACAGGTACCGCTCGCGAAACCGATGGATCGCCGTGCTCGCACTGTCCGTTTCGTCTTTGCCTGCGGCTGACGTTTCGGGCAAAGCGGATGACCGGGCTGCCGCATCCGCGCCGGACCCGCTTTCGATCCGTCAGGAATTCAACGCGGTCTCGGCGCAGATCGACAGTCTGATCCGCGTGATGAGCGCCGAAGACCCGGGAGCCATCGACAGGAAACGCCTGCCCGGAAACGCAGACGTCCTGCGTCTTCCGAAAGGGACCTCGGTTGTCTGCATCTTCTGGGCCGATGACGAGGCACGCGTGTGGCTCAATGACTTTCCCGTCGGCGAAACCCGCCTCGCGCCCGTGGAGGTCGAGATCCCGCATCTCTACCTGAAGAGCAGGAATCGGATCCGCGCCCGGTGCTGGGACACCGACCACGTGGAAAGCGGATTCCTCTTCGGGCTGTATCTGAAACAGTCATCCGGCGCGCTGCACCCGATTCTGGTTTCCGACGAGTCCTGGCAGACGGGAAACGGCCAGGCCCTGGAAATCACCTATGCGCATCCCGTTCCCGATGTCCCGTCTGCCCGGGTCATCTGGCATTCCAGGATCTTCGGCGAGGCGGAGTTCTCGAAGGAATTCACCCGTCGGGAAATCGAAGGCGCCCTGTCGAAGCCGTCGCGTGCGCAGGCGCCACGGACCCTGCGGAGACGCATGGACTACCACGGTTTTCTGCAGAATCTGATTTCCCTGCAGGAAACACGTGCCGGAATCAAGCGCCAGCTTCAAGCGTCCACGGACCCCGTCCTTCAGACCGCTTACACGGGCCATCGGAATCCGGAAGTCAGCTTCACCCTGGGCAAGGCGGGGCCGCTCAAGGAAGAGACGTCGCTCACCTTCGCAAAGGAAGTCGAAATCTGGGCGGAGAAGCTGGCCGAGACGGAAAAGCGCCTCGTCTACCCCGAGAGACGGGCGTTGAAGGGCGAAGACGCGGCCATTGCGGCCGCGGGACGTGCGGGGACCGGCAGGGAGCGCGGCGATCGTCGGGAGGCTTACCGCCCGCCCGACGAACGGTCTCCAGGCGAACAAACAGTCTCTCGAAGGAGCCGGGAGGGCGGGTCCGCGGCATCCGAATCCGGCAATCGCGGTGGATTCGGCGGGCGCGGCGGGCGCGGGTCCCGTGCCGGGTTGCTCTTTCCCAGCATCATCCTCGCCGCCTATATTTGGTACGTCGTTTCGAAAGGCACGGATGGACTGCGCATCTGATCATTTCCAAACCGAGGACAGGTCGTGGCGCATTTGGTCTGGTATGAGATTCTGATTGTGGTTGTCTTCGCCGCCGCGTGCGCCATGGCAGGTGCGCTTACGCTGATCCAGGAGATGGTTTCAATCTGCCGGGAAGAATTGCGGTACGGGCTGCCGGTAAACCAAGCGAGACTGACAAGCGGCGTTCTGGGCGGCCTTGCGGGGTTCGGCGTCGCCGCGCTGGGTATATACTACTACCTTTACGTTGCCATGCCGGAAAGCTGGATCGAGTGGGTGGGCCGTTCCGCATACGCGCTCATCCTGGCCGCCTCGACCGCGCACCTTTCCGTCATCGTCCACGTATGGAGGCGTATTCGCGTCGAAGAGGAGGCCCTGAGTTCCGCGCCTTCCGCTTCAGCGGCGCCCACCCTGCTTGCACGCCGGCAAGCCGGTCTTGGAGACCTCCGGACCGAAACGGACTCATTCACGGACTTGAAAGCCAGGGACGACGAGCTGATTACAGACCTGATCGGGGTAATCGGCGAGCGGCTGCTGTCCGGCCATCGCGCCCTGAGCCGCATCCCCTTCTATGGATACCTCGGTACGGTTTGCGGTATCCTGCTCATGGCGCAGGAACTCAGCCGGCTTGACGAAGCCACCGAGACGTTCAAGGTTCTCCGCGATATGGCCGATGGATTGACCCTGGCCTTCAAGACCACCCTGATTGCCCTGCTGGCCTACCTGCCGCTGAGAAAGTGCATCGACATTCTGATGGGGCGGGTCGGCGCGCTGGAACGCGCATGGCTGGCGATGAGAGACGACCGGGGGAGCGAATCAAGTTGAGAAGCCGATTTCTGCAGCGCGCCGCCGCCCAGGCGGAAGAACACGACGTCAGCAAGGAACTGTTCCTCGGCATCATGATGCTCATGCTCACCCTGGGCATTATGATCCTCAACGTCGCACAACCGGTCTGGCGGGTGCATCACCACGATCCCAGGTCGGCGGACCTGGTCCTCATCTATACGGCAAAGGGAGCCGGCCTGTCGAGCGACGGGAAATCCGTGGAACGGCTGCTCCGGCCCGGGGAGTTCGAGCGCCTCACGGCCGGCCTTATCGCCCAGCCCGACCGAAACCTCCACCTCTTCCTGCGCGGCGGCAGCCGGGACTTTATGGTCAGACACGCGGCCTACGCCGACTCCCTCCTCTCCACGGCCCCCACCGGAAAAAAGGTTCGTCCGGCGGTCTTCGTCCATATGTGGTAGCGCGCAGCCGCGTTTTCGTCGACATTTGCGAATAGGAAAAACCGGCCATCTCTATGGATAGCCGGTTCGAAGGCTCCTCCGGATCCGCCGGTTATTTTTTCTTTAACACCGCCAGCACGCGCTGTCCCACCAGCGTTGAATCCCAGAATGTGACCATCGTCTGCCCCGCAGGCCCTTTGCTCGCCCGGTATTCCTTTTTCTTGCTCAACTTGCCGTGCCGGTCGCACAAAGCCGCCAGTTCGCCCGGAACCGCGATGGTTTCACCGATGGACACCCTGTTGATGGTATCCAGGCTTTGCTCGTCGGTAACGTCGGGAAAGCCGACGAGTGTGTAATTCTTCCTGATCGTAATGCCCCGCGACGTCTTCAGATACCCCGCATCTTTCAGTGCGTCTTCTGTACCAACGTAGACCAGCACGGACGTTGCAGTCTCCTGCATGGTCTGCGCCTGCGCGACGGCTTCCTTAAGGCTGGATTCCAGCCTGATCAGCCGGGTTGTCTTGTCGTGCAGCAGCTTGTTCAGCGTGTCGACCTCGATCTTCAACGTCCTGACAGCCGCGGTCGCCTGGTCCTTCTCACCCCGCAACTGTTTGAGTTCCGCAACCAGCTTTTCGTTCATCGCCTGTTGTTTCCTGTACAGCGCCTGGTACTCCCTCATTTCGCTCGTAACCCTGTGCAGGGACGTCAGGAGCTTCCGGTTGGATACTCTTGCGCTGTCCACGTGGGCGCGCATTGCATCGATCCGTGAGTCCATTTCATCCACCAGCGCGTTCAACGAATCGATCTGGCCGGTATAAAGCGCGATATCGCTCTCCAGCTGCGCGACCTGCGGGTCGACTTCCGGTACGGTATCCGGCTTCCAGACCGTCAGCAACAGAACAACCAGCAACGCGGCCAGAAAGCCGACGACGATTACGATACGCTTCTTGTCCCCGGATGGATCGGGTCGTTTGTTCACGAGCCACCTCCCAATAATGCGGATTCACGCCGGGTGAACCGCGATGATGCGTCCGGATGGATGTTGCTCCTGGAGCCGGAACACCCGGCTCGGGGCGATTCCCGATTCGCTTTGGGCTACGGACTCCGCGGGCGCTTCATCACCTTGCCGTAGATGGAGTCGACCGCGGCCTGCAGGGTGTCAGCCGCCCTGCCCTGCCTGATCATTGCGTTGATGAGTTCATTCTGTGCCGCCGCCGCGTTCTCCAGCGCCTGCTGAGCGCGTTGCTCCGCGCGCTGCAGGGATGCACGCAGCATGGCTGTTTCTTTCTTCTGCCGGTCGGCGCGCGCTTCCACAACCGCCAGGCTTTCGCGAGTGCGGGCGAGGTTTTCGAGGGTTTTCCGGTGGCGCGCCTCCTCCAGTGCGAGGCGCTTCCGGGATTCCCGACCGAGCGCGCGTTCCGTATTCAGGCTGTCCGAATAGGCGCCGCGGGCGTTTGCCTCTCCAGTCAACGCCGCCTGCGTCCGCCGAAGCCGGTCGCGCGTTTCCTTGAGATCGGCCTTTGTGCGCGCATGGCGCGACCGCTCTTCCTTCAGGTCCGCCCGAACTTCCCATTCGGACTTGGTCAGGTCCACTTTTTCCAGTGTGCGGTCCAGCAGTTTCGCGCCTTGCTCGTCCAGCTTTTCGCGGATGGACTCCACCGTTCCGTACAGCCGCTCGCGGGTGTCTTTCATCGCCGTGTCCTGTTGCTGGATTGCCGTTTGAATCACAAGGAAGACCATCGCGCCGGACACGACGCTCACATAGCCGGCAAAGCCCAACAGGTGCTTGCGCGACAGGGGACTCACCCAATGGGTGAGCGCAAAAACACCGCCCCAGATCAATATCAGGGCGCCGAGAATCGCAAAAAAAACGATCTGCACGGGCAGACGGCCTCGAGAATCCGGATTCAGGGGTGCGAACGGATATAAATTGAAGCATTTGCCCTGTTTCGTCAAGAGCAAACGTCCGGAAATCTGCGGCGGCGTATGAACTGGACCGGCATCCCGGTACGATTGACCGTCAGAAAGAAATGGGACGCGGCGATGCCGAAACCCGTGCCAACGGGCGTTGGTTTCGAGTGCGCCGGCCCGATGCCATCCTCACGGCCACGCTAGAGATGCGCCTCCAGACGCTTCCTTACCGACGGCCGCCTCAACTTTCCGAATGCGTCCTCCTTCAACTGCCTCACGCGTTCCCGGCTGATTCCCAGCCGGCGTCCGATCTCCTGGTAGGTCGTCGGTTCCTCGCCGTGCATACCGAAATAAAGCGTTATGACCTTCCTGTGACGTTCCGAAAGCGCATCAAGCGTCTCCTCTAGGGCGCGGGTGCGGCATTTCTCGAGGAGCGTCTCTTCCGCCGAAGCGACGTTCCGGTCCGGAAGCGTCTCCGCAATACCGAGGCTGTCGTCCGCGCGAAACGTATCGAGTGAGACGGCGTTTGCGCCCCCGTCCAGACAGCGGTCCAGCCTCTTGACCGGCAAACCGGACAAGGCGGCGACCTCGTCCGGCTCCGGGTTTCGCTCCAGGCGCTGCATCAGACGGTCTTCGGTTTTTCGCATTCGTCCGATGTCGTTCAATACACTGGCGGGTACGCGGACGGTTCGGGTCTGGACGTCCAGCGCCTTCAGAATGTGCTGCCGGATCCACCAGACCGCGTACGTGATGAACCTGCATCCCCGGTTCCGATCGAATTTTCGGGCAGCGGTAAACAGCCCGCAATTGCCCTCGTTGATGAGATCTCCCAGCGGCAGGCCCTGATTCTGATATCCTCTCGCGATATGAATGACGAAACGAAGATTCGCATTCACGAGCGCCGCTATTGCCGCTTCGTCACCCGCTTCGATCCTGGCCGCGAGCGCCCGTTCCCGGACCGCATCGATCCGCGGATGTCGATCGACCTCTTTGTAATAGTATTTCAGCGATCTGTCTTCCAACGTGGCACGACCTTCGTGCATTTCGGCAATCATCGCTCATCCTCCGTGAACTGAAGTAACCCGACCGAATGGGAAATGTTGACGCGTCCTGGAAAAATTCAGTGTACTCCAGTAAACGGAAATATACTGAACATATGTTCAGTATTCAAGCAGAAACTTCTTGTCCCGGCACACTTTTTTTCATACTTTTCGCCCTCGAAACGTCCGGGAAGTCACTTCATTCCCGGTCGAGCGTCTTTGTGCCGGTTTTTTTGGAGGACTTCGATGGAAAAAATACGTGTCGGACTGGTCCGCTGCGATATGCACGGAATGTATTACGGCGTGCTGATGGCAGAACACGCGCCGCTGCGGTTGCAAAACCCCATGGATGACAGCGCCGGAGCGCCATACACGTGGATGAGCGGCGGGGCGCACTTTTATTTTTATACATTCTACAGCGATCCCACCCGAATGACCGTTCCTTGCCTGCATGAATTCGAAATCGCCCGCGTCTGGGACGAACATCCCGGCGTTGGCGACGTCTTCGCGCGTGTCTTCACCTCCAGACCGCGGGTGTGCGACCATGTTCACGAAGTCTCGGACGACGTGGACCTGGTCCTGGTGGCCGACTGCAATTACGACGGGGCCGACCATCTCGAACTGGCCGGGCCCGGCCTGGAAAAAGGGGTACCCACCTTCATCGACAAGCCGCTTGCGAACAATCTGGACAACGCGAACGCCATCGTCGGCCTTGCCCGGAAACACAATGCGCCCCTGCTTTCACGTTCCATTCTCAATACGCTCCCTCAAGCGAGGCAATTCGCCGCCCGATTTCCGGAAGTCGGTAACCTGGAATTCGTCTCCATCCGCGGCGGGGGGCCCTCCATGGCGGGTCAGATCCACGCTATATGCCTGGCGCAGAACTTCTTCGGTTCCGGCGTGCGCGCCGTGGAGTCCATGGGGAAAAACACCGGCGGCTTCATGCACCTGGTCTACCCGGACGAACCCCGCTTTCCCCGATGCGGCGCCATGCTCAGCTGCGACACGGGAGAAACCTGCCACTGTGCGTTCTACGCCAGCGCGTACGGGAACATGGGCGACATTCATTCGGCTCCTCTTGGCGACTATGTCTTCCCCTATGGCGCGTACGAGAACATCAAACTGATGAAGCAGATGGTTGAAACCCGGCGGTCCCCGGTTCCGCACCTCGAAATCCTGGAAAGCGTCGCGGTTTCCACCGCGGCGGTCAAGGCGCACAATACCGGCAGGCAGGTCTCGCTGCAGGAGGTCGGATACGGACCCTGATACAAAACGCGAGGGGCGCAACCGACGTTGCGCCCCTCGCGTGCTGCTCGCCTCAATATGGCCCGACCCGGACCCCCGGGTTGCGGGGCATGTCGTATTGCCGTGCGCTGCCGCCCTTTCATCACCGGGCCGGGTCCCTGTTGTCTGTCGCTCAGGCTGCCACGATAAACCGGGTCAGGTCCTTCGCCCGGTCCGAAAGGGAATCGTACAGGGACCGGGGCAACGGGTGTTCCTTTCTGAGCCACACGAACCACGGCGCCGAATAACCCACGCTGGTCATCGCGCGTACCTCCGACGACCGGTTGGCCGTTCCCCCGTGCCAGCAACGGATATCACGAATAACCGCTCCACCCGCAGGCCCGCACACGATCGACCGCTTCATCCAGTCCGGCTCCTCCTCGAGTCCGGGCGCCGGGTCCCGGTTGCGGTGGGTGCCGGGCACAAACCGCGTCGCGCCATTGATCTCCGTAAAATCCACCATGGGGAAATTCACCACGATTACGGGCGTTGGAAGGTCAAACACGTTCACCCGACCCTGGGGGTCGCGGAGCATATCCGTGATATCCGCGTGCAGTTTCTGAATCTTCGCGCCGGGCAGAGAATAGTCTCCCCCGGCGCCCCAGCAGTGGAAATCACTGCTGGTCCAGATCGCTTCCAGCACTGGTAGAACCGTTTGCAAATCAATCAGTTGGGCCCACTCGGGGTGGTGGATCTGCTGTCCGAATGAATAGCGCGCGTACCCTCGGTTCGCATCCTCCGGCGGAATAGCCTCCGTCTGCTGCGCGATCACACGGTCGGCCCCCGACCGCGCACGGCCCAACTGCTGCGCCGTCAGTGCATTTCGCATCACGACCAGCCCGTCCCGATGGAAAATTCGCGCCGCCTTCTCCACTTCCGACGGTTCAACAAACTCGACGTCCAGCATCTGTTCGCCCCTTCGATTGGTATGGGGATAAAAAAAGCGCCTAACCTACCAGGCGCCGAAAATTATTGACGAAGTTCCACAGTAAACTGTGGAATAACTTCCGGTTGGGTCACCCTTATGTAGATTCAAGGCACTTTTAGAGGTTGAATCCGGAGGATACAGCCTCCACCAACAAATATAAGCATTCCCGCATGAAAACGCAAGCGGAACTCGGAGCTTTGCAGGTGCTGGCTTGACTTCCTTCCGCCGCCTGCATACATTCCAGCCACGAACGGCCTGTCTACGGCTCATTTCCGCCGTGCGACGGCGGACCACGTCACACGGTCGATATATCTTGCACTACAGAGAAAGGGACGCCCATGGCAGAGCCCTCTCTACAGGATCTTCTCGCCTTCAGCACCAACGCGGCCTGGCAGGCCGGGCGCCTGACCCTGCGGTACTTTCAGACCGGCGTCCGGGTCGACATAAAATCCGACGATAGCCCCGTTACCGAAGCCGACCGCGCCGCGGAACGCAGGATCGCCGGGCTGATCCAGGACCGCTTTCCGGACGATGCCATCGTCGGAGAGGAATACGGCGACCGGGACGGCCGGACCGGCCGCCGATGGATCATCGACCCGATCGACGGTACGAAGTCCTTCGTTCACGGCGTTCCGCTCTACGGCGTGATGATCTGCGTGGAAGTCGATGGCGTCCCGTCGGTTGGCGTGGTTCACCTGCCCGCCATGAACGAGATGGTCTGCGCCGCCCTGGGCTCGGGCTGCACGTGGAACGGCCGCCCGGCGAGCGTCTCAACGGTCTCGCGCCTGGAAGACGCGCTCCTGTGCGCAACCGACGTCGAGTCGTTCGCAGAATTCGGCAGGGACTGCGCGTACCGAAACCTGGCGGGACGGGTCGCCTATTGCAGGGGGTGGGGGGACTGTTACGGGCACGTCCTCGTCGCCACGGGCCGTGCGGAAATCATGCTGGACCCCATTATGGCCGTGTGGGACTGCGCGGCGCTGCAGCCGATACTGGAAGAAGCGGGAGGCACATTTACGGACTGGAGCGGAAACCCGACCATCCGGGGCGGTGAGGCGATTTCCACCAACGGGGTCCTGTTCGACGACGTGATGCGGAGTATTGCCTAGCGGGTCGACACAAGAACCGATACCTGCGGATGCCCACGGACCCTTCCCTCGATGGGTGACGGTTTCTTCAATAGTAATAGCCCAGCATGATACACATCTCGTCGTTCTCGGCCGTGAATCCGAATCGGATGGTAAAGTCTTTATCGTCGTTTTCGTGGGTGCATTCGAATCGCAGGGTTTGTCCAGCCCTTACTTCGAGTGCGGGATTGTACAGATTTGTCACCGGTTCATCCCACTCATCGCTGCGATAGATCCTTTCACCGTCCAGGAAGATATCGAACCGCCGGCCGTGGCGATGCATGTGTGATGACAGCATCACGAGGTTGACGTCTCGTCGCAAGGTCCAGTCGCGGCCGGCGGTCACAGTCTGACCCGGCGGAACCTGAATGGGGAAGAAGTTCTCAAAGATGGGTTTTGCGGTCTCCCTGACGCTGTCGGCGGGCATCGAGTGCAGATTGACGTACACCTCGCCGATGAGCGTGTTCTCCCCCGAGGTGTTCACGAAATGGGAGTTCAGTTCGTATACCGCATCGGCAGGCATCGGGATCGCGATGCCCCTGGGGAAATCGAAAACCGCCTCGGGCGACTGGCTGCCCACGATAAACCGTTTCCGGAAGATGCCGAGCGCCTCGAACGGGTCCAGATCCCGAATTCCCGGCGGCGGCGGGTTTTCGTCGGTCGACTGATAGAGAATGAAGTGATGGCTGCCCTCAGGCTGCACCACTTCGATCCTGTTTACCATCAGGTCTTCCGCGACCCCCAGCCGGGTAGTCGAGAAAATCTCCCGCTCGGACCGCGGCGCAATCGCAAAGGGTTTCAGGTGAAGCTGTATCCCCCTCGCGGGTCGCGCGGGCGGCTGAAGATAAAACTCCGTATTGTGCAGGACCCGGTCCAGATCGGGCGCATCCGGCACCACGCTGTCGCGGGAAGCCCCCGCCGCGATCCACGCCCGGATCGCATCGATCGCGACGCCGCTCAGACTGGAATACGACCTCGGCATCCGGTCGCCGTACCCCACGCCTGAACCGGTCAGTTTCGTCAACAGAAAACTCCTGTCGGTGTCCCCGGCCTTGACCAGCAGCATCCCCTCTTCCCGCGCCTTCGCGTTCTGCGGTACCCGCCCCACCAGCTGCTGATATGCCACGTCCGGTTCGAGCGAAAGTCCCGCGGCGGCCCAGGCTGAACTGTGGCAGGAACTGCTGATGCAGCTTTCATTGAAGATATGGTCCTGTATCGCTTCGAACGTGGAGCGGACGCCCCCAACGCCGGTCTCTCCCTCTTCATGGGTTATCCTGCCGAAGTCCCCGGCAAACAACAGGAAGTCACCGTAATCCACCTTCCCGTCGTCGTTCAGATCGAACCGGACGTTCGTGGACCCGAACGCTTCGGCGAACAGCAGGAAATCCGGGAACCCCACCTTGCCGTCCCCGTCGAAGTCCGCCCCGAGACTGTGGGACATGACCGCAACGGGAGTCACAAGAAGAAGCGTCGCGGCGAGGGTTAAGTTACGGCGCATATCCAACCCCAGACTGTGAGTTCGGCTCATTGACCCTGTCGAAACGTGGTCACTGCAAGTGCTCAGCGTGCGGGCCCGGTATCATCGTTAACGTGAATTGCGCCCGCCTCCCCGTATTCACGTCTCGCCTGTTCAAGAGTCTCGGGATTTCCGATATCGATCGCCGATCCCTGAATCCTGTGCGCAAATACCGGTTCCACGCGGCAGAGCCACTCGACGAAATGTCCGGGCGCGTCCGGAGTACGACCGCTTTCGAGGTATTCGTCGAAACGCTTCAGAGTGGATGCCGGATAGACGTAGAAGGCGGCGGAACCCCAGGAAGACTCCGGAATCTCGGGCTTTTCGTCGAACCTCACCACGCGGTTCTCCGCATCCAGGACTGCAATGCCGCGCCGTCGGCGGTCCTCCGGGTCGTCCACGTGACAAACGCAGACGTGGGCCGCCGGATTGGCGCGGAAGTCCGCCACCAGGTCCTTCAGGCGAAACCGGAACAGATTGTCCGAGCCGCATACAAGGACATCATCCGAAATATCCCTGGCCCGAATGGCGAACCGGATGTCCCCCACCGCGCCCAGCCGGTTCTCGTTGGACGTGGTCCCGTCGTCGATCACGTCGACGTCCAGGCGGCCGTTCCGCCCTTCCGCCCACCGCTCGAAACGGCCGGCGAACCGGTTATTGGTTACGAGATATACCCCGTCAACGTCCGGCACGGACTCGATCTGTTCCATCAGATAGTCCACGATCGCGCGCCCGCCCACCTCGAGAAGCCCCTTCGGGAAGTTCAGCGTAAGGGGGTAAAGGCGCGTGGCGTAGCCCGCCGCCATGACGATTGCTTTCATCTTCCGCCTCGGGACGGAGTTCGACGAAATAACAAACGGATCCCAGCATTTACCTGGCGCCGGCGCGCCGGCGGTACGACAACTGAGAAACCGGTCTGCGAAAGGCGCGGCGCAAGACGGGGGCACAAGCTGGAATCCCCTCCTTTTTTCTTCACCGGCCAGGCCGAAATCTGCTGACATTCATGCCCGGGTTAATTATATATAGGATAGAACGCAGGGGCAAGGAATTATCCGGAAAAACGCCTGCGCCGATGAAATCCTGAATGCGCGAATCGCCTCATCCAGGAGACGTGCGATGACGCCTTCCGAAGTGATGGACCGCCTGAAGCCGGCTTACCCCGCCCTGGACGTCCACGTGCATCCGCTGGACTGCTTCGGCCTCTACAGAATCGCCAACGCCCGGGAAGACGCGCGCCTCATCATCGAATCCGCCGCGCGTGCGGGGGTTGAAAAGATGTGTCTGTTCTCACTATACACCACCTGCCCGCGAGAACCGTCCGTCGAAGAATTCAAACAGGCCAACGACTACGCTCTCGCCATGCGTGATCTCGCACCGGAAATCTTCATCCCCTTCTGTTACGTGAATCCGATGTATCCCGCGGAATCCGTTGCGGAAATCGACCGCTGTATCGAAAGCGAGCGGATGGCCGGAATCAAGCTGTGGGTCGCACGCCGCGCCACCGATCCGGGCCTGGACCCCATCATGGAACGCGCCGTACGATTCGGCGTTCCCGTGCTGCAGCACGCGTGGATCAAGACGGACGGCAATCTGGTGGGCGAATCCTTTCCGGCCGACGTGGCTCACCTGGCGCGCCGCCACCCGGATGCGAAGATCATCATGGCTCACATGAATGGCTGCGGGCTTTCCGGCATGGAAGACGTGTCGGACTGTCCGAACATCTACGTCGACACCTCCGGCGGAGACCCGGACAGCGGCATCGTCGAAGCGGCCGCATCGACCGTCGGACCCGGGCGCATCGTCTACGGCTCCGACGCTCCCATCCGCCACTTCGGCGTGCAACTCGGCAAGACGCTCGGAACCGATCTTCCGGAGTCGGTGAAGAAAGAGATCCTCTGGAACAACACCGCCCGCCTCCTGCCGTCGTGGTCCGGCGTCCGGACCGTCTGAGCGGTCGTTGCGCCGGACAGGAGCGGCGGCACGCAGCCACCGATACGATAGCGATTCGCGCCAGGGAGAATTCCATGATTATCGACATCAACGCCTACACAGGACACTGGCCCTCCCATCCTGTCGAGGGCGCCCTTGCAGCCGTTCGCGCCTCCCTCAGGGAATACGGCGTGGAACGCATGTGCATTTCCCCCCTGGACGCCGCGTGGTGCCGCAACCCGCATCGATTCAACGACGGACTCTACGCCGCTTCGGACGCGACCGACGACGTCTGGCCCGTACCCGTTCTGGATCCGACCATCGCCACGTGGCGCGACGAAATCGAGCGGGCGAAGAACCAGCCCCGGGTCCGCCTGGTCAAACTCCTTCCCGCCTATTGCGGGTACGATCTGGATTTCGCTTCCGACCTGTTGACCGCCCTCGCCCGTGCCGGGCTCGGCGTGATCGTGCAAACGCGCCTCGAAGACCCGCGACGGCAGCATCCTCTCGCCCAGGTACCCGACGTCCCCGCGGCCGAAATCGCGGACGCCGCGGAGCGCCACCCCGGCCTCCTCATCGTCATCGGAGGGCCTCGCACGGGCGAAGTCAGAGCGCTTAAAGACAGAATCCTGGCGCTCCCCAACCTCTACGCGGACGTCTCCCAGTCGGACGGTATGGATGCGATCAAGGTGCTGGTCGAAGACGGACTGAGAGACAAACTGCTGTTCGGCTCCCATGCGCCGCTCTTCATCCCCTACTCAGCGCTCTCGCGAGTCGTCACCGATCTCTCCGACGACGACGCAGCCGCCATCCTGGGGGGAAACGCCGGGCGAATCGTCAACTGGTAATGGAGCGATAGGTTGAACCTGACCACGCTGAGAGAGCAACTCAAGCCGCCCTGCGACGTGCTGGACGTACACGTCCACCCCCTCGGCACGGGGGCCGCATCCGTAAGGGCCGACGCCAGGAGGATTCTGGATGCCGCCGGGCGCGCGGGGATCACGAAGATGTGCATCTTTCTGCTGCATCCCGAATCGGGCGCCGGCAGCCCTCTCCATGACCCCGCAATGCGGCACTGCCGGAACGGCAACGACTACAATCTGCGGATGCGCGATCAGGCGCCCGATGCCTTTCTTCCCTTCTGCTACGTCAATCCCGCATGTCCCGACGCGTCCGTCGACGAGATAAACCGGTGCATCGTCGAAGAGCGCATGTGCGGAATCAAGCTATGGGTGGCGCGCCGGGCCACCGATGCCGGCCTGGATCCGATCATGCAGCGCGCCGTCGAACTGGACGTGCCCGTTCTGCAGCACGCGTGGGACAAGACCACCGGCAACCTGCCCGGCGAGTCCTTTCCACGGGACGTGGCCGATCTGGCGCGCAGGCACCCCGGCGCCAAGATCATCATGGCCCATCTCAACGGGTGCGGGCTCCGGGGGATAGAGCACGTTTCGGATTGCCCGAACCTGGTGGCCGACACCGGCGGCGGGGACCCCGAGGCAGGAATCGTCGAAGCGGCCGTTGGCGCGCTGGGAGGCCGTCGCGTCGTCTTCGGGTCGGACCTTCCGGTCCGCCTCTTCGGCCAATGTCTCGGAAAAACCCTGGGCGCCGGTCTTTCCGAAGCAACCAAGAGGGACATTCTCTGGAACAACGCCGCCAGGCTCCTTCCCGAATGGGCCGGAGTCAGGCCGCTGTAAGCACAAGACAGTTTCCAGGGATGGCGCACCCGCCGTCGTACGCGAGGCCGCGCGGACACCCGGTCCCGGGTCACAGCTCAGACGAAAGGACAGTCGTGCCAGAAAAGAAAATCCTCATCACAGGCGCCGCCGGCAGAATCGGGAGCGTACTGCGAGAGGGGTTGAAGGACCACTACCGCCTCAGACTGCTCTACCACAACACCATCCTCCCGGCGCGTCCCGGCGAAGAGGTGCATGTCTCAAGCATTACCGATATGGACCGAGTCATGGCGGCGGTGCAGGGCGTGGACACCGTCGTCCACATGGCGGGGAATCCGAACGGGAGCGCCTCCTTTGAAGACATCCTCGAGGCGAACATCCGTGGAACCTACACCGTTTACGAGGCTGCCCGCAGGACGGGCGCCGGCCGCGTCGTGTTCGCCAGCAGCAACCACGTTACCGGATATTACGAAAAGAACGGCATCGGTACGACGACCGAGGTGAACGCGCGGCCGGACAGCTTCTACGGGGCCAGCAAGGCTTACGGCGAGGACCTGGGACGGTACTATGCGGACGCATTCGGGCTTTCGGTGATCTGTCTGCGGATCGGATCCTTTCAGCCCGCCGACTCGGTCATCAACCGCACGAGCGACCGGATCCTCGCGTCCTGGCTCAGCCACCGCGACACCGTTCAACTCGTACGCTGCAGCATCGAAACCGGCATCCATTACGGCATCTATTACGGCATCTCGAACAATACCCGCGCGTACTGGGACCTCCGAAACGCCCGCGAAGAGCTCGGCTATGCCCCTGAAGACAACGCGGAGACCTACGCCTGACGCGCCGAACCGTAGCCCGGGCCCAAAGGCTGCCGGATCACCGCTGGTCTCATAGAAGCCGTCTCGCTTCCGACAACCCGCCCAGTATGAGGTCGGCCTCTTCGTGCCGCTGGCGCGCGGTGAAGAAATTCGGCACTGCGAACACCGTCATCCCCGCCGCCTTGCCGGCTCTGACGCCCGCCTCGCTGTCTTCGATCACCGCACACCGACCCGGTTCAACGCTCAGCTTTTCTGCCGCCGACAGATAGATGTCAGGCGCCGGTTTCACACGTTCCACGTCGCTCCCGGACAGCATCACGTCGAACACCTCGTCCAGGTCGCGCACACCGTCCAATCTGGAAAGCAGGCCGCTGTGCAGCGTCTTCATCATCCTGTCCCGCTGCGTGGACGACGCCACTGCCAGAGGGTAACCGCGGTTCCGGACGTGCGCCAACAATTCGGGAAAACCCGGCATCAGCAACACCCGGTCGGGTTTCGAGATCGCCTTCTCGAATCGATCCATCCAGATCCCGCGGAATGCGTCGGGCGCCACGTCCAGCCCGTATCGTTCCACGGCGTACGCGCTGTTTTCCTCGACGGGATGTCCCACGCAGACCGCATAGTCCTCCCGGCTCATCCCGGCGCCGTAATCTCCCAGCGTCGTGTTGTACGTCTCGCAGTAAACCGATTCCGAATCCACGATCACGCCGTCCACGTCGAATATAACCGCATCGTAGCTGCGATCTCTCACACGTCGACCTCAATTCTGAAAAGCCAACTGTTTCGTCGGCCGCAAGACACACTGAAGGCATCCATCGACCGGTCCTCGGAAGCGCGGACGCCGCGTGATTCCCACAAAAAAACGGCGCGTACCCCGCAGGATGCCCCGAACGGCGGACAATATTCGAGCGGCGGCGGACGATGTCAAGGATTTTCCTTGTCTCATGTCCCGGTTTTCCATTATTTCAAAAGTGTTCGATACAATCCCGCTACCTCCGACGCCCGGAGCCCGTCTTGTCCCGCAGAGACCCCGATATGCTGGAAGGCATCCCTCCAGCGCGCGCCAACCGGATGCCGCTCTGGCGCGATGACGGCCGGACGCTGCAGGTTAACGAGATCTTCTATTCCATAGAGGGTGAAGGCCTGCGCGTCGGCCAGCCGACCACCTTCGTGCGCCTCGCCAGATGCAATCTGCGCTGCTACTTCTGTGACACCGAATTCGATACGTACACCGAACTCAATATCGGCGAAATCCTGGCTGAAGTCGGCCGTTACTCCGCCTCCTGGGTCTGCCTGACCGGAGGAGAACCCCTGGGCCAGAATATCGGAACGCTCTGCCGGGAACTCCGGTCCAGGGACTATCGCATCCACGTCGAGACCAACGGCGCGATCGATCCGGACCCGGACCTCTACGACTTCATCGAACACTGGACCGTCTCTCCCAAGAGAAAATCCATCGCCGGCGGTCTGCGCTACATTACGGAACTCAAATACGTGGTCGGAAAGCACTTCGAGGAAGGCATGGTCGCAGAGGACCGTGCCGAGTGTGTCTACCTCCAGCCCGAGTCGAGCAAACCCGAATACATCGGGAAGACCCTCGAAATCCTCAAACGGCACCCCGAATGGCGGCTGTCCTGCAGGATTCACAAAATGCTCGACCTCCCGTAACGACAGCCGCGCGCCGGAACCCGAAACGCCGGTCCCGGCGGGCCTTTCCTGCGCGGCGAAATCGCGTTGAATTGCGCCGCGGAAACAGGAGTTTTCGCTTGACAACACTTTCAGGATAGTATAAATTTGTCTGATGTTCTAAGTATAACGCCATCAACCTGCTTGCGGAGGAGTGTCAACGGACGGGATCGTATTTCACCGGGTGATTTGCCGAATACGACGCGCAAGCAGAAAGGTCGCGCGTTTTTTTATTATTCAAAAGCAAGGCCCGACACCCTCGGCCGCGCAGGCGTTTGCAATGTGCCGATAGAGCTTCCGGCCCGGAAAAACAACGGTTTATTGTAATTCACGTCTCCGCCGACTCTTTTTGTCCATTCTGAGAACGCCAGATCCGATGCCCCGAACAGGCAACATAACCGTCACGCTGCCGGACGGTTCGAAAAAGGACTTCCGGGAGGGCGTCACCATCCTGCAGGTGGCCGAATCCATCGGCTCCGGCCTTGCGCGCGCTGCGCTGGCCGGCAAGGTCAACGGCCGGGCCGTGGATCTCAGCTGTACGCTGGACGACGACGTCGAACTGGAAATCCTCACCTTCTCCAGCGACGAAGGCAAGGAAGTGTACTGGCACAGTACCGCCCATATCATGGCGCAGGCGGTGCAGGACCTGTTTCCTGACGTCAAAGTCACCCTGGGTCCACCCATCGAGAATGGCTTCTATTACGACTTCGATCGGGAAAAGCCGTTCACGCCGGACGAATTGCACAGAATCGAAGCCAGGATGCGCGAACTCATCGCGGAGGCGCAGACATTCGAGCGCCAGGAACTCACCCGCGAGGCCGCGATCGATCTGTTCGGTGAACGCGACGAAACCTACAAACTGGAAATCCTGGAAGCAATCGAACCCGGCGAAACCATCAGCATCTACAGGAATGCCGACAGGTGGCTGGACCTCTGCCGGGGGCCTCACGTTCCCGACACCGGCCGGATTAAGGCCGTAAAACTGCTGAGTTCTTCGGGCGCATACTGGCGGGGCGACGAAAACAACGTGATGCTCCAGCGCATCTACGGCATCTCCTTTCCGGGAAAGAAAGACCTCAACGCCTATCTCGAGTACCTGGAAGAAGCAAGGAACCGGGACCACCGGACCCTCGGCGCGCAACTCGACCTCTTTTCGATCAACGATACCGCCGGCCCCGGTCTGGTTCTCTGGCACCCCAACGGGGCGCGAATCAGGAACCAGATTGAAGATTTCTGGCGCGAAGCGCATTACGGCGGCGGCTATGACCTGGTGGGCTCGCCCCATATCGGCAGGTCCCGTCTCTGGGAAACCAGTGGACACCTGGATTTCTTTCACGAGAACATGTATCCCCCAATGGACATCGACGGCCAGGCCTATTTCGCCAAGCCGATGAATTGTCCTTTCCACAGCCTCATCTACAAGTCCCGCAGGCGCAGCTACAGAGAGCTACCCTTCCGCTGGGCCGAACTGGGTACGGTCTACCGCTACGAAATGGTCGGCACGCTGCACGGCCTGTTGCGGGTGCGCGGATTCACCCAGGACGACGCGCATATCTTCTGTCGCCCGGATCAGGTGGAGGACGAAGTCTCCCGGGTAATCGACTTTACGCTGTTCATCCTCAAGTCGTTCGGTTTCGAAGACTTTAACGTCTACATCTCAACGCGCCCCGACAAAGCGGTTGGAGACCCGGCCGACTGGCAGCGGGCCACCGACGCGCTCAAGCGCGCCGTCGACGCCCGGAAGCTGCCGTACCGGATCGACGAAGGCGCCGGCGCGTTCTACGGACCGAAGATCGACGTGACGATCAACGACGCCCTGAACAGGGAATGGCAGTGTACGACCATTCAGTTCGACTTCAACCTGCCGGAACGATTTGACCTCAGCTACGTCGGGTCAGACGGAAAATTCCACAGGCCGTACATGGTACATCGCGCCCTTCTGGGGGCCATGGAACGGTTCTTCGGCCTGCTGATCGAGCACTATGCGGGAAACTTCCCGCTCTGGCTGGCTCCGGTACAGGCTGTCGTACTTCCGATATCCGATCCGTTTGCCAGTTATGCCGACGCGGTTGCCAGCCAGCTCAGCAGCGCAGGTCTCCGCGCCGAAGTGGACACGCAAGATGCCAAACTCGGTTTCAAGATTCGCGAGGCTGAAGTCAGGAAAATCCCTTACATGGTCATTGTGGGAAGGCAGGAAGTCGACGCGCAGTCCATCTCTGTCCGCAGGCATGGCGCCGGCGACCTCGGAAGCATGTCCACGCTCGACCTCATTGCCAGGATGCTGAAGGAAGTCCAGACGAAGAGCGCCTCGTAAATCCAAACGGGCCCGCCAGCGGGCCGGATCAACTTCGGAGGTGATCGGTATCAACAGAGGTCCAAGAGTTTTCAGAGATCGAAAGCAGGAAAGAGCGCCCCGCGTCAACGAACAGATTCGCATACCCCAGATCCGGCTTGTCGATCAGGACGGCGAGCAGGTCGGCATCGTAGAAACCAGGAGGGCGATGGAAATGGCAGTGGAGGCGGACCTCGACCTGGTCGAAGTCGCGCCCAACGCCCGCCCGCCGGTCTGCAGGATCATGAACTACGGCAAGTACAGGTATGAGCAGAGCAAGAAGCAGAAGAAGGGCAAGAAAACCGGATCGCAACTGAAAGAGATCCGCCTCGGCCCCCGTATCAGCGACCACGATTACGAATTCAAGATACGCCACGCCGAAAACTTCCTGAAACACCGGCACAAGGTGAGAATCTCCGTGGAATTCCGCGGCCGCCAGAATATGTACCGAATGCAGGGAAGAGAATTGCTGGAACGGGCCGAAGAGGACCTTCGGGAGATCGGCGCGGCCGAGATGCCCATCAGGGACGAGGGCCGAAACATCGTCGTCATCATTGCGCCGAAGTAACGTCCGCCGAATGCTCCGGCGCACACGGAGCCGGAACGCATGGCCTGCAGGAGACCGGACGTCGCCGGTTCTGCCGGTCGTGCTGCCGGTTTCCGCACGCCGTGTGCGTCGAAAACGAGCCTTATCAGGGGAGTTTAACGTGCCCAAAATGAAAACCCACCGTGGAGCGGCGAAACGGTTCAAGCGTCGGAAATCCGGCGTTATCAGCCGTCGCAAGTCAACGGTCACGCATAATCTGACGAGCAAGAGCAGCAAACGCAAGATGCACCTGCGCAAATCCACCGTGGTGCATAAATCGGATCAGGACCGGGTTCAGCGCCTGCTTCCCAACTGACGGGCCGTACCGATTTCAAGTTGGAAGCGCCGTTCCATCGATCCTTCAGTGGCTTTCGAGCAGCTTCTTAAGATTCAGGCCGCGCCGGACCGGAAGCTGACACGGCCCGCACAACTGCAGGCGCCGCCAGGAGACACTATACATGCCAAGAACGACGAACAGCGTTGCCTCGCGACGCAGACGAAAGAAAGTACTGAAGGCCGCTCGTGGGTACCGCGGAGGGCGAAGCAAGCTGTACCGCACCGCGGACGACGCCGTCAATCGCGGCCTTGCCTATGCCTACAGGGACCGTCGTCAGAAAAAGAGAAATTTCCGATCTTTGTGGATCGTTCGAATCAATGCCGCCGCCCGGCTCAACGGGCTTTCCTACAGCAGCCTGATCAACGGCCTGAAGAAGGCCGATATTACCGTCGACAGAAAGGTTCTGGCCAACCTCGCCGTCACGGATCCGGCGGCGTTCTCCGTGTTGGCCCGGCAGGCCCGTCAACACCTGTAATTCGCCCTCCGGTCAACGGAATTTGTTGCAGCAGCGCCCCCTCGAATCGCTTCCGATTCCGTTCCCGCTCCCCTTGCGTCCGGTATCCCGTCCTTGACTTTACGTCATGGACGTGTTACATTGCGTAACAGGGCCGCCAAGACGTTGTATTGTCGCCTCGACGCACGACTTTCTGAGATTTATGTCTGCAAGGAAAGGGTGAGAACATGGAAGCGCGAGATCCGGTAAACGAACAGTCGGATTCGGAAGCCAGTGACGACGCAACCTACGCATCAGTCGATAAATCAGACGAACAGTTGGAATCGAATGGCCCGGAAGACAGGCAGCTCAATCTGCATCGTCAGGAGGACGTTTCCTTCGAGGCCCCCGACGGGACGGGCGAACAGCCGGAACCGGTCGGCCCGGAAGACGGTCAACTCGATCTGCAGGACCAGCAGAGCGGTTCCATCGAAACCACCGGCGCGACATACGAAACGCAGGAACCGGTCGATCCGGAAGCTCCGGAGACTGAGCTTGTCGACCGCGTAGACGGAGAACCGGGAGACGAAGAGGCGGAAGACGACCGGCTGGCGTCGGAGAATCTCGTTTCCGATCAGCTGGATCTGCTTTTTGCCGAAATCAATCGCGCGGTCGGCATTATCGGACGGTTACGTGAGCAAATTGCCGGACTCGAACAGAGAAACGGGGAACTCCGGCAGCGGCTGGAGGAGCAGGATCAGGTTATCAACGGGTTGCAGGCCGAACGGGAACGGCTCCGTTCCATTTACGACAACAATGCTTCCCTGATCGAGAACAAGGAGGAGATCCAACGCAAAATCGAAACCATGATCTCGCGTCTGGATTCAGTGAACACAGCGTAAAACAGCAACGTCGACATCCACGCGGAACGACATCGTTTCACATCGCCTCCGGATGTCCAGAGGAATCATGTCTGAACAATCGGCAATACGCGTCCAGATCTTCGGCACCGAATACAACATCCATGCTGAAGGCGACCCGGACCATGCCCGGAACGTCGCTCGATTCGTGGACCGGAAAATGCGTGATGTCGCAAACTACATTTTACTTCGTTCGGTTGCCAAAATCGCAGTCGTTGCGGCCGTGAATCTCGCGCACGAACTGCTCATAGAGGAAGAAGCCAGTCGGAAGATGGGAAAGACCCTGACCGAACAGACCCGCAATCTGGCGTCTTTCACAAAACGGATCGCGTAGAGACGACCTCAAACAGAAAGGGCGCGCCGGCGGTCGCTGGCGGCCCTGCCGGATAATCGATTCCGGTGTTGCCTGCTGCGTTCATCTGCAACCATCCGGAGCGGACATGCTCCAATCCGGACGGTATGTACGGAACCGGATGAATGCAAGCGGGTTTTTTTTGTGCTTGGTTTTCATTATACGGGGAGACCGGAATGAACCTGCCGATAGACACGACCGTGGAAGTTGTGACAGTGATAATGCTGTCGGCCGGCCTGCTTGTCCTGGGTTTTGTCCTGGGATGGCTGATGAGCGGCAAGATCGGGCAGACCAAGATCCATCGCGCCGAACTCTCCGCGGAAAAGACACTTGAAGATGCCCAGACCGAGGCGGACGCGATGAAGCGAACCGCCGTCCTGGAAGCCAAAGACATGATACAGCAGGAGCAACTCCGGTTCGAACAGGAACTCGACGAAAAACGCGATCGGGCCGCGAGGGAGGAAATGAAACTGAGCAGCCTCAGAAGGCAGCTTGACAAACGGGCGGACCTTCTGAACGACAAGGAGAAACGGGCGACCGACAAAAACGAGCAACTCCGGCTGCTGGAGGAGCAACTCGCCGGTCGGGAACGGGACCTCGAACAGAGCCGGCTGCTGCAGAACAGGCGTCTGGAACAAATCGCCGGACTCACGAAGGACGAGGCGAAACGCGTCCTGATGGCCAATATGGAAGACGAGGCGGAACGCGATGCGGAGTGGCGTCTCAAGGAAATCCGCGACGACGCGCTCGTCCGCGCCAACGACGAGGCCCGGGAAATAATCGCCGGCGCGATTCAGCGGCTGGCGGCGGACCACACCATAGAATCCACCGTTGCGGTCGTACGGCTCCCTTCCGATGAAATGAAGGGACGAATCATCGGCCGCGAGGGGCGAAACATACGCGCATTTGAAATGGCAACGGGCGTGGACGTCACGATCGACGATACACCCGAAGCCGTCATCCTGTCGGGGTTCGATCCCATACGCCGCGCCATCGCTCAGATTGCCATGGAAAAGTTGATCCTGGACGGACGCATCCACCCGGGCAGGATCGAGGAAATCGTACAGAAATCCCGGGAGTCCATTCAGGAAGTGATGCACGATGCCGGCGTTCAGGCGGCATTCGACGCCGGCGTACCGGGCCTGCACGATCGCCTCGTCGCCTGCCTGGGTCGTCTCAAATACCGGACGAGTTACGGTCAGAATGTGCTGAATCACAGTAAGGAAGTGGCCTTCCTTACCGGCATGATGGCCACGTCGCTCGGCCTCGACGCCCAATTGGCCAAACGCGCGGGATTGCTTCACGACATCGGAAAAGGCCTGGCGCACGAAGCCGAGGGCACGTACGGAGAGAATGGCGCCGACCTGGCGCGCAAATATGGCGAAGACGCAATCGTGATCAACGCCATCGAAGCCCATCATGGTGATTCGGACCCCGTTTCACCTGTTGCCGTCCTTGTCGACGCCGCCGATTCGATTTCCCGGTCCCGGCCGGGCGCTCAGCGTGAACAGATCGAGAATTACGTCCGGCGGCTGGAACGCCTGGAGTCCATCGCAAAGATGGTACAGGGCGTGGAATCGGTCTTCGCCATCAAGGCAGGACAGGAAGTCCGCGTGGTTGCGGATTCCGATATGATGAGCGATGCGGACACCGAACGCCTGGCGACGCAGATCGTCTCGCGCCTCACGGAGGACGCCACCTGCCCGGGTCCGGTCAAGGTCACCGTCATCAGAGAAACGCGCTCGGTGGATTTCGCGCGCTGATCCGGGCGTCGCGACGGACAATACGCCGTCGTGCGTTTTGCGCGCCGTCAATCGTTGACTGCTTTTTGCGAGTGTCCTCTTGAATATCCTGTTTGTGGGCGATATCTACGGCAGGCCCGGCAGAAAGGCGGCTGCGGACCTGATTCCCCGGCTCAGGGAGAGCCACCGGATCGATTTTTGCATCGCTAACGGCGAAAACGCCGCCGGCGGTTTCGGCATCACCGAGAACATCGCGAAGAAACTCTTCGCCTACGGGGCGGACGTCGTCACCACGGGAAACCATGTCTGGGACCGTAAAGACGCCATCCCGTACATTCTCGGCGCCGACCGCGTTCTGCGTCCCGCCAATTTCCCGGAGAGCGTCGGCGGCGCCGGCTACGGCGTCTTCAACGCCTCGAATGGCGCCCCGGTCGGTGTCGTCTGCATGCAGGGCCGGGTAAATATGCTCGACCTGGACTGCCCCTTCCGCGCCGGGAGGGATATCGTGGACCGCCTGAGACAACGGACTCCGGTGATTGTCGTCGATTTTCACGCTGAAGCGAGTTCCGAAAAAATCGCGTACGGATGGTTTATGGACGGCCGCGCCAGCGCCGTACTTGGCACGCATACGCACGTGCAAACCGCCGATGAGCGCATTCTGCCGGGCGGTACGGCCTACGTGTCCGACGCCGGCATGACCGGTCCTCACGACTCCGTGATCGGCGCCCGGAAAGAGGCCGTAATCCAGCGGTTTCTGGACCGGACGCCCGTGCGGTTCGAACCGGCTGAAAACGATGTCAAGCTTTGCGGCGTCGTCGTGGAAGTCGAAGACGAAACCGGGAAAGCGACCCGCATTGAAAGACTGCGCGTCGACTGGCAGGAGACCTGAACGTGGCCGAACGCCCATACACCGTTTCGGAAATAACGCAGGCAATTCGACGGAACCTGGAAGCGGAGTTCCCCGTCCTCTGGATCGTCGGTGAAATCTCGCAATACAACCAGGCGGCTTCAGGCCATCGTTATTTCACGCTTGTAGATCAGAACTGCCAGCTTCGCTGTGTTATGTGGCGGTCAGCCACGCCTGCCTTCAGGCCGGAAGCCGGCGTCAAAGCGCTGGCCCGCGGGCGTATTACGGTCTACGAACGCAGTGGTGAGTACCAGCTGAACGTCAGTCAACTCCTCCCGGCCGGCAGCGGGCAGCAGCAACTCGCGCTGGAAGCGCTGAAACTCAAACTTCGGGAGGAAGGACTGTTCGATCAGGCGCGGAAGCGCCCTTTGCCCGCGTTCCCGCTTTCAATCGGCGTGGTCACATCGCGCACGGGAGCCGCGATAAGAGACATTCTCCACGTGCTGGAACGGCGGTTCCGCGGGGTCGACGTCGTCGTCAGGCCCACCCTGGTTCAGGGCGCCGGAGCGCCCGAAGACATCGTGCTGGCCATCGACGAACTGAACGCCTACGGCAAAGTCGACGTGTTGATCGTGGGGCGCGGCGGGGGTTCCGCGGAAGACCTGGCGGCATTCAACACCGAAATCGTCGTCCGGGCCATCCGCGGTTCCGGAATCCCGGTGATTTCCGCCGTAGGCCACGAAGTCGACGTCACCCTGGCGGACCTCGCCGCGGACTGCAGGGCGCCCACGCCATCCGCGGCGGCCGAACTGGCCGTTCGCGACGCGGGCGAGTTGCGCGCCCGGATTCAAAACCTCGCAGTGAGGTCGTACGCGGCGCTCAATCGTTATCTGAAAGAAAACCAGGACTTGCTGGACAGTTATCTGGGCCGATACGGATTACGGAAGGTTGAAGACAACATCCACCAGAACATTCAGGCAGTCGACGACCTGGAGAAAGGCCTTCAGAACGGCGTACGGCGCATATTCGACAAGCGGCTGGCGTCGTACCGCCGGCACACCGGCGAACTGGGGGCGCTGAGCCCGCTCTCCGTCCTGAGCCGCGGGTACAGCCTCACGCACCGTGCAGACAACAACGAACTGGTTACACGCGCCGGATCCCTTTCAGAAGACGATCGGGTCCGCGTGCGCCTTTCGGAAGGCGAAATCACCTGTACCGTGGACGGCATACTGGCCGGGCGCACGGCGGATCGATGAAGATGCGATTTTCCTGTTAACCCATGAGGAGTCAAATGCCAGAAGGTGAACCCACGTTCGAAGACGCACTCAAGCAACTGGAGTCCGCGGTTGAAACGCTGGAATCCGGAAACCTGCCCCTGGCGGAAGCGCTCCGTCTCTTCGAAGAGGGACTGAGAGCGTCAAACCTCTGTCGCGCCCGGTTGGAAGATGCGAAGCAGCGCGTCGAAGTTCTCGCCGCCGAGAGCGGGAACGACTTCAGGCTCACCGACCTGGATCCCGGTGAGGAACAACGGGCTGAGTAACACCCGTTGCGGGATCCGCGTATTCAGGTTACATTTATACAGCCATGGTGAATTATTCACGAAGCCGGGTGGTTGTGTTGCATAACCGGTTGTATTTCAGTGAAATCAGCGAAGTCTCGTACGACGGCGAACCAGGAAACACGGAAACTTATCGGACAGCGTAGACTTGCGAGGTCTACAACAGGAATTGATTCATCGCTTTGGCCGGGAGGCGTGGGCGTTCGTCCTGCTCCCGGCTGTCGTCCGGCATCAGGTTCTGATCCTGTCCCCTGCGCTGTGATTCTGAGGTCGGTTCCGGTCCTGCTCTTGCGTTTTAATCCAGCTTAACCCTGGTCGGTTTTGATCCTGTTTATGAAACGGATCGGCATACTCGCATATATCGAACGGGACGGCATCGGTCCCATCATCCAGAATTTCGTGCAGCTCGCGCACGATCAGGACATCGAGCTCATTCTGGAGGAACCGCTGCGGAGAATCCGCGCTTTCAACGGGGTAACCTTTCGCCCGGCCGCCGACCTCGCCCGCCATTCGGATATTGTCGTTGCACTGGGTGGGGACGGCACCATTCTCAGGGCGGCCAGATTGGTCGAGACCACGCAGAAACCCATACTTGGCGTCAATCTCGGCCGTCTGGGGTTTCTGGCCGGAGCCGCGCCCGAAGAGTTGCGGGAAAGTCTGGGCAGGTTGAAGCGGGGGGAATACCAGCTCGAGGAACGCATGGTCCTGGAAGCCGAAATCGGAAACCGGACCTTCTTTGCGCTCAACGAGTTCGTCATCGAAAAAGGCGTACTCGCCCGCCTCGTTCAGGTGAAGTCCTGGGTCTCCGACACGCCGTTCAGTTCCTTCTTCGGGAACGGCATCATCGTATCTACCCCGACGGGTTCAACCAGCTACAACCTTTCCGCGGGAGGGCCCATACTCCACCCGGACCTGAGGGCGTTCGTTGTCACGCCCATATGCGCGCATTCGCTCTCGCTGCGCCCCGCGGTTATCCCCGGCAGACAATCGATCACCGTTCAGGTTATCGCCGAACACTCCGATATCATGGTCACCGCCGACGGCACGATCGTCTCACCGATTCAGCCCCAGGAACGCGTTCAGATCCGACAGGCGGGCCATAGCACGCGTCTGATCAACCTCCAGGGGCTATCCTTTTATCAGTTGCTCAGGCGCAAGCTGGACTGGAGCCTGGACCGGCGTGAACCGCAGGAGTCCTGACCGTGCTTTGCCGACTGCTCGTGGTCAACTACGCGTTGATCGACAGGATTGAAATCGAATTCGGACCCGGTCTGAACATCATCACCGGTGAGACCGGCGCGGGGAAATCCATCCTCATCGGCGCGCTGGGCCTCGTTCTCGGAATGCGTGCGAGCCCGGACGTGGTCCGGACGCGAGAGAAACGGTGTCTCGTGGAGGCCATCCTACGGTTGCAGCCCGATCACCGGTGCCTGCGCCTTCTGGACGCAATGGGCATCGACGCCGATCAGGGCGAACTGATCATTCGCAGGGAGGTCGTGGCGAGCGGACGAAGCCGCAGTTTCGTCAACGGCCTCGCGGTGCCCCTGCGCAGCCTGCATGACGTGGCCGGAGCGCTGGTCGACCTGCACGGTCAACACGATCACCAGTCTCTTCTTTTTACCGAACGGCATATCGACTTCCTGGACGGTTTCGCCGGCCTGGGAGAACTCCGGGAATCGGTCGGCAACGCCCACCGCCGTCTGTCTGAACTTCTGGAAAGGCGGAAAAACGCCGGCGCCGAAGCGCAAAGGGCTCGTGACCGGAGAGAACTTCTGGAATTCCAGGTTGAGGAAATCGCATCGGTGGACCCGGAACCGGACGAGGACGAACGACTCCTGCAGGAACGATCGCTGCTAACCCATGCCGAGCATCTCATCGATACCGCCATGAACCTGGAAGCCCTGCTATACCAGGGGGACGACTCCATCGTGGATCGCCTGGGCGCGGCCGAGCAACTCCTGAAAGACGCCGTCCGGATGGACGAATCGCTCGGCCCTCAAGCCGATGAATTAACCGGCCAGCGCTACGCGATTGAGGAACTCGCCCGCTTCTTCGCGGATTACGCGCGCGGCGTCGAGCATAACCCTGAACGCCTGGCGGAGGTCACGGGGCGCCTGGATCTCCTGGCGCACCTGAAGAAGAAATACGGGGGCAGCCTTCAGGCGGTGCACGAGTTCCGGGAGAATGCGGAAGCGGAACTGGCGAAATCGGAACGTCTGGACCGTTCGCTTACGGAGATCGAAGGCGAAATCGACGCCGCCCGCGCGAGCCTGGCGGACCTCTGCGACCGACTCTCAAAGGCGCGTGAAGCCGCCGCCGGCGACCTCTCCCGAGAAACGACGGAAGCGCTCGGCGGCCTCGGCATAACAAGGGCCGAATTTCACGTTGAGCTCATCCGGGACGAGTCGCCCGACGGCTGGGTAAACGTGAACGAGCGGCAGTATCGAGTGGGCCCCAAGGGCATTGAGCGCGTGGAGTTCCACATCTCGACGAACCCGGGCGAGGCCCTCAGGCCGCTGGTCAAGGTGGCATCCGGCGGTGAGGTGTCCAGGATCATGCTTGCCCTGAAGTCCGTGCTCTCCCAATCCGATCCGGTTCAGGTGCTCATCTTCGACGAGATCGATATCGGTATATCAGGCCGTATCGCCGACGTGGTCGGACGGAAACTCAAGAGCCTGTCGCGCGCGCGCCAGACCATCTGCATTACCCATCTTCCGCAGATCGCCCGAATGGCGGACACCCACCTGGCCGTGTACAAGGACGTATCGAGCGGCCGCACCGTCACGCGGGTGATCCGCCTGGGCAACGAAGACCGCGCGCGCGAACTTGCAAAGCTCCTGGGCGGAGAGAGGATATCGGCAGTTACCATGGAACACGCCCGCGAACTGCTGAGTCAGAATTGAAGACCCTCCGGAGGGAATGCCGGATGAAGCCGAAGATTCCAGGAGATCTCCACGACATCCACGAGAAGGTCGTCGCAGGCGAACGGCTTTCCGCCGCCGACGGCATGCGCCTCTACGATACGGCGAATCTCAACGCGGTGGGATACATGGCCAACCTCGTCCGCGAGCGTCTCTGCGGGAACGTGGCCTGGTACGTGCGCAACCAGCACATCAACTACACCAACATCTGCAACAAGCTCTGCAGATTCTGCTCTTTCTACGTGCCGCCGAAAGACAGCCGGGGATATGTGCTCTCTCCTGAAGACATTCAGGAACGCGTAAGACAATATCTGCACATCCCCATCACCGAGATCCACATGGTCGCGGGAATCAACCCCAAACTGCCCTATTCCTATTATATCGATATCGTCCGCGCCGTCAGGGAAGTCCGTCCGGAAGTCGCCGTCAAGGCCTTTACGGCGATCGAGTGGGTGCAGATCGCCAGAGCCGCAAAGAAACCGCTCAGGGAAGTCATGCTGGAACTCAAGGCGGCGGGCGTTTCGTCAATTCCCGGCGGCGGCGCCGAAGTCTTCAGCGATCGTGTTCAGGCGGAGATGTTCTGGACCAAGGCCGACTCCGACGAATGGATGCGCGTTGCCCGCACCGCGCACCAGGTCGGCCTGCCCACCAACGCCACGATGCTTTACGGCCACATCGAGAACCCCCACGAACGCGTCCAACATCTTGTCAGCCTGCGGGAACTCCAGGACGAGACCCGCGGCTTTCTGGCGTACATCCCGCTGTCCTTCCACCCCGAACGCACCGAACTGGAAGACCTTCCGGCGCCCACCGGCGAAGCCGACCTGCGCGAAATCGCCGTCGCCCGTCTCATGCTTGACAACTTTCCGCATATCAAAACGTTCTGGATCATGAACACCATCGAAATCTCGCAGGTTGCCCTGTGGTACGGCGCGGACGACATCGACGGCACCATCCAGGAATACGAGATCACGAGGCGCACGTACGAAGAGACCCGCCAGGCGCTCACCCGGAAACAACTGGTCGAACGCATTATCGAAGCCGGCCGGGAGCCCGCGGAACGCGACAATCTCTACAACCGGCTTCGCACGGACCCGGACGTCCCCGATGAAGGAGACCCAACTGCCGTTCCCGGCGAGTTGCCCGTGCTTGCGTGAAGCCCGTCGAGGCCCGTCAGGATCGCGGCGTTACGACAAACGCCGTTTCGCAGCGACGTCTTCTTTGTCTCTTGTGCTTTTTGCGGCCGGTTTAACGGTTATCTTCCTGAATCGAGGGTGAACATTTCAGGCGGGGAGAATAGATCGATGATCGACGATATCGCCGAAAAGATCGACGCGGAAGCTCGGATCACGGTGGATGACGCCCGGCGGCTGATGGCGCATCCCAACATTGCCGAACTGGGCATGCTCGCGGATGCCGTGCGCAGGCGCAAATGGCCGGCGGACGTGGTCACCTACAACATCGGCCGCAACATCAACTACACGAACGTCTGCTGGGTGAGATGCGATTTCTGCGCGTTCTACCGCCCACCTGGGTCCGACGAGGGATACGTCCTCCCCCGGGAGAAAATCTTCAGGAAGATCGACGAACTTGTGGCCGCGGGCGGGCAGATTCCCAAATCCAACGAAATCCTCATGCAGGGCGGCCTGAATCCCAAACTTCGCATCGACTACTACGAAGATCTCTTCTCCAGCATACGGGACCGCTATCCGTCCGTCCACCAGCACTGCCTTTCGGCCACCGAGATTATCTATATCGCGCACATCTCACGTCTGTCCATCCCGGACTGTATCCGGCGCCTCCGGGACGCGGGCCTGGATTCCATTCCGGGGGCCGGGGCCGAGATCCTTTCGGATGAGGTCCGCGATATCATCGGCTATCGCAAGGACCGCGTGCACGAATGGCTGGCGGTGCATCGCGCCGCGCACGAACTGGATATGCGCACCACCGCCACCATGATGTACGGCCACGTGGAATCCGTCGATCAGCGCCTCGAACACCTGAAGCACATCCGGGACCTGCAGGACGACACCGGCGGCCTGACGGCGTTCATTGCCTGGAGTTTCCAGCCGGACGATACCGATCTGGCCGCCGACAACACGCGTTGGAACGGCAGGACAGCCACGGGATACGATTACCTGCGCACCATTGCGGTATCCCGCCTGTTCCTGGACAATATTCCAAGTTTCCAGGCCTCCTGGGTGACCCAGGGTCCCAAGATCGCCCAGGTCGGCCTCAAATACGGCGTCAACGACTTCGGCAGCACCATGATGGAGGAGAACGTCGTTTCGGCCGCGGGAACCAGCCACACCGACGAAATGAGCCTTCCTACGATGTTACGCCTCATCCGGGGCGCCGGCTACCGGCCGGCGAGACGCGACACCCGGTACGAAACAGTGAACTGAAAGCCGTGCGAATGGCAACCCGCCTCGCTGTGGTCTCGTTTCTGAACACCCGTCCGCTGGTGCACGCCCTGGAAACGGGCCGAATCGAACATCGTTTCGATCTTACCTACGACGTGCCCTCCCGCTGCGCGGAACGCCTTCACAGCGGCGAGGCGGACGCGGCCCTCATTCCTTCCGTCGAAATCGCCCGCGGGCCCGTTCCATACCGCGTCGTGCCCGAAGTCGGAATCTCTTCCCGGGGCCCGGTCCGAAGCGTACTGCTCCTGCACCGGAAAGACCCTGCCGATATCCGGACGCTCGCACTGGACGTCAACTCCCGGACGTCGAGTGTTCTCAGTCGCGTACTGTTGCAGAAAAGATACCGGTGCAGGCCCGACGTCCTCCACCTGCCCCCCGATGCCGGACGCATGCTGGATCGCGCCGATGCCGCCGTCATCATCGGAGACGCGGCGCTCGCCGTGGATACGACGTCCAGTCGCGTAATCGACATGGGTGAGGCCTGGACCGCGCTTACGGGGCTTCCGTTCGTCTACGCCTGCTGGGCGGGCCGGTCGGACGCGCTGGATCCGGAGCAGACCCGGCAACTCATCCGGTCGAAAACGCTGGGGGTGGGCGAGATCCCCCATATTGCGGCGATCTGCGCTTCGTCAGGTCAGGGTACGGCCGGCTTCTATGCCGACTTTCTCGGCGAAAAGATCCGATACGACTTCGGCGAGGCCGAACTGGCGGGCCTGAACCTCTTTTTCAGATACGCTCACGAATCGGGCCTTATCGGATACATCCCGAAAATACGTTTCTACGCGCAAGCCTGACACATCCGCCCGAGCGTCGGAAGGAGTGACTTACCCATGCCCAGAACCGGTCGTGCTTCGGTAGTCGTTGGCGAACGTTTTGAAATCCGTGAGTACCCCGTCCCGGAACCCGCGCCCGGTACAGTCCTGTTGCGACAGGAACTGGCAGGCATCTGCGGCACGGACCTGCATAACTGGGAACATCAGAGACTGGATGACGAGATGATCCTGGGACACGAGAACGTCGGAATCGTCGACACACTCGGCGAAGGCGTGACCCACGACCACCTGGGGCGTCCCGTCAGAACGGGGGACCGGATCGCCCTGGTGCCCGGAACGTCTCAGGGCGCATACGGATTCATCCCGGCCGAAGAACAGCCCTATCTCCGGGGCGGCTTTGGCGAATACATCTATCTATGGAACCCGGGGTCCGTTTTCTTCAAGACGGATCTGCCGGCCGAAGTCGCCGTCCTGCTCGAGCCGTTCACAATCGGCGTACACGGCGTGATGCGGGCAGGCATTCAATTTGGTGACACCGTCGTCGTTCAGGGTTCGGGCGCGATCGGCCTCGTCACCCTCATCTGCGCCAAAGTCAGCGGCGCCGGACGGTTGATCATGGTCGGGGGACCGCCCGGGCGTCTGGACCTCGCCCGTGAAATCGGCGCGGACGTCACCGTGGACATCGCCGAAGTCCCGGACCCGGACGAACGAAAGCGAGTGGTCAGAGACAGCACGCCCGGAGGGGCGGGCGCAGACGTTGTCTTTGAATGCGCCGGCTTCCTTCAGGCGCTGCCCGAGGGTCTGGACTATCTTCGCCAGAACGGCACCTACGTCGAAATGGGCCATTTTGTCGACGTCGGGACTTTCGAATGCAACCCGAACCGGATGTTCATGCGCAAGAACCTGCGTTTCGAAGCCGTCTGGGCGAGTTCGCCCGATCACTTCGTGCGGGGCCTACCCATCCTGGAAAAAAACGAATTCCCCTTTGCCGACATGGTCAGCCACACCATCCCGCTGGACCGGGTGCCCGAGGGCTTCAACGCGCTCGCGGGCAGTTACCGTCTGGACGGCAAGGACGCCATCAAGATCGCGGTATCCGGAAGTCTGCAGCCCTGACACTGGCGCAATCCGTTCCGATATCCGACGGCGGACACCATGACGCTGCGCGCGCTCCTCATCGGCCTGGCCATGGCCGTCTGGGTCAACCTCTGGCCCACCTACTCCAGCCTCATTGCGCATTCTTCGCGCGCCGACTACGCGCACCTGTCCGTGGCCCTGCTGATTCCCTTCATCTGCCTTCTCGGCCTCAATCTCCCCCTGTACCGCCGCGGCCGCGGCCTGTCTGCCTCGGAACTGCTGGCGATCTGCTGTATCGGTATGGTCGCCGCGACGATGCAGGGAGAATGGCTCTCGGGATATCTGCTCGGCGTGGTAACGGCGCCCACCTATTTCGCCACGCCCGAGAATCAATGGTCCGACCACCTGCTCGCCAGGATCCCGTCGTGGACCATTGTCGCGGATCCCGCGGCCACCACGGGCTTCTACGAGAGTCTGTTCAAGGGCCAGAAATTCCCCTGGAGCGCCTGGGCGACGCCGTTCTTCTGGTGGGCCGGATTCCTCGGATCGGTGCTCACCGTCAGTTTCTGCCTGGTCGTGATCCTGCGGAAACAGTGGATGGACAACGAACGCCTGTCGTTCCCGGTCGCCACCGCCGTGCTGGAGCTGACGGGGGTATCCGGCTCGGAACGCAGCCTGTCCACGCTGGTCCGTTCGCGCCTGTTCCGGTTCGGCTTCTGGCTGATCGTCGCCATCTTCTGCTGGAACATCGCGACGTGGTTCGTCAGGGCCATTCCCGTCCTGGACGTGCCCATGACCGTCCTCAGCCGCAAGGTGATCCGGATCGGCCAGGGGTTCCCCTACTTTGCATTCTCCATACATCCGATGACGATCGCGTTCGCGTACTTCACCGAATCCAGCGTCCTGTTCAGCATCTGGCTCTTCCACCTGCTGGCCATCCTGCAGGTCGGCGTCTTCAATCGCCTGGGTTTCAGCATCGGCAGTTCGGATATGTGGTGCTCCTTCGACCCCGCCATCGGCTGGCAGAGCTTCGGCGGTCTCACCGTCTTTGCGGGCTGGGGCCTGTGGGTTGCGCGGAGCCACCTGGGCGCCGTATTCAGGAGCGCATTCGTGCGTGAAGCGGATGCAAATGGCGACGGAGGGGTCGTCCATATCGACGACTCGAAGGAGCTCATCTCCTACCGCGCGGCGGTGTACCTGCTCCTGGCCGGCTGCGCCTACCTGCTCGTCTGGCTCTTCCGTGCGGGAATGGCCGCCGGCCCCCTGCTCGCCTTCTGGTTCGCCACCCTCGTGCTCTACCTGGGGCTGGCGCGAATCATCGTGGAGAGCGGCCTCGTCTACCTGAGGGGACCCATTACGGCGCAGGCGTTCACGTGGCACCTGTTCGGCATTTCAGCGATGGGCGCGCACAGCGCGGTTGCCCTTGGTTTGACCTACACGTTTTTCTGCGACGCGAAGACCTGGGCGATCACCGCCCTTGCCCACATCCCCAGGCTGGGCATGGCCATGCGGCCCGAACGCCGGCGCCTGCTCGCGCCCGGCGTCCTCCTGGGCGCGCTGGCCGGCGCCCTTTCCGTCATCGGCTTCATCCTCTACCACGGCAATTACGGTGTGGGCAGCTATAACTTCGGCGTGGTCAGCTTCAACGGCTCCAGTGACGGCGCCGTGGGAATCTGGCGTTATACCGCCGCCCGCATCCAGGAAGGGACCGCCGGCACAAGCTGGGACCGCGTCGGGTTCTTCGGCATCGGCGCCGCGTTCACGGCCCTCCTCGTCTTCCTGAGATACCGCTTCCCGGGATTCCCCGTTCACCCCATCGGATTTACCATTTCCGCCTCCAACGTGCTCCGAAGCAGCGTCACCTCCATATTCATCGCATGGCTCACCAAAGCGCTGATCATGAGATTCGGCGGACTCAACAGCTACAGACGAATGGCGCCCCTCTTTCTGGGTATGTTCATGGGATATCTTGCGGGCGTGGGCCTGGGCGTGGTCGCGGACGTCGTCTGGTTCAACGGCGACGGGCACAAACTGAACGACTGGTAGCCGCCGCAACAATTCCGGTGCGCCGGAAGCCAATCGTACTTATCTTCTGTCCCCCACCGAACCGGGTCCGGCGAAGCAGGAAAACCGTGATCGCAAGTCCCGGAAGGCGAAACCCATGACGTTCGATATCCTCATCCGAAACGGCACCGTGGTTGACGGGACCGGCCTCACAGAGCCGTTCTCCGCGGACGTCGCTGTACAGGGCGACCGGATCGCCGCCGTGGGTCGTCTGGCGGATGCCCGCGCGGAACGGGAGATCGATGCCCGCGGCCAAGTGGTCTGTCCCGGCTTCATCGACGTCCACGTGCATTGCGAACCCGCCCTGCTGACCGGCGGCCACCGGTTTGCGGGCGTCAAACAGGGCATTACCACACAGCTACTCGCGCCCGACGGATTCGGATGGGCCCCTTTGCCCCCGGACCTGCGCGGCCAGATGTGGGAATATACCCGGTTCATCGCCGGCTCCGCCGACGTCGATCTCACGTGGGAAACCATCGAAGACTATCTGAACCTCTTTCCCGGCAACAGCCCGTGCAACGTCTACCCGCAGGTGCCCCACTGCGCCGTGCGGCTCAACGTCTGCGGCTGGGCCGCCGGACCGGCCACCGACTCGCAGATTGACGCGATGGCCGATCTGGTGCGGCAGTGGATGGAAGCCGGGGCGGGCTGCCTCTGTCTGGGCCTGGACTACCAGCCGAGCGCGAATTCGGACCTGCGCGAACTGGTCGAACTGTGCAAAGTGGCGGCGTCCTACGGGGGCATCTACGCGGCGCACATCCGAAACCACCTTCTCGGCAGGGCGGAGGCATGGAAGGAAACCTTCGAGATTTTCCGGCAGTCCGGCATCGCGGTACACCATTCCCACGAACGGGCCGACCGGGAGGGCGCCGAACTTCTCGAACTCGCCGACAGGGAGGACGTCGATCTGAGCTTCGAGTCCTACCTCTATCCGGCCGGGATGTCTCACATGACCATCATGCTCCCCGTCGAGGACCAGATCGGCGCCCCGTCGGACGTTCTTGAACACCTCGCGGACCCGGCGGTGAAGAAGCGCATCCTGCCCCACCTCCGCGGTTGGCTGGGCGCGTGCAACCAGGTGGTCGGCCACACCCGCTCCGGGCGCTACATCGGCGCTACCCTGTCGGACCTGGCCGCCCGGGAAGGGGTCGCTCCGGAGGACTTCGCCTACGATCTCATCCTGGAGGAGGACGGCCAGTCCACCTACATCTTCCCCTGGCAGGATACGCCCGAGGCCAACGAAGACACGATCAGGAACACCGTCAACCACCCGCGAATGATGATTGCGAGCGACGGCGTCTACAACGTGCGCCATCCCCACCCCCGGGGATTCGGGTGTTTCGCGCGCGTGCCGGGCGTATTCGTCCGCGAGAAGGGCCTGATCTCTCTCGCGGAAGCCATCCATAAAATGAGCGGTTTCCCCGCCCGGCGCTTCGGCCTTGCCGACCGCGGTGAGATCGCCGCCGGGAAGGCCGCCGACGTCGTGATCTTCGATCCCCGGACCGTTAACGCGACCGCCACGTTCGAGAACCCCACCGGGGGTCCGGTAGGAATCCCGTGGGTACTGGTCAACGGAGAGCCGGCGGTGGAAGGCGGCGCCCCCACCGGCGCGCTCCCGGGCCGGGTATTGCGCCGCAACGCCTCGTCCGCCGGTTGACCGGAGGGTTTCCATTCGAAAGGAAGACCCGTCATGTTGATATTCGCCTTCGCACTCGTCCTGTTCCTCTTTGCAATCCGGCCCGATCCGGCGGCGGCGGAACCCGTCTTTCCGCCGGACCTGGACGAGACCGACGTGAAACGCCTGCGTCGAAATCTCCAACCGGTTCTCACGCTCTCCGACAGCGAAATACTGCGCATCATTCCCGACCGCTCGGGCATCTACTTCGTGGACTGCCCCAACTGCGACGGCGGCGCGCAGGAGGGCCAGATCGACTGGACCATCGACGACCCCGACCGTGTTTTCTGCAAATACTGCGGCCTGAAATATCCCAACGGAAAATTCCCGGACACCGACACGCTGAGCGTGGTCAACCCCGTTGGCGAGACCCAGGAATACCCGTACTGGGAGGACGAAACCGGGTACAGGTATTTCTTTCAGGCCAAGGGATGGTACCGGGCGCGAGCCTACTTCGCCGGCGCCGCCCACGACCTGGCGGCGCTCTACTCTGCCACGGGAGACCTGTCTTACGCCCGCCGCGCGGCCCTCATCCTGAACCGGTTCGCCGAGGTCTATCCCGGGTACTGCGTCCACCATGACCTCCCCTTCCGGCAGAAGATCATCTTTCCCGGCAGCCAGGGGTTTCCGTATCCGGTCCAGGACTACCGCGCCTCCAAGTGGGACTGGTGGGCATACATGGACATTCCCGAGAATCTGATCTACGCCTACGACCTCATCCGGGACAGCGGTGAACTCGACGGTGCGATGGTCCGGCGCATCGAAGACGGGTTCTTCCACGCCAGCGTGGCCTTCATCCGGGGATTTCCGCCCGCGCTGGGAAATATGGACCCCACGCTGCTGCGCGGTATGGTCGCGGCAGGAAGGGTCCTGGGGGAACCGGACTATATCCACGACGCGGTCGACCGAATCGAAAGACTCGTCGCTGCCAACTTCTTCGTGGACGGCGTTTGGCGTGAAGGCGCGATCTCCTACCACAATCAGACCATCGGCGGGCTGCGGCAGGTGATGGCACGACTGAACGGCTACAGCGATCCGGAAGGATACGTCCACCCCGTCGATGGCGAACGCTACGACAACCTGGACCTGAACGCGCGTTTTCCCATCCTGACAAAAGCAGCGGGTATTCCCGAGCTCCTCCGCTATCCCAACGGCCGGGTGGTCCCCACCCACGACACGTGGGCGAAGGAAAAAAGAAATGCGCCTGAAACGTCCGGACCCATGCTCCTGCCCGGCATGGGGCATGCACGCCTCGATTTGGGAAAGGGCGAAGACCAGACCCAGACGTACCTCCATTTCTCAGGCGGATACGGCCACCAGCACGCCGACCTGTTGAGCCTCACCCTCTACGCGCGGGGGCAGGAGCGCCTGAGCGATATCGGCTATACGCACACGCGCCACCGGTGCTGGACCCTCTCCACGCTGTCGCACAACACGGTTGCCGTGGACGGCCAGGACCAGGCATCCGGCTCGGAGAACGCGCCGTCTGACGGCAACCTCCTTCTGTTCGCGCCGCACAGCGACACGTTTCAGGCCATCGAAGCCTCGGGCGACCGCGCCTATCCGGGCGTGACCTCGGTTTACCGCCGGCTGCTGATCCAGGTCGGCATCTCGCCCAAACAGTCCTACGTGGTCGACCTGTTCAGGGTCGCCGGCGGTCATCGCCACGAATATATCCTCACCGGCGACGCCGACCACGACGGCGCGGTCGACGTCGACCTGCCCGACGCGCCCCACGGGAACACGCTTCTCCCGGATGGCGTGACCGCCACGCTGCCCACCGGCGAGAGCGTCAAGGGCGACGCCGGGGGCCACAACCTCGGATACGCGTTCATCCGCGAGGTGCGCCGCGCCGACGTGACCCGGCCCTGGACCGCGACGTTCTCCAGCGCGGCCGAACCGGCGGGATCGGTCCGGGTACACAGCCTGACCCGCCCCGGCGGAGACCTCTTCACCGCGCGGGCGCCGTCCATTCGAAACGCCGATGAGGATGACGTCCGGCTGGACGAGATTACCATGCCGATGCTGGTCCACCGTCGCGAAGGCGAGGACCTCTCCACCCTCTTTGGCACGGTCCTGGAACCGGTCGGCGACCGGCCGGCCGTCACTCGCGTGGAACGCCTCGACGCGGACGGCGCATCGGATACGGATATCGCGCTCAGGGTCGTCTCCGGCGAGGTTACCGACTACATACTGTCCGCGACGGAAGAAAGCCGGTCGCTCAGCACCGGAGACCTCAGGTTCCGCGGGCGCATCGGCTTCGTCCGGGAACGAAACGGCGAAGTCGAAGAGATGATCCTGATCGGCGGCACGCTGCTCGAAAAGGGCGGACGCAGGCTCGGCGGCCGCGGAACCCGCAGCGGCGCCGTCCTGGGGACCACGCGAAAGGCCGCGGGAGACGACGCGGACGGAATCCACGTCGATACCGAATTGCCAACCGGCGTGGACCTCGTGGGCCTCACCGCCGTTGTCACCGACGGCGACGGATTCACGTACGGCCATAAGATCAAGGGCCTGCAGCACCTTGAAGACGGCGGCACGTTGCTGGAACTGGAGGGCGATCCGGGGTATGAAATCACCGCGGACGGAGGCCGGCTCCTGTTCTTCCCCGGACGGTCCTGGAAGGGACCCGCTCATGTGGAAATACCTACCGTGGCCAGCCTGCGCATCAACACGTCCGGCGTCAATGCCACCCGAACCGGGGACTGGATCAATCTGGTCCACAACGCGCCGTTCTCGCCGCGCGACACCTCCGAAGACGTCGTATTCCAGGACAAGCTCTGGATCAGCAATGCCTATTACCACGCCGGCATCCTCACCCGGGACCTCTGGAATTCATCCGACGGCGTCAGCTGGCATCTGGTCAGCGAAGCCACGCCGTACGACGGCTACAGCGAAATGACGGTCTACAGGGACCGCATCTGGGCGGTTAAGGGAAGCGTCTGGAACTCCCCGGACGGCCTTGAGTGGTCCCGGGTTCTGGAAGAGACTCCCTTCGGTTCGCGCGGTTACGGCGAACTTCTGGTGTTTCGCGACCGGATGTGGCAACTCGGCAGCGGCAGCGACGTGTGGCGCACCGATGACGGCATCGCGTGGATCCGCGCCGCGACCGACGCCCCGTACGGAAAGCGGTCCGCAACCGCCGTGGCTGCGTACGACGGCCGGCTGTGGGTGATGGGCGGCCGCAAAGTCCAGCCCAACGATCCGCCGGAGAAAGGCTATCCCGACTACACCACCCTCAACGACGTCTGGTCTTCGGAGGACGGCGTCAGCTGGACCCGGGTGCTCGAACACGCCCCGTGGTCGCCGCGGATGTGGTTCATTCCGAAAGTCTACGCGGGCAGGCTCTGGATCATCGGGGGGTACGACAACGTCAACTCCACCAACCTGGGGGACGTCTGGTTCACCGAAAACGGCCGGGACTGGCACGAGTTCAAGCCCCAGACCCGCTTTTCGCCGCGTCACGAATCCACGTGCTACGTATTCCGGAACAGCCTCTGGGTTGTCGCGGGCAATACCTGGCCGGTGGTAAACGACGTCTGGCGCCTGACGCTGCCCTGAGACACAACAAGGGGCCGTACTCGGGCAGTTAAAGAGCTGAAAGGACACGCCACTACTCCCGTCATGTCCCGCGTCAAACTCGAGCTCCCTGAAACCTTCGTCTACGCCACCGATATCCGCCTTCGGATCTCCGACATCAACTACGGCGGGCATATGGACAATAACGCCGTGCTCTCCCTCGTCCACGAGGCGCGGGTGCGATTCCTCGAAAGCCACGGCTACAGCGAACTGGACGTGGATGGGGTGGGCATCATCATGGTCGACGCGGTCATCCAGTACAAATCCGAAGCCTTCTACAGCCAGACCCTGACCTTCGAGGTCGCCGTCAACGGAATGACCCGCATCGGATGCGACGTCATCTACCGGATTACCGACAGGGACACGGGCCGCGAAGTCGCCCGCGCCAAGACCGGGATCGCCTTTCTCGACTACGCTACACGTAAGCCGAAACGGATGCCCGAAGCGTTCCGGCGCCGGTTCGCGGACGGGGAACCTTGACAACCCCACGGCGATTTTTTATATTTCGGTTCCGGACTGCGGGTTACGGCTCCGGGCCGCGGGATCATACGCCGAAGTGGTGGAACTGGTAGACGCGCTGCGTTCAGGGCGCAGTGAGCCTTGTGCTCGTGGGGGTTCGAATCCCCCCTTCGGCACCAAAAAACAACGGGTTACGCCAATCTGGCGTAACCCGTTTCTGTGTTTTGACACTGACCCGGCGGCTTCTTCAGCGATCAGGGTTGCGAGCGGGCGATATCGACGTTGATTTCGAACGCGCTCACGGGCACCGACACGCTCCAGTTCTCCAGGACTTCGGGGTGGATTTCGCCGACGATGCCGTAGCTTTCGCCGCCCACCCGGATCTCTCCGGCCCGCCCCGGAAGAAAGGTGGGATGCTCCGACGGCGTGAGGCGGTAGTCGAACCCGAGGTAGTAGGCGATGGCTTCGAGCCGGCTTTGAATCCCCGAGAGATTGGCCTCTGCGTGCGCCTCCAGCGCGGCGAGGCGGATTTCGGTGCGCGTGCCGTACAGGTCGTCCGGCGCGATAACGGAGACCTCACCCACCTCGAAGACGTGATGGGGATAGAGGGCCTTTCGGCTCGCCCCTTCCACGCGGAGCAGCCCTGGAAGCAGTGCATTCCTGACCGCGCTGTAGTTCTCCGACATGGGGTTGGAAATCTCGACGATCGCGGCGTCCGTGTCGCGCATTCGTTCCGTCAGGTCAACGTGCGATGAGAGAATGGGCAGGAAGAGTTCCTGGAACCCGCAGCCGACCATCAGTCCGCGAATGCGGTCGGCGAGGTCTTCTTCGGGCGAGGACTTGCCCACGGTGAAATCGCGTGGCAATTCGGGTTCGAAGCTATCGAAGCCCACGGCCACGATCACGTCCTCGATGAGGTCCACGGGATGCAGGATATCGTCCCGGTACGGCGCCGGCCGAGCCCGGACGCGGGATGGGCCGAGGGCGACGTCACGGTACCCCATGGCAGCCAGCGCGGCCTCGATACTTTCGTTGTCGATTCCGCCGCCGATGACGCGCCGAAGGTCTTCCAGGTCGACCTCCACGGGTTCCGTCATATCCATGGGACACCGGATCTCCCGCCCGCGCGGCGTTTGGTACGGGTAGACGACGTTGACGGGCAGGATGCGCCCGCCGCGGTCGGCCATGTTGGCGGCCATAATGGAAACGGAAAGGAGCACGGCGTCGAGCTCGGTGCCGGTGGCCTCGCAGAAGAGAAACGTGTCGCCGACCGCCACGGCGCCGGGGTTCCGGCTGTTGATCACGGGAGGCATGGAAAGGACTTCCCCCCTGCTGTCGGTAATGAGGGGAAATCTGTCGAAGCCTTCGAGCAGATGCGCGTAGGTCTGACCGGTCGGGTGTTCGATCAGTATATCGCGAAGCGTCAGCTCCTTCTCCATACCCAGCGGAACAAAGCGTGCGGCATCCGGATCGGCGGCGGCGAAGTTGACGGGAAAAACGACGTCGGAAGCGTCGTAAATGCCAATGGCCACGGCGCTTCTGCCGCGACCGTATCCTTCCGCCAGTTTTTCCTGGGCCTCGATGAGCTGCTCGAGGGCCGCTTCGTCCACGGAAATACCCCTGCATGCAAAGGCGGCGATCCAGGGCCGGATGCCCTTCAGAGAGGGATCGACGCGCAGTTCGAGCTCCGTCTCGGATTCCTCGAAAAAGGGATAGGTTTCGTGGCGGCCGCGGCGATGACCCCTGAGCAGCCTGGAGACCCCCTCGGACGACCAGAGGTCCGGACGGTTGGTATCCTTCAACTGGATCCTCAACCGGGTGTCATCCTCGACTTTGACTTCGGCTTTGACGGCTTCCAGGGCGCGTTCGAGTTCGGGCAGGTCGTACTTCAGGCCCGCGAGGCGTTCGAGATCCTCTTTGATGACGGTAATCGTGGGCATACACGCTCCTTTATCCGTTAACCCGCTGCCGGCCGGTTCTCCCTTTCGTTCCGGATCAGGTCCAGGTCGGTGCTGAAAAGGTCGCGGATATCGTCGATCCCCAGGGCCACCATCGCCATGCGGTCGATGCCCAGACCCCACGCGATGACGGGAACGTCGACGCCCAGGGGGCGCGTGAGCTCGGGACGGAAGAGGCCGGCGCCGCCGAATTCGATCCAGCCCAGCGAGGGGTGCCTGGCCTGGAGTTCGACCGACGGCTCCGTGAACGGGAAATAATCCGGCACAAAACGGCACTCCTCCGACTGCGCGATTTCCAGCGCGAAGAGCTTGAGCAGGCCGAGCAGACTCCGGAAGTTGATGCGCTCACCCAGTACGATGCCCTCCACCTGGAAGAAGTCCGCCGCGTGGGTGGCGTCAACGTCGTCGTACCGGAAACAGCGCGCAACGGCAAAGTACTTCCCCGGAATGTTCGGGCCGGAAGCGAGCGTGCGGGCCGACAGCGCGGTACCCTGGCTGCGCAGGATGAGACGGCGGGCACGCGCGGGGCTGAATTCGTACCGCCAGCCGCGGGAGCCCGTGTCGCCGCCGTCGGCGTGGGCTTCGGCCACTTTCGAGAAGAAGGGTTCTTCGGCCGCTTTCGAACGGGCTGGCTCCTTGACGTAATACGCGTCGTGGATATCGCGCGCCGCGTGGAACTGCGGCATGAACAGGGCGTCCATGTTCCAGAATTCGGTTTCCACCAGCGGACCCTTCATTTCTTCGAATCCAAGCGAGAGCAGCTTGCGCCTCACGCCGTCCAGATAGGCGCGGTAGGGGTGCAGGCGGCCGATGAGAATGCGCGGTGGTTTGATGCTGATGTCGTAGCGTCGGAACGACACGTTCTTCCAGTCGGCGGACCGGATCATTTCCGGTGTAAGCCGCGAGACCTCTTCGCCCGTCAAATGGGTCTTTAGAATGCCGGCCAGCGTCCGGACGCCGGGCGACGTGAGCCTGTACGTGCGCTCCAGTCGTTCGTCCACGCGGATGGCTGCCCTTTCCTTCCCGCGTTTGCTCGTTCGCTCCCGGATATAGGACTGGATCTCTTCGGTGAAGTCGCCAAGATTCAACCCGGCCCCGTCGGCAGCCCGTTGAAAGCGCCCGAAGAGCCCGGGCATCAGCCGCTCCACGTAGAACGCGGCCCTTTCGGGATTGGCGATGCGGATGGCCGCGCCGTCCTGGCGGATCGTACCCTCCGCCTTCAGCCCGCCGAAGGCGCTGCCCCATTCGCCCCTGTCAAAGCGGGAGTCTTCCTGCAGTTCCCTGAGCGTCGGCGCAGGCTCTCTACCGGCCCGAATCAGGAGCGCGGCTTCCGGCGTCGCCCCGATGCGGGCCTGTTCGACGCCCGACCCGGTGAGGCTGACGGTGGAGACCGTGGCTTCCGAAACGACTTCGATGAGCCCCTTGGACCGCAGCCACTCCAGCGCGCGCCGGACCTGGCCGGGACCGATTCCCGCGGCCTGCGGGAGGTTTGCGTCGGTCATTTCGTGGTCCTCGCGGGGCTCGAAGGCGCGCAGCGTCTTGATTTCCAGCGCGTGAAGGGAGGACAGGTCGATCGGCTGATTCATGGTGTTGCTCCCTGGCATCGGGGCTTGAGCGTGTCGAGAAATCCGGTGGCAATGCGTTCGCGCCGCAATAGACACAAAAGAAAAACCTTTCATCCCCATAGGGACGAAAGGAGGTGACGTCTTCCGCGGTACCACCCTATTTGCGCCTTGAAGGCGCCGCTTTGCAGGCGGCCACAACCGCCCCTCTCCATTGTCGGCGAGAGTCACCAGCGCAGCCTAGTAACGATTGCGGTGAACGTCCGTCAAGCCGGAGTCTGAGACCGGCAATCGCATTCAGCGTTGCAGCTCGAGAGGGAACTTCGGCCGTTCATGCCGCGAGGGCGCTTTCAGTCCGGGGCGCCCCCTCCCTTTCCGGTTGGGGACGGCCTACTTTCCTCCGTCATCGCTTTGGGTGAGAATGTAGGATGTTGGACGATTTATGTCAAGGACAAAGGGAGAAATCTGGCGTAAATCGATCTGCATCCGAACGTGGGTAGAAATTAGAGGGAAGAGATCGCCTGCCGTGTAAGGTTTCATCTTATGCCGGAGGCAAACAGGAGGAACTTATCGGGCAAGAACGTCGTCTCCCGTCTTCCGTTTCATCGGCTTTGCGGAACACGCCGTAGGCATGGTTTCCAAAAGAGAGGCAGATGATGGTTCTTACTTGATACAAGTCTCTATTTTTTGAAACAACGATTTATTTTTATTTTATTTACGTCCTTTTTTCTATGCGCGTGACCTACCCCCTGGCCCCCTTCCTAAAGGAAGGGGGAACGGTGATGGGTGGATGTACCGGGCTTGCAAACGTTGCGGGATGACCATTTCCTGTCAATGAGAGTCCATATAGAAAACAGGCGAGGCGACATCCGGCCTTTCTCCCTCTTTCCTTTAGGAGAGAGGGCCGGGGAGAGAGGTCTGCGGGGCTGGATGGAGGGGGTTCTCTTGATCCTGGTTTTCGCACTTTGCTTCTCGTTCTTTGCTGACAGCTGACGGCTGATCGCTGATAGCTCCGTCGGAGGGGTCCGCACCCCATTCAAATTGAATATTTGCTTTCCGGGTCGCCGGATGTGTATCTTTATAACAGTGCCGTCTTTGATGAACCTGTTCTTCTATTCTGAACCATGCAGGAGCTTCACGTGAAGGATCGACAAGCGCTTCTCCCACGGTTTTCAATTACCAGGCCGGTGACGGTGGCCATGTGCCTGGTGGCGTTGCTGGTCATCGGTTGCGTATCGTATATGAAAATACGCCTGCAGGCCTTTCCCTCCGGATGGGAGTGGAAGCGGCTGTGGGTATGGGTGGACAGCCGGGACACGTCGCCCAGGGAGAACGACCAGGAAATCTGCCGGCTGTTCGAGTCGTATCTCGGAACGGTGAAGAACCTCCAGTCGATGCGTACCTGGGCCGGCAAAGACTGGGCGAACGCCGGTCTGAGGTTTCGTCCGGAGACCGACATGTCCCTGGCCTACAACCAGGTCATGGACCGGCTGGACCGCCTGAAACTGGAACTGCCGCCCGAGAAACGCGAGAGGACGGGGGTGTGGAAGTATAACGAGGAGACCGACCAGGAGATTATATGGATGGGGGTGGCCCCGCCCGAGGGGTTGGACGACATCCAGTCGTTCATCGAAGACAGGGTTCAGCGGCGTCTGGAGCGGATCGACGGAGTGGCAAAGGTCTCTTTCTGGGGGAGATTCAGGAAGGAGATCATGGTCGTGGTGCTGCAGGAGCGCATGCGTTCGCTCGGCGTCCGTCCCGCCGACGTGGTACAGGCGTTGCAGGGAGAGAACTTCGCGTTGGCGGGCGGTCACGTACACGAGGGCGGCAAGAAATACTTCATCCGCTCCCTGGCGCGGTACAAGGACATGGACGAGATCCGCAGGATTCCCGTGATCCGGTCGAACGGGATGGGACCCGTCAGCGTGTCCGACGTCGGGGGGGTGTTGTTTGGAATGCCGCCGCGCCTGGGGTCCTGGCGAATCAACGGAAAGGAAGCGGTCGGGCTGGACGTGTACAAGGAATCGAGCGCCAACGTCGTGGACGTATCCGTCCGGGTGAAGGAGGAACTGGATCGGATCGCCGTGGAGACCGGCGCGCAATTCAACATCATGTGGGACCAGGGACGAATGGTGCGGGATTCGATAGACAATATTCGAACCACGGCGATCTGGGGCGCCCTGTTTGCCTCCCTGATCCTGCTGTATTTCCTCCGCGCGGTCCGGATGACAGCCCTCATCACCCTGTCGATTCCATTGTGCATCATGATGACGATATCCGTGCTCTATTTTCTGGACTGGTCGTTGAATCTGCTGACCATGATGGGCCTGATGGTGGGGATGGGAATGGTGGTGGATAACGCAATCGTGATCGTGGAGAACATCTATCGAATGCGGGCAAAGGGAATGAATGCGCACCAGGCGTCCATTACCGGCGCCAGCGAGGTGGGCATGGCCATTTCGATGGCAACGCTGACCACGGTGGTGGTCTTCATGCCATTGATGTTCGCGCCGATACGCTTTTGGACTTTAGGTATCGGCATAAGTAGTTACGGGCTTG
>JAPPNU010000078.1 GCA_028873695.1 Gemmatimonadota bacterium | reverse complement strand
AAGCTCTTTCTGCTTCCTTAAAATGCATCTTCTCACGATTCATGAATTAATCGGGTGGAGGAAGATCGTGAAGATTACCGCACTCATTCTGACCGTGACAATGGTGTTCAGTGCGATTATCCCGTCCGTTGCACAGGCCGCCACAGAACATCGGGGCGAAGACATCGGTCCCGACAGCCGGACGCTGAATGCCTACCGTGAACTACAGGGTCGCAGGGTGCGGTTGATGGCGCCGTCGATATCGCCGGAATGGATGATCGGCAGGTTGGCAGGTTCCGTCCATGACACACTCGAGATCCTGTCCGAACGCGGTACCGAACGGATCCCCCGTGCTTCAGTCAAGGATCTGGAGGTAAGCATGGGTCGTCATCGAAACACCATCAAGGGTATGGCCTTTGGGGCTCTTGCAGGACTTGGCGCTGCATTCCTGCTATATCCATATGGTGTATTTGACGACGAAAGAAGAGGGGAAGTTGGAGAAAAGGACCGCGCCGACCGGTTCTTCTACGCCATTCTGGTTGTGCCTCTCGCGACAGTCTGCGGTACTCTGGTCGGCGCCAGGACAGTTAGCGAAAAATGGGTCGAAGTCTCACCTTCACGGATCAATCTGAGCATCACGCCGACAAGGGATAAAGGACTTCGAGCCGCGGTATCGTTTAACTTCTAGGCGTCTGCCAGGGCGCATGGCTGTCGCGCGTCTTGCGCCTCAACAAAACCGCGCTTTTCTCTTACTTTTATATACCTTTTTTTATCTTTTTGGAGTAAGACAGTAAGGATAGTCATCGAACAAGGCGCTCCATCCTTCCTTCTTCCTTCTAACCGGCATCAACACGGACAATGCGAAGAGTTTTCCAGCGAGGCGTATCGATGAAGTCAACCTCCATAATATTAGTGGCAAGCCTGCTGTTTGAAATTCTCTCGCCAGGTATCTCCTATGCATCAGGGCAACTGTCTGTAGATAGGACAGAACGGGCTGGACTATACTCAACCGCCGGAGATAGGGAAAAACCGATACCGTCGAGCGAGGACACGGCCGCAGAAATTGTGGAGCGGGCCCTCAGACGGTCCTTTGAGAAAGATTTCATTGTGATGTCACAAGAGGATCTGGATCACTCGAAACTTAAACCAGGTTGGCATGCGACCGTGGTCTACAAGATTGACGGCGTCAGGACAATCGCAATTGGAAGAATTGCAAGAAAGGATTCGGATAGCGTTGCCGTTAATTCTGTGCCGGAACCCTGGAGACGATGGGAAATACGTTACAATGACATCGAAGCGATCGTCACGTACAAACACAGGAAGAAAATCGAGAGGTGGCTGGAGACCAATGCCCTGCCGACCATCCATAGGCTCCCTGAGGATGTTGTATCCTATGTGTCACGACCGGACCTCGATCCGAAGAGGATCAAGAAGGGATGGCATGCGCACGTCGTTTACGCAAATGAAGACGGCAGAAGGATCGCAACTGGCAAGATCGAGATTAAGCGACCGGGTTACTTCGTTATCCGATCCGGGTCAACGCCCTGGAGTTGGAAAATTCCGCATGACAAAATAGAGACGCTGGTTACCTATAAGGACCGACGAAACATCGAACGTTGGCTGAAGGCGAGACAGGCCATAGTACGCCTCGACGAGACCGTCGTGGAAACTATCGCGAGCGAGGATTTCGACCTGGGGAGACTGAAGACCGGACGGCATGCGACCATTGTTTATAGGACCAAGGGTGTCAGGAAAATCGTAAGTGGCGAAATCGTAAACATAGAAGCAGATCGGATCGATATTCAATCGAGTCCCCTGCTGACCTGGAAGATTGCAATTAGCCACATCGACACGCTGGTTTTTGCCGAATACAGGAGTGATATGGAAAGGTGGTTACGGGAAAAGCATCCCCCTGTGCGCGTGAAGGCGCGATCGTTTTCGAGAAGGCGCATCATCGGCAGGTTCTTCGGTGTGGACCGGGACACCCTGGTATTGGTAACCGGTCGCGGATTCGAACGGGTTCCACTCTCTTCAGTCGACAATTTCGAAGTGAGCATAGGACGCTTTCGCAATGCAGGAAAGGGTATGAGAATTGGTCTTGTTTTGGGACTCGCCATCCTTGCTCCAGTCGCGTTGTCAGACCTGCGGGCAGACGACTATAAACTGCGGGGTCTAGCCACAGCAATTACAGCAACCTATGTATTTCCACTTATTTTTCTTGGTTCAACACTTATTGGGGCCGCTACACGAACTGAAAGATGGGTAAAAGTATCACCTCCACGCCTGAATCTGAGCATTGCGCCAGCAAGAAACACCGGTCTGCGAGCGGCGGTGTCGTTCAACTTTTAGGCGTCTGCCAGGGCGACGGGATGTCGCGGTTACTATGCCGGTAGATCGTCAATCCAGTTGGCAAGACGCAGGACGCGGGAGAAATCCAAAACGAAAGGAGCGAGCGAGAACGCTCGTGTCTTGCGCCTCGACAAAACCATGTTTTCCTCTGCCATTTACTCTCTTTATTCTTTCCTTCTTGAAGAACGACAGAACAAAGCGCATTTCAGCGGGGTGAATCCATGAAGCCAATCGCCGTGGCATTGATCGCGACACTTCTGTTTCAGATCCTGGCGCCGGGCATTTCGACTGCGGAAAAAAAGGACCAGGAAAAGCAGATTGACGGCATTATTTCTCCGTTGGACGAACATCGCGCTGCGGAGAATGCGGCAAGGGTTATCCGATCGCTTTATGAGATGGATGTCAGGGTGATGTCACGTCGACAGTTGGACCTCTCCAAGATAGAGAAGGGCACGTACGCGTACGTGATCCAGACAACGGAAGTAACTTCCGGCACCGCAACCGGCGTAATCTTCGAGAAATACCCGGACGGAATTGGGATTAAGGCCACGGCAGGAATTCCGAAAAAAGAGAACGTACTATATGCCGACATGGACACGATTGTGGTTTCAAAGGACCGACGAGCACTGGAGCGATGGCAAAGGCGTGCGCAAGGTCGTTTCGTCGTTATGTCCCAGAGTAATCTCGACCTGTTGAAGCTCAAAAACGGTTGGCATGCGTACGTAGTCTATAAATTCGAGAATGGGACGAGAGCCGAACTGACCGAAATAACCGGCCTTGAAGAGGAGCTTCTGGTAGTTCGATCCAGTTACGCGGGTGGCGACCAATTCTGGGCAGACGGTAAAATCGCACAGGAAGACATAATCATCATCGTTGCCGCCGAAAAACGGGGAGACATTACCGAGCTAAAAAATGCGAGGCAAGTCATACGACATCTCCCGTTGAATCCCAGGATCCGATTCAACGCGTCGAGGTTCGCGAATATTGCGACTGAGGCGAAATCGGTTGTTGGAAGGGTGCATGAAGTTAGGCAGGATACCCTCGTCGTCGGCGCCGGCCTATCCAGTCAAGAAGTCTTCAGGGTACCCATTTCTTCGATTGACGATTTTCAGATAAATGTCGGTCGTTATCGAAATACAAATAAGGGTATGGCAATCGGATCACTTCTCGGACTGGGCGTCCTGCTTCTGGCCGTCAGTGCTGACGCAACGGACTCCCGCTCCGAGGGATATGAGTGGTTTGTCACAACATATGCAGCTGCAATTGTATCTTTTCCGATATTCGTCTGTTCGACTCTCATTGGGTATTCGATTAAGACCGAAAAATGGGTCGAAGTCCCGTTAAAGGGCATCGACATGAGCGTCGTCACGACCGCAAATAAAGGAATTGGAGCCGCGGTATCTCTTAAGTTTTAGGCGACTGGTGCCCCGAAACAACGGGTCGCCCCCTACCCTCTCCCTCCAGCGTCTTGTTCACAAGTGAAAACTAAGAATAGCAGATGCGTCAACAATCGAGGTGCATCAATGAAGTCGACCGCAGCGATGTTAATCGCGAGCTTGTTATTTCTGATTCTATCGCCAGGTCTCTCCCGTGCATTTGAACGACGGCACGTTGCCCGAGTCGAACACAATGTGGGGGCCGGTAATTCTCCGCCATCCACCGGCGGCAGCGGTTTCAAGCAAGAATCGAAGGACCATCGCGTTCGTGACATTTGGTCTCACGAAAAACTGACCAGAGTTCGGGTCGAAGCGCCACTGATCTCCAAGGGGCCTATTATCGGCAGGTTTATCCGCACGACTCAAGACACACTTATCGTCCGAACCGAACGGGGTCAGGAAGAGCGAATGCCCTTGTCACTGGTTGAGAATTTCGAAGTCAGCATCAAACGAACCAGAAACACGGCAAAAGGGATAATGACCGGTATTGTTCTCACGGGCGCTTATTTATTCCCCGGTGTTTTGCTTGACGAAGCGAATATACTTAATCTCCGGTCTACAACGGCGGCGATTTTTCTGACTTCCGCTGTCCTTGGTGTCATTACCAAATCCGACCAATGGATGGCAGTGTCCCCGTACCGGCTCAGACCGAGCGCCGCAATCACCCATGACAGAGGCGTCGCCGCCGCGTTGAGGTTCGATTTTTAGGCGTTTGCCAGGGCGGGCGAGTGTCGCTCTCTCCTTTCCGATAAATCGTAAACCGGTTGGCAAAACGCCAATATGCGGGGAGACGGGAGATTCTTTGATCGGCTCAGAATTACAGGGCTTTCAATAACCATTGGCGAAACGCGTCGGCCACGTGTCGGCACAAACTGTCATCCTGAGGAGGCCTGGGCGCGACGTCGGCGAAACGCATCCGCCACACGTTTGCCGAGATTGTCACCCTGAGGACTTGCCCTGAGCCAGTGGAAGGGGCCGCCAGGCCGACGAAGTATCTACTGCGGCATGGAATCATCAGAGAACGATTTGCACGTGTTGATACCTGAGAGGCAGCACGTTTGCCGATCCTGCTATGTTGACGAGGCAGACAGTCGAAGAGTCCGCGCATAAGTTTGTTTTCGAAGGCGATATGCTACACGTATAAAAGAGGTCAGACGTGAGACGTGAAAAAAACCGGAGAGGCGGAGTGAAGAAATACCGGGAGAATAAACCAGAAGCGATAGGCGCGATCCGGAACTTGCCAATCCGGCGCCTCACGGCAACCGTTTTTTTCTTCCTTCTTCCTTTTTCCTTCTTACTTTCATCGTGAAGGACAGTACAGAGAGTATTTCAAGAAGGCGTATCCATGAAACCAGCCGCACTTGCGCTCATCGCAGTCATCCTGATGTCCGTTGCCGCGCCATCCGCTTCAATCGCCGAAAAAAAGTCCGGGAGCGGGGGCGTCATTGTGATGTCGCGCGGAGAAGTGGACCCCGCAGAATTGGAGACGCAAATCTACGCGTACGTGGCCTACAAATCGGAAGGCATCGAGGGGTCAGCGTGGGGTCGAATTGTGCGAATCGACCCGGATGGCATCGTGATCGAATCCGAGGCCGAGCCATTGGAAACACGAAAAATATCGTTTGGCGACATTGACATTCTGGCCGTCGCCGAAGACCGGCTTGCCTTCGAATCGTGGCTGGATGCGAGACTGGCGGCGGAGAAGATCACCATCATGACCCGCGAAGATCTCGACCTGACGAAACTCGCGACGGGATCGTACGCGCACTCTGTCTACACGTGGAAGGGGTTCAAGAGGGCGTCATTCGGAAGGGTCCTGGAGGTAGCGTCGCATGGCATTCTGGTCCTATCCGGGACTGAGCAGACTGAGACGGCGAAGATTGCGGCCCCCGAGATCGACACACTCGCATTTGCCAATTCCCTGCAGGCCGTGGCGCGCTGGCGGAAGTGGTCCGAGCGCGGCATCGTCCAAATGTCGCGCTGGGATTTGAATCCTTCGATGCTCGAGGAAGGGCTACACGTTCACGTTGTCTACAATTCCGGCGGCCAAAAACGAGAGGCGGCCGGAAGGATCGTTGACAAGTATACCGATAGAATCGTGATTCAACAGCGTGTTGGAGGCAAGAACTCGTTCGCGCGCCGGCAAAGGCTTGAAATAACATTCGGCGACATTCAGACCGTCATCGTCTCCAGGGATCAGCGAGTACTTACATCAGATCTGACAAGAGATACGATAATCTTTCTTTATTTGGCGCATTAGTGCCGGACTTATCTCAGGAGGTATATCCATGAAGTCCACCGTCCTTACATTGATCTCAGTCATCCTGATGTCCGTTGCCGCGCCATCCGCTTCAATCGCCGAAAAAAAGTCCGGGAGCGGGGGCGTCATTGTGATGTCGCGCGGAGAAGTGGACCCCGCAGAATTGGAGACGCAAATCTACGCGTACGTGGCCTACAAATCGGAAGGCATCGAGGGGTCAGCGTGGGGTCGAATTGTGCGAATCGACCCGGATGGCATCGTGATCGAATCCGAGGCCGAGCCATTGGAAACACGAAAAATATCGTTTGGCGACATTGACATTCTGGCCGTCGCCGAAGACCGGCTTGCCTTCGAATCGTGGCTGGATGCGAGACTGGCGGCGGAGAAGATCACCATCATGACCCGCGAAGATCTCGACCTGACGAAACTCGCGACGGGATCGTACGCGCACTTTGTCTACACGTGGAAGGGGTTCAAGAGGACGGCATCCGGAGAGGTTCTGGAAATGCGTCCGGATGGCATCATAGTCGAATCCGGGGCTGAACTCCCGGTTACGTTGAAAATAGGCACTGCGGAAATTGACACTATCGCATTCTCCAGGACCGTACAGGCGGTGAATAGGTGGCAGAAGTGGTCCGAACGCGGCATCGTCCAAATGTCGCGCTGGGACCTGAACCCTTCGATGCTCGAGGACGGGCTACACGTTCACGTTGTCTACAATTCCCATGGCAGAAAACGAAAAGCCGTCGGAAGAATCATAGGCACGTACGGCGATAGAGTGGTGATTCAGTACCGGGTGGGAGGCAAGGCCACGTGGGCGCACCCGGAAAATCTGGAAATCGCATATCGCGACGTCGAGACCGTCATTGTGGCCAGGGATCGACAAGACCTCCAGACTTTGGGACGGACGAGGACCTACTTCGGTTACTCCAATGGGCACAAGGTTGAGGGCCGGGCCCGCGTTGCCATGAAGCTGATTTTCGGGTCGGCACTCGGCGCCGTTACGGCTGCGCCAGCGGCCCTGAGTTTCCACCCGGAGCTCTATCTGCACAACGCTTCCCGTCTTCTTTTTGTTATCCCGGCCGCCATTCTTCATGCCGCCGCAACGGGCTGGGTCGTCAACAAAGTGGATCCTCCCGCACAATACAAACATACTTTCGCAGGAAGCCTGCTCGGGTGCGCTGCTGTTTCCTCCGCGGTTCATCTGAGCGATCTGGATGGCTACGAGGGACCGGTGGTGGCGTGGCTCGGGTATATTTCGATAACGACCCTTGCTGCAACAATCGCGTCCGAGATTTCACGGGGACTGCCTGACGAACCCGGTTTTTCAGTCGGCCTGGCGCCGCGGAGAAACGGAAGCGTATCTGCCTTCGCAACGTATCCGTTTTAGGAGGTGTCGGATCGTGCGATTGGCGTCCAACCCGGTCCGCGATTCTCTTGACGGATCGAGTCTAATCGATCCGGCGCCTCGCGGTACCCGCTATTTCCTTCTTCCTTTTTCCTTCATCCTTCTTCCTTCACCAACAGGGAGAGTGACGTGAGTGAACACTGCTATTTCATATCAGCGGGACAGTTGCGGGCGATTGTGGGGGACGATACGGACCACGGCGGAGGACGGGACGAACACAGCGGGGTCTGGTTTCTGACGTCCATCAACGACAGGCATACAGCGGTGTCTCAGGGCAACGGGATTCTGCTCTTCGGCCACCACCGGGGTACGCGGCCATCGGTGCGGCGACTGGACGACACATCTGTCGAGTTGTTCAAGGAGGCGTGCGTGGCGAACAACCACGTGGAAACGCGGGGGACCTATCGCCTGGTGGCGCCGCACTACATCGACTACGAGATGACGGCAACCGCCCTTTCAGGACACCGGCCGCAGGACCGCACGTCATTCAGCTGGTGCTGTTACGTAAACTCCCCGGCGGAAAAGGGCATTCACTTCATCGAAAAGGGCCTGTGGACGTACTACTTCAATCCGGTTCACGGTCAGGGCGCAATGGTCTTTCCTACTGATCTGAACGCGGCCGATCGGGAACCCTGGGGACAGGAGCCGGCCACCGCGTTTCTCGACGGAGAGCGGAATTTCAGCCACTCGGATTCCGGACGTACCTTCGACTATCCCTTCTATTTCGGAATGATCCGCGGGATGATGTTCCAGATTATGGCGGACGATTATTCCGGCTTCCGGTTCTTCATCTCGCCCTCAGGTGCGGGGCAGTCGCTGCTGCCGGGGCAGAGCAGCCCGGCGTGGGATTTCGCGTGGGAGACGGATGGGCTCAGGGTGGACGAACCTGTAACGCTTGACGTCCGCGTGGTCTATAAACGTCCCGAAAGGACAGATGCGGTCCCGAACGGATACGCGGCGGACCATGCGTGGATGGAGTTTCAGAATTTCAGGGAGACGTTTCCGGTGCGCGGGATCGAGGGGGAAAGGAATGAAGGAAGAAGGAAAAACGAAGAAGGAAGAAAAACCGGAAAGGCATGGATAAGTAGAGGGTAGTAAATTCAAAAACGGGCTGCTACGAACTGAGGAAACAACAGAATGATGCGCGCCATCAGTATCTTCCTGATCGTAGCGATTGCGCTGCAAACTGTGGGATGCAGTACCTGGAAACCCCTGGCTCGCGCGGGCGAGGTCACGGAGGAAGACAGACAGGCGTCGATGCGGGACGAGGTACAGGGGAAACTTAGGGAAGGTATGGCTGTAAGGATAAGAATCCGCGAGGGTACCTCAGTGCCGATCAAAGACCGGGTTCTCGAATGTATTGTTGAGGAAGTCGGGATAACCTCGCTGACGTTGATCCCCATTACGGACCATGTCCGTGGTACTGTCAAGAGGGAGTTCACACTGCATTTTTCAGACATTGTGCGCATCGAATACAGGCAATTTGAACGTGGGCTGACGACCCTTATTGTCGGGCTGACAGCCGGAGCCACGTTAGCCCTCGTGTTGTTTGCTATCGCATGCGCACGTGCATTTTCTGAATAACTGTTCGACTGACCAGAACTCCAGAAGTACAGTTCATGGCATCCAACGGCAATCGGGACCAACCCGAGAGGATGATTTCCTGGTTTCTGATTGCTTGAAAGATAACCACTACTGTCAACTTGGACAATTTCATTGCGGTCCGAATATGGGAGGAAGCTTCGAAATGACACGTGCCATCAGTATCGTGCTGATCGTAGCGATTGCGTTACAGACGGTCGGATGCAGCACCTGGCGACCCATTGCTCACTTGAACGACGTGCCCGAGGATGGCAAACAGACTTTGATACAGGGTCAATTTCCAGGGAAACTCAAGAAGGGCATGCGCGCAACGATAAAAATCCGCCCGGAAGCCCGTGCACCGATCAATGGTCGAGTAATCGAGTGCATCGTCGAAAAGGTCGGTCCAACAACGCTGACGATAATCCCGATGACGTTTAATGCCCCCAGCAACGCCGGTCGAAAGCTAACGTTGCTTTATTCTGACATCGAGAGCATCGAATATCGTGAATCGGAAGGCAATCTGCCTGCTTTTGGGGGTGTTGTAGCCGGAGTTATATTGGGGCTGTTGCTCATTGGATATGGACTATCCGGAATCACATTGGACTGACAAGGATATCTCCTGCGCCTCTGATGTCAGGCCGTGTCTACGGAACGCCAGTCGCGTCCACCCCACGAGCATTCATACGGAATTCCCGATTCGTCACCAGGGCAGTCCGCCTCTGTGGCCTGGATCAGACCTACCGCGCTCCGGATAACTGAGGAGGATATAGCATGGTGCGCACCGTTAGTATCATCCTGATCTCAGCGATTCTGTTCCAGACGGTGGAATGTGCTACAAACCGACCCCTGTCTCGCGCGAACGAATACTCTCAGGATAACGATCAGCCTTCAATAGGTGACCAGGCTTTGGGCAAACTTAAAGAGGGTATGCACGTTAGAATAAGAATTCGCCAGGGCACCACTGCCCCGATCAAAGGTCAAGTCTTTGAGGGTATTGTGGAAGAAATCGGTCAAACGTCGCTGACAGTCACTCCAGTTGCGTTCTATGTCCGCAATGCTGAAAAAAAGCCGTTCACGTTGCCATATGCCGACATCGTCGGTATTGAATATCGTGACGCTAACGACTTAGCCGCATTTGTGGGGGGCGTTGGATTTGGAGTGGGTTTGGCTTTCTTCCTCGTCTGGCTTGCATTTTCGCAGTGGTGATTCGAGAAGATGACCGTACGCGGACCAGAGAGAGGTTTCCGAGTGCATCATTTGTATAGTCAGACAGTCGTCGCTTAGATTAGCCACGCTTACCGTTCCCGCCCCAGGTCGGGAAAGCCCGTGCAGGCCGATTCGCTCACCGAATACAACGCCGCGTCATCGGGTTCTGCAATCCGGGCAGCCGCGACCAATTCGTGGGCGCAATCCGCCACTTCGAAGACGCGCTGGCTACACGAGGCGCAAGATAGCTCGTTTCCCGGCCGTACCAGGCCGTCTCCGAGTCACCCCCGCCCGCCCGCGATTTGCGTCTCCATCCACCCCTCAGTCTAACCCTTCCTAATTGTCGTCAACACATTCCCCACCCTTCACGAATTCTCATCGCATACACCGCATCCTGCTATCCGAATCCCGTCGATTATAGGATTCGAGAGTGGCCGGGGCGCCCCGGCTGGCGTACGACCGCACCAAACGCGCCGGGTCAACGCCTTGAACGCCTTCAATGGGTCACTTTTCCTGATCGCCGGCCCGGATCGCACCGGAATTCATCATTAAATCATCAAAATTGCGCTTAAATTCAACGTTAATTCAACAATATTTCGTTATATTTATTCGATCTTGATCGTCGAATTCACGACACATGACTTCCGTCGTCCAAAATGCGCTGTGTTTCACAATGCAATGCGTGGTCGCCGACGCGGACATTCTGTCAGTGCGTCCACGGCGATTGAGCGGTGGATCATACACGTCCAGGGCGAGATTGCTGCCGCGAATACAAAAAACCCGGCCGCCTGAATTTAGACCTCAAGTCCTTGGAGTTCCGGATCTTCGAAAGACGGATATTGCATCCAACCGGGAAAGACGGAGAATAGGCTATCTCACAAACTGCCGTGTGGATCGATCTCTTCGTTCTTCTTTGTCTGGCAGTTTTCACGAGAACTGCCGTTTACCTGCTTCTGTTGGCGCATCGGTTGGCGGGCGCGATTGAGAGTATCGCCGATAGATGTGAGTATATCGGTTGGGCAATAAGACATAAGGAGTGGGGCGCCCGCCTTCCGCCTCAATTGGACGGCGTTCGTGGGACCCCCGGGCCTGATTGCCGGAGCGATAATACCTTCACTTGTGAATGACGCAAGGAGGAACAACGACGTCTCGATTCAAGTCGAGGCGCCGTCGATATGTGCTCCGTATCATTTGCATCGACAGAAGCCCTGGAGCTCGGGATCCGATTCGCCCCACATCTTCCGCCCGTCGAGGGCTGCGTATTAAGAGTCGCTCAGGGCTAAAGGGGTATTCGACAACGACTGGGGGGTTCGCCATGAAGGCTCGCAGACAGATGGTTATCGGACTGCTCGCAGTTTCGAGCGCGTTACTCGCGGGCGCCGGGCTATTGTATGCTCAGGCAGCGGCGGACGCGGATTTTGACGGAAACGGCGAAGTCGATTTTCAGGACTTCGTGTTGTTTGCGGCAAAGTTCGATACGCGTGAGGGTGACAGCGGGTTCGAGAGGATTTACGATCTCGACGGCAGCGGCGAAGTAGGATTTTCGGATTTCCTCTCGTTTGCGCGGCTTTTCGGCCAGACCGTGCCCGTAGCCGCATTGGCACTCAATGAGGTCACGCCGGCGGAAGGGATGCCTGGAACGCTGATTCAGCTCGTGGGGCAGTTTGACGCCGACAAGGCGTACGAGGTTAAATTCGGCACAGTCCTGTTGCCGGCGTATCCGCAAAACGCGGAACGGATTACGTCCATGGTGCCAGTGTTGCCTGCTGCCGCGGTGCAGGTGAGCGTGGTTGATGCGTCGGGCCGGGAATCCGAGCCAGCGTCGTTTAGGGTGCTGGAACTGCCGGAACCAAGGATGAGCGCCGGTCAACTGACGAGGTCAGTGGAAGGGATCGGGGCGGGCATCGGGAACGTGCTGGCGCCGCTGACCGCGCCCGATAGCATATTCAGCGCGGTGGACGCGGCTCTTATCAACAGTGAGATGGACAAGTTGAACGCGGCTTGGGGCGTTCTCGGCGAGCGGATCGAGGCGCTGCCGCCGGAGGACGCGGCGTTGCTTGTACATCTTCTGGACAACAGCGGGGCGTTGGGGATTCTGCAGGGAGTCGGGAAAATCAGCCTGAGCGCGTCGAAGGCGGCTGAAGAGGGCGCCGCTTTGCGTCATCAGGAGTTGTTCAATGCGGACGTCGTTAGCTTTCTGATGGGGAACGCGAGTGCTGCGACCGGGCTGGCTACGGTTATTGCGGCTGTGGTACCGGGCGGGCAGACTCTGGTCCCTATTCTGGCGGCCATCGACGCCATTAGCGGCGCGACGAAAGCGGTCATCGACGCGATTTTTCCAACGGATCTCCAGAACCTGAGAATAGAGATAACGCCAACGCCTGTGCCGGTAGAGGGCACCTCCAGGGTGGCGTATTTCGGGGACTTCGTCACTGAGAGCGACGCGATAAGCGCGCTCGGAGGCGAGGCACTGGAGAAGGCCGTAGAGAAATTACTGGAAAATTACCTTAAGATACCCAAGGTGTCGGAAGCGGCGGCGAAGGAAATCGTCGGTTTCGTCTCAGACATCCTGTCAGCTGCGGGTATGAAGGGATTCGATTGGGTCAGGCGCGGCGAGACGATTAGCCCCGCACTCAAGGATGTGCGATTGGATATGTCGGTGTATAGACTCAGTGTGTTCGATTTGCTGCAGGTTATACCGACGCTACCTGGCAAGGAGACTGCGGACGCGATCGAGTATCTGCTCGAACGGGCCGGTATTGACGTGACGTTCTACAATCCGGTGGAGGTCGAGGACGAGGCGGTTGCCGCTTATGATATAAGCAATGCTCAGTTGACGGGAAGAAAGGAGGGTGCAACGCGGCTGAAGGCGCGCGCGATACGTTTTGTCGAGTGGGACGCCTGGTTCAATGTGATCGGCATCTGCAAGTGGGAGTCCGTAGGCCCCACGTTTACGAACATAGACGTAGGGACGACTTCTGTCGGTGGACCTCCGCTTGTGGTTGAATCCATTCGCAACCTGACCGGCTTTCCGGGGGCGAGGGATTTTGGATTTACCTGGTCTCCCGACGGCCGGCACATCGCGTTCGCTTCCACACGCGACGACAGCCACAGGATCCAGGTCGTTGGATCGGACGGAAGCAACCTGCGCGGTCTACGGACCGATAAAATAAGCAGACGAGAGGGAATTGCCAATCCCGCCTGGTCGCCCGATGGCCGGCACATCGCCTTCGGGGTGGGAGACGTTGCGACTAATGTTACGGCTGATTTTTCCAGAGCGCATATTGATATCTGGGTTATTGGCTCAGACGGCGACATCCCGCGAAACCTGACCGACACCCGTGCATACAATTTTCCGCCCACGTGGTCTCCTGACAGCGAACATATCGCCTTTGTATCGACTCGTGACGGCAACGCGGAGATCTACGTGATGAATTCGGACGGCAGCAACCCACGTAACCTGTCCAACCACGAAGGCGTCGACGTTTCGCCTGCCTGGTCTCCCGACGGCAGGCGCATCGCCTTTTATTCGAACCGTCACAACGATCCTTTCATGCATGACATCTTCGTGATGGAATCGGACGGGAGCAACCTGCACCGCCTGACCAGCGATGCCTTCTACCACCCAAATTTGAGTTACCATTCTAATTATACGCCTGCCTGGTCGCCTGACGGCCGGTACATCGCCTTTCAGTCCACCCCCGGCAGGCGCGAAGAATATGATATCTACGTGATGGGATCGGACGGAAGCGACCCGCGCAGCCTGAGCCCCCAATATGCTTCCGACATGTTTCCGGTCACCTGGTCTCACGACGGCCGGTACATCGCTTTTACCAAAAACCGTGACCATATCTACGTGATGGGATCGGACGGGAGTAACCGAACGGGCGTGTCCAACCAGAATGGCATCGACTACTATCCCTTTCGGCCGGCCTGGTCTCCCGTCGGTCTGCGCCTCGGCTTTCTTGCGAGAATCGGCCGCTACCAAACAAGCGTCTTCGTGGCTACATTTAAGCGTACGGTGGAGGTTGGCAACGAATAACAACGGCGTGACCGGCGCAACTGTTAACGCTGCAGGCGTATTGAGTTGGGACCCCTGGTATGAACCGTCCAACCTACCGCGGCAGAGATTACATTGCCAGCGATCAATGTAAGACGCGAAAATGCCTGAGGTGCGGGAGAATGTTTGCCAGCACCGGCCCCGAAAACAGGATCTGTGGGAGGCATAGAATAAAACGATCGAAGTACGAAGAATGGGCCGAAGGGCCCGGGGAGGGTTTCTTGAATTCCGGTGATGACGACATTTGAGTGAATCACAGTTCCGGATGGTCCATACGGGATTGAAGTTGCCGATGATGTCCTGCTAAGCAAACAAGCCCCTGTACCTACCCCCTTTTGCGCCATCCTCAAATTTCAGACTTCCTCTCCGTGCGATGTCCACTCCGCCGAGATGCACGCGGCCGATCGCACATACACGCCACCTCTTTCCCACAGCCTTTGACGATCGATTCCTGGCCCCTCACTCCGTGTCCCGGCCATCCCACCCGGTCTGTTTGTAATCACGATATTACAGATCAAGGGCCGTCATTTGTATCTGCATTTCGCGGATTTCGGACCTTCGTATTCAAAATAAGTTAAAATTCATTATAAAATCATTAGAAATGCCCAATAATTCAATACAAAATCAACAACAATTGGTTAAGTTATCACCCTACCATTAAATGACTCGTAAAAGCCTCCAACTCGGTTGGCGTGTAGTCCGCTGAACCTGGTATTCGGTGCAGGATATCAGTTGCGGCATAGTGAGGAATTTACAGGACAGGAGAGTCGTCCGGCGCAAGCCGGACTGCGGAGGAAGTCACAAATGGATTCCAGGAACGCGCAAGCCCGTCACAGGAGACAGGTTTTCGTTGTCACCTGCACGGTCGGATTGATGGTCCTTGTCGGCTATACAATTCGCAACTATCTGAGCGGCGAGGTACTGGCGATGTCGACCCACAGTGTCATGACGTTGCTCGTGGCTGGCGGTCTGGCCGGACTCCTGCTGGGCGTGGAAGCTCGAAAATCCTATCGCGTCGTGCTGTTGGGAGTCGGGATCGGGCTGCTTTGGCTTTCCGCGTTTACACATAACTACCTCTATTTTCACATCCTGATGCCCTTGCTGTTTTTCTTTTTTCTGGGCAGACGCGAGGGCGGAATCCTGACAGGTATCTTCTCTCTTGTAGCGGCCGTGTTGTTGCTGGTGCCGGGGCTGGCCGGCACGTTCGTCTACGAAACCGAGCAAGTTATCAGGTTCCTCGTCGGGTTTGTCTTCGTTTACATCATCGCGTGGGGCCACGAATCTTCCAGCCAACGCCTGTATGACCACCTTTTGGCCAACAACGAACAGCTCGAAAACGAGCGGAGACAACTTGAGCGCGCACTGGAACAAATCACCGAAACCGAAGCCCGACTGGAACAGACGGTCTCCGAACTGCACGACCGAAGCCAGCTGATGGAGACTGTATTCGACAATATGGATGAGGGCGTGGCGGTCGCCGATGCGGACGGCAAACTGCTCCTGTTCAACCCCAGCGCGGAGCGCATTCTGGGCATGGGCCTGATGGATGCGACGCCCGATGAATGGTCGGACACGTACGGCGCCTTCTATCTGGATAAGGAAACCCGCGTTCCAACCGAACAACTTCCCCTCGTGCGCGCTCTGCAGGGAGAAAACACGAACAATCTGGAATATTTCGTGCGCAATGAGAAAAAGCCGGGCGGTACCTACGTCAGCGCGAAGGGCCGATTCATACGAGGCACCAACGGTACTGGCGAAAAAGTCAAAGCCGCTGTGGTTGTGTTTAGCGATATCACCAAGCATAAGGAGCAGGAAGCAGCACTTTTGGAAAACATCGGCCAGCTGAAGAAACAGGCCCTGCTTATGGAAACGGTATTCAGAAGCGTCAGCGACGGCGTGGTCGTGACCGGTACGGATGGTGAATTCCTGTTCGTCAATCCCAAAGCCCAAGACATTGTCGGCATGGGACCGACGGAATCACCGGCTGATGAATGGTCCGAGACGTACGGAACGTTTTATCCGGACAAGGTGACCCCCGTTCCATCGGAAGAACTCCCGCTCATGCGCGCCATGCACGGCGAGACAACCGACGACGTCGAGTTGTTCATCCGCAATCAGGAAAGACCGGACGGGGTCTACATCAGCGTGAGCGGAAGACCGCTTCAGGACGATTCCGGCGAGATCGAGGGTGGGGTCATCGTACTCCGCGACGTCACCGTACAGAAGGCGACCGAATCGAAGTTAAAGAAAACCGTCCGCGGCCTTCAGGAACAGACGCATCTCATGGAAACGGTCTTCAACAGTGTCAGCGACGGCGTCATCGTCGTCGACGACGCCGGAGATTACCTGATTTTCAGCCCCGGCGCCAGGAACATCCTTGGAATGCAGGTTCCGGACGCTGACTTTTCCAGCCGGTCCCAGTTATACGGCCTTTTCTATCCGGACTCGGAAACGCTGTATCCGACAGAAGAGCTTCCCCTCACTCGTGCTGTCCGCGGTGAGTCTTCAGACGACGTCGAGCTATTCGTTCGCAACAGCGAACGCCCGGACGGGGTTTACGTCAGCGTCAACGGGAGGCCCCTTCGGGATGAAACAGACAGAGTCAAAGGCGGCGTGATCACACTTCGAGACATAAGCAGGATCCGGAATGCGGAGGCCAATCTGAAACAGACGGCCGAAGACTTGCGAATGCAGACTCACGCCATGGAGACCATATTCAACAGCATCAGTGACGGCGTGGTGGTGGCCGACGAAAACGGGAACTTCACGATCTTCAATCCCAGTGCGGAGCGGATAGTCGGAATCGGCATGACGGACACGGGCCCCGATCAATGGACGGACCAATACGGCATTTTCTTTCCCGATCGGGAAACGCCGTATCCAATCGACGAACTTCCGCTCGTTCGCGCCATCCAGGGCGAACCCTCGGATGAAGTGGAGATGTTCATCCGCAATCCGAACGTGCCGGAAGGTGTCTACATAAGCGTCAGCGGAAGACCCCTCCAGGAGGAGTCAGGTGTCGCCAAGGGCGGCGTGATCGTATTCAGGGACGTCACCGAGCGCCGACTCGCGGAAGAAGCCCTTTCTCAGGCGTTCGCGCAGGGAAGGCTGGAGATTGTGGATACGATCCTCCATAACATCGGAAACGCGATCAACAGCGTCGCCACGGGCCTGGGCACGATTCAGGTGGAATTGTCGCGAAACGCGCTGGTATACCGCCTGTCTGCGCTTGCAGCGGCCATAGAGGAACATCGAGACGACTGGATTTCCTATCTGAGTACGGACCCGCAGGGCCAGAAAGTGATGCCGTTCATCCTGGGTCTCGCCCAGGACTTTGCCGAGCAAAACGCGCAGCTGACCCAGACGGTCGAACGCGTGGAGAGCCGTGTGGCGCACATCGTCGATATCATCCGAACCCAGCGAACGATCGACACGGGCGCCCTTGCGCGAAAAGACATCAGCATTGGAAAGGCCATATCCGACGCCACCAAGCTGCTCCAGGATTCGCTCGGCAAGAGAGGAGTCCGGGTTGAGGTCGACTGCCTGAATGCCCCGCACGAGATTCGCATCCAGGAGAGCAAGTTTCATCAGATGCTGGTCAATCTTATCAAGAACGCCATTGAAGCCATCGACGAACTCGAGAAGACGGGCGGACTCAAGTCGAAACCCAGCATTCACATCCGGTCCTACGTGCAGAACGAATACCTTGTCATCGATGTGATCGACAACGGCATCGGTATCGAAGAAAAGCGCCTCAAGATCATCTTCGCAGCTGGATATACGACGAAAGAGGTGGGAAGCGGGCTGGGTCTTCACTCAATCGCGAATTTTATAATCGGTTCAGGCGGGCAAATTTACCCGATAAGCGCAGGCTGCGGCAAGGGAACCACCATGCGCGTCAAGCTGCGGCTTTCTTCGGTGGTGCCGGGGTCCGAGGCTGAGGACGGAGATTCGCTTTCTTGAATCGCCGTCGACAGTCAAGTGTAATGGGACACAGCGTTAGATTGTGCGCCATCGCCGAATCCTGGAACTGATGGTGCAGTTCTAACGATATGAAACGCAGGACAACGATGCAGAGGTATTCGATGGATTTCAGTAATCTCAAAAACCGTCGCGTGTTGATCGTCGATGACCAGATGGAAATCCACGACGACTTTGCGGAAATGTTGCGGCCTCGATTCATGGAGACCGTCACGGATGAGCTCGCGTCGGCCTTCACGCAGCAGACGGTCGGATCGTTTCTTCCGGAATTCGAGCTCCTGCACGCGAACAGCGGCGAGGATGCCTGCGAGGTTATCAAGTCGGAGAAGGAAGCCGGACGGCCCATATGCGTCGCCTTCGTTGACATTAGAATGCCGCCGGGGATAGACGGCATCGAAACAATCCGTCGGGTGCGGACCATCGATCGTAACATCGAGGTCGTTATCATGACCGCTTACACGGACAAGTCCCTGGCCGAGATCATCCACGATATGGAGTTACTCCACAAAGTGCTCTATATCCGAAAGCCTTTCGCGCGGGAGGAAATCCAGCAGATCGCGCTTTCACTGGTTGGGAAGTGGAACGTGGAACAGGAGTTGGCGGCAAGGCGAAGCCAGCTGAATGACAGTCATCAGAGGCTTGAAGCCGTACTCGATGCCACCGGAGACGCATTGGCCATGTATGACGTCACCGGCAACCTGGTGTTTGCCAATCGCAGGTACGAAAGGGTACTCGACCTGCCGAAGAACGAATTGCAAAGGATGTCTCCGAAGGCCTTCAAGGAGCGGTTTGATGAGAGATTTCGAGAACCTGATCTGACTGACATGGAGGGAAGGTTCATCTTCGGGAGCAAGGGTAAAGTCGTAGAAAGGGCCGAGGCAGATAATTTGCCCGGCAATCGTCTGTTCTATCGATCCGTAGCCCCGGTGAGCGATATCCAGGGAGAAATCATCGGCGATCTGTACGTGTACCGCGACGTGTCCAGAGAGATTCAGGTCGAGCGTATGAAGGCCGAAGTACTTCGCCTGCGCACCGAACTCAAGACGACCTATTCCTTCTCAGGCATGGTCGGCTCCAGCGCCCCGATGAAGCAGGTGTACGCGCTGGTGAAGCAGGCTGCCGAGAGCGACATTACCGTGTTGATCCAGGGCGAGAGCGGCACCGGCAAGGAGCTTGTTGCGAAGTCCTTTCATTTCAACAGCCACCGCAAAGAGGGTCCGTACCTCACCATCAATTGCGCTGCCATTCCGGAGGCGCTGATCGAGAGTGAACTGTTCGGACACGAAGAGGGCGCCTTTACGGGGGCGACGAAGCGGAGGATAGGCGTCTTTGAACGAGCCACGGGGGGAACGGTCTTCCTGGACGAGATCGGAGACATGGACCTGGCCCTTCAGGCCAAATTGCTGCGCGTCCTGCAGGAGCGAGAGATCCAGCGCGTTGGTACAACGACACCGATCCCGGTAGACATCCGGCTGGTCGCCGCCACCAACAAGGACCTGGAGGATGCGGTAAAGACCGGCAGATTCCGCGAAGACCTGTTCTATCGAATCTCCGTTTTCCCGATCGCGATTCCGCCGCTCCGCGAACGCCGCGAAGACATTCCGTTGCTGGCGAAACACTTCCTCGAAAAGCACACGAAACGCAACGGTAAAGCCATCAGTGGTATTTCCACGGCCACGCTGCGTCTGCTGTTGCAGTACGATTGGCCGGGAAACGTCCGTGAACTCGAGAATGCCATCGAACGCCCTGCCGCCGCAACTCTCGCCGATCGTGGATTCCCAAAAAGGCGGCGCGGCGCCAACGTCGGTCCTCCCCCTGGCGGAAGTCGAACGGCAGGCGCTGGTCAACGCCCTCGAAGCGTCGGACAACAACGTAACCGAAGCGGCGCGGGCCCTCGGTCTCGGTCGAGCCACACTGTACCGGAAATTGAAGAAATTCGACCTGACTGGCGATGTCTGAACCTCGGCAGATGCTGATACGTCCCAATACTCGGGTTCTACCAAGGACTGTTGAAATCCTAAAGGAACTGTGTGTTATGGAAAAACAACTGATACGCGCTATTTGTTTCCTGGCAGTCTCTGTCCTGTTGGCTTCCATTGTCATCGTTGTTGGCGGCTTCCTGATTGCTGAGCGAGTCTATCGTTACGAGAGAATCTCGATATATCCGGCCGGCTCGGATCAACCAACGGCGTATGTGTTGAATCGGAATGAAGGCTCCATCTGGATATTCAAAGGGGACGTCCTGCATCCAACGCGAAAGACACCCAGGGTGATGGCGGATCGAGGGGTACGGTAGGAACATACAGATGCCAAAAACCGGACAAATCTGTCAGACCGCCGGAATCTACCGGGCCTTCGGCCTGTGCCCCTGCAAGGATCGGATCGTCGTTCGAAAGGGACAACGCTTTCCGTCATGCAGGGAACATGGATGGAGAGTCCTGTGGGTCTTTCTTCAGGCAAACGGACAGCGAACATAACCTGATCCGGCTTAACATCCATTGGGGGATGATTTAAGCGTCGTCCGGCCGAACCCTTCAATACAAAGCCAGGTGCAATCAGAGATTGCACCTGGCTTTGTATGTGGAGAATCATGGGTTGCCAGTCTTGTGTGCCGGCGAATGATGGCCGATTTCGTAGACATACTATAAAAAATATGCCATTTTGGCCCTTCGTACACGTTATTTAAATATACATATTATATTTAATATATACTTCCGGGGACCGGCGCCGGGTCGATGGACCAGGCACTGGCGAATCCCGTCTCGGCGGGCCTGAGCTGACAAAACAGCAATGTGTACTCGTCTATATGAAAGTAGCCAGGCTTCAAGACATGAAACTCCGCGCCGTCCGGATCGCAACTTGCGAGAACCAGGTGGCGATATCATGTTCACATTTCCTGGCCCGTCCGGGCATGAAGGCGAATGACCGGTCAGATTATCTTGCTTTACGTCAGGGTTCATCCGCCCGGTTGTTGTTTGTCTCAAATTGAGACTTGCGTTTCGATTCGTGACACATCAAATGGGATTCGGTATAACTTATTGTATTCATTTGTCTTGTATGGATCACGGTCGGTCCGATCGCAACGCCGGCGTTCCATTTCGAAACGAATGCGAATAATGTCCTCTCTGCGAGGAATAGTTCATAAGTTCTTTGTTTAAAAGGATTTAAAGATATCCTGCGGCTTTGGCACGGCTTCTGCTTGCAATGGCGGAGCGAACATTCCGCGCGCCCTTTACGGGCTGCAATCATCCATTTCAAAAAGGAGCCGGCAATGCACGTTGGATGCTTAGAGATTCTCTTCAAATTTCACGGTCTGTTACCTTATTTCAATCTCTACCAGACGGCGCCCCAGTCTTGCGAGGTCAACAGCGCTGACGGCGAAGACCTTCCTGTTCGGAGCCGCCATCCTGTTGATGCTTCCTACGAACGCGATCGCCAACGACCCCACGGTCAGCCTCAGCGGTCCGACGTACACGTTGGGGGGCCATCCATTTGTTGTGGACATCACCTTTTCCGTGTCGGTGACCGGGTTCGAGAAGGGCGACGTGACGGTGGGCAACGCTGCGGTTATGGCCTTCTCCGGTTCGGGGAGAAATTATGAGATCACCCTCCAGCCGTCTGCGACCGGCGTCGTGACGGTGGACGTGGCCGCGGACGTGGCTTTCGATAACGCCGGAAACGGCAACAGCGCGGCGACCCGGTACACCGGGACGGCGGACCTGGATCCACCATCGGTTAACATCGCCGGTCCGTCGGGGACTCAAGACGGTGCGTTCACTGTGACTATCGAGTTCTCGGAGCCGGTGGGTGTGTACGGGCATCCCTTTGAGCAGGGGGACGTGACGGTGGGTAACGGGTCGGTGACTGCTTTCTCCGGTTCGGGGGCCAGCTATTCGATCACGATCACGCCGTGGGCCAGCGGGTCGGTGACCGTCAACGTGGCGGCGGGTGTGGCCAGGGACGCGGGGGGCAATGCCAATACCGCGGCGAGCCAGTTTTCGGTACAGGCCACATTGAATTCTCCGCCGCAGATCACGGTGCCGGGCGACCAGACTTACGAGCAGGGGCAGACGATCACGGGAATCGATTTCAAGGTGACCGACGTCGACGGCGACGAGGTGACCACAACCGTATCGGGCGCGCCTTCCGGGTTGTCCTACACCAACTCCCTCCTGCAGGGTACGGTGTCCTCCAGTGCAACCGCCCAGGACTACACGGTCACCGTCTCCGCCGACGACGGCGTGAACGCCGCCGTGACGGGGTCCTTCACCATCACCGTGACCACACCCGCGCCGCCGGCGAACCGTCCGCCCCAGATCACGGTTCCTGGCGACCAGACGTACGAGCAGGGGCAGACGATGACGGGAATCGATTTCAAGGTGACCGATGAAGACGGAGACGAGGTGACCCTCACCGTATCGGGCCAGCCTTCCGGGTTGTCCTACACCAACTCCCTCCTGCAAGGCACGGTGTCCGCCGACGCGGCGACGCAGGATTACACGGTCACCGTCTCCGCCGATGACGGCGTGAACGCCGCCGTGACGGGGTCCTTCACCATCACCGTGACCGCGCCCGCGCCGCCGGCGAACCGTCCGCCGCAGATCACGGTGCCGGGCGACCAGACTTACGAGCAGGGGCAGACGATCACGGGAATCGATTTCAAGGTGACCGATGAAGACGGAGACGAGGTGACCCTCACCGTATCGGGCCAGCCTTCCGGGTTGTCCTACACCAACTCCCTCCTGCAAGGCACGGTGTCCGCCGACGCGGCGACGCAGGATTACACGGTCACCGTCTCCGCCGATGACGGCGTGAACGCCGCCGTGACGGGGTCCTTCACCATCACCGTGACCACACCCGCGCCGCCGGCGAACCGTCCGCCCCAGATCACGGTTCCTGGCGACCAGACGTACGAGCAGGGGCAGACGATGACGGGAATCGATTTCAAGGTGACCGATGAAGACGGAGACGAGGTGACCCTCACCGTATCGGGCCAGCCTTCCGGGTTGTCCTACACCAACTCCCTCCTGCAAGGCACGGTGTCCTCCAGTGCAACCGCCCAGGACTACACGGTCACCGTCTCCGCCGACGACGGCGTGAACCCGGCCGTGACCGGGACCTTCACCATCACCGTGACCGAGCACGCGACCACGCCCCCGGCGAATAGCCCTCCGCAGATCACGGTGCCCGGCGACAGGACGTACGAGCAGGGACAGACCATCACCGCGATCGACTTCAAGGTGACCGATGAAGACGGCGACGAGGTGACCACAACCGTATCGGGCGCGCCTTCCGGGTTGTCCTACACCAACTCCCTCCTGCAGGGTACGGTGTCCTCCAGTGCAACCGCCCAGGACTACACGGTCACCGTCTCCGCCGACGACGGCGTGAACGCCGCCGTGACGGGGTCCTTCACCATCACCGTGACCACACCCGCGACCACGCCCCCGGCGAACAGCCCTCCGGAGATCACGGTGCCGGGCAACAAAACGTTCGAGCAGGGCGAGACGATCACGGCTTTCTGGCCTACGGTAAGCGATGCGGACGGCGACGCGGTAAGGCTGACACTGTCGGGTCTGCCGTCAGGGCTGTCCTACAGGAACGGCATGGTGCAGGGCACGGTGTCCGCAACCGCGGCGACGCAGGATTACACGGTCACCGTCTCCGCCGACGACGGGGTGAACCCTGCGGTCACGGCGACCTTCACAATCACCGTGACCGAGCCGGGGGGCACTCGACCTGCGAACAGGCTGCCGGAGATCACGGTTCCTGGCGACCAGACGTACGAGCAGGGACAGACGATCACGGGAATCGATTTCAAGGTGACCGATGAAGACGGTGACGAGGTGACCCTCACGGTATCGGGCCTGCCCTCCGGGTTGTCCTACACGAACTCGCTCCTGCAAGGCACGGTGTCCGCAACCGCGGCGACGCAGGATTACACGGTCACCGTCTCCGCCGACGACGGGGTGAACCCTGCGGTCACGGCGACCTTCACAATCACCGTGACCGAGCCGGGGGGCACTCGACCTGCGAACAGGCTGCCGGAGATCACGGTTCCTGGCGACCAGACGTACGAGCAGGGACAGACGATCACGGGAATCGATTTCAAGGTGACCGATGAAGACGGTGACGAGGTGACCCTCACGGTATCGGGCCTGCCCTCCGGGTTGTCCTACACGAACTCGCTCCTGCAAGGCACGGTGTCCGCAACCGCGGCGACGCAGGATTACACGGTCACCGTCTCCGCCGACGACGGGGTGAACCCTGCGGTCACGGCGACCTTCACAATCACCGTGACCGAGCCGGGGGGCACTCGACCTGCGAACAGGCTGCCGGAGATCACGGTTCCTGGCGACCAGACGTACGAGCAGGGACAGACGATCACGGGAATCGATTTCAAGGTGACCGATGAAGACGGAGACGAGGTAACCCTCACTGTATCGGGCCTGCCCTCCGGGTTGTCCTACACGAACTCGCTCCTGCAGGGCACGGTCTCCACCAGCGCAACGGCCCAGGACTACATGGTTACCGTCTCCGCCGACGACGGTGTGAACGCGGCCGTCACCGGGACCTTCACGATTACGATAACAGAGGCAGTGACGGTCACCCTTTCAGGGGCGACGAATGTTCAAAACGGTGCATTTGACGTAACCGTCACCTTCTCTGAAAACGTCACCGGGTTCCAGCAGGGAGACGTGACGGTCGGCAACGGCTACGTTACAGCCTTCTCGGGCTCGGAAAGCATCTACACGACCACCATCACACCGGCAGCCACCGGGACCGTGACAGTCAATGTGCCGTCAGACGTCGCCACCGGCGCCGAGGGCAACGGCAACGAGGCAGCCGGGCAATATTCGGTACTGGCGGATCTTGATGCGCCAACGGTCCGCATTGCGGGGCCTGCGGATACGCAAAACGGTCCGTTCGACGCAACGATTACCTTCTCGGAGGACGTCACCGGGTTCGCACAGGGGGATGTAACCATCAACAACGGTACCGTGACGGCCTTCTCCGGATCGGGAGACATTTACACGGTCACCATCACACCTGCCGCCACCGGAACGGTGACGGTAGACATCGCGGCCCGCGCGGCCAGGGATGCGGCGGGCAACGGCAACACCGCGGCAGACCGGCTTTCGGTTCAGGTGGACGTGGATCGTCCGTCCGTCAGCATCACGGGCCCGGCTGCGACGCAGACCGGTGCATTTGACGTGAGCATCACATTTTCGGAGGAGGTCACCGGATTTCAGCAGAGCGATTTAATAGTCGGCAACGGGACGGTGACGGCTTTTTCCGGTTCGGGAGAAAGCTACGCCGCCACCATCCCGCCTGCGGTGACCGGGTTGGTCACGGTGGACGTGGCGGCGAACGCGGCCGTAGATGCGTCGGGCAACGGCAATAGTGCAGCGGAACAGCTTTCGGTGACGGCGAGTCTAGACGTTTCGAATCCCGTGCTCGAGATCGTGGCTCCCGAAGATAGGACGTATGCTCAAGGTGAGAAGATCGCCTCGTTCGGGATCCCGGTGATCAATACGGGCATCGGCGTGCCGCCGGGAGGCGCCAAGAGGGCCTTCGGCGACGTCGATCCGATTTCGGCTATAGAAGGTGACTTGCCAAGGGTGACAGTGGGGGGTTTGCCTTCAGGGTTGTCGTTCACGTCCAGGAAAGTCCGGGGCACCGTGTCGGCAGACGCCACGGTGAAGACCTACACGGTTGATATTAAAGCAGCCAATGTCAACGGACAGCTTGACGACGCTACGTTCAAAATCACGGTGACGGCGTCGACCGAAATGACGGTGTCCGACGCGACGGCTATCGAGGGCGATGTGCTTTCGTTCACGGTCAGCCTGGCCGACTCCATACCTGGCGGTTTGACGGTAGCGCCAGTCTTCGGAATCGGCACGGCCAGCGCGGATGTGGACTACACGCCGGACACGGCCCCGCTCAGCTTCAAAGGCACTGCGGGCGAAGAACAGACGTTCTCGGTGGCTACAATTGAGGACGAGGTCGTGGAAGCGGTAGAGACATTTTCAGTAAGCCTGGCAGTCTCGGGCACGACGGCGAAGGTAACGGGTACCGTTACGGCAACGGGGACGATCGTTGACGACGATGCGGGAGGCGACGCGACCGTGACGGTGGCCGACGCGTCCGCGGTGGAGGGCGAGGCGCTTTCGTTCACGGTGAGGCTGGCCAGGGCGGTTCAGGGGGGTCTTACGGTGACGCCGGCCTTCCACAACGTTACGGCGACGTCAGGTACCGACTACTCAGAGAATACTTCACCGCTCAGTTTCATCGGTGCCGCGGGCGAGGAGCGCACCTTCACGGTATCGACCGTCGAGGACGAGTTGGAGGAGGAGGACGAGACGTTCACGTTGAGTCTCGTCGTGTCCGATGCTCCGTCCGGTGTCAGAGCCGGCGGCGCCACGGGCACGATCATCGACGATGATGGCGCCCGCGTCTACGTATCGATCCATGACCCGGAAAGCCCGGTCGCCGAGGGTACCAGCGTGGAACTGCCGGTCAGAATGACCTCCACCGTCGAGGGAAATGTCCAGGTGCCGTGGACCACCGACGGCGACGCGGGTCCGGCATTGGCGTCAAAGATCGCCATCGCGTCGGACGAGTACGGCAGTGACATACGACCGGCGCACGAACACGTACCCAGTTCCGGAACCGTCACCCTTGCGGCCGGCCAGTTGGAGACAACCATCGAGATTACCATACTCGACGACGAAGAACACGAGGATCTGGAGAGCTTCGGGATAACCCTGGGCGAGCCAACCGTCGCGAGCAGTGTCTCCCGGAGGGTATCGGTGGATCGGCGGACCGCAACGGTGACCGTCCTGGACAACGATGCGCCGCCGGTATTCGACGAAGGCGATGCGGCCATCCGCTTCGTGGTTGAGAACACCCCGCCGGGCACTGCCATCGGCGGGCCCTTTCTTGCGACGGACGCGGAAAACGACCCGCTTTCGTTCGCGCTTGGCGGGGCGGACGCAGCCGCCTTCGCCCTGAATCCGGACTCCGGCCAGTTGAGGACCAGAGAACCGCTGGACTTCGAGACAAGAAACTCGTACGACGGACTCACAGTCACCGTGGACGACGGGCACGGACACACGGACGTTTTATCCCTCACCGTCAATGTGACCGACGCGTCGCCGCCCGACGCGCTTGACGCACCGGCGGTCGTCCGCTCATCGAGCGATCCCGAAAGTTCGCTGGACGTCAACTGGAGTGCGCCTGCCGACAACGGCTCGCCCATCAGCGACTACGACGTGCGGTACAGAGAAGTGGGCACAGCTACATGGAGAGACCATGCGTTTTACGGCGCGGGCGTTCGCGCTACCCTCACCGGCCTGAACGCGGCTTCCACCTACGAGGTGCAGGTGCTGGCGAAGAACGTCGAAGGCGCCGGCGAGTGGTCGGTCAGCGGTCGCGGCTCCACCCTCGACCCTTCCGCACCCAGGGAGACGGTGACGACTGCAGGCGCAGGCGCCACGGAGGGTGCGACGTTGACGTTTGCGGTGACACTGAACCGGACGGTACAGGGCGGTCTGACGGTCACGCCCCGATTCAGCGACGGGACGGCCGCTCGTGGATCGGAATACGCCGCGAAGTTCACGCGCCGGTTCAGCGACCGGAGGGCTACCATAGGCACGGACTACACCACGAGCGCAACGGGCATGCGTTTCGAAGGGACGAAGGGTGAGAGGCACACGTTCACAGTGACGACGATCCAGGACGAGGTTGTCGAATACAACGAGACGTTCACGGTGCGCCTGGACATCTCCGGCACATCGGAATCCGGTTTGACAGGGGGCTCCGCGACCGGCACCATCACAGACGACGACAGCGGCACCGTTACAACCGGGAACAGGAAAGCATCTGAAGGCGATGGGCTAACCTTCAGGGTGACGCTGAACCGGGCGGTTCAGGGCGGTCTGACCGTCACGCCTGTTTTCAAGGACGGTACCGCGACGGCGGGAATCGACTACACGGCCAGCGCGTCGCCGCTCACCTTCGCCGGCACGGCGGGTGAAGCGCACACGTTCACCGTGGCGACGAAGGAGGACGAGGCCGTTGAAGAAAACGAGACCTTCACCGTCAGTCTACGGGTGTCCGACGCGCCGTCCGGCGTGACCGCCGGCAACCCCGTAACGGCCACGATCATCGACGACGACGGCCGGAACGAACCGCCGGACTTCGACGACGCCGGCCACGCCACCACCCGCGCCGTGGCCGAGAATACCCCCGCCGGCGGCCCGGTCGGCGCCCCGATCACGGCAACGGATGCGAACGGTGACATGCTGAGCTATTCGCTGTCGGGGTCGGATGTCTTCGGCATCGATTCGGAAACCGGTCAGATTGCCGTTTCCGACGGCGTCGTCCTTGACTACGAGGCGGGGCCCCTGTCCTACGCGGTTACGGTGACCGTCAATGACGGAAGAGAAGGCAGCGACGTCATCGAGGTCGCCATCAGCGTCACCGACGCGGCCGAGCCCCCGGCCGCTCCGGCGGCGCCTAGGGTTGCCGCCGCCTCGCTGGCAAGCGTCAGGGTGGACTGGCGCGCCCCCGCCAACACCGGCCCGGCCATCCACGACTACGACGTTCAGTACCGGATACAGGGCGCGGACGACTGGACGTCCCATGCATTCACGGGCACGAAAACGACCGCTGAGATTCGGGGGTTGGAATCCGGCGCGACCTACGAGGCGAGGGTGCGGGCAAAGAACGCGGAAGGTACGGGCGCCTGGTCGGCGCCGGGCGCCGGTCGAACCCGGGTCAACACCGCGCCGGTGGCTGTGGACGACGCCGTAACGGTCTTCAGGGGCCGCAGGACGACGTCGTTGTGGACCGGCGACCACGGGAATGTTACACGAAGTCCGTCTGTCCAGACACCCGAAGACTTCGACGTACCGGAACCGGAGTCGGGCGCCAAGATTGCGCCGCTGGCGAACAGTGTTTCGGCAACCGAAACCGATGACGGGCATATCAGCGTACTCGCCAACGACGCGGACGCTGAAGACGACTGGAGTCTGTTGACGGCAAAACTCGTCGAGGCGCCCGCACACGGTACCCTGACGCTTTTTGAGAACGGGACCTTCGTCTACACGCACGACGGAAGCCGGGCGGCCGAAGACCGTTTCACATATCGGGTCGTGGACAGCGGGGGCGCCAGTAGTGATGAGGCCACGGTGACCATAAACGTGACCGGAGTGAACCTGGGGCCAGCGGTGACGGGAACCATACCGGACCAGGTACTGACGATGGGCACGAACGGAACGGTCGACCTGACCGGCCTGTTCGCCGATCCGGACGGTGACCCGCTCAATTATGAAGTGTCGTCGGATATCCGCATCGTGAACGCAAGTCTCGTGGGAAAGGTGATCGCACTCGCGCCCCTGGCCGTGGCAAGCGCCCGCGTAACGGTGACGGCCAGCGACCCGTATGGCCTCAGCGCGAAGCTCTCCTTCGCCGTGACGGTGGAGAACGTCCAGACCAACCGCGCGCGCGTCCTCGAGCTGTCGCTGGCGGCCTTCAGCCGGACGGTGTTGAGTCAGGCCGTGGATGCGATCGCCGGACGCTTTGAAGCCGCTTCCCGGGCGATGCGGGCCACCCTCGATGGCAGCAGGCTTGTCCTCGGACAGGCGTTCAATGCCATGGAGTGGGTACACGTCGCCGCGCGTTTGTTCGGCATCCCCCTGGACGCGTCTGCCTCGAAGTCCGCCATCGCAACGGCGGCGCCGGCCGGTCTGCATGGGGTGACGTCGGATCCGGACGCCGTTCGACCGGCACTGAGGGCGCCCAACGGACGGAGCATCCTGACCCGGAGTTCCTTCCGAATGGCCATGGACCGGTCCGGATCCGTGGAGAGCGGATGGACGCTCTGGGGCCGGGGCGCCGGCAGCAGGTATTCTGGAGACTCCGGATCGGGCAATCGCATGGACGGCAGGGTGACGGCGGCGTACGTCGGGGCGGATTACCACTGGAGCTCGAAGCTCGTGTTGGGTCTGGCCGCCTCGTACAGCAACGGCCTGCAGGACTTCGATAATGCCGGCGAAAGTATGGGCAAGTGGAACACGCGACTGAACAGCCTGCATCCATACGTTCACTGGTCCCCCACCGGGAAACTGGGCTTGTGGGCTATGTTGGGCTTCGGCCGCGGCGCCGCCGAACTCAACAGCGGCTACGGCGGCCCCCTGGCGGGGACGGGCAGCAGTACGGTCGAGACGGACATCAGCAGCCGGTCCGCAGCCCTCGGCGGGCGAATGGACCTGACGCGGGTGGGTAACGTCGACCTGGCATTGACGGGTGACGCCTTTGCGGTGAGCACCGTCTCCGAAGCCGTGGCGGGGCTGAGGGCCGCCACGGGCGACGCCCGCCGCGTTCGGTTGATGGTCAACGGCTCGACGGGTTGGTCGCTAACGCCCGATACGCAGATGGATCTGAGTCTGGCGATGGGCGCGCGCGTCGACGGAGGCGACGTGGAATCCGGGCTCGGGACGGAACTGGCAGGGGCGCTATCGCTTTCGAATCGCCGCATGGGCCTGGACGTGGAGGTGCGTTCACACTGGCTGGCCGCGCACCGGGACCGGGACTTCAGGGAGGGCGGACTGAGCCTGGCGCTGCGCCTGGACCCCGGCTCTGACAAGAAGGGACTGGCTCTGTCGCTGTCGCAGGCATGGGGAGAGAATGCCGGCAGCGGCGTCGAGTCGCTGTGGAACGGCGAACGGATGATGGCCTATCGCAACCGCAATGACCATCGTCACGGATTGGACTGGCGTCCCAACCGGACGCGCGCGGCGCTGGGCTATGGAATGGAGACCTCGGGAGGCCGGGGCCGGCTGGAGCCCTTTGTCGAACTGGACGCGAAGGACCTGGGATTACACCGCCTCGGGGGCGGTCTGCGCCTCAACGTACCGGGCTCGTCCAACGCCAACGGGTCTACCGGTTTTCTGGCCGGTAACCTGCAGCTGGAGTTGCTCGGCGAGTATCGCGTTCCCCCAGAGAACTCGGTCACCGGAGCGTCTGCAACGCGCGTCGGGGCCCGGGACTATCGCGTGGGGTTTACCCTTTACCGGAACTTCTGAGCGGCACGGGCCATTCGGCCCGGTTCGCCTCCGAATCGATTGACGCCATATTCGACTCCGCCGGAACGTCCCTGTCCGCGCCTGCCGGCGCCGCCGTCCGCGCGGCGCCGGTTCCCCTTCCGCATGGCAAGCTGACTCCGCAACTATGCCGTCTTTCCCAGCCTGTATCCGACGCGCGGCTCGTTGAATATCCATCTGGGACTCTTCGCGTCGTCACCCAGTTTTCGCCGGACGTTCTTGACCGCAGCGTGGAGCGGCCGTCTGTCGCTGTTGCCGCGCTTGGCCCAGATACGTCTCAGCATGTCTTCGTAGAAGACAGTCTGACCCGCGTTGAGGGAAAGTTCCTGGAGTACGAAATACTCGATTCTCGTCAGGTCCACGGGCTGTCCGGCAATTGTTACCTTGCGGCGGGTGTAGTCGATTTTCAGATTGGCAAGCACGAACGGTTCCTTGGGTATAACCTTGCGTCGCGGCGCCCTGGCGCGCAAAACCGCCCTGATCCTGGCCACCAGTTCCGTCGGCGCAAAGGGCTTGGTCAGGTAATCGACAGCACCTTCGTCCAAGGCCCGGGTAACGGCGTCCTCGTGTCCGTATGCGGAAAGGAAGACGACAGGTATGTCCACGCGCTCGAAGATTTCCTTCATCAATTCGATTCCGTCGCTGCCGGGGAGCACCAGGTCCAGCAACGCCAGTCCCGGGCCATGTTCCTTCAGAAGGTCCAGGGCCTCATTCGGATCACCCGTTACGACGGGAACGTAGCCGGCCCCCGACAGGGCCTGGCGAACGCTCCGCAGCGTCTGGGGATCATCGTCGACGACGAGTATCTTGGTCCGGTCCGGTCCGCTCCGACCATTCCCGCGCCGACGACGGCGGAACGGGAATCCGCGCTGACAATCGCTTCGGCTTCTTCCGCAACCGGTATGGTAAACGTAAACCGTGTGCCCTTGCCCGGTCCCTCGCTATCGGCCGAGATCCGGCCTCCATGGGCCTCCACGATTCCCTTGCATATCGATAGGCCCCAGCCGCCTCCGGCATCGTTTTCGTGGTCTGAGTCTTGCCCGCGCCGGGAGGACTTGCGGAAGAGATGCGGCATCTGCTCCGGGGACACGCCCCGCCCCCTGTCGGTTACGCTGATCGCAACCTTGTCGCCATCTTGCGCGGCTTCGACCCGTATCGGAGACGCATCCGGCGAATTTTTCGCCGCGTTCGTAAGCAAATTGACCAGAACCTGCACGATTCGGCCGGGATCCGCCATAACCGGCGGAAGGCCGGGCGCCAGATCCAGGTGGATATTGTCCCTGTCCCATCCACTCATAACGGTGTTCCGAGCCTGGTCGAGCATTGCTGTGACCAGGGTCGGCATGGGATTGACCACAAGAGTACCGGTCTCGATGCGCGCCACGTCCAGCAAGTCGTTGATCAGGCTGGCCATCCGGTCGGCCTGCTCGTTTATAATACGGAGGAACTGTACCATCTCGGCCTGGCGGAACGGAAATGTGTCACTCAACGCGGTTGTAGCTGAACCCTTGATCGCGGCCAGCGGCGCCCGCAAATCGTGACTGACCTTGGCAAGGAATTCGGCTCTCATATTTTCGAGTTCATCCATCGGCGCGGTGTCCTGAAGGGTCACGACAAAGGACGTAACGCGCCCGTCTTCAGCGCGAATGGGCGTGGCGTTCATGAGCGCCTTTACGTTGCGTCCATCCGGGACCTCGAAAACGACCTCCTCGGCGCGTACCGTCTCGCCTTCGCTCATTGCCCGGGCTATGGACAATTCCTTCAGGGACACCTCGCGCCCGTCAGCCCGACGGATCGTCACAACGTCGAGGAAGTCTTCCGATCGTGGTTCGGCCCTCAGCAAGCCCTCCATGATTCTCACGGCCTCGCGATTGAATGACACCGGCTCTCCGCTGACTGCGTCGACGACAGCGACGCCGACCGGGGCGGTGTTCACCACGGCCTCCCGGTCGGCAAGGGCGCGTTGCAGGTCGGTGTACCGCCTGGCGTTGGAGATCACCAGCGCTGCCTGGGAAGCGAACATAGCCAGCGTCTCTTCGTCTTCAGACGTGAACTCCGGTCCGCTTACCTTTCCGGCCAGGAAGAAATGGCCGACGCTCTCACCGCGGTGACGGATCGGCGCGGACAGAAAGGAGATGGTTGCGGCCGCCGAACCGGGAGGCTTGACAACGGGGAGGCCGAGCGCCTCGACGTGGCTGTATAAGTCCCGGAGCCGCAGGGGCTCTTCAAATCCCCGGAGGTACTCGTGCAGCGGCGCCGCCTCCGGGAAGCTCCGCATCTGTCCGACCCAGTCCGGTGTCATGCCTGAGACGAGGAATTCCTGTATCTCTCCCCGGTCGTCGGGAAGTGTGACAACGCAGTATTTCGCGTCCGTCACGGTCCTGGCGCTGTCCACAACCCCCTGAAGCACTGTTTCGAAGTCAAGGCTCTCGTTGATGCGCTGGCTGGCCTGGCTCAACCGCGAAAGCCGCTCCCGCAGCTTTCTGTTCTCCGTCTGTAGATTCTCAGTAAGTTCCACGCATCTAACCTCCTCTGCAGCCGGTCGCCTCCCCCTGGACTGACTGGAAGCCGTCCGGATGGGCGACCGTGAAAACCGACGAATGTTGCGCCGACATGGCAACCATGGCGCAATTTGCGCCAATATTCATCAATAAATCAGCGAAAAAATACCGAAATTTCAGAACTAATTCAATCAAAATTTCCTATTGTATTATAGCCATCCTGCTTGAACGATTCCGGGAAGATCGCGGGAACGCACTTGGCATTAAACTCGGACTGCAGGATCCGAAACCCCATAACCGTCAGGAGGTGCAGCATGTACCGGGCAGACGTACGGAGAATGGATATTCTGGAACAGAGGTTGCGTTTGCAGAAGCGGGCGATCATCGGCTTGCTTCTTCTGTTTCTCTTCAATACTTCACCGGAATTGAGTACGGCGTCGAAATGGTTGAGTCAGTTTCGACCCGCGAAGGTGCTGGATTCCGGCTCATTCTCTGACCCCCCTTCGGCGGACGTCATTTCAAAATGGACACTCTCCGCGGAGTCTGAGGACCGCAGTTTGAACAAGACGGCCCTGGCAGCTGACGATAATCTGAAGATCGGCAGGCTGGAGATTGTAAATGAAGCGGGTACCGTCGTCGCGTTTCTGGGTTTCGACGAGGCCGGCGACGGCGTCCTTGCCATCCGTAACGGTGAGGGTAAGTTTCGTGTAATGGCCGGTTCAGACGATTCCGGAGGCGGCTTGCTGAGCGTCCTGAACGCGACCGATCGTGTTGTCGCGGTCATGGGCGCCGACGATACGAACCAGGGCAATGGATTTATGAACGTCAGCGGCGGGTCGGGGTCTGTTGCCGGGGTGTTTTTTGGCGAGTCGGGAGATGCGTCTATGACGTTTTTCAACAGCAATGGAAACCCCGCTTCCGCCTTTGGATCGGATGCAAACGGTAACGGTTTTCTGGTTGCACTTAGCGAGTCCGGTCTACCGATTGGCACGCTCACAGCCGATCCTGACGGCATCGGTACGCTGGCGATTTCCGGAGGGAAGTTCAGAGCGTTTGTAGACGAAAGCGGGAATGGCGTCGCGGAGACGCTGGCGGACGACGGCAGTGTCCGCTGGACGTCTGAAATGACGACGGGAGACAGTCCGGGTCAAAGCGGTTTGCTCGGTGACCTCGATGGTGACGGCGACGTGGATTTCCAGGACTTTCTGACTTTTGCCTCGAATTTCGGAAAAACCAGCGGGTAGAAAGAAAGATTGCAACCGTGCCCTATGCAGGTCTCCCGGATCGTAGCGTGAGGGTGGGGCCTGCCTGCAGCGTCCGGCATTGCCCCCACTCGTCACGCAGCACAGCCGTTCTTACTATCCACTCACCCTTCCTCAATTGCACTGCATCTCCACCTGCCATGTTCAGGTAACGGACGTGAGGGCGGGGCGGACATTCCTGTCTGCCCGCATCGCTGTCCTTCTTAGTAAGACGCCAGGCTTATGAGTGGTGCCGAAGGGATCCCGAAATACGGGCATTTCGACAGGCTCAATGACCACGTTTCGATAGGGCTCTTCCACTCTGTCAGAGTGACGTGCTTAGCAAAAACCATCGGCGAAACCTTTCTGTCGGGTATCGCCACGAAGTGTCAATCAGAGGGCTTGCCCTGCTTGTGCTGCTTGCATTGCATGCATTGAGCTCGATCCCTGAGCCGTTGTCCTGCTCGTGCTGAGCTTGTCGAAGCAAGCCTGCCGAAGGATTGTCGAAGGCGCTGCCCCGAGCTTGTCGAAGGGTCGAAGGGTGCCCCCGTGGCCGACGAAGGATCTACTGCGGCATCGGATCATGCCCTGCGCGACTTACACGTCCCGATGCCTAATAGGCAGCACGTCCGCCTCCTGCATCAAGGGATTCTGCCAGAGTGCCCGTCATTCGCCCCACCTTCCGGCCAGCACATCCCCTCCTGATTATGCCGTCAGTTCCCCGTTGATTCCCTGATCGTTGCAGAAAACAATGGGATGCGTTTCGAGTCTCTGGTGCGAATCTGCGTCTTTATGAACAAAAAACCCAATTATTCACTATTATTTCATCATAAATAACCCAAATATCAGAGATACTTCAATTAAAATGTATTATCTTATGCCCTGCACACTGACGCAATCTGCAACACATCTGCTGACCATAGCGTCGCCGAAACATCCTCGATCGGTTTCGTCCGAAGAGTCGAGACAGGATGTCGTACCCGAATTACTCCGCCCTGAACTGCAATGGCCCACTGTTGCTGTTCAGGACAACTCGACCAGGCTCGGCCTTCCGCCTGACATCCCCGTCAGGCAATCCTGAATCACCGGCCTGGTCGATTCATTTTTCCTCCGCCGAGAAGCCCCCTTTCTCTATTTCTTGCTTCTTTGCACAGTCTGTACACCCGTGACGCTGTGAGGCGGGCCGGTATGCTCGAGGGGTCACACGTGCGGGATTACATGCGTATGCAGGTTTGCTGATCCACTCGGTCAAGGACACACCGCATTGTGGGAGGTAACCCGATGTATTCGATACGGACATTGTTGTTGATCGCTGCGTTAACTACGTCGAATCATACCAGCGTGGGTTCACCGGCGTTCGGACAGCAATTGCCTCTGGATACGCAGATCGAGACGCCTGCGCAGAACAACAGCGCGCTGGAACTGCCTGAAAAACAGGCGGGCGAGACAATCCAGTTTCAGCTATTCCTGCCGGGGGCATCAGGCCGTCAGATTCAGGGATACACGGTTGAACTGGCGTTGCGTGGCAAGACGATCGGCAGCTATATCGGCGACGTGTCCGGTACTGATTTGAATGGCGGCGCTCTTCTGTCCAGGGTCTCAGGCACAGGGAATCCGACGCTGTCGATGTTGTCCGTGTCTGCGGTGACCATTCCTGCCAGCGGGTACCTGGGTCAGGTGAACCTGAGGGCGAGCCGAGCGCTGACGTCATCGGACGTGCTGGCGGTTCAGTCGGCCTCGACTGCAGGCCCCGGCGGCGTGCAGAATCTGGACGTGTCGCAGGCGGTGCTGACATTTGCGCAGGCGCCGGCGTGTCCCGGTGATTTCAACGGCGACGGGTTGGTGAACCTGGCTGATTTCCTGGCGTTTGCAGGCGGCTTCGGCACGCGTTCCGGGGATGCCAATTACGATGCGCGAATAGATTTGGACGGCAATGGCGCGGTCGATCTGACGGATTTCCTGGCGTTCGCCGGGGTGTTCGGCACGACATGCCCGGTCCCGCCATCCCCACCTGTATCGATTCCGGATGCCAACCTGCGCGCGGTGATCGAGGACAGTCTGGGCAAGGCAAGAGGCGCGGAGATCACTCGGGCGGAGATGGCGACGTTGACGCGACTGGAGGCGCAGAACATGGAGATCAGCGATTTGACCGGGCTTGAGTTTGCAACCGGTGTGACATGGCTGGACCTTATGTCAAACAGTATCACAGATGTGTCCTCATTGTCCGGGCTGATCAACCTGGTACACCTCAATCTTGCCGAGAACAACATTACGGATGTGTCCTTGTTGTCTGGTCTGGGCAACCTCACAGCGCTTAACCTTCGATTCAACAACATCAAGGATGTGTCTTCATTGTCCGCGTTGACCAACCTGGCAATGCTCAAACTTGGCGCCAACGACATCTCAGACGTGTCTTCGCTCTCGTCGTTGACCAACCTGGAAGAACTGGATTTCTTCAAGAACAGCATCTCGGACGCGTCGCCATTGTCTGCGTTGGCCAGACTGACACTGCTGGATCTTGCCTTCACCAGGGTCTCAGACGTGTCTGCCCTGTCTGGTTTAACCAATCTGACAAAGCTGAGGCTTTCCCTCACTGATATCACAGATGTATCGCTGCTGTCCGGGTTAATCAACCTGACCGAACTGGGCCTTGCATTCACCTACATCTCGGACGTCTCTCCCCTGTCCGGATTGACCAACCTGACCGTGCTGCGCCTCCAGTCCTGCAGCAGTGTCTCAGACTTTTCGCCGTTGGCTGAATTGATTAACCTGGAAGCGCTGTATCTATCGGAAACTGGCCTCACAGACCTGTAGCCGCTGGCTAAATTGACCAGCCTGAAATTGCTGTTCCTTGACAACAATGGGCTTTCGGACCTGCGTCCCCTGTCTTGTCTGACCGCACTGGAACGGTTGTATCTATACAACAACAGTATCTCGGACGTGTCTGCATTGACCGGCCTGACCAACCTTCATGATCTGCGACTTGAAAACAACAGGATCTTGGACCTTGCCCCTCTGGTAGCAAACAGCGGCTTGGGTCCGCGAGACAGAGTCGACGTAAAAGGCAATCCCCTGACCGCCACCACCATCAACGCGCACGTTCCAGCGCTCGAGGCCAGGGGGGTCAGCGTTTCCTTCGACGAGACGATCGTCTTCAAAGAGCCGCGGATTTACAACGACAATGTGTTTGTCCTGCCCGTCACGGAAGATCTCGCCGCCGGCAGTCTTCCGCTGGACGAATACGCAACGCGCTTCTATAGGTATTTCAGCGATGCGTTCGATTTCCTGGTCTTCTTTCCGAGTCTGACGTGGTCACAACTCGATGCGGATGCGTTCAAGGGCGCTTTCTATGCCGGCGTGGGGAATAACGTACAGGGTATCGGCAAAGGGGCTTTTTTCAACGATCGTTGGGGGTCGGCGGGAAAACTGCAGGGCGGGCTTTTTTTCGCGTTCGTTTCCGAGCCGGATTGGGAACACTCCCGTCTGGTTCGGGGGCCCATGCTGCACGAGTTGATGCATCGCTGGGCGAACTTCATCGTGGAGCCTGCCGTACCTCACTGGGATTTCACCAGCGCCGACGGCATTCTCGGCGGATTCGACGTTGCCAATCTTGTCGATCATGGCGACGGGCGTTACAGCGCTCCTGCAGCTTATACAGGAGGATGGGCGCTCAACCTCAAGCCCTACAGCCCGATTGAAATGTACCTGGCGGGACTCATCCCGCCGGAGCATGTGCCCGACCTGTGGGCTGCGGAGGATGGCGAAATCGTGAAATTCGGACGCGGCGATGCCCCTGACGATTTCACGGCCAGCCGGGTCAAGACACTTACGGTCGAAGATATCATAGCGCAGCATGGACGGCGCGTACCCGACCATACGCAGTCCCAAAAGGCTTTTCGCGCGGCGGTCATCCTGCTGGTGAGCGAAGACTATCCGGCGGTCCGAAAGAGCCTCGAGGCGCTCAGCAGCGATGCGAAGCTGTTCAGCCACGCGGGCGAAGATCAGTTCGGCGAGTGGTACAATTTCTTCGAGGCCACCGGCGGCCGGGCGACGATCGCTATGGACGGTCTGTCGCGTCTCAAACGCACCGGCGCGTCAAAGCGGCCTGCCTTACGTTCGTTCGGAACACTGCCCCCGCCCATCCTGTGTCATCCGGAACATTAGCGGAAGCGTGAGCAGCGCCCGGTCTTCGTCAACTGATAGCGAGCCGCTTCACCACTGTCATGATCAGGTAACGGACGTGAGGGTGGGGCGGACATTCCTGTCTGCCCGCATCGTTGTCGACGACCTCCGCGCGCCTTCGCCAGGGATTATTCCTTAGACCGGAGATGCGTCGACGATGCACTTCCTGCCGCGATGTGCCAACGCCCATCGCTTCCGCAATCTCCCTATCTCTCCCGGGCGGCTCCCGGCACGATCCGTACTTATCCCCACCAAATCCGACGAAACGACTCCAGTGGACGCTCCGTTCGAAGTTTCAATTCCACGGCGGGAAAACAGTCGTTATGGGATCCGTGCGTGCCGGGCGGCACGAAATACCCGGAAATTCATCATAAAATCAACAAAAAAGGCCAAAAATTCAAAGTTAGTTCAACAAAATATCCATATCTTATAGGTTTGGTCGAAGCCGATCCTGGCGCCTGAACAGCAATCCCGTTCGCGGGCGATTCCTGTGTCTTGCGGCACATGCCGGGTTCAGCTACATAATGTGGATTCCATAAGAATTCCAGGGAGTGGCGATGGAACTTACGAAGCTGGAGTTTTTCGCCGGGATGGCGCTTTGCGGGGCCGCAAGGTCTGACAACACCTGGCACGAACAGGCAACCGTCGATACCGCGATCGAGATCGCCCGGCGAATGATCAAGACGCTGGAAGAGGAAGAGGGCGCCGTCGAAGGAACGTAGACACGGCGTTGTCGCTGTTGTTCCGCTTTGAAAGATGCAGAGTTCCGGTTCGCATGCATGTCGCCGGAGGCGAGAAACGAGATCAGGAGCCAGGGAAGGCAGAATCTCTTAGTGACGGGGCGGTTAAACCGGGAACGCTACTCATTCCCGCAAGGGCAGCCAGAGCCGGGCATTCTTCCAGGATACCTCCGTTGACGCCCGGCGTTGTCCTGCCGCCCCTTTCTCCTGAAGAAATGCACACGTGGTTGCGCCCCATCCAAATCGGTGAGGAACAGTATGCATTGCAAAGTATTCCTGTTAATGGCCGTTTCAGTCTTGCTCAATTGCGCCGGGCCTCGCGAAGACACGCGGCTGCCCGGGCGCCAGTCTGCAACGTCTTTGATTCGTGACGACCGTCTGCGAACGGTTGTTCGGGACTCCCTTGACAAGGCCGACGGTGTGCCGGTCACGGCCGCAGATCTGGCGGGACTGTCTCGTCTGACGCCGCAGAATGACAGTATCGCGAGTCTCGACGGACTGGAACATGCGGAGAACCTGGTGTCGCTGAATCTCGACGCAAACGACATCACCGATCTTTCTCCCCTTTCGAGGATGGCAAAGCTGAAGAGGCTTCGCCTCGAAGGCAATCGCATCAGCGACATAACGCCTGTCTCCGGGCTGAAGGGCCTCGAAAGGCTTTACCTTGCCGACAACGGCATCGATGACGTAGCTCCGCTTTCCGGACTGGCCAATCTGAGGAGGCTGCGCCTTGAAGGCAATGGCATCAGCGACGTCGCGCCATTGTCCAGACTGAAAGAACTGAAGGAGCTGGACCTTGACAACAACGGGATCTCGGATCTGATGCCCCTGGGGGGACTGACCAATCTGGCGGGGCTCCGTCTCGAAGGCAATGGCATCGCTGACCTGAGGCCGCTGTCCGGAATGAAAAACCTGAAGGAACTGGATCTCGATGGCAACGGCATCAGTGACATCGCGCCCCTTTCGGAATTGACGAACCTCACCGTGCTGCGTCTCGACAGCAACGGAATCAATGAGCTGACGCCATTGTCAGGCCTCGAAAAACTGAAGGAACTGGATCTGGACAGGAACGGAATCAGCGACCTGGCGGCTCTGGCGGGATTGTCGAATCTGAAGCGTCTCTACGTGGAAAGGAACGCAATCAGCAATCTGAACGCGCTTTCCGGCTTAGGTCATCTGGAGAGGCTGAATCTCGGGCACAACGGAATCACCGATATATCGTCTCTCGCGGGTCTGGCCGAACTCAGACATCTGTACCTCGACAATAACGCCGTCAGCGACATCAGTCCGTTGGCCGGGCTGAAGAACCTGCAGACCCTGGACCTCGCTCAAAACCGCGTCTCGGACCTGTCGCACCTTTCCGGGATCGATAACCTGAACAGGCTCATCGTTCGCCGAAATCCCCTGTCAGGGGTATCGGTGCAGACGCTCATACCTGCATTCCGGAAGCGGGGGATTCGCGTGGCGTGGGAAAAGGCGGTCGCCGAGTGAACTCGTCACAACGGTGTTCAGGCGCCGTTCAAGCCGGACGTTACTGTATAGCAGAATCCACGGAAAGCGCAGTAATGAGCTCCTGCGTCAATCCGGACGGAAAGCGTCACGCCAACGGAATATCCCCTGCGCGCAATCCTCGACTCCTCCCGCCGCTCACCTGACTTACTCCCTTTCCGATCCGCGGGAAAGACAGATTAGAGGCGAAAAATATGGCGAATTCACGCATGGAAATCATCATCGTCGCGCAGGAACGTGCCGCCGCAATGCAGTTGGAAGCGTTCCTTGCAGAATTGGGTTACACGGTAGCCGCCGTCGCTTCGTGCGGTCGGGACGCCGTTGCATCTGCGTCAGATTCGCGACCGGACCTCGCCCTGGTCGACCTCGGCCTTCAAGGAGACCTGAGCGGCCCGGAAGTCGGCGACCGACTGCGCCGCGGCCCCGGCGTCCCGGTCGTTTACCTGACCGACGCGGCCGAGGGAGACCTTATAGATCGGGCGCAAGCAACGAATCCGTACGGCTACGTACTCAAGCCAATCGACAATCGCCAGCTCGACGTGAACATCCGGAACGCCCTGCGCATGCACGAAAGGGAAAGCAGACATCGAGAAACGCGAGCCCGTCTGGAACAGCGCATCGAAGAATCGAAATGTCATGCCGAGTTGATGGAGACCGTCTTTAACAGTATGGGCGAGGGCGTGGTTGCCGTTGGTGAAGACGGTACGATCCTGTTTCACAATTCAAGCGGTCCGCGCATCGTGGGCAGCCATCCCCTGGTGAAGGACATCGCCCGGTGGCCCGAAGAATATGGTGTTTATCAGCCGGATGGAGAGACCATCCTCAGCGATGACCTGAATCCGCTGATGCTCGCCCTCAGAGGTCAATCGACGGAAGAAACCGAGTTTCTGATCCGCAACCATCAGAAGCCCGAGGGTGTACTGGTGAGCGTCAACGCCAGACCCTTGCGTGACAGGGCGGGATCTCCACTGGGCGGCGTGGCGGTCATACGGGACGTCACCAAGTTGAAGCAGGCTGAAGCCGAGTTGGCGCGGACGGTCGCCGAACTGCAGGAACAAGCCAATTTGATGGAGACCATTTTCAATAGTATCAGTGACGGCATCATCGTTGCGGATACCGCGGGAAAGTTCCTTTACGCGAATCCCGGGGCCCGGCAGATCGTTGGCATGGATACACTGGACGGTTTTCCGGACAACTGTGCCGAAAAACTCGGTCTTTATTCTCCTGACAGGGAAACCCCCACAAAGACGGAGGACCTGCCGCTGATGCGCGCCATACGCTTCGGCGAGTCCACGGATGAGGAGGACGTGTTCCTGCGGAACGAGAAAAAGCAGGACGGCGTCTACATCCGGATGAGTGGACGCCCCTTGCTCGATAAGTCGGGAGGAATCAGGGGCGGCGTCGTGATCTTTCGTGATGTAACCGAGCGGGTGCTCGCAGAGGAGGCGCTGGCGCGGGCATTCGACCAGGGCCGGTTGGAGATGGTGGACACCATCCTTCACAATATCGGCAATGCAATAAACAGTGTCACGACGGGAATTGAGACCCTCCGTCGCAATCTGACGAATGACCGTGCAGGACGCCGTCTGTTCGCATTGGCCGCCGCGATCGCCGAACACAGCAAGGATTGGATCGACTATATCGCACACGACCCCCAGGGTCGGAAAGTGTTTCCGTTCATCATCAAGTTGGCGGACGACTTTGGCAGAAGGAATGACGAACTGATCAAGACGGTATCCCGCGTCAGGGATCGGGCCAATCGTATCGCGGACATAATCCGCACCCAAAGGGCATTGGACGGATCCGGAATGGACCGCAAGGACATCGAACTCTACAGTGCGCTGTCTGCAGCGTTCAGAGTGTTGCGCGACTCCCTCAAAAAGAGGGGTATCCAGACCGACGTTGACTGTGGTAACGCTCCGCAGCACATTCGCGTCCGCGAAAGCCAATTTCACCAGATGCTGGTCAACCTGGTCAAGAATTCCATTGAGGCGATCGACGAACTTGCCACGCTCCAGGGACTCCTTGAAACGCCCCATATAGGGATCAAGGCCAGCGCCGCGAACGGGCATCTCGTCCTGGATGTCATCGATAACGGCTTTGGCATTCGGGAGAGCGACGTCGGGATGCTGTTCACTCCCGGCTTCACGACCAAAAAGTCCGGCAGTGGACTCGGCCTCCATTCCGCGGCCAATTTCGTCATTGCGTCCGGCGGGAGGATTGAACCGATTAGTGAAGGAGCAGGAAAAGGAACGACAATGCGGGTCACCTGGCCAATCTCCGCGGTGGCCGTACGGATAGGGGCGGAGGAAATTTGAGGAAAGGGACGAACTCACGTTGCGGCCGCGTGCCAATGCCGGTCTCCGCTAAGTATGTCATCCCTGCAAAAAAGCGCACACTGGGCAGATTCGTTGCAAATGGCAACAAGTGTCGCATTTTGCGACACTTGTTGAATCGTTCCAGAGGTGAGTCCTCAAAGACAGTTTATAAACAGACATTTATGAGTGCCTCTTCCTGTATTCACGCGGTCGCGCGGGAGAAATCCAGTGGCGCGTTCTGCGACGTGTACAGATTCCATTGCCAGGATTAATCAATTCCAACTACATTATTATCAATTAATTGGTCGAGTTGAACAACAGTTGGCACGGATTGTGCAGTAAGCGGCAAGGGGCAGGATAAGACATGAATGCGCCGTTTTCAAAGAGTCCGTCATTCGGACGTTGTCGCAGGTGGTCGATGGAATCCCTAAAACACGGAAACAATCGCATTCTGATCGTCGACGATCAACCCGAGATACACGACGACTTCGCGGAAATGCTTTGTTCAAGCATCGAGCGTCCTTCCGATGACGATCTGACGGCGGCGTTCGTGCGTGAACAGGAAGGAAACTATCTCCCCGAGTTCGAGTTGCTGCACGCGAACAACGGAGTGGAAGCCTGCGACATCATCCGGAAGGGCAGGGAATCGGACCGCCCGATCGCAGTGGCCTATATCGATATTCGAATGCCCCCAGGCATCGATGGAATTGAAACCGTGCGCAGGGTAAGAGAATTCGACCGCGACATCGAAATCGTGATCATGACCGCTTACACCGATAGATCGCTGCCTGAAATCGTTTACGAAATGGATCTGTTACACAAGCTTCTCTACATCAGGAAGCCCTTTACGCACGAGGAAATACAGCAGATTACCCTCTCGCTGGCCGAAAAGTGGAACGTCGAGCAGGAGTTGGCGAGACAGAGACGGCGACTTGCCGTCAGCCATGGAAGACTGGAGGCTTTGCTCAATGCAACGGGCGACGCCATCGGCATGCACGACGTATCCGGCAAACTGGTATTCGCCAACGAAATGTACCTGAATCTTCTGGGTCTGGATGGAATCGAACTGGAAAAAATCACGCCGGCTGATCTCTCGGCGCGTTTCAGCGTACGATTCCGGGAACCTGACCTGAGCCATGTGAAAGGCAGTTTTTTCGATCATCGCGGAGACATGGTGGAAACGACCGGGGCCGAAGGCTTGCCGAAACAACGTCTGTTCTACCGCTCATCCGCACCGGTAATCGACCAGCAGGACAACGTAATCGGCAATGTCGTGCTTTTTCGCGACGTGTCCAGGGAGATTGACGCCGAGCAGATGAAGGCGGAAGTCCGGCGGCTGCGCACCGAACTGGAAACAACCTATTCCTGGTCGGGAATGGTCGGCACGAGCCAGGGTATGCAGCGGGTGTACGCGCTGATGAAACAAGCTGCAGAGAGCGACATTACGGTGCTGATCCGAGGCGAAAGCGGCACGGGCAAAGAGCTTGTCTCGAGGTCGTTTCACTTCAACAGTCCGAGGAAGGAAGGTCCGTTCGTGGCGCTGGACTGTGCCACCATACCCGAGTCTCTCATCGAGAGCGAACTGTTCGGACACGAAAAGGGAGCCTTTACGGGCGCAACGACCCGGAGAGTCGGCGCATTCGAGCGCGCAGACCGGGGTACGATCCTGATAGACGAAATCGGCGACCTCCCTTATGCGCTGCAGGGAAAACTGCTTCGCGTGCTGCAGGAACGGGAGATCCAGCGGATCGGAGGAAAAGCCCCGATATCCGTTGACATCCGCGTAATTACGGCCACGAACAAAGACCTGGAGCGCGCGGTCAGCAAGGGCGAGTTTCGCGAAGATCTGTTCTATCGAGTCGCAGCCTTCCCGATCGCGATTCCGCCGTTACGGGAGCGGCGTGAGGATATTTCTCTGCTTGCTGAACATTTCATCGGGAAATATGCCGAGCGTATGAACAAGACCATCGACGGCATTTCCGGGGCAGCCATGCGCCTGCTGCTGCAGTACGACTGGCCCGGCAATGTACGTGAACTGGAGAACGCCATCGAGCGTGCCGTGCTTCTGGAAACGGGAGATGTCATCCAGGCCGGTAATCTTCCGCCTCAACTGTCACCTGCAATTGCATCCGGACAGGAACCCGACGCGTCGACGCCGGTCCTCTCACTCAAAGAGGTTGAACGGCAAGCCCTGTTCGTGGCCCTTGAAGCCGCTGACGACAACGTCACTCGCGCTGCGCATGCACTGGGCATTCATCGGGCGACACTGCACCGCAAACTGAAGAAACACAACATGGAAAGGGAATGAAACGCACACGGCATTCGGGCTGAGAATCCGCGGGACCGGCGATCGAGGATGTCCGACCTCAATACGGAACGCGGTCCTCTCCCCTCTCAGCCCGGCATTCGAAATAACCTGCTTCCGCCCGCGAGCCTTATCCATAGCTCGGCCCTACGCCTTTCTCGCCACGAAAAACATCCTGCCCCTGCAATCAGGCGCACCGTCCATAATCGGGTCCTCTTCATCATAGGTCCGAATCCTCTCGAATCCGGCGCTCCGGAGGCGTTCCGTGATGTCCGTCTCGGAGTACCACCGCTGAATGAGAGAAACGTCCGTCCGATTCCAGCCCGTCCCCTCCGACAAGAACACGGTCAGGTCCATCCTGCCGATCCGCTCGTTCTCATCCCTCGAAGATCGCGCCACGCATACGAGATCATCCTCCACAATTCCAAAGCTGCCGCGCCATCGCTGCAGGAAGGCCTCTTCCATGTTGAGGTCGAATTCGAAGCAGCCGCCGGCTTCGAGGATGGCATAGACGTTTCGAAAGACCTGCGCCAGCTCATCCAGGCTCATCACGTGGTTGAGGCTGTCGAAGGTCGAAAACACCGCCGCATATCGCTGGTCAAGAGAAAGCTGCCGGGCGTCCTGGACGAGGAATTCCACGTTCGGCGCGTTTCTCCGCGCGATCTCGATCATCCCTTCCGACCCATCCACGCCCGTAACGGCGTATCCCTTTTCGGAAAGCACGGCCGCAAGCTGCCCCGTACCGCAGCAGAGATCCAGAACGGCGCTTCCTGGCGGCGCGTCACGCAGCACGAGAAGATCCAGAACCGCATAAATCCGGTCTGCAAAATAACCCCAATGCCGGTTGTAGATCCCGGCAATGGGGTCATAAGCGTCGTAGCGTTCCATAGGGTATTTCCCTTCCGTCGACGCAGGCTATGCCTATATGAAGACCGCCGGAGAAACGCCGAATCGCTCGGACAGCGCGGACCTGCTGCAAGTCAGTATGGTCGATGTTGGTCTCGCCTTACACTTTAAATGGGGCGTCAGGCGAAACACCCGGGCGAACTGTGACGCGCGCTCCAGATCACCACTCTCCAGAGCCTCGCGAACATCATCCAGCTTATCCGCGTCGCTCACAGAGAGGTATGGAGCCCATCCCGCGTCGCCATCGATCAACTGCACTTCGACCTCGGCAGCATATTCTCTGACGCGTACCAGTTTTTTGGTCGTCGACACCGTCGGGATCTCAATTTATCGGAACTGTCTGCCAGCAGAGCAGATAGGACATAACACAGTCATTTTGAAAAACTCAATTGCCAAAGTTGCCGAATCAGGTCCTCCGGCCACGTCTTGTTGAAAAGATCGACGCCTACGTCGAATTCGCATTTCGTACTGGTACTTCTTTTCCCTTGTGTGCTGCCAGACCTGATTTTTCTGCAATGTATTCGATCTGCTGTTGAGCAGTCATTCCCCTCATTTCTTCGCTCATTCTGTCGCGAATGAATCGCATGAGTTGAACGGCGTCAAGTTTCAGTTTCGTCTTCATGATACACCTCACGTCGAGAGCCTATTTCAAGAACGAACGTCAATGCGCTTTTATTTCGGCAAATCTCCGTGGGATTCAATATATCTTTTTCGCTCTTGAAACCCGCCCCATTTCCGATTCGCTTGCCGAAGTTTCACGTCGATCGCGTGAACGGTACTTTGTCCGACCTTCTTCGACGCCTTGATCGATTCTTCGCCGCTGGAGTCATACGCGAGACAGGCGAAGACCTCGGCGTCTTCATCTATCGGTCCCGTCGTGGAATCAAAAGCTGCGACCAGCGGCGCCTGTAACCAGAACGACGCGGATTGAGCTGCTTTGTGCAGGACGGACCGGTTGCATGGTGTCCAGGAATACTTATCCGTGGGCGCCAAAATCAGGTCGGGCTCATGCTGTCCCGCCGCCAGCACCGTTTCCGGCAACATCCAGTCCGCGCATGCCAGGATGACCACCTTGTGGCAGCGAAAAGGAATCGGATGGATCTCCTTCCCGGACGAGAATATGTGCGGACGGGTGGGGTTTCCCGCGAAAACCTTACGCTGGATACCAGAGAGCGTGCCCTCGAATGACAGGCAGTGTGTCAGATACAATCCGCCGGATTCCGATTCGACAAAGCCGGTGCACAACGCGGTTGAATAGTCCTTCGTAAGCTGGTTAACCTTCCGCAACAAACACGATGAATCTTCGACACCACCGGGCTGGGCGTTTCCGCCGTCCAACCCGGTCAGAACCGCTTCGCCGAACACGAAGAGATCTATATCATCATTCGCGTTTTCATCGAGCACGCGCTGGACCGTTTCTAAATTCCGCGAAAGCCCATTTGCTTCGACCGGGATGGATACAAGACCGATCCTCAATACGGACATGCCTGGTTTCTTTCCAATTCGCGCACCATTAAATCGAGCCTTGTCAACAGCGTTCTCAGACATAGCCGACTCATCAGTACTGTTTTCGTCCACTCACGTATCCCGCCGCATCAGGGAATAGCTCTGCGCCGTGGGACCGATATCGGGCTGCGTCGCCAGAAAGAGCGCCATCGGCACGACGTCTTCGGGCGACTTGAACCACTCGCCTTCGATGTGGAGTACCGCGTCCATATCCGTTCGTACCGGCCCGGGGATGAGTTCGTTTACGCTGATGTTGTGCTCACGGAGTTCCTGCGCGAGAATGCGCGTCAACATCCATAGACCGGCTTTCGAACAGCAATAGGCCGAACTCTCCGCGAATCCATTGTGGCCCATGCCGGAACCGATGGTGATGATCTTCCCGCCGCCCCGCCGCTTCATGGCCGGAATCGCCGCCCTCGCGCAATAGTAAGCACCAAGAAGGTTGGTGCGAATCGTATCCTCCCAGGCAGCCGGATCGCCGCCCTCAACGGAACCCTGGTCGAGGTTCACCCCTGCATTGAAGACAGCGATGTCTATTCCGGACAGTTCCGCTTCCGCGAATTCGAAAAGCGCTTGTACCGCATTCTGCTGCCTGACGTCCGCCTGGAACGCGACCGCGGTCCCGCCTTCCGCCCGGATCTCCCGCGCAGTTTGCCGGATTTCGGCGTCGGTCCTCGCCGCGCAGCAGACCGATGCGCCCGCCCCCGCGTAGCCCAGCGCGATCGCACGGCCGATGCCGCGACCGGCTCCGGTTATCACCGCGCCTTTACCCGCAAGTGTCTTGCTAGCCTGTTCGCTCATTGAGTGTACTCCCTCCGCGTAGCACATTCGGGCGTGCTGTTCGTCGATTGCGTTGCCCGCATTTAATTTATCAAATCCAGCCTTCTAACGCGTGGTCATTGAGCTTGTCGAAATGCCCGCGTGTGGCTACCCATTACACCAGCCTTCGCCGACCCTTCGACAAGCTCAAGGAGCGGCTCGGGATGCGCAGCGCATCTGGTCACTATCCCACGGAAAAGTGCAACTTTCTCCCAATCGCTTCTGCATACTTGCGCAAAGTTGACAGTCTGATATCCTGCGCATGATTTTCCATTCTTGAAATTGCGGATCTCCTGGTATTCAGCTTTTTTGCTACCTCCTCCTGTGTAAAGCCGGCCTCTTTTCGGGCTTGCCGGAGCAGAACGCCGATCTTGAATTCCAGATAACCGCTTTCGTAATTCTCGGCGAATTCAGGGTCTCTTGCTTTGCGTTTCCCTACATACACCTTAAGGTCGCTCATTCGTCCTACTTCCTCCAGTTGATTTTTCGTAAGAAACAATGGTCATTTTGGAGTTAATCTCGCGAGGAACTCCAGTTCTCCGATAGCCGTTTTTCTCGTAAAAATGACAGTTGCCCTTCTCCTGCAGGATGGTTTCGAGTTCCCAGTGCTCGGCCTGAACGGCACTTTCAATAAGTTCAATAGCTTCTTGGCCATAGCCCTTTCCCTGATGACTTGGGACTATAAACATCGGGCTGATTCTCGCACTCTTGACCCGGTCATCGAATATTACTCTGATCGCACCGATCGGAACGACATCGAGCACGACGATATAGAAACTCGTTTGGGGTTGTTTCAATCTGGCGATGACACGCTCAACACTGTCGCTAGCCGGGTTCGATTCGTAATCTCGGTATTTGCGGAGGAGCGGCAAAAAAGACTCGACTTGAAGTTTGTGAATTGTCTCCGCATCTGCAATAGACGCTCGTCTAAGGCTGATTCCCACAATCTCCCTCACTTTTGCTTGAGTGCCTCCCATTCACATCGCAACAGACCGCACCAGACCGTATTCCTGAATTTGCCTCGCAGGTACTGGTCCTGGCGCAGCAGGCCTTCACGGACCATGCCAAGCTTTTCCATGACCCGGAGGGAACCGGCGTTCTGCTCATGGGTTGTCGCCTGAATGCGGTTCAGATCGGGATCGGCCGCAAACGACGCGTCGATCACGGCGCCCGCCGCCTCGGTGACCAATCCTCTCCCCCAAAGGACCCTGGCAATACTGTAGCCAATTGTGCCGACGCGATTCTCGAGGTCGAATCCGATATTGACGCCACCGACGGCGGATCTCGCGTATTCAATCGCCCAGGACGCGCGTATTGTGCGGTCCTGCGACAACTGATTTGCCAGAAATCCCTCCGCGTCGGCTCTCGTATAGGGCTGGGGAACCGGGCCGAGATGACGCGCCCATTCGGGATCGGATGCGTATGAGAGCACGTCTTCAACGTCCTCGAGGCTGAATGGCCTGAGTCTCAACCGGTCTGTTTCGATGACTTCCGGCAGCATTCACGGATCCTTGGTTGATGCCTCAATTTCACGGCGGGTAGCGATTGTTCACCGTTAGCTCGACCCTGGGCTACCCGATATCTAACCTCAATTCGAAAAAAGGCAACAGTCAATTTACCACAAAAAGCACAAAAGGCACAGAAGGGGACGGCGCCAAAACGGGGTATTGAGGTCGTTCATAAGGTTGAGATTTCCCTTCACGTCCAGTGACTTCAAGTATCCGGGACCGTTGACGTCAGTTCGCCTTTGTTCTTCTGTATTTATTCGACATTCAGGTCCCCGGAAAATTGTGAATCAAGGCTAATGCCCTGGTTTATGGTACTTTCATGTATTACTTCCCATTGAATGAAACGTCACTCGATATCGCAGAGGAAGTACTACGATTCAGATTTCCTAACTTACCCTTGCCGCGAATACGCAACTACGATATATTAACCTCACGCGCTGGGCCCCGAGCCCAAGCGGAAAGGGGATACAGAAATGGCAGAGGCGATAACATTTCCTGAAACAATGGCTTTGGAGGACAAACTGCCTGTAAATATCACGGCAGTTGAAGAAATGTGCGACTCTTACAAAGCCCAAAAGGAAAAGACTCAATATGTCAGAGCCGGCGTCAAACGCCTTTGCGAAGATATGCAGGAAATAAACGATGACATGGTCGAAATCCTGAGTTCCAAGTACGCATTTTTTGTAGGATCTTTAGAAATACTCGACGTAGATTCTCTTGACGAAGATTCTTTCTATAGAATTGCGCATTATTTGGAATTGACTGAAAAAAGAGAAACAGACTATGTTGATTGGAGGAATAGGATAAGATCTGCAATTGTGAAAATGAGGGAATGTAAAGGAAGATTTCCTGGAGCGGCGATAGAAATATTCAAATTTACAAGAATCGCAAACAAGACAGTGAAAAACATGGATCGCATCTTAAGTGTTTTAAGGGAAAGTCATTGGCGAATGAGCATTATCCATAACGCCAGACGGACTCATTCCCCGAAAATTCATAATTCGGCAGACGAAGCCTTAAAAGCATTGTGGAAATAAAGAAATCCGGAATGAAACTCCCTCCAGTAAAATACTTTGAGGATCCGGACAGTCATTCAAAAATAAGAAAACAATTCAAAAGACTCCCTTCACAAATACAAGAAGCAGTGCGGAAGCTCTATATTGAGATTGAAAGAGGAAATCTGCCGAGAGGAAGAAGGCTTAAGAAGATAGATTTTTTTATCAGGTTCGATTGAACAAGAACTTCAGGATGGCATTCTCGATACTTGATGGGACGTTTAGACCCCTCCACATTGGTCCACACGGTTCTATGGACACGTATATCAGGCTGATATTGAAGCTTGGCCGAAAACGGACAAGGGCAGACGAGGAAAATTAAGCCTGAATCTGCTCGACTTCCCGCGATGACACTCCGTCGTTATATGTACCTCACATTCCTTTGTGCAAAGGAGTTGTGGGGCTTTTTTTGGGAATGAAACAACGAAAACGAGTAAACTGATTCAGTTTCGATTGCCAACCCAGACATTGGTGACGATTTCCAAACTCGTGCGACGACGTTTCAGGTTCTCGCCAAAACGTGGGGAGATATCGGAAACGTCAAACCCCTCCTCCGGCAAACTGGAATTCAATAGCCCGGACAATGCCAGGCGCGTGCTCATCGAAGCCGTGATTCAGGGCAAAGAAGAGGACGAAGAAGAGCTTTCGCTTCGAATGGAAATCCACTCTCGTCCAGAAGTCATCTCCCAGCGGCAACCGGTAGTTCTTCGCCATATCCTCTGCGAACGGCTTCCCGAACCTGCGATAGAAGGTAGCGAAATCTGTCGCGGGATCGCCGATACTGATATCTCCGAAATCGATCACCCCAGCAATCTCCCTCCGTGCCGGGTGGATCAAGACGTTGCTGGTCCCGAAATCCGAATGGGTAACGACGTTCGGGTATGCCGCGGACGCGATTCTCGACAGCGCCCGATGGAAATAAGTTTCTGCTCGCTTCCGGGCAGAGGTCTGCAGACGCGGCGCGGCGGCCGGCCACAACTCGTCCCAGAAATCGCCGCCGCCGAACGGTGCGGGCTTGAGATGGCGATGCTCGAAAGTTACGGCATGTAGACTGGACAGGAAATCGCCCAGAGACGCTGCCAGTCTCGTTCGCTCGTTCCTGTCGAGACGCTTGAATATCGCCTCCGAAAACTTGACGCCCTCGATCTTTTCGTAGGCGGTAAAATTGGCGCCCGAGTACCAAATTTGGGGGATCGGAAGCGGTGAATGTCCCTTGAAGAGTGGAAGAAACGCCTGTTCGACGACAAGCTGCGTATTCGAAGGGTCCCGAACGAAACGAAAAATCCACTTCCCATTTACCTCCAGGACGATATGCGTCCAGCCCTCATCTATCCGAACGAAAGATTCGACGAGGTCGTCCAGACGGTCCCGGATAATCGATTCATAAGCATCGATGGGAATTGGGCTGTCCACCCTTCAATGTGGTCAGGACCTGTTACTCGCGCACCCGCGGTCGATAGCACATCCAGACCCGAATCTCCCGAGAAAGATCCTATTGCTCCTCATTAAGGTATTGATTGAACCAGTTGAGCACACTCTTGTAATAATCTCTGGTATCCTCAGCCGACCAATCCGTCACAATATGGCCCTCACGCTTGTATTCTCGCATTTCCACGCATTTGTCGAGCCGTCTTAGACCGAGAAATGTCTCACGTGCATTCACAGATCCAGGCCCATCGTGCGTCCCACATATAACCAACACCGGCGCTTCGACCCGGTCGAAAGCAAAGAGCGGCGAGTTCCTGATATAGGCATCGCGTTTCTCCCAGAGACTGCCGCCATTTCTCGCCTGCTTCCCCTCGCACCACCCAATTCTCGCTACATCTACAAGATAAGTGCTGGTCATGTTGATTCCGAACGGCGCATTGGCTACCGCCGCGCGGAAGGCCTTTGAGTGCGTAACCAACGCCATGACGCCATAACCACCATAGCTGTGACCCCAGACGCCGATTCGATTCTTGTCGGCAATACCCATTTCTACAGCTTGATTGACAGCAGGTAGCGTTACGCCTGCAATTTGATCAATGGGGTCATTGTCCTCCATAATCGAGTCCGGATAGAGTGCAGCATAGCCGGCGCTGGTGAGCAACTCCGCTTCCGAGTAATACCTATCCCGGTTTGAAAAATCGCTCCCGGGATATATGGTAACAACCATGGGTAGCCGATCTCCCTCCAGGGTATCTTCGGGAAGGAAAAGAGCCGCCTTCTGGATACGACCATTCGCGTCCGTGAATTCTATGGACTTGCGCACCGGTTGCGCCACATCACGACGCCAGGAATTGTTCTCAAATAATGTCGTTGCCTCACCACTTTCGAGACAATACGCGTTTACCGTATCGTCGTACTCGACTGTGCCGCGCGCAAAAACGAACCGTTTGGATGCGACCAGATTGAACTCATCAGGGGTCGAATCCGGCGCGGGACAAACCCTGCTCGTCTCGCCGGAAACAGTGTGGATGCGGACGAAATATTTCGAGTTTTCGCGTGTGTCAGTCGCAATGGCGAGAGTGTTGCCCCGATTGTCCGTTTGAAGGACTGATTCTCCGTGCCGTTGCGCAATCGCACTTATCCTCAGATGATTGCCCGTCGAATCCTTCGATAGTTTGCAACTCCTGCCCTCCGTTATAGACAGGTGCATCAAGAATCCATCCTGAAGCCATATAAGGCCCGTGCCGTCATCGGTCCACCAGGGCATTTGATAGTTACCCAGGGACGATGTGATTTCCGTCATCATTGTCGGCTCGGTTGATCCGTCGGCCGGTACGACGTACAGATGTTGAGGATCTCCCCACTTTCCGCCGGAGATATAGGAAATCGTCTGGCAATCCGGCGACCACGAGAAGCGAGATGCAGTCGTGTTGACCGGTACGTTCCTGGCGACCGTATAAGAATCGCGACCGTCGAGTGGGACCATTGTCAGATCGGCAATCCGGTGAGGTCGATCTACCGGAGACGCAATGACATTGAGAGTTGCTAAAGCCTGCCCATCAGGAGCCACGCGCAGGGTGCCTCGCCCGAGACCGGGCGCTAATTCCGTGATAGTGCCCGAGTTTACCTCAAAAACGCCGACGCACCTTGCAAAACCTGGCTCGCCAGCAAACTGGCTGTGCTGCTCAGAGGCTGGTCCTCCCGGAGCGTAAGACTGCACAGCGATGTCAGGTGGCATTGTAGAGTCACGAGCTTTAGGGATCATCGGCACAATGATACGGCGACCGTCAGGAGTCCATTGAGGAACGCGATAGGGAGAAACGCGGGGAATCTCAGCGTCTGATACGACAGATACATCGCGTGTCTGTCTGTTCCATAATCCCACGCAGGCGTGATTATCTTTTCCAACCACGAATGCGGCAAGCGTTTGTCCATTCGGAGACCATCGCCCTGCCCAGCTCATTTGCAGATCGGAAAACGGCTCCATGGACTCACCCGTTTCAACGTCGATCAGGTCAATGTACGCGCCGTTTGCCGGACCTATACTGATATCGTGTGGGACGCGACGCTTCCCGTAGCTGAGTGTTACGGCGAGCAATCCGCCATCAGGCGAGAGGTCCCACGGACACAAACGGGTAAACTGTGTGACGTTCAACAAGTCATCGATCGTGAAAGATCGCGGCATATAGTCTCTCCGGAGGCTTACTGCTGTTCAGTGCATCCCGTGGGTACGATCGCCGCGTACCCCGCCACGATAAGATCCTTGATTTCCAGGTATGTATAATCTGCGAATTTGTGGGAGCTCATATTCGTGCATGTTTCATATCTGTAGGGGCGCCCCTTGTGGGCGCCCGCCTATTCAGCGAGGCGGATGGCGGGTTTGCGATTTCAATCCCCTTTTTCTCGCTTCCAAATCTCGACCGCATGCTGAAAACCGATTTCGGGGCTGCTGAGGATTGGAATCGAGATCTCCGGGCACAATTCCGCGGCTCCAGCCATAGACGCCTGCGCCAGTACGATGACGTCTCCTTCGGACGCACGCTCCTTCAACCTGCGGGCGATTTCACTGAAATAGCCATCGTTGTCGCCCTCCTCGAGCCGGCTCCACGCATCGCCACAGAGAACCTCGACCAGATCGACGCGTTTTTTTCGCGTACTTGCGACTTCAAGAATCAGGTTTCGCGTTGGCGCGAGTGTACTCTCAAGAGCCGCGGCGACGATGATTCGCGAACCGATTTCGACGGCTTTTTCAGCCATCGGACGATCGACTCGAACGACGACGCCGTCCGCTGTGTCATTCGCGCTCTCCGCACTTGCACCAATTGTGGAACACGTGCAGAGGACGACGGCTGCCCCTTCTTCGATCGCGGCGTCGATTCGGCCCTGAATACGTCCATCCAGGTCCTGACTGATTCCCTTCTCACGGGCTTCGGTGAGAAATGCCTCTTCCACGATATGTCTGACGGGCAAATTCAGATCGGCTTTTTCAACAAGCCGATCGAAGGTGCCGATAAGCACCGGTGTTGTGTGAAGAAACGCCAGATGGGACTTCATGCGATGAATTCCTTTCGTTGATTGATATCCTCGTGATGCGGAGAAACTCCGGGCAACCACGAGGGTTGCCCCTACACGGGCTGAGGTGTCCATCGCAGAAACGTGGATTTTTCGGATTCCGCTTGCTTCAAGGCGCCGATGCGCCGACGGTTAACCAGACGGGCCCGCGGACGCTCCCAGAATCAGCTTCAGCAACTCAGGATACCGGCTCCGCAATTCCAGAAGCCTTGCGGCCGTTCCCACCGGCTTCACACGGGCGGCACGCGGAATTCGCACCCGTTCCTCGATGATCCCGCCCCGCTTTTCCAGGCCCTCGACGGTGAACGCCTCGGTCGCAAATTCGTTGAACAGATCGGGTTTCAACGTCGCGATGGCCGAAAGGTCGCCCGGCGCCGGTCGTCCGATCGCATATCCCGCGTAAACCGCGACCTTCGCGCCCGGGACAAATCCCGGGTCATTCCCTTCCCACAGGAACTGTACGCCATCCGGAACGCTACCCGGCGGAAGCGACGACACGTTTCCGGCCGGGTCCATCGAAAAGGGTTTCACAGAACCGTCAAGCGTGACCCTGCATCCGATTTCTTCCATCGCCTCCCTGCGCAGGGCGCCCTCCAGGGACTCGCCTTCCTCAATCGTGCCGCCGATGCAACTCATGCCAATCTCGATGACCCCATCCGGTGCGCGCTTCCATTTCTCCTTTCTCTGAAGTTCGAAGAGAAACCCATTTCTGTCGTTAAGGATTATCGCAACGCCTATGACCAGATATATTGACATGTCGTTATCCACCGATGACATTCGCCGAACTGACGCGATGCAGTGCGACCGGTGTTCTGTTCACAATTTTCCTTGTCTGATCAGCTCCCTTGCGCCGGCGCCGCTCTGGACCCTGTAGTGCGTTCCTTTCCTGTCCGAAAAAAAGTCACGGATGCGCTCCACCTGCTTCGGTACGGTGTTCCGTGGAATACGGTCCGGCGAAAAGTATTCGATCCGGTCCGCCTCGTCTGTGAGTCTGATCGCGCCGCCGGTGACCCGGCAGAAGAACGAAAAGACGATCTCGTTGCTGTCCGGTTTGCTGTAAACGCCGCTGAGATGCACGGGCGCCGCCTCCAGACCCGTCTCCTCTTCGATCTCCCTCACGAGCGCACCACACGGACTCTCGCCCGGATCGACACCGCCGCCGGGCAGGTTCCACAGGTCGAAATCGCGCCGGTGGCAGAGAAGAACGCGGTCTTTATCATCGGTGATGATGCCGAAAACGCCCACCCTGAACACGATCAGGTTCCTTCAATGAAAAATCGTAAATATCCCAATTCGGCATCGGATATTCCGAGACTGTCAAGTTCGCCCATAGGGACAAATGCCGCCGACTCCTCATAGTCGTCATCGCGCATTGAATCCGGCATACATTCGGAAGCAAGGGCAGTATAGACGACTTGAAAAAAATGAGGGTGAGGATACCGGTAGCCCGACGGCTTCGGCCCGAGATGTTCCAGATGGATGTATCCCAGTCGCGAGACCGTTTCAATCGTCCAGCCCGTCTCCTCCGCAACTTCTCGACGAAGCGTCTGCTGGAAGCTTTCCCCCGCTTCGCATCGCCCTCCCGGCAAAATGTGACTGCCATCTCGATTGTGGACAACGAGAACGGAATCGCCCTTCATAAGGAGGCATCGGACAGACGTCACATATTTGTCTGGCGGGCGTTCATCGGAAAGATAATGGCGTACACGCAGAGGGAGCGTGCCCTCTGCCCAACGGGTTTCGGATTCGCAGAATGGCGTCTTGCCGGCCAGAAATGCATGTATTTCGTTGTCAGGATTCAATGTACGAGCCGTTGGAATACGTAATTGAAGGACTCATGCGGCAGAAGTCGAGCCTTGAAGGGAACATATATCCGGACGCGTCTCCCGTTCACGAATCTATCAGACGAAGTCGAGATACATGCGGCTGGGCTGAATGCCCCGGTTGTTCTGATATTTCGCGCTCTTGTAGGTTTCGAAATCGCCATCCAGCGTATGATAGTAGATCTGGCAGATTTCCACGTTCGGATAGATCCGGACCGGCTGAATGCAGAACATCTCCAGCGTCCAGTAGCCGGCGAAACCCACGTCGCCAAAACCCGCCGTGACGTGCACAAACAGCCCCAGTCTGCCAACGGAAGACCGCCCTTCGAGCATGGGGACGTAGTTCTCGGTTCTTGTGAATTCCGTCGTACGGCCAAGATAGAGCGTACGCGGTTGCAACTCGTATCCTTCTGCGGGTATCCGAATGGACCGCGTGGGGTTTTTCTTCTTCATATCCAGAACGCCGGCCTCGTACACCACGAGTTCATCGGCCAGAGAAAGATTGTAGCTGTTCGGATTGAGCCTGGCCGGATCGAACGGCTCTATGGCGATGTCCTTTCCCATTCGCTCCTGGATCATTTTTCCAGATAAAATCATGATGGCTGTCCCTGTTGTATCGGAAGAGGTAATATGGCCCGCGGGCCTGCGAAGAACGAGAGAAATCGGCAACGTGGATTGTATCTGAATATGCCATTTTCAGTGACCTCGACAAGAGCAATCTGGATTTATTCCTCTTTACGCCTCGTGCGAATTTACATAGGTGAGTTACCGTGTTCAATGGTGTTGTTCGATCGCCGGAGAGCCTTTGCGAAAGATTGCCGTCCCTCCACCGCATCGGCCGTCGCCGGCCCCTTCGGCAGGTTAAGGGCAGCGCATTCGACATTTCGACACACTCAATGCAGGCAGGCGACGCCCGCTCAAGGGAGGAGTGACCGGAGCGTTAAACCTGCTCCCACTTTTCCGGATGCATTGGACGCGGGCAGACAGGAATGTCCGCCCCACCCTCAACACAGGCCTTCGCGAATTGACCGACATTGACGCGCCTGCTCCGTTCGATGCCGCCGTGATTCGCTCCGACTGCATTCGAATTCCTATACAAGCCTCTCCAGGCGGTCCGGTGACCCGCGTGTACATCAACTCATTTCTTTTTTGTGGGCATATCCCTTGCAGAAAGCGGCGGAATTCCTTATGTATAAAGTGGTACCACGTTGAGGCGTACAACCCTGCAATTGCGGCCAGGGCGCAGCCGCATCAATCAGCCAGCGACAAAACACGGTCCCCGTCAGTACGCAATGGGGACCCTACCGTCAACCCTAATATGGGAGATCATCGGATGAACAGGATTTTCTCGGGTCTTTCACTCGCCCTGCTCCTCTGCATCGGCCTGACAGCCTGCGGGGAAAGCGAAGTGGAGAGACAGCAACGTGTAATTGCGCAGAAAGAAGCCAGCATCGATTCGCTCGAAACCGAGATGGGGAGCGCGCAGGCCGAGCTTGTCACCCTGAAGACGCAGCTGGACAGCCTCACCAAGTTCGAGATGCTCCTGCAGGCGAAGAACCAGCAACTTCAGAAGGAAGTCAAGAAATACCGCGCCATTGCCGCGCAGCGCAAACAAAAGAACGAAGAATTGCAGCAGGCGATCGCCCAGCTACAGAATGAGAAGGAGGCCGACGAAGCGAAAATCGACCGGCTGCTCACCGAGTCCGACAGCCTCAGCGCGGCCCTGCGCGTACAGAGAGACGTCACCGTGAAGTTGACGCAGGACCTGGCTGCAGCGAACGAGGATATCGAAAGAACACAGAAGAAACTCGACGAGGCCAAGCACGCGGTGCGCGTGGTTGTGGGCACGGAAGACCGTCTCAAGGCGGACGGTTTCCTGGAAACGGGCCGGCGCTTCTTCCGCAAAGGGTACAAGCTGGTCCAGAAACCCGGTCACGACGACCTGAAAGTCACGCTCTTCTCCATCGGCGAAGGCCCAACCTTGGATCGAGGGCAGAAACTGAAGGAGTTGATCGGACGTACGGGCAAGCTGAAGAAAGACAAGGACTATACGGTCAGCCTGAGCGCGGACGGTACGCACATCACCCTGGTCAGCGACCTCCTTAAAGGCGAGGCCGTGCTGGTGGTGGTCGAATAACCGACTGCTAAACCCGTTACACCAGCCGGTTTTCGCTTTTCCAATCCATCCATCGCAACGCCTGATTAACCCGGGCAACCCTCAGCGCATCAATCTGCGGGGGTTGCCCGTGCTTGTATTCAGGTTGCAGCGGCAATCGCAGTCCCGTTATCGCCTCCAGCGCATCCCTTCGGGCGGCGAAATTCGCGATGCGTCCCATCCGGGCGTCTGCATGTACTCGCGCCGCCTCAGGCCACGTCCAGAACCGCCTGGAGATTCCTGGCAGCGATCATCAGCAGGGTACGAGCGGCGCCAGATGGACGTCGGCGGGCTTGTTCCCAATCTTGAAGCGTTCGGACCGATACACCCAGCAGGCGGGCGAACTGAACCTGCGACAGACCGGCTTCCTTCCGAATTCGGATGACATCCGGCACATTGATCACACGGCCATGCTCGCCCCGCCGGAGTTCTCTAAGTCCCTCCAGAATCTCGAGGCCCACGTCTCGTTTAATCTCGTTCATTCTTCCGGTTCTCCTCCATCCAGCCGACTGCGAAATTCACGACGTCGCGTTGAGGCATGAGCTGGCAGTCCGCGAGACCCACCTTGCCCCTGCGCACAACTCTACCCGCATCCGACGTCAGAAAGTCCTCACCAATTCGATCGAAATCGGAACTGTCCGGTTCGACTTCCTCGAAGGTTGCCCATTGCCGCGATCCCGATGCATCGATCGGAGCGCCGTCCCGCACAACCTTCCTGGTTGGAAAATCCGCCCGGTATTCCGCCAGATGCATTGAAGTATTGGATGCATGACCCGCGCCGAGAAGAAGGATAAAGCCGTTCAGATCGTAGATTCTCGCCAGCGGTGAACGCTCGCCCAGGCCGAAATCCAGTGAATGATCATCCAGGATCTTTGCCGCGTGAGGTCCGCACGCACAGAACGAGACCTGCGGGTGTGAACTGCGGAAAACACCTCGATGCTTGCGGAACGTCTCGGCGATAACGCCCATCGAATGAGTGGGCGTTAGATCAGGATCGTAGGCCGGCATATGCTCACGTATGACCGGCCACGAGAACTCGGGGACCGTAGGGTTTTCCCACTTGGCGGGTTCGGACAGGCCGGGCGAGTGCGCGGGCATCACGAGCGTTCCGGAAGATCCCAGAACGCCCTTAAGCGCCGCAACAACCGCGACGGCTCCCCCGCACACCCATCCCAAAGCGCTCAAGGATGAATGTACCAGGACAACCATGCCGGGTTCGAGGCCAAGCGCGGCGAGACTCCTTTGTAACGATTCAACGGTGGCGGGCGTATTGGTTTGATCTATGACGCTGTCTTCTCTCATCTTACGATTCCCGGGCTGCCACCTGTTTCGCGGCGATGGCCACGATCTCTACAAGCGTATCTCCTTCCAGTCCGACCTCCACGCAGGCGCGCTGGGGCCAGTGATCGGGACCGATCCATGCGTCCCAGACCTCGTTTAGGATTGGTTTCCTTGACATGTCCGTAACGTAGACCGTCGCGGACAGCAGCCGCGTTCTGTCGGTTCCGGCCTGCGCGAGATTGGCGTCGAGTTGCGCCAGGGCTTGCCTGGTCTGGCCCCGTAAGTCGGCCGAGAGGTCCGGCGCAATGACGGCTGTATAGACCAGGCCGTTGTGTTCGACGGATTCGCTCCGGCCTACTGCCTTTCCCGGGTATCTGATGATCGACATCGACACGCCTCCGCTTTCGGGCTAATTGTGAAAAAAGTTGGTCTCCACTCAGCGAAAACCCTATATTGCGGAAAAATCGAACCGGGTTAACATCCGAATTTTGCGGTCTCCGATGTTATTTGTCCAGCCAGTCCGGGGCCGCAGAGACGCTGTTGTCAGACAATATCGAGGTATTCGAGTTCATGTCGCTATTGACGTTTAAATTGCTCGCCGCTGTCGCGATTCTGGCCGTTGCCGTGATCGGCGGCGTTATCCCCCTCCTTGCCGCCCGCCACGATTACAGCCGGCGGTTCTTTTCGTTGGGCAACGCCTTCGCAGGCGGCCTGTTTCTCGGGGTCGGATTCATCCACCTGCTGCCTGAAGGGATGGAGAAGCTGGAAGGGGTCGTGGAGTTCCCGCTGGCGGCTCTTCTGGCGGCATTGGGCCTGGGCGCACTCTTGCTGATCGACCGCGTGATTTATGGCGATCATCACGCCGATCATTCGCCTGGCAGCGCGCAGTTGCAGCACTCCGTCTACCCGTACGTCCTCCTGGCGCTCCTGTCGATCCACTCCATCATCGCCGGTATCACGCTCGGTCTCGAATCGAACGTGATCGGCTCGTTCGTCATTCTGCTCGGGATCCTCTGCCACAAGGGGTCCGCGGCATTCGCACTCATGGTGTGCATCTACGAGGCGGGTATCCGGGCGGGAAAACAGAAGTCCATGCTTGCAATCTTCGCATCGATGACGCCATTGGGCGTCATCATCGGCCTGCTGATGGCGGCGGTTCTGGGTGAGCATGAAAACATCGCGGCGTTGATCGAGGGGAGCTTCAACGCGATCGCCGCAGGGACATTCATCTACGTGGCGGCCGTTGAGATCATCGACGCGGAGATGTCGACACGGGAAATGCGCCTGGCGAAATACGTATTGAGCGCGCTGGCCGGGGACGACGACGTGCCCATGCCCGTGAGGGATACCGACCGGATGGCAAAATTCGTGCTGATCATAGTCGGTATCTCCCTGATGGCGCTTCTGTCGGAGTGGCACGTACATTGAGGCCGCCGGCCCGGTTTTCACTTTCGACAGATGATGAAGTGCTCCATCCAGAAGTGCCAGATGTGATCCACCGATCCGAAACCCGCCTCTTTCAGCCATTCAATCTGGGCGGCCAGGGGAGATATCCGGTCTTTCTCCGGGCTGTCCGCTTCAGTTCCGCCGACGATCTCAGCAACCCGATTGGCCTCCTCGGGACATATCCCCGCCCTGTGGAATCTCTCCTTTCGACGGATACGGTACCTCCGTCGTCCCTGCCTGAATACATCGTCGTCGAAATGCACGGACATGGCGTCGATCAGGAAGAACCATCCGCCCTGAATCAGCACGTCGTGAATCTGCCCGAAAACGCGGGTCTTGTTCTCGTCCGTAAGGTGATGAATTGTCGAGAACGAACTGACCAGTTGAAAGGACCCCAGACCCTCGGGCACGCCTCCATTGAGATCGCGCCGCAGGAATTCCACCCTGTCCGAATGCGCGCTCACCTTCCGGGCCGCGATTTCGATCATCTCGCCTGAATAGTCGACGGCGACACAGGTTGCGTTCGCATACCTGTCCAGGATGAGTTCGATGAAAGCGCCCGTCCCGCATCCCAGATCGAGTATTCGGAATTCCGTCCCGGTATCGAACGGAACGAAGTCCACGGCCAGGCCGTGGTAGAATTCATACATCTCGATGCGAACCGGCTGGAGGCGGTCGTAATCCGCGGCGCGCGCCGCAAACTGCCCACTCTGAGTATTCTGATTCACGATCAGGACCTCGAGTCGCAATATCGGTGGCCGGTTCGACTACACGTACTGCGCCAGCCACGACACCATCCTGTCCAGATATTCCACGTGCAGCGCCGGGTGGCCGCTCTTCCTGAAGCCGTGGGACGACTTTGGAAAGCGCACGAACTCCGCGGTCTTTCCCTGTCGCTTCAGCGCGACGAAGAACTGCTCGGCCTGCTCAATCGGACATCGGTAGTCCTCCTCGCCGTGCATCAGCAACACCGGTGTACGCACCTCCTGCGCATAGGTCAACGGCGACCGTCTGACCAGCGCTTCCACGTTCTCCAACACGGAACCACGCCACTGATTCTCGCCGAACGAAACCCCGATATCCGACGTTCCGTACATACTGTGCAGATTGATGCACGGCGCGCCGATGACCGCCGCCTTGAAACGATGGTCGTGACCGACGATCCAACTGCTCATAAAGCCGCCGTAACTGTATCCGTGGACCCCCAGACGATCCGAATCCACGTAGGGCCGCTCGCAAAGCAGGTCGACGCCAGCCATCAGATCCAGGAAATCTTCCCCGCCCCAGTCCCCCAGCACCGCCTTCAGAAAGCCCGGCCCGTATGACGAGGATCCCCTTGGATTCACAGCGAGAACGATATACCCCGCGCCCGCCAGAATCTGATGGGTGACGTCGTAAGAGTCCGAAAATCGCCCGTGCGGCCCTCCGTGGATATCCAGCACCAGCGGATACGACTTCGCAGAATTGAAATCATCGGGGAACAACACCCGCGCCTCAATCGCCTCGCCTTTTCGCTTGAACACGAGCTTCTCCATGCGTGCAGCGGGATGGGCCTTCAGGAATCCGGCGTTCACAGCCGTTACGACCCGTTGACGCTTCGCATTGACCGCCAGCACCGCCACGTCGCACGGACAGTCCGGGGATGACGTCACCGCAGCAGCCCACGCGCCGCGACCGTCTACCGACAGACCCGTGAATTCACGCCCGCCGCCGTTCAGAACCCGGGTCCGCGGAGCCGACACACTCGCATCAACCCGGCAAAGGAAGGACTCGCCCTCCCTGTCACCGATAAACAATATCCCGCCGTCCGGCGTCCAGCCCCTCGACGCCAGCGGTTGCACCAAAGAATATGCATCGCCCGCCACGCACACGGGCTTCCCCGCCTCAGCGAGCACGTACAGCCACGATTGCCTTGAATCCCACACATCCGCGTCGTGAGAACCCGCAACCGCCAGCCGCGTTCCGTCCGGCGACCAGGCCGCGGACTCCGCACGGCTCAGTCCGCCTGACCAGCATCGCGACGTCCGGCCCGCCAGTTCCATGACGTGGACCTCGAAACCCCGAACGAAATCGCGGTCCTCCACGCGGTCGGTCACGAATGCAATACGGCTTCCGTCGGGAGACCACGCCGGCGCCCCGTGATTGCCCTCCCCGTCCGTTATCTGTTCCGCACGGCCGGTTGCGGCGTCCACCAGGAACAACTGCGAAAAGGCGTCGCCCCGCCAGCCGTCTCCATCGTCACGGTATCGCACGCGGCGGGCGACCCTCGTCGTCGGCATCGTCTCTTCGTCGTGATCGTCAGGCGCCCGGTCGGGGTCCACCCGTGAGACAACGACAAATTCCCTACCATCGGGCGACCACGCCAGGTCCTTCACCCCGTCCGGAAGCGTCGTCAACTGGCTCGCGCCGTTGCCACCGACCGGCATCACCCAGACCTGCCTCTTGTCGTCCTCTCCGGAACGCATAAAGGCCAGGGTTCTGCCGTCCGGCGAAAGTCTGGGCGCCCCGTCCTGCGGACCCTCCGTCACATCGACGGCTGCACCGCCCGCAAGCGATTGCATCACGATTCGGGACTCCCGCTTCATCGTCTCCCTGTTGATCTCCTGACGCACGAAAACAACGGCGGAACCGTCTCCCGCAATCTCCACGTCCGATACGTCAACCAGATCGTACGTATGCTCGGGCTTGATTGGCGACGACATATGCGTCCCTCAATTTCGAGTCAATTGTCACCTGTGTGACGCCGCGTATAGACCCGGCCGCCCTTGACGACGGTCACGGGGACCAGATTCCGCTTGCCCGTCCGCACGTCCCCGGTGGCGTCTTCGAGACGAAAGTCTCCTTCCCGCAACTCGAACACCACGGCGTCCCCGAACGCTCCTCTTGCCAGCGTCCCCACCTCGCCCGCCATCCTGATTATTTCTGAGGGCACGGACGTCACGCGAGAGATCGAATCCTCAATCGACAGGCCCAGGTGCAGGAATTTGGTTACCACGGAAGCCAGGTCGTAAACGGGTCCGTCGACGTTGTAGACGTGCAGGTCCGATGAAATCGTCGTCGGCAGGACATCCTGCGAGAGCGCTTTCTCGACGATTTCCCAGGAAAAAGACCCGGCGCCGTGACCCACGTCGAACACCACGCCCCGTTCAATCGCTTCGAGAACCGAGTCGCGGATACGTCCTTCGTCATCGAGAATCCCGCACGGAAAGTCGTGAAAGCAATGCGTCAGAATATCTCCGCCTTTCATCACCCTCAGTATATCGTCAATCGAATCGCACCAGGCGTCCTGGGGATGCACCATGATTGGAAGCCCTGCCGCGTCCGCCGCCTCCCTCGCCCGGTGGAGAGGGAGCATCCCGGACCGTTCGCTGACGATTGTATTCCTCGTCAACCGTACCTTCACGCCCAGAACCACGTCGCGGTGCCGCTCGATCATCCGGCATGCCTTGTCCACGTCCGCGTATTCGGGAATCTCGAACTCGCCGATCTCTGCGGTGAGCATACCCTGCGACGAGATGTTCATCTGCGCCAGGATCCGCGTCTCACTCACGTCGATCACGTATTTCCTGAAACCCGGAAAGATATCGGCGCCCGCGGAGCCCGCATCGACCACCGTCGTCGCGCCGCGAGCCAGACAGGTGGGATCGGGTTCGATACCATAGTGACTGACGCCGGCGAATACGTGGACGTGAAGATCGATCAGCCCGGGCGTGACCACGCAACCCGAAGCGTCGATCACCTCGCGGGCGTCGTCCCTATCGAGACTCTCGCCGACGGCGGCAACCCGCCCCGCCGCGAATGCCACGTCCCGCACGCCGATGAGGCCCTCTGCCGGATCGACCAGCGTCCCTCCCCTGATGAGCAGATCGTACGTCATACCGCACTCCATTCAAGAGGCAAGCGTCCGGGCGTCGTCGGCTGCCCGGTGTGTACGCGTGGAACCAACCCTTCAAGCGGCCGCTTCCGATTCAACTAGGCGAAATCATACGTCAACGCATCCCCCACCGGCTTATAGCCGATATTGGTATAGATGCTGTTGGACGTTGGATTCAGCTGATCTGTAAACAGGCTGCAGAACGAATAGTCGTCCGAGAGGAGCTTCTTCGTCAGCGACCAGACGCACGAGGTTGCAAATCCCTTGTTGCGATGCTCCGCAGGTGTATACACGCCGTTGATGGAAATGCCGTTTCTGGTCGCACGCGAGGTCTTCGCCATGGAAACCGGGCCGCCGCGGTCCCAGATGTACAGCTGTTCAGTCTGAATGTATCGCTCGGCGCCGCCGGCCGCTGCCTCCGGACCCGTCGGCTCACCGATCTGCTCCGAGAATTCCCAAATCCACCGCGCCATCAGCGCGTGATCATCCATAGTCGCCAGGCGCATTGTCCCTTCCGATAGAGGCACGTCGGCGACCTCTTTGATTTCGAAGGCGCGCATGCGCATGGCCAGCCTCGAAGATGCGCCGGGTACCGCTTCGACCCAGGAATCGGAAAAACCGCGGGCTTCCTCCTCCGGTCCCACGACGCCGGGTACCGGGACCTCGTTCATGTGCAGATGGCGAACCAGAGGGACCACCGCATCCTCGGTTTTTACGTCGAACCTGCTCAGGATGAGTTTTCTTCCGTGTGTCATGATCGCCATACCGACGGCTCGGCCCCCATCCTGGACACTCAACATCACGGGTGGTTCTTCGCCGTAGCGCCGCGGATCACCGGCAAGCCCGTACATAAGACCCAGCGGCAGGTTATGCTCGCTCTCATGCAATTCAAGGTATGCGGCGGTTTGTGAAATCAGGTCATCCGCACGTTCGTGGGAGATTATCTCGATCACATTTCTGCTCCTTCGCTCCGGAGCGGGGCGTATGTCGGATTGCGTGCAGCTTGCAGGCCTGCGGGTACCGGTCGAATCCGAGACGTACTGCCGGCCGTCGACGCCCCTCGCGACATCAAAGCAGGACCTGTCGTCGTTCCAGATCAGTCCTCAATTGACGGGCGTCACGAAAGTGGATGGACGGCAGGCCGATCGATTCCGCGCTCCTCACGTTCTGGATTCGATCGTCGATAAACAGACACTCCTGCGGTTGGTACCCCAGCGACCGGAGTACAACCGGAAAGACCGTCGGGTCGGACTTGGTCTTCCCCAGTTCGAACGAGTAGAACCGATCGTCGAATATGTCCAGAAACGGATGGATCGACCTGATGTATGGAACCCACTCCCGAACGTGGTCGGAAAGCACGGCGACATGATAGGCTTTCGCAACTTCGCGCAGAATGTCGAGAGAGCCCTCGATTCGAACGTGGAAGTTGTCCCTGACCATTCGCTTGAGCGACGCCAGACCCAGATCCCAGCCCGTTCGCTCCAGAATCCCGCCCAGATAGGAATCCTCTGAAATTTCGCCTCTCAGGACCTGCATCACCCGTTCTCCACCAAAGCATTCCAGGAGACCGTCTTCGGGAATAGAGAGCGCTGTCGAGATACGCTTCTCAACTCCGGGAAGCCCTGCGATGAAAACTTCAGACAGATCGAAGATGAGGCATCGAGGAGGGCTATCGCTTTTCATGCCGGATTAATCGTCTACGGAGGCCCGATGTGAGGATTTCGTCGCTGGAGAACCTACGCTTGTTCGTGACGCTTGCCACGCTCGTCCAACCATCGTTGAAAGGACCGTTGACTCTCGCCGGATTGCCTGCCAAAAAGCAGACCCTCCACACTTAGGTCCTCGTCTAAATCCGGCCAATGAAGCCCCTCCCCGTTTCCTATGATTCTCCAATTTGCCCTCTCCTGGGGAGTTCCGTGAACGAGCCGTGGGTACCACGCCAACGGCACCGATATGCTTCGCCCGTCGACGAAATCTACAGTCAAACTATCGTTTGTTACGACAATGTCAGCGGCTCTGGCTGCGACGCGTTCAGTCTGTAAAGAATCCATCCCACCCCCGAAGCAAGAGTTCCCTGTTTTCTGTTACCGCTTTCTGAATCCTACCGATCTCAACTCGGCTGAATCCTCGACCGGCCTGAAGTCGAACCGGCGTGAGCCAGAACTTGGCGGTTCCATTCCCACTCTCTACGTGAACGTGAGGAGGTTCATCACGATCGCTTGAATAGAAGAAAAACCGGTACGGTCCAACCCGACAGACGGTAGGCATCGTTCACACAAGCGGCATGCTACGCCTGGTAATATTTCCTTTCTATTGTATTGGGCGTCGGTCGGTTCCCTTTTCGAGTCCCCGTCAGATTGACCAGGCAACAACGGAGACGAAAGATAGATCCGGCTATTTGTACGTTCCGCAGAAACAGAGTTACGGACGGCGATAACGTAGAAGAACCGGGCGGAGTTGTCAAGGGACGTCGAGGAATCAGCATGGGTTTATGCCGATCACGACCCGTCTACCTGTCGTGGAATCCTTTCCCGTCGAGGATTTTACGCCTGTACCGCTCGATTCTCGCCGCACGGGTCTTCGATAGTCTCGCGCCGGAAAAATGCAAAACGTAACCGCGCTGCCGTCCTGGCGTCAATCTGTCGAATGCCGTCTTGAAATCGGGATCGTCGACGAACCTGTCGAGAAGCTCTTCAGGGTAATCGAATTTCGTCGCCCTCTCCACTTTCAGGCCTGCTCGTTCGACTTCGATTGCTTCGTTGACGAAGGCCTTTATACTCTTTGCCATCCTTGCGACTTCCTGAACGCTTGTGAAGCGCATCCGGAATCCGGATCGCGAATTGGGCCCCTGCCTCTCGAGAAGGCCGTCCGGGTCTTTCAGCAACGCGCCCTTGAAGAACAGGAGCGCGAGAAAGTCTTTCATGCTCTGGATGATGCAGATGTTCTTCCCGTCATGGGCGTAGCAGGGCTTTCCCCACTTCAATGCCTCGGTCAGGTCGCAATCCAAAAGTATCTGTCTCAACGCTTCCGCTTCCTGAAGCCAACGCGTGGCGTTCAGGAATACTTCGTCGACCTCAGGGACAGTTGCCATTCCACTCACGCTTCTTCCTCTGATCGCAGCCGCAAGTTCCAACGCGTGGCCCGCTCGCGCAATCGACCGAAATGACCGGATTCAACTTTAGTCCGGTTCGGACTACGTGTCGCTATGCCGGCGTAGCTCTCGCCGACCGGATCAGCCTGGGCCTTTCCATATTGCGCCCGTACGCGAACAGCCTCGATTCCGCGGTCGAGGGCGGGGACACACTGTCGCCGTAGCTCCACGTCACCTGCATATCCCCGGGACCGGCCTCGTGGTTGAACACGACCTTGACGTTGTTGTGCGACAGGTCAGACCCCTCCGTGAGCGGCTCGCCGCGCTTCCAGGGTCCGTCCCCGTCCGCGGACCGCCACACGTCGATCTCCCCTCCGTCCTCACCCGGCTGAGACGCGGTGGTCGGCGCGTAGACGGTCACCGATCCATCTTCGATCACGATGCCGCCATCGTCGTACATATGGTCTCCCACGGCGATATTGCTGAATCCCCACCCGTCGCCGCGCAGTCGCCCGCACTTCCAATGGCTTACATAGGTAAATGGATCCGCTTCGATGAACAGGATCAGGGGACGCCCGTCCGGACCCAACTGGATATCCTTCAGCCACACACCCCGTTCACCGCTCTCGTACAGCTTTTCCGCGTCCGCCTCCCTCACCGGCAATTTGTAGAGGCCGCCGTCACTGCGCCGCCAGGTCCTTCCGCCATCCTGGGAAAACGCGTAGTAGATGTTGTAGCGCCTCGCCCACAGGTGCTTCGTGCGGATCTCCTCGTCAGATCCGCCGCCGAGCCGTGACCACGCCAGATGGATCCTGCGGGGATAATCCCCCGTTTCGGCGATCGAGACAGCGTAGATGTCGTTTCCTTCAAACTCGACGATATCGACCGGGTCCTCCCACGTCTCGCCGTGGCTCCTCGAAACGCGCGATCGCCAGCCGCTGGACCTCTCCCGGTAGGACACGAACATCTCGCCGGGCAGAAGCTGGTAAGGCTGGGGATATGAGGTCGCCGGATCGACAATTGCGGCGCACTCTCGCCACGCCCCGGTTTCGCAGGGCCGTTCCGAACGGAGCACCCGGGTGGGGTCGTTATGGGCGCCGAAGAACACGTAGAGGCGCCCGGTATCGTCCAACGCCAGTGTGGGATTGCGGTGGGCGTCGCCGTCCGGGTTCGCGCCGAGTACAACGGGACGGGCGAACGTTCGCGTGTCGTGTTCGTAGCTGCCGATCGCCGGCGCATTCCGTTCGTTTCCGAAGACAAAGTACGTCCTGTTCACCGCGGGCGCGTACACTGCCATCGGTCGATGCCAGGCCGAGTACGTGGCCATCGGACCCGAATAGACATGGTTATTGCCGTCGAGCAGGTTCACGGTTCCGCAGCAATACCAGACACCGCGGTAATCGCTCTTCATTCGCTCCACGTCCATCTGAGGTCCCTTTCGAGTCGTCTCCGGAACATCCGTCAGGTTCATTCAGTACCGTTGTAAATCCGCATCGGAATGGTTATATTCCGCGTGAACCGGCTTCAAGTCGTTTTTTGATACCGAACACGGGTCACAGTCTTTTTCTTGGAAGCTGTCTTAAAATTCCCGGCGGTCTTCGCGTCTCCGTGTGAGCAGAATCCCAATGACCGATACCCAGCTATTGCAGGAATTCGAAGCCCTCGCTGAACGCCTGGCCATTCCCGTCACGTACGCGAATCTCGAAAGCGACGGCGGCCTGTGCGTGGTGAAAGGCGAGAGACGCTTTATCCTGAACCGCGGTCCCGAGGTCCGCACCCACGTTGAGATCTTCGCCCGGGATTTCGCTACCCTTCCCCTCGACGACGTCTACATCCGGCCCGTCGTTCGGGAACGCATCGACGCCGTCAGATCCGCCCGCGAATAGTCCCCTGCATCGCCGCGACTGCCGATTATACGTACCGTACATTCTTCCCGAGCATGGCCAGCGCTTCGCCCGAGGCGACCATCGGCCGCAACGACCGCGCCCAGAAAATGGAATCCCGGGGGGCGTAAACCGTCTCGAGTACCCTGCCGAACGGATCGGTCACGTCCGCAACGGGGTCGCCCTCTTGCAGACGATCGTACAGTGCGGCCCGGTACTCCAGAAAACCGCCCCGGGCGGCCAGGAGCGACAGGAAGCCGTCCACGACGATCTGACGGCGGGGAGTCAGAACCCGGCCCTCGATGAATCCGAAGTGCTTCAGGACGTTCTCCACGCCGGTCACGCCCTTCCGTATGCTGCCTTCATCCCATCCGTGGCAGCCCCCAAGTTCCGGATCGATGGTGGGAATCCCTTCTTCCGGGGCCGCTCGCGCCAGCTGTCCGTCCGGACCGCGGCAGTCCAGGATATACCCGACGTCGAAGACGCGGGCCATTTCCATGCAGGCCCGATGGATTCGCTTGCGCCGGTCCACCCGTACGCGGACTTCGTCAATCATCGGCCGAACGCCGCCCTGGTGCAGATCGATACAGAAGTCCGCCTGTTTCACGGCACGATGGAAGAGTCGATACGCCACCCGCTCGCTCGACGTGCCCTCCTTGCGACCGGGAAAGCAACGGTTCATCTTCTTCCCGTCAACGGGGTTCAGCGACGCGCCCACGTGAAACGCGTGGAAGTTCACGACCAGGGTTGCAATCAACCTGCCCTTCAGAGCCGCCGGATCCAGCCGCTTCAACACCCGCCGGATCACCGCGATGCCGTTCAGTTCGTCGCCGTCACTCGCCGCCTGCAAATACAGCGTCGGCCCCGGCTCCGCGCCGTTCAGCAGTACCATCGGGAGGCGGACCGGAGAGTTATCCTGCATTTCCCCGACCGTCAGATAGCCGTCCCGCCGCTGCCCGGGCCCGGCTTCGAGATGCTCCACCTTGAGAATATCGCCCATATTGACCTCAGCGTCGGATGCCGCACGTCCTGTTTGAACAATAAACATGCACGGTACCATCCTCCTTTGTCAACAGGAAAGGGCCAATTCTGTATGTTTTTTACCCCGCTCGACCGACGTCCACGCGCCCGAAGGGCCAATCCGATTTCTGTTGTCATATTATTTTTAGACTATATATTATTTAATATGTGGACCGTCGTCGAACATCGCAGGGTTGGCAGGCAGATCGAATCCATACCTGCCGCCACGCTCAAACGTTACGAGACGTGGAAGGACGTCGCAATCCTTTCCGGCCCTGAAGGCGTCGGTTCCATCGAAGGTTTTCGTGACGAGCCGCGTCCCGGGAAGAAGAAAGGACGGCGACAGTCCTGGCTGGACGTCGAATGGCGCGTTGTTTACAGAGTCAGGAAACGGGAAATCCGCGTGAGAGCCATACGCGGACAGTGATCACGGGAGAAAACGAAATGGGAAAGAATCGCAAGGCGCCGAAGCATGCGGCTGTCACCGTCGGGGAGTCGGTCCGCACCATCCGCGAACTTCAGAAACTCAGCCAGAATGAACTCGCCAGGCGCACCGGCATCCCCCAGCCGACAATCTCAGCCATTGAAAACGGGCGCATCAGGCTTGGCGTTGAGCGCGCAAAGATGCTGGCGCGAGCGTTAACCTGTCATCCGGCCGTTCTGGTGTTCCCGGGCTGGGAGATCGAACGGCCTTCCGGCGCCTGATCCGGCTTCTTTACCAAAAACCTGGAAAGTGTCGCAAGAGCGACCGTGCCTTTATCCTTACCTTCCCGACGGAGGTCTTCCATGAAACGGATTGCAATCAAGGTATTCGCGATTATCGGCGGCGCGGCCACATTGTTCGTCATCGTACTCGCGGCAGTTGCCATCGCCCTGATCTACAAGGATGACGAACCGGTTCCGCCGCTGACGGTGCTCGAAGTGAACCTTGAGCGGAATCTTCCCGAGCACGTGCCGCGCGATCCGATTGCCGAAATCCTGTTTCCCGATGCGGTAACGGTACGGGATCTGGTCGAAGGCCTTCAACGGGCCGCGTCCGACGAGCGCGTCGTGGCGCTTCTGGCAAGGGTAGGGAACAGCGGTATGGGCCTCGCCCGGCTGCAGGAGGTGCGGGACGCCGTTCACGCCTTCGGCGAAAGCGGAAAGCCGGCGGTCGCTTACGCCGAGACGTTCGGCGAGTTCGGCCCGGGCAACGGCGCCTATTATCTCGCAACGGCTTTCGATGAGATCTATCTACAGCCTTCCGGCGTGGTCGGGCTGACCGGCCTGATCGCCGAGACCCCTTTCATTCGCGGAATGCTGGAAAAGCTCGGCGTCGTCCCTCGCCTGGATCATCGGATGGAGTACAAGAACGCGAGGAATATCTTCACGGAACGCCGGTACACCCCCGCCCACAAGGAGGCGACACAGGCGGTGATGGACTCGCACTTCGATCAACTCGTGCGGGGGATCGCGGACCGGCGCGGGCTGTCCGCGGAAGCTGTCCGCGATCTCTTCGACCAGGGTCCGTTCCTGTCGAAAGACGCACTGGAGGCCGGTCTGGTGGACGGACTGGCATATCGGGATGAGGTGTACGAGCGTGTGAAGGATCAGGTAGACGCCGGGACGAAGTATCTGACGCTGCGAAAATACCTCAAGAGACTGGAGGAGTCCCACGAACAGGCCGAGACCGTTGCGCTGATCTATGGTGTCGGCGGCGTGACGCGCGGCAAGAGCGATTTCGATCCCGGTTCGGGCGCGACCACGATGGGATCGGATACGATCACCAGGGCCTTCCGGAATGCAGTCAACGACGACGAAGTCGAAGCGATCCTCTTCCGCGTGGACAGTCCCGGCGGATCTTACGTCGCCTCGGACGCGATTTGGCGCGAGACCGTGCGTGCCCGGGAAGCGGGAAAACCGGTGGTCGTATCCATGGGCGACGTCGCGGGCTCAGGGGGGTACTTCGTGGCCATGGCCGCGGACCGGATCGTGGCGCAGCCAGGCACGATTACCGGTTCCATCGGCGTGATGGGAGGCAAAATGCTCACCTCCGGGCTGTGGGAGAAGACCGGGATCTCCTGGGATGAAGTCCACACCAGCGCCCATTCCACCATGTGGACGGGCACCAAAGACTACTCGGAGGAAGAGTGGACGCTGTTCCAGGAATGGCTGGACACGGTGTACGAGGATTTCACCGACAAGGTAGCCGAGGGGCGTTTGCTGCCGAAGGAGCGAGTACTCGACATTGCCAGGGGACGGATCTGGACCGGCGAAGACGCCAGAAAGCTGGGGCTGCTGGACGAACTGGGCGGCTACAATACGGCATTGAAACTGGTCCGCGAAACCGCACAGTTATCGCCGGACGCCGAACTCCGGCTCAAGGAATTTCCAAGGGCGAAGTCCCCGTGGGAGTATCTCCTGGAACACGGCATTGTGCGCAGCAGCCAATCCGCCGCCGCGTCCGCATACGTCCAAACATTGCGTAGACTGCAACCGATCTTCACGCTCGCCCGGCGCCTGGGGCTCATCCCTTCGCCCGGGGTGTTGACGATGCCGGAAATCGCACCGTTTCAGTAGGGTCATTTCCATGACGTCGCGGCAGACCTATGACACGATCGCCGAGCAATACCGAGACTCGAAGCTGCTCCCGTTCCGCCACGCTATCGAATGCTTTACAGTGTTCCGACTGTTGGGCGACCTGCGAGGTAAGACCGTTCTGGACCTGCGTGCGGCGAGGGGATCTATGCGCGTCAGTTCAAGCGGGCCGGCGCGTCCGCGGTGACGGGGGTCGACGTCTCGCCGGAGATGATCGCGCTGGGGGAGGCCGAGGAGCGGGCGGAGCCGATCGGCTGCCGGTACGTTTGCCAGGACGTCGCACGGTTCGTGTCTGACGAGCCGGTTGACGTTGTGACAGCCTTCTATCTGCTCAACTACGCGCGGACGGCTGACGAACTGGCGTCCTTCTGCCGTGCATGTTTCCGCGCCCTGCGTCCGGGCGGCCGTCTCGTGGGGTTCAACGACAACGTATGCAACCCCCCTCTGCCCGAACGGTCGCTTTCAAAATACGGTCTTGAACGGACCTGTCGCTATCCGTTACGTGAAGGCGACATTATCCGCTATCGTATCACCAACCCCGACGGCCGCGTGTTCGAGTTCGCCAATTACTACCTGGCGCCCGCCACCTATGAGCAAACGATGAGATCCAGCGGATTCGAGGGCTTCCGCTGGATCGACGCCACCATCGACCCCGCCGAACACGAGGCGGCCTTCTGGGACGACTTCATGACACAAAAGCCACTCATCGCCTTCACGACGGTCAGACCTTAGCTGCATACGATCACGCAACCAGCACCATCTTCAGCAGCGCCATCCGGATGTACAGCCCGTTGTGCGCCTGGCGGAAATACGCCGCGCGGGGGTCCGTATCCACCACGGGGTCGATCTCGTCCACGCGAGGCAGCGGATGCATCACGCGGCCGCTATCGGACAGCGCCTCCATCACCTTCGTATCGATGATGTATCGCCCTCTGGCCGCTTCGTAGTCTTCCGTGCGGTCGCCGAAGCGTTCTCTCTGGATCCGTGTCTGGTAGACCACGTCGACCTGGCTGACGACCTCGATCAGATCTTCCCGTTCTTCGAAGTGCACGCCGTTCCGGACAAGGTATTCCTTGATGTCGGCCTTCATGCGCACCATTTCAGGCGCTACGAAATACAGCTTGACGTCCTTGTACCGGGTCAGCAGATAGGCCAGGGAACGCACCGTGCGGCCGTTGGCGAGGTCGCCCACCATGGCCACGGAGATACCGTCCAGCCGGCCGATCTCCTTCTGGATCGTGTATACGTCGAGCAAGGCCTGCGTCGGATGCTGGCCGGGGCCGTCCCCGGCGTTCAGGACGGGGACCGACGCCACCTCCGCCGCCCGCCGCGCGGATCCCCCTTCGTAGTGCCGAAGCACGATCACGTCCGCGTATCCTTCCACAATGCGGATGGTGTCCTCGAGCGTCTCGCCTTTCGCCGCGGAGGAAAACTCCCGTGCCGACTCCGTTGTGACCACGCTTCCCCCCAGACGAATCATGGCCGACTCGAAAGACAACCGGGTGCGGGTACTGGGTTCGTAAAACAACGTGGCCATGATCCGGCGGTTGAGAATGCTGGACCCGTAGACGCTCACCACCTCCTCCATCTCCCTGGTCACCGCGAAAATCTCGGTCAGCAATTCCCGGTTGAACTGCTGCGCCTCGACCACGTGGAACAGGTTGTCCATCGAATACCCTTTCTCACAAAAAAAACTCCCCGTCAGGGGAGCTGAATTACAGCAGCCGGGGAGCCGAAAATCCGGTAGATGCGATTTCGTATCGGAAAGATTCCCATCAAAAGGCAAATATAGTCCGGCCGCACGACGGTTGCAAGTGGAAATTACGGAGCGGATTCAACCGGTAACCAATGCGATCTCGCAAATGCCGCCGGCCCCGGGGCGTCGTTGCGGCACGACGACCTGCAGGGCCCGCGCGTCACCTCGTAATTCCGGCAGAAATGGGTTGACCGGACCGCGGAAGTCCGATATATTGATGATGGCGCGGTTTGATGCGGAGGTAGGGCGGACCCGCGCCGCGAATCACCGTCAACCGGAAAGCGCGGAGTCCAAAAACGAGTCAATTCCCGGGCTTGCTGTACCGTTATCCCGCCCGGTTTTTTTTGTGCCCGGTCGCCGAACGTCCATCTATTGTTTGTGGGAGAAAGAGAATGGTTCAGGCAACACCACCCGCCGATGTGAATCGCTCGACGTCGCCGCTTGCCAGGTATCTCACCGAATCCGCCGTCAACGGCAATCCGGCCGATCCCGGATTTGTGGCCTGCCTTGCGTCACTCGAACAGATCAACGCGGTCTCGCCCAGGGTGGCCGCATCCATCGTTTCCGAACTCGAGGACCAGCGGGGCAATCTGAAGATGATCGCCAGCGAGAACTACTGCTCGCTGGCCGTACAGCTCGCACAGGGCAATCTCTTCACAGACAAGTATGCCGAAGGCGTGCCCGAACGCCGGTTTTACGCCGGCTGCGACAACGTCGACACCGTGGAAAAACATGCCACTTCCCTCGCCCGAGACCTCTTCGGGGCGGACCATGCGTACGTACAGCCGCATTCCGGGGCAGATGCAAACCTCGTGGCGTTCTGGGCGATTCTTTCCTCGCGCATTCAGGCGCCGTTCTTGGCGCGAACAGGACACACCGATCCCTCCGCCCTCTCCGATAACGACTGGCGGGAGCTCAGAGCCGCGCTCGGCAATCAGAAATTGCTTGGACTGGATTACTACTCAGGCGGCCACCTCACCCATGGATACCGGCATAACGTATCAGCCAAGATGTTCCACGTCGAAACCTACGGTGTGGACCCGGAGACAAAACGCATCGATTACGACCGGGTCCGCAGCCAGGCCAAGGCGTTCCGACCCCTGATCCTGCTGGCCGGGTACAGCGCGTACACCCGAAAGATCAACTTTCGCATCTTCAGAGAAATCGCGGATGAGGTCGGCGCGGTCTTCATGGTGGACATGGCGCACTTTGCCGGTCTGGTTGCGGGCAAGGTCTTCACCGGCGACTACGATCCGGTGGCCCACGCAGACGTTGTGACAACCACGACCCACAAGACCCTCAGGGGGCCGCGGGGCGGCATGGTCCTCTGCAAAGACGAATATGCCGAACACGTGGACCGGGGTTGCCCGATGGTGCTGGGCGGTCCGTTACCCCACGCGATAGCGGCCAAGGCCGTCGCTTTTGAGGAGGCCGGCGCCGACGCGTTCAAAGACTACGCACGGCGCATTGTGGAGAACGCGGCGAAACTGGCCGAAGCCTGCATCGAGGAGGGGCTGGCATTGCTGACGGACGGCACGGACAACCACATGGCGCTGATCGACGTTGCGCCGCTTGATCTGACCGGCAGACAGGCGGAGACCGCCCTTCGAAATGCCCGGATCACCCTCAACCGTAATGCGCTTCCCTTCGATACGAACGGCGTCTGGTACACGAGCGGCCTTCGCCTCGGTACGCCGGCGCTCACGACGCTGGGCATGGGCGCGGAAGAAATGGCGAAAATCGCAGCCGTGTTGCGCCTCGTGCTCTCCAATACCCGGCCACTCCGGATAAAAAAAGGACGCCAGGCCGGAAAACCGAGCAAGGCGCGTTGCAGGACCCGGCCGGAAGCGCTCGAGGAAGCCCGCGAGGCGGTGGCAGACCTGCTCCAGCGTTTCCCTGCGTACCCCGAACTGGATCTCGAATACCTCAAACAGGCGCTGCGATAGTGTCGCGGACCCGGAGGTTCTGATGCGAATTCCGCCGACCGATCCGGACCGCTTGTCCTCCGGCTAGCGTATCACTGCTTCCATCACCGCATCGTGAAACTCGGGGCGCAACCTCCGAATCCCCTCGTTCTCTCGGGTGGGATGCACCCTGTTGGTCAGAAGTATTACACCGACGTCCCGTTCGGGGTCCACCCAGACGGAAGTCCCCGTGAATCCGGTATGCCCGAAAGATTGGATCGAAAAGTGCCGGCCCGCTGAACTCCCCGCCGCCGATACCGTATCCCACCCGAGCGCGCGGGTACTGCCGGGCGCTAAACCCGCCCGTGACGTGAATCTGCGGATGGCACCCTCGGAAAACACGCGGGTTCCCTCACGTTTTCCCCCGTTCAAAATCACCCTTAGAAAACGACCCAGGTCCGCCGCAGTCCCGAAGAGCCCCGCGTGCGGCGCAACGCCGCCCATCGCCCAGGCATTTCCATCATGCACCTGACCATGAATCAGGCCTCCGCGCTGTTCGGCCTGAGATTCCGTTGGCGGTATTCTGCCCAATAGCTCGGGACCCGGCAGATACATCGTCTCTTCCATCCCCGCCGGACCGAGGACGTACCGCTGAGCCAATTCCTCGAGCGACGCCCCGCCCACGCGCTCGACGGCCGCCCCCAGCAGCAGGAAACTGAGATCGCTGTAAATCGTCCTCGTCCCGGGCGGGTACGCGAGCGCCGTCTGGCACGCAGCCGAAAGGACTGCCTCCCTGCCCCGGCAGGTCTCGAAAAAACGCTGGTGGGCGGGCAGTCCCGCGCAATGAGCCAGCAGATGTCTGATTGTCACGCCGTCTTTGCCGTCCCCCTGGAACGCCGGCAGGTGCTTGTCCACCCGCTCATCCAGGTCCAGATGAGGTTCAAGCACCATACAGATCGACGTTGTCACGACCACCTTGGTCAGCGACGCGAGATCGTACAGGTCGTCCCCACGCACTCTCGGTGAATCCGGCTCGAACGTGTGCCGACCCGCCGTCCAGCACGCGACCCCACCCGAGCCCCGCACCGCGAGTCCCACCGCACCGGGTGTACTCTTCGCCCGGACGTGGCGTTCAAGCACCTGCCGAACCCGCATCAGACGCTGCGGATCGAGACCGTCACCGCTGCCAGTTCGTATCGATTCCATTTCGTCTGAATACCTCAAATTCGCACCGAGCGCCGCCGGCGACGCCTGTTTTCCTGACGTCAATTCAAACCGATTCTCGCCTTGACTTTCCCATCCTTCTGCATATCTTCAGCGGTGCGAATCGACGGGGCTGTCCCGGCGGCATGGGGCCGGATCCAATTTTAAGCCTGCCCGCAGACCGTGTCGCAAAGCTTATTGTACGGGCTTCCACTTTCGGAGTTCATTTCATGTCTGAGGTAAGGAATTACGTCGTTTTCGTCACTGCCCCGAGCGAAGCGGAAGCTGCCCGGATCGGCCGCACACTCGTTGAAGAACGCCTGGCCGCGTGCGCCAACATCACGGGACAGATCCGGTCCATCTATCGCTGGCAGGACGCCATTGAAGACGAAGCCGAATGCCTGATGGTCCTTAAGACGTCACATGCCAGACTCGACGCGCTGATCGACCGGGCGAGCGAACTGCACAGTTACGATGTGCCTGAGATCATTGCGCTTCCGATCCACAAGGGGCATCCGCCCTACCTGGAATGGATCGCCGAGAACGCCTGATCCGCGTTCCCGATCCTGACCGGGCAACAACCACGCGTGCGCATCGCGCTCAAGGATACGTACAGGGCTGCCTGACGACATTTGGCAGGCGCCATCCAAAAGGACCCACATTGGCCGTTCAACCTCAACACGCGATCGGCATCGATCTTGGCGGGGGAAGCATCAAGGGCGCGCTTGTCGCCGCCGACGGTCGCATGGAGGCCAATGCCCGCTGTCCGACCGACGTGGAAAGCGGCGAATACGGCGTAGCGGACCGGATCGCCGGACTCTGCGAATCCCTCCGCGCCGGCGGCGGCCTGGCGAACGACGATATTGCGGGCATCGGCATCGGCGTACCGGGCGTAACGACGTCGGAGGGCGACGTCATCATCGCGCCCAACCTCCACTGGCGCCGCGTCCCGTTCAAGCGGATCCTCGAGGAGAGGATCCGGCTGCAGGTTGAAATCGATAACGACGCCAGCGTCGCCGCGATGGGTGAAGCCCATCTGGGGGCGGGACGGGGATGCGAGTCTCTTTTTCTCATCACCCTGGGGACCGGCATTGGCGGTGGACTCGTCCTGGGTGGCGACATTCACCACGGCGCCTCCTTCGCGGCGGGCGAAATCGGCCATATGTGCATGGACCCCGACGGCCCCCTTTGCGGATGCGGGAAGAACGGGTGCCTGGAAGCCTTCACTTCCGGCCCCGCGATGGTCCGCTACGTTCGCCGCCGCCTGCCGGACGCGGTGTCCGCTTCTCTCCCGGACACGGAATCGCTCTCACCGGAAATCATCTGCCTGGCCGCGAAAAACGGCGACAGCCTCGCCCGTGACGCCGTCGCCCGCGTTGCCCGCTATCTCGGCATCGCCATTGCAAATATCATCAACGTCATCAGCCCGGACGTGATCGCCATCGGAGGCGGCATTTCGGCGGCCGGCGGTGTTCTGCTCGACCCCATCGACGCCTCGGCCCGGGAATACACCCTGGAGGGGATGTTCGATCATACCCGGATCCTGCCCGCCGAACTGGGCAACGACGCCGGCGTCCTGGGCGCCTCGCGTCTGGTACTGAAGTAACGCACCGTACTGACGAAGTTCAGACTCCCGATCGACCGGGACGCTTGAACGGGCCGCCGTTACTCCCACGCCAGATCTTTCAATACGGATTTCAGATAGGCGATGTCCTGCTGTGCAAACCACTCCCGGTCGCCCGGCCTCGGGGCTTCAATGCACAGCGGACCGCTGAATCCGGCAAGCTTCAGCGCCAGCAGATACTCCCGGTGGTTGATAATTCCGTCACCCAGGCCAACGGCGTTCCGTCCCTCTCCGGCGGGCATCGAGTTTTTCAGATGCACCATGAACAGCTTTTCTCCCAGCGTGGCGACGGTTTCGCCGATTGATGGACAGGACGGGAAATACACCATGTTTCCATAGTCCAGGTTCGCACCGACGAACGGGGAGCCGATCATATCCAGAAGTTTCATCGTAGGCGCCGGCAAGTCGTGAACATAGCCCATGTGGATCTCGAACGCGAGCCTGAGTCCGATCTCCTCGGCGACCGCGCCAAGTTCCCTGAACCCCTCGGCCGCCCATTCGTAATGATGCGCCGACGCGGCTCCCGACCCATGCAGATGATGCCCCGACCCCGCATTGGGGTCCGAACTTCGAAGCGTCCCCGCCATGATATTGCAGACCGTGAGGTCCAGCCGTTCGCCCGCGAGTCTATAGAACCTGATCCCCTCCTCAACCTGCGCCCTGCGGATGCCGGCATTTTTCTGCATCAGATCCACACCGGGGCCGCCGAACAGCACGTGCTTCAATCCCGAGGCTCCCGCTGCCGCGGCAATCGTATCCAGGTACTGTTCCGGCGTCTCCTCTTCGCCCCTGCGATCGCGGCGGAACTCGATCCCGTCATACCCCCACCCCACCGCCTTCCTGCACATCTCAGGGATCGTCTGTCCCTGTTCACAGTAATTCACATGCATGATGATCGGTAACGCCATTCAATTGCCCCCTCCGCTGAAGAAAGCCGCTCAATTGCGTTTGCCTCACCCGCCGAACGTGGCTAAAATGCCAACGTACCCCGGGAAAGTCAACCGCAACCACCAGCCCAGGTGTTCTGTCCCGGAAATAGGTTGGCTAAATTCGGCCGCCTAGTCGCCCGACTCGCAAGGCGCCAGAGCGCAGGCGACCTGGGCAAGGTCGGCGAGCGAGGGCAACGCAGCGAGACGGGATGAATCGGCGGCCGAATGGTGAGATATTTTCGGGACAGAACACTGAAGGAGATCCGTCAATGACCAGCTGGATTTATCTGTTTCTTGCCATCGCTCTCGAAGTCGTCGGAACGACGTGCATGAAACTTTCGGATGGATTCGCGCGGTTGTGGCCGTCTATCGGGGTTGCCGTCTTCTATCTGGCCTCCGTGGCAGGCCTGACGATGGCCCTGAAACAGATCCCGGTCAGCATCGCCTACGCCGTCTGGGCCGGCTTGGGTACGGCGATCATCAGCGTCATCGGTTTCTGGTACTTCAAAGAACCGGTCACCGCGGTCAAGCTGCTGTCCATCGCGCTGATTATCGGCGGCGTGACCGGGCTTCATCTGTCCAGCTCGACGCACTGATCGTCCGCCCCGGAGATTTGTCCGGGCAGACACGCCGGTGAATCGCCGGCCCAATTCCGGAAACCTGCTGCCGGGACGCAAATGGCCGGTAATCGAAAAATTCACGGAATATGAAAAAATAAGTTGACAATCGATCTGCAAGCGTTTAACTTTAACGGTGACGTTGTAAAGAGAAGGACGTTGTTTCTGTCTCCTGTGCAGTCGAAAAAAACGATACGGCAAGGATCAGAATTTCGGGTCCTTGCCTTTTTTAATTGCCTGCACATTCAGTTCAAGATAGAAAGGTGGTGAATTAGCAGTGGCTGACGGTCGAGTGAAGTGGTTCAACGACGCCAAGGGCTTTGGCTTCATCGAGCAGGACGGCGGGGAAGACGTTTTCGTGCATTTTTCGGCAATCCAGGCTGAGGGTTTCAAGTCTCTGGCCGAGGGTGATGAGGTCGAATTCGATATCGTCGAGGGTCCCAAGGGGCTCCAGGCGGCGAATGTGACGAAACGATAGGGTAAACGGAACTGTTGTACATACAAACGGACGCCGATGAGTCGGCGTCCGTTTATGTTTTTTCGGAACGCGCTGCGAACCGAAACTCGCGAAAGGCCGCGCGAACGAACGGTTGACGCTACGACCGGGATCTCCGTCCTCGCGTGGTTTTCTACTTAATTTTCAGGGTCACGTCCAGTATTGCCGGGAGCCAGGTGGCGCGGGCAAGGTTGGAAGCCGACCTGAGTTTCAAGAGGGCAGCCCGCAGGGTCTCTTTTGCTTCACCCGTCTGACGTGCCGCGACCTGCGCCCCGGCAAGGTCCGTCCAGGTCCACGTGGTGATCCCCGCCGCTCCCGATCCGGTCAGTTCCCGGGCGGTCGATCCGAGCGTCCTGCGGGATCCTGAGAGGTCGCCGGATTGTGTCTGCGCCAGCGCGATCTCCGCCAGCGCGCGTATTCTCTTGTTAGAATCCTTTATGGCCCCGGCGGTTGCGGCGGCCTCCGTGAACCGTCCGGCCTTGGCCTGGGCTGTTACGATTTCCCTCAATACGGCGTCCCGCCTGGATACCCGGTCGATCATTCCTGCATGGTGCATGCTGCGACGGGTCTCGCCCGTCTGCGCCTGGCGCATCGCCACGTGATAGACCAGATTTCTCTTTCCCTCGATATCCCCGGGATTTGTAGACACGGCAATTTCGAGCAGCGTCTCGAGCTGGTCCGCCGCGATACGGTTGACGAGTTTCTGAGCAAGTTCGTCATCGCCGGCCGACATGAGGCGCTTTCTGGCCGTGTCAATGGTCCGCGTGGCGCCGCCGGCATCTCCAGCCGCCGTTTGCGCCGAAGCGATGTTGAACAACCACTTCACCGCTGACGGCGACGCATCTTCAATAACCGATTGATAGGCCCTGTCCAGGGTCTTCCTGGCGCCATTCAGGTCCTCGACCTTCATCTGGGCCCCGGCGATCTGAATGAGGACATAGGGATCGACGTCGGCAAGCGACACAATCGTCGCCCCGGCGCTGTAGACGTCCATCCCCTCTCCCCCGGCCTGCAGCGCCTTGTCAAGCGCCCTGCGAGCGCCCGGTTCGTCTCCCGCCTCCGCCCGGGCCCAGGCGACCTTTCCGATCGCGATTGCCCGCCGGTATCCGTCCATGATAGAACCGGCGTCCGCAACCGCCAGATCGAAGAACGCCATGGCGTCTTCGCTCCTGCCCTGCTGCGCCAACGTCGACGCCACACCGGCCAACGCATCGATCCGAACCTGAATATCGTCAATCGACCTGGCTGTCGCGCGGGCGGAAGCCGTGTATCCCACCGCCGCCTGGGCACGGGCGACCCTGCTTAGACTTCGCGCGCGACGATCGCCTGTTCCATTCGAACGGGCAGCCGTGACGGCGATGCGGAAACTCTCCAGGGCGGCTCCGAGGTCCCCTTTTCCGGCCGATGCGGACGCCACGCCGACCAGCGCATCGACCCGACCCTGAACGTCTCCAATCGACCTGGCTGTCGCGCGCGCGGAATCGAGGTCCCCCGCCTCAGCCTGAACTCGCGCGACATTGCGCAACGCCCGGGCGCGCGTATATCCGCTGTTCACCTTCCTGGCCGTTGCCGCCGCGAGCGCGAAGTTTTCCCTGGCTTCCGCTGCATTGCCGGCAAGGGCAAGCGCCGACGCGCCAGCGGCAAACGCCCCGGAGCGTATTTCCAATTCCCAATCGGATCTCGCGACGAACGCCTTTGCGGCCTGGAGCGTCAGCCGCGAGACACAGTCCGGACCTGCCGACCGCCAGCACCTCGCGATTGCCGGGTCGACGGCGGTCTCCGCCGTCGCCCGCGAGGGGTTAACGATGCCGTTGAACATCGCCAGTGCGGCGGCGGCCAGTACGGCCGCGACAACCCATACATTCAGCCTAATCGTGCCCGCTCTGACGATCATAGGCAGACCTCTCTGATGGTAAGCGGAAAAATGACACCCCAGCCCACTGCTGTCGACGGAATTCGCCGCAGTCCGGCGCCCTTCCCGTCCGACTAATATTCGAACGCCGACACCTGCGCTTCCGTGACTTCCACTCCGAACCCCGGCCCGTCCAGCGGCTTCATACGTCCGCTCCGGGGTGCGGCAACGCCGGGAGGCCGCGCGGCTTCGTCAGGGTCGACGCCCGGCGGGCTGGCGATGTAACATTCTGTCCACGGGATTGCCGGCATCGCGTAACAGACGTGCTGCCCGTACGGCGTATTGCCGCCGCCGTGGGGAATGACCGATATGCCGGCCGCCTCGGCGATCGCGCAGATCTTGACGATCGCGGTCATCCCGCCCACCCAGTTGATGTCCGGCTGGAAGATGTCCAGGAGGTGGCGGCTTGCCGCGTGCTGGAAGGGAACGGTCGTATACCAGTGCTCTCCCGTGGCCAGGGTCGCCCAGGGAAGCCGGCGGCGCAATTCGGCATGGGCGTCGAGATCCTCCGAGCGGAGCATCTCCTCCATCCACTTGAGTTTGCTCGGTCGCAGTTCTTCCGCAAGGCGAACGGCGTACTCCACGTCGAATGCCATCCAGCAATCCAGCATGAGTTCCACGCTGTCGCCCGCGAGGTCTCGCGTGCCCGCCACAAGATCCACGTTTTTCTTCAGGCCATCCAGCCCGTCCGCCGGTCCGTACGGGCACGGCAGCTTGATGGCTTCGAATCCCAGTTCCAGGTACCAGTCGGCGTCGCCGCCCGTGGCGTAGCAGAACATCTCGTCGCGCGCCGGCCCGCCCAGAAGCTCGTACACCGGCCTGTCCAGCAGTTTTCCCTTCAGGTCCCAGAGCGCGAGGTCGATGGCGCTCACGGCGTAGGCATGCAGGCCGGTGGCGCCGTACGAGGCCCCCATCCGCACCATCATATCGTAGCACTTTTCGGTAGCCAGGCAGGACTCGCCTACAAGGCGCGGACCAAGCAAATCGTCGATGATGGCCGCCACGGGGCACCCGTGACTGGCGCTGGCAAAACCCAGGGTCCCGTCTTCCGCTTCGACGACGCAGCCGAAGCCGCCCCAGTTCGGTAACCAGGAGGGACGGAACGCGGCGTACCGAGGATACCGCGTCATGGGATTGGCAACCGGGCCCTGCGCGGTCCAGGACGGACGACGCGCGGTCTTGTATTCCGCGGCGCCGGGCTTCGCGCGTCCGTACGTATCGGGAAAATCCACGTTTACGGCGCGGATGGACTTGATTTTCATATTGAGATTCCTCCCGATTGCGACTTCACCCCGGAAACCCGCCGGCGTAGCGGCGACGCCGGGGCTTGCCGTTCACCCCTGCCAGTCCGGGGGGAGTTCCAGGGACCAGACTTCGCTGTTCAGAGGCCGGGCATGCCCGCCGGCCAGCCAGATTCTGTCCTTGAAGACATAGGCCGAATGCTCGTGCCGATTTGTCCAGATCACGTCGGACTTGAGTTCCGTCCAGTTGGCGCCGTCCTTCGAGTACCAGACGTCACCGAAGTCGCCGTCCTTTCGGGACCATCCGCCCAGGACCCACATATGGTCCCGGTAGACGACGAGGGAAAACCACATGCGCTTCTTCCAGGGCGCCCCGGCCGTTACCTGCGTCCAGTTCGCGCCGTCTTCGGAGCACCATACGTCGTTGAGCGGGATAGTTTCAGGCTGCCACGCGCCGCCGCCCATGATCCAGATTTTGTTCTGAAAGACGACGGCCTGAGCGTGCGTGCGCTTCGACCATGCCGCGTGCTCGACCTCGCACTTCCAGTTCCTGCCGTCGGCGGTGGACCAGACGTCGTTCTTGAGGTTCGTGTCATCGTCCTGATAGAAATTTTCGGTCCCGCCCATGATCCACATCCGGTCCCTGAACACGACGAACGACGGCGATACTCTGGGGCACCACCCCGGATCGTCCGTTTCCAGGACCCACTCGGCGCCGTCGGGCGACGACCATACCGTGTTCGTATTCTCCGCGCCGGGCAGCTTCCGTCCCCCCATCAGCCATATCCGGTCTTTGAACGGCATGGTCGCCGGAAGGTCTCCGTGCTCCCAGGGCGCAACCTCCACGGTTCGGGTCCAGTTCACCCCGTCGGACGACTTCCAGACGTCTCGCGGATTGGGCGTCTGCGGGGTGAACCAGCCGCCAAAAATCCACATATGTCCGTCCCACACCATCTCCCCCTGCGAGTCCCGCGCCTGCCATGCCGCCTTCTCGGTCACGCAAACCCAGTCGGGGCCCTTCACCACATTGCCCATATCGGTTTCTCCCGTAAAAGTAAGCACTCGCCTCTGCTCTCGGCTTTCTGTCCTGCTCCCGGCCTTTTTCTGCATCAGATTTAGAATCTGCTCCTGGCTTTTAATCCTGTTCATCCCGGTCGGTCTTGATCCTGCTTTTGGCTTCTAATCCTGTTCATCCTGACTGGTGTTGATCTTGCACTTGGGGTTTTATTCCTGCTTAATCCTGGTCCGTTTTGGCCTTTATCCTGCCTATCCTGTCCATCCATGTAAGTTTGGGTTTTTGAATGAGTGAGGTTAACCCAGCGTCCAGCCGGATGCGTCGACCGTCAGTTTTTTGTGTCCCTCGTAGCGATCGTATTCCGCGTGCATTTCCTCGATGCTGTCGAAGTAGCCCACGATATGCGCCGCGCTGAATGAATCGCCGGCCTTTACAGGCAAGCCGTGCATTTCAAGGATCATGACGATGATGTCCCCCGGCCGCTGGCTGCACCATGCCTCGTAGACGACGGAAGGATCCAGCGTAAGGCCGCCCAGCCAGGGTCCGTCGCCGCCCGTTTCCGGGTCCCGCAGGCGGTACGCCCGGATGAAACGCCCGGGTGTTCTGTTCAGGTCGCGTCGATATCCGAATTTCCGGTCCGGAGGGAATGGATCGAAAAACTCGCTCGAAGGGATACGCAGACCGTTGGGACCGCTCAGATAGCTGAGATAGATTTCGCTGAACGTATTCCCTCTCATATGCCGGACGCAGCCGGGCGTGTCGTTCCTGAGAAACATCTCCGGGGAATCGTTCCTGCTTTCGATCCGGTCCATCAACACGAAGAACCGCTCCCCTCTGGGAAATACGATCAACTGCGTCCATTGGGAACCCGTGTTGCGGCCCGGCGCCGCATATTCGAAACGATACCGGGTCCTGACAGCGATGAAGTCCCTCCCACGGATCACATCGGGCTGGACGGGCTTCATCCTGTGGCAAAGCTGGGGTCCCTCGATCATACGTTTGCGATGGCTGCTTCCGTGGGCCAGGACGGCGTATTCCCTGCTGTCGGGATCCGACTCGTTCTCATACCAGCGATATCGCCCCAGCCCGTGGCCGTCGTCCGCAATCGCGCTGCCGCTATACGATTCGTCGCTGCCGGCCTCCATCAGCCAGTCCACCACCATCAGCCCGTCGCCGATTTCGGAGAATCCGGTTCTCTTGTCAACGAAAGAACCCTTTTCGATCCCCGTCATCCACTGCTTCGGGTCCCGCTTCGGAATCGCGGCTTCGAGTTCGGCGGTTTCAATTTTGATCCTGCGTTCGTCTTCGATCACGCTTGCCCAGGCAGCATCTTTCATGGATCGGCTCCCACATGTCCGGCATCAATTTGACAATCGGTCCTGTCTTCCGTATTGGGTCTCTCCGTTTGCTACTGACTGCTCTTCTTTGTGTCTTCGTGTGAGGCTGCTTTTCTGACTTTTCTCCCCCTTTCCTTTAGGAGAGGGGGCCGGGGGGAGGTCTTGCCTTTGGCTGATGGCTGATAGCCGATAGCTGATGGCTGATAGCTGACCGCTGATAGCTGAATTTTAAGCCATCACGCCAACAATATCAACAGGCATCCACGGTTCAGGACTGAATTTCGCGAAGCTCGTCGCTCTCCAGGGTGATCTGCACACTTCCGTTCTCCGTGATCAGGAAGACATCCTCCCACAGCATCTGAACGCCTTCCGCGGATAATCCCGGTTCGGTGCTGAGAACCATCCCCGGCGCCAGCGGCGTCTGATCTTCAGGATGAATGCTCGGCGGTTCGGTAATTAACATGCCCTGCCCGTGGCCCATGCGGGAAGGTCCGAATCGCTCCAGCCCTTCCGTCTTCGAACAGGCCGTGTCGATCGCTTCGTTCCCCACGCGGTAGATCTCGGCACACGTCACCCCGGGCCCCAGGGCCGCCGCCATCTTCCTGTTCACCTCCAGCAGCGCGTCGTACATCCTCCTTAACGCATCCGAGGCCGGGCCCAGGACACCCCAACGCGTATAGTCGATTGTATACATCCCCACGCGGGCGCCCGTATCCACACCCACAACCTGGCCTGCTTCCAGCGGTCTGTCATAACCGAACGGGTTTCGCGATCCCGGGATGCCCAGAAGCTGCATGACAAACGACGTCCCGTCGCCGCCCTCTTCCAGAATCAGCCGCCGCAAAAGGCGCGCGGTCTCACGTTCCGTCATGCCCGGTCGAATCACCCGGAACAGCCTCTGGCGGGCTCTTGCCGTCACTTCTCCCGCCTGACGGATATACGCGATCTCTTCTTCCGACTTCACCATCCGCAAATTTACAATGACGTCCGCTGCGTCCACGAAAGTGAGATCCGTCAACGCCGAAGTCAGGTCCTGATACGCGCCTGCAGGCATCCCCATCCGCTGTTCCAGCCCTAACTCGGCTCCCACAGATCCCCCCGCCGCTCCCGCGTCCCGTAACGCCCGGATCACGACGGCCTTGGGAAACTCGAACAGATTCGTGTATCCTCGGACGTCCGTGACGTACGACCCCAGCGCCAGGTTGTCCTGTCCCTGCGTGACAACGATCGGCTCTCCGTCCAGGGGCAGGACAAAGACCGACGGCCGGGTCAGCGACGCGTGGAGGGCGGCGCTCGCCGTCGTGCCGGTGAAGTATTGGAAGTTCTCCTCGCCCGTAACGAACAGCGCGTCCAGTCCGCGCCGGTCCATTTCCTCACGGGCGCGGGCATAGCGCCGCTCCATCTCCGCCCGGGAGAACATCGCGTATTCGAGATCGTAAGAGGGCATCGGCTTTCCGCCGCCTTGTGTGTGACCCCTACGGTACGTCGCGATTCATATCGACCCGAACCGCCGATCCGCGAGATTCGGAATTGACCGACATCGGGACATCAATTTATCGAACCAATCAAGTTCAAGTAAATCATATATTTTCCATATATATTTAAAATTTTCGATCCTTTATATCGAATATCAACAAAATTGGAAATGAATATTGACAATATAGTACTACTACGGTATATTTCTGATTGGTTCCGCAAGAACGGCACAACTCAGGGATGAACGAGTGGCCGAACGCGGCGAAGGCAGGGTCTTCGACCGAAAGTACCCGTTTCCGATGGCGGAAAGCGACATCCATGATACCGCCCGGCCAGGAGCGGCGCAAGTCACTTTGCTCGACGAGTGGTCTGCGCGCGCCCCGATGGGCGAGGATTTCGTCCATTGGATCGAGTGTCGACCTAACGCAGTCCTATTGAATAAAGGAGCAACCCAACCGTGCGGAAAGTATTGGAGAGATGTCCGACGTGCGGCGGCGAATTGACGATATCGGGTTTGCAGTGTCACACCTGCCACACCAGAATCGAGAGTCAGTATTCGACGTGTCCCTTCTGTCGCCTGCAGCAGCAAGGCCTCGACTTTATCGAGATTTTCGTCAAGAACCGGGGCAATATCAAGGAAATGGAACGCGAACTGGGAATCTCCTATCCTACGGTGCGCAACCGGCTGAATGCGGTCATCGCCGAGCTTGGCTACGAAATGGGGGCGGAGCCGTCCCCGGCAGACGATCGGGCGGAAAAGCGCGGCGAAATCCTGAAGCAACTCGACAAAAGGGAGATTTCCGCAACGGAAGCGGCCGAACTGATCAAGCAACTTGGGAGGAAACAGCGATGAGTACGGAAAGACTGGAAATTCTCAAAATGCTCTCCGAGGGAAAGATCAACCCCGATGAGGCCGAACTGTTATTGCGCGCGCTCGACGAGCCGTCCGGCCCGAATGACGAATCTGAAACGGAGGGGAGTGGGCGTGACAGGAGTAAAGGGCCCTTCGACAAATTCACGGAGGCATTCAGCGAAGTCGGTAGAGAGATCGAGAACGAGGTGGCCAAAGCGATGGATTCGGTCCGGTGGCAGGACATCGGCAAGATGGTGAACGAGGCGGTCGACAAGGCGACATCCTCCGTTGCCGACGCGTCCGACGAATGGGAAAGAGGCGCGCGAAGACGCCGGGCGGGGGAACAGCAGGAATGGACGTTCGACGCTACGGGCATTGCGACGATCGACGCCAGGACCGTCAACGGCTCGATTTCAGTCAGGAGCGCCGATGGCGACAGGATCGTCGTCCGCGCCTGGAAAGCGGTTCACGGACAACGCGAAGCGAGAGAAGCGTTCGATCGGGAAGTCGAGGTGCGCGCCGAGCAGGAGAGCGACGTTCTCCGCGTTTCCGCCGACCATCCCAGGCCGCCCGGCGGCGTGAGTCTGGCTGTTCACTACGAAATCGAAACGCCGCGCGCCATGTCTGTGCGCCTGAGCACCGTGAATGGAAAGATCAGCGTTCGTGGAATCGACGGCGCGATCGATGCCGAAAGCGTAAACGGCGTCGTGGCATTGGCGGGTGATACCGGTCCCTTCAAAGCACAGACCGTCAACGGGAAGATCAGGGCGGAAATCGGACGGCTCGTCAATGCCGCGACCTTTCTCACTACCAATGGGTCGATCGATCTGGAGGTAGACGATTGCGCGGCTTCGGCCACCGCCACGACCAACAACGGCGCCGTCAGAATGACGCTTGGTTCGGATTTCTCTGGCCGGATCGACGCCAAAACGAACAACGGGCGCGTCCGCTGTGACTTTCCCGTCGCCGCCGAGCGCCAATCGAGAAAACGCCTCAAAGGCGTCATCGGCAACGGCAGCGACGTTGTGGTAAAGCTGCGGAGCATGAACGGAAGTGTCCATCTGAAGGAGCGGGAGCGTACACTGTAAATCACGCTCGACACACATGTCAATATCATCGGCCGTCTTTGCAGCAATTATGCGATTTCTTGCCACACCTGGCTCATTCCCGCTACTTCTGCCTGCTGAGAACAGCAACAAACACTTCCAGATCCGCGTTCTCTTCAGGCGTTAGTTCCGCTGTCGACTCCGCAGGGGCTGCATAGCGAACTACGCCTTCTGCCAGCCGTGCATTCTTCTGATCGGTCAATCCAGCCAACTCCAGGAACCCGGTTCGTGGCATGTGGAAGTAGTCGGCAAGTTGATGGGTCGTCCGAAGCGCAGGCCTATAATGCATGTCGCTTTCAATTCCGACGAGTTCCGTTGGAGCCACGTCCGCGTCCGCGGCAAGCTGCTCAAGGCTGATCCTTCGCTGCCTCCGCAAAAGGTTGATAAGACGACCGAAGACAATACTCGATTTGTCGCCGTCTCCCTCGGTTACCGGAGCAGTAACACCATCGAACACCGGATCGCAAGAGAGACGACCTGCACCAATTTCGGCGTCGCCTTCAAGCTGCGCCAAGCGCATACACCACTCTTCACTAATTCTAAACTCCATCGTTACCCCCCTTCTTGATGAAAGCCTGCGCTTGTTCCGGCGTCATCTCGAAATAGCGTAGACCCTCAAAGTCGAGATCGGTCCCCAGATCGGTCATGCCACATGTACTGGAGTAGAATCCATCTGCCTGGGGCAGCGAATGGAGACCGATTCGTCCGTGAAACTCCAGCTCCTCGCTCAGTGCGACAGCAGCCCGGATGAGAATACTCCCGACGCCACGGTATCGTGGTGACGTGAACAACTCGGGGCGGTTCCATGGCGCGTTCTCAACGTACTTTACGTATACAAGATGTCGGCCATTCTGGACGTCGATTCGGCATCTGTGGGTTGCAGTATCAGCAATCATCAGGCCCTGCGTCACGCCATTGCAGACAATGGCGAAACCCGGGCTTGCAAGCATCCCCTGAAGGACGTTTACCTTGTTGCGCCAATTCCAATGGCGGCTTTGCGGCCAATGCCACCTCGCGACCCCCTCTTGCTTAAGGCGCTGTATCGCGTTGAACAACGCCGGCATCCACTCGCCCTCCCAATCTGCAAGGTGTTGTTCCGTAATAGCGTGCGTGAGTTGGGCTGCTTCCGATTCACCCGTCGACACGTTCAAGAGATGGACAGCCGAAACCGGTACTGTCATACCAACATGACCTCGGCCTTCTTTTCGGTTTGTTCATCCTCGAAGAACAGCTTTTCACCACTCTCAAGCCTTGCTTCGATTAATTGATACATCCGCAATGCTTGACGCAAGAGGGCTGTCTTGCTCAGGTCCTTCTTTGTGCTCAGTTCGTCCAACACGTCCATCTCTGCTTCCGTGAGATTGAGTGTCATCGTCCTTTTGGTACTCATCAATCCATCCCCCCTTTTGGCCGGCAGAACATTATACAGCGTATGATAATGAAATATCGGCTATTTGTCAAACGAAAATTATATAATAAATAATCGTTAAATAGCCATTTTTTAGCTGTATAATGAAGGAGCGACCTCAGAATCGTCCCGGCGCCAACTGAAGTACCGATTGAGGCCCGGACTCCGGCTGTGCGGAGCCGGCTCTTTTCCAAATTTACCCTTTACGCAACCCCTGTTTCTATTTATATTCGCCAGGTCTTTATCGCGACAGAATGCAATCCCGGAGTTACCCAGAAAAGGAGCAGGAGATGGCGTTGGAGTTGTTCACCCGGGTTTTCGACGTTGAGAAGATCAGGCTTTCCGGAACCGAGGAATTTATCGTCCGCGGCGGTCGGGACCTTTTCGAAAAGCTGCCCCAGGCCCTTGAAGGCATCCGTCAGATCGGGGTCATCGGCTGGGGTTCTCAGGGTCCCGCACAGGCGTTGAACCTCAGGGAGTCCCTTCAAGGCAGTTCGATAACTGTCAAGGTAGGCTTGCGAGAGGGATCGGGTTCGATGGACGAAGCGCGGGCGGCCGGCTTCACGGAAGAAAACGGAACGCTGGGCGAAATGTACTCGGTCATCTCCGAATCCGACCTCGTCCTGCTCCTCATCTCCGACGCCGCACAGGCCGAGAATCACGAACGCATCTTCGATGCCCTCAAACCCGGCGCAACCCTGGGTCTGTCGCACGGATTCCTGCTTGGCTACCTGAAAACCGTGGGCGCCGCGTTTCCGCCGAACGTCAACGTCATCGCCGTGTGCCCCAAGGGCATGGGGCCGTCGGTGCGGCGTCTTTACGAGCAGGGTCGCGAAGTCAATGGCGCGGGCATCAACGCAAGCATCGCCATTCAACAGGATATCAACGACAAAGCAACGGACCTCGCCCTGGGCTGGTCCATCGCCCTCGGGGCGCCGTTCACGTTTCAGACCACGCTGGACAAGGAGTACCTGTCGGATATCTACGGCGAGCGCGGCATCCTGCTCGGCGCCGTCCATGGCATCGTTGAAAGCCTCTACCGCCGGTACGTTTCCCAGGGATTGTCCGAGGAAGACGCCTTCGACCACTCCTGCGAATCCATTACGGGCCCCATCTCCAGGTGTATCTCCCACCACGGCATCCTGCGCCTCTACGAAGTCCTCGACGACGACGGCAAGGCCGAATTTCGCAAGGCCTACTGCGCCGCCTACAAGCCGGCAATGGAGATCCTCCTCGAAATCTACGACGACGTGGCCAACGGGAACGAGATCCGCAGCGTCTACGCCGCGCACAAGAGAGGATTCCCCATCGGCGAGATCGACGGCACACGGATGTGGGAGGTTGGCAAGGCGGTCCGCGCCAGGCGCGTGGAAGAAGAGATTCCCATCAACGCCTTCACCGCGGGGGTCTACTGCGCCACCATGATCGCGCAGGTGGACATTCTGGCGGACAAGGGGCACACCTATTCCGAGATCTGCAACGAATCCGTCATCGAATGCGTGGACTCCCTCAACCCCTACATGCATTTCAAGGGCGTCTCGCACATGATCGACAACTGTTCCACCACCGCCCGGCTGGGCGCCAGGAAGTGGGCGCCGCGTTTCGACTACAACCTCACACAGCAGGCCTACGTCGCCATCGATACCGGCGAAGCCCTGGACGACAGCGTTTTCGACCGGTTCCTGGCCCACGAGGTCCACGATTCGCTCGCAACATGCGCCGAACTCCGGCCTTCCGTGGACATTTCCCTGGCCGAGTAGCCGTTTTTTCCTGTCTGTGGCGGAACTCAGAGTGAAGCGAGCCGGTGCTCATCAAGGCGTCATCTCACCAGGCGCCTGAACAGGTCCTCGCGCATTTCGCAATGCAGCAACTCATCCAGCCGCCTGTTCTCCAATCCATCCCGGATCACCGCGAAACTTTCTTTCACCGCCGCCTCGGTGTGGTCCAGCGCCTTATCGTCGTGCGCGCAGTTGAAGAAGAAGCCCGTGGACAGGATCAGACCGCGTTTCGCATTCTCCTGGATGAAGAGCGTGGGTACCTTTTTGGCGATCTCAGGGTCGTCTTCGTGAAAGCGGATGCCCGGGTGGGCGGCAACGCCAACGCATTCGGCATCCACTCCAACGTCCCGCGCAGCGCGGTTGATCCTCTCCTTGAACGACGCCCCGATCCCTTCGAAGTGTGCCACGGCGTCTCTCCGTTCCAACTCCCTGACGGTCGTCAGCGCGGCGACGGTTCCGATCGGGTCGTCCCAGTAGGCGCTCGAAATAAACATCTGCGAAACCGGTTCCATCACCTCCCGCCTGCCAACGACGGCAGCCATCGGATACCCGTTTGAAATCGCTTTCGCGAACACGGACATATCGGGAATCACGCCCGTGTACTCCTGTACCCCGCCCAGGGCAATTCGGAAACCGCAGGACACTTCGTCGAATATAAGTACCACGCCATACTTCGACGCCAGCGCGCGCACCTCTTCCAGATATCCCGGCGGCGGCAGCTCCGTGCGCATCGGCTCCATGATGATACAGGCGACCTCGTTCCGGTTCGCCTTCAACAGGTCCTCGAGCATCTGCAGGTCGCCGTATTCGAACGGAATCGTCGTTCCTTCCAGCGCTCCCGGAACGCCGATCGGTTCAATACCCGGCCTGAGGTGAGCGTCGAGCCGCTCCTCGCCCAGATTCGCGGCCAGATACCAGTCGTGCCAGCCGTGGTATCCGCAAAATAGCACCCGGTCCTTCCCCGTAACCCCCCGCGCAATCCGGACCGCGACGGTACAGGCCTCGCCGCCGCCCTTCGCGTAACGCACCATCTCCGCCGAAGGTATCAGGCGGACCAACTCTTCCGCCAGTTCCACGGCGCTTTCGTGCACAATGCTGCAGATACCGCCTCTTTCGATCTGCTGCCTGACCGCCGCGTCGACAACTTCATCCGCGTAGCCCAGTATGATCGGACCCACGCCACTCATCCAGTCGACGTATTCGTTGCCGTCGACGTCCCATATCCGGCACCCTTTCGCCCTGTCGGCGTAAACCGGGCTCACGCCCAGCGCGGCCTGCGTGGGACGACGACTGAGCAACTGCGTCACGCCGGGAATCACCGCCTGCGCACGCTCGTACACCGCCATCGAACGCGCAACCGAATGCGTAGCGGGCATTGTATTCCCTTTGTCCATCTCCGATCCTCCCAAAGAGCGGTCTCGCGGGCTACGGCGAAGACAACCCGTGACCTGCCCGGATCACCTATCTACCACGCGGTCCATCCTCCATCAATAGTCATGTTCTGCCCGGTCATGTAGCTGCTTGCATCGCTGGCGAGGAACACGATTGCCCCCTTCAGTTCGTGCGGCTCTCCCATGCGTCCCATCGGACTCTTCGTACACAGCCTTTCAACCATTTCGCCCGGCGCCTTGCTCATGTTGGGAAAGGGCCCCGGGCTCAGACAGTTCACCCTCACCCGGTCCGCCGCCCAGTAGACCGCCAGGTGCCGCGTCACGTGGATGATCCCGCCCTTCAGCGCGTGATAGGCCGCGGGGCTGGCCGGACACACCCCCGCATACGCATCCGGATAGGACGCCACCTGCCCGTACATGGATCCGAGCATGACAATGCTCGCGGGGTCTCCGCGTTCCACGGCGTCGTTTCGCACCAGCCGCGCCAGCGTAAAATATCCGGCCACGTTCCCCTGTTGCCACGTGAACTGTTCGTGTGTCACGTCCGTCCAGTCGTTCAGCACACCCTCGTTCCCGTTGTTGACCAGAACGTCAATCTGTCCGGCGGCTTCCACCGCATCGGCAAAGCCGGCCTCGATGGATCCCCCATCCATATGGTCCAACCGCACGCCCACGTGAGCGGCGTCGCCGGGCAGCCTCGCGACCGCCGCCTCGGCGCGGCTGCGCTCCCTGCTGCTGATGACGACCCTGGCTCCCGCCTCGGCCAGCGCCGTGGCGAACGCCGTTCCCAGGAACCCCGTACCCCCCGTCACCAGCGCCACCTTGCCACTCAAGTCGAACAGTCTTTGTACCGTCGGTTCGCTTGCCGCCATTTTTTCTCCTTGAATTCAAACGACACGATTGTTGTCGCTACCGGTGATCTTGCGCGGGTGTTCAATCTCCATCTGCTGGTGGAATGATCGGCACCACGATGTGGGAAGGCCGCTCGAGGTCCATGTAAACCGTATTTCGGGCAACAACCGAACGCGTGTGCCGTCCCACGGGTTCGCCGGTATTCGGATTCACGTCGAATCGTGGGAAATTGCTGCTGGAAATATCCACGCGGATCCGGTGGCCGCGCACGAACAGATTGCTGGTTGGCGTCAGATCGATCCTGACGGAATACACCTCGCCGGGTTGCATCATCTCGGGCTCTTCCCACCCGTTTCGATAGCGCGTGCGGATAATGGAATCGACCAGATTCATGTGGTAGCCGTCCGGATAATCTTCGCCGGGCGGGTAGACGTCGATCAGCTTTGCCGTGAAATCCGTGTCCACCGCGGTCGACGAAATCCAGAGATTCACAGACAGCGGGCCGGTGACTTCTACGTCCTCCACCAGCGGCTCCGTCTGAAAGACGAGCACGTCGTCCCGGGACGCGAGCGTCCGGTACGGCGGCCGTGCGCCAACGATGCCTGGCGCCTCCTGCTGGTGGGCGGCTCCGTCCAGAACGATGCTGCGCATTCGGGCCCTCGGAGGCGTGTACCGCTCTACCATCCCTTCGCCCAGCGGCACCATTTCGTAGAAGCCCGTCACGTTTCCCGCGATGGTGGGAACCGGGTGTTCCGGATCGTGAGCGTAACTGGTCGGCGCGCCGTCCACCCCGGGGGTCTCCGGGCTGAGGGCGCCGCTGGCATGGAGAAAGTACGGCGTATATCGGGTGCGGGCAATCGGCCATTCCCGCTCGGACCGCCACGAGCCGCCGTGGTTGAGACGGCCGGCGTCGTTCCTTCGGCCATCGCCTCCTCCCATCACGAAAATCCGTACGGGGGGGTCGTCCTCCACGTCGCTGCGGACACCCTTCAGCCATCGATCGAACCAGCGAAGGCGCTCCCCGTTGTACAACGCGTCGCCCCAGGCCGCGCCGGGTCCGAAATCCACGTCGCCGGCGAACGAGTCCCCCTCGCCTCGTATGCCGCCGTGGTTCCACGGACCCATCAACAGCCGCTGGGGCGTCCGGTTCTGTTTTGACATTGCGGCGAAATAGTTCGTCGTCGCCCCCGCGAACGGATCGTACCAACCCCCGCTGAAGACGGAAGGAATATCTCCGTGCCGGGCGAAATAGCGCTCCTGGTCGCAGCAGTCCTGCTGCCAGAACTCGTCGTACTCGCCGCGGTGGTAGTAATCGAACAGCACCCGTTCCAGATTCGGCACCAGGGCCAGGGGCGTGTCCCCGGGCTTGAATGGCGTGGCATGGACGAGCTCCCTCATCCGCGCCATGGCCTCCACGAACGCGCGCTGCGCGGCCGGGTCGTCCCTGATCTCCTGAGCGTCGTGCCCGTGCAGAAACAGGGCGCCGAACATATGCAGCGCCATCGCGCCGCCCTCGCGCGAGCAATGCGCGTACATGTTGGTCGGCCCCACGTCCTGCCACATCGCCGCGAGATTCGGCGGCCGGTACAGCGCCATCACCGCCTGGACGATGGCGCCGTGCGAACTGCCCACCGTGCCCACCCTCCCGTTGGACCATGACTGTTCCGCAATCCACGACACGGTGTCGTATCCGTCCATGCCCTCGCCGGGATTGGCGGTATGGAAGTACTGCCCGGTACCCTCGGACCGGTGCCGGCCCCTCAGGTCCTGGATCACCGCCACGTATCCCCGCCGGGCGAAAAACATCCCGACGGGCTCCACCCACATCTGAGGACTGCTCTTGTCATAGGACGTCCGCCCCAGAATCGCCGGGAATCTGCCGGGCGCGGGTTCTCCGTCAACGGCGGGGCGGTAGACGTCCGTCGCCAGCCGCACGCCGTCGCGCATAGACACCATGACGTCAGTGGCAATGACGACATTGTATTCCGGTTCCGGGTTCATGTTCTTTCGGCTCCTCGTTTCGACGATTCGCTATGCCAGAATCCCGTCACCCGCGACAACGGCCGGGGTGCCGGAATCGAACCGGACTTCCGCGAAATCAGACTCCGCTTGCAGATCGAGCGCGGTATCGCCAACGCGTACCGCCTTACCCTTGCAGATTGCGACCGACATCAACTCGCCGTCGCGTCCCCGTCGAACCATGCAAAGTTCCGCGTCTGTCCGGATGTCCGTTTCCTTCTCCAGCATCCACCCGCCGTCCCGCCCCATGTCTTCCGTGTCTACGGCCAGGATCACGTCCCGACGTCCATCCGCGAGTTCGATTTCCACGGCCACGTCCGAATCCGAAGGGGCCCCGCCCTCGTCGCCCTCGAACGATAGACGTCGTACCCCGGTGATGGCCGGCTCACCCTCATAGGGTTCGATGACACCCACGAACGTGGAAGCCAGCGGACCCGCATCCGACCGCCGCCGCACCATGACCCTCGGGATCCAGGCCGTCTCGCTGCCGCCATAACCGCGCAGCGCAACCCAGGCCTCGGCCGTAGATGCCTGCGCGCCCGCCGTCAGGTCGGTGTAACGCAGATGCACGTCGCGGTCCTCCTCGAGATATCCGAACCGGTCCTCCACCTGCCAGTCCACGTGCCATCCCGGGGCCGGTTGTTCATCGCTATTGAAATTGCGCATCTGCGTCTCGTACCCGTATTCCGTGGAAGGCGCCAGCGCGAGCCCCCGTGTTGAAATCTTCCCGAAATGACTGTGCATGAACTTCGCGTGGTCACGCCCGCCCGCAACGCGGAATACGTCCAGAAGGTAGCTTACACTGTCCGAAGTGTCCACCATCGCCACGGTCCGTTCATAGCGCGGTATCCCGTACAGCGCGGGACCGTTCGCCCGGATCGCCCGGAACCCCTCGCCATCCGCCCACAACGTGGACTCGCCGTCCGAGGGCCGCTCCTGGTCCTTCCCGTCCACAACCACGGTGTTGTGACCGGCGGTACTCACGTACCAGTGAAACTTCGGCCCGCTCCACCCTCCGTAGTGTACCGGCGGGTAACCGAAATCCGGCATCAGGTCCAGGCCCATTGCGAAGAGCCCCAGGTTCATCCCGTCGGCGTGCCCGTGAGGTCCGCCCGAGTCATAATCGAGCCACGCGGCGCGACGGCTTTCGCCGAGGCCCGACCGCAGGACGGCCAGACGCCACTCCGTCTTGTTGGCGCTTGCCTGTTCGATTTCCGTACCCCGGGCGTCGATGACAGCCTGCACCCCGGCCTGAAATGCTTCCGGATCGCCCGCAAAGAGATCGTGCGGCAACCCGTTGACCGTACTGCCGTTCGCCTGGTACAGGGCCTGCACGTAGGCCGAGTCGCCCGTCTCCCGGTACAGGTCCCACAAAAAAGCGTACATCGACGGCTCCAGACCGGGATCATCGGAGAAGGAGACGCCCACGTAGTTTTCGACCTTCCCCGCGTAGTATCCCGTGTCGCCGGCCTGGGGATAGTATTGCTGCAGGCACCACGTATCGATATGAAACCGGTACGTCTGCCGCAGCTTCGGGTGCCTTGTCAGCATATCGCCCAGGAATCCGGGGTCGAACCTGCTGAACCGCGCCAGGAACTGCGCCAGGCTCTGTATCACCCCTGAACAGTAACCCGCGAGGCCTTTTTCCCCCGTCACGCCGTCCACCGCCGTGGCGCGTTCCATCATCTCGGCGATTAATCCATACACCTTCTCCCGGTTTCCCTCCCAGTCGAGGACCGAATGAATCGTGATCAACGCGATTTCCTTGCGGGGATAGTTGGACCGGATCCGGTCGTGATTAACGACCGTATCCTGGAGTATACCCTCCTCAATATGCCGCGTTACGTCCGCCGGCGACGCCTTGCTTACCTCTATGCCGTACTGCGCGGCCTTCCCGCTCAGGAATTCCGCCAGCGCTTGATCTTGCCCTAACGCGTTCCTCACCTGATCATAGGCCTGCGCCAGAACCCGCGCTTCCTCGCACGCGTCGTGCCAGGTGGACACGTACCCGGCGTGTGCGGGACCTTCGTACATCATCGCCTGGTCTTTGAAATTGAACGTCGTGTACAGGTCCGCCACCCGATCGAGCAGCACGCCCGCCTTGTGAGCAAACACCTGATCGCCGGTTGCCGCGTAGGCCTCGGCGAGAGCCTTGATCCCGCCGTGGACGACCTGCTTCCATTGACCGTAGACCAGGTAGGTCCCCACAAACCACCAGGTGTTTTCGCCGTCACGGTATCCCTCGCCGTCGTCCACCCCGAACAGGTGCAGCGGATCCGCGGGATCGGGATGCTCCGCATTGAACAACAGTGAACGGTCCGTAAGGTGGTGCTGAAACACCCCGTGTTCGTCCAGGCCCGAGCGATAGAACGCGTGGAAGTCGTTTTTGGGAAACAGCTCTTCGCAGTGCGGGCATCGAAGCTTCCATGGGAGGCGCAACGCCTGGATACGCCAGTTGTACATCGGCACGCCCTCCCTGCACGCCGGGCAGTGCCCGTTCGACCAGACCATCCAGGACCTCCGGATGGTACTGCCGAACATCAGGTCCCACAGCTCATCGTCCGGAAACGCCACCCACGGCTGAGCCGCCTCGACAATCCTGTCCCTCGCCCGCTTCGCCCACGCGTGACGCTCCGCGTTGCGCTTCGCCCTTTCAATCAACTCCGCCGGGTAGAACAAGCTGCCCTTGCTCACGTCTGAGCCTCCTCATCGTGTCGCGACGCCGGGACAATCCCGCTTGATCGGCGTGCCGCTGCGCCCTATTTTCGCTCGGAGAGAATAACCTCGAATGCCCACGGACCAGGAAACGGACCCATGCTGGTTGCCTCACAGGACTTCCGCTGGCACGACCGCGGTGAAGGCGGCGTCTACGTCTTCGGAGAGGATGGCTACCTCACCATCGACGGTTCACGAGGCCGAGCGCGCAGTTCCCGGCGAATCGAAAACCCAATCCGGCGTGTGGTGGATGCAATCGTGCTGAAACTCCGGGTCGCCCTCGGAAAATGCTACCACATCCTTTTCTACGACACCCGCAACCGCGTTGCACTTGACTGCCGGATCGACGTCGACGGTCGAATTCTGTTGACCGGACAACAGGGAACCGTCGACGCCGGCGAGTCCCTGACCTTTCACTACGGCAAGCCCTACGCCGATCCGGCCGTTCGCCCACCCTACGTCGTGCCGTCCGACGTACATCGCCTGACCCTTTCGGGATTCGATTTCGAAAAGGGCACGTTCATGTTCACCGTGGACAAGAACGACCCGCTCGAGATTCAAGGATGTATTGGACCGGACATTGACGAAATCAGTACGATCGAACTGGCCACGGAAACCGTTGAAACCGGCAGCCTTATCCGTCTGAGAGAATACGCCGAATACAGAGGCGATTCGATCTCCTTCAGGGAGACCTTCCCGTTGCACTGGACGCCGGTTCCTCCCCCTCCGGACGGCATGCCGGACGACAACGTCTGCGAGACCGTGATGCGTCCTGTGGACTACCGGTGGCTCGAGACGGCCACCCGGTACGGTTATGTCAAAGTCCGCATCCCGCCGCTGAGAGCGGGCGCCCTGGAGTTCGAAATGAAGCCCGCCGACGCGGAGCTGGAGTCATGCCTCATCCTGGAGGAGTACCAGGGTGTCATCAAATACGGCAACATCCAGTTCGGGTTGCTCCGGGGCAAGATAATCATCTGCACCGCCAAAGGCATCACTGAATTCGATCAGGACGTCAAGGTTGTTAACGACAGGGTGTACACGTTCCGGGTTGAATGGGATATGCGAAGCGGAGCGGTCCGTCTGCTGATCGACGGCGAACCGATGACGCACGGAGGGTCGGACGCGTACTCCTTCGCCAACCTCCCAGGCAACGGTATCGATACCATCACGCTCCATCCGGGAGACGTGCGGGCGAGACGAAGCCTCATGGAAAAACGCCTGGGTGTAAAGCCGCGGGAGGCGCCCACGTCGATCGTTCGCTGGGGCGCGTTCCGGGTATACGATCTGGCAGGTAAACAAGCTGATTCATGTTGACGATACGGCCCGGCGATATCGATTCGCGCGCGAAGGTCCGACTCGATATTTTCGGAACCCTCGCCCGGCCGGGTTCGTCAGCGAGGTACGTGGCTCGACGGTCGCGACCGAAGGGGTATACGTCCTTGACTTTCCGGTCGCATTGTTTAATTTCCGTTCGGTCCCCGGTGCTCAATCGTCGGAACGAACGTTGGGATCCCCGATAGCCAGGCGGAATCACCAGAATGCCGTCCTAATCTGTAAGGGGAGAATCAAGGGAGGAACGATCGTGCACGTCGCCATAATCGGCAACGGCGTCACCGGCGTTAATGCGGCGATCAGGCTGCGGCGCAAGCAGCCTGACTGGCGCATTACCCTGATCTCCGGCGAATCCAGATACCACTATTCGCGGCCGGCCCTGATGTACGTTTTCATGGGCCATATGACCTATAACGGTACCAAACCCTTCGAAGACGACTTCTGGTCCATAAACCGGCTGGATCTGCGCCGGGACTGGGTCACCCGGATCGACGCTCCCGGGAAATGCCTCGCTCTCCACCGGGGCGGTGACTTCCACTTCGACAAACTGCTCATCGCCACGGGCTCGAAATCCAACAGATTCGGGTGGCCGGGACAGGACCTCAAAGGCGTTCAGGGACTCTATTCCCTCCAGGACCTCCGCAGCCTTTACGATAACGCGAAGCACACCCGGCATGCCGTGATCGTCGGCGGGGGCCTCATCGGCATCGAACTGGCCGAAATGCTGCACTCGCGCAATATCCACGTCACCTTTCTGGTACGCGAGCCGTCCTACTGGGGCAACGTCCTTCCCAGGGAAGAGTCCGGTATGATAAACGAAATCATCCGGGAACAGGGCATCGGTCTCAAACTCAGCACCAGCCTCAAGGAGATCCTGGACGACGGGAACGGCAGAGCCTGTGGCATTGTCACGGAAGACGGAGAGCGGCTGGAATGCCAGTTTGTGGGCCTGACCGCAGGCGTGGCTCCGAATATAGACCTCGTAAGAGATTCCGAAATCAAAACCGGCAGGGGGATCCTTGTCGATCACAGTTTTCAGACCAGCGTTCCGGACGTCTACGCCGCGGGCGACTGTGCCGAAATCGTCACCGGCGGTGAGAGGAATCTGTTGCAGCAGGTCTGGTACACCGGCAGGAAACAGGGAGAGGTGGCTGGGGACGTCATCGCGGGAGAAGACCGTACCTACGACCCGGGCATCTGGTTCAACTCCGCCAAGTTCCTGGACCTGGAATACCAGGTCTACGGCCGTGTCAACCTCAAAGTGCCAGGGGAAAAGAACCTGTACTGGCAACACCCGACACAACGGCAGTCCGTGCGTATCGTGCATACCGATCCGGACGTCATCGGCATCAACCTCATGGGGATCCGATACCGCCATGAAGTCTGCGAACGCTGGATCGCGGAACAACGCCCGGTCGACTTCGTGCTGGACAACCTCGCAGAGGCGAATTTCGACCCCGAGTTCTTCGACCGGCACGAATCCGAAATCGTACCCGCCCTCAGGGAGCAAATGTCATGATCGATACCGCCACCCTCGACTACGACTTCGACGAGGAAACGCTGGGATTCGAGGAACCGCCCGAGCAGCCCGCGCCACCGGCATCCTGGCCCGAAAGGCTCTCGATTGCGGCCGTCTCGCTCGGCTTCCTGGCCCTCATCGTTACCCTGCTCGGTCCGCTCTCCGGTACCTGGGCCGGCATCCTGCTCAGCTTCGGCCTCATCGTGCTGGGATCTGCCGCGTATTACTGGTTCGCCTACCGGAACACCGTCCCGGGAATCAAGCACGACGGCATTATGTTCGGCAGCGCGACCCATCTTGGGCTCGTCGGATGGGCCCTGGGCATTGGCATCACCGGATTCTACGTGGTGCTCTACTGGTGGCCCGAATACCTGGAACGCGGCGTCCGGCTGGTGGACCCTCTATCCCAGGCGCTTGCCGGGGGTCCGGCGGACCGCTGGTTCTTATACGGCTTCCTCTACACGCTCGCCATCCTCGTGTTCGGCGTCCGCATGTTCATGAAGTACCGCCATAACCGCTACCAGATCATCCGCACCGCTTCCGTGATGTTCTTCCAGCTCGGCTTCGCCTTTCTCATTCCGCAACTGCTAAAGAGCTTCAACCAGCCTGAATTCTATTTCACCTATTTCTGGCCGCTCAAATACGACTACCTCTTTCCCTCAACCGTGGGCAGCCTGACCGGCCATCCCGGCGCACTCGGCGTCTTTATGGTCTTCTGGGGCGCCGTGGCCACCTTCATCGCCACGCCGGTGCTCACCTACTTCTATGGAAAACGCTGGTACTGCTCCTGGGTATGCGGCTGCGGCGGCCTCGCCGAGACCCTGGGGGATCCCTTTCGCCAGCTTTCGAGCAAGACGACCCGCTCATGGAGAATCGAACGGGGCATCATCTACTCGGTCCTCGTCTTCATCTCCGTCACCACGATCGCGCTCTGGGTGAACTCCGCCACCGAAGGCCGCGTCTTCGGCCGCCTTTCGGGGCCGCTCGCCAGCGCGTACGGATTCTACATCGGCGCCCTGTTTTCCGGGGTCATCGGCGTGGGCTTTTATCCGCTGATGGGCAGCAGGGTCTGGTGCCGCTTCGGCTGTCCCATGGCCGCGATTCTGGGCGTTTTTCAGCGTTTCTACTCCCGCTTCCGGATCACCACAAACGGCGGCCAGTGCATGTCCTGCGGGAACTGCTCCACCTACTGCGAAATGGGCATCGACGTCCGGGCGTACGCCCAGCGCGGCGAGAATATCGTACGCGCGTCGTGCGTAGGATGCGGAATCTGCTCCGCCGTCTGCCCGCGCGGCGTGCTCAAACTGGAAAACGGCCCCACGCACGCCGACCGGTACCCCGGCTCCGATCGTCCGCTGGCCGCCTTCCAGGAAGCGGTGAGCGCCGCAAAGGTGTACGAGGGGAAGAACGGGGCGGCCGCGCCGGAACCCGTCGATCCCGCCCTCCTCAGCCAGCGCAGGCCGCTCAAATCGCAATTTACCCGGCGTCTATAATGGCGTTGAAGGTCCCGCTGGGACGCATCGCGCTGGCGGTCAGGTCCGGGTCGGGCACGTAATAGCCGCCAAGATCCACCGGCTCACCCTGGGCAGCAAGCAACTCCGCGCCTATCCTGTCCTCATTCTCCTCCAGTTTTCCCGCAACGATCCCGAACCGCGCTTTCAACTCCGCGTCGCTGTCCTGCGCGGCCAGAGCCTGTGCCCAGTACATCGCGAGATAGAAGGTGCTGCCCCGGTTGTCGATCTCGTTCACCTTTCGTGAGGGCGACCGCGAGTTCTCCAGGTATTTCGTGATGGCCCGGTCCAGCGTATCCGCAAACACCGCGGCCTTCGCGTTGCCCGCTGTCTCGGCGATCAGCCGGAACGAGGGCACGAGCGCGCAGTACTCGCCCAGCGAGTCCCACCTCAGGTGCCCCTCCTTCAGGAACTGCTGCACGTGCTTCGGGGCCGACCCGCCGGCCCCGGTCTCGAAAAGGCCCCCGCCGTTCATCAGCCGGACGATCGACAGCATCCTCGCGCTCGTCCCGAGTTCCAGGATGGGAAAGAGATCCGTGAGATAGTCGCGGAGTACGTTGCCCGTCGCCGCGATCGTATCCTCCCCCCTGCGGATCCGTTCAAGCGAAAACCGCATGGCGTCCCGGGGCTTCATCACGCGGACGTCCAGGCCTTGGGTGTCGTGTTCAGGGAGATAGACGTCCAGCTTTGCGATGATTTCCGCGTCGTGCGCCCTTTCACGGTTCAGCCAGAACACCACCGGCGTTGCCGAGACGCTCGCCCGCGTCACAGCGAGGCCGATCCAATCCCTGATCGCGGCGTCTTTCGTCTGGCACATCCGGAAGATATCCCCGGTTTCGACCGGCTGGTCGAACATCACGTTGCCGGACGCGTCCACAACGCGAATCACTCCCGCGCCCGGGGCTTCGAAGGTCTTGTCGTGCGACCCGTATTCCTCGGCCTTCTGCGCCATCAGACCTACGTTGGACACGCTGCCCATCGTGGCGGGGTCGAACTGCCCGCGCGCCTTCGCGTCTTCCAGAATCTCTTTATACATGGTCGCGTAGCATCGGTCCGGCACCATGGCGATCGTATCCTGCAGTTCGCCGTCCCGGTTCCACATCTTCCCGCCGTCGCGGACCACGTTGGGCATCGACGCATCGATAATCACGTCGTTCGGCATATGGAGATTGGTGATGCCGCGATCGGAATCGACCATCGCCAGTCCGGGGCGGCCCTTGTAAACCGCGGCAATGTCAGCCTCGATCTCCGCCTTCTTGCCCGCGGGAAGGCGATCGAGCCGTGACAAGACGTCGGCCAGGCCGTAGTTCACGTCGGCCCCGATCGCTTCCAGCGTATCGGCATGTTTCTCCAGCGCCTCCTGAAAATAGACCGAGACGCAATGGCCGAACATAATGGGGTCGGAGACTTTCATCATCGTGGACTTGAGATGCAGCGAAAGCAGCGCGTCGTCACGCTTCGCCGCATCCATCTGCTCCGAGAAGAAACGCCGGAGGGCCTTCACGTTCATCACCGCGGTGTCGACCACCTCGCCGGCTTCCAGGGATATCCCTTCCTTGAGTACGTTGACCCGACCGTCGCCTGCGACGAACTCGATTCGCACCTCGGTCGCCGCGTTGACGGTGGTCGATTTCTCGCTCTCGAAAAAGTCTCCGCCCGTCATGTGGGCGACCCGCGCCCTGGACCCCGATTTCGGCCAGGGTTGCATCATCCTGTGCGGATTCCTCCGGAAGAATGCCTTTACCGAAGCGGCGGCCCGCCGGTCCGAGTTTCCCTCGCGCAGAACGGGATTGACGGCTGAACCCAGGATCGCGGCGTATCGCGCCTGCAACTCTCGCTCGGTGTCGTCTTTCGGCTCGTCAGGATAGTCGGGAACGTCGTAGCCCTTCTCCTGCAGTTCCTCGATGGCCTCCTTCAACTGCGGAACCGTCGCGCTGATATTGGGCAATTTGAGGATATTGGCCTCGGGTTTCCGTGTCAGGACGCCGAGTTCGCCCAGGCAATCCGGAATCCGCTGCGCTTCGGTCAGCTTTTCGGGGAAGTTGGCGATGATCCGTCCCGCAAGCGAGATATCGCTGAGTTCGACTTCGATGCCGGACCCCCGGGTGTACGCCTGAACAACCGGCAGTAACGCGGCGGTGGCCAGCGCAGGCGCTTCGTCGATCTTGGTCCACATGATTTTGGCTGTCGCCATGTGCTGTCCTCTCCTTACAATTATTGAAAAACAGAGCGTGAGACGGTCCTCGGGCTGCATCATCCAAGGACGCGCTGGAATCGCAGTTCGGAATTCTCGCGCCCGAATATCAATTCGTCCTTAATTCCATCCGGCCGGCGGACCTCCAGCCGTTCTCCGTCCCAGCGGCACGCCGGCGCCCCGGTTTCACCGGTATCCGGCCAGATGACCGTCAGCAGTTCCACCTCGCGTCCGGCCCGGGCGGTGGCATGCAGCGCCCGGTCGGTGAGTTGCGTCAACACGCATTCCGGCGGCGCGACGCGATCCAGCGTCACGTCCGCTCCCGCAAACGTCAGAGAGAGTCTTGTCCTGATTCCCCTGATTTGGCAACCCCCGTCCGCATTGACGATTTCTCCGGCCGTATGCGCCATGAACGTCGCCCGGACCGGTCGGTCACTTCTCGTTTCGTCCATGACGACCAGGTACCGCCCATCTACCATGACGACGTGGCGACGTACCCGCCCGACGTCCTCTCCGAACGACCTGTCTGCTTCCGCCGCAATGGCCAGATGCCGGGCCGCCTCCTCCCAATACAGGAACGTCCCCGTTCCCGGGCCCTGCGGTTTGCCGTCCACCAGCGTGGTGCTGTATCCCTCGGGCGGCGTACTGTAGTCGTGGCTGCGCCGGATCAGCGGCTCTCCTCCGGCCACCACCTGCATCGCGTTCAGATCCCGGCTCGTATGGCCGAAACCTGGAGCTGCGTATCCGCTCTTGAACGACACGTACAGCGCCGGATTCGGCCATTCCGAGGCGAGCGCGGCCCACCGGATCTCCTCGTAGACTTTCAGGCGCTTCAAACCCGTCATTATGGATCCCAACAACGCCGGCGCCGGCCTGTCGCCCACGTCGGTGCGCGGCGCCTCGGCCTGATAGGGAATCCCGGGGGAGCGCCACATCACCGTATACCAGTCCGACCGCCTGTTTTCGCCCTCGCCGCCGTATGCATCCGCGTACAGCGAAAAGAGGGGTTGGTCAAACCGGCGCGCCAGAAGATGCAGAAAAGGCGCCGCCCCGCTGTTCATGCCGTCGTTGAACCCCGCAGGGACCCCGCGAGGCGTAAAGTAAATGGGAAAATACCCCGCGTCCCGCATGCCCGGCAATGAAAAAATACCGTCGTCCGCGCCCGTTGCGGACTCCATCGCCGCGCCGTGCAGAATGACACCGCGCAGGAACACCGCCCAGTAGTTGACGGACTCCGGCCAGGACCCATCGACCGGAAACGCGCGCATCGGCGTTCCGATGTCTTCACGCGCGATCCTTAGGACGGCTTCCGCGTCCAGCGTTTCATCCCGGAGGCACAGCGCCAGCACGGTCGCCACGCTATCCGAAATCGGCGTCAGATTTGCGATTCTCCCCTTCCAGTAGGCCTGGTCGTTTTCCATGGCCCACAGGTACACCAGCAGCCCGTTCTCGATCAGACGATCGTTGAATGACCGGCGTTGATCAGGCGGGATCAGATCTCCCAGCCAGTCCATCGCCAGCGCGCAGTACATCGCCTTCCACATCAGGTCGGGGTCCGCGCCGTACACCCTCGGGTCTCCCCAGAGCACGTGCTCCACGAGTATCCGGACCATCTTCCGGGCGAGTCGCCCGTACCGGTCGTCTGCCTCGATCAGATAGACCAGGGCCGCAGCCATCATCTGGTGAGGGTCCCGCTGAAACAGCGTATCCTCCGCGTGACCCTGCATCAGCAGGTCGTCGCCGGCCAGCAGGTCGTCGATTGCGATCTCGCGGATCTCCGTCGCATTGGACGTGAGGCTGCTCTCCGTAACTGTCCCGCGCCGAAGCACCTCGTCCACCTGCGCCTTCATCGCGTCATAATGCGATTTCAGGCCCCCTTCCTTTGCCTGCGTCCGCAGCCGATCGACGTCCCCGCGGCGCAACAGAACGCGTGGGTGCGGACTGGTACCCATGACGTTGCAGGGACATTCGATACCGGCCGTCGCGCCCATTCCGACGGGCGCGAGGCGCAGCCTGTAACGTCCCCCTGGCACTTCACCGATACATATATCAAAGTCCGTCTCGTCCGAATCCGCAACGACCCGGCCCCTGTCCAGCGTCTCGCCCGCGTCGTTCACCAGGAACGCCTGCCATCGCGTGCCCCCGAGGCCTTCCCCGGCTATCCTGAATCGGCCGCGCCCACGCTGATCGTTGCCCAGGCGCAGCGGGTCCAGGCGGATCCGCCGGGGCGGGATGAACTCGCATTGCGCTTCCGCCAGCATCGCGCCGGTGTCTGGATCGGAAATTGCGACCGCGAGGCGGTATGGATACAGGAAGCCCCTGAACGCACCGAACAGGCAGTCCAACCGCATCCGCGTTTCGCCCTCGCCGTGGGCCTGGTCCACGAAAACGGTCTCGCGTCCGCAGGGATCTGAAAGCGCGACGCGTATGTCCAGTGTTTCAGGCAACGTGTCCACAGGTCTGAGATTCATCACCACTTCTTTCTTTGCCAGACCCTCGTCGCGCAGGCTCAGATTCTCGATCTTCAATCGCGGACTCAACACCAGGCTGCCCAATCTGTCGGCCCGAAGCGGATCGCCGACGATCGGATACCGTACCGCCCGGCTCAGCGTGCTGACTTCCAGCCCCGGCTGGATGCGCGAGAGTCCGTTGACCACGAATCCGTCGGGCAACATCGCGGGCGGCGGCGTATCCGTCCAATCCGTGAACCGCGAGACGTTGAGGGGAACCTGAAGTCCGGACCGGGGGCGAATGCCGAGGATCGCCCAGGGTATCGTCAGACGCGCCGCCCAGCCATCGTCATCCGGTTTCACGTCGAACGTCGCCCGCTCCGCGCCATCGGGTAAACGGACCGTCCCATCCGAAAGACACTCCAGTTGAAGAAGCCTGTCTTGCCCCGTCGCGATCGACACGACGACGCGGTCTTCCCCGTCCGTCCGCCCTTCGCACGCCGCCGAAACCTCCAGCGCCTCGCGGGTCCAGAACGCGGTGATACGCGTACGTCCTCGCGGCCGATCCAGAAGCGGGCGGGCGGGGTCCATCATATTTCGCGTTCCCCGGCGCTTTGCGTACTCGAATCCGGTCAGCTTGGAACTCTGGCGGCTGTCCCAGATGTGCTTCGCAACCTCCATCCGGGCCAGTTCACCCAGCCCCGTGGGCTCACGCCCCGCGGGCCATACGTCTTTCTGGTTCAGTTTGATTTCCATTGTTCAGGCCAATCTGGTCGGGCGCCCACAAGGGACGCCCCTACCATTTCAATCGTACATCCGACCACATCGAAACCTGTATGCCCGTGCCTTGTAGGGGCGTCCCTTGTGGGCGCCCGGCGTTCCGGGTGTTTTCGGTTTCCCTTTGTGCCTTCGTGTCTTCGTGTGAGCCGATTTTTGTCTGCCCAAACGCAATGAACCCTGGAGAGGTCTTCGGACAGAACATTAAGCACATTCAATTCAATACAAAAGCGAATAGTTGATATAGATCATATTCCAATAAGGAATATATCGTCACTGCGTGCTTGAACCCGTCGAGAGCGATCGAGGCGGATTATGGATGTTTAGAATCGTGGCAAGAAGGGAAAGAGCGTAGAGGCTGGAGGCGACCCGAAAGAACGGACAACAGCGTTCTCGGAAACGGCTGCGATTTGCGGGTTTGATTTCCGAATAATCCCTTGACATTTCACGATCTTTTAACAATCTTTTGATTATGAACAACCCCCCTGCTACACAGTGGCGGGCACGAAACTGCAAGCCGACAAAACGATCTTAATGAAATCCTGGACAGAGGCAGATAGAGAGCGGAAACGGGAGAAAGATAAACAAAATGACCACTGAGCAAAAAGTCGCCCGCTTGGAGGGTGCGTACGAACACTTGGCGACAAAGGCCGATATTGCCGAACTTAAAGGACAGGTACGTATGCTGATTGTCGGAATGACCGCTATTCTTGCAATCCTGAATATTCTACTTCGATTTGTGAAATTAGGTTAAATCCTGAAAATTGAACAGGATAAATCTCATGAATGAAGAAGAAACGGCAACGGCAATTACAGCTTTTTGCCAGTCTTGATTTTGTACGAACTGGTCACTTATTGTAAATAATCCCCAATTGATAAAAGCCTACAAACCGTCTGTCCCGTTGCGCCCCTCGATGGTCCTGTTGGCGAAAACTCCCTTTCACAGGCCCGCCACCAACCTCATCCCGCCTCGGTAATCCTGTACAGCGGCTCCAGCCCGCGCGCGATCCGATCCACGTTTTCCGCGCACGCCTCCCCGCGCCTCCTGGATGTGCCATACGTCTGACCCGCGGTATGGGGCGTGGCGACGACGTTCGGCAACTTCATAAACGGATGGTCCGCGGGCAGCGGCTCTTCGGCGTACACATCCAGCCCCGCGCCCCTGATCCCCCCGCTCCGCAGCGCCTCGACCAGCGCGTCCTCATCCGCAATCTCCCCTCTCGCCACGTTGATCAGCACCGCCGTGGGCTTCATCGCCGCCAGGGCCCGGCTGTCGATTATGTGCCGCGTCTTTGACGTCAGCGGCACGTGCAGCGACACGTAATCGGCCTGCGCGAGAACGCCCTCCAATTCCCCAGGCGCCGCGAACACCTCCACGCCCAGTTCATCCAGCCTTTGCCTTGGGATATCCACGGCGTCGACGGCCGCGATACGCATTCCCATCGCTTTCGCCCGGGTCGCCAGCGCCTGTCCGCTCGCACCCAGCCCGACAAGCGCGAGGGTTTTTCCGGACAACTCCTCGCTCACCGGAAAGTAGAACACCTTCGAGCGGAGATTCCGCACGTGCTCGTCGAACTGCTTTGCGAAATACAGCATCAGAAACATCGCGTGTTCCGCGAGCGCCACCGCGCTGAACGGGCCGGGCGTATTGGCAAGCATCAGACCTTTTTCGAGGAAATACGCCACATCCACGTGGTCCACCCCGGTACCCAGCACCTGCCACAGCTTCACGCGCGCAGCCAGCGCCGCGTCGATCAGGGCTCGCGTGCCCACAGACCCACCCTGGTCCACCACCACGTCCACGTCCTCGAACTGCCCGTCCATGGGTTTCTCGGGATCGTACAGACATACCGTATGCCCTTCCCCGACCGCCGATCGGAAATCATCGTACCACGGCTGGAGCATGCCGGGTACGTTCAGGTACAGTACCTTCATGCGTTACCATTCTCCCGGTTGCATTCAGACATTCGTCCTAATAAACATCCCCGCACCCGAACGACCCCCGTTTCATTGACATCTATCTTGAAGGCGGTGAGAGGGTAGAGGGGAGCCGGTAGAACAAATCCTTGCCCGTTATGTTATCCCTCCTTGCCTCCGGCACCAAAAGAGACCTCACGAGGCAGGCAATCTCTACCCTCTTCCGTCTAACCGGTTTTGTGGAACACGCCGTAGGCAGGGAATTTGGGAAAAGGGGATTGTGAATTTGGGTTTCGCTCTTAGCTGATGGCTGAGAGCTGACGGCTGATAGCTGTTTCTAATAATTATGAAACCCGTGTCCCTGTCCCGGAAACCAGATCAGGTCGACGACCTGTGCGATGCCGATGCCAACGCAATACCCGATGACCGTCCCGTAGAAAAACGGCTTGGCCTTTTCGAACATCCGTGGTCCGCCGTAGTGCACGATCAGCAGCTTGGCGGCCCATACCAGCATGATGCTCAGCACGTAATACCGGGGTCCGGTCGTATACTGGAACGCCAGGCCCAGAGGGTGCAACGGCCACCATGGAAACCAGGTCCGGAGCAGCGCCAGCAGGCCCGCCTCGGTCGCGCCGAAGAGCCAGACCCCCAGCTTCTGGGGGTCGAACACGGTCCGGTCGGTTTCGCCGATGGACGTTGCCAGGCTGTTGAATATGCCGTGCGGCCCCTCCCACAGGGTCCACGACCTCAGAAAGAGCGCGGATTCCGTATAGCAGTAATGGACGATGAAGCCCACGCAGACCAGAAAGCTGACCACGAAGCCGACGAAAACCGTCCCACCGATCCATCCCCGGCGGGACTTCAGATGGTCCATCGCCTTCAAATGATGGGGCAGCATCTGAATCGTCTGCAGCCTTCCCCCGCCAAAAAACACACTGCTGTTCAGGAGACCCAAGCCCACCAGGTTCCGTGTATCCATCGTGGCCGTGCCTGTGATGGACTTCAGCCACCATCCGCCCTTGCCGCCCACGGGAACCAGGTACCCGAACCCCGTTGCCGCCATGTATTTCGCCACCGTGAAATACGCGATGAACATCAACGTCATCTGTCCCAGGGCGAGGCTGAACGAAAGGCCCACGGCCATGAAGAACCCGCAGACGAAACTCGCACAAACCAGCAGCCCGGCCACCGCGGTCCTGTAGGACACCGGACCCTCACCTTCGCCGCCCCCTTCCCAGGCCTTCTTCCAGACGTACGCGAGGTGACGCCTGGCCATCCACAGCGACCACACCACCAGGACCGTCATCGCCCCATGACTTTCCAGGTTGACGATTTCGTTGCCGGTCGAGGGCTGACCCGCCATGCCCACGGTGAATCCCGTCCGGTTCATCACGCCGACCTTCACCACCGCCAGCAGCCCCATGAACCAGAAACTGAACAGCAGGTCGAGTCGACACAGATAACCCAGGCCGATGACCAGCGGCAGGATCCGATAGTAGACGCGCGGGAAATTCTGGGCAACCACCATCCACTTGGTATTCACCGAATCGAACAGCGTCACGCGCGGCACCTGCGGGTACCAGAACGTGATGATGTTCCAGCAGATGATGCCGGCGGTCCACGCAAAGCCCAGCCAGAATATCGGCGACCGGAAAAGCGTCGGAATGGCGTGGCCGGCTCCGATACCCTCGGTCAGGTCCGTGGGAAAACTGACCAGCGGATAGGTCAGCCGCTCGGCATCGGCCCACTGGCGATGGAAGATCGTGGTAACGAAAAAAGCCACGCCCACCATAGCGAGGCTTCCTGCCAGCCACCAGCCCACCGGCGCCAGCCAACCGGACCAGGGTACGGTCTCTCCCTTGCGCAGCCCGAAATAGAACCGGTCCACGATTTCCGGAACGGGCTCGGGGAATGCCCAGTGCGGCAACTCGTCGAGGAACAGATCCGCCCAGCGGTTCTCGGGGGTCGCGAAGAAATGCGGCGCCGGCAGCGCCCCCGTCATATATCCGGTCCAGCCCACACCGGGCATCATCCCCGCAATCCAGGCCATGGCGAAGATGACCATCATCTCGGTGCGGGACAGCACGCTGCGCGGCGCAGCCCGGGCGATCACCATATTGACGACCACCCAGATTGTAAATACCAGGATCAACGAGACGGGGAAGTTGGACTTGACCAGCGACCCCACGTGCAGCACCATCGACCCGGCAATCCCATAATAGGCCGATGCGGCCGCCGTCAACAGGCCCAGAACCACAGACCGCGCTGTGATTCCGCTCTGCCCGGAGACAGGGTCGTCAGAACGGTTCCGATGATCGTTAAGACGCGCCTGAGCCATAAGTACCGGTCCCCGGGCGAAACGGGCTGGCTGGTGGTGGTTCGGTCATCCCCGACGTCTCAGCCGCCGGGAACAAACCGCCTGAGATAGTCCACGGCTTTGGGGACCGCCGTCTCCTCCGCCTCCACCGCCTGACCTTCATAGACCACGGAAACCCAACCGTTGAAGTCCACGCCTCCCAGGATTTCGAAAATCCGGGGATAGTCCAGCCAGGCCTCCTCGCCGGTCTGAATCCGGTAGATCTTGGCGCGCACGTGTACGGCCAGAGGCGCCGTTTCGGCGATGCTCCCGTAAAAGTCCAATGCGGGATCCTCTCTGCCGTTCGCGCCGCTGGCGCCGGGCGACCCGACGTACTGCCCCGTGTCCAGGATGTGAGAAAGATAGGCATTGTCCACGGTCTCGATGATCCGGCGCACGTCCTTTCCCGTCCGGGTCACGCACCCGTGGTTGTGGTTGTGCAAGCCCAGCACCACGCCCTTCTCTTCGCCATAGGCCGCAACCTCGCGCATACACGGCATCATCCGCGCCCATACCTCTTCCTCGGTCGCGCCGCCGCGGACCCACGCCGCGAATATCCGCACCATCGGGACCCCCATGAAGGCCGCCACGTCCACCCACTCCCTGACCTCGGATACCGCGCCGTCAAGCTCCGGCGCCGGCCTGCCGAAATCGTTGCTCACCCCGATATAGGATATCGCCAGCCCGCGCTTCAGACACCGCATCCTGATCTCCCGCAGGTACGCCGGCTCCGTGGAAGCGAACGCCCGCGTATGGATATCGATACCGTCCAGCCTCAACTCGTGCGCCCGGTCGATAAACCCCTCCAGGTCCATCGTGCCGTCCGCGAACCTGTCCTTATAGCTCAGCGACATACAGCCCAGTTTCATCATCCCGTCGATCTCCTCGATAAAGCCCGGAAACGACTCGCCCCTGACCGTTCGCGATTAAATCCGCGCCAGGACTTCCAGGAGCCTGTCGACGTCCGCGCTGCCATTGTACAGATGGGTGGACACCCGCAGCCGGCCGTATTCCCCCCAGCACAGCACGTTATGCGCGGCGAGAGCCGTTTCGAGCCCCTTTGCGTCGTCCACCGCAAAGCAGGTGTTTCCCGACCGCGCCCCGCGTTCCCAGGGGCTGATCACCGGATATCCGAGCCGGTCCAGGCCCGCGCTCACCTGCTCCGACAGATCGCGCGCATGCGCGTCGATCCGTTCCATACCCACGCCCAGCAGGACCTCCAGCGCCTTGTCCAGGTGCATCACCACCATCATCGCCGGATTTCCGGGCTCCATCCGGTCCGGCATCGGCTTTTCATCCACTTCCGGGTGTCTCTCGGCGCGCTGGGCGGGCCACACCGCCAGGTTGCGCCAGCCATAGCACGTCGTCCCGATCTGGGATTCCGCGTGCTCGCTCACGTAGTACGGCGCAACCCCGTGCGTTGCCAGCAGCCATTTGTAGCTGCTGCTCACCGTAACGTCCGTCAAGCCCGCGTCCACCTGCACCACGCCGGAGGCATGGGTCGCGTCAACCGCCAACAGCACGCCCCTCCCACGCGTCCCCTCGGATAGCCGCGCCACGTCCAGGTTCTGCCCCGTATAGAAACTCACCTGGCTCACGGCCAGCACCCGCGTACGCGAATCCACGGCATCCAGCAGGTCACTCTCGTGGACAAACCAGTCCCGGTGCGGAACCAGGCGCACATCCACACCCAGACGGTCCAGCTGCTTCCACGCGTAAGCCACCGACGGGAACTCCAGGTTCGTCGTCACCACGTTGTCCCCCTCCCGCCAGTCCAGCCCCCGCGCCAGCCAGTTGATCCCCTCCGCCGCGGAGGGCATGAACGCAATCCGCTTTGCGGGCACGCCCCATAGGTCACCCATACGGCCGCGACACCGGTTCCCGATCGTGTAGATGACGCCCCGCCCGTCGTATCCCCCGCTCTTCAGGCGCGAAAACTCGTCATAGACCGACTCCTGCGCCTTCAGCCACGGGCTTTCTCCTCCCGTACACAGATGGGTGATCCCGTCAAGACCCACGAATTCTTCAGGTGAAATCAACGGCTCGATCTTCATAGAACCTCGTTCCTGTATCGGCGCCACGCGCCCGTCACACGTGAAAAATGTAAAGGTCCCGGTCGACTTCGGACGGCGAAACCCGGGCCCCGTGACGTCGATGGCTCTCCGCCACGGCGAAACAGGCCTCGGTGACGTGGTGGGTGACCTCGACGTTGCCCAGCGAGGGCTCTCCCGATTCGTGGGCGGCCACGAGGTCCTCCAGGCACTCGACCACGGCGCTTCTCGGCTCCACCTCCGGAAACGTGGCAGCTTCCACGGATGGACGAACTCCCCTACCGGGTTCCACTTTGCGTAATTCCCAGCCTACACCGTTGTTCCGCGACCGGATCGCCCCCTCGCTTCCCACCACCTCGAATTCCCAGTGGCCCGCGGGAATGGTCCACGCTTCGACGCCGTCATCGAATTCCAGGTGATACCTCGAAACCGGATCGTCATCCAGGCGGTTGTTCTCTATTGCGAGGTCCTCCGGAAGAAGCTCCCCCCGCACCCGCGCGATCTTCGGATCGCCCAACAGATACGAAAGCGTGTCCATCGAATGAACGTGTCCGTGCAGAAGATTCGATCGGGCAAAATGCACCGCCACGCTGACCTTCCCGATCTCGCCCTGCGCGATCAGCGCCCTCGCCGCGTGGTAACGGTTGTCGAACCGCCGAAGCACGCCGGTATTGAATACGGTTCCGTGTTCCCGGCACGCATCCCGGACCGCGTCGGATTCGGCCATCGAGCACGCCATTGCTTTTTCCAGGTAGAGCATCGGTACGCCCGCCTGCGCCACCGCCACGCCCATCTCGGCGTGCAGGACCCCCTTCGTGCACACCGCCACCATATCCGGCCGTTCCGCTTCGATCATCTGGAGATAGTCCTCGTACAACGCCGCCACCCCCCATTTCTCACCGAATGCGCGCCGTTTCTCGGCAACGAGGTCGGACCCCGCCACGAGTTCCAGTCGTCCGCTCGCCTTGCACGATGCGGCAACGGAATATGGCAAGGTGATGGATGGATAGCCCACCACTTCCTCGTCGATCGTACTTCCCATTCGACCCAGGCCCACAATGGCGACCCGATACGTATTCATAGGTCCGCTCCTCTTACCAACACGTTAATGAAGCCCGCTCTGGCTAATGATCACCTGTCAGCCGTTAGCCTTGATTCAAGTTTTTACGGGGACCTGAATATCGAATATACACAGAAGAACAAAGGCGAATTGACGTCGAAGTTCCGGGATGCTTGAGGCCACTGAACGTGAACGGAAATATCTTCCTTATGAACGACCTCAATACCCGTTTCGCACCGATACCTTCTGTGCCTTTTGTGCATTTGTGGCCAATCTTACGGTTTTTTTCTAACGCGCCGATACGCTTTTGGACTTTAGGTATCGGCATAAGTAGTTACGGGCTTGGT
>JAPPNU010000057.1 GCA_028873695.1 Gemmatimonadota bacterium | reverse complement strand
GCATCGCACGTGATACCCACCCTGTACAAGGCGGAGAAATGGTTTCACGTCCGGCACGATCTGCACTACGCGTTTCTCTATATCATGTTGTGCGTGAGCAGTCTCGCGAAGATCGAGGTTTTCATGCACGGCCAACTGGCCGGTCGCGAAGTCATCCAGCAGGCAATGGAACTCAATCCGGGGTTTTTCAAGACGGTATATTCGGACCTGATCGACCAGCCGAAGACCGAGGCGGTGGTGGGTGAAGCGCTCGGGCTGATCGACACCTATCTCGAGGAACGCCAATCGGACCTGTTCCAACCCATTCTCGACTACCTCGCAGAAGAAGGATCGGCCAGGTCGGTTACGGAAATCGAAACCTGGTTCGACAACCAGATGAATCTCAGGGGCGTTACCGCCGTGTGTGAATGGCTCGCGGACAAGGACGTCATTTCCCGGGTATCCAGTCCACTGCGGCTTACTTTGAAGAGCAACGTGGAGTACGAGGAACTCGGGTTCTACTACTACCGTGGGTGATTCAACTGCAGACTTGGGTGAACGGTCGCATGGTAACTCTGGAGCATGGGCATGTCTGAAATCCCGGTCCGGACGCGTAAATCGGCCGGTCCCCGCACGACGATCCTCGTACAGGGCGCCCGGGAACATAACCTCCGGGACATCACCGTAGAACTGCCGCGCAACCGGTTGATCGTGGTAACGGGGCTTTCCGGATCGGGGAAATCGTCCCTGGCCTTCGATACCATCTACGCGGAAGGCCAGCGGCGTTACATGGAATCGCTTTCCTCCTATGCCCGCCGGTTCATCCAGCAGGTGGGCAAGCCGGACGTGGATTATCTCTTCGGCCTATCTCCCGTCATTTCCATCGAGCAGAAGACCGTCGCGCGCAACCCACGCTCCACCGTGGGCACCATGACCGATGTCAGCAGCTACCTGAATCTGCTATTCGCCACGATCAGCAACGCCCGCTGTCCCTATTGCGGCCACGACCTTCCGATCAAGACCGGCGTGCAGATACTCGATGAACTGCTGTCACTGCCCGAAGGCACCGAAGTGGAACTGCGTGCGCCGGTATCCCGGCTCTACGGGGAGGACCTCGACTTTCTCTTTGCGGAAATTCGAAAGAAGGGGTACCGCCGCATGGTGATCAACGAAACGCCCGTGGATATCAGCGGCGAGGTCGATGTCGATGAATCCGGTGACCTGCGCATGGAGGTGATCGTCGACCGGTTCGTCCTGAAGCCCGGCGTAGAGAAACAGCTGGTCAAGGGGATACAGGACGCCCTGACGGCCGGGGACCAGTTCCTCAGGATCCACGTGGCGGCCTGCAGCAGGAAATCCGCCGCCGAACGGTTCTACGCGTCCTTCGGCTGCCCGGAACATCATCTCGCGGTAGGCGATCTGGCTCCGGATTATTTCCAGTTCAACAATCCGTCCAGCGCGTGCCGGACCTGTCTCGGACTCGGCACGTACATGGTCGTGCACCGGGACCTGCTGGTACCGGACAAATCGCTGAGCATCCGGGACGGGTGTTTCGTCAAGGACGCCTTCAACTACAAGCCGGATACCTGGTCCGGGCGGCTCATGTACAGCCTTTCGGTGCACATGGGATTCAGCCTCGATACACCCTTTCGCGCACTACCTACACCTATCCAGGACGTGCTGTTCGACGGCACGCCGGACAAGTTCCCTCTGCTAGCGCCGCCCGATGCGAAGGAACCCGATCACAAGCTGCTCGGGAAGCCATGGGGATTCGGCGGAATCGGCAAGGGTATCGAACGGAACTACAAGCGGTACCGGCAGAAGCAGGTCGCCAGTTCGGGCATGGAAGCCTGGCTCGAAAAGGTCATGGTGGAGCGGGTATGCCCCGACTGCAAGGGTTCCCGGCTCAAGGAGACACGTCACCTGTTTCGGATCAACGGCCGCACAGTCCACGATTTCGGAGAGGTCAATTTCGACGAGCTTCGCGCCGAGTTGGATGCCATCGAACCCGCGGGGCGCCAGGAACTGGCCGGCCGGCAGGTGATTCGGGAGATTACCGGCCGGCTCGACCTGCTGCTGGGCATCGGCCTGGACTACCTCAACTTCAACCGC
>JAPPNU010000017.1:174553-302024 GCA_028873695.1 Gemmatimonadota bacterium | reverse complement strand
CGCACCAAAAAGCGCCTTGCTGCACAACAAACAAAAATACTCGCTTATTTAAGGGCTAATTACGATGCGCGTGTGGACCTGGATGCTAATGGTACAGTCGATTTGTCAGACTTTCTGGCCTTTGCGGGTGTTTTCGGCACGACCTGCCCCGTCCAGGCGTCCCCTCCCGTGACCATTCCTGATGCCAACCTGCGCGCCGTGATCGAGGACGGTCTGGGCAAAGCGAGGGGCGCCGAGATCACACGTGCCGAGATGGCGGGCTTAACGCGGCTTGAGGCGGCGAGTTTGGACATCAGCGATTTGACCGGCCTTGAGTACGCAACCAATCTTACGCACCTGGAATTGAGATTTAACAAAATCTCTGACGTGTCATCGCTGTCCGGACTCACCAATCTATACGTTTTAGATCTTGGCGATAATCGCGTTGAAGATTTGTCTGCCCTTTCTGGCTTGAAGAATCTTAGATCGCTATGGCTGGGTTTCGCCCGCATCTCGGATGTTTCGCCGCTATCTGAATTGAACAACCTGACTGAGCTGAGTCTTGCATTCACCAACATCTCGGACATCTCTCCCCTGTCCGGATTGACCAACCTGACAGGGCTGAGCCTTCAGTCCTGCAGTAGTGTATCAGACTTTTCACCGTTGGCTGAATTGATCAGCCTTGAAGCGCTGTATCTTTCGGAAATTGGCTTCACGGACCTGTCACCGCTGGCTAAATTGACCAGCCTGGAATTGCTGTTTCTTGACAACAATGGGCTCTCGGACCTGCGTCCCCTGTCTGGTTTGACTGCCTTGGAACAGCTGTATCTCTACAACAACAGGATCTCGGACGTGTCTGCATTGTCTGGCTTGACCAACATTCAAGATCTGCAACTTCAGAACAACAAGATCAGGGACCTTGCACCGTTGGTGGCAAACACCGGATTGGGTAAGGTCGCCGTAAAGGGCAATCCCCTGAACGACACGTCAATCAACGTGCACATTCCCGCGCTCGAGGCCAGGGGGGTCAGAGTTTCGTTCGATGAGACGATCTTCTTCGGGGAACCGCGGATATACAACGACAACGTGTTTGTCCTACCCGTTACCGAAAACCTTGCCGCCGGTAATCTGCCGCTGGACGAATACGCGACACGATTCTATACGCATTTCAGCGATGCGTTCGATTTCCTGGTCTTCTTTCCGAGTCTGACCGGGTCCCAACTCGAACCCGATGCGTTTAAGGGAGCCTTCCATCGAGGCGTAGGGAACGACGTGCAAGGTATCGGCAAGGGGATCTTTTTCAGCGATACGTGGGGGTCGGCAGGAAGACTGCAGAGCGGCGTTTTTTTTGCGTCCGTTTCCGGATCGGGTTGGGAACATACCCGTCTGGTTCGGGGTCCTATGCTGCATGAGTTGATGCATCGCTGGGCGAACTTTATTATGGGGCCCGCCGTACCCCATTGGGATTTCACCAGCGCCGACGGGATCCTCGGCGGATTTGATATCGCAAAACTGGTGGATAATGGAGGCGGACGTTACAGCGCCCCGAACGCCTATACCAGAGGATGGGCAGCCAACGTCAAACCCTACAGCCCGATCGAGCTGTACCTTGCCGGGCTCATCCCTCCGGAGCAAGTGCCCGACCTTTGGGTCGCCGCCGACGGCGAGCAACTGCGCAACCCATCCGGGCGTTCGAATGACAGCACGTTCACGGCGAGTCGAGTCAGGACGTATACCATCGAAGACATCATCACGGAGCATGGACGCCGCGTGCCCGACCATAGGCAGTCCCAGAAGGCCTTTCGCGCGGCGGTGATCCTGCTGGTGAGCGAGGACTATCCTGCGGTCCGGCAGAGCCTGGAGGCGCTCAGCAGCGACGCGACCCTGTTCAGCCACGCGGGCGAAGACCAATTCGACGATTGGTACAATTTCTACGAAGCAACCGGCGGAAGGGCGACCATCGCGATGGACGGGTTGTCGCGGGTCAAGGGCACCGGCGCCTCAAAGCGGCCCGCGGTACGTTCGTTCGGAACACCGCCCCCGCCCATCGTGTGTCACCTGGAACATTAACGGAGAATGGACGATCGGCCGGAATTCCTTAGTTGAAGAGGCACTGCGGACTCGTATAGCGTATCTCATACCTGAACACACACAGGCCCCGCAAAACGCGGGGCCTGTGTGTGTTCAGGACGAACGATGATAAACCGGCTTCTTGACCCGTAACGCCGATCGTATTATCTTGGGCCAAGCCGCGTGAGCGGAGTAGACGGCGATTCAGGAGTGTGGGTGTACCTTGCGTGGATGTGTTTCCAGGGGTAGGACAGAAAAAGGAAGTTGAGAATGGCTCCCAACTTCCCGTTTTTATATGGTGCGGATGCCAGGATTCGAACCCGGAACCGCCTGGTCCGTAGCCAGGTGCTCTATCCAGTTGAGCCACATCCGCACCGTTTCAATCGTCCGAAACGCCATTTTTCCGGAATTGCAGGCACTTAAATTAACCAAAACCCGCGGCGGTGTCAAGGAATCCGGCGGGAAGAGACAGGATGTTCAGGTAGAGTTGGAAACCGGAATTACAAGTGAAAACACCTGAAGGAGGGTAAGGTGAGCCAAATTGAATACCCTGTGTATGTAGCCGGGGAATTCTGGGGGCAGGTAAACCGCGGAATTGCAGGTCTGAACCTGCCCGACGACGTGTCCGATCCGGCGGATGAAGCGGCCGCGTGGCGCGCCTGGCGCGGCTATCTGGCCGGCAGGACGGAGCCCACGTGGCACTTCGATTCGGAGCGGTTCGGCCATACGATTCGCACGCATTGGCCGGGGCTGGCGCGCGTGTGGATCGAACAGTCGGATCTCCTGATCGACGGGAAGATGATCTACGGCGAGGGTACGGTGGACTACGTGCCGGGGGTCGGCCTGGACTGGAACGCGAATCCGCACAGGACGTCGAACTGGGGTGGGATACACTACATGTTCTTCCTGAGGTGGCCGATCCGGGCGGCGGTGCTGACCGGCGAAGGCAAGTACGTCCGCGCGGTCGGGGACTGTTTGCGAAGCTACTTCGAACAGATGGACGACATCCGGGACGAAGCGCTCGTGATGGGGCGTGGCGAGGAGGAAGGCGGGTTCTATGCAGTCTGGAACACGCTTTCCGTGGGGCTGAAGCTGAAGGCGCTCGGCGAGGCGCTGTACGCGCTGCGCGGCCATCCGGACTGGACCGTGGAAGATTGCCGGGCCACTTCCATCATGATCTGGCGCCTGGCGCGGCACCTGTACGGGCAGGTGGCGTCTCAGACGGCGGTGGAATGGCAGCAGCAGCTGAACTTTATCTCGTCAGGAAGCGGGGGGTTGGGCGGCGTGGGCGCGCTGCTTCCGGAATGGGAATCCGCGGAAAACTGGCTTGAGACCGCTCGGCAGATCCAGGACGTGCTGCTCCTGAACCAGGTGTATCCGGACGGACTTCAGAAGGAAATATGCACGCAGTACCATAAGACCGTCATCCGTTCCTTCGCCACGCTGCAGATGATCCTTGCCCGCCGCGGGCTGCCGAGTTTCTACGATACGGAGCCGTTCCGGACTCGCTTTCTCGCGATGCACCGCTTCCTCGCCGAAATCGTCACGCCGGACGGGTTCACGCCGGCCATCAATTCGGCGGTTTACGCACAGGACTGGCCGGCGTTTCTGGCCGCCGGAAACGCCTTCTTCAAGGATCCCGTTCTGCAGTGGCACATCGACCGCGGGTACCATCCGGATCTCGTGCCGGTCCAGAAGGGCGGCGTGGGGTGGGGCAATACGATACTGAACGACCTTTGCGTGCCCAAACCCGATGGGGTGTCCGTTCAGGCGTCCGCGCCCGACTCACGGCTGTTTCCCGATTCCGGCATCGCCGTGCTTCGCGACGGGTGGGACGGGGACGCAAACGTCCTGGTGCTGGACTTCGGGCATCCCGAAGGCGGTCACGCCTACGGCGCGCAGGCTTCGTTTTCGGCCTGGGTGAAGGGGCGCCCCGCGGCGCTGTCTCCGGGTTCTCCGTTCGCGTACAGCGATCCGGACTACATGCCATGGTACTACGGCACGCGGGGACAGAATACGGTCTGGATCGACGGGGACGACCAGGAACTCTGGCGACCGGGCAACAAGCGGCGGATCTGGGGCCGGCTGATCGACTGGCGGGATACGGACGAAGAGACCCTTATTCGCGTCTCGCACGAGGGATACATGCGCTCGAAGGGCGTACGGCACGAACGCACGGTACTCTTGAAAAAGGGGAGGTACTTTTTGATATACGACCTGCTGGATGCCGCACACAGCGAGGCCCCGCGCACGCTTCGCTGGTCGTTGCGCTGCCCGGACGAACTGCGCGAGGCGGGCAATCGCACGGTTGTCAGCGAGGGTGCTCCCGGCGTCAGGCTGGTGCCCGCGTGGTCCGAATCGATCCGAAGCGTGGAGTTGGGTTGGGGTCCGAGCATGGTCCCGCTGAGCTATCAACCGGATATGTCGGCCCAGAAGGCGCCGGTCTTCCATGCCAGACTGGTGCAGGACGCCGGCGCAGGCGAACAGTCCCGGTTTCTCGTGCTGATGGCGTCGGGAGATTGTTCGGACGGGTCGGTCCATGGCGAGGTGGTCGACGGTCAGGTCGTTGCTACCGTAACCGCGTGGGGCGAAACGGACCGCGTTTTGTTGGCATAGCGAACGGATGCAGGAGGCAGGATCGTGAGAACGCAGTCGGAGCAATTCAAGGTGCGCGTCGAGCGCAACGTGGAAACCCGCATGCGGGACGGCGTGGTGCTTCGCGCCGACGTGGCGCGGCCCGACGCGGCGGGGGAATTCGCGGCGCTCGTTCAGCGCACGCCGTACGGCAAGGCGGCGAATACGCAGTTGGCAGAAGCCGGATACGTTGTCATTTCCCAGGATATGCGCGGTCGCTACGCCTCCGACGGGGTGTTCACGCCCAAGTTCATGCCCGGCTATCAGGATGCCGCGGACGGCTACGATACCGTCGAGTGGGCGGCGGACCTTCCGTATGTAAACGGAAAGGTTGGCGTATACGGGATTTCCTATCCCTCCTGGGCGTCGTGGGAACTCGCGTCCGCCAGGCCGCCTCGCCTGGTCGCGATGTTCAACGGCGGGTACGCCACAAGGTTGACGGACTGGGAATTGGGCGGTGTGCTGCGCACGGGACGGGTGCAGCAGTGGCTCTTCCGGTCACTGGGTCCGGACCTGCGGCGTCGTAGCGGACTTCCAGGTCCGCATACGCCGGAGGAAGCTCAGGAGTCGGCCGCCCGGGACAGAGAAAAACCGCTGTGGTTCGTGCCTCTGAAGGACCTGCCGGACGAGTACGCCGGCGGCTGCCGGGAGATCTGGCATTACTGGCTCGACCACCATCACGAGGATATCTTCGATTTCCACAAGCGGCACGGGGAGGTGGACGTGCCGGTCCTGCACGTCACGGGCTGGCACGACCGGCTGGTGCTTACGGTCGATCACTTCGCGGGTATGCGCAGGAACGGCCGCACGCCGGAAGCACGGGAAGCGCAGCGGCTGGTCGTCGGACCCTGGTCCCACGGCTCGCAGGGTCCGCGGCAGGTCGGTGAAATGGACTTCGGAAAGTCGGCGTCGGTCGATTTCAACGCATTGATGATCCGCTGGTTCGATTACTGGCTCAAAGGCAAGCCGAACGGTATGATGAAAACGGCGCCCGTGCGGTACTTCGTGATGGGAGAGAACCGGTGGCGCACCGCGTCGGCCTGGCCGGTGCCCGGGGCGAAGTCCGCGTCGTTCCACCTGGTCTCAAATGGCGGCGCAAACGGCGTATCGGGCGGCGGACGGCTGGTCAGACGTCGTCCCCGGGATACGGGTTGCGACCGGTACGACTACGACCCGCGCGACCCGGTGATGTCGTTGTTCTACGAGAGTTGTCAGGATGCCCCGTACGATCAGAGCCGATTGGACGGCCGGAAGGACGTGCTTGTCTACCGGACGCGCCGCCTTCGGACGGGGCTGCGCGTGGTCGGCAGACCGGAAGTGGTCTTACACGCTGCTTCCAGCGCCAGGGACACGGACTTTATCGTCAAGTTGATGGACGTCCATCCGGACGGATTCGCGCATCAGGTGAGCTACGGAATCGTGCGTGCGAGGTTCCGGAACGGGTTCGATCGTCCCCGGGCGCTGACGCCCGGACAGATCTGCAAATACCGGATCGAGATGCTCCCCACGGCCGTTCTGTTCCGGCCCGGCCACCGCATCCGGCTGGATGTGACGAGTTCGGACTTCCCGAATTTCGACCGGAATCACAACACGGGCGGAGACGACTACGGGGAAGCCGCATTCGTGGTCGCCCGCCAGGAGATCTTCCACGGCGCCGGTCGTCCTTCGCGCGTGGTTCTGCCCGTTGCCGGTTGACGGGCCAGGGGCTTGACACGGTTCGGCCGCCGGCGTATTTTGCGTCTGCGGGAAACATGGCGCCGGCAGATCGAGCGCGAGCGCCGGCGGTAGGCATCGTGATTTGAAACGGAGATAGCGATGATCGATCTTTCAACCAACCGGCCCATGACGGCGCGCAGGGAGATGGTGCTGCGGGTGGGGCAGGGCGAAGGCGACCTGCAGGGGACCGACGACAAGGTGCTGCAGGCGGGCGCGGACTATCTGAGGCGGCTGGGCGGCGGGATTCTGCAGATTCTGCCCGGCGAGTATACCATGCACAACGCGCTCTATCTGCATCCCAAACTGACGGTTCGGGGCGAGGGAGAAGCCACCGTACTGAAAAAGGCGCCGGGACTCAGGACCGATCTGGTTCGGGATTCGGACTGGTACGAAGCGCGGGTGGCCGTCCGGGACCCGGCCGGGTTCAGCGTGGGCTGCGGCGTGATGCTTCGTGCGTTTCGCGGCGGAGACGGACGGATGGAGGTCGTGAAAGACACCGTAACGGCGGTGGAGGGCAACCTGGTTTCGCTGAGCCGGCGGATCTACAAGAACATGTGGCTGGAAGAACGCGCGACCCTGGCAACGGTATTTCCGATTCTGACGGCGGAGGAAGGCGTACACGACGTCCGGGTCGAGGACCTGGTGCTCGACGGCAACCGCGATGAAAACGAGGAGATAAACGGGAACTACTCCGGCGCGGTGTTCCTGCAGCGCTGTCACAGGTACCGGTTCACGAACGTAACCGCGCGGAACTACAATGGAGACGGGTTCAGCTTTCAGATCTGCGACGACTTCGTCTTCGAAAACTGCGTGTCGCAGCAGAACGCCAACCTGGGTTTCCATCCGGGCAGCGGGTCTCAGCGGCCGGAGTTCCGGGACTGCCGGTCCACCGGCAACAGCCAGGGCATCTTCTTCTGCTGGGGCGTATCGGACGGGCTTGCGGAGCGTTGTATCTGCTCAGACAATCTCGACTTCGGCATTTCCATCGGGCACAGAGATACGGACAACCGGATCCACGACTGCAGCATCGAGCGCAACCATAAGGTGGGCGTGCTTTTTCGGGAGCCCCAGTCGGAATTCAGAGGCGCTCACCGGAACGTCCTGGCCTCCTGTCGCATCCGGGACAACGGGTTTGCGGCCGAAGGTACGGGCGTGGACGTTCTCGGGGAGACGCACCAGGTGGAGATTCGCGACTGCCGGATCGAAGATACCGGCGAGGGCAGACAGAAAACCGGTATACGCATCGGCGGGCGCGCGAGGGATATCGTGGTTGACGGGAATCGGTACGTGAACCTGGAAGAAGACGTCAGGGTGGAAGGCGTCGCGGAGGCCGCGCGGGTTTGAGGAGGTAACCATGGCAGAACCGTTGAGCGAAGCGGAAATGAAAGAAAAGGCGATCCGATACCTGAAGACGCAATACGGCGAGGATACGGTTCGGATGGACGTCCGGAACAACGGCGTGGAAGACGGCAGCGGCGTGCTGCACGTGGACTGCACCGTCAGCGTGGGCGGATCGCAGTCGGACTGGACGAAGTGGTTCACGTTCAGGCAGGGGGACGTGGTGAGCATGCGCTGGCAGATGCGGTAGCGTACGTCCCGGCGGTACGATGATGAATGATGGAGACAGCCGTCCATGCCGTTACAGAAACGCGGCGTTCGCATCGGCCTGTTGAAGGCGATGCCCGCCAAATGGAACGTCGAAGCAAACTGGAACGTGTTCGAGGAGCAGTTCGCCCGGCATCTGGACAGCGGACTGGATGTGTTCGTCACGCCTGAGTGTTTCCTCGACGGATACGCCGTGACCGAGGATGATTGGAATGTCGCCAGGTTCGGGAGCGTGGCGCAGACCGTCGGGGAGAGTCCGTTCATCCGGGGTGTACTGGATTTCGCAGGGAGCTCAAACACTCACATCGTGTTCGGATTCACGGAGCTGAAGAACGGTCGTTTCTACAACGCGGCATTGCTGGCCGGCCGCAACGGCGAGATCGCGGGCGTTTATTACAAGACGCATCTGCAGAACCACGACCGCCGGTTTGCCGCGGGAACGGATTTACCCGTGTTCGAACTGGATTTCGGGACCGCGGGCGTCGCGATCTGCGCCGATCGCCGATGGCCGGAGTCCATCCGCGTGCTGCGGTTGAAGGGCGCCCGGGTGTGTCTCCTGCCGACCTACGGAATGTGGCACCTGGATAACGAATGGTGGATGCGCACCCGGTCTTACGAAAACCAGATGTACATCTGCTTCGCCCATCCCAACGTGGCGTTGATAACGGGTCCGGGGGGTCAGCTGGACGCGAAGCTTCAGTCCAACGTGACCGATGTGCTCGTACACGATATCGACCTCGAAACGGTAACCGATGGAAACCATCTGGCCGACCGGAGGCCGGATTTGTACGGAATCCTCTCAGACGAGACCCACCCGTCCCGGCAGGATCCCTTGAATCCGCCGACCGTCGACGGCGAAGGGGGAAACTGACGTGACGGATCGCAGACTCGGAGCGGCCATCATTGGCTGCGGCAATATGGGGCGTACCCACGCGCGTTTGCTGGCCTCGTTCGAGGACGTCGCCCTGCGCGTTCTCGTCGATGCCAACCCGGAAGCCGCCGAGGCGCTGAATGCGGAAGTCGGCCCGGCGCTTGTCAGTACCGATTACGAACGGGCGCTGCAGGACGACGCCGTCGACGTGGTGCTCATCTGCACGCACCATCATCTGCACGCGCCGATGTGCGTGGCGGCCGCAGAGGCCGGAAAGGATATCTTCTGCGAAAAGCCGCTGGCCATCCGTATGGATGATTGCGAGGCGATTGCGAATGCCGTTAACGCCGCCGGCGTGAAGTTTGTGACGGGCTTTCAGGCCAGGTTCTCGCCGTTTGTCGTCAGATTGAAGGAGGTAGCCCCGAGTCCGTGGTTGACTATCGCCCAGTTGTTCGATCCCCGTTGGGGGGAACAGAGTTGGGCAAACGATCCGGTCGAGGGCGGCGGCAACGTATTGAGCCAGGGCTGTCATTGCTTCGACGCGGTCCGTTTTCTGAACGCGGCCGAGGTGGATTCGATCTACGCGGCGGGCGGGAACTATCACCATCCCACGCTGCCCATCACCGACGCCGTGGCATGTACGCTCAAGTTTGCGGACGGTGCGGTTGCCAACGTCGCGATAGGCGACGTTGGCAAACCGGCGTTGATGGGAAAGGCCGCGTATCAGATCTTCGCCGGCGATACGACCGCGTGTCTCTACAATTATTACTGGGAGCCCGAGATCCGGATCTGGGGCGCCGCGCCGGAACGGCTGACCGCGGTCGAACTGCCCGGATGCGAGAATTCGGATTTCGCGCACGGATACGTACAGCAGATGCGCGCACTCGTGGACTGGTCGCTCAGGGGAATCGAGGCGGAGAACGCGGCGACGGTGGAAGACGGCGTTAGAGCAACCGCGCTCGGTGTACGGGCGATCGATGCGATCCGTACCGGCGAGGTGCAGGAATTGAACTGGGGCCAGGCCCGCCCGGAGTGAGATAAAAGACCGCGATTCGAACTGTACCGCCGGACCCTGCACGCTGCGTCAGAAAGGAATACAGGAATGAGCTACGGCGTCGGATTGTTGGGAAACCGTGCCCACCAGATGAGCTATGGCCCGATTCTGGAAGCCCGCCCGGACTGCCGGATCGTCGCAGCGGCGGAACACAGGGCGGACAAGGCCGGTCCTCTTGAGGAGCGATTCGGCGTGGTTTGCGGGCCTGACTACAACGCGGTGCTGGAAGATCCGGACGTACAGATCGTATCCATCGCAACCGACTTCTATCTGAAACGGCCCCTGATTACGAAGGCGATTGCCTGCGGAAAGCACGTTCTGGTGGACAAGCCGCTATCGCGTACCGTTCGGGAAGCCAGGGAAATCTCAGGCGCTGCAGAAGGCTCCGGGATCAGGATCGTGTTGAGCTACCCCATCCGATATCTGCCCGGACTGGCGGCCCTCGCCCGGGGAATCCGTACCGGCGCCTATGCGAATATTTCATCGTACACGCATCACTTCGTTCGTCAGTTCAAGGACAGCGACCTGATGCAGTACGTGAGTTACCCTACGCCGGTAAACGTGAACGGCGGCGGTGAACTGATGAATCTGGGCAGTCATGCGGTGGATTACCTGCACCACCTGTTCGGTATGCCCGGACGCATCTTCAGCAGCATGCGGAATGCTTATTGGGACGAATATCAGGCGTTCGGGACGGAAGATATGGCGACGGTCGTGTGCGAGTACGGAGATTTCGTCGCCACGCTCGTGACCGGCCGAAACAAGCTCGAGGAGGAGGGGCCGCCGGCAAACGCGGTGGACGTGACCGCACAGGGCCACTGGATTCATGCCGAGCCCGAATCGATGCTGGTGAATGGCGTGTCGTTGGACTTGCCGGCGTCGCCCGTGCAGTATTCGGATGCGTGCGTACAGGAGTTGATTGACTCTATCGAAGAGGACCGGGATCCGGTGATGAGCGTGTCGGATGGTCTGGCGGTTGCGGAGATGACGACTGCGGCCTACCAGTCGGCGCAGACCGGCGAATTCGTGACGTTGCCGCTGGAAAACGTGAATCATCCCTTGATCGACGCCGACGTGCAGGTGATCGAGGGCTTTCTGGATTGATGGTCCGCGGGCGGAAACACCGACGATGATCGGCCCGGGAGGTCAACTTCCGGGCCGTTTCAGTCCATCAGGCGGGCATTGTACTGACGGGGGCCGGGACGATAGCCGGCGTAGGCGGATGGGTCAAACGGCGCGGGCGTATAGATGTAGGCGGCGTCCGACCACGGGTTGTACACGAGCAGGTCCTCGCGATCGTCGCCGCAGAGGTTTGCGGGCACGGCGTGATACCAGCCCATTTTCTCAGGACCGGCCGGAGGCGGCAGGCCGGGAAGAACCACCGCGGGATCGCCATTGCCGTGGAAGAGCGTCCCGCCGTTATACAGCATTGCGGGCGCGTCGGATCCGTGCCAGTAAACCGCCTCCATTCCAGTTTCGTTCGGCGACCGGTTGAGTTGGAAACGCCGGACGATCCTTCCGCCGTTATCCGCCACGAGTACGTCGGGATGGTGTCCGCGGTACCGGATGGCCATTTGAGGCGCGGGTTCGTCCGGCAGGAAGTCGGCCACCCTGATTTCCTGTCCGTGCGGGACCATGCCCTCGCCCAACGCCAGAATGACCCCGCCGTCTTCGTCCAGCACGTGACCGCCGCCTGAACAGATGGCACGCATTCGCCCGTTGTCCCACGGCTGGATGCAGACGGAGTCCATATTGGGCGCAAGCCGGCATTCCCAGCGGGGCGCGCCGTCGGAACCCAGAATGAAGTACCCGCCCAGGACCTCGTCGCGCCCGTCGCCGTTCAGGTCGCCCACGGCGGGAATATACGCGGAGCAGCGGCCGTATTCGTTCCATGGGATGACGTAGTCCCACAGCAGGTCCAGGTTCCGGTCGAACGCCAGGACCCGTTCCCCCAGCTTGACGACGATATCTCCGGGAACTGCCGTGCCTCTCAGGTTTGCAATCAACAGGCGCTGATGAAACCAGTTGGCGGCCCAGCCGTTGCATGCCTTGAAAGCCTCCGGTCGGGACTCCTGCTTCAGGGCGCCGGTCGCGCCGTCGCGGATCTGTATCGCAACGTCCCGGAGAGACGTTTTTGAAGCGACCCCGTCGGGGCGATGGAAGAAGCAGATCACCTCGCTCCTGCCGTCCCCGTCGATGTCATGGATCGACACGGAACACGGACGGAGGGGTTGGGCGCCGCCCTGGCCGTCACGCCAGAGGATTTCCCCGTCGAGCGTAAAGGCGCCCAGAAAACAGGGCTTGAGTTCACTCGCCGTATCGCAGCGGTAGACCAGCAGGTCGGCACGGCCGTCTCCGGTCAGATCTCCCAGCCGGAGATCCCCGCCAAAACTCAGGTTTCGACCCTCGAATCGGGTGCGCGTGAGGAATGCATCCGGAATCCGGACCTTCCGGTATAGAACGGCCGGGGCGGCATTGTACTTCATCCTTGTCTCCGGCTGCCGGCCGAACTCGGCAAGGGCATGTCGGTTGTTTCCAGGGGTAGAGAAGCGGGAGGACTATTCCTGCCGGTCGGCCTCGTGCTGTCGCCGAAGTCTGAGTACGCGTTCGAAGTTTTCCGACAGGCTTTCTCCGGGTCGGGAGAATCGGAGCATGGTTTCGTGAGACATCACCATCATCGTGCCCAGTTCCGGGTCGGGATACCGGCAGAAGCTGTGTTTGACTTCCTCCCCGGTAACGCAGCAGTGGGTTTCAAGCGGGAATTCGAAATCGCCGTCGAGCAGACTTCCGGATTTGCTGCCGGCGTCCGACTCGTTATCGGCAGGCATTTTGTAGTCGGGGTAGAACTGGTCCTGGTCAGCCATCTGATGTTGACTCCTTGAGCGTGGTTCCGGGTGGTCCGCGGGGGTCTCCCGGGGCGGTCGAACCCGATGAACCGCAACTGGTTGATTGGCGCGATGAACAGCAGAGAAATATATGCGCTTGAACCGTCGTTTGTCAACAGAAACAGATGGATTTCGTGAGAAGTTGCTTTGAAATTACCGGTGAGTTCCCGAGCGCGAGCGAAAAAGCGGCGGTCAAGGCGGGAAAACCCGCCCATATTTGTCTATACGGGCGGGTTTGACCAACGCCGAACGCCGCTCTTGCAGCCGCGCGAAGCCCGCTGGGAATTTTAAAACAGCTTCTGAGTCCGGGTGCGGAAATTGCCGGTTCGGCGGCCCATCCGAGGCGTCGGCCGGCCGGCGGAAGCCGTTGGAAATCAGGCCGGTTTGCGTGCGCCACGCCGCCCCCGCGCGAGTGCTTTGGGCTTGATTTCAGGATCCGGAATTGCTTATTTTCCTGTTGAACCCCTGCGGACCCGTGGAGGAACCGAGAGGTGGAGGGTTGATGGAGATCGAATCGCTGACCGACTGGTTTCAGTCGGCACTGCTGATACTGTATGGCGTGACCCTTGGTCTTTTGCTGATCTTCAGTCTGCACCGGCACGTGATGGTTCGATTGTACTACAAGAACCGGCTCAAACGTCCCGCCCCGGTCGGCCGATTCGAGGAATTGCCGCGCGTGACGGTACAGTTGCCCGTATACAACGAGCTATACGTTGTAGAGCGGCTGATCCGGGCGGTGGCGGACTTCGACTATCCTCGCGACCGCCTGGAAATCCAGGTCCTCGACGATTCAACCGACGAGACCACGGAAGTGGCCACACGCTGCGTGGCGGAATTGAGAGAGGCCGGTCACGATATCGTTTGCCTGCATCGAACGGACCGTACGGGTTACAAGGCCGGCGCGCTTGGTGAGGGCCTGCGCGTTGCCAGCGGCGAGTACGTGGCCGTATTCGACGCCGATTTTCTGCCGCCCAGAGAATTCCTCAAAAAGACGATCCACTTTTTTACCGATGAAGGCGTGGGTCTGGTGCAGGCCAGATGGGAGCACCTCAATCGTGATTATTCACTGCTGACGCAGGTACAGGCGATATTCCTCGACGGGCATTTCATCATGGAACACGGCGCCCGCAGTCGATCCGGTTTTTTCTTCAATTTTAACGGTACGGCGGGCATATGGCGCAGAAAGTGCATCGATGATGCGGGAGGGTGGGAGAACGACACCCTCACGGAGGACCTGGACCTGAGCTATCGTGCGCAGCTGGCCGGGTGGCGGTTTCTGTTTCTGGACGACGTGGCTGCGCCGGCGGAATTGCCGGTTGAGATGAATGCCTGGAAGACCCAGCAGTTCCGCTGGTCCAAGGGCTCGGCGCAAACCGCCCGCAAACTGGTCGGGCGGGTGCTGCGCGCGAAATTGCCGTGGCGCGTCAAGCTCGAGGCGCTGATCCATTTGAGCGGCAATTTCGCCTATCTGCTGATGGCCATGCTGGCCGCTCTGATCTTTCCCGCCGTACTCGCCCGCCTGGAACTCGGGTGGTTCCGCGTCGTCTTCGTGGATCTTCCGCTGTTTGTTTCCGCGACCGGGGCGGTATCCCGGTTTTACATTTATTCGCAGAAGGAGCTCTATCCGGACTGGCTTCGCCGCGTCAAATACATGCCGTGCGTGCTGGCCGCAGGTATGGGGATTTCGTTCAACAACGCCCGGGCGGTACTCGAAGCGCTGGCGGGACACCAGACCGAATTCAGGCGCACGCCGAAGTACCAGGTCGTGGACCGCTGCGACACCTGGCGCGGCAAGCGATACACGGTACACAAGAATGTCCTTTCCGTCGTCGAGCTCGCCGTTGGGTTGTATTTCCTCTGGGTGATCGGCTTTGCGATCCACAATGCGATCTATTTCCCGGTGCCCTTTCTCGCACTCTTCAGCCTTGGTTTCTTCTACGTGGGATGGCTGTCGCTGTTTCAGGGGCGCTTTCAGCGCTTGCGCGACGCACTCTCGAGAACGGAAGCGCCCGCGGCCGATTGACCCCGTCGTTGCGTCAGCGGGCTGCGGAGAACCCGCTGACCGCGGGGATTCCACATTATGGCATACATCGGACGTTTTTTCGCGAATCGCTATACGCTGGCATACGCGACAGCGCTGGTCGTGCATCTGCTGTTTTTCGTCTTCTACGTCCCCCTTTCGAGCCTTGTGCCGGAAACGCGCATCGATGCGGCCGTTCCGGAGTCCAGTCCGATGTCGTTCGAATTCGTCGAACTGCCCCGCTCGGCGCCGGACGAACAGCCGCCCGAGGAGACGACCCTGCGCTCCGACCGGGACTCGCGTGCGAAGGACCTGCGCGACGCGGATCTGCCGCAATCGCACCTGCCCTACGCCGAAGGTCTGGTGAAGTCCCCGTCACAACACCGGAGCGAGATCGGTCCGGAGGGCGATCGAGGCGAGCGGGGCGATGCCGATGCCGGGACGGACGTCGATCCGGACCGGCGTACGGACGCGGAAGACGAGGCGAATTCCAGGGTTTTCGCGCCGCTGTTGAAGGAACGGAACACATGGTCCCCGGAGCCATCGACGCGCGCATTGTTCGGACGTCCGGACGCGCCGGGTGTCATCCCCATGAAGAACCTGCAAAGCCACGCCCTTGAGCAGGGCGGGTTGCAACTGAGTACGTATGACTGGGAATTTGCGCCGTATCTTGCGTACCTCAAACGCCACGTCGGAGACCACATACATCCTCCGGCCGCGTTTTCGAAACTGGGCATTATTCAGGGCCGGACACGGCTGAAATTCAGGATTATGCCGGACGGCCGCCTCGTGAAACTGGAGGTCATCGACTTCGACGGCAGCCCGTACCTGCGGGATACCAGCATTCGCGCGGTAGAGCTGTCGGCCGATTTCCGGCCTCTGCCGGCGCATTTTCCGGAGGACTTTCTGGAAATCTCCGCCCTGTTCCACTACCTGATACTGGATTCCCGATAACACCGGAGCTGCTGCATGGGATGGGAGCTGTTCGAGCAGGGCGGTCTGATGATGTATCCGCTTTCTCTGTGTTCGATCCTCACCCTGGCCATTACGCTTGAGCGGGCGTTCAGTCTGCGCCGCCACCGGATCATTCGGGGAGAGATCGTGAGCGTGATCGAGAACATAAAGGGCCCGGAGGACGTCGGGCTTGCGGTGTCCGTATGCAACCAGTACGAAGGACCCTTCGCCCAGGTTGTTCGCATCGGGCTGGAAAGCCGCCACCTGCCTCCGGACGAGATAAAGGAGAGCATTGTGGATCAGGGCCGCCAGGAAATGGGGAAGCTGCAGAAGGGGATCGTTATATTGGAGACCGTCGCCAGTGTTTCTCCGCTGCTGGGTCTGCTGGGGACGGTTCTGGGGATGATCAAGGTTTTCCGGGAGATTTCTGAAGTGGGCATCGGGCAGGGCAACCTCCTTGCGGGAGGGATCGCGGAAGCGATTCTGACAACCGGCGCGGGGTTGTTCATCGCGATTCCGTCGCTGGTCTTCTTCAACTATTTCAGCAGCAAGGCGGAGAGCCTGGTTCTCGAGATCGAGAAGTATTCCAATACGCTTCTGAAGAAGCTGCGGGGCTTCCAGGACAAGAAATCGGAAGAATAACCCCATTCGGAAAAAAAGCACCGCGGCGACGCAACGAAAACCCATGAAACGGGGCGTAAACGTCGTCCGGAAGGACGTTTTTTCAGTTCGCGTCGAGTAACCTGGTGTATCCTGGTAATCAGCAGTTTAATCGCTTTTATCAACTTGCATATATTCGATCTAACGTCCACTAAGGCGTACGAATCCTGGTTAAATGGCGGCGACATGCAGCTATATCAGAGGCCGAAACGTCGGCCGAGCATCAACATCACGTCACTGATCGACGTTCTATTCCTGCTGCTTACGTTTTTTCTCGTGACCACGTCTTTCATCGAGCAGTCCGCGCTAAAGGTGGAATTGCCGTCCATGGAAAACGCGGACCGGGTTCAGCAGCCGAAACGCTTCGTGCTGGATGTGGCTCCGGACGGCGGAATCCACTACGACGGCCAGCCGGTGGAGCGTGCCGCGCTCAGCGTCCGGTTGCAGACGGCTTCCGATGAGATAAACGCCTCCGGCGGCCTCGTGTTGCGCGCCGATCGGGACCTTCCGCATGGCGAGGTGATCAGCGTTCTGGATATTATACGGGGAGCGGGGATCAGGCGTTTCGTTATTGCAACGGAGAGTGCCGGACCCGGATGAGAACCGTCCTGTTGCGCCGTCTGCGATGGGTCGCCGAATTCCTTTCGAAGAGTACCTCTTGGACATACGGAGCGGTTATATTCCAACAAGCTCGTGTTCGTCCTCGATTTCTGAGACATGGGCGTGCAATTAGCGGATCGGAATTGATCTGAATTCTGTCTAAGTACGAAGTGCCATGGCGGCGATTCGGTCCTTTGCGTGGACCGGGTCCTGCGGGAGGATGCATGTCCAACTTTCAACGATGGTTGGTCTTTGGGGTCATCGCGGTTCTGGCGGGGTGCGAGGAGGGTGAAAGAGGACCGTCCCGCCGCGGCGGGCAGCGCCGGGGCGCGGCGGTACCGGTGAAGGTGGAACCGGTGAATCGTCGCGATATCTCAAGTTCAATTCTGGCCAATACGACGCTTGAGGCGTTTCAGTGGGTCGAAGTGCGCTCCAGGGCGTCGGGGCAGGTTGTGGAAATCCTCAAGGAAGAGGGTGACCGCGTAACCCGCGGCGCGGTGCTGGCGCGTCTGGATTCCGAGGAGCCGGCGCTGCAGGTCAAACGCATGGAAGTAGCCTATCAAGACGCTCGCCGCGCCTACGAGAGAGATGAGAAGCTGTTCAAGCGGGAACTTCTGAGCAACGAGAGGTATGAGAATTCCAGGGGGCAGATGGACCGGGCGCAGACCGAACTGGAACAGGCGAAGCTGAACCTGAGCTATACGTCCATCGTTTCGCCCCTTGCCGGCACGGTGACCATCCGAAGCGTGGAGGTCGGCAACATGATCACCGCGAATCAGGCGGTGTTTTCCGTTGCGGACTTCGACCCGCTGCTGGCCCGCATCAGGATCCCGGAAAAGAACATGGGCAAAGTCGCGATCGGTCAGGGCGCGAAGGTCTCGGTGGAGTCCGATCCGGGACGGTTGTTCGGCGGCGTCGTTAAAATGATCAGCCCGGTCGTGGATCCGGAAAGCGGAACCATCAAGGTCACCATCCAGATTCCGGGCGGAGGAAACGGAGTCCTCCGGCCCGGCATGTTCGCATCGGTGCATATCATCACCGAGGTGCACCGGAACACGCTGGTAATACCCAAGAGAGCGCTCGTCCTGGAGGGGGAGGGAAATCACGTGTTCGTATATGAACCGGACGGGGACCAGGGCGGGGGAAAGGCGGTTCGCAGAAAGGTCGGCATGGGGTTTGCGGACAATGAACACCTGGAGATTCTGAAAGGCCTGACTGAAGGAGAGCAGGTCATCACCATTGGTCACGACGGACTGCGCCCCGGCACGGCGGTGCGCCTGGTTGGTGAAGGGGTCCCGGAAACGACTGCTGCCGGAACCCGGATGGACGGAGGGCGCGAAAGCGGGCAGCCTGCGGGAGGCGATAACGGTCAGCTGAATGCAATGAAGGAACGGATGTTCGCCCGGTTTCCCGATCTGAAGAAGGCCTACGACGCACGCGTTAAAAAAGACCCGGATCTCGCGACAAGCGGCGAAAAGTGGCGTGCGTTCATGGGTGAGATGCGTCGGCAGGGCATCCTGCCGGGCAGAGGCGGGAGACCGCAATGAAGCTGATCGAATTTTCGACGCGCCGCCGGGTGACGATTACGATGTTCGTCGTCGCGGCTGTTATCTTCGGTCTGGTTGCGTTCCGTCGGCTCGCGATCAATCTGCTGCCTGATATAACGTACCCCACGCTGACCGTGCGGACTGAATACGAAGGTACGGCGCCGTCGGAAATGGAACGCCTCGTGACGGAGCCGGTTGAGGGCGCGGTCGGGGTGGTGACGAATGTCGTCCGGGTGAGTTCCACGTCCCGTCCCGGCGTGTCCGAGGTGGTGGTGGAGTTTTCCTGGGGCACGGACATGGACTTCGCATCGCTGGATGTCAGAGAAAAACTGGACCGGTTGCAGCTTCCCCAGGGGACGGAAAAACCGGTCCTTTTGCGTTTCGATCCGTCATTGGACCCCATCATGCGGATCGGGCTGTACGGACCCGAGAGCCTGGTCGCTCTTCGTCTGTTGGCGGAGGAGCATATCAAACTGGACCTGGAAAGCCTCGAGGGCGTTGCCGCGGCGCGCGTGAATGGAGGGTTGGAAGAGGAAATACACATTGAAATTGATGAACCCAGGCTGGCGTCGCTGCGCATCCCGGTCCAACAGGTCGTCGCGCGCCTTGGACAGGAGAACGTGAACCTGACGGGCGGGCAGCTCAAGGATGGCGAGGCGGAATACGTTGTCCGCACTGTCAACGAGTTCCGTTCTGTCGAGGAGATTCGGGACATCGTTGTGGGCGAACGCCAGGACGCCGCGATTACGCTTGCCGACGTGGGCCGCGTGTTTCGGGGGCACAAGGAACGCACGGTCATTAACAGAATGAACGGGCGCGAGAGCGTCGAACTGGCGGTGTACAAGGAGGGCGACGCCAATACCGTTACCGTGGCCGCGCGGGTTTCAGCCGCGCTGGAACGTTTTGAGAAAGAGGCCGGCGCCGTGCCCGCGGGTACGCGTATCGAGGTGGTCTTCAGCCAGGCGTCGTTCATCAGGGCATCTGTCGCGGAGGTGCTCAATACGGCGATTATGGGCGGGGTTCTGGCGGTGGTGGTGCTCTATCTGTTCCTCGGCAATCCGGGAAGCACGGCGATCATCAGTCTTTCTATACCGATTTCCGTCGTATGTACCTTCTTGTTGATGTTCAGTTCGGACGTCAGCCTGAACATTATGTCCCTCGGCGGGTTGGCGCTGGGCATCGGCATGCTCGTGGACAATTCCATTGTCGTACTCGAAAGCGTTCAGCGGTACCGGGAGGAGGGTCTGTCGTCCCGGGAGGCGACGGTCAGGGGGGCGAGTGAAGTCGGAAAAGCGGTCGTGGCTTCCACCCTGACCACGATCTGTGTCTTCGTGCCCATCGTCTTCGTGGAAGGAATCGCCGGTCAGTTGTTCCGGGACCAGGCGCTTACCGTCACGTTCTCGCTGGTCGCCTCTCTGCTGGTGGCGCTCACCCTGATTCCCATGCTTGCGTCTATAGATTTCCGCCGGAACGACGGGGCGGCGGGCGCCGCCCGCGGCCATCCGCGCTCGGGCGTCAGTCCGGGTCTCGCGACCGTGTTCCGCATTTTTCTGCGCGCCGGCAGGGCGTTGGGGAAATTGGCGGTCTCCCTGCTCTACCCGGTATTCTGGCTCTTCGAACGGATATTGGGCGGCGCGTATCGACTGTATCCCCGGGTGATCGGCTGGGCGCTGGGTCATCGCGCGGTGGTGCTGGTTGTTGCGCTGGCGCTTGCCGGGGCGTCCGGTTTGCTTGCCGGGTTTCTCGGAAGCGAGTTGATTCCGGAGATGAGCCAGGGGGAATTCAGCATCGCCGTCACGATGCCGGTGGGTACCCCTCTGGTCGCCACCGAACGGACGATACGCGGCATGGAGCGGATCGTCCAGGCCCAGCCGGAGGTGGAACTGGTATACAGTACCGTGGGCCTGAGCGGGTCGTCCGACGGTTCGGCCGGAGAGGAGCGCGAGAACGTCGGCCAGATTCACGTGGCGTTGAAAGACGGCATCATACGGGAGCGGGAAGACGCCGTGATGGACCGGCTGAGGAGTGCGTTCCGCGGCATGCCGTCCGCGGAGTGTAAATTCGCCCGCCCGTCGTTTTTTTCCTCCCGGACGCCCATCGAGGTTGAGATATCGGGATATAATCTCGGAACGTTGCGTGCGCTGTCCGACGAACTTGCAGGCAGGCTCGAGGACCTCCCCGGTCTTGTCGACGTAAAGACGAGCGCGGAGGGCGGCAATCCGGAAGTGCAGATCAGGTTCAATCGGAAATGGGTGGCGCAGATGGGGACGAGTATCAGCGAGATCGGCGGGCTTATAAGGAACAAGATCCAGGGGGAGGTCGCCACGGAGTTCGCCCGGGGCGACAGGAAAGTGGATATTCGCGTGCGTGCGGACGAGCGGCATCGGGCTACCGTGGAGGATCTCAAACGGCTTATTGTGAGTCCGGCGGGTGCGTCGGCTCCCATCCCCCTCGCGGTGGTTGCCGACCTGTCCGTCGAAATGGGACCGGCCGAGATCCTGCGTGCGGACCAGGAACGCGTCGCGGTCATCTCCGCAAACCTCGAGGGGCGGAGCCTGAGCGAGGCGGTGGCCGACATCGAATCCGTGATTCGGGAAACGGTCTATCCACCCGACTATCATGTCAAGATCGGCGGCCAGAACGAGGAGCGCGAACGGTCGTTCGAGAGTATGCGTCTTGCCATCCTGCTGGCGGTCTTTCTCGTGTACCTGGTCATGGCTTCCCAGTTCGAGTCCCTGGTCCATCCGTTCGTCATCATGTTTTCGATTCCGTTCGGCCTCGTCGGCGTGGTCTGGATGTTGCTTGCTACGGGTCAGACGGTGAGCGTGGTCGTGCTGATCGGGCTGATTATGCTGGCGGGAATCGTCGTAAATAACGCGATTGTGTTAATCGACTATATCAATACCCTGCGCAGGGAGCATGGAATGGGGAAGCGGGAGGCCATCGAGCGCGCATGCCAGGTAAGGCTGCGTCCCATCCTGATGACCACGTCCACCACGGTGTTGGGCCTGTTGCCCATGGCCCTCGGCATCTTCGATTTCAGGCCGTTCGTGGCAAACGTGGAATCCGGCCTTGCCAACCTGTTGCCCGGCGGAGCGCTCGATTCGATGATGGCGGCACTCAACGTCGTCTTCCCTGTCGGTCAGGGCGCTGAAATCCGCGCACCGATGGCAATCACCGTAATTGGCGGCCTGGTGATATCGACGCTGGTCACGCTGGTACTGATTCCCACGCTCTATTCGCTCGTCGACCGGAAGGAGTGAGCGCCGGTCCGGGGGTGGGCGCAGGAGAGGACATGGAATCGGGCGACGGAAGGGATTCGGACGACATTGCCTACGAAGACCGCATCCGATCCAGTTCGCTGTCGGAACTGGAAGACATGTCTGCGCACGTGGACAGTGGGGAATATCCGCTCCGGGCGCAGAAGCTGCTCGAGGAGATCGGGCGTCGGCGCGCGGGTCCCGTGCGCCAATCCGATCGGCGGACTCCGGAGAAGGCCGTACCCGCGAGCGTGTCACGGCGTCTCTGGGCAAGCCTGATCGATCTCTTCATTCATCTCCTGATTCTGGGTGCGTTGTTTCTGGCAGGATGGTTGGCAGTTCAACTCATCTCGAGCCTCGGAAGCGACGCGCCGCCCGCAGCCGTCTCCGCGCGCCGGGGCCCGTCACCGCTGCGGCAGTTCGCCGAAGGTCTGCTTGCCGGCGACCCGGCGGCCTGGAAGAACCGGGAACAGTGGATTCGGGTGGGTCTGGTGACCCTGAGCTTTCTGGTATTCAGGGCGTTATTCACGGTCCCGGCGTGGGTGCGAACCGGCAGTACGCCGGGAATGCGTGAGGTCGGCATCAGATTGACCCGGCCGACGGGGGAATCCGTCGGATTAAGTCGGGCGCTTGCACGGTTCTGGGGGCAGTGCCTGCTATTCGGACTGACGCTGGGCGTCAGTGCTTTCTGGATGATCTGGGACCCGCGCAGACAGGCGCTTCAGGACAAACTAACGGACACGCGCGTCGTGAGGGAACAACGCACGTGGGAAAAGACCGACGAAGATCGGGTCTATGATTAGGCGAGTTCCCAATGCCGATTTCCAGTTGCCTTTCGTTCCCTGTTTTGTTATACTGTCCCGTGTTTTCCTCTACGGTCACCGCCTTGCCGCCGCACCTGCCTCCCGCGATGAATTCGTTTCCAGGCTCGGTCGAATTTCAGGCATTTGTCGAACGGCTCGCGTCGCATCTCCGAACGGGAATCTGCGTCTGAGGAGAATCCGCGAAACTTTTGAACGGTTCATGCTGTCTAAACAGAGAAGCGGTCTTAAAATTCCCAGCGTTCTTCGCGCGGCTGCAAGAGCGCCGGTCGGCGTTGGTCAAATCCGCCCGCATAGACAAATTTGGGCGGATTTTCCCGGCTTGACCGCCACTTTTTCGCTCGCGCCCGGGAACTCACCGGTAAATTTAAAACAGCTTCTTACTGACGGTCTAACGGGCAGGAGAACGGTTTTTCAATTTGCAGGAGTCTGACGATGCGTATGCGGTTTCCAAAGGCCCTTTGCTGCCTTGTCGCAGTTGCGGTTGGACTGACCGCCGATCCGGTTCAGGCGAAGTCTTTCTTTACGTCCCGCCGGACGTTCGGCGTGCTGTTTCTGGGCGGGAGCGCGTTTATGGCCAAGAAGGCCGTTGATTTTCGCCGCGACGCAAACAGGACCTACGACGATTACAGACTCGCCCGGACTTCCGATGAGGCGGAGCGTCTGTTCGACCGTACTGGCGAATACGATACCAAGAGTAAAATGAGTGTCGGGCTTTCTATCGTTCTGCTTGCCAGCGGGCTGCGCCTGATTCTCTCAAGCGGCGTGGACGAAGGTTCCTCCAGAATTCGTCAGAAGAAGAAACTCAAAGTGGACATGACGAGCGACGTCAACAAGAGAATGGTCAAAGTCGCAGTCAAGAGGCATTTTTAGTCGCGGCGGCCGGACTCGTTTTGCGGTGGGCCGCATATTTCCGCAGTTCTTGTGCATGAAGGAGAGGTTATGGCGCGTTGGAGATTCAGCCCGGTCCGACTCGGGGTGTGGGGCATGCTTGTCATTGTCCTTGCCGGGGTGGGGCGTTGCGGTCGTGATCGGGAAAACCCGGTCGATCCCAATTATCCCGGAGGCGGGACGCTGCAACCCCCCGGAAACATACGTGCACAGGGAGACATCGGCCGAATACAGTTGACCTGGGACGCCGTGAATATCAACGAACTTGCGGGATACGGCGTCTGGCGCGCCACGTCGGCCACGGGCGATTATACCCGGCTGCGCGGCGAGTCGAACGATGCGAATGTAACCACCGGCCGCACGGTCTTTGTCGACTCCACGATGGACGTTTCGGCTTCAAGGATTTATTTCTACCGGGTCACCACGGTGGACGTGAACGGGCAGTCCAGCGAAAGGTCCGCATTTGTCAGCGCTGAGGTGCGCGAGGACAAGAGGCCGCCCGCTTCTCCCGCGAATCTCTCCGCCGTCAGAAACGAAAACACCGGTCACATTGCGCTTGTGTGGGATGCGCCGAGAACGGACGCAGACAACCAGGACCTGACCGGCCTGGACGGTTACCGGGTTTTCAGGGCGAGAGATACCGAAGACTCGTACGTCCTGATTGCTGCGGTTCCGGCCTCACGGACGACATTTACGGACACCACGGGGCTGGATCCGGATTTCCGGTATTTCTACCAGGTTTCCGCAGTCGACAGGTTCGACAACGAAAGCGCGCGCTCCCGCTCCGCGTCGGTGAGCACGCCCGAAACCGGGATCGTCCCGCCGGACGGTTTGCGGACCGTAAGCAAGGTTGGCAAGATAGAGTTACATTGGAACGCGTCGAACGACGACAATCTCCTGGGTTATCTTGTGCTGCGGTCTACGTCCACCCAGGCGCCGTTCGAGCCGGTATCTTCAAATGTTCCCTTTACAACCGCCCAGACCGTGTATACAGATACGGACGTACAGGTAGACGTGGTTTATTTCTACCGGGTACAGACGGTTGTAAGGGATCCCGACCGCGGGATTGTCACAAGCGACGCGTCACCCTTTGTCGACGGACAGGCCGAGCCGGATGAATCGCCGCCGGCCGCGCCGTCAGACCTGAGCGTGAGTCTGGATGATGAAGATGCGGGCGTTGTACTGCTCAGCTGGTCACCTCCCACAAAGGATGACGGCGGCGACGAACTGACAGGGCTTTCCCACTACCGGATCTTCCGATCTAAAGAGACGGCCAATTCATTCGTGGAGATGGCGCAGGTTCCGGGCACCCAGACCAGTTTCCGGGACGCGACGGTGGAGCCGCTTACCGTCTATTATTACACCGTAAACGCAGTCGACTTCAAGAAAAACGGAGGACCGCGTTCCGCGGCCCTGTCCGTCAGCACGCCCGGTCTTGCGACGCCAACCCGGGTTACGGCAATCGCCGGCAAGGCCAAAATCTCGCTGGCCTGGGCGCCGAACCAGGAGCCGAAGCTGACCGGGTACGAAGTGGTGCGCTACAGCGACGTGCTTCGGCCAGACGTCTTTTCCACGTTCATCACCCCGTGGCCGGCCTATGTCGATACGCCTCTGGTCGGGGGCAAGACCTATGCGTACCGCGTGCGTGCTTTGGGCCCGGGCGGACTCAGCAGCAGATTGTCGGATTTCGTACTGGCAACCGTGCTGGATGACGACCTGGCGCCCGCTCCTCCCGAATTCCTGTACGCGAAGTTGTCGGGCAATACGGATATCGAGTTGAGTTGGCGCGCTTCCACAACCGATGAGGACGGATCCGAACTGACCGGTTTGTCCCATTACAGGATATACCGGTCCGAGGGAACCGGATCGGCCGGATTCGCATGGATAGCGACAGTTGATTCCACGAATCTGACGTACGTCGACTCCGGTCTGGAGACGTCCACGACCTACATCTACCAGGTGCGTGCCCTCGATGCCAGCGGCAATGAGAGCCAGGCGTCGAATAGCGTGTCGCTTGAGACAGAGTTGGACGACGACCTGGCGCCCGCTCCTCCCGAATTCCTTCACGCGGAATTGACGGGTAACACGGCAATTAAGTTGACTTGGCGCGCGCCCACAGTCGATGAGGACGGTTCAGATCTGACCGGTTTGTCCCATTACAGGATATATCGGTCCGAGGGAACCGGATCGGCCGGATTCGCATGGATAGCGACAGTTGATTCCACGAATCTGACGTACGTCGACCCCGGTCTGGAGACGTCCACGACCTACATCTACCAGGTGCGTGCCCTCGATGTCAGCGGCAATGAGAGCCAGACGTCGAATAGTGTGTCGATCGAGACAGGCTCTATCCGGTCCGTGCCGAAACCGACCATGGTCGCGGCGGTCGTCGAGGAGCTTGAGAATCAGGGACTTGCCGTTGTCGTCACGTGGAGGGCGCCCGTCGGTGTTACCAGATTCGGGGTCTATCGGCAACAGGCGGGTTCTTCTTCGAGTAACAAGTTTGAAACTCTCGCGTTCAGACTGGGCGATACGAAGTATATCGATATGGACATTGAGTCAGGCAAGACCTATATCTATCGCATTGTCTCTCTGCAGGGGTCTTCCTTCAGTGATCCGTCCGATTCGGCCGTTGTGGCAGTTCCGTAAAGTATTCCGTGTATCGGAAAGGCGGGTAAGCGGCAGAGCGCTGTATCGAATGGCGTTCTGCCGTTTTATATATACGTTGAGGAACCACGGAAGCCGGAGATTACTCCTGGTGTTCCATCCGGAAAACCGTGCGACGAGAATCAGCAGTACGACACCCGGTTGGCGACTCTCATGCATTCCGGTTCCGAATTTCACTAAACCTGCTCCCTGGTTTTTCGAGGGGCAACGAAAGCTGAGACTTCGAAGAGCTTACTTTGAAAGGTCCTGACGCACGACGCACGACGGCCTGCAGGCGATCTGTCCGGTATCACCCGACAGTCGTTCGAGAGCGGCCGTGTTCCTGTCACGGGAATGTTGCGCACTGGTTCCTGTAAAGACGATACTTGCGGTATTTCGTTCCCTGAGTACGTCTCACCGGCACGCGGACTGCATAGCCACCAGGAGTTCATCGGTGGCGTTCGGATCACGAAACGGAGGATGGTCTATGCAGCGCGTGCTTCTGTTGGATGGGGACAGTCGATTCCGGAGGGAAATGAAGGACCGTCTGACGCGGCGCGGAGTGAATGTCGCGTGTGCGGGAACCGCAAGTGAGGGCTTGAAGCTTTACAGGCGCGGCCGTCCCGCCTGCGTCTTCGCCGAGGCAGAACTCCCGGACGGGGGCGGCTTTCCGGTGCTTGAGGAGGCGCACCGCCATACGCCGGTGGTTATGGTGAGCGAGGGGTTCTCTCCTGACAAGGTCTACACGGCCATCTCGGGTGGCGCTTTTGATTGTCTTTCCAAGCCTGTGGATGATCCCACATTGGATGGATTGCTGTACCGCCTGCGCAGCGAGGGAGACCCGCCGCGGGTAGAAACGGGTCCGGTTGAACCCATTCAGGACGTCGGCGGCGGAATGGTCGTGGGACGTTCCCAGAAGATGGTCGAGGCGCTGAAGACGGTTGCGGCGGTCGCCGGTACTTCGGCCACGGTACTGATTTGCGGCGAAAGCGGAACCGGCAAGGAGTTGATGGCAAGGGAGATCCATCGTGCGTCACGAAGAACCGGTGCGTTCGTGGCCGTCAATTGTGTGGCTGTTACGGAGACCCTCACCGAGAGTGAATTGTTCGGTCACGAGCGAGGCGCCTTCACCGGTGCGTCGGGACGGCGCGCGGGATGTTTCGAACAGGCCAGCCACGGCACGCTCTTTCTGGACGAAATCGGCGATGCGCTTCCGGGTTTTCAGGCCAAACTGCTTCGTGTGCTGGACCAGGTTGAATTCCGACGCGTCGGCGGCCAGGAATCGATCCGACCGGACGTGCGGGTTGTGGCGGCCACGAACGCCGATCTGGAAGAGCAGGTGGCGAACGGTACGTTCAGAGCGGATCTCTATTACAGGCTAAGCGAGGTGACCGTCCAATTGCCGCCGCTGCGCGACCGCCTTGCGGACATACCCCTGCTTGTGCGGCGCACGCTTGGTGAGATCCGGCACCGTACCGGCCGGAGCCTGGGGGGCATTTCTCAGGAGGCCATGCACAGGCTGATGGTCCATCCGTGGCCCGGTAATGTTAGAGAACTGCAGAATGTTCTGGTAAGGGCGGGGCTTCACTGCCAGGGACGTACGGTCCAGTGCAATCACCTGAAGGGTCTGATCTCGGACGAGTCGTCCGATAGTGAAGAATCGTTGACCCTGTCGGACGTGGAGCGCCGGCACATCGAGCAGGTCCTGAATGCGACAGGCTGGAACAGGGGCATGGCATGCGAGATCCTGGGCGTATCGCGACCCACGCTGCGGAGAAAGATCAGGGATTATGGACTCATCGGAGGGTAAAGTCGACTTTCTGCAGGAATCCACGGGCGGCGACCCGCCGGACCGAACCCGTCCCCGCGCTTGACTTCCTGGGAAGTTGTTTTAAAATTGCCGGTGAGTTCCCGAGCGCGAGCGAAAAAGTGGCGGTCAAGGCGGGAAAATCCGCCCAAATCTGTCTATACGGTTGGATTTGATAAACGCACACCGGTGCTCTTGCAGCCGCGCGAAGACCGCCGGGAATTGTGAGACAGCTTCTGAAGGATGGAGTGCATGATTGGACCGATTCAATCCGCCGGTTCTTCAAACGAACGCCGTGGCGGGCCAATTGCTGACTCTTACAGGAGGATGGATGGGATATCTGGTGGACCTCAGATGTACCCGCTGTGGCCGTAGCCACGATAGACAGAGACTCTGGAATCTGAGCGCCTGCTGCGAGGCGCCGCTCTTCGCGCGGTACGATCTGGAGAAAGCGTCGAATGCCTTGCGCAAAGCGGATCTGCCGGGTCGGGAGCCGACCATGTGGCGATACGAGGAAGTACTCCCGGTCGAGCGGGTTGCGCACCGGATAAGCCTGGGCGAGGGATTCACACCGCTTCTGAAGGCGGGCGCGCTGGGGACGCGGGTCGGCGTCCCGGACCTCTACGTCAAGGATGAGGGTGTCAATCCGACAGGATCATTCAAGGCGCGCGGGTTGTCGGCTGCGATATCCAGGGCGGCGGAATTGGGGGCGAATGCCGTGGCCATTCCGTCGGCGGGGAATGCGGGCGGGGCAACGGCGGCGTACGCGGCGAGGGCCGGGATGGAGGCATATGTTTTCATGCCGACCGATGCTCCGGCGGCAAACCTGGTGGAATGCCGGCGGCTGGGTGCGCGCGTGACGCTCGTGGACGGTCTGATTACGGATTGCGGGAAGATCGTGGCCGACCGAAAGGTCGCCGAGGGTTGGTTCGACGTCTCGACACTCAAGGAGCCGTACCGGGTAGAAGGTAAAAAAACAATGGGATACGAACTCGCCGAACAGTTGGACTGGGAGTTGCCGGACGTCGTGCTCTACCCGACCGGCGGCGGCACGGGCCTGATCGGCATGTGGAAGGCGTTCGACGAGATGGAAGAAATGGGTTGGATCGGCTCCGCGCGACCCCGAATGGTGGCCGTACAGGCGCAGGGGTGTGCGCCGGTTGTCAGGGCGTATGAAACGGGCGCCGACTCGGCCGAGTTCTGGGAAGACGCGGAAACCGTTGCGTCAGGGCTCCGGGTGCCTGGCGCGGTGGGCGATTTTCTCATGCTTAGAGCCATCAGGGAAAGCCGCGGCACGGCAATCGCCGTTACCGACGGCGCCCTGCTGGCCTGCGTCGACGAGATGGCTTCGTCGACCGGTATTTTCCCGGCGCCTGAAGGCGCGGCGACGCTTGCCGGGCTGAAAGAACTCGTGAGGGTCGGGTGGATATCCTCTGACGACAGGGTGGTGCTGTTCAATACCGGGACGGGGTTGAAATATATCGAGGCCATGGGCGCGGCCCACCACGCCGGCATCTAACCTTCATTCCGCAAAAAGACAACCGTTAATTTACCACAAAAAGCACAAAAGGCACAGAAGGCGACGGTGCGAAAACGGCGGGTTAGGTCGTTCATAGAGATGATATTCCCCTCACGTCCGGCAACCTGAAGAATCCTGGAAATCCGAAGACAAATCGACTTTATTTACTTGCATTTATTCGAATTCACGTCCCGCAAGAATGATGAATCAAGGTTAACCTTCGAAGGGTCGAAACCGGTGCGCGAAAGGAGGTACCCGACCGATGAAGAGGCGAGAGATCGGGAAATTCCAGAGTTTCGTTCTTGAGGAAGGGGATACGGTCGTGGTGATGGGCAACCTGGACGCCCACGCGGACTTCCTCATGGGGTGCGGGTTCCGCCGTCACCCGGATACGGGTGAGTACGTCGGCACCGGCGCCAATCTCTACGCAATGGCTCCGGATGATTTCTACGACCGGTTCAGCGCGCGTACAGGCGCGGATCCGGAACTGACCGCGCAGGCTCACGACGGGGAGGATTTCTACCAGATCGACGGACTGCCGCTGTCCTCGGTCAATGCCGAAGGCGATCCCTACATCGAAGGAATCACTGCCGTAGACTTCGAGACCCGGGTCTACATCGAACAGGGGATAGCGAACTTCAGGGTTGGTTAGCCGCGAACGCGTTTTGCCTTCAGGTATTCCAGAGTATGCGCCGCCGCCCGGTGGCCGCTTTCCACGGCGCTTTCAACCGTGGCCGGGAGGCCGGTGTCGGTCCAGTCACCTGCAATAAAGAGTCCGGGCGCGGCTGTGCGGTTCGTTGGGGGAGAATGACCCTTTGGTAGTGCGAACGTTGCATGTCGTTCCCGCACAACCAGATGGTGTTCCAGGGGTACGTTTCTGGATTCCGGGAGGAACCTGTGAAGGTCGCCCATCGCAATCTCCACGAGTTTTTCGTCGGGCTTGTCCACCATGCTGCGGGCGGCGCTGGCGACCATGGTTACGTGCCCGGGTGATGCGTTGTCACGACCGTTGTACAGCATCGGCTTGTTGAATATCCAGTCCATACGACCGGTGAGAAGGCCGACGAAGGGCCGGTCGAGAACGGGCTTCCGGAACCAGAGGTTAACGGAAAGAATCGGGGAAGGATAGAAGGATTTCAAGCGAGTCCTGAGATCGTCGAACCCCTCCGGCAGCAGGCGAGACAGCGCCGGCGGCGTAATTGCGCAGATGGCGGCATCGGCCGTGACGGCCGCGCCGGATTTGAGTCGGATCCGAATCTTACCGTTTTCGGCAATGCGCAGATCCGCGGCCGCCTCGCCGACGTCGCACGTACCACCGTGCCGGTGGATGAAGCGCCTTGCCGCGTCCGTATACATCGCGCTGAGCCCCACGCCGGGATAGCCCATCAGGGCTGAGTCGGAGCGCCCGAGGAACGCGAGCTTCAGGACGGAAGTCAGGTGCCGGGCCGGGGCGGAATCGGGATGTTGATTCAGCGCGGAGATGCAGAGCGGATCCCAGAACGATTGCCGGATGGCCGGTGACTGCCTGCATTCCTCCAGCCAGTCGTTAACCGAGATACCGCATTGCAAGGGCGCCGCCAGGGCCGTCCTGACGCGTCTCAGCCCCGCGACGTCCCCGATGGTGACCGGTCTGTATCGGATGAAGCCGGCCAACAGATTGAGGGGAGCCGGCAACAATCGGGGAAACCTGAGGGCGGTGTGCCCCAGCCCGGGGTGTAGAAAATCCAGACGGAACGCGTCCTGAAACCGCAGGCGGTCCCCGGTACCGATGGTTTCCAGGAACTCCCTGGTCCGGAGATAACATTTCATGAAGAGGTGCTGACCGTTGTCTACGGTATCGCCCGTCGTCCGATCGGCAAATGAGTACGCACGCCCGCCCAGGTGCTTCCTGCGCTCGAACAGGTTGACGACGCACGCTCCCCGTTCCGCCAGGCGTACGCCCGCGGCGAGACCCGCAAAGCCGCCGCCGATGATGACCACGCGCCTCACGGCGACTTCTCCCGTATTCCGATCCGGTTGCGAAGGCAGAACTCAAGCGCGATGCCCAGCTTTTTCAGATTGCTTACACGAATCGGATGTTGGTACACGTTGTAATTGACGGCTTCGATGCGACTGAGAAGACGGCTGTAGATGCAACCCATGATTTCGGCCGGAAAAAGGCTCTGGCGATCCTCTCTTGGCAGGCATTGCGCCGCTTTCGTGTAGTAGCTCCGCGCCCGTTTGCATTGGAACTGCATCAGCTTCCGGAACCGGTGCGTGGTGATTCCGTCGAAGAGGTCTTTTTCGGTGCAGTTGAAACGTTTCAGGTCTTCCAGCGGGAGATAGATGCGGTCTCTCTTCGCGTCGGTCTCGATGTCCCGGAGGATGTTCGTAAGCTGCAGCGCAATGCCCAGGTTGACGGCGTATTCCCGGGACGCCCGCCTGGTGTAGCCGAAGATCTCGATGCATATCAGACCGACAATGGAGGCGACGCGGTAACAATACTCGTACAGATCGCCGAAGGTCTGGTAACGATTCTTGACCAGGTCCATCTCCACGCCGTCAATCAACTTGAGAAAGTGTTCCTTTGGGATTCTGAAGCGCTTGAGCGCCTTGTGCAGGTTTACGGTAATCGGGTGCGCCGGCCTGCCGTCGAAACAGGCGTGGGTTTCGGCGCGCCATTTCGCGAGGTTTCGGGCGGCGGCTTCACGCGATGCCGCGTCGTCTACCAGGTCGTCAGTGTGCCGGCTGAACGCGTACGCGGCGAAAATGGCGTCACGCTTGGAACGCGGCAGAAAGACGAACGCGTAGTAGAAGTTGCTGCGCGCGTTTCTCACGAGTGCGGCAGTGTAGGATCTGATGTTCATAGGGAACGGAAACCGGAATCGTCGCGAACATGCGGGTTCCGGAAGAGAGCGCGGAGGAGCAGGCCGGGAATATCCCGTTTTTCAATCTTCGGGCGACAATTGAAAACGTCGTATCCGCCTGCGAGGATCTTGTCGAGAATCCGCATCCCTCCCAGCCAGGTGAGCCGCAGTTCGTATTTCAGCCGGCCGGAGACCAGATCCGGAAGTTCGGCGCCCCTTCGAAAAAGCATCCTCGTTCGTTCGATCTCGCAGGCCAGTAACGATCTGAAGCCGTTGGTTGTACGTCCCCTTGCCAGATCGTCTTCCGTAACGCCGAAACGGTCCATATCGTCACGGGGCAGGTAGATACGACCTCGGGAGAAGTCAATTGCGACGTCCTGCCAGAAGTTGGCCAGCTGAAGCGCCGTGCAGATCAGATCGGAAAGTAATCTGCGGCGCGCGTCCGTATAGGAAAACAGGTGCAGAATGAGGCGCCCCACGGGCGCTGCGGAGTACCTGCAGTAGGACAGCAGATGGTTGAAAGTCTCATGCCGGTGCGTGACCACGTCCATCCTGAACGCGTGGAGCAGGTCGTGCAGATGACGGCGGGGTACACGCTGCGATCGGATCGTTTCCCCGAGGGCGGTCAGAATGGGTCCATCCGGCGCGACCGTGCAGGTTGCGAGTTTTCCATCCCACTCATCCAGCCTTCGCGTGCGTTCGGCCGGCGCCAGGCCGGGTTCGTCCGCCAGGTCGTCGGCTGTACGCGCAAAAGCGTAAATGCTGTACACGTGGGGCCGTATCCTGGCGGGTACCATATGGGAGCCCACCGGGAAGTTTTCATAGTGGCCGCGTGTAATGGCTTCGCAATGCGCGAATGCATCATCGAGTGACGTCGTCCGGGGCGCGCAGGATGACACCAGGGCCCGTTTTGCAGGGGTTACCATACGTATAAGATAATTGATAATAGTCGAATTCGCCAGAACCAGGCGCCTGCGGGAAGGAAGCCGGATTCGAGTTCACGTTGCGGCACAAGGGGATATGAGGATGACAAAGCGAAAACGTACACCATCGCGACCCCGCGTCATACCACCGGCGCACGGCGAGGAACGCGTTCACCAGGCGCACGTTTACTACGGTTACGGCAAGGGCAAAACGACCTGTTGCGTGGGGTTGGCGATCCGTGCGGTCGGGGCTGGCATGAAGGTAGCCCTGGTTCAGTTCGACAAGGGGTACGACGGAGAGACGGAACACTACTCCGAACGCCACGTCCTGAGGCGGATCGACGGAGTCGAGTTGCATCCGACCGGATGTGAACGCATGATGCCGGACGGCACGTTTCGATTTGGCGCGGAGCCCGGGGACATTGAAGAAGCGCGGCGGGGACTCGAATCCGCCCGTCTGCTGCTTCGAAAGGGCGCTCAGGATCTGCTGATTCTCGACGAGATCCTTGCGGCGTCCGCCTACGGTATGTTGCGGCGGCAAGACGTGACGGGGCTTCTGGATCTTTACGACGAAAACCGCCGGTGCGAACTCGTGCTGTCAGGTCACAAGGTATGGGACGCGCTTGTCGAACGCGTCGATCTGGTGACGGAGATGCGCAAGGTCAAACACTACTATGCCAGCGGGGTACCGGCGCGGGAAGGTATTGAATTTTAACGTCACATGGCCTCACTCCTGATACCGGCCGTCAGCTTCCGGCCGGTATCCTGTTTTGCCGAGGGTACCGGAAAAGTGTTTGTTTCGCCGCGACCGCAGGTTTATCTTGAGGTCGTTGATTCTGATGCGTCGTGCCGCAACAAAAACAGACCCCCGGATCCGTGTTCCAGAGGTCTGTTTTTACTGAATTCACACATTTTCAGCTGCCACCCGGCTCTCGAACTTCAAGCCTCTCGAAGCGGGAAAAATGCCGACGGTCGAATGTTTGGACGGTCCTGATGCCTTGCGTCAGCATCCAGGTCGCGTTATATGCGTCTCCGAAATCCACATTCTTGTCTACGTAGTCGGAAATCGCCTGAGAAACGACTATGCGATCATGAACTTCAAGACCGGGCGTATTGATGATAGCCCGGACCTTGGCCTGGATATCAACGCGAGAGAGTCTGTAGAACGACTCCAGTGTCCAGACGATCTCAGCGATCACCAGAATGCCGGTCACAAGCACAATCTCGCCGGCGCCTGCCCTGCGCAGAAGACGCTCTACCGCATCGGCCTGTTCCGGCACATCATTTGTCAGATACCGCAAGAATACATTGGTGTCGACAGAGACACGTTCAGGCGCCGCCATCTGTCCTCGCATGGGCCCGAGTTTTCAGGACCTGGTCGCGAATGCCGTCGAAATCCTGGGGGCCCGAAACAGCTATGCTTCCACGCAGTTCCAGCAGGGTCCGGTTCAGAGGCTGAACGGAAAACTCGTGTCGTCTTCGAACGAAGGCAATATGGTCTCCCTCCTGAACGTCGAGTGCTCGACGAACTTCCCGGGGCAACGTAATTTGACCGCGACGTCCAACTTTCGCAATTGGCATGGCAATATCCCTTATGAACGGCAGATTTAATTTTGACTGTCATCCTTAAATATACCTGGCGGACTGGAATTCGCAAGTAATTTCTGTGACGAGGAATTGGCCGCGCTTCGGGTACCTCCGCACGCGCCGGCGGGTTGCGGCTTGCGGAGTCCGGTTTCGGCCCGGCCGGAACTGTGACTGTACACACGGGAGGAGGGTGCGCATTTTGAACGACGAACATATCTTTGGCGGGCTGGACGGCCGCCGCCGGTCGCGAAAACCCCGGGATCAGGGGCTGACCATGGTGGTGGACTGGGGTCTTGGGTCGGGGGCGCAGTCTGATCTGACAGAGACCGCGGCCCCTTTTTTTGACTTCGCAAAGGTGGCCGTGGGGATTTCGAGGCTGTTGTCCGACGAGGTGCTCAGTGCGAAAATCAGGAACTACCTGGAGCATCATATCGAACCGTTTCCCGGGGGGCAGTACCTGGAGTATGCCCAGGTGCAGGGCGCGGCCGACCTGTATTTTCCCGCCGTGGCCGAAGCGGGCTATCGTTGGGTCGAAGTGTCGGACAATCTGGCCGCGGTGACGCACGAGTGGAAGTTGAAGATGATACGGCAGGCGGTGGAAGAACATGGACTGACGGTTTTGGGTGAGGTGGGGCAGAAGGAGGGGCTGGATGCGGGCATCCCCATGGCCGACGACGTGAAGGCGTGTCTCGATGCGGGGTCCCGTGTCGTTCTGCTCGAGGCGGCGGAACTGGTTGACGAGGATGCCGGCAAGGCGCGGCAGGTCGAGCAGGCCGTCGAGACGGCCGGACTGGAGAATGTCATGTTCGAACTGCCGGGTCCCTGGATAGCGGGCGTCAATCCGCACGACGTCCACCGGATGCGGCGGACCCTCGTCGACCGGTACGGACCGGAGGTAAATCTGGGCAACGTGCTGCCGGATGATCTGATGACGCTGGAAGCCTATCGCCGGGGGCTCGGCGTGAACGCGGGAAGCCCTTAGAAGCTGTTTTTAAATTCCCAGCGGTCTTCGCGCGGCTGCAAAAGCGCCGGTCGGCGTTGGTCAAACCCACCCGTATAGACAAATATGGGCGGATTTTCCCGCCTTGACCGCCACTTTTTCGCTCGCGCTCGGGAACTCACCGGTAATTTTAAAACAACTTCTTAGAAGGAGTGATCGATGAGACTCGAAGATGCCGATGCCGGCATTGAGATCGACGACGAGTTTCCGTGCGGCAGCGCGGGCGAGATGCGTGTCACGAACGACGGCCGTTATGAGATCGGCTATCAGCCCGAGGAGATTCCACGGTGGTTTCAGGAACTTCTGGATGAGTTGTTCGACGGGGCGGGTGTTCCGAAAGAATACATGGCTCACGTGCGCGTGCGCAATTCGGGCGATGCCCCGCGACGCGCGAAGCTCCGTTTTATGCTCAGCCGAAAGGGTTCCAACTATATGTACCCGCCGTGGTGGGTGTGGCGGCAGGACACGGGCTGGGCATGGCTGCCCCCGGAAGACGTGGACTATCACGAGCATGCGTATCTGGATGCGCAGATTGACGTCCGGCCGGGCGAAGCCGTACGTGTCGCCTCGGCGCCCTACGAGACACCGGATTCTGTTCTTGAGAAGGCGCGCCGGCTGGCGGAACGTTCAGATATCTGGACATGCCGGGAAATCGGGACATCCGCGCAGGGGCGGCCCCTGCCGGTGCTGGAGTCGCCGCCTCGCGAGTTGAGACTCCTCGTGGACGCAACCATGCAGTCCTGCGAGCCGGTTTCCTGGGGCATCATGCACGTCGCACACTGGCTGACCATCCCGACGGCGCGAGCACAACGGCTTCTGGATAACGTGCAGTTCTGCCTCATGCCGATGATGAATCCGGATGGCGTCTACGTGGGCCACAGCGTGACAAACGCGGTCGGGGAAGTGCCCAAGTTCGGGATCAACAACCTCGTTGAAGGCAGGGGCGCGGCCAGGGAAACCGAGGCCCTGTGGAAGTTCCTGCTGGACGTCCGGCCCGATGCCGCGATCGAGGTGCATGCCCACTTCACACGGGAGGGGTTCACCCGGAGTATCGGAATGCACGACAAGGACGCCATGCCTCGGCGTTTGCGGGAAAAAGGCGCCGTCGTCGAGGCGGCGATCACGGAGAATTACCACGTTAAGCCGCTTGAGAACCGGCGCGTACTGATCGATCACAGGGAGCCGGAACTCGACGTGTACGGAGACCGCTACGTCAGCGAGTACGCGGGTACGATCCGGACGTTTCTCCAGGCCGTTCCCGACAGCATCGAGTCCCATTGCGCAGACGTGAGAGAAATGACGGAGACCATCGCGAACGCCCTGATTTCGTGGCGGGCGCGGTGCGGATAAACAGCAGGTCGGGTTGCGCGACGTCGGCAACGGTCAAGGGCACACCACGAGGAGAAGACCATGAAAATTGGCGTGACGCAGATTATTCTGGGTCGGTTATCGCTGGACGAGACGCTGGAGCTGTGCGGGGCCGCCGGTTATGAGGCACTGGAACTGGTGTTCAGCGACGGCGGCGATCCCGACGTGAATATGGGAGACGACGAGATCCGGACGGTGCGCGGAAAATGCGAAGCCGCCGGTATCGAAATCGGCAGTTCGATTGCGCAATTTGCGGATCGGGGGAACTTCCTGAGCCTGAATTCGAACGACCGCGAGCAGGGGGTCAGGTGTCTCGCCAGGTCCATAGAAATCGCTCATGTACTGGGAATCGACGCCGTGTTGTTGCACCCCGGTCAGCTCACCGCGGAAGGAACCTACGAACAGGCGTGGGACCTGATGCTGGGCGCGATCAGGGATCTTGCGCCGCTGGCCGAGGAGAAGGACGTGTCCGTGGGCATCGAGAATGTCTGGAACAAGTTCCTCTTGAGCCCGCGCGAGATGGCGGCGTTTGTGGATGCCGTGGGAAGCCCCCGTGTGGGAACCTATCTGGACACCGCGAATATGATGGCCTACGGCTTTCCGGAACACTGGATCCGCGGTCTCGGGCCTCGCATAGTACGGGTGCACTTCAAGGATTTCCGCCGAGGCGAACACCGGTTCGTGGATCTCATGGACGGCGATACCGATTGGCCCGCGGTCATGGCCGAACTGCGCGCCATCGGGTATGTATCTCCGGTCGTACACGAGGTCTCGGGAAGCCGCGAGGCGCAGATCGAAACGGCAAGCCGCATGAGGAAGATCGTGGGGATGTAGCCGCGGTGACCGATGCGCCGGGAGCAGGATCGAGGTTCCGCTGGCCTGATGTGCATTGAAGGAGTGTTGATGGCTGAACCGAACAGGATTTCCACACGGGGCCTTGCCCGTCTGACGAGAAGCCCCGGGGACATGGCCGTCGAAGACCGCGGAACGACGGTTCGTGCGCTGGTCTTCGGGCTGTGCGTGGCATTTGTCATCAGCGTCCTGGGAAACGTCGTACGGTATATACTCCACTCCTCGTTTATGGCGTACAGTCATATGCCGATGGGGAACCTGATCGTCTGGCTGCTTTCGATTCTGGTCTGTGCGGTGCTGGCGAGAGGGTTCGGCCGCGGGTTTGCCTTCTCCACGAGTGAGTGGATTACGATCTTCGCAATGGGGTTTATCGCGTCTCTCGGCCCGACCTACGGCGTGAGCGGTTACCTGGTAGGCGTTATCGTGACACCCTACTATTTCGCCACGCCCGAGAACCGCTGGGCCGAGTTCCTGCATCCGTACCTCCCGGAGTGGATGATCCCCACCAACAAGGACGGGGCAATGACCTGGTTTTACGACGGGCTGCCCCAGGGCGCCCCCATTCCGTGGGAAGCCTGGACGATGCCCCTGTTCTGGTGGTTTACATTCGTCTGCGCGGTCGCGCTCGCTTGTCTGTGCGCGTCGGTGATCATCCACAGGCAGTGGTCGGAGAACGAAAAGATCGTTTTTCCGGCGATGGAGCCCATCGTGGAGATGGCGGCGAACGCCGGCAGGGGCAGAGGTTGGCTCCCGGAGTTCATGTCCGGCAAGGCCTTCTGGACCGGATTCGGGATCGTCTTTTTTGTCTTCAGTTGGAATATTATCGGATGGTTCAAACCCGGTTTTCCTGTCTTCCCCACAGCGAGGGGAACCTGGATTCCACTGGGGAGGGCTTTCCCGCCTCAGTGGATCTTCGTCAGTACGGTGGTCATCTGTTTCTCCTATTTCGCGAGTCTCGAAGTATTGTTCAGCCTCTGGTTCTTCGACCTGGTCTTTATCTTCGAGGGCGGTTTTCTGAACCGGCTCGGGGTAGAGGCGATTTCACCTCACTATATGACCGGGCGATATGCGTGGCAGATCTACGGGGCGTTTATCGGCATTGCCTTCTGGTGGCTGCTGGTTTCCCGGACCCATCTCTGGCAGGCGTTTCACAAGGCGCTCCGCCCCGAAAGCAGTCCGATTGACGACCGGCGCGAACTGATATCCTATCGGGCGGCGTTTATCTGGCTGTTCGTCTCAACGGCTTATGCCGTCGCCTGGTTGTGGCAGGCGGGTATGGACTTGAAGGTCATCTTCCTGCTGATTCCAACCATGTTTTTGATTTATTTCGGTGTGGCAAAGATTCTTGCCGAAACCGGACACATATACATCGGATCGGCAACGAGGGCGTGGTCGCTGACAACGGCGGCGCTGGGCGGCGCAAGCGCCGTCCCGGCGGCCAACCACGCGATCATGTACCCGGCGTCCGTATCGCTCAATCATTTTCGGGCATACACGTTTTCTGTGGGGATGCACCTGAACCGGCTGGGAGATTTCCTTGCCGGGGGGCACAGGTGGTTCTTTGGAGGGGTTTTCGGCGCATTCGTCGTGGGCGTCGTGGGATCCACCCTGTTTACGATCTGGCTGGGATATACAATCGGCGGGTACAACTTCCAGCCTAACTGGCTGATCATCCGTGCCGGTGTAGGCGGGTACCAGCGGGGCGTGAACGATATTCTTTCGCCGGAACCGTCCGAGGCGGAGGATTATTGGTTCTTTCTGGTGGGTTTTGTCGTCATGTTGGCGTTGAATCTGCTGCGGTACCGTTTCAGTTGGTGGCCTCTTCATCCCGTCGGATTCGCTATTTCAGGGGCATGGCTCACGAGGCTGACGAGCTTTACGCTATTTATGGCCTGGCTGGTGAAATTCATCCTGCTGAAGCTGGTTGGCGCGGCGTTCTACAGGAAATCGCGGCCATTTTTCATTGGTGCGCTGACGGCATATATTCTGGTTACAACGCTCGGGTTGATCGTAGACGCCGTATTCTTCGGAAAACAGGGGCACACGCTCCACAAATGGTATTGACGCCAGGATTATTCGATGCCTGAAAGCGGCGCGGCGATTACGCAGGCCGCACATCCAAATCCCGAATCGTTCGCTGCGGCAGGGGACCGGGGCGTCACGCTTCGATCGATCGCCTTCGGACTGTGCCTTGCGGTGGCAGTCAGTCTTCTGGCCAACACCGTGCTCTATCTTGTCCATGGCTCATTGATGGCCTACAGCCATATGCCAATGGGCAACCTGATACTGACCATGCTGTCAATGGTCGTCTGTTCAGTGCTGGCCTTTCGATTCGGAAGGCCATTCGTGTTTTCGCGAACAGAGTGGCTTACGGTTTTCACCATGGGGTTCGTGAGTTCGCTCGGTCCCACGTATGGCGTGAGCGGATACCTGGTGGGTGTGATCGTGTCACCGTACTATTTCGCCACGCCCGAAAATCGCTGGTCGGAGTTCCTGCACCCCTATCTTCCTGAATTTATCTTTCCCCAGAACAGGAACGGGGAAATGAGCTGGTTTTACAACGGATTGCCTCACGACGCGGCCGTGCCCTGGGAAATCTGGATGGGGCCGCTGTTCTGGTGGTTCACGTTTATTGCCGCGGTGGCGTTCGCCTGTTTCTGCGCGTCGATCATCATCCACCGGCAATGGTCGGAATACGAAAAACTCGTTTATCCGGCGATGGAGCCGATCGTGGAAATCGCGTCCCTGGGAGGCTCCGGGAAGCGGCTGCTACCGGAATTTATGCAGGGCCGGATGTTCTGGGCCGGGTTCACGGTCAGCGCCTTCATCTATTGCTGGAATATGATCGGATGGTTCTTTCCCGCCTTTCCGAGTTTTCGCATGACGCCGGGATGGTACCTTCCTCTGGCGCGGGATTTTCCCGCGCTGTGGATTTCTTTCAATACGTTCGTGATCTGCTTCGCCTATTTTGCCAGTCTCGAAGTCCTGTTCAGTCTCTGGTTTTTCGATCTCTTTTTCGTTGTGGAATCGGGAATCCTGACGCGGCTGGGCATGCCGTCCTGGCATGCCTACCGGTCCGCCGGGCCGTACACCTGGCAGACCGCCGGCGCATTCGTGTGTCTGGCGGTCTTCTGGGTGTTGATTTCGCGGCGTCATCTCAAGGACGCATTTATGAAAGCGCTGAAACCGAACAGCGATCATATCGACGACAGCCGCGAACTCATTTCCTATCGCGCGGCGTTCCTTGGCCTGGGGATCGCCTGTTGCTACGCCGTCGCATGGCTCTGGAACGTCGGGATGGATTCCGGCGTGATTGCGCTGACCATCCCGACCATGTTTCTCGTCTATCTCGCTATGGGCAAGATCCTGGCGGATTCAGGGCTGGTCTTTCTGAGTTCGCCGACGTCGGCTCGGACTCTTGTACAGGCTTCGTTCGGGGGACCCAAAGGCATACCGGCGGCGACCCACGCCTTGTTCTATCCGACCGCGGTGGCATTGAGCCATTTCAAGGGAACGATATTCACATTCGGGATGCATGCCAACCGGCTGGGCGACTTCGTCACCGGCAACAAGAGACGGTTGTTCTGGTCGGCATGCGCCGCGTTCATGGTGGGGCTGGTGGCATCGACGCTATACGTCGTCTGGCTCGGATATACGGTTGGCGGCTACAACTTCGAGCCGAACTGGCTGGTAACGCGGGCCGGACACAGCGGCTTCCAGGGTGCGGTCAGCGACATCATCTCACCGAAACCGATGCAGTCCAGCGAGTATGTGTTCTTCGTCGTCGGTGTGATAGCGATGGGGGTCATCACGTTCATGCGTTACCGGTTTACGTGGTGGCCCTTTCATCCCATCGGTTTTGCGCTATCCGGGTCAGCCCTTTCGCATCTGACGGGATTTACGATTTTTCTGGCGTGGAGCCTGAAGGCGATTCTGCTGCGATTTTTCGGAGCCGCGTTCTACCGCCGTTCGCGTCCGTTTTTTATTGGCCTGCTTATCGGGTACGTATTCGCGATCGCGCTGGGACTCGTGCTGGATGCCGTCTGGTTCATGCCGCAGGGCCACCGCATCCATGTGTATTAAATAGCAGCGTTAGAATATCCAGCCTGACAGAAAAGGAGAAACACAATGCCAAACGGTCTACGCAAGGTAGCAGCCAGAGACGGCGCCGGTCGGATTGTCGTGATCGAGGAGCCGATTCCGCAGCCGGGCCCCGGCCAGGTCCAGGTCGAGGTCCGGGCGAGTTTTGTGAGTCCGGGTACGGAACTGGGCGGTGTGACGCGGATCCGAGATAACCCGGGAACCGCGCCGCCCCGCCCCTTCGGGTATTCCAATTCCGGCGTGGTAATCGGTCAGGGTGAAGGCTGTGAAGATATACCGGCGGGTACCCGGGTGGCCTGCATGGGCGGCGGTTACGCTTTGCACGCGACCCACGCCTGCGTACCGAGGAATATGGCCGTCCCGATGCCCGACGCCGTGCACTTCGAGGATGCGTCGGCCATTCATCTGGTCGCGACCGCGCTGAATGCCGTCCGCCGCGCCGAGTTGACCCTGGGCGAATTCGTCGCAGTCGTCGGACTCGGTCCGGTGGGTCAGTTCTCCTGCCAGTGGGCGCGGCTTGCCGGCTGTCACACGCTTGCGTTGGACAGGCTGCCGATGCGACTGTCGGTCGCGGAGAAGACGGGCGTGAGCCGGAGCGTGAACGTGAGCGAGGAGGACCCCGTAGCGGCGTCAGGGGAATTTACGCGCGGATACGGTCTGGATGCGGGCATCATGGCGTTCGGCGGGGACGGCACGGAGGCTTTCAAAACGCTGGTGGCGATGATGAAGCGGGCGCCGGATACACACCAGATGGGCCGGATCACAATCGTTGGCGGGGCGAAGATCGAGCACGTGTTTGCATCGGGCCTGGGTAACCTGGACGTGCGGAGCGCCGCCCGTACGGGGCCCGGATACCACGATGAGGCCTGGGAACACGGCAGGGAATATCCGCCTGTCTTCATGCAGTGGACGACAGGGCGGAACCTCGAGGAATGTCTGGAATTCATGGCTTCCGGCGGTATGCTGGTCGAACCGCTGATTACCCACCGGGTCGGTCTTTCGGATGCGCCGGAGGCCTGCGAAGACCTGATTCAACGTCCGAACGACGCGCTCGGCGTGGTCCTGTTGCCTTAGACGTCCTGTAACCGGGAGACTTTGAAGCGATAGGAGAATTGCGTATGTCTGACAGACAGTATAGAGGCGGCGCGATCGGCCGGACGGGCCGCGGTGGCTACGGACACGGCCTTCACCTTGGATTGGCGGCGGCGAATGCGGTGAATCTGGTGGCCGTGGCGGATCCGGACCCGCGGGGGCGGCGTGAAGTCGCCGAAGCAGCCGGTGCCCAACGGACCTACGAAGACTACCGGGAAATGCTGGAAAAGGAAGCGCTGGAGCTTGTTACGGTGGGTCCCCGCTGGGTGGATTGCCATGAAGAGATGGTACTGGCGTGCGTGGAAGCGGGCTGCCACGTCTACTGCGAGAAACCGATGGCCCACAGCCTGGAATCGGCGGACCGCATGGTGTCTGCGGCGGATCGTGCGGGCGTCAAACTGGCCGTGGCGCATCAGGGCGTCTATCTGCCTCAGGTCCAGGCCGCAAAACGCATGCTGGACGCGGGCGACGTCGGCCCGTTGCAGGCAATTCATGCGACCGGCAAGCAGGACCGTCGCGGCGGCGGCGAGGACATGATCGTCCTGGGCACGCATCTGTTCAATCTCATGCGGTTCCTGGCCGGCGACGTGGCCTGGATGAGCGCAAGGGTCAGGACGAACGAGCGCGAGATGCGACCGGGGGACGCCCGCGAGGCAGCGGAGCCGGTTGGTCTGATCGCCGGCGATTGCATCCACAGTTGTTTCGCGTTTGAGAACGGCGCCGCAGGGTCCTTCCTATCCCGGGCGAATCAGCCCGGAAACGGGCAGTGTTTCGGCCTGGAACTGGTCGGGCGGGATGGACGGCTGATGCTGCGGGGCGGCGCGCCGACCCTGATCGCCGCGTATCCGTACCCCGTCTGGCTGCCGGAGGACGACTCGCAGGCCTGGAAGGTTCTGGACCTGGAAACCGCTCCGTTCGCCGACGGAAACCTGTTGGCGATCCTGGATCTGATCGATGCGGTCGAGCGTGACAGGCAGCCGTTGTCCAGCGGCGTGGATGCGGTGAAGGCCCTTGAAATGGTGCTGGGCGCCTATGCATCGCAGATTTCCGGCTCACGTGTGGTGTTTCCGATGTCCGATCGGACCCATCCACTCGAGGGTTATGTATAGCGGCAGGCGGTATTCGGCCGCCTGCTCTGGCACGGATGCTTTGGACATCCCGCGGGATTGTCGTATATTATCGTGAGTCGATCCGGTTAGTACCGGATTGCATCGGTTTTCGGCCTGCACACGCGGCATTGGGACCAACCGGTCCGTTTGAAGAGTCGCCCTGCAGGCGAGGCCAAGCCATCGTGACCGAAGAAAAAGCGCGCGACCGAATCGAATCGCCCGAATCGGCGATGCGGCGCAACGCAGTCATTCGGCCACGAGAGCCGGCCGTTGCCAGGATGGGCTCTTTCAACGGGCTGCGAGGCGGAAGGTGGAATCAGGATGAACGCGAGAATAACCAGAGATATTTCGGATCGGATGCGCCCTTCGGTCATGCTGGCCGCGTGGCCCGGCATGGGAAGCGTAGGCGTTGGGGCCCTGGATTACCTGCGTCGGAAACTCGACGCGACGCCGTTCGCGGAAATTGACATGAGTGAGTACTTCGCCCCGGAGGCGGTGGTTGTGGAGAAGGGACTCGCGCGTTCGTTTTCGGATCTGCCCAGTCACGTCTTCTACTACGTTGAAGAACCGCCGTTGATCATATCCGAGAGCGAAGCACAGATACCGGGCATGGGAGGAACGGTCCTCATGGGCCACATGCTCGACCTCGCAGAGCGATTCAAGGTGGAAACGATCTACACCGGCGCGGCATACGCAATGCCCATCAGCCACAACGAACGCGTTCAGGTCCTCGGCGCGGCCAACCAGGAGGCCCTGCGCGATAGGCTCGAGCAATACGGCGTGGAAATCCTGCAGGAAGGACACATCGCCGGTCTGAACGGACTGTTGCTGGGTTCGGCGGGACTTCGGAATATCCGTGCGGCCTGCCTGTTGGCGACAATGCCGATGTACGCGCAGATGATGCCGAATCCGAAAGCGTCGCGAGAGATCGTCCGCGTCTGGGCGAAGATGCTGGAACTGGACGTGAATATGTCTGAAATCGACCAGGCGGTCTCACGCATGGACGACACCATGTCCCAGATAGAAGAGAAGATCCGCACCACCTTCTCCACCATGGAACACGAGAGCGAGGATGAAATTGAACTCGAGGAAGTCGACGAGGAACAGGTGCCTCAGGTCGTCATGGAGCGGATCGAGCGCCTGTTTGGAGAGGTGGAACACGATACGTCCAAGGAAAAAGCCGCCCTCCTGAAGCGGGAACTGGACCGATGGAACCTCTACGGACTCTACGAAGACCGGTTCCTGGGTCTGTTCCGGAAGGACAGCGGCTCCAATCGAGGTTGAACAGGTAACCCGCCTTCCATCCCATTGTCTACCCGTTCATAAGAATTCCGGAACGTGTCGAATCCGGGTTTCATCGTTCCGGTCCGTACGATCGGGCCGCCCCGCGTCAATCCGCTGATTCCTGCCTACGGCTGATTCGGTCGCCGCGCTTCAACCCGTCAAAACCGCAGCATATAAGGAGACAAAAGTGTATCTGGAACCCGTCGAAAATTCCCTGTTGAAAATTGACCTCTATAGCGACACGGCAACCAAACCGACCCGCGAAATGCGCGAGTTCATGTGCGCGGCGGAAGTCGGCGATGAGCAGCGCGGCGAAGATCCGTCGGTGAACGAACTGCAGGAGACCGTGGCGGAAATGCTGGGCAAGGAAGCCGCATTGCTGCTGCCGTCGGGCACGATGTGCAACCAGATTGCCTTTGCGGTGCATTGCCGCCCCGGGGATATGGTCTTGCTGGAAAGGAACGCGCACCCGCTGCATTCCGAAGCCGGCGGCGCGGCTGTACTCTCCAGCGCGACCCTGTATCCGGTGGACGGGGTCAACGGGCAGTTTACGGCGGGGCACGTAGTGGAAGAGGTCCAGCCGGCGACGCGCTACTGGCCGGGCTTTCGCCTGGTGGCCGTGGAACAGACCACGAACCGGCCGGGCGGGCGCGTCTGGCCGTTGGAACAGATGCGCGAGGTCTGCGATGCGGCCCACGAGCGGGAGCTGCAGACGCACATGGACGGCGCCCGCCTGTTCAACGCGGTCGTCGCGTCGGGAGTCCCGGCGCGAGACTACGCTGAAACATTCGACTCGCTCTGGATCGATCTCAGCAAGGGCCTGGGCGCGCCCATCGGCGGCGTGCTGGCCGGCTCGACGGGGTTCATCGAATCGGCATGGCAGTGGAAGCAGCGGATCGGCGGCGCCATGCGGCAGGCGGGTTTCGTCGCGGCCGCGGGGATCTACGCGTTGAAACACAATATCGACCGGCTGGCGGAGGACCACGCCAATGCCAGGAGGCTGGCCGTGGGTATATCGGACGCGCCGGGAATTCAGGTGAACCCGGACGAGGTCGAGACCAACATGGTGAAGTTCGACGTGGGTGGCACGGGGGCGAGTTCAAAGGCGTTCGCGAGCCGGTTGCTTTCCGGATGGGGCGTCCGTGTGAGCACGCCGGGGCCCACCGCCATTCGCGCCATCCCGTACCTCGGCATCAGCCGGGACGACGTGGATGAAGGCACCCGCGCGATCTGCGCCCTTGCGGAAGAACTGGCGAAGGCGTAAGCAACGACTCTCCGCCAGCTTTTAGGGGCGTCCCTTGTGGGTGCCCGGCAGTATTGGCACATACAGTAGGCATGCCGACAACCTGAATCCTTATGCGTATAATCGATCCTCACGTTCACGTCTGGGTAAACGACCCGGCGTATCCATGGGCGCCGGACAATCAGAATCCGCCCGCCGAGGATGCGTCGTGCGAGCAATTGCTCGAACAGATGGCGCGTCACGGTACGGAAAAGACCGTACTGGTGCAGGTGATTCACTACAAGTGGGACAACCGGTACGCGGGCGCCTGTCTGAAGAAATATCCCGATCGCTTCGAAGGCGTCTGCCGGGTGGACCCGGAGAGTCCGGCTGCGGCCGACGATCTGAGCCGGTGGGTGGAGGAATACGGTTTCAGGGGCGTGAGGTTGAGCCCGGGCGCGGGGCCGGAAGGCGACTGGTTCACGCGTCCCGGCCTGGATGCGCTGTGGCGGCGAACGCGTGAATTGAAGGTGCCGATGTGCATCCTGACGGTGCAGGAGCGGCTGCCGGACCTGGAGCGCTGGATTCGAAAATACGAGGACGTGCAGGTCTGCGTGGACCACATGGCCAGACCGTCTGTCGAAGGGGCCGACGGCGCCGGGAATCTGCTGCAACTCGCACAATATCCTCAGGTTTACGTAAAGATCTCGGGCGCCTGGGCCGTGTCTCGCGAATCCTATCCGTACCGGGACACCCACGCGGTCGTCGGGCAGGTCTACGACGCGTTCGGTCCGGAGCGGCTCATGTGGGGCACCGACTGGCCGCTCGTCGAACAGAAGTGCGGCTACTCCGGCGCGCTGGATCTGGTCAGGAGTGAGCTTGGGTTTCTGAGCGACGCGGACCGGGAATGGATTCTGGGCAGGACCGTATTGAGGCTCTGGCCGTTCGCCTGACGGGCGGACATACGGGAGGCGTCCATGTACAAGGTCTCGTACGACGGTACGAACAAGAAGGTCCTCTGGCAGGAGATGTGGCGGCATGAGTTCGAAGCGGCCCTGAAACACGATCCCGTGGTGATTCTACCGACCGGTTCGGTGGAACAGCACGGCCCGCACTGCCCCATGGACGTCGACATTGCGGGCCCGTTCTATATGGCGGTGCGGGTGGCGCAGCGCGTGGATGACTTCCCCGTAATCGTTGCCCCGCCGATATGGTCCGGATTTACGCACTACAACAAGGGGTTTGCCGGCACGATCAGCCTGCGGATCGAGACCTACCTGAACCTGGTCGGCGACGTGTGCAGGAGCATTTACGACAATGGCTTCGAACGAATCGTAATGGTGAACGGGCACGGGGGCAATGTGGCGCCCAACCACGTGGTTCGGGACACCATCGCCGAAGAAAACGTGTTCGTGGTGGCCTACAGCTGGTGGCAATCCGTCGCAAACGAGATGCTGGCGTGGAGCAATGCGGACAACGGGAGCGTGGGACACGGCGGGGAGTGGGAGACGTCGGTCATGCTGTATCTGCGGGAGCATCTCATCGCGAAATCGCTGATGAACGACGATATCTTCCCTAATCCGTTCAGCGAGGACCTGCGGCACTTCGGCGGCTTCTCGGAACGCCGCAGGGATACCCGCGACGTCACCGGCACGATGGGCAGTTCGAGCGCGGCAAGCAGGGAGAAGGGCGAGAGAGTCTTCAACCTGGCCGTGGAGCGCCTGGAACGCCTGGTCAGGGAGTACCACGAACAACCGGTCAGGCAGTACAGGGAGTTCGGATCGCATTGTCCGTAGATACCGGCGTTCCTGTGCCGCCGAGGATCACCGGGAGACGCAAAGGCGTCCGGCAGGAGGCGAACGATATGTCGAATCTGCTCTATTTTGATTGTCACGCGACCCTCGGACAGCGGCCCATGAAACATCCGCGGGTGCGATGGTCTACCGAGCATCTTCTGGAGGACATGGACCTGGCCGAGATTTCCGGCGCGCTGGTCACGCACGGCGTGGCCCGGAGTTACGATCCCGTGTACGGCAATCGACGCCTGCGGGCGGAACGGGCAAAGGCGCCTGAGCGATTGTTCCCGGCGTGGTGTATCGTTCCGCTGGGAGACCCCGGTTTTTTTGCAAACGGCGACGCGCTGATCGCGGCGATGGAGGCGGAGGACGTCCGCGCCGTACGCGTGATGCCGGGCGGGTTTTCCATGCATCCGGAAATTGTCGGTCCCACGTTCGAGGTGCTGCAACACCACCGCATTCTGACGCTGCTGGAGGTGGGGTGGGGAATGCCCGATATTTTCGGGTTTTTCCATGACCTGCTGTCCCGGTACCCGCGGTTGCCGGTACTGTTGACGGACCACGTATGGAGCCAGCAGCGCCACGTCTACGCCCTGATGCAGCGGCACGACAACCTGCACCTGGAATTCTCGTCCTACCAGATCAACCGGGGCATTGAAAAGTACGTGGCCGACTTTGGAGACGAACGCCTGCTGTACGGAACCGGGGGAACCGAAAAGTCACCGGGCGCGGCGCGTTTTTACGTGGACTACGCTCAGATCCCCGAAGTGTCCAGGCGTCGGATTGCGGGTGAGAATCTGAAACGGCTGCTGAAGGCGCAGGGTCCGGTCCGGCCGGCGCCGCCTTCGAACAAGGCCGACGGAATCATGGCCGACGCCAGGGCGGGGCAGCCGTTGTCCGTACCGGTACTCGACGCGCACTCCCACGTGTTGCACGAAGGTGGTCAGACGGCGGGTGTGAACTATCTCATGTACGACGGGGACGCCGAACACATGCTGGCCCTGAACGCGCGTTGCGGCATCGACCGGACGGCCATGATGAGCTGGAACGCGCCCGTTTGCGTGGATGCGCACGACGGCAACGAGATCGTCAGGCGCGCCATGCAGAGATTCGGCGAAAGGGTGATCGGTGTGGCGGTTATCGACCCGACCCATATGACCCCGGCGGAGATCGATGCGGAGATACGGATGAGGTATATCGACCAGGGATTCGTGGGAATGAAACCCTACGTCCGGATGAACCTGAATTATGAACACGACGGATTCACACCCTGGTGGGAGTTCGGAAACGAGTACAATCTGTACGCGTTGATGCACGTGGCCGGTCACACGGGCGGGGTGGCCGGCATTGGACGGCTGGCGGATCGGTTCCCTGACGTGAGTTGGCTGATCGCGCACGCCGGGGGGAGTTATCCGTTCGCGGAAGAAGTGGCCGCGTGTATCGGGGATCACCCGAACGTTTACGCCGAGATTACGCTCACCCCGGTCACGAATCGCGTGGTGGAGTATCTGGTTGCGGCGACGGACGAGGACCACGTGCTGTTCGGCACGGATGCGCCGATGAGGGACCCCCGGCAGCAACTCGGTTGGGTGGTGTGGGCCGAGTTGCCGCTGGAGACGAAAAAGAAGGTCCTGGGCGGGAATTTCCGGCGGATACTGGACCGTGTAACGCTGCCTCGTCGGTAGATGATCGACCGCACAACGTGCCGGTTGGACCACAGACGTGAAGCGGACTTTAACTGGAGACCGAAACCTTCTGGCGCGGAGCATGTTGCGCGAGTTTTGACGTTCAACGCGACGATTACCGAATAATCCCGCGCCAGTTGTGGATTGACGCGCGAGAGGAGAGACCGGAGATATGGACGGAATACGAGTGGCTCTCTTCGGATTGACCCACCCGCATTCTCTCGGCCACCTGAAGACATTGCAGGCGTCCGATCTGGTGAAGGGCATCGTGCTGTTCGACGATGACGCCCGGGTTGTTGCGGATGTTCGAGAGAGAATGGGAAACAAGGTTCAGGGCGGCTACGTCGACCTGGATGAGATGTTCGCCGGCGAATCCTTCCAGGTGGGCGTCGCGGACTTCCGGAATCACCTGAACGGAGCGCTCTGCCTCAGGCTGATCGATAAGGGCGTCCACGTGATCAGCGAGAAGCCGGTTACCAATTGCGCGGAAGAACTGTCGCGAATCGTCGACGCTGCGTCTAGGGAGGGCGTGAAGCTGGGGGTGATGTACCAGAACCGGTACCATCCGGTTGCCCGGGAGGCGCGCCGTCTGGTGGCGGACGGCGTCATCGGGCGGGTCACCGGGTGTGAGGCCAGGATGATTACGTCGCAGGTCAGGTTCAGGAATCCCGGTCACTGGCTGTTCGACTGCCGGCAAGCCGGCGGCGGGATTCTCTCCTGGCTGGGATGTCACTATATCGATCTGCTGCGTTACGTCCTGGATGACGACGTGGTCGAGGTGTCCGCGATTGCCGATACCCTGAGCGGCGAGGACATTGACGTGGAAGACGTGGCGTCACTTGCGCTGAGATTCGGAAAGGGCGCCATCGGCAGCCTTCACGCCGGATATCAGCTTGCGATGAGTATTCCCGGTTATTCCGGCGCCACGTACGACACGTACGTGGGCTTTCGCGGTACTGAAGGAAGGGTTTACTGGAACCCTGTCGACAGACCGCCGGTATTGCACGCCGAGAGTACGACGGTGGGCTGGCGGTCCTCGCCCGTGCGCTCGTTTCATTACGCGCTGCCCGAACTGGACTGTTACGGAGGCGCGTTCGGACTCGCGTTTCTGGAGCGGTTCCTCTATTCCGTGAACGGAGACGGCGAGCCGCCGGCAACCGGCGAAGACGCGCTCCGGGTCGCCAGGATAATCGAGGCGGCATACGCTTCGAGCGAGACCGGCCGCCGGATCGAAATCACTTCTTGAGCCTTTTGTACCGGGCGAATCGTGAACGATTCCAATCAGATGACGACGTTGGCTGGAGCACAGGTCCGGCCGCTGGGCCTTGCGGGCGCGCCCGACTCGCAAAGCGGGTTCGCATCCATCGCCCATGGGGCGGGGGTGAATTTCTTTTTCTTTTATGGACTGAACTTTGACGGTATGGTGGACGGCGTGCGCCGGCTGCTGCGTCACGATCGGGACGAGGTATTCGTCGCCACCGGGACGGAGTCCCGTGATCTTTCTCGGATGCGAGACGATCTGGATGCCGTACGCAGGAAACTGGACGTGGACGCGATCGACCTGTTTTTTGCCGAATACGTGTCGCCTGCGGACGATCTGGACGATGTACTCGGGAAGGGCGGTGCGATCGACGAAATACGGAAATGGAAGGACGAAGGCAAGGTCCGTTACGTTGGCGCAACCGCGCACAGCCGCCCGCTTTCGCTGTCCCTTATCGGGAGCGGCCGGATCCAGGTGCTTATGCACCGGTACAATATGGCGCACCGGAAGTCGGAGGAAGAGGTGCTTCCCGCCGCCATCGACGCGGGCGTTCCGGTGGTCGCGTTCACCTGTACCCGCTGGGGGTCGTTGCTAGAGGGGCATGCCGGCTGGCCGGGACGGATTCCGTCGGCTGCGGATTGCTACCGGTTCGTGCTTCAGCACACGGCCGTCGCTCTGGCATTGACGGCGCCGGCAACGGAAAAGCAGTTGCGCCAGAACGTCACGGTGTTGACGGAACCCCGCGAACCGGCTCCCGATGAGATGTCGGACTGGAAAGCATACGGCGACCTGGTCTACGGAGAAGGCGGCGATGCATTTGAAACGCGCTGGCCGTAGGAACGGAGTTTACATGAATCCATTGCACCTGTTGCTGATAGGGCTATTGACGGTCGCGTGTTCACCCGTTCCCGAGAATCCGCCGGCGGACGGCTTCGATTCGGCCGGTTCGGATGCGCGGGCGATTGAGATTGCGGACGCCGTGATGAGGAAGATGGGCGGGCGGGAGAACTGGGACCGTACCCGATATTTCACCTGGAGATTCTTCGGCCGGAGGCTGCACGTATGGGACCGCTGGACGGGCGACGTCCGCTTCGAAGAAGCCGATCGCGTCACGCTGATGAACGTTCACAGCAGGAAGGGGCGCGTGTGGACGGCGGGGGTGGAAATCGCGGAGGCGGATTCACTGGTAAAATACCTTACAAGGGGGTACCGGGCCTGGATCAACGATTCCTACTGGCTCGTGATGCCCTACAAGCTGAAGGATTCCGGGGTGACGTTGACCTACGCGGGCGAGGCGAAGATGGAAAACGGTCGTGACGCGCACGTGTTGACGCTTACCTTCACCGCCGTGGGCGTGACTCCGCAGAACAAATACGACGTCTACGTGGACAAGGAACGCATGCTGGTGGAACAGTGGTCATTCTACCGAAACGCCTCCGACCCGGAACCGCGTTTCGTCGGCCCGTGGACCGGCTGGAAACCGCACGGAAGGATCATGCTTTCCGCGGGGCGCGGCACAAGAGCGCATACCGACGTAGCGGTCTTCGATGACCTGCCCCGCACCGTCTTCGAAAGTCCCGATCCGGTGGACATGATGGCGTTCGACAAGGCCAGGTGAAGCGTTGCGATACGGTTTTCGGGCGTCGCGACCGGCCCTGAATACACCGTACTGGCATGCAGACAGAAAAAAAGGCCCTTTGTTGGGAAGGGACCTTTTCCTGAATCCTGGCGCTTGCGGAACGCGTTCCGGCGCAGGTGCGACGTCTTGACTTGAGGTGGCCATTTGCTTATTTTGTGATAATTCGGTGACGGCGCGACCACAGAGGGTGACTTCGCGAATGGATCACCGGGTCATTGCAACTGTTCAATGCCAAGCCAGGGGAGGGCGGCTATGCATTTCTTTGTGAAATGGAACCTTATTGGATTGCTGTTGTTGTGGCCGGCGATCGGGCACGCGCAACTCATGGATCCGGGCTCCGCGAAGCCTGAGGGAGAAGGCGGCGATCCGGCCGGGGCCTGGATGGCGGACTCGACGGCATTGCCCGTTTGGGCGTCACCCGCCTTGCTGCAACTGGTCGAAGATGAGTCCATCGACGGCACAGTAACCGGTACACTGACACTGGATGCAAATACCGACACATACGAGGCGGATTACGTCACATCGGTACGGGTAACGTTGAGGATTCCGTTGCTGGGTAATCAGACTATCGACAGCACTTTTGTCGACACGTTCAAGCACGCGGGCGCATTCAGTGTCGGGGATACCAGTCTGATTCTGATGCCGACGGTAGAGGAGGGTGAAACGGCGGTCAGCGATACGCTTGGTTTTACCGTGAGAGACGATTCGCTGTTTCTGATTCAGGTCGTTCCCTTGCCCCCTCAATACGCGACCATTATGGCGAATTTCGGGCTGGATGCGCCCCTGGCTATCCTTGGTTTCGAGCGGGTGGAAGACGACCAGGAGCCACCGACGCCCCCTGATCCGCCGCCGACAGGAACGTCGGCTGACTTCGATGGCAATGGGAGGGTGGATTTTTCGGACTTTATTGCGTTTGCTCAGAACTTCGGGCGGAGCGACGGGGACGCAGACTACGATGCGAAGTTCGACCTCAACGGAAACGACAGCGTCGACTTTGGGGACTTTATCGCCTTCGCTCAACAGTTCGGGCAGTAGCATTCGAGATGGGAGCGTCTTGACTACGGGACGCCGGTAAGCAGGAGGCCCCCGTCCACCGGCAGTGAGACGCCGTTGACATTTGCCGCGTGGGGGCTGCAGAGAAAGACCACGGCGCGTCCGATATCCTCCGGGGTGCCGTACCGATGTGTGGGAATGAAACTGTGGATTCGGTCCGGCGCGCTGCCGGGCGCGGGGGGAGGCTGGCCGAAAACGTGATCGGTGTCCATGTAGCCGGGCAGGATCGCGTTGCAGCGAATGCCGAGTGGCGCGAGTTCGCAGGCCATGCTCATGGTAAGCCGCAGGATCCCCGCCTTGGCTGTGCCGTAACAGGTGTCATTTGCCCACACGGCCTGTGCGTGTACCGAGGAAATGCTCACAATGCTTCCGCCCTCGCCCCGTTCCGCCATGTTACGGGCGGCAGCCTGGCTGCACAGGAAATAACCCTTCAGGCACACGTCCAGCGTGCGGTCCCAGATGGCTTCGGTGATTTCCAGAAACGGCCGGTTCTCGGAAGCGTAGGGGTTGTTGACCAGTATATCAACGCGGCCGAAGCGTTCCATAAATGCCTCTAACATCCGACTCACCGCCTCCGCACTAGAGATATCGGCATCAAAATAGGCTGCCTCGCGGCCCGCTTCCCGAACGAGATCCAGGGTTGTTTCCGCATCCGCATCGCGCTCGACGTCGTTGATACCCACGTCGCATCCGGCTTCCGCCAGGGACTGGGCGATTCCCCTGCCGATGCTGCGTCTGGCGCCGGTAACGAGTGCCTTCTTGCCTTCGAGTAACATAGAGGTACCCTCGCTGGAATGAAGCCGGGAACGGAAGTTGCGGATCTGAGGCATGAAATACGAATTCGATTTTCGCCTGTCAAACAGAAAAAGGGGGAGGTGAGGATGCCTTTCCCCTCATTCCAAAGTAGCGTTTTGCACGCGGGGCCCGCGCCGGCGCGATTCCAGGGCAGTTTACAGGGAAGGGGAGCACCCTTGAAACAGGCGCTAATGGTTGCGTTCATTCTTCTTGGGCTCCTGTCACATGCGGAAGCCCTGGAGTCGAGTCCGACCGTACCTGCATTGGAAGACAGTCTGTACGTTTCCGCGGATTCCGTGGCTACGCTGCTTGCGCCCGAACTGCACGTTGCAGCGGCCGCCATGGAAGCGGGAGACTATCCACTGGCGGCAGCGAAACTCGAGGCGCTCACGCGGGACGACACTGCAAACGTCGACGCCCTGCGCATGCTGGCCAGCGCCTACCTTCGGCAGGAGGCATACGCCTCGGCCGTTCCGGTCTGCGAAAGGATTGCCGCGCTGGATTCCACGGACTCGGGGGTCATGGTTGCCCTGGGTTTCCTGCACGGGAAGATGGGAGATGCGGAACGTTCCCTCGCAGCGTACCGGGGCGCGATAGACGTGGATGCCGAAACGGTTCAGGCGTATCAGGGTCTGGGATGGATTCATCTGCAGCGGCGCGAACTTCAGGAAGCCATGAACATGATCGCGAAGTCCACCGAACTTGCGCCGGAATACGCCCCGAATTACGTGCTGATGGGGCGGGTCCTGACGGCGCAGGGCTTCTACGAAAATGCCCGGCAGGCCTTCCAGACCGCTTTCAGGCTGGATCCCGGATTACGGGAACAATATGGCATTTTGCTTCAGGAGCTTGTTTTGCGGCACGGACTCGGTCCGTAGGCAATTCCGGAGGGTGTTTACTCAGGTGCGTCAATCCGGTTGTTTTCTGCAAACGAAGTGCGGAATATCGGGGCCGGTGCACGTGGGCCGTTACGAACCGAGGAAAGGGAAGGGGTTTACTTGAGGGAAAAACCGATAGGCATAACCATCCAGACCTTGCGTTTTTCGCCTTCGTGCTTTCCGGGGCGGAAGCGGAACTGGCGCGCGGCCGCGATGGCATTGTTTCGAAAGATCTCGGGTCCGCTGACGACCTCCACCTTCTCCACGAGCCCACGCTTGTCCACGAGCACACGAACCTTTACCGTGCCTTCCAACTTCTGTTTGTGGGCCTGCCGGGGATACTCGGGCGCTACAATGCGGATAGGGTGCGGCTTGTATTCGATGTCGAACTCGTCCATCGGCGCATCGGAAGGTGGGCCCGTGGCGATCGGACCCCTGAGGCGTAGATCCAGCGGGAGCGCGTCGAGGTTCAGTTCGGTCGTCTCGATCGTGATGTCTTCGGGAATTTCCTCCCCTTCAACCTCGATCGGCACGGCCGGCCGCGGCGGCGGCGGCGGGCGTTTGGCCTGGGATGTTTCGGGTATCTGCGCCCACTGGACGACGTCGATCCGGGATTCGTTCAGCACCACGGTGGGGATGTGTTCGGGATAGACGAGAACGGTGACCAGCATGAAGAGAAAAGATCCACCCAGCGACTTCAGAAAGCGAGTACCGTAGTCGCGCTTGAGGTCCGCCTCGGGATTCTTGGAGCGAACCGCAACCCGAATACCCGTCGGATGGTCCTTCAGGAGACGCAGAAAACGCTCCTGGCGCTCACGAAATCGCGCCAGTTGTGCCAGAAGCGAATGACTGAAGCGATGGTGAACGATATTCATTGTTCAGATGGATGGGATTATGTTCGGATTGGCAATGCACAGGGGCCGGGCGCCGAATCGATCCGGATTATTGGCCTCACCCTGGTGGATTGGACGCGGAGGCCGACGCCGGGCGAGACTGGCCGGATTCGACTCGTTTCCACTTTATACAAACGGATCGGGAAAAGGTTCCGGGCCGACGGCCTCCCCCGGCCCGGCCCGGCAGACGCCGAGACGTCATGATCTTCGCGGGTGAACGATCGGCCCGCCGAGAACGCGTATACGAACCTGTAGCCATAAACCACTAAATTAGTACAGACATGCGAAAAGTCAAGCGCAAACTTGAAAAACGGGTTGCGGGTCCACTATTGCCCGGCCCGATGTGGCGTGATGAACGATAGAACGGGCATTCCCGTACGCATCGACGTGAATCGGGACGCCGGAGAGATGGAAATCGAGTGGCGGGGAGGCCGCATCGACAGTCTGCCGCTCTCCGTGTTGCGGCGGTGGTGTCCTTGCGCGCTGTGTTCGGACCGCCGCGAACAACTGGCCAGGGGCGGGGGTCTGCATATGTTGACACCCGAAGAGCGCGACGCGACCGCCGACGTTACCGACGTGGTACCGGTGGGGCGGTACGCCATACAGATCAGGTGGGGAGACGGTCACGATACGGGGATCTATACGTACGACTCCCTGCGAAAAATGGGTAGAGAGCAGACGCGTTGAACGGCGCCGACCCGATGCCACCCGTTGCATCAGTATTTGACAGTGCCTGCATTGTGTCGTCATATTTGAGAAGCTTTCAGGGTACACGAAGCAAAGGCCGTGAGGAACCTTACTTTCGGGAGAATGCCATGGCTCAGTCCGTTGAGAGTGGTCCGGTAGCAGCGACACCGAAGCGTCAGACGAAGCAGTTGCCCCGGAGGATGCTGGGTAAGACCGGCGTGCGTGTGCCCGTCCTTGGTTACGGTTCGGCCCCCGGCGGAATCGGCATGGATGACGATAAAGCCGTTTCGCTCTGCCACATGGCGATCGATCATGGCGTGACGTTCATCGATACCGCGCCAGGCTACGGCCGCGCGCATCTTCAGCTGGGGCAGGTCATGGCCAGCCGCAGGGACGAAGTCTTTCTGGTCACCAAGACGCCGGCAGACGACGCGGCCTCGGCGCTTTCGATGCTGGAGAAAGGCCTGATAGATCTGCAGACTGATCACGTCGACCTGGTCTACGTGCATTCGATGGGTAACCGCGACGTAGACAGGGTGCTGGCCTCCGATGGCGCGCTCGAGGGCCTTATGGAAGCACGCCGGCGAGGTTGGACCCGGTTTATCGGAGTAACGGCGCACAACGCGCCCTGGCGCACCGCCCGGGTATTGAAGGAAGCGGAAATAGACGTGGTGATGCTCGCCATGAACATCGCGGACCGATATACGTACAACTTCGAGAACGAAGTGCTCCCGATCGCATGTGAACAGGACGTTGGCGTCGCGGCCATGAAGGTCTATGGAGGGGCGTTGGACATGAACTACGACAAGCCGGCGCCTTCGGCCCTGGCCGCTCATGGGCCGCACGATCACGAAGTGGCGCTGCGGTACGCGCTGGGGTTGCCCGGGGTCTCTACGGCGGTCGTGGGGGTGTTTTCCGAATCCGAACTCGCGCAGAACGTGGAATGGGCGCGGCGGATTACGCCGCTGGATGGGGCGGACGGCCTCGCTGCGGAGCGGCTTGGGCGGCAGGTGGCCGCAGACTGGGGACCGCATTACGGGGCGGTGGAATAGAAGGCGATCGGAGCAAATGCTAAACAACGCCAATTCACGCGCGCGATTTAAGATACCGGCGGTCTTCGGCCGAAGGGTTCTTCCCGTCGTATGGTCCGCCCTCGCCGGAGTAACGCTATGCGGGTGTGGAGTTGACGAGGCCGGGTCGCCGCTGGGAAGCGTCGCGCCCAGGTCCTTTGGCGCGGTCGGTCCAATGATCGAACCCAGGCGTGATCACACGGCCACGCGGCTGTCGGACGGTACGGTGTTGGTGGCCGGAGGAATACACGTGGTCACCGCCGGCGTCGAAGCGCCGCTGACGAGTGCCGAGGTCTTCGATCCGGTTGCCGGAAGGTTTCGTCGAACGGGCGATCTGCCGGAAGGTCGCAGCGGTCACGTGGCTGTCTTGTTGAGTACGGGCCAGGTGTTGATTGCCGGAGGAGGCCGGCAATCACTGGTCCTGTACGATCCCGATTCCGGTTCCTTCGCGGGCAGTTCGGCAGCCACCAGAATCCAGCGTCCGAGTTCGGCGACGGCATTGCGGGATGGAAGAGTGCTGTTGCTGGGCGATCTGACATTCATGGCGGAGATCTACAATCCACAGGCGGACAGTATTGTAAAAACCCTCAACGTCGGTACCAGGCGCGTTCAGCAGACTGCCACGCTTCTCAACAGCGGAGACGTGCTCATTGCGGGCGGCGCCAGGGGACTTGCCCAGCGTTTCGATCCGGATACCGACCTGTTCACGGCGCCGGGCGGCGCCAGCCTTCAGGTCGTCAGATTCGGGCATACGGCGGCGCTGCTGGAAGACGGGCGCGTGCTGCTGGCCGGCGGCAGCGCCGAGTTCGGGGCAGGCGTATTCAGCCCCGTGAGCAGCGCGGAGATTTTCGATCCCGACTACCCCTCATTCCGGAACACGGGAAACATGCTGGCGCCAAGGTTCGGACACTCGGCCACCAGGCTGCGCGACGGAAAGGTACTCATTGTGGGCGGCGCGGCGGCCGATGCGGAGATCTACGATCCCGATACGCGGGTCTTTCAGTTCGTCGGCGGTAACGCAGGCAGGATTAGAAGCGGCGCCACCGCCACCCTGTTGAACGACGGGCGGGTACTCGTGGCCGGAGGTGTGGACGAGGAGTTCCTGTATCTCGAACATGCGCTGGTGTACAATCCCTGACCATTGTTCGTAAGTTTTCCGGAACGTAAAACTGAAATATCAACCCTATGGACGACCTCGATACCCCGTTTGGCACCGGTACCTTCTGTGCCTTTTGTGCTTTCTGCGGCCAATTTAACTGCTGTCTCTTTTCGATATGCGGCTAAACGTACGGATATTTGAAAATACAGCACAACCGAGGCTGAATTCCACGGAGGCGGCCTCTGTTTTTTTTATATCGGACGACATGCCGGCGTCGCCGCCGGTTCCCCTTGAGGTGTTCATCCGGGTTTTACGCCAGCCGTGTCCGCGGTCTCGCCGGACATGCTGGGCCGCGCCGCCTCCACTGAGTTGACCGCTTTCGTTCTCCTGTCTACTTCAATCCGGTTCAGAATGCTATGAGTCAGCCCGAATCCCTCAATCGCGTCCCGGTGCCGGAAGATTCCCCGGCCTCCGCCGAAGAGGGACTGCGTGGAACCGTTATCGCGCTTTCGGTCGCAATGCTGGTTTTCGCTTGTGTCGCCGCGACGTTTCTGGAGTTCAGGTCTCGCTCCGCCCATATGGCGATGGCGAATCTGCCTCTGGCCGTATTGTTGCCCTTTGTCGCATGGCTTCTGGTTAACGCCCTGCTGAAGCGCTTTGCGCCGTGGCTGTCCCTGACGTCCGCGGAGTTGAGGATGGCGTTGAGCATGCTCTGGGTGGGCGGTTCATTTGCCGGATACAACTGGATTACGCAGTGGGTTGGCGCAATGGCGGCCCCCAGGTATTACGCCTCCCCCGAAAACCGGTGGCGGGAGTTGATATTCGACTATCTGCCCTGGTGGATGTTTCCGTCGGATTTTCCTGGCGTTACCGAGGGGTTTTTCCTTGGTATCGAGAAGGGCGCGGGCGTGCCGTGGGGTGCATGGCTGGGACCTGTTTTCTGGGCGATGTCCGCCGGCGCCGCGATGACGGCGATCGGGGTGGGGTTGACGGCGGTATTCCAGAAGCAGTGGGTCCGGCACGAACGGCTTACCTATCCGCTGGCGCAAGTGCCGATCGATTTGACGGAGGGCTTCGACCGGAAGCGTGGCTGGCCTCCGTTTGCGCGTCAGTGGTTGTTCTGGACAGGTTTCGCGATAGCAGCCGTTCCCCTGCTGTGGAATCTGATTGAATACTGGAGTCCCGGATTTCCCCGGCTGGCGATTTTTGACGCATACTATGGTCCGACCGGGCCCAGAGGCGCGGAGTTGTCCCGCTATCTTCAGCCGTTCTCCTACCGGATGTTGCCCACCGTCCTTGGCTTTACGTTCCTGTGCGACCTGGACATCCTGTTCAGCATATGGTCGTTGTGGCTGTCAGGACAACTGGGTCTGTATGCGATGTCCCGGGTCGGATTCTCGGTGGGCCTCGCGGGGCAGGAGGCCAAGCCCTCGACCATTCTGGGGCTGTTCACGCACGGCGTCAGCATGGGCATGGTGGTCTGGACCCTCTGGGCCGCAAGGGGACACCTCAAGCGTGTCTTTCGGCAGGTTGCGAGGCCGCGAGACGACGAAGAGCCGGAGACCGCGATTCTAACGCCACGACTGGCCCTGATTGCCATTCTGGCCGGCGGCATTTATATGGTTTTCTGGCTGAGCAGGGCGGGTTACAGCGTCACAGTCGGCCTGGCCTGGCTATTGCTGTTCTGGGCGAGCATCCTCGTTGTCATGAAGTTTCTGGCCGCGAGCGGCTTTGCCTATCTGTTTCCCAGTTTTCCAACTTCGATCCTGAATATGACCGTGGGCGCGAACAGGATGAACGAATCCACGCTTGTGGGCCTGCGCCTGGTGAACTGGCGGCTGCTGGCAGGCTGGCGGTTGCCGGCGGCGCTTCCTCACGTGGAAAGATTGGCGGGGCGGCCGGGCCGTACGGGATGGGTCGTGGCCGTCAGCCTCGTAGCGGGCATGCTGGCCGCAATCGCCTATACGGTCTCCATCTGCTACCAGGAGGGCGGCAGCACGTTTCGCACGTGGTCTCTGGTCGGCGCGCCGCGAGGGATGTACGAGGGGATCGCAAAGGCGGTTGCGGACACGGACCCCGAGGTTACCGATCCGGGAAAGATAGGCGTATGGCTCCTCGGCGGCCTGGCCGCGGGCGCCATACAGTTGATGCAAAGCCGATTCTCCTGGTGGCCGCTTCATCCCCTGGGGGTTATGCTGATGTCGAGCGGGTACGTCCGGCTTTACGTGCTGGATATATTTCTGGTGTGGCTGGCCAAGCTGATGGTCCTCCGTTTTGGCGGCATCTCCCTGTACCGGCGCGTAAAACCGGTCTGCTACGGGTTGATTGTGGGTTACGTATTCGCCGTTGGATGTTCCTTTCTGGTGGACCTGATCTGGTTTCCCGAGGGCGGCCACTATATTCACGGGTACTGATGAACACGACAGGTTGCGCGATGAAGCGTCTGGCCATCGACGTCCGCGGCGTGAGCAAGGTATTCGAAAGCGATTCCGGGCGGGTGGAGGCGCTGAAAGACGTGAATCTTCAGGTGCCGCACGGTGTTTTCGTAAGCGTTGTCGGGCCGTCCGGTTGCGGAAAGACCAGCCTGATGCGTATTGTCGGCGACCTGGAGACGCCCACGTCCGGGACCGTTCGGGTGAACGGAAAGTTGCCCGCGGAAGCCAGGAGGGCCCGTGAAATAGGCGTGGTCTTCCAGAGTCCGGCGCTTCTTGGCTGGCGGACGGTAGAAGAGAACGTGGGGCTGCCTGGAGAGATATTCAACGATTCCGACGTGGCGTCGAGAGCCGCTGAAATGGTTCGAACGGTTGGGCTCGAGGGCTTCGAAGCCGCCTATCCGAGGCAGTTGTCGGGGGGCATGCAGTCACGAGTGGCCATCGCCAGGGCGCTGACGTACCGCCCCTCAGTATTGCTGATGGACGAACCGTTCGGCGCGCTGGACGAAATGACGCGAGAACGCATGCAACTCGAGTTGCTGCGAATCTGGAGGGGCACGAAACCGGCCGTGCTGTTTATTACGCACAGCATACCCGAGGCCGTTCTGCTTTCGGATCGTGTGGTGGTGATGTCGCCCCGTCCCGGCGGGCTGGTGGGAGACGTGGCGGTGGATTTTCCCCGGCCGAGAAACGTCGGATTGCTTTCTCAGCCGCGTTTTGTCGAGATGGTTGCGCACCTGAGGACGCTGATGGCGGGATAGTGGGGTATCATCTCATCCCAGGACGCCTGAGATGGACGGACATGGTTCGGCCTGGAAGCAACCGCGCGGCGCGATCAGGGAGCCGGGGGAAGCAGGTCGGGAACGAAAAGCCCTGTAACGTCGATCTTGCGGCTGATCAAGCCCAGATCGAACAGAACGTCCCGGGTGTGCGACCACCGCTTCGCCGTCTGCGCGCCCAGCCCCAGGCGTTCCACGTCCGGGCTCATCAGGATTGGCATGAGCTTTTCGAAATTCGCCCGGTTGAATTCGGCGTCGCTCTCCGGGCGTTCGGCCATATATGCCGCCACGGCGTCTTCCGGGTTGTCGACGGCGTAGCGCCAGCCCTTCATGCTGGCGTGGACGAATCTTCGCACGAGGTCCGGGTGTTTCTTCAGATAGTCGGCATTGACAATGATGTTGGTGCTGTAGAGGTCGATGCCGTATTGGGCGAATGAAATCCGGGTTACCGCTCGACCGCGGAGTTCGACGGTTACCGGCTGGTCTTCGGTATACCCCAGCATGGCGTCGACCTTGCCGGCAAGGAGGGGCGCGGGACTGGATTCCGTCATCCCCATCACCCGCACGCGTTCTTCTTCGATACCCACCTTCTTGAGAAATGCCTGAAATTCCCGGTGTTTGGTTCCCCCGATATTGACGCCGACCCGTTTGCCGATCAGATCCTCCGGTTTTCGGATGTTATTCTCTTCCAGCGCATAAACCACAACCGGCGAATGCTGGTTGATCACGGCGAGGGAGACCACCGGGATATCCCTGGTGCGCGCGATCAGGGTGGCTGATCCGCTGGAGACTCCGAGTTGATATTTGCCGCTGCCGACGAGACGCGCTGTCGTAGGCGCACCGGTACCTTCGAGAATCTCAACCGATATCCCCTCGGCTTCGTAAAATCCTTTCGCCTTCGCCGCAAAGAAACCGGCGTGCTCCATCTGCGCCTTCCAATCCAGAAGCAGCTGGACGCGCTGTAACGTCTCGGGTGGTTTGCCGCAGGCAACCAGGATTGCAAGGAAGAGCCAGGCCATACGGTTCATCGGATTCCCCCAGTGAACGGTTCCGGATTGATGTTTATCGCCTGAGCGGTTCGTGGAAGTCGCCCCAGCGTTTGAGCAGGAGTTTTTCCAGGCGTTCCACAATCAGGAAAAGGAACGTGCCCATCGCGCCAAGCACAATCAGCGCGGCGAACATGAGATCGGTAGCCAGTTCAGAGTTGGCCAGCCGCGTAAGGTGCCCCAGACCGGCGCTGGCGCCCACGAACTCCCCGACAACCGCGCCGATCACACTCAGGGTCACACAGATTTTCAAAGCGGCGAACAGATATGGAATGGCGTGCGGCAGCCTGACTTTGATCAGTATCTGGCGGCGCCCCGCGGAAAGCGCCCGCATCAAATCCAGAATGATCGGGTCCACGGCCAGGAGGCCGCGTGTGGTATTGATGATGACCGGGAAAAAGGAAATGAGCGCCGCGATGATCACCTTGGGGAACAACCCGAGGCCGAACCAGACGATAAACAGGGGGGCGAGCGCTTCTTTCGGAAAGGTCTGGGATGAAATGACGACGGGATACAGCATGCGCTCGATGATCGGAGAGCGCGCCATGAGAATCGCACCCGCCACGCCCGTGCCGGCGCCGAGAAGAAAACCCCATAGCGCTTCCTGCAGAGTGACCCAGGCATGGGACAAGAGCGTGTAGCGCGCCGCAACCAGTTTGCCGAGGATCTGCGAAGGCGCCGGCAGGATATAGTCTGCGATGTCCCACGCAGCGACCAGCAGTTCCCAGATTCCGAGTGTGACGAGAACGAAGACGAGCGAGAGGCCGTACTCACGGATGAGGACACGAATGACGGAGGCGGGGGTCACCGTTCAAACAGAATGATCTGGGCCTGAATCGCCCCGGCCTGGTTCTGGTATTCGGGGTTCTCGTTCATTGCCATAAACAGTGGCCCCTCGTAAGGTGAGAACAGGTCGAAATAGACCCCTGCCGCCATGGGCGGATTTTCCGGTCCGACCCGGCAGATCAGGGCGCCCACGTTGGTACCTGGCAGGAGGTAGTCGTCTCCGGCCAGGAGGCCTTCTATTCCATTTGCGCCGCACCAGGTAATGGTAGCAGGACGCATCTCGGGGGACCAGATGCCTTCGGCGGAAATGACGAGGCGCTGGCCCTCTCGTACCCGAAGATACATCTCCTGCCAGATCGCATTCGGCCTGATGATTTTGTTGATGGTCAGCGGCATCGGGGCGTTTCCTATTGCTGGGTCTGAAACCGGGACCTGACCGGCAGATACAAGATAGGATCTCTCAATGCCATTGTCAAGGCGGCAGGTCCACGCGCGAGATCGCATTGCGGAATTGGACGAGACCTCCAGAGGCGGCACGATGGAATTCCATATGACCCTGGATTTCAGGGACGACTTCACCGCGACGTCCGTCCCCTGGACCGCTGAGCGGCTCCGGGAATATATCCGCCTCGTGGCCGATCTGGGTATGAAGGGAATTCATTGGATTGAGATGGGGGACAAGGAGATGGGCAAATGGGATCGGGGTTCCTCCACCGATCTCAGGGGCGGGGCCCGTGCATTTGTGGAATCCGTTCCGAATCCCCTGGCGTTGCTGTGCGAAGAGGCGCATCGGGTCGGACTGAAAGTATACGCTGTACACAAGATAAACGATATGGCCAGCTTTGGCCCCGGACGGTTTTATCCATTGGGTACGGCGCCCGATGTGCTGCCGGGCATTCCCCAGGTCGGCGGCTCGGGCCAGATGGCGTTCCGATGGCTTCGCGAGCATCCGGACCGGCGCGTGGAGATTCACCCGTCGTTATTGGAACCGGCAGGTATTCGAAAACCCGTGCGGACGATTCGCCTCTGGCACGAAACGGATCGCCTGGAAGGGGTCCCGGACATTGAACTGTTTGTCAGCGAGACGAACGCGCGATACGCGCCATACCGGGGCAGCAGCCGGGTGGACGTTACCGTGCGACGGAGAAAGCCGCCGGTCTTTGCGCCGGCGCCGGAAAGGCGTTTCGCGAACGAAGGGGAATTCGCCTGCATCGAAATTTCCGGCCTGGAGATCTCCCAGCCGTTCTTTTGCATCCGATTCGCCGGTGCAGCCGGCATTACGAACACACTGACCGCGCTGCTGGAAGTCGAGGACGTTACCGGAGCGCCCGTGGTCTTCACGTGGGGATTCGTCCCCAGGTCCGACTATTCCGTGTCTCTCGGTACGTTTGAAGAGGCGGGCATCGGATTTGACGCCAACTGGCTCATTCCGTTCGAAAACCATCCCGGGGGACACGACTGGCAGCACTCCGCGGGGCGGTACCGGCTGAACGTGGACAAGGTTCCGTTTATGGGTATCGCGCGCGGAAGAAACCGGTTTCTAACGTCCGCGGTCGAGCTCGGGTATCCGGATGTCAGAGGCTGGCTGTTCGACGTCATTCGGTATGAACTCGACGCGGGCTGCGACGGGGTGGACATCCGGGTCGACAGTCATACGCAGAATATGGATTTCGAGAATTACGGATTCGGGAAGCCCGTTGTCGACGCGTTCAGCGACCGGCATGGCGTAGACATTACGCGAGAATCGTTCGATCGGGGCGCCTGGCGGGAATTGCGCGGGGAATATTTCGATCTGTTCTTGATGGAAGCATCTCAACTGATCCGGTCTCACGGAAAGGAGACATGGATGCACCTCACGGCATATCCGGGCATGGACCGTGAGCCCCGGCAACAAAGCCTCTGTCAGATCTATTGGAACTGGCGCAGATGGTTGACGGAAGGCTGGGTGGACGTCGTGAATTTCAAACGGTTTCAGGCGAAAAACCTGTCAGCAGGACAGCAGGAGGCAATCGACCGCTTCTATCGAAAGGCGTTGAACTTCTGCAAAGAACTCGGACTGCGAATGGCCTACACGCCCAATCCGAGGTTCGAGGGAATGCGCGAAAAGGATTTCGTGGACATGGAATTGCGGAATATCCGCCGCATCGCCGGAGACGGTTTCGAAGTCTACAATTTCTATGAGGGCTGCACGTATATTAGTCTGACGGAAAACGGCTTTAAAGTCAACGCGGAGAAATTGTGGCGGAAAATCCGCGAATGGGACCGGAGAGCCGGTCTCGCTCCGCGTCCGTAACGGATTTTGACCGATGACTTTCGTCGTCGGTTGAAGGTCGAGGAAGATTGAGCGATGCAGAGCCAGGCAATCGACGTGGGAACCGGAAAGCAACTGTTCGTGGATTCGAAATTCGTCGAATCCAGCGCCGGTGTCACATTTGCCATGAATCCGCCCTATCAGGCGGACGAACCGGTACTGATGCCCGACGAAGCGTGGGAACGGCGACCCGGAGCGAGCTACGGGATTTACAGCAGCATTCTCAAGGACGTCGACGGGAGGATTCGCGCATGGTATCACGTTCGTATCGGCGACTACCGGTCCGGCAAAGACGAAGCCCACGTCGCCTACGCCGAGTCTGCGGACGGCATCCAATTTACCAAGCCGGTCCTGAACCTGTTCGAATCCGGCGGGACAACGCGGAACAACATTGTCATCCCGGGTAAGATTGGAGGTAGTTCCGTCTGGATCGATCCTCACGCGGCGCCTGAATTCCGCTTCAGGAACCAGGCAAAAGTGTATTCGCCACCCCAGGTATGGGGCCATCTGCACATGCACGGATCGCCCGACGGGATTCACTGGAAGCTGACGCGCGACCTCCGGCTCAGCCGCGGCGGGTGGGATACGCAGACCGTCGTCTTCTGGGATCCGCCCGTCGGGCGCTACGCGATGTATACCCGGCACTGGTTCGCGCAGCGGCACGGCACCGCCGGTGGCAATCTCAACTACCGCACGGTGCGCAGGCTGGAGTCCGAGGATTTGTGCGAATGGGGTAATCAGCGAATTGTTATGCGGCCTGACGACGCGGATATGGACACCTATGAAACGCCCGTTCCCCTTCGACACGAGGGACCGGAACGTCCTTACGGTCGCGTGCCCGTCGACTACTACGGCGCGTTGGTCTTCAAATATCCGGACCCCGACGGCGTGTACATCATGCTGGCCAACGCAAACTGGTACTGGTACGACCGCGAGCCGATTGTCACCGTCGTGCGCGACGATATGGGCGTCGCCCGGGAAGAAACCCAGAGAATCTACGGCCCCAGTCGTTTCGACGCCCGGCTGTCCGTCAGCCGGGACGGTATCGACTTTCAGCGATGCGGCGGGCGCAAGGCGTTCCTCAAGCCCGGCAGGGAGGGGAGTTTTTCTTCCCGCATGGTGTGGGCGATGCCGCACCCCGTACCGATGGGGGACGAGTTATGGATCTATTACAGCGGCAACAACAGGGATCACGACGGTGTGGTCGACCCGGCGGCAGGGAGGCATCTCAGCGGAATCGGCCGAGCCGTGATGCGGCTGGACGGATTCGTATCGGCGGATGCCGGCTACGGGGGCGGTGAGCTTGTCACCCCGGCGATTCGATTTGAAGGGACGCAGCTGGAGTTGAACCTGGATACCGGAGGGGGAGGTTCCGTGAGGGTAGAGTTGCAGGACCATCTCGGCCGGCCGATCGGGAGTTTCGCCGAAACCGATGCGTCCTGGCTCTGCGGCAATTCCGTCCGGATGCCCGTGCGGTGGGGCGGCAGGACGAACGTCGGCGAACTGTCAGGCAGGCCGATCAGGATGCGTTTCGTCATGCGCGACTGCAAGCTGTATGCGTTTCAGTTCACGGCGTCCGGGTGATTTCAATCGTTCCGCGGCGCGTCGCGCGTCCCCTCTATCGAACGCTCAGGCGTGTTTTTCCAGGAGCGCTTTGCTCTTCAGAACGCCCTCGTGGTCGTCTGTCCTTCCCTCGTATTCAATACCGTAGGGGTTGTCGTAGCCCGCTTCTTTCAGGATGCCGATGGCGGCCGCGCAGTCGATTTCCCGCGACTCGCCGTCCTCGGCGAAGCTGAGGAATTTCGCATGTGTCGCCCATGCGTACGGGGCCACCTTCTCCAGATTCACCAGCTTGTCGTCTTCCGCCGGCCAGTTGAGGAAGTCCGCGAGGACCCGGCAATAGTCGCTCCCGACCGCGTCCATGACACACAGGATGTTGTCCGCCGATACCGATACGCCCCCGTGATTCTCCATCAGCAGCCGGATGGCCGCCTGGGCGCATAGTTCCGTGAGTTCGCCAAAGCTCCGGATGCATTGTTCAATATGGGTTTCGGTGACCGGCTCGCGCCAACCGGGGCCGCTGTTGGCCCGAAACGCGTTGCATCCCAGCGTCAGGCAGGCGTCGATCCATTTCTTGTGGTTGTCAACGGCCTGTTTTCGATCCGTTTCATCCGGGGAGGCGAGGTCGCCATGGCCGTCTACCGCGACATTCAGCAGCCGTACCCCCGAATCCACGGCGCGTTGGCGCAGTTCGACGAGATACCCGGCGGCCAGGCGACTCGTCGCGGGGTTGTCGGAATCGGCATACCTGAAGAAGGGGCTGTTGAGTTCCAGCAGGCGAATGTCGAATTCTTCAACGGCGAGAGCGGGAAAGTCGAGAAGACGCAAGGGATTCTCGGAATCCCTGAACCTCCGGTGAATACTCCATCCCGCGAGTGAGATTTCCATGGGGCTGCCTCCGTCGTTGTATCGGGTTTGCACTTGCTTTTGAAGGGGCGCGGGAATATAATATCCCGCCTCAGGCTTTGCCAGCGTTACTTTTTCGACCGGCACGCGGCGTACAGGAAACCGGCGTCCACTACGGACGCCCCTGCAAGCCGACGAGGAGTGAATCGGCAATGACGTATCAACGATAGTCTTTCGCCTCAACCTGCGTTTTTTCCACCGAACTGAAATGAAAGGAAATCATGTGAAAGGCATGGTTTCAGCGCCGCAGCCGCTGGCCGTAGACGCCGGTGTCAGGGTACTGGCCGAAGGCGGAAATGCCGTCGACGCGGCCGTATCGGCGGCATTTGTCCAGATGGTGACCACACCGCGCAGTTGCGGCGTCGGCGGCTTCGGGATGATGTACGTCCATACGCCGGAATCCGATACGATTCTGGATTTTCACGGGAAGGCGGGCGCGCGGGTTCGGTCCGACATGTGGGAACCCGAGATTCTCCGTGAGAACGCCACGGGATACGGTTACACGCTGAAGGGCCAGGTCAACGACCGCGGGTACGGCGCGGTGACGACTCCCGGTACGGTGGCAGGTCTTTACAGGGCCCAGACGGATTACGGTACGATGCCGTGGTCGGATACCCTCCAGCCCGGCATCGCGGTCGCAGCCGGCGGTTACGAGGTGACCCGCGCAACGGCGGCCGCGTGGAAACAGATTCCAACTCCTGAAACGTCACCCTGGACAACGGTCGCGTCGTCGCCCCACGAGGGAGGGGGCGAACTGATCGCCAATCCGGATATGGCCAGGACGTTTTCGGTCCTGGCCGAGGGCGGCGAAGAGGTCTTCTATCGCGGGGATATGGCAGGGACGATAGCCGAAGATATGGAAAAGGGCGGCGGATTCGTGACGCTGGAAGATCTCAATCGCTATGAGGTGACAGTAACGTCGCCGTTGGGCCTGCAGTACCGGGGATACACGGTCGCCTCCAACCAGCCTCCCGGCGGGGGGTTGACCATACTGCAGGTGCTGAAGATCCTCGAGGGTTACAACCTTGCGGATATGGCGCACCTTTCCGCGGAATACGTGTATACCGTGTCGATGGCGATGAAGGCGGCGTGGACGGACCGTGCGAATCTGATCGGAGACCCAGCATTCGTGGACGTTCCGGTGGAGGATCTTCTGTCTGGGGAACGCGCCGCTGCCTGGCGCCGGCGTATCGATGCCAGGGAGAAAATCACCATCCCGCGATGGCGCCCTCATGAGCCGCCCAGTACCACGCATATCTCCGTTGTGGACCGGTGGCGCAACGTGGTGGGGCTCACCCATTCGCTGGGATCGGGTTCGGATGTGATTACGCCGGGATTGGGCTTCATGTACAATAATTGTATGAATTGCTTCAACCCCGTGCCCGGGCAGGTGAATTCGATCGAACCGGGCAAGTCGAGAACGACGGGCATGGCGCCGACGCTGGTGAAAGCGGGGGACCGTCCCTTCCTCACCGTGGGCGCGCCCGGGGGTACGCGGATTGTGACCGGAATCCTGCACGCGATTCTCAACGTGATCGACCACGGAATGTCGGCGACGGAGGCGATCGCCGCGCCCAGGTTCGACTGCCAGAGCGACGTGATCGTCGCCCACTCCAGAATCGCGCCTTCCGTCTGCGAGGGCGTCAGGGCGATGGGCCACGAGGTCCATTCCCTGCTGGACGGCTACGGTGGAATCGCGTCCGTACACGGCATCATCCTGGATCCGGAAGCGGGAACCCTTGACGGGGGGGCCGATCCCGGTTCTCCGGGGATGGCGATGGCCGCGATCTGAGGACTCGAAGGGCGCGAATTGGCGGAACCCCGATCTTCGGGGGTCGCTCGCAGTGCGGTTGAAGAATCGATGCGGGTCCGCCCCGACTTCAGGCAGGGTACGTTCGACTGTGTTGCAGACCGCAGTTAATCGTCCTCCATCACGCAGCCCAACCTGGATTTTCCCGCTATACACTGCCAAATTCCGGAAAGGAAAAGAGATGTTCGAAACGCTGCAGATGGCGCCCGCGGACCCGATTCTGGGGTTGACGGCGGCATACAAACAGGATACGAATCCCGATCGAGTCAACCTCGGCGTGGGCGTCTACAAGGACGGCGACGGCAACACGCCCGTTTTCAACTCGGTACAGCGTGCGGAGGCCCGGATCCTCGAACGCCAGACCACGAAGGATTATCTGTTGATTTCGGGCGCGCCCGAATATGCGGCGGCAGTACAGGCCCTGTTGTTCGGCCCGGAGCACGAAATCGTCACGGGACAACTGGCTGCGACGGTTCACGCGCCCGGGGGGACCGGCGGGCTGCGGGTTGCAGGCGATTTCATCCACAAGCTGTATCCGCAGGCGAAAATCTGGCTGAGCGATCCGACCTGGGCGAACCACCCCAATATCTACGGACACGCCGGGGTGGCCGTTGAAACGTATCCTTATTTCGAGAAGGAAACGAACGATCTTGATTTCGCGGCTATGCGCGACGCCTTGAAAACCGTACCCCAGGGGGATGCCGTTTTGTTGCACGGCTGTTGTCACAACCCCACCGGGATCGATCTCACGCCCGAACAATGGGAGGAAATCGCGGACGTGGCGGGCAGGCGCGGTTGGATCCCTCTTGTGGATTTTGCCTACCACGGTCTGGGGGACGGGCTCGAGCAGGACAGACGGGGACTGATGGCGCTTTGTCGATCGGGCGCCGAGTTGATGGTGTCCAGTTCGTTTTCGAAGAATTTCGGACTGTATAACGAGCGTGTCGGCGCGCTTACGCTCGTTGGATCCTCTACCGAGGCGGCCCATGCGCTGATGAGCCAGGTGATGATCTGTATCCGGGCCAACTACTCGAATCCGCCGGCCCACGGTGCGGAAATCGTAACGGAGGTGCTGAACGATTCCGGACTTCGCCTGCAATGGGAGGACGAGGTGGCCGAGATGAGGAACCGGATCAATAGCATGAGGGCGCTGTTTGTGGATACCCTGGAGAGGAAGGGCGTTCGCCGCGATTTTTCCTTCATCGCCAGGCAGAGGGGGATGTTCTCCTTTTCGGGGTTGACAGGCGAACAGGTAGACGCCCTGAGGGAGAAATATGCAATCTATATGGTGGGGTCAGGGCGCATAAACGTCGCAGGAATCACCGAGGCAAACGTCGACTATCTCTGTGAGTCGATCGCAGCCGTGCTCCGGTCGTCCTGAGCGGCAGTCCTGTAATTTCCAGCGGTCGTCGCACGGCGAGACCGCATGGGCGGGTGAGAGATGGAAGATTCGCTGTACTGGGGAGACCTGCACACGCACTGTGCGATCAGCTACGGCTACGGCAGTCTTGAGCGGGCATTCAGGCTGGCGAACGAGCATCTGGATTTCTGTTCGGTGGTGGGGCACGCAACCTGGCACGACATGCCGGTCGACCGGGAACGCCACGGCTTCGTTATCGATTATCATCGCGAGGGTTTCGACAGGCTGAGGCGGGACTGGCCGCACGTGCGGGAAACGGTTCGCCGGCATAACCGGCCCGGGCGGTTTGTGTCCTTTCTGGGTTACGAGTGGCACTCCTGCGCTTTCGGCGACCACAACGTCTACTACCTGGACGATGGGGGCGAAATCGTCGAGCGCGACAGCCTGGAGGAGCTGGACGAGGCGTTCGAAGGGCAGGACGTCATGATCCACCCCCACCATATCGGCTATGGTGCGGGCTTCAGGGGAATAAACTGGTCGCATTTCAACCCACGACGGTCGCCTGCCGTCGAGATTTTCTCCGGTCACGGCGGGTCCGAACGGGACGGCGGCCCGTACCCGATGTACCATACCATGGGCCCCAGACAACATCGGGGTACCGTGGCGCACGGACTTGCGCTCGGTCACCGGTTCGGGTTCCTGGGCGGCACGGATCATCATGGGGGATATCCGGGGCACTACGGCGAGGGAAGAACGGGCGTGTATGCGCCGGAACTCACCCGGCAGGCGATCTGGGACGCGATTCGGGCCAGGCGGTGTTATGCGGTGACCGGCGATCGCATCGGGTTGCGGTTTGCCATTAACGACGCGAGCATGGGTGAGGAAACCAGTAATACCGGCGCCCGCGAGATCACAGTGTCCGTCAATGGAGCCGACGCACTGGACCGGATAGAGGTGATCAGGAACAACCGCCCCCTGAAACGGGTATTCGGGCCGGCGCCCGCTGCGGAGCCGCCCGGGCCGGTCCGTGCGAAGGTGCGGGTGGAATGGGGATGGGGCGACAAGGACGAGTGGGTGCGGTGGGACGCGAGTGCGCGCCTGTCGGATGGCCGGCTGCTTTCCGTGGAACCCTGTTTCACCGGCGACCCCATTCTCGCGCCCTCGGCCGACGGAGCGATTACGGAAACCGGCGAGGAGCCTGTTCACGGGATCGTGGCGCTGGATGACCGGCAGGTGGCCTGGTTTTCCCATACCCGGGGTAATGCGCACCCTTACCTGCGGGGGACGAACGCGCTGGTCCTGGAACTGGATGCCCCGCGCACCGCCGCTCTGGACTTCAGGTGCAACGGTGCGACATATCGCTACCTGTTATCGGATCTTCTGGCAGGCTCCAGGAGCGAGTTTATCCGGGGATGGCGTTCCGAGGCGATGCTCGTGCACCGGGCCGTACCCGAGTCCCGGCTGAAGGCGACGCTGTCATTCGAAGACGCCGGACCGGAGCGCGAGACCGACTTCTATTACGTCCGGGTGGCGCAGGAGAACAACCAGTGGGCGTGGGCAAGCCCGATCTGGGTTTCGGGTTGACACCGGGACAATGGAGAATCTAACGCGAGGATTCGTTGATAGGGGTCGCTGCGGGGGACCATTGCGTACATCCTTTTGTTCCGACCCAGTCGTATTGATAGAAATGGAGGGCCCAGATGGTGCTGAAAGAACGGGTGGTCATCGTCACTGGCGGGAGTTCGGGTATCGGCCGCGGCGTTGCCCTGGAATTCGCCAAAGAGGGGGCGACGGTTGTCGTAGCCGACGTCCGGGAGGCGCCGAAGCAGGGCAAGTACCACGAGCAGGAGGTCCGGACACCCACCCTTGAGGAGGTGCAAAGCCTCGGTGGTGAAGGGATGTTTGTCCAAACCGACGTGGGCGATCACGCCGCAGTCGAGGCACTGGTGCAGCGGACGGTGGACGCGTACGGCGGCCTGGATATTCTTGTGAATAACGCAGGTATACACATACCCGGAGACAGCCAGACGCTGTCGCTGGAGGCGTGGGACAGGGTGACGGGCGTCAACATCCAGGGCGTATTCGTCGCGTCGAAAGCCTCAATTCCTCATCTCAAACGATCTCCGGTCGGGAGAATCATCAATATCGCGTCGGTGCATTCCTTCGGCGGCGGCGGGGGGCCCGCCTATGCGCCCGCCAAGGCAGGCGTGGTCAATCTCACGCGGGACCTGGCGATGGAGGTGGCGCCTGACGGGGTTACGGTGAATGCAGTCTGCCCGGGGTATATAGAAACCGCCATTCAGGACTATCTGACCGAGGAACAGATCCGGGATGCGCTCGAACGGACGCCGCTTCCGCGATTCGGTTTGCCCCGGGATATCGGCAGGGCATGCGTCTTCCTTGCGTCATCGGACGCGGAGTGGATCACCGGAGTGGCGTTGCCGGTGGACGGCGGCTGGCTCGCGCCCGCGTAGGGAACCAAAAATGCATGTCGCGTCAGCTGCATCGCTTCGGTGCGTGATCAGGCTTTGGAGAGTTGATGGATATTCGTGCCGTCCGGGAGGACGAAATCGAGGAGACGTTTGAGCTCCAGCGGATGGTATTCCGACCGGACGAGGGGGCGGGAGCGCTTGAACGCTACCGTACATACGTGCGGGACGATCCGGGCTATCGGATGGATCAGTCGCGGGTTCTCCTGGCTGATGGGCGAATCGTGGCGCACCTGCGGGTATGGGACCGGGCAATTCGGGTGCGCGGTTCCGTGCTTCGCGCCGGAGGCATCGGCAGCGTGCTGACTCATCCCGATCACCGGGGCAGGGGATATGCGCGCGCGCTGATGCGGAATGCCGAGGCCTATATGCTGGAGGCGGGGTACGACGTCGGGCTCCTCTTCACGATTATCGGGACGCCGTTCTACCGGGCGCTGGGCTGGACGCCCATCCCGCTGCCGACGTTTGTTATCGAACTGGAGTCTGAGGCCGGAGCGCGGCCATCCACACACGTCACGGCTCTGGACGTCGACCGGGACCTGGATGCCGTAATGGCGATTTACGAGCGTTGTACCGGATGCCTGACCGGCCCTGAGACAAGGCCCCGGGACTACTGGCGTGCCGGTCCCTCGAGAATACGGGGGGTCTTTCCTGAGTGGGGCGTTGCGGTGGATTCTGAACTGCTCGGCTATGCGACGTTCGACGCCTCTGCCGACGGGATCTGGGTGAAGGAGGGATGCGCCGAGACATCGGGTGACGGCGCGCTCACCGGTATGGCGCAGTTTATCTTCGGGTGCGCCCGCCGGTACGGATTGGAACGGATCGAGGGCAGCCTTCCCGCCGGACACGGCCTGGTAAGCGCGCTTGAAGCGGTCTGTGGCTCCGATGCATCGTGGGGCTGCCATGATGAAATGATGTTGAAGGGGATCAACTGGCGAACGATCAGGGAAAAGCTGAACGGGGAACCGCGCGACGGCCCGCCCGAGGACGAGGGGGCGTTCTGGCGCGCGCTGTACGGCCAGGGGGCGGCCGAAACGGATGCATCAGAATCGGGATGGATGGCATCTCTGCCGAAGTGCGAAGGCCCATTCTACTGGTGGAGCGATATCTTCTAGATACGAGGCCGCGTCGACGGGCAATTGGCGTTTCAGGGGTCTCCCGTGTCGAGGCGTGACTCAGCCTCGTCCACGATACCTGAAAGAATTCGCAACGCCAGACCGTCGATTGCGTTTTTTGTCTCCTCCAGGCAGGATCCGCAAAGACGGGGATGGTCCACCGATGCGGCGGAGACGTAGTATTTGATTTTGGGTTCGGTACCCGATGGCCTGGCGGTGACCCGGGTATGGCCGGCAGAGGTGAACGTGAAGGCGATGACGTCGCCCTTCAGGCCCTCGATCGTTCGGACGGACCCCGTGCGTGGATTCATCGCCTGCCCGGTCCTTCTGTCGATGATCTCCACGACGTCGCATCCGCCGATCTGACGAGGCGGGTGAGAACGCAGGGATTCCATAATGTGAACGGTATCCCGCCTGCCCTGTGCTCCGGATCTGAGTACGGACCGCTGGATTTCACGGAAGTAACCGTATTCCGTATAAATCTCGTCCAGGTAGTCCCTTAGCGTGCGGCCGCGGGCCTTGAGGGTTGCGGCGCATTCGCACAGTAGGACAGCCGCAACCGCGGCGTCCTTGTCTCGTGTGAACGTTCCCGCCAGATAGCCGTGGCTCTCTTCGGCGCCGAACAGGAATTCCGCGCCCGCCGGAAGGTCGGCGATCAGGCTGCCGATGTATTTGAAGCCGACCAGCAGGTCGTCCACGACCGTGGCGCCAAATGCGCGCGCGATGATGGCCGTAAGGTCGGTCGTGACGATCGTTTTGGCGACTATGCCGTCGTCGGGCAGCTCCCGGCGGCTTTTTTTCTGGTCAAGGATGTAGTGGCACAGCACGGCGCCGATCTGATTGCCGTTGAGCGCAAGATCCTCGAGCGGTGCGTTCCACCCGGCTCCGGAATCCGGAACGGCGCAGCCAAGCCGGTCCGCATCCGGGTCGCTGGCGATGACCAGATCGGCGTCGGTCTCGGCGGCTTCCCGGACAGCCGCGGCCAGCACGCGCGGATCTTCGGGGTTGGCAACGCCGTCGGGGACCGTGGGAAAATTGCCGTCCGGATTCGCCTGCGAGGGGACGACGCGCAAATCCCCATAACCGAGGCTTTCCAGCGCCGGCATTACTGACGTCAGACCCACGCCGTGCAGTGGGCTGTAGATCACCCGAACCTGGCGTTCGGGCCTGAGGGTGAGTCCGGCCAGTTCACGATGGTAGCGGGTATCGACGGCGCGATCCAGCATTCGGATGAGGCCCGCTTCAACAGCCAGATTGAAATCGAGCCTTTTGATCGCGGATACCGAGTTGACCTCGGCGATGATATTTCCGTCGTGCGGGGGTACCACCTGACCTCCGTCGGACCAGTACACCTTGACCCCATTGTCGCCTGGGGGGTTGTGGCTGGCGCTGATGACCACGCCGGCCACCGCGCCGGTCGACCTGACCGAATAGGAAAGTTGAGGAGAGGACCGGCAGCTTTCGAAGATACTGGCGCGGATACCGTTGCCGGCAAAAACAGCGGCTACCTCGTTGGCGAAGCATTGTGAGTTGATCCGTGTGTCGTACGCGATGACCACCCCGCGGCGCGGCGCATCGGCGCCGGATTTCAGGACGTACCGGGAGACGCCCTGCGCGGCCTCGCCGACGGTACGCAGGTTGATGCGGTTCGGGCCCGGCCCCATCGGGCCGCGGATGCCGCCGGTGCCGAATTCAATCCTCGCGCGATAGGCGTCTTCCAGTTCGTTCAGGTCTCCGGCGAGGATCAGGCTTCTGGTTTCCTCCTTCGACGCGGCAAAACGGGGGTCGGTAAGCCAGAGCGCGATTTGCTCCCCGGCGGTTTCGGACAGTTCCCCCGCGGCGACCCAGACCCTGATCTTTTCCAACAGATCCATCGGTTCTTTCTGCACAGGTGCGCTCCTGTAAAATGGACGCCGATTCGGCTGAGGCCGGAAACTCGGTTGCCTCGCGCTCGCCAGTCGGCACCGCACCTTTAATATATCGGATGAGACGCGCCGATCAACATAAAATAGTTTGATTTTCCTGAACCATTGCGCATATTTTCGGCAGGACATTGGCGTTGCGGTAGATGCAATCGTCGTCACGCCGGCGCAGATGGAACGTTACAAGGATAGTCATGCACTGGTGATCAAACCCGCACTCCGGGAGGGAAGGGTCATCTATGAGAATAGAAACTGAACGGGAAGAAGATGGCAGATGGATTGCAGAAGTGCCTGATTTACCCGGTGTGATCGTTTACGGAGACGATAAAGAAGGTGCCATTCTGAAAGTGAAGGCATTGGCATTGCGGGTTCTTGCCAATCGCATCGAACACGGCGAGGAAATACCGGAAATCCGTGATGTCTTTGCAGGATCAGTATGAATCGATGGCCTTCAACAAGAGCACGCCAGGTTTTGGCTGCCTTGTTGCGGATTGGTTGGACGATAAGGCGTCAGTCTGGTACTTCTCATCACATCCTGACGCGGCCGGGGTGGCCGAATTACGTATTCGCATTCCATTTGCGGGAAGAAATAGGGCCTCGTATGTTGTCCCGTATTGCTAAACGTACTGGATTGACTCCCGATGATCTATGAGGTGAGATCGTTGGAGCACAGCAATTCTTGCAGATACGACTTCAGTGAATCCGTTCGACGCTCGAGGGAAGGTAAGTTGCCGGAATGAGGCGGCGGCATAGGGATTTGGTCATATGGATATCCTCCTTCTCTTGTTGTTTTTGTGCTTCCTGATCATCCTTGCGCCCGTGCGTCTCCGGGTACACGGCGAAAACGGCTCAGAGCGGGGGCCGACCCTGGACATCCGATTGAGGACGTGGATCGGTCTGGCGGGTATCCGGCTGTTCTTCACCGGCGGCGGTTGGTGTGTTGGCGCGCTTCTGGGCTGGTGGACGGTCTGGACTGTGCCATTGAGAAGGGGAGAAGGCCGGAAGGAGAAGAGGGGCGCCCGCGTGAAGGACGAGGCGGAAGCGGACGTTTCGGACGGATTTTCGGCAAGGGTTGAACGGTTCGTGCGGGCCGGACGGCGTTTAAGCGAGTTGTCGTTGCCCCTGCGGCGGACTGCATTGCGACTCCTGAACGGCTTCCGTCTTCGACGCATCAAATGCAGGGTGACGTTCGGCGCATCCGATCCGGCCACGACCGGCCGGATTTACGGTTACTTCGTGGCCGCCTCGTCGCTGGTCGGAGCAACGGGAAGCGTTGACGTGACGCCCGATTTCAAGACACAGCGTCTGGACGGGGAAGCCCGGGTGGAAATCCGGATTTATCCCCACAGGCTTTTGTTGGCGACCGTTTATCTCGGATGGCACGTTGCGCTTGCGTGGTTTTCGGAACGACGCAAGCGGAATCCGCCGGATGAGGGCATTATCAGGGCCGGCGCGACGGGTTGACAGGGCTTCAAGGAGGTATTATGTCAGTTGAGGATCTCATCAGGACGGTGATGACGGAATTCCGGCAGATCGTCAAGGCGGAGACGGTCGTGGGGGAGCCGATCGAAATCGGAGGCACTGTCGTGGTGCCCGTCTCCAGGATTTCGTTCGGATTCGGCGCGGGTGGCGGTGGCGACAAGTCGGACGGCAGCGGGAGCGGCACCGGCGGCGGCGCATCCGTGGAACCCCTGGCCTTTGTCGTGATTCAAGACGGAAAGGCCCAGATTCTTCCCATCCGGGAAAAGGAAGGCTCCATCAAGGGGTTATTGGACCTGGCGCCCGATCTCTTGTCCAAAGTGAAAGCCATGAAGGAGAAACGAGACCGGAAGAAAGCCGATGCGGAAGCCGACGCGGATTCCGGCGATGACGACGTGAGCGCGTAGCAGTCCGGATGTGCATTTTCAACGGGCTGCATGGACAGGGTCCGCCATGGACCGGCTTTTGCTGCTTATTCCAACATCAACCTACCGTACTCACGATTTCATGGTCGCGGCTGCGGCACTGGACGTCGCCGTGGTCGTCGGATCTGACCGCCGCCAGGCGCTTGCAAGGCTGACGCCCGGAAAGACGCTCGCTCTGGACTTCGCCAGGCCGGCAGCCTCGGTCGGCAGGATCGTCGCCTATTCGAAGGAATACCCCGTCCGGGCGGTGGTGGGCGTAGACGACGAGACCGTCGTACTTGCCGCGATGGCCTGTGAGGCGCTCGGAATTCCGCACAATCCGGTTTCTTCCGTCCGGGCGTCCCGTTACAAACACGTGATGCGACGGATGCTTGCCGAAAAAGGCCTGCCCTCGCCGGGGTTCAGGCTTTTTTCAATTCGGGACGAACCGTCGCAAGCCGCCGCAACCGTGGACTATCCGTGCGTTCTGAAACCCGTTTCTCTCTCCGCGAGTCGCGGTGTGATTCGTGCGGATCGAAAATCGGATTTCGTAATTGCCTTCAATCGGATTCTGGGATTGATTTCGGAATCCGTAGGCGACCTGCCCGAGGCTGTTCTCGTGGAGGACTACATTCCCGGTCGGGAGGTCGCGCTTGAAGGTTTGCTTGTCGACGGCGAGCTTCACACCCTCGCGTTGTTCGATAAACCGGACCCGCTGTGCGGTCCATATTTCGCCGAGACGCTCTACATTACGCCCTCCCGGCTTGCGGAATGCGTCCAGGCGCGGATTAGAGGCGCCGCGCAACGGGCCGCACGGGCCCTGGGATTGACTGTTGGGCCGGTCCACGCCGAACTCCGGCTGAACACGCACGGTATCCACGTGGTGGAAATCGCCGCGCGATCCATTGGCGGGCTGTGTTCGCGGGTATTGCGGTTTGGCGCGGGTGTGTCGTTGGAAGAACTGATTCTGCGTCAGGCAACGGGTCGTGATCCGGGCGAATTAGTCCGGGAAGATACCGCGGCAGGGGTGATGATGCTGCCGGTGCCGATGCCGGGAACGTTTCGAAGCGTGCGCGGGACGGAAGGTGCGAGGCGCGTGCCGGGAATTCTCGACGTCGCGATAACCGTTCCAGCGGGGCAGCCCGTTCAGCCCCTGCCCGAAGGCGACCGGTATCTGGGGTTCATCTTCGCCCGCGGAAGGACGCCCGAGGCGGTGGAAACGGCGCTCAGGGAGGCCGACGGACGGCTGGACGTTGTGATTGAGGATTGAATCGCTGTGAACAAGCCGGTCGGACGGGACGCCGGGTCTTTTTCCATTAAATCCTTCAGATCAGACAAGAGCGAACTGCTCTTCGGTTGGTTCCGCTCAGCAGTACCAGGGTTCGGTGAGCCGGGGAAGCGACTGGCGCGCCGAAACCGCATCGAGATCCGCCTCCGGGGCCGGCTGGTCCGCGACCCGATGCGCATACGCCCGGATCCCGCGGAAGATCTCTCGCCGGCCGGCGTCCCGGTTCTGAAGCCGTGTGACCAGCCCCGTCAGTTCAAGCTGGAGCCGGTCCAGGCGGGCGTCGGGATGCGCCCATGGGTGCGACAGCGCTTCCGGCGCGAACGGTTGCGCCAGGCCGCGGACCTCAGCAAGATCCAGCAGCTTCGATCCCCCGGGGATAAGCAGCCGGATGGTGAGCTGAACGGGAGAGACATGCTCGATCAGGTCGAGGCCGGCCAGTGTATCCAGAAAGCGGGCGTACCCCTCTAACGTAATCCAGGGGGTGAATGGGATAAACGTCGGATTCATCACGAGTCCGTGTTCCTTGAAGAGATCCACGACTTCGAAAAAGTCCTCGACGGTATGACCCTTGTCGAGCAGCGTGAGAACGTGGTTGTCAAGGGACTCGACGGCAGTCGTAATGAGTGCGCACCCCGTATCTTTGAGGCGGGGAAGATAACGACGATATTGCAGGAGATGTTCGATCTTTACGGTGACGTCGTAGGTGACGTCGGGAAATCGTCCATGGAGCGCTTCGACAAGCGGAAGGGCGTGGCCGATGCCGTTGAAGAAGTCGGGATCGCCGAACGTGATATGGCCCGCTCCCGACGCTACCTGTTGGGCAACGTCGTCCAGTACGATTTCGGGTTGCACGATCCGGAACCTGCCGCCGTACACAGGCACCACGGGACAGTGACGACAGAGATGCTTGCAGCCGCGGCTTGCCTCCGTATAGCCGACGGTTTTGAGATGTCCGTCACCTGTGAAGAGTCTTGCGTAGCGCGACAGGTCAGGAAGGCCTGTACGGTCAGGTGGATGAAAATGCTGTCTTGCGAGGGAAACGACGGGTTCTTCCTGGTCTCCGTCGGTGACTGAAGCCCCGCGCAGGCGATTGCACAGTTGAAGCAGACCGTTTTCGAACTCACCGCCGAGAATGGTCTGTGCGCCCAGGCTTCTCAGGAAGGATTCGTTAACCGGAGCATAGAGTCCGTAAAAGCAGAGGTGGGCGTTGGCATTCAGCTCTCGAGCCCGCGACGCAAGGGGAACGGCAAGGCGCGTCGCCGTATGCATTGGCACGTAGAATGCCACCAGATCGGCGTCGCGGACCTCTTTGCCGGGAAAGTCCTCTATTGAAACGTCGGCCTGGACCACGTCAATGCCCGCCCGCTGCAGCCACGCGGCCGGCGAGGCCAGGCCGAATGGCTGTCGACCCAGTTCGTAGGTGGACACGAGTACGGCTTTGAACGGACGCGATCGGCTGGTGATCGTCATTGGTCCTGTTTCCAAAAAAAACGGCAGACAACGGGGAGGCCCCATGGAGTCTGCCGTTTACTGTGTTCCAGAGCAGTACAGAAGTATGCGCTTGCTATTTTGAGGTTTGATAATAGGGATTTGTGCCGTCCGCGTGTTCGGTCACGTCGAGGATTTCTTCGATTTCCGGCACAGCCTCCTTGATGAGAACTTCCACGCCCTGCTTGAGCGTAACGTCCACCATTCCGCAACCCTGACATCCGCCGCCGAACTGGACGTATGCTTTGTTGTCCTTTACGTCGATCAGTGAGATGTGGCCGCCGTGCATGGCCACGCTGGGGTTGATCTTTTCGTCGATGATGTTCTGAATCTTTTCGGCTGGCGTGCCCTTCAGATGCGGCGGCACTTTGTTGGGGTTCTCGATTTTGAAACCTCTGCCCATCAGGCTGTCCACGAAGTCCAGCGTAATTTCCTCGGCATAGGGCGCGCTTTCCGGGTCTACGTAGATGTTGAATCCGTCGAACGGCGTGACGGTGTCGTCCTCCTCCTCCTGTCCGCGGGCGACGAATGCGAGACGGTAATTGGCCTGCAGTGGCGACACCGCCTCGGCCTTGACTCGAACGCCGACGATGTCCGACTCCTGGCTCCCGATCAGGTTGACGACTTCCTTCTGCGCGGCTTCGGTAACGGTGATATTCATATCGACCTTCCCCCTGGAGAGTTTGGCAATACCGGTACGGTCAGGATTCAAGCGCCACGGCTGACCTTGCAGGTTGTTCCCTGTCTATCTTTTCCTGGACCTTCATCAGCGCGGACAGCAGATCTTCGGGCCGGGGCGGACAGCCTGGCACGTAGACGTCGACCGGCAGAAACTGGTCCACGCCCTGCACCAGCGTATAGGTATTGAACACACCTCCCGATGAAGCGCACGCGCCCATGGAAATCACCCACTTCGGATCCGGCATCTGGTCATATATCTTTTTCAAAACCGGCATCATCTTGATAGATATCCGGCCCGATACGATGAGCAGGTCGGACTGGCGAGGCGAAAACCGCACGGCTTCGGCGCCGAACCGGGCCATGTCGAAGCGTCCGGAAAGTGTGGCCATCATTTCGATGGCGCAGCAGGCCGTGCCGAACGGCATCGGCCAGAGAGATGACTTGCGCGCCCAGTTAATCATCCTGGACAAAGTCGTGGTAATGACGTTGTCGCCAAGGCCCGTCTCAAGTCCCATTGAACACCTCTGAAGGAGATTTTGGAGTCGCCAACTGTCCCTGCGACGTTGTGGATGGGCACACGCGAGACCTCGCGTAACCCTCGCTTGGCCAGCGGATTGCTAGCCGGAAACCTGAATCAGCTCTTCGGTGACGTTCTGCATGCAGGCATCCATGGCCTGTTCGTCTCCCAGCAGGTCTTCCAGGGTGACGCGGCTGAGTATCTGATCGATCACGGACTGTATAGACGTCCATAGCGACCGGATTGAACAGTCCACGGAGTGCGTGCACAGCCCTTCGCGGCCGGCGTGATCTTCGCAGAATTCCGGATTGAACATCCGCCCGCCCAGGGCGGTCAGCACGTCTCCCACCACCATCATATCGGCCGGCCGCGTGAGCCGGTATCCTCCGGACTGACCGCGGGAACTCTCGACGAATCCTCCCAGCCGAAGAATTCGCATCAGCTTCGCGACGTTCGGTACCGAGAGGCCTTCGAACCGGCTGATTTCGGATATGGTAAGGCCGCCGCCGGTTTCTCGCTGCCGGCGCCCGATCTGCAGCAGGCACCGAAGCCCGTATTCTTCGCTTGCGCTCAATTTCATGGCAGGATCGAATTCCGTGTAAACGTAAACGTCTGAATCGTCCCCTCGGACGGGCTGGTTCTGCCCGGTTGGCAGGACGCCATGGGTGCGAATACTCGCGGCCGCGGGAAAAAATCCGCCTAAAGCAACCCGAGCTCGAGCCTCGCCGCTTCGGACATCATCTCGGGGTTCCATGGCGGATCGAAGGTAAGGTCCAGGATGACGTCACGTACTCCCGAAACCGATCGGGTCGCGCTCTCTACCTGGCCGGGCAGGATTCCCGCGGCCGGACATGCGGGGGAGGTGAGGGTCATCCGGACGTGGGTCATCCCGGAGGGTTCGACCTTGATGTCGTAAATGAGGCCGATATCGTAGATGTTGACCGGAATTTCCGGGTCGAAGACCTTGCGATGGGCCGCGATGATGTCTTCTTTGACGGCTTCGGTGTCTATCGGGCCTGCGGATTCAGCCGCGTCGGACGCCGCCTGCTGTTCTTCCGCGCGTTCCGCGGCGTGCGCTGCCAGCGCGCTCGTGTCAACGGTGTTCGCCGCGTCGTCGGCGTCGGTGGCCGGTACGTCTTCCTTTCGAGCCGGGGTTTCGCTTTCCTCGTTTCTGTATATGCGGTTCAGCAGTCGATCGAGCAATATGATTACCTCCCGATGGATGCCTACTCGGTGGTCACCGGCTGACTGCTGTTTTCGAGCGCAGCCAGAAGGGTGTGCCAGGAGAGCGTTGCGCATTTGACGCGCACGGGAAATTCACGCACCCCGCTAAAGACGGCCAGTTTGCCCATCCCGTCCGTATCGGGCGGGGACGAAACGTCGCTTGTTACCAGGTCGTGGAACTTTCCGAAGAGCGACTCCGCTTCCTGCAATGTCCGGCCCTTGACCGCGTCGGTCATCAGCGAAGCCGATGCCTTCGAAATGGCGCATCCGGCGCCGTGAAAGGCGATATCCTCGATCCGGTCGTCCTTCAGTTTGACATAGAGGTTCAGGTGATCGCCGCACAGGGGATTGTGACCCTCGGACGACCGGTCCGGATCGACCATGACCCTGAAGTTCCGCGGACTTTTATTGTGGTCCAGGATGACCTGCTGGTAGAGTTCCCTCAGGTTGGACATCAATTGAATACCTCATTGGCCGTGTGCAGCGCGCGTACGAGCGTGTCGATGTCTTCCCGCGTATTGTAAAACGCAGTGGCGGCGCGCGTTGTTGCGGGGATGTTGAAATGGCGCATGACCGGCTGGGCGCAGTGGTGTCCTGCACGGACCGCCACGCCCTGCTGATCGACAATGGTGCCGACGTCGTGCGGATGTACGCCATCCATCACAAAGGATATGACGCTGACCCTTTCAATCGCGGTACCGATGATCCTCAGACCCGAAATCCCGGAAAGGGCGTCCGTTGCGTAGGCGAACAGATCGCTCTCGTACGCGGCGGCGGCTTCCAGGTCGATCCGGTTCAAATAGTCAATCGCGGCGCCCAGACCGATACAACCTGCGATATGGGGGGTGCCCGCTTCGAAACGGGCCGGTGGATCGGCATACGTGGTTTTTTCGAGCGAGACCTCCCGAATCATGCCGCCGCCGCCTCTGTACGGCGGCATCGAATCCAGCAGTTCGCTTCTTCCGTAGAGTACGCCAATGCCGGTGGGACCGTATAGTTTGTGCCCGGAAAAAGCGTAGAAGTCGCATCCTAACGCCTGAACGTCAACCTTGAAATGGGGGACGGCCTGCGCGCCGTCCAGCAGTACGGGGATACCGCGTTCGCGCGCCTTTTCCACGATCGATGCAACCGGATTGAGGGTGCCGAGGACGTTCGACACGTGTACGACGGACACGAGTCGGGTGCGTTCGGTCAACAGTGGCTCGAGCCGGTCGATCCGCAGTTCGCCGTCGTCGTTAATGGGGATCACGCGGAGTTTCGCGCCCTTCTCCTCACAGAGCATCTGCCAGGGCACGATATTCGAATGGTGCTCCATCGCCGTAACGAGGATTTCGTCGCCGGCCCCAACGTATCTTCGCCCAAACGTCTGGGCAACGAGATTGATGCTGTCCGTCGTTCCGCTGGTGAAGATGATCTCCCGGTCGTGGGCCGCGTTCAGAAACTGGCGGACCTTGTTTCGCGCACCCTCGTAGGAGTCCGTTGCGATCTGACTCAGATGATGGACGCCGCGGTGTACGTTCGCATTCGCCGCTTCGTAGAAGACTTCGAGGACGTCGAGTACATCCCTGGGCTTCTGGGTTGTGGCGGCGTTGTCCAGGTAGACCAGGGGTTTGCCCCGAACGGATTGGTCCAGAACCGGGAAGTCCCGCCGGACGCGGTGGGGATCGAAAGGCCCCGTGCGTTCGACGAGCGGGCAGGAGAGCCGTTCGGCCAGGGCATGTGCGGCAGGACTCATGGCGCGCTTCCGCCCGCCCGCGCGAGTTCGAATTTGTCCATGACAATTCGTTCCAGGTAATTTCTAACGGATTCGGGCTTGATTCTGTTCAGGATGTCGACCGCGAACGCGTGTACCAGAATACGCTGCGCGGTCGCATGGCTCAAGCCTCTCGAGCGAAGGTAGAATACCGCGTTCTCATCGAGTTGCCCGATCGTTGCGCCGTGTGAACACTTGACCTGATCGGCGTAGATTTCGAGTTGGGGCTTGGTATTGATGTCGGCGCCTTCCGAGATGAGCAGGCTTTGGTTGCTCTGGTACGCGTCGGTCTCCTGGGCTTTCCGGTGTACGTGTATCTTGCCGCGAAACACGCCGCTGGACCTGCCTCCGAGTATTCCCTTGTAGAGTTCGTGGCTATTGCAATTCGGCTCGGCGTGTTCGATCAGGGTATGGTTGTCGATATGCTGCTCGCGGTCCGTCAGATAGAAGCCGTTGACCGTGGCCTCGCCGGCTTCACCGGCCAGCAGCGCGTTGACTTCGTTACGCACCAGTTTGCCGCCGATGGAGATGGCGTGTGTGGACAGATCGCTGCGGGCGCCCTGGCGGCTTTGCATTGTGGCAATGTGAAACGCCTCCGGACTCTCGAGCTCCAGCTTGTAGTGATCCACCTTCGCGCTGTCGTCGGCGATCACTTCGGTAACCGCGTTCGTGAAATAGGCCCCGTCTCCTGTATAGGACTCGACAATGGTTACCTGGCTGTTTTCTTCGGCCAATACGAGGGTACGAGGGTGGGAAATGGAAGGGGCGCCTGAAGCGGTTGAGACGAAAACCACGTGAATGGGCGTTTCGACAGCGGTGCCTCGAGGGACGTAGATGAAGGCGCCATCCTGCAGAAACGCGGTGTTGAGCGCGACGAAAGCGTGCTCGTCGAAGGCGGCATGCCGCGCGATATTGCCTTCCATCCGGTCGGCCTCGGAGGCCTTCAATTCGGCAAGACTGCAGGCACGCACGCCTTGCGGGAGGCTCTCCGCGCGGGAATCTTCCGCGCTGTAGAAGCCATTCACGAAAACCAGGCGCGACGCGGTCAGTTCCTGAAACGCAGGTTCCGACCTCCAGGACCGGCGTGCATCCTCCGGCGTTGTCGGACGAAACGGCGTTCTGGCGAGTTGCGCAACATTCGTGTGAAACCAGGCTTCGTCCCTCGAGCCCGGAAACCCGAGTTTTTCGAATCGGCCGATCGCCGACCTGCGAAGCGCGTGCAGGGACGTAGCTGACCTTCCGTTCAGGCTATCCTCGAGCCGGGCAAATGCCGACAGATAGGCGTGTGTGCCTTCGTTCCCCATATTGCGGCTACCTCCTTGATCTACGGACTGTCAGGCGCTGGCGACGCCGGCCGTGGATTCCTCTCGAATCCAGTCGTAGCCTTCCGCCTCCAGCTTGCGGGCGAGTTCCTTGCCGCCCGATTTGACGATCCGGCCCTTCAGAAGAACGTGCACGAAGTCGGGCACGATGTAGTTCAGCAGCCGCTGATAGTGGGTGACGACGAGGACCGCGCTCCCGGGGTTTTTCCGGTGAAGCGCAATTACGCCGTTGGCCACGATTTTCAGGGCGTCGATATCCAACCCGGAGTCGGTTTCGTCCATGATGGCAAGCCTGGGTTCGAGCATGGCCATCTGGAAAATCTCGTTTCGTTTTTTCTCGCCGCCGGAGAAGCCCTCGTTGACCGCCCGGTTGAGAAAGGACTCGTCCATTTCCACGAGTTTGAGCTTGTCACGGGAAAGGGCGAGAAAATCCATCGCGTCGAGTTCATCCTGGCCGCGCGCCCTGCGTAACTCATTGAGCGCCGTACGGAGAAAATAGGCGCTGTTGACCCCGGGAATCTCAACCGGATATTGAAAGGCCATGAATACGCCGGCCTGGGCGCGCTCTTCCGGGTCCAGATCCAGAAGGTCTTCGCCTTCGTAGGTAACCTCGCCCCGGGTGACTTCATATTCTTCCCGCCCGGCCAACACCTGGGCAAGGGTACTCTTGCCTGACCCGTTGGGCCCCATAATGGCGTGGATTTCGCCGGCGTTGATTTTCATGTCGATTCCGTTAAGGATTCCGGTGTCGTCGACGCTTGCGTGGAGGTCTTTTATTTCGAGCATTCGTGTTCCCCCTGGAAAACGGTCGGGAGCGGAGCCCGATCTGATCGGGCGCTTGTTCAGGCCGTCAGGTAAACCACGGATGTTGTCCAGATTTCGCTGTCTGTCGGCTCCCTGGGCTTAGCCGACACTCCCCTCCAGGCTGATGCCAAGCAGCTTCTGTGCTTCGACTGCGAATTCCATCGGGAGTTCGGCCAACACTTCCTTGCAGAATCCGTTGACGATCATGGATACGGCGTCTTCCGTGGAGATGCCGCGCTGGTTGCAGTAGAAGATCTGGTCCTCACCGATCTTTGACGTGGACGCTTCGTGCTCGACCTGCGAGGTCGTGTTTCTGACATCGATGTAAGGGAACGTGTGGGCGCCGCATTGGTCGCCGATGAGCATGGAGTCGCATTGGGTAAAGTTTCGGGCGTTCGATGCGCCTTTCATCACCTGCACCCGGCCTCGATAGGTGTTCTGTCCGTTCTTTGCCGAGATACCCTTCGACACGATGGTGCTGCGCGTGTTTTTGCCAAGATGGATCATTTTGGTGCCCGTATCGGCCTGCTGACGCCCGCTGGTAACGGCCACCGAGTAGAATTCTCCAATGGAGTTGTCGCCCTGGAGAATGCAGCTGGGGTATTTCCAGGTGATTGCCGATCCGGTCTCAACCTGGGTCCAGGAGATCTTGGCGTTGTCGCCGCGGCAGGCGCCGCGTTTGGTAACGAAGTTATAGATTCCGCCCACGCCGTTATCATCGCCGGGATACCAGTTCTGAACGGTCGAGTATTTGATCTGCGCATCGTCGAGGGCGACCAGTTCGACAACCGCGGCGTGGAGCTGATTCTCGTCTCTCTGAGGGGCCGTACACCCCTCGAGGTACGAGACGTAGGACCCCTCTTCGGCAACAATGAGCGTCCGTTCGAACTGGCCCGTGTTGGCCGCGTTGATGCGGAAGTAGGTGGACAGTTCCATCGGACATCGCACGCCCCGGGGGATGTAGCAGAAGGATCCGTCCGTAAAGACGGCCGAATTGAGTGCGGCGAAGAAATTGTCGTTATACGGCACGACCGAACCGAGGTATTTCCTCACCAGTTCGGGATGTTCCTGAACGGCTTCGGAGAACGAACAGAAGAGGATCCCCAGGTCGGAGAGTTTATCCTTGAACGTAGTGGCCACGGAGACGCTGTCGAAAACGGCGTCGACCGCCACGCCGGCCAGTATCTTCTGCTCTTCGAGAGGAATGCCCAGTTTCTCGTACGTTCGGAGGATTTCGGGGTCGACCTCGTCGAGGCTCTGCAGCGTTTCCGCCTTTTTCGGCGCCGAGTAATAGATGATATTCTGGTAATCTATATCCGGATAGTCGACCATAGCCCACTGCCGGCTCCGATTGCGACGCGTGGGATCTTCCATTCGGAGCCAGTTGCGGTAGGCCTTGAGACGCCATTCCAACAGCCAGTTGGGTTCGCTTTTCTTACGGGAGATGAAGGCAATGATGTCCTCATTCAGACCCGGAGGCGCGGCATCCTGTTCGATGTCCGTTACGAACCCGTATTTGTACTCTCTCGTTGCGAGCTCTTCGAGTTCCTGCAATTCTTCGCTCATCCGTCGCTCCTTTCATTGCTCGAAAGGATTAGTTTCGTTGTTGTTTGTGTAGCGAGACGATAACGTTTCCTGAATTCAGGCTTAACATACCCAATTCGTATTCACGTGTCAAGATTAAAATGTACAAAAAAGTCAAGTTTAATCCGGTCGCAGCCATGCATATGACTGAGTGGCGCGTGGATGGACGTTCAATAGGGTGCTTTTCTCTTGACAGCAGCGACCGGTTTTCGCTAATTTAACGGCGTCGGTCTCGAACGGGTAAGACGGATGGATTCAGGCCGACGCGCAATCTTGCGCACGTCTGCCGGGGGAGGCCCGATACCATGCTGGATCAATATGCCAACGTTCTCATTTTTCTGGGTATCGGCGGTCTCTTCGTGGTGGTTAACCTGTTCATCGGCAGTCTGATCCGGCCCCGGAATCCCAGCGCGGAGAAACTGAGTACATATGAGTGCGGAGAAGAGCCCGTGGGCGGATCGTGGATTCAGTTCAATATTCGATTCTACGTGATCGCCCTGGATTTCATCATCTTCGACGTGGAGGTCGTCCTGCTGTATCCCTGGGCGGTTGTGGCGAACGATTTCGGATGGTACGGATTCGGCGCGATGTCGATCTTCGTGGTCGTCCTTCTGCTCGGCCTCGCGTACGCCTGGCGGAAAGGGGCGCTCGAGTGGGTACGTCCCAAGGTGTCACCACGGCAGGCGCCGGCCCCGGCGGCCGGAAGCCCGGTCGCCTGATCCGTCGGTCCGGTTCCGGTTTGTCGCCGGCGCCCCGTTCGAGCCGTTCCGCCTGAAATGCTTCACCGGATTCCTTTTCCGGCCATCCACGGTATTCCATCTGCACAGTCTGGCTTGACGCTTCAGGAGGCAGACCCGTCTATGGGAAAGCTAACAGGTCGTTTCCAGGATAACGTCATTGTGACGTCGGTCGATTACTTCGTCAATTGGGCGCGGCTGTCCTCGCTCTGGCCGATGACGTTCGGCTTGGCGTGCTGTGCCATTGAAATGATGGCCACGGGGGCGTCGCGGTACGATTGGTCGCGTCTGGGTATGGTCCCGCGCGCGACCCCGCGGCAGTCCGATCTGATGATCGTGGCCGGCACGGTTACCTTGAAGATGGCCACTCGCGTGAAGAAACTGTACGACCAGATGGCCGAGCCCAGGTACGTGATGTCGATGGGTTGCTGCGCAACGTCCGGCGGCCCGTACTGGCAACACGGCTATCACGTTTTAAAGGGTGTCGACAGGGTCGTGCCGGTGGATGTCTACGTCCCGGGTTGTCCTCCGAGGCCGGAAGCGCTGCTTGAGGGCGTACTCAAACTCCAGGACAAGATCCGCATCGATTCCATCGCGAAAGTGAGTTGAGCGGGTTCGGCGATTTCGTGTTGCGTCCCGGAGACAGGTTGCCGGCATTCAGCAGTGGCGACGGGATGATTCGGCGGCCGATCGGTCAGATACGCCGGAGACGGGACACCGACGCCGGGATGCGCGTGGAGACGAACGATGACGCCGCAGGAGATCTTCGAACGGCTGAAAGAGGAATTCGGCGACCGGGTTCTGGATCTGACCGAAAACGTGGATCCGTTCATTCGGGTGAACGCAGATGCAATCGCCGAAATCGGTCGTTTTCTGAGAGACGATGAAGCGATGCGGTTCGAGTCGTTGATGTGTCTGAGCGGTGTGGATTATCCGGAACACCTTTCTCTGGTGTATCATCTGTTCTCGTCAACGCACCGGCACAAGATTACGCTGAAGGCGGAGATGGGAAGAGAGGATCCCCGATTGCCAACCGTGGAAGGGGTCTGGCGGGTGGCGAACTGGCACGAACGCGAGACGTACGACATGTTCGGCGTCGTCTTCGAAGGCCATAGCGACCTGCGGCGAATCCTGTGCCCCGACGACTGGGAAGGGTGGCCGCTGCGCAAAGATTACCAGGTTCAGGAATATTATCGCGGTATCCGGGTTGAGGTATAGATCATGGCAGAGATTTCGCGGGCGGCGACAGAGGTGACGGTGGAGCGGCCGGGGATGCCGCCGGTAGCGGACATGGAGGACGACAGCCTTACCAGCGAGTTGATGACAATCAATATGGGACCACAGCATCCCAGCACGCACGGGGTGCTGCGTCTGGAGATCAAGACGGACGGAGAGATTGTAGAGGAAGCAAAACCCCATATCGGCTACCTCCATCGTTGCTTCGAGAAGCACGCCGAGAATCTGCCGTATCAACAGGTGATCCCGTTCACGGATCGGATGGATTATCTGGCGGCGATGAACAACAATATGGGGTATGTCCTGGCCGTAGAAAGACTCCTGGGGCTCGAGATTCCGGAGCGCGTGGAATACATCCGGGTGATCATGTGCGAGTTGAACCGGATTGCGAGCCACCTCGTTTCGTTCGGGACCTATGGCATGGATATCGGGGCGTTTACGCCCTTTTTGTTTGCCTTCAGGGAGCGGGAAGATATCTTCGACCTGTTCGAAATGACGTGCGGGGCCCGGATGTTGTACAATTATATCTGGGTGGGCGGGGTTTCTCACGATCTGCCGCCGGGTTTCGTGGAGCGCTGCCGTCATTTCCTGACCTCGTTCGAAGGAAAGCTGAAAGAGTACAACGACCTGCTGACGTACAACAAGATCTTCATCGAACGCACTGCAAACGTCGGCGTTCTGTCGCTGGAGTCGGCGTACAGCCACAACATCACCGGTCCGAATCTCCGGGGATGCGGGGTCGAATGGGACCTGCGCCGCGACGAACCCTATTCAATATACGACCGGTTCGAGTTCGACGTGCCCTGCGGCGCGGGAGAGATGGGGACCCTGGGGGATTGCTGGGACCGGTATATGGTGCGCATTCGCGAGATGGAGCAAAGCGCACGAATCGTGTCTCAGGCGCTCGATCAACTCCCGGAGGGTGGGGACGTACAGGCGGCGGTCCCCAGAAACGTGCGGCCTCCCAAAGACGCGGAGTGTTACGTTCGCAGCGAAAATCCCAGGGGCGAACTGGGCGTATACGTGATCAGCGACGGTTCCAACGCGCCGTACCGTGTGCGCGTGAAATCGCCCTGCTTTACGGTGATGAGCGTATTCGACGAACTCGCCAGGGGTCACTACCTGGCCGACATTATCGCCATCATCGGAAGCATCGATATCGTACTTGGCGAGATCGACCGCTAGAGGATTGCGAGAGGTAACCAATGCTCGAGCTGGCGGAGGTCCTTGTAAATCAGGTGGGCTTTCTGAGCGCCGTGCCGATCGGCCTGGTGTCCCTGGCATTGGGGCTGCTCGCCGGCATCGTTGTCGTAACGCTTGTCGCGGTACTCGGGCTTATTATGGTTTACATGGAAATGAAGATTTCCGCCCACATCCAGGACCGCCTGGGACCGATGCGAACCGGGGGTTGGCACGGCTGGGCGCAACCGATTGCCGATGGCGTCAAGCTGCTTCTCAAGGAAGACATCATTCCGGCGGCGGCGGACAAGGGCCTGTTCATTCTGGCGCCCCTGCTGGTCTTTGCCGGAACCCTTGCCGTCTTCGTATGCATCCCCTTCGGCGGCAGCCTGATCGTAAGCGATCTGAATATCGGGTTATTCTATATTCTCGCCATTTCGTCGCTGGGGGTACTGGGTATACTCATGGCCGGGTGGGCGTCGAACAACAAGTGGTCCCTGCTCGGCGCGATGCGCTCGGCTGCGCAGGTTGTCAGCTACGAGATTCCGGTGGCCATGGCGTTCTTGAGTGTGATCCCTCTCGTGGGCAGCCTGAGCACGCAGGACCTGGTCGTGGCGCAGTCCGGGTCTCTGTATCACTGGTTCGTGTTTCGCAATCCGTTCACGTTTCTCGCGTTCATCCTTTACTTTATCGCCTCCCTTGCCGAGGTCAACCGGACGCCGTTCGACATACCCGAGGCCGAGTCCGAACTGGTTGCGGGGTATCACACGGAATACAGCGGCATGAGGTTTTCCTTCTTTTTCGTGGCGGAATACGCGGCAATGGTTGCCGTGAGCATGGTTGGCGCGGTCGTGTTTCTGGGTGGCTGGCAGGCGCCCTGGGGCGGTTCGTTTCCGGCCGGTCCCATCTGGATGATCGGCAAGGGTCTCCTGCTGGTGGCGGTGCAGATGTGGATCCGCTGGACGCTTCCCCGGCTGCGCGTCGATCAGCTGATGTTCGTAGGCTGGAAGGTGCTCACGCCGGCCGCTTTTCTGTGTCTGCTCGGATCGGTTGTGTGGCATTTCGCCGCCCCGGCGTGGCTGCAGGAAGTCTCCAAGGTCGGTTTGATGGTCGTAATGGCCGTCATCCTCGCCTTCCTGTTGCGTTCGGCCGCCCGGGGGTTGATGCAGGGGCGCACGCAGCGTGCCCAAACGGCATCGTAGCGGGGCGGGTAATCTCAATCAGAATCACAGGACCTTTCCTCCATAGGTGATGCAATGGGATCGTATTTCAGGAATCTCTATCAGTCGGCCGCGTCCATCTGGGTGGGATTGAATATCACGTTGAAGCATATGTTCACGCCATCGATTACCCTGCAGTACCCGGACGAGCGGTGGCAGATGCCGGAACGGGCGCGCAACCAGCTGTTCAACGATATAGACGACTGTATCGGCTGCGATCAGTGCGCGCGGGCCTGTCCCGTGGATTGTATCTATATAGAATGTGAAAAAGCCGGTCCCGACGAGGATCTGGGACTGACCTCCAGGGGCACGAAGAAGCGGCTCAAGGTCCTGCGTTTCGATATCGACATGGGGCTTTGCTGTTATTGCGGCCTTTGTACGTATCCCTGTCCCACCGAGTGTCTGGTGATGACCCCGAATTACGAGTCGTCGGTCTATGATCGGACCGATCTGATCTACCGTTACGCCCGTCCGTGGGACTACGAAAAGAAACCCGCTGAAGCAGAGCCTGCCGAGCGCCGGTAGACTCCGGGATTGTTGGTTATATGGAACTCTCAACGATTGTGTTTTACCTGTTCGCCGTCGTCACGGTGGGGTCGGCGGCCGCGGTCGTGTTCGCAAGCCGGCTGATTTACGCGGTGTTTGCCCTGCTGTTTACGTTTTTCGGCGTCGCCGGTCTGTACGTATTTCTGGACGCCGACTTCCTCGCCGGGGCGCAGGTATTGATCTACGTGGGCGGAATCCTTATTCTGCTGCTCTTCGGCGTGATGTTGACCAACCGCATCTACGACCTGAATCTGCTGGCCGAACGGGTGCAGTTCCTGCCCAGTTTGGTTGTCGTCGGCGCAGGGTTCGCGCTGCTGGTGATGGTGATTCTGAAAACGTCGTGGCCGTTGTCCGGGGGACCGGCGCCCGCTTCCAGTACGGAAGAGATTGGCAAGTCGCTCATGACAACCTACGTCCTTCCGTTCGAGGCGGCCGGCATGCTGTTGCTGGCTGCCCTGCTCGGCGCTTCGATGCTGGCAGGTAAAGGGAAGGGGCAGGAGGAGGACGAAGGGGAGTTATGATTACCCTGGAGCACTATCTGGTCGTGGGGGCCATTCTTTTCTGTCTGGGAATTCTGGCGGTTGCCACCCGCCGCAACGCAATCAGCATTCTGATGGGGGTGGAGCTCATATTGAATGCCGCCAACCTGAACCTCGTCGCGTTCGCGCGGTTTTCCGATACAGGGCTGGGGGGGCAGGTGTTCGCCGTTTTCGTAATCGTACTCGCCGCGGCAGAGGCGGCGGTTGCGCTGGCGATCGTTCTGAATATCTACCGCAACTACCAGATGGTCAACATCGACAGACTGGATTCATTGAGCGGTTGAGAAGTTGTCTTAAAATTACCGGTGAGTTCCCGAGCGCGAGCGAAAAAATGGCGGTTATGAGGCGCGAGGGGCGCGCAGCGCCGGCGGGAAAACCCGCCCATATTTGTCTATACGGGGGGGTTTGACCAACGCCGACCGGCGCTTTTGCAGCCGCGCGAAGACCGCTGGGAATTTTGAGACAGCTTCTGAAAGTTTCGGGGGAGTGAATGCCCTTAGATCTGCTTTTCATCCCTGTGCTGCCGCTGGCGGCATTCGCCGTACAGGCCTTCTGGGGACGGCGGCTGCCGCGCGGGGGCGACTGGGTACCCCTCGCCGCAATCACCATTTCATTTCTACTTTCTCTCCGATATTTCGTCGTGTCACTTTCGGCCTACGATCCGGGCTGGCGGCTCGAGCTCGATTCATGGGTCTGGCTGGATTTGGGCGCCGCGAAGATCAGCGTTGGTCTGCTGGTCGACAATATAACCGCCGTCATGTTGATGGTTGTCACGGTCGTCAGCGGTCTCGTGCACCTCTATTCGGTCGGCTATATGCACGGAGACCCCCGATATTCCCGTTTTTTCGGGTTCCTGGCGATCTTTTCGTTTTCGATGCTGGGACTGGTTCTGGTTGACAATTTCCTGCTACTTTACGTGTTCTGGGAACTTGTAGGGCTGTCTTCCTATCTGCTGATCGGCTTCTGGTATGAGAAACCCTCGGCGGCTGCGGCGTGCAAGAAAGCGTTCCTGGTAAATCGCGTTGGCGATCTTGGCTTTTTTATCGGCATCATGATCGTATTCTGGAAGGTCGGCGCATTCGACTTCGCGAGTGTCTACGACGGGGTTGCCGGCGGACGTCTGAGCGGAGGCCTGCTTACGGTTGCCGGCCTGTGTCTGTTCTGCGGCGCCGTTGGCAAGTCGGCACAGTTTCCATTGCACGTCTGGCTGCCGGACGCCATGGAGGGTCCGACCCCCGTCAGCGCGTTGATCCACGCCGCTACGATGGTTGCTGCCGGCGTTTATATGGTTACGCGCATGTTCCCGATTCTGACGCCCGATGCGCTGGTGGCGATTGCCTACATCGGCGCGATTACGGCGATTCTGGGCGCGACCATCGCCGTGGCGCAGTACGATATCAAGCGCGTCCTCGCTTACTCCACCATCAGCCAGCTTGGATATATGATCATGGGTCTGGGCGTGGGCGCGTACGTGGCGGGATTTTTTCACCTGATGACGCACGCGGCTTTCAAGGCGTGCCTCTTTCTCGGATCGGGAAGCGTAATTCACGCCGTGGAACACGCGTTCCACAAGACGCACATCGAAAGCGATCCGCAGGATATGCGGAATATGGGCGGGCTTCGAGAGAAAATGCCGCTGACGTTCTGGACCTTTCTGATCGCGACCGTTGCCCTGGCGGGGGTGCCGCTGACCTCCGGATTCCTGAGCAAAGACGCAATACTGGCCGGAGCGCTGGGTTTCGGTGGTTTCTCCCGGCCGGTACATTTCCTGCTGCCGCTGCTGGGATTTGCGGCCGCAGGTCTTACGGCGTTTTACATGTTCCGGCTTGTCTTTCTCACGTTCTATGGAAAACCCGGAGAGAAAACCCTTGTCGAGTACGCCCACGAGTCTCCCCGCGTGATGACGGTCCCGCTTATCGTGCTGGCGGTGCTGAGTATCTGGATCTTCTATGCCTGGAACCCGCTGGGCGGGGAGGGCTGGTTCCAACATCTCGTAAAGCGGCCTGAATCGGGTCTGCTCGCGGGCAGCGGCGAGCCGTTGCCCATCGAACCCGGAGCAGAGGTACACGCTGCGGTTTCAGCCGGCGACGCCGCGCATGCCGCGCATTACCCGGCGATGGTCCTTTCGCTGCTGGTCGCCGGCGCCGGCATCTACACGGCTTACCGGAAGTACTATAACCGGCGAGAGGAGATGATCGCCCGGGAGGCGACATTGCTTCAGGGGGGCGGGATATTCCGGGTGTTGAACCGCAAGTGGTATTTCGACGAACTCTACGAAGCCAGCTTTGTCCGTGCGGTCATGGTCGGACGAACGGTATTGAACTGGTTCGACGCTCACATTGTCGACGGGCTCGTGAATCTGGCGGCCACGCTGACCCGGGGTATCTCGTTTATCGATCGACTGTTCGACGAATGGGTGGTCGACGGGCTTGTAAACGCCGTCGCGGGGGTGATCAGGTGGGCCGGCAGCGGGCTGAGACGTATTCAGACCGGCCGACTGCAGACCTACGTCGTTCTGGTTATGGGAGGTATTCTGGTCCTGATGGTGATCAGATTGATGGTAACGTGACCGGACGCGGGGAATTCGGAACAACGCGGTGAAGTTCGCTGCGCCGGTTCCGGGCCGCGAACAGGAGACCGGCACTTGTACCGGGCGGACCGTTATTCCGTCCGCGATTTGTTCTACGATATCGATGAGGGAGGTAGCCGACAGATGGATCAGTGGATTCTTACACTCTTGACCTTCGTTCCCGTTCTCGGGGCAGTGGTGATTCTGCTGATGCCCGGCAGGGCTGTCGATGCGATTCGCAGGGTAGCGCTCGCTGCAACCGGACTCTGCCTCCTGCTGGCCATCTGGTTGTTTCAGGATTTCGATCGGTCCGTACCCGGCATGCAGTATGAAGTGCAGCTTCCCTGGATCGAATCGTTCAACATCCAGTATTATATGGGCATCGACGGCCTGAGCGTTTCGATGGTGCTGCTGACGGCGTTGCTGGGTTTCCTTTGCGTCCCCGCATCCTGGGCCATCAACCGAGGGGTCAAGGGCTATTTCGCACTCTTCCTGCTGCTCGAGACCGGCATGCAGGGTGTGTTCGTGTCGCTGGACTTCTTCCTGTTCTACGTGTTCTGGGAAGTGATGCTGTTGCCCATGTACTTTCTGATCGGGATCTGGGGAGGGCCCCGAAAGGAATATGCCGCCATCAAGTTCTTTCTGTATACACTTGCCGGGAGCGTCTTGCTGTTGCTGGTCATGCTCGCATTTTACTTCAACGTCACCGATCCGGGTACGGGAAAACATACATTCAATATGCTGGTCATGATGGACCAGGCCAACCACTCCGAATGGCTTCGGGCCGGCATGATTTTCGGGTATTCGGCTCCCGTCATCATCTGGATTGCCATGTTCATCGGATTTGCCATCAAGGTGCCGCTCTTTCCGTTCCACACCTGGCTCCCCGACGCCCACGTCGAAGCGCCTACGGCCATCAGCGTCATTCTGGCGGGGGTACTCCTGAAGATGGGTACCTACGGTATTTTACGGTTCAATTACCCCATGCTGCCCGATGTCACACGCGATTTCAGCTATTTTCTTGCCGTGATCGGGGTCATCAACATCATCTATGGCGCACTTGTCGCAATGGCGCAGACGGATCTGAAGAAACTGGTGGCGTATTCCAGTATCAGTCACATGGGTTTTGTGATGCTCGGCATGTCGTCCTTCACGCCACACGGAATCAACGGCGCGGTATTTCAGATGTTCAATCACGGCACCATCACGGCGATGTTGTTTCTTCTCGTTGGCGTCATCTACGATCGGGCGCATCACCGGTATATTGTATATCCCAACGATTACGAAGATCCGGATTTGCGCGGGAAGCTGGGATTCGGCGGGTTGTGGTCGCACATGCCGGTGTACGGCAGTCTCACGATGGTGGCATACTTCGCCGCGCTGGGTCTGCCCGGTCTTTCAGGGTTTATCAGCGAAGCCCTCTGTTTCCTGGGCGCATTCCAGGTCCACCGCACCATGACGATCCTGGGTACACTGGGCGTCCTCCTCGGTGCGGCGTACATGCTGTGGGCATTTCAACGTCTGTTCATGGGGCCGTTCAATGAACGGTGGAAAGATCTGCCCGAAATTAACGGGCGTGAGATTTTCAGTCTGGCTCCGCTGGCGGTCATCGTAATCGTCCTGGGCATTTATCCTGCGCCCGTGCTGGACCTGCTGGCGCAGTCGCTCGGGGAGCTTGTAAAGGATCTGAACGGGCCGGTTATGTCCGCGTTGCAGCGGTAGGATCTGAAACGACAGTTCGACATTCGGGAGCTGCGCTGCATTTCAAGGCGGATTCTAAGCCCGACCCGATGGGAGGTACGATCTCTTGGCCGAGGCCATCAAATACGCGATCGCGGTGAATCTGGACGGCCTGCAATACATCTGGCCGGAGATCATCATTACGGTCGCAATTATAGGCATCGTGACCGTCGATCTGATTCTGACCGCAAATAAGAAGGCGTTGCTGACGTGCCTCACGCTTCTTGTTCTCGTAGTCTGCCTGTTTTCGATCGCGGACCTGTACGACGAGCCGCCCAGGTCGCTGTTCATGGGCATGATCGCCCTGGATGGCTTTGCCCTGTTCTTCAAGCTTGTTATCGTGGTCACGACCATCGTGGTCACGCTGTTCGGCCTGCAATCGCGAGACATCGACGCCGACCGCATGGGTGAATTCTACGCGCTCTTCCTTTCTGTCGGGTTGGGCGGCTTTCTGATGGCCGGCGCGACCAATCTGCTGATGATGTATCTTGCGCTTGAACTCGTCAGTCTGCCGTCCTACGTTCTGGCAGGTTATCAGAAGCGGGTCCGGCGATCCAACGAGGCAGCGCTGAAATACGTCGTTTACGGCGGGGTGTCTTCCGGCATCATGCTCTATGGATTCTCCCTGATCTACGGCCTGACGGGCACACTGGATATCTATGGGATTGCCACGAGTCTTGGAACGACGGCGCCTTACGAGCTGACGCTGTTTCTCGGCGCGACGCTCGCGATGGCCGGGTTCGGATACAAAGTGGCTTCGGTTCCGTTTCACTTCTGGTGTCCTGACGTCTACGAGGGTGCGCCGACGCCCGTGACGGCGTTTTTCTCGGTCGCACCGAAGGCGGTCGGATTCGCCATGCTGGCGCGGTTCTTCTACGTGGGTCTCTCCGCTTTCGACGGCGCTTCGGGCACGGGTGTCGCGTTAGGTGCGGCATGGCCGCAGTTGCTCGCCCTGATTTCGGCTTTTACGATGACGCTGGGCAATCTGACGGCCATCTGGCAGCGCAACCTGAAGCGGCTGCTCGCGTACTCCAGTATCGCCCACGCGGGCTATATGATGATGGGCGTGGTGATGTTGTCGTCCGCCGGCCTGAAGGCAGTGATGTTTTATGCGGGCGCCTATCTGTTCATGAACCTCGGTGCGTTCCTGGTTGTACTGTTGTTGGCCGAAAAAATCGGAAGCGAGGATATCGGGGATTACAGCGGCCTGGGCTGGCGGTCGCCCTGGATTGCACTTGCCATGTCCGCATTTCTCTTCTCTCTCACCGGTCTGCCGCCGACCGCGGGCTTTGTCGGAAAAGTGTATCTGTTTGCCGCTGTTGTAGACGGTGGGCTTTACTGGTTGGCCGTCGTGGGTGCGCTGAACAGCGCCGTTTCCCTGTATTACTATGCGAGGGTTGTGCGCGCCATGTACCTTGATAAGCCCCGCTCAGATACACCCGTCGTCATATCCCCGTTCGCCACGGCAACTCTGGCGGTACTGTTTGTGGGTACGCTGCTGTTTGGCGTCTATTGGGCGCCACTGGCCGATCTGGCCGAAACGTCTACCGCGATCTTCCTGAACGGAGGTGATGCCGTTCAGGCCATGATGCGGTAACCCGGTGTGCCGGCCCGTCGGGCGGGTCCGATCTGGACCGCGTCACGTGAGTCCCGGTACTCTCAGAACAGACACAGAAACAGCCCCGCGATTCTGGATCGCGGGGCTGTTTTCAGGAGATCCGTATCTGTCCGCTATCCCCAGGCCTTTCCGCTGGCGCTTCGTTTCTTTTTTTTCAGATCGCCTTTTTCGACAAAAAATCCGAGCAGATTCTTGCGTCCCAGGGTTCGGAGGTAACTCAGTAGAGAGATTTCTGCTTCCTTTGCATTGAGCTTGTGGGTGTCGCACAAGCGCTTGATCATGGCGGCCACGGACGTGCGGCCGTCGCACATATTCCAGACCTGAGAGCCGATCTCATCGAGGACCAGCGTTCGTTTTTCGGGCACCCAGAATATCCTGGAAAGGATCTTCACTTTAGTGGTATCCGCGCGCCTCAATGTAATGGTCACCTCGTCTTCGTTGTTCGTTTTCCATTCCAGCTGGTTGTTCCGGGCCGGTTTGGAGTTGAACATCGCCTCCCGACTTATCTTGGGCTGTCTCTTCAGGGAGAACAGGGACATGGGGCTTCCTGTGATACAGGGACAGAGACGTTCCGCCCGTCAGGATTTCGTGAATGCCGGATCGGCATCCTGGTGGCAGATCACGGAGTTGCGCGCACGTTCGATGTCCGCGGCATCCTTCTGTTTCTTGTAGTACGTGTGGACCGCGTAAATCTTGTTTACGTGACTGCAGGTCCAGACGCGGGCTTCCATGTTCAGACGCGGCCTGACGTTCCAGAACGGAAGAGGCATCAGCAGACCCCGCCAGCGGCTCTTGGGTTTTCCGCGAATCTGCAGACCGGGGTGATTGCCGAATTCGGTCTCGAGGACGTCCAGATTGACATGCCGGAGGCTCTTGCGGAAGAATTCCTGGTACCACTCCAGAAGTGTACGCCTTTTAAGGAGTACCCGTGCAAGGCTCAGCCGGTCGACCTGAAGCATATTCTGGCCGTGATGAAAACAGAGTCGAAGGTGTCCGGATTTGAGCTCGTAGGTCTCCAGGGAAAACGGGGGAGGCGAAGAACACACGAGATCGTATAGCGCCCACGTCCGGTGGCCGTCGGGTGAGGTATCCCGAATTGAATTCAGAATCCTGCTGATATTGTCTCGTGCGTCCTCGTCCGGTTTTGTCCGTATTCTGACGAACAGGAGCCGGCCGGAGGGCAGACTGTAGAATACAAGCGCGTGGACGAGGTACTCGGCCTGCCAGGCGAAAAAGACTGGAGAACGCGCATCCGGCAGATCAATCCATCCTGCGTCGGGATTGCGGTTGATGTCGATGCGTTTCTTTTCCTTGCGGGCGCTCTGGGCAAGTCCATCGACAAAGCGGTCCACAATGGGTGCGACGCGCTCGTCACCCCGGGCATCTTTCCACTCCATTTCCAGTCTGGCCAGCGTGGGGTCATCAAGGCGAACGCTACCTGCATTGAAATCGCCCGCTATCTTTCCGGGGTTCCATTCCAGCGGCACTTCGAGTTTCAGCCCGTGCCATCCGAAAAGGGTCCAGTCTGAGTAACGCAAAGCCTTCAAGTGACGCCACCCTTTTTCTGGCGGCCCGCTGAAAAGCCCATCCGTGACGGGACGCCATACCTCGTCTGCGGAGCGACTGTATTAACGGACTGCTGGAGAATCAATGCGCCGGATGGATAAATATACGTAACCCGGTACACCTGTCAAGCACTTTATGTTTCATCTAAGTATAGGTTTTGCAGTGATTTGCAAATGAGCATCCTGGTGGCGACATGCGGATATCCCGTCTGGCGAAAGCGTGCGTTCGATAGTGGATCGGTTTCTCTTGCGGCAGAGGCAAGTTGCGGCGTTCTGCAAAACTGATGTTGACGAATGAACTAATGTTCACTATATTCAAATGAGCAGTGCTCACGTCAATGGACCGGTTCGATTCGAACGGGTCGTATTCCAGAATGCTGAAAACGCGTTCGGCTCTCGAGGAGATGCGCGATGCGTCAGAAACTGACGGACAGGCAAAACGAAATCTACGAGTTTATCGCCCGGAAGATACGGGATGGCGGCGCTCCTCCAACCATTCGGGAGACGATGGTTGCGTTTAACATCGCTTCCACCAATGGCGTGAGAACCACGCTGGCCGCGCTCGAGAAAAAGGGTTACATCCGGCGGCGCCCAATGGTGTCCCGAGGAATTGAGCTCACGGACTACATGGAACGCGACATTCCCGGGAGATCCGAAACGCGCGAGGTGCCGGTTATCGGACGCGTGGCTGCCGGGGAGCCCATTCTGGCAACTGAAAACGTCGAGGGTACCGTGGCTGTGGATCGTTCTTTTCTGCCGTCAGATGACGTCTTCGTTCTTCGTGTCAAGGGCGAGAGTATGCGCGACGCAGGCATCCTGGATGGAGACTACGTACTCGCACGCCACCAGGAAACGGCAAGTCCTGGCGAGATTGTGGTGGCGGTGATTGGGGAGGAGGCCACCGTGAAGCGATATTTCTCCGACGCGGGCCGGGTTCGGCTCACCCCGGAAAACGATGCGTACGAAGACATTCTGGTCCATCCGGGCCGCGACGAGTTCCGCATTGCAGGCAAAATCGTGGGGCTGATGCGTCGATTCTGATTCTGCATATGACCACCGGCTCCGAGTGCCCGCCTCTCTCGACTTCGGGAGGGGTATTTTTTCGTATTGGTCGATGCATTGCGACCGGGCATTCTTCTCACCCGTGTCGCAGTTAACCTTGTTTCCTCGTTTTTCGAGGACGTTAATTCGAATATATGTCTGTTAAAAAAGCGATTAGACTGCTGATTACCAGGATACACCAGGACACTGCATGTGAACTGAAAAAACGTCCTTCATGACGACCATTTCGGCCTGTTTCGAAGGGTTTCGTCGCAGTGCCGCGTTGCGGCTTTTGCGGAATTGAGGTTAAATCTCCGGCGTTCAGCGGGCGAGTACCAACCACCGGAATTCGAGAACCGGTCATAGCCCTGGTCGTTATCCGAATCGAACCGGCTTCCGGACAAAGCGTTTCCCCGGCAACTGTTCGGCGACACCCGCCAGTTCCAGCGACAGCAGTACAGATAGCACACCGGCGGCCGGCATTTCCGTACGGTCGGCAATCGCATCGACGTGGGCCGGCATGTCGGGCGAAAGGCACTCATAGACCTGGCGTTCTCGTTGTGAGAGTTCCGGGGGTTCCGCAGCCGGCTCCGGACGGACATTCCGGAAGGGAATCTGTGTCAGTTGCGGACGGATTTCATCCAGAATGTCCTCTACCGATTGAACCAGAACCGCACCCTGCCTGATCAAGCGGTTGGTGCCGCGGCTTCGTCCGGAATGAACCGGACCTGGAATCGCAAATACCTCCCGGTTCTGGTCGAGCGCCAGCCGTGCGGTGATTAACGCGCCACTGCGTTCACCCGCCTCGATTACCAGAACGCCAAGGCTGAGCCCGCTGATGATTCTGTTGCGACGAGGAAAGTTGTGGGCTTCTGCAGATGCGCCCATTGGGAATTCTGAAAGCGTTGCGCCGGTTTGGTTGATCTCATGGAACAGGTCCCTGTTTTGCGGCGGATACGGCCTGTCAAGTCCGCTGCCCAATACCGCCGCGGTGTATCCTCGTTCCGCGAGTGCGCCCCGGTGGGCGTACGTATCGATACCCGTGGCCAGCCCGCTGACCACGGTGATACCTTGACGAACGAGTTCTCCTGACATCTGATAGGCGATGTCCCGGCCGTAGGACGTGAATGAGCGGGAGCCCACGATCGCGACGGTGGGATGCGCACAGACGCCTATTTTTCCGACCACATAGAGGATTGGCGGCGGCGCGTAGGTTTCTCTAAGGTAGCCCGGATAGTCGGGACACCGCAGCGTCAGCAGATGCACACCCGCATCTTCAGCGAGACGAAGCTGCTCTTCGGCCCAGGACGGGTCGCGATCTGAATGGATCGCGTTGGCAAGTTCCGGGCCAATGCCGGGAACAGTACACAGGCGTTCACGGGTTGCCCGCAGTACCGCGTCCGGTTTGCAAAAATCACGCAGCAACGCGGAAAACGCGACCGGTCCGAGCCCGGCAACCGAATGCAGGGTCAACCAATCCAAAATGTCTTTGGACATCTTTAGCGGAACAGCCCTGTGCGCCACAGCCATATGCCCCAATAGGAAAAAAATCTGCACCGACTGTCTGTCGACAAGGCAGGCGGCGACGCGATGAAGACCCCTGAAACGGGGCGCAAGGGTCGTCTAATAGGACGTTATTTCAGTTCACGTCCAGTGACCGGGTTTATCCTGCCCGCCTGTCCAACGCAGGTAGACGGGGTAATCCGAAATCAAATCGCCTTTATCTACGTGCATATATTCGGTTTTACGTCCCCGATGAGTTACGAATCAAGGTTTGCGGCGGCCAGGCGTGATGCGTGTGAGGTCCAGTCTGGCTATATGCAAATGGAGTACCAGAAAAAACGGCGGAATTCCGGGGCGGGAGACGCGGTGCGGTGAACGGGATTTTCAGATGCGGTACGGGGCTCGAAAAGATTTTTCAGGAGAAACGGCAAGAGGAGGGGATCGTCGGACGGACCGGGGCGGGTGAAGACGACGAGGGATTATCGGTGAGATTCGCCCGAGCGGCTCCCTTCGACCAGTCTACCGAGGTGTCGTACGAGTTTGGGAATGCCTTCCCCCGATACGGATGAGAAGCAAAGGTATCGGTCAGATCGACATTTGCGCTCTTGCTGGTCCGTGGTCAGAATGTCGATTTTCGTGAGGGCCGTGAGCGAGGGTTTCTGCAGTAGATTGGGGCTGAAGTGATGGAGTTCGCTACGAAGGATTTCCAGGTCCCGTTCGGGGTTCATCGACGTGGCATCGATAAGAAACAGCAGGATGCGAGTACGTTCTACGTGGCGCAGAAATCGGTGTCCGAGGCCCCTGCCCATGTGCGCTCCTTCAATGAGGCCAGGGATGTCGGCAACGACGTAACTCTCGAAGTCATTGTACGAAACAATGCCGAGGTTTGGCTGCAGCGTCGTGAACGGGTAATCCGCGATCTTCGGGTGCGCGGCTGAAATCCGTGAAAGCAACGTTGATTTGCCCGCGTTCGGATACCCGACCAGCCCAACGTCCGCGATAAGCTTAAGTTCCAGCTCAAGACGTTTTTCCTGTCCCGGTTGGCCCGGGAAGGCGGTTTCCGGCGCCCGGTTCGTGGGGGTTGCAAATCGTGCGTTTCCCCTGCCCCCCCGTCCACCCGTGACCACGACCATCGGTTCATCGCGCCTGGTGAGGTCGGCCAGAGTTTCGCCCGTATCGGCATCCCGGACCACCGTGCCTGGAGGAACCCGTATCGTGGTGCTGGCGCCCCGTCGACCCCTGCATTTCTTGCCTGTTCCAGGCCTCCCGTGCTCGGCTCGAACGTGCCGGTGAAAGCGGTAGTTCACAAGGGTGTTCAGGGCGGCATCCGCTACAAAGATCACATCCCCGCCGTTCCCGCCGTCGCCGCCGTCGGGCCCGCCGCGAGGTACGAATTTTTCACGCCGGAAACTTCTGCAGCCGTTCCCTCCGTCACCCGATCTTACGGTAAGTGTGGTCTGGTCGATGAACATGTTCTATATGCTGGCGCCAGCGGCAATCCGCATCGGAAACCCGGAGCGTGTTCCATGGGCCGTGGTATTACCAAAACGAGGATACGGCTTCAACCGGGGCATGGATAGCGCATACGAATGCAGGGCGATCGCAAAACGCCGGTCGCGGAACGGACGCTTCAGGCGAATTTTGCCTTTAGCCGTTGCTCAACCGCTGGCGGTACGAAAGCGGTCACATCGCCGCCAAACCGCGCGATTTCCCGAACCAGGGTTGAATTGAGATACGCGAATTCCAGGCTGGGCATCAGAAAGACCACCTCCAGCCGGGGTTCCATCTGACGATTGGCAACCGCCATTGCGATTTCCAGTTCGTATTCTGTCGTCGTGCGCAGACTGCGTACAACGGTGAAGACACCGCTCTTTCTGGCAAAGTCAACGAGCAACCCGCTGTACTTCGTGACTTCCACGTTCGGACACTTCGACGAGACTTCCTGAATCATGTGTACACGTTCATCCGGTGAAAACAGAGGGCGCTTTTCAGGATTCAGGCCCACGGCGACGATCAGGCGGCTGCAGATCCTCGCCGTTCGTTCGATCAGGTCCAGATGACCGAATGTCACCGGATCGAAGGTGCCGGGATAGATCGCCGCAGTCATAGCTGCTCCTTTGCGATGTTCGTGAAAGCCAGCCCCGCCGCAACACTGAACGCAGACTGGTTCACCAGGAAACGCCGGTGTGATTCCCGGAGAGTGTCTGTCGTACAGTTAGAAAAGGGCAGAAGGGTTTCGAATCCCGGCCCTTCGGCCGCCTCCAGGCGTTGGCTGAGGGTCGCAATCTTAGTTTCTTCGCCGCATAGCAGTATCCGGTCAAATCCGGGCCTGTTCCGGCCGGACTGACGCCTCCCGTCGAGCCAGCGGCGCAATATAACGTTGGTTTCATCCAGTCTCGAGCGTTTGTGCGAGTTCTCAGGCGGCAACCCGTCGACCAGCCCCGTGTTTTGCAGGCAGGCAGCCTCGGCCGAAACCAGATTGCCCGACTCCGTCGCGGCGAAATAGAACCAGGGATTTCCGACCATGACAACGGCATTGGATCCAGCACGGCCTTTCGCCAGCAGACACGCGTAGAACAGGCCGATCGGCTCGGTTTCCAGTCGATACTTCCGCACGAGAAGCGATGAAAGCAGTTCGGAACAGAATTCGATAATCTCTTTGCGGATGGCAATCCAGAACGCAGTTCGCCCCACTGTAAGGTAATTGACGGCATACCTGTCGACGGGGTCAATCAGCGTTTGCGCGGCCTCCCAGGTCATGTGTTCCTGTCGATCATCGGGCGAAGCCTGTTCCAGCGGCGTCTTTTGGAGGTGAAAGAAGCCGCCCCCAAGCGAGAGTACAACGGTCCCTGTGACTTCCTCAACCTGCGCGAATGCCTGCCGTAGGCCCTCCGAGATGCAATGCCTGACCCGCGGTTGAACAGGCCAATTCGGTAGAACAGGCGCGACCAGGCGCGACTCGTAGAGCGCACAGAGCCTGTAGCCCGCGGACGTGCGTTCCAGACAGGCCAATCGAAGCAGATCGCCGGCGATCTGTATCCCCGTCGCCCTGGTCATGGACTGTCTACCGTAATCTTCGAACCCAGTCTTTGCAGCGTTTTCTTACCAATACCCTTTACTCGGGACAGATCATCCACGGACTTGAATGGACCGCGTTGATTTCGGTCGTCCACAATGCGACGGGCGATTTTGGGGCCGATGCCCGGCAGGCGCGTCAACTGTCCCGCTGACGCCCGGTTCACATCGATCGGTCCGGTGTGCTGCTCCACGGTTTCAGTTTCTTCCGCACGGTTGGGTACAGGTACCGCACCCTTTTGAACGTGAAAGTCCGGGAGGTCGCGGTCACTGTACCGTTCAACCAGGTTGACCGCCCCGCCGATCAGCAGTGCGGCGGTCAGCCCCAACAGCACGTACCGTTCTTTACGATTGAAGGAAAACATGCGAACTCCGACGGAGGCGGCGGGAACCGGTGGCGGTTGAACGGCGGACGGGTAATCTCAATTGAAGCGGATTTCTCCCCATACTTTGAATTCCCAGACCCTGTTATTCAGGTCCCGGAGCTTGTCCTTCCGGTTTTCATGCCGAAAGCGGGTCCCTCCCGTGAACTTGCTGCTGAACTGATACTGACCTGCAAGGCTGGCGTGCCAGCGATCATCGCTCTGGCGCACAACTGCCTGTTCGGTTTCGGCAGCGTCCGCGCTACGGGGAATCTCCCGTTTGAGGCTCGTGTTGGTGCCGTATTCCAGGGTGAGGTCGAGGTTGCTTTGCAATTTCCTGACGAACTTCGAGCTGAGTGAATATCTGAGGGATGCCGTAAACTGGGACGTTTCCGTTATGGTCGTTCCAATCTGGCGCTCCTCCAGCGTCGGCTGCGCCAGGGTCGTGTCGGCGGCCACGTTACGCTGGTACCTGAGGTCGCTCTGGCGACTGCGGTTTCTGCGGAGATTCGTGCTCATTCTGTTCTTCCACCGGGCCTGCCATGCGATCAGAGGCCTGAACTCCGTTCTCCGGGTATCGCTGGTCAGGACATTGTCGCCCAGCCCTCCGTCGCCCCTGAACGTACGGTTTGTCTTGTAATTGAAGCTGAGATTCGAACTGGAGAACAACCACCTCAACACCGGAAAGTCACCAAGGCCGCGCCAGTTTACGCCAAATTCCGGAAATTCAAGCTTCTGTTCTTCCGTATTGGCGTTTCCAAAACTCTTTGTATGATTGAACGTCAGATTGGTACTGCCTCGAAAGCCGGCCGGAAGGCGGACACCGCCCTTGAGAATCGCATTGTCGGTGATGTTTCTGGTGTTGACGCGTGTGACGCCCCCCGACCCGTAGCGGGGCGACGCGGTGGTGTCGGTGAACCCGAGCTGGAATTTCAATTCGGGTCGGCGTCGCAGGCCGAAGAGATTGTACGTGCGTCTACGCGAGACGTTGAGCTGGACGGCTTCCAGTGCCCCGCCCATTCTACCAATCGTCCGGACGACGGAAAACCCGGTCCGGTCCTTCGACGGACGTGCGAGAGGTCGGAAGAGACCGGGCAGGTTCAGGCTGAACCTGCCGCCGACGCTGCTGTTATTGCCCACGGTCAGACCTCTGCGTTCGTTGCCGATGGGAATACGCTGGCCCCCGGTTTCAAGGCGCTCACGATAGCGGGCAGAGTAGTCGGAATTGACGTTGAGCCACTTGGAAACGCGGGGCGTGAAGTTGAAGCGCGCCTCCTGACTTCGCGTGGTCTCGCGGCCAAACTGCAGTTTGGCGAAATCGAACGAATTCCGAAGGTCGCGGTTTACCGCGAGGGAATAGTTGGCGTTAAGGCTCCGAAAGGGAGTCAGCTTTATGGCAAAACTCTCGTTGACATTGAAAGTCTCGTTCAAAACCGCGATAACGTCGGACGTATCGCCTTCTACGGCGGAGTAGGAGCGCCTGTTGATATTCTTCCGGTCAAAACGCAGGTTATAACGAATCGTTGACGGGAGGTAGAAGAACTGAACTTCCTCGAAATGGGAACCCAACCCAGGGACCCAGGCGAGGATTCTAGCGCCCTTCTGTCTGGGCCAGCTGGCGTCGTAGCTGAAACTCCCGTTGAAATTATGCTCCTTGTTGGACCGGCGCCGCGTGATCGCGCCGCTGACCGCGTTATTGGTCAGGAGATTCAGCGACGCGTTGATCCGGTCGAAGAAAAGTGTGGCAATCCAGCGACGGTCTCTCGCCGCCGGACGTTTGCGCAACGAGACATTGAATCGCGAGGAGGCGCGGACCGCGCTCTCCCTGCTCTTCTGCGCTTCGGTGAGTACGATGTCGGAACCCTGTCGGATGCGGGGAACGGACCCGTTCCGGAGGTAATTGAACCGGACCGGAATGACGGTGTTCCACCTGTCGGGCAAGAACTTGTTCAAATTGAATGAACCGTTCATGCTGACCTGGGTTGTCGTATTGCCCGTGGAGCGCCCCTGTAGATCCTGGAAGTCGCCGCTCCTGCGTTCCAGATTCAGGCTCACGTTGCCCAGGTCCGCCAGTGTCGACTGAACGTTCAGCAGCATGGAGACGGCGTTCTTCTTTCGGATTCGATCGACACGGAGCTCATCCAGCCAGATTTCGTTCTCGCCCTCCAGAGGAAAATCTCCCGTGTTTCTGACGCCGACCACGAACGATTTGATTTTCGAAAGCGCGGGGTTGCCGCGCACTGTATACGTTCCGCCGTGCAGGCGCGCGCGTATCTGACTGGCTTCGGCGTTGTAGTCGGCCAGGATTTCTCCGGTCGGGAGGGAAATCCTCAGGGTATCGGACGACTGCCCGATGGCCTTGAAGTCCGTGAGTTTTGCCTTGATCTGCGACAGCACGTCGAGCTCGATATTGAATGTGTTGTTTTCCGGAGACCAGCCCCGGTAGATGGGCTTCCGGAACTCATAGAAATTGAGCGTGTCTTCGCCGATGGGCGAAAACCTCACGAAGAGCTCGATCGGGCTGAAGCTGCCGGCGACCGAATCGGGTCCGGCGGGAAAATTGGCCTCGTACGTGGGTGACGTGGGATTACCGCCGTGTACGAACATGGTCATCAGACCGTACCGGGTGTAATTCTGTCCCTCGGCCCCCGTAAAGGTACGCGACGCCGACACGCTCTCGCCGGGAAACAGGTCTTCAAACCGCAAAACGAGAGACCGTTCGAGGAGTTGCCTTCCCGTCTGGGGATCGATCTCACGCTCGAGTCCGGGCGGAAGTTGATAGACCTGGTTGTCGGTGCCGATAGTGGCTACCTTGAAGTCCCCGGACTGATATCCCTCGGGGGACTCATCTTCGAGCCAGTCGCTTCCCACCGCGGCGATCGTGTAGATGTCGAGCGAGGTCGTATCGTCGTGTTCGATCCAGATTCGCGCGAAATCGAACACGGCGGCGAAAGTGGTATCCGGATTGCCTTCGACGGTGCGAGGTGCATTGCTGCCGCGTAGAGGAATGCGCAACAGCCTCCAGGGCCTGTCGGAAGGATCCGACTGGCTGCCCACGACGAGCACGGAAGGGCCGTCATACCCGCCCGTCACCGGATTCCAGCCCCGATCGGACGCCAGGTCGACCCCATAGTGCAGGTAATGGTTTCGCGTATCCAGGATGCCGTTCTGGTTCAGGTCTTCGGAATCGGGTCTTTGTTCGCGTTCCGAGTTGTTGTTCTGGGTACCATTAACGCCCGCGGGGTAACGGAAACGAAGGTCCTCCTGGTCGAAGTCAACGTCCTTGAAGTTGTCGTCCGACGGATCGTCGGGTACGGTCACGCCGGGGTAGATCAGGCGAAAGACCGAATCCTCCTGGGCATCGGTCAGGCCGTCCAGTCCGACGTCCTCTTCGGGTATGGCCACGTCGTCGCCCGTGGGAAAGCCGGGTAGGGGACGGTCTTCGGTGCGAAACTGCCCGGGAGGCGGCGGGTTGAACGTTGCGTGGTCGAGAAGCAGGTCCGCCCGCTCGGAGATCTCGCCCAGATCGATATGCAGCCGGCCGGAGTTCCCCCTGACCCAGAGCTCGATAAACTTGGACCGTGAGAAGTCCATGCCGAACAGGTAACTCGTAATGCCCGCCCAGGAGTTTTCAGGGAGACCCCCGGCCGGGTTCCGCGAGGTCTCCGGAAAGCCGTTGGTGCGGTGCGGCTCGAACCGGACGCTGAGTATATCGTCGATGATGCTGCTTTCCACGGGAATATCGTCGCGGCTCGGCTGAATCTCGTAGATGGATATGCGGTCCCGTTCCAAAAGGTTGTACCAGGTGAGGCGTCCCCTCGGCATTGAGAGCGGGAGTCCGTTCCGGGTTGGGAAGCTTCCTGTCGACCAGTTGAATTTGACCGTCGAAAACGACTTCCTGCTTTCGGCGCCTTCGAAGTCATCGATGTACGCGACGTTCTTCGTATTCGGGTTGGGAAGGCTCTGAGCGATTTCCATGTCGACGTTAAATGCCGATTGCGCCTGGGTGGAGACAAACGGTAGCCTGTTGGCGAAGTCGGTCAGGATCTGCGGCTTGAAGCGAAAGCGGCCGTTCATATCCCAAATCAGGGTTCGCGCAGGCTCTTCCCCCACGCGGACCCGTTGCTGTGTGGCGCTTTCGCTGCCGTAGAGAAGGCTGACCCCCACCATCGAGACGTTGTCTCTGAACGGGTGCTCCGCACGGATGCCAAGAAGGCTCTTCTGGCCGCTGCCAAGACCGAACTGGCTTTTGGATCCGTAGTTGATCGTCAGGTTGGCGGAAGGATCGGCCGCGAGGTCCGCGGCCTCGCCGATCAGATTTATCTCGCCGCTCACATATTCGATGTTATAGTCCCGGCCGCGGGTCAGCCGCTGATTATTCAGCAGCACTTCCTCGCTGTTTTCGATCACGCCGAATCCCAGATTGAATGAGGTGGCCCTGCTCTGTGACCGGATTCGCAGGTAATATTGCCCTTTCTGGGCGCGGGTTGTGTTGTTGGTCGTGTTGTAGATCTCCGGCACGCGGGCGTCGTCCGCCAGCGTCTCTGCGCCGACACCGCGTTCGCCGAACGGCTCGAGGTCGGGAAATACAAGGTGGCCGGTCAGTAGATTGAGTCCGGGCAGATTCGTGCCTCCGTCGATGTCGATGAGATTGTCCGGAGGAGAGGATTCCGAGGCGCCGTTCGTATGTCTGTCCAGTCCGAAGATCTGAAGGTAGGGAGTGCCGCTCTGGTTGTCCACGGCCTCCTGGCCGGGTACGTCCCTGAGGATCTCCAGTTCGAATCCCTCAGGTTCGATGTCCCGGCCTCCCAGAAAATATACGTTTCGCCACGCCAGGTCCCACGTTGGAAATTCCGGCCTTTGCTGGCGGGCGTGTATGAGTTTCAGTCTGATTTTCGCTTCCGGATTTGACGGGTCCTGGATGAAATTGAGATCGCCGAAAACCCGGCCGTCGGCCGTGCGGTACGCAACGGCAAGGGTGTGACTTCGCTGGACCCTCCCGACGGTCATGATCAGATACCCTCTGGCGTCAACCAGGAATTCGGAGCGGTCCAGTTCGTGAAAAAACCCCTCGTCGACGCCTCCGCTCTGCGCGCCATCCACACCGGCATCAGGTTCCGGCGCCGTTCCTCCAGTCCAGAACGCGTAAGCGACCCCTCGGCCTGCACGCTGTTCGATATCATTGCGATCGTTGAAATCGTTGAGGAAAACCCGGACGGAGTTGATGTCCACGAGGTCCGGACGAGCGGGTTCGCCGGGGTAACTCCCGCGATATACCTGGTCGAGAAAGAAGTAACGGTTTTCTTCGTAATCGTAGTCCCTGATTCGATGGGCGATTTCCTCGGCCTGACCTTGAAAGGATTTCCGGTTGCTGGCGCCGCGGTCGTGGCTGGTAACCACCGTTACGTCCAATCCGCCCAGCCGCCCGCGGCCCTTGATGCCAAACAGACCGCTTCGATTGGATGAGCTGTAGCCGACCAGGCGGGTACCCGGCAGACTGAGGGAGGTCCGGCCCGCCTCGATCTCCTGGATGATATCGTCTTCGTCTCCATCGTAGCGGAATTGAAGAGACTCGCTTATATCCGTCTGGCCGCGACTGTCCTGTTGCAGATTCAGCGTAATTCGGTCGCCAATGGTGCCCTGCACGTTTAACTGGGATTCCTGCTCGAAATTTACCGTAAAACCCTCGGCTGCCCGCGCGCGTACGGTCTGTGCCTGCCCGCCCACAGTGGTATTCACGCCGGACAGATCGATACGTCGCGATCCGGTAATCTTGATATTGGTGTCACCTTCACCCGTAATGACGCTCAACGCCCTGGGCACCTTGACGGGTATCTTGATATCCACCAGCGCCCCGCCCATGCCCTGACGGGTCTGTACGGGAAGACTGAGCTTTTCCGCAACCACGCGACGGAAGTCGGCGTCGAACTTGTAGGCGGACAGTCCCTTAATGGTGATGACCGCCGGAATGCCGTGAACGACGTCGCCGGCGGCGCGATACACCATGAGTGTACCCGTATCCGTGTTGAGCAGCCGGGTGACGGTCTGGGTGAACTGCCGCCGTTGTCGAAAGAGAGGCTGAAACGCAGTGGAACGGGAATACGTCAGCTTGCCCGGGGAACGATGAAAGACGTGCGCGGGGGTTCTTCCGAAAGAGAGTCGAACACCCGGTTCGGCATGGAGCCTGTCCGAATCGGACAGAAGACTCGTGCTGAGCACAAGAGCGAGGATCGCGGGAAGCGGGAGGGTCGTTCGCCGTTGCGATTCTCTGGAGATGTATGGGATCTGCATGCGTGAATTGGAATGGCTTGTTCGAGGGCGGCCCTGTGCGTCGTGGTCAGGAGAAAGGAGTCAAACTAATAATACCGAACCCGGTGTTAAAGATCAAGGGAAAACCCGATCCGGATGATTCATAAGTAAGACAAGCAGAAACAGTTAGTTATGAAGATAAATCTACGTACCGGACAGGGGACGGGTCCAGAAAGAGCTACCGGAGAAGAAAAATTCCGGTATATTCTTGCGTCATTCGGTGTCAGGATCTTTAACTCTTTTGAAAACACACGGTTCCATGGAGTTGGACATGGTGCTGTCCAGGTACGTGTTGAAAGAACATATCATGCCGTTTGCGTTCGGTTTCTCCGTGATCATGTTTCTCCTGGTCGTCGACCTCATCCTGCAGAAGATGGACCTGATTCTTGGCAAGGGCATCGAACCGGGTGTCGTCCTTGAGCTGTTTCTGCTGAATACCGCGTGGATGACTGCCCTGGCAGTCCCAATGGCGGTACTGGTCGCCACGCTGATGGCCTTCGGCCGCCTGAGCGCCGACGGTGAGATTTCGGCCATGCAGGCGCTTGGAATTGGCGTCTACCGGGTGATACTGCCGGTATTCCTGACCGGTACAACGCTGGCGATCGGGCTGGTCGTCTTCAATGATCGGGTACTGCCTGAATTCAACTATCGGGCGCGACTGCTGATGGGAGACATTCAGCGTAAGCGCCCCACGGTGGCCCTCGAGGACCGGAGCGGCATTTTCATACAGGATTTCGCCAATTACAGGATTCTGATCGGCGATATCGACAGACGGACTTCGATGCTCAAGGATATCCTGATCTACAAGTACGAAGCGGGCGGATATCCGGTATCTATTGCGGCCGAATCCGGTTGGGTTCGAATTGACGGCGAGAGTGACGAGGCGCTGGTAACGCTGGAGAACGGTGAATGGCATCGGGTGGACCGGGCGGACCCCGACGTCTACATCCGGGCGCGTTTCAGGAAAAAAAACCTGCGCCTCGGAGAATCCGGTCGACAGCTTATTCGCACTATGTCGCATTACCGGACGGATAGAGAGATGGGCTTGAGCGCGATGAGGGAAAAGGTGGACGCGTACCAGCGGGATGCGTCTGAACTGCAGGCTGAAGCTGCTGACAGCGTTGGCGCTGTGCTGGGGCGTCTGCTTTTCGGGCCCGGCGCCGAAGCCCGGCCCTTCGGAATTATCACGAACCTGGCCATGCAATTGCGGACCGACGCCGCAATCGGTCGTCACAAACTCCGGCAGGCGGACCGGTACCGGGTTGAGATCCACAAGAAACTCTCGATTCCTGTTGCATGCATTGTCTTCGTTGTCATCGGCGCCCCGCTCGGGATCCGGGTACGAGGGAGAAGTCCGGCTGTAGGGGCAGGAATCAGTATCGGTTTCTTTCTTCTCTGGTGGCTCTGCCTGATCAGCGGGGAAACGCTGGCCGATCGTGGATATGTCTCGCCGTGGGTTGCCATGTGGAGTCCCAACTTCATCGTTCTCGCCTGCGGTTCATGGCTCGTATTCGGAACGGTGCTCGGGTGGCGTTTCGGTCTGAGGAGGGGGCGTCTTTGCGCATCTTGAGTCGATACGTACAAAAACAGTTCTGCGTATACCTGTCGTTGTGTTTTTCGGGGTTTCTGGCTGTTTTCATCGTTGTGGACCTCGCCGGCAGACTCAGCGGCTTCATAGACGGCGGCGTGAGCGGCGGCACGATATTCCTGTACTATGCACTCTCCATTCCCTATATGGGTATCCTTATCCTTCCGATGGCGATGTTGCTGGCCAGTCTCTTCTGTTTTGGTAACCTCGCGCGCTTCGGCGAGCTTGCCGCGATGAAATCAGCGGGAATCTCTCTTTACAGCATCGCCGCGCCGGTTCTGGGGGCCGCTCTTCTCGTGTGTACAGCATCGTTCTTTCTGACCGACCGGGTCATGCCTGGAGCAAACCGGAAACGTGCGGCAATTGTCGAGGGCAAGCGCCGGGCCGTCTTCACGCCCATCGTGTCCCAGGTTGTCCTTCAGGACGTAGACGGACAGATTCTCTCCGTCGGCACCTACTTCCGAAATGAAGCGCGCGGGGAACAGGTTACGCTGGACAGGTATGAGGGGATGCGCCTGGTCGAAAAGTTGCGTGCGGAGGAAATGCGTTGGCAAAGCGGGGGATGGACGTTTCTGCGTGGCGAAGCGAGAAGGTTTTCGGATGGTGGCCGAGAACAGGTAACCCGGTTCGGGTCGATGCCGGCGCGCGATGTCACCCTCACGCCCGAAGATCTCAGCCGGGACGTTCGTTCCGCGGACGAGCTGAGTTATTCCGAGCTCACCGCGCTTATCGAGCGGAAGCGGCGAATGGGCGATGACGTCGTCCGGGTACAGGTCGCACGATACATGCGCGCTTCATTTCCATTCACCGGGTTTGTTATGGCGTTATTCGGTATTTCACTCTCGTCCCGCACCCAGCGCGCGGGCAAGCCCCTTCTCATTGGCATCTGTCTATTGATCTCGTTTGTCTATTACGGCTGCATCCAGGCAGGTCGGGTAATGGGCTGGAACGGAATCCTGCCGCCATTCTCGAGTGCGTGGGCCGCCAATCTGCTGTTTTTGAGCCTGGGCGCGGTCCTTCTGGTCCGGACGCGAAGGTAGATGGACAGGTCGACGGGACACAAGAAAGGACGCATTGACAATGCGTCCTTTCTTGGGGTTCATATTGGCGGGAAACCCTAGAATCGGGAGAGGCGATGTCTCCGGTTTTTTTGATTGTGAATGAATTTTCTCGGATTCATCGGGTGTTCCTTGTCCCCGTTCCTCTTCGTCACGGCATAATGCAGGTGCGGCGCCGTCGCACGCCCGGATCTTCCCATTCTGCCAACCACCTGCCCGCGTTTCACGACCTGACCGACCCCAAGCGATGGTTTCTTCAAGAGATGGGCGTACAGCGTCCGGTAGTCCATGCCGTGGTCGATGGAAATGTACCAGCCGAGATACCTGTCTTTGCCGACGGACTCCACCCGCCCGTTGGCGGTGGCCAGGATTTTCGTGCCGGAACGACCGGCAATGTCTATGCCTTTATGGAACTGCCTGGCGCCGGTAAAGGGATTGGTCCGATAGCCGAACCCCGAGGAAATCCAGCATCCGGACTCCGGGGGTACCGGAAGAATGGAAGGCGTATGCAGGCGGGCGATCTCGTTCTGACTGAGGATTGAGTTGATATGCTCGAAACTGGATTCGAGAAAATGGGCTTCTCGCAGGAGCTGGTCCACGTCCGTATTCGCCGTCGTCAACCTCTTTCCGATGTCTCCGGTCACCCGGCCTTCCCACTCCGGCGCACCCGTGCTATATCCGCCCACGCCCATCTTCCGCACCTCGTCGCCCGGTTCGGCCAGATTGACCCAGTTGCGGAACTTCCGGTCCATTTCGGTAAGGTCGTTTACATTCTTCCGCAAGCCTTGCACTTTTTGCTGCAACCGGCTGACCTGGTCCCTGAGTACGGAATTCTCGGACGTCAACGACAGAAGATTCGCCTCGTGATGCCGGTTTACGAAATAACCCAATGCATAAAAGACGACGGCGAGGACGAGACAACCCAAAAGCACTCCGGCCCCAAGCCCCCAAACGGTGGGGCGAGAGGCCCTGACCTGGCGCATCTGATCTCTATTGTGGGGTATGACCATCAGCGTCAGGTTTCTCTTCCACATACACGAAACCTTTCGTCGGTGGCTTTTGCAGCCATATTCAGATTGTATCCTCGGTTTTTATCTGACAGTGCAGAATTAAGGACTTTTTCCGGTTTAAGTCAAGACAAAACTAAACCGATCAGAGTCCTGAGGCGTACCTTCCCTATCGGCGGGCCCGCGCAAATCAGGTATGCGATCGAACGATCCGAGGCGGAAGACTTGACTGCTGGTAATTCTTACCGGCGCAAACATTTATGACGGTACGAACCGGCGTTGGCGGACTGAAGGTTGGAGACCCGCCTGTGCAATGAAATCCGACCATCAGCAGGAGTTCAATTCGCTTGGCGTGGATGGCTAAACGAACATGATGTGATCGATTACCTCGGCCTTCAGCGTGTCTCGCAGCGCCGGCTGATCGACGCAGAAGATACGAACGACCTTTGCCTGGGTTTCGAAGTTGCCGATCAGGTACTCCTTGAGCATGGAGACTTCCGGATCGTCGAAACTGAGTGGGTCGGCCTTGTCAAGCGGGATGTGGGATCCGAAATAGACATTCAGGTTGAACTCGGGGCTCTTCCCGATCCGTGGGATATCGATCAGAATCTCATCCCCGTTCAGCCCGAGCCCGGTCTTCGCGCCGAACACCCTGCACAGTTCGATTTCGAGTCTCCGGCGGTCGGCTGGATGATAATACAACCTCTCGAGTCTGGCGGTCAGGCCCTCTTCCTTTTCCCGGGAGAAGAAGACCCGGGCAACCTTGTGGAGCTTGCGGCGTTTCAGACGCCCGATCATGCTGCTTCGTCGATCGATACCCAACCGATCCATCTCCAGTTCAAGGCGGTGAATCAGGTCGGCTTCCGTTGCCCTGTTGAAGTCTCCTTCGCCAAGGCTGGAAGCCGGGTGATGCAGCAGATCCTGGACCGCGCGTTTGAACATCGCATTCGCAGACCGCACGGCGTGGTGCCAGTATACGTTCCGGTACATCAGATAGCTCGTGAATATCAGCGCTTCCACGGCCGAGACGCCCTTGTAGGTGATCGCGGGCCGCTGTCCGGCCGGATCGAACGTGATAGAACCCAGCAGGCGGTCCCGGTTGACCGATTCGCCGAAGGGCACCCCGCAGTAGCGCGCATCTCTCAGAAGGTAGTCGATCTTGTCGGGGTCCAGTGTGCCGCTGAGAATATGCGCCAGGCGCAGGTCGGTATCCGGGATCGACAGACTGCTGTTGCGGTAGTCGATCACGTTCGCCACCCGGAGGGGGTCCGTCTCGGCCCTCAGCAGGGCGGCGTTGACTTCCGTGGAAGGATCCAGGATGATCTGACGGCCGCGTTCCTCGTGGTCGATGAAAAACATCTGCATTTCTTCGAGAACGTGACAGAACGGGTAGTGGCCGATGTCGTGCAGCAGGCTGGCCGCCAGCAGAACGCGCGCATCTTCGATGTTTATATCCGGCGACGGGTCCGCCTGAACAAGCCGGCGAAGAAACTGTCCGGCAATATGGAAGACGCCCAGCGAGTGTTCGAACCGGGAATGGCGCGCTCCGGGATACACCAGGAGCACGTGGCCGAGTTGGGAGATGTCGCGCAGGCGCTGGAATTCCTCGGCGTCGACCAAAGGGACCATATCTTCGGGAATATGGATATGTCCCCAGATGGGATCCCTGATGGCCTTGCCTGATTCCAGAAACCGGAGGTCGATCGGCATCGATAGACGCTCGGTGGGTGAGGGCCCGGCGGTATGCCATCGGACACAAGATCCGTGGACAGGCGTACACCGTGCGGAGTCTGTTCTTTCTCGGATCGTTCGAAATATCGGTATCGACGTCGTTTAAGTCAAGCCTCGCGCCGGGAACGGAACCTGACGTTGCCCTGGGATAGATACACCGGAGATTCACAGTACGTTCCGGATGCAGGAAGGAGGAAGGATGAGGACGTATACCGACAACGGAGAAATCCGCTCGTGGCGCCGGGACCGGACCCTGGAGAAGGTCCAGGTATCCTGGAGAAGATGCCGATGTGTTCGCTAACGAGGTGGTGGGAGCGCGCGCTGCCTCAGACGCGCGTCGCAGTGATCGCTGAAGTGTCCTGCGTACTCGACGGTTTATTCGGTGGCGCAGCATGGGATCTCGAGCGCGTGCGACCGGATGGTCTCGATGCACTGATGAGGACGATCCTGTCCCAGAACACGAACGACGACAACAGGGATCGGGCTTTTGAGAGGATGCGTGAGCGGTTTCCGGATTGGGGCGACGTAATGGCCGCCGACGAAACGCAACTGAAGGACGCCATTCGCGTGGCGGGATTGGCGAATACGAAAGCCCCGATTATGCAGGCGTTCCTTCGCTGGCTGAAGCGCGAACGGGGGAACATGAACCTGGATTTCCTGCGGGATCTGCCGAATCAGGCCGCGATAACCCTGTTGACCCGACATCGGGGCATCGGGATCAAGACGGCCTATATCGTGCTTGCCTTTGCGTTTGATCGCGATCTGTGCGCCGTGGATACGCACGTATATCGCGTTCTTCGTCGGGTGGGGGTCGTCTCGGCGCGATGCAGCCGCGAAAAGGCGCACCAGGAACTCGCGCCTCTGATCCCTGAGGGCCGGGCCCGGTCTTTCCACATTAACATGGTCGAATTCGGAAAGACAGTATGCACCGCCAGGAATCCGTCCTGCGACGCGTGTTCCGTGTCCGCCCTGTGCCGGTACTATCACGACATTCAGGGGGAAAGCGTTTAGTCACGTGCGCCGTTCCGAGACACTCACAGCAAAAGAGGCGCACCGGTGCGCGACGGCATACGCCCGTCAATCTATTCTGATTCGCTGCAGATCGTAGGAATCGATATTGTAAGGTTCGAAGGTATCGTCATCGCCGGGCGTGTGCACCGCCAGGTACAGATACTCATCGCTGTTGTCGATGGCGATGCCTCGCTCGGTGAGGTTTCCGGCGGCGAGAAAGTAGCGCTTCTCCAGTTTGGTCTGCGTATCGAACTCAACGATGAACACGCCCGCTTCATCGGCGTCCGTAGGCGCGACGAACAGCCGGCGGCCGTCGCGACTCAGCGCAAGCCCCAGTGCGGGCGACTTGATTTCGTATTTCCCCGTCAGGGTCAGATCGTCGGCGCTGAATGCCCAGAGATCCTTGACGTGGCCGCGGTCTTCCGGGTCCGCCAGGCCCAGGTAGAGATGCTCGTTGAGGGGTCCAATGACGAAATCGTTGATCCTGGCCGAGAAACTGAAGCGCGTGGTGGTCGTCTCGGTGGTGGGGAATTGTCCGGAGGCGTCGTATTTCAGCACGTTGTTTCTGGCGGCAACAAACAGCTTTCGGTCTCCGTGGTTCATCTGAAGTGCGCCGGAACGCACGTTCCCGCTGGATTCGAGGTTGTCCACGATCGATACTGCAATCAGCAGCGGCTCATCAAGCGACGAGACGTAGACTAGCGAGTCGCTTCCGCAGACGATGTGGGAAATGTCGTTAAGCGAGTACGGAACCGTCTTCACGATGGTGAACGAACTCAGATCAATCACCTTGAGGTTCGATTCACCGTTCAATCCCACCACCAGGTGGCGCTCGTCCGGCGTGATATCCAGATCGATGGGGTGCGAACCGACCTGCAGGCTACTTTCAACGGCCATCTGCCTGCCCAGGTGGATGCGGAGTATCCGGTTGTTGCCATAATCGGCCAGATACAGATATGGCTGGATGGGATCCATGACCATATCGGAGATGTTCACACCGAGTTCGAGAATTTCGAAATCTTCGATCTCGTAGAACTGCTCAGGCGCTTCGTCGTCAAGATAGAGAGCGCAGCCCGCCACACAAAGGGTCACGCACAGGACAAAAAAAACGAACCGGCCGTTTGTTTTTCCAGTACTGTACATGCCGGATCGCCTGACAGTCCGTTGAATAACGTCGCTCTGCATGCGAGACCGAGCCCCATCCATCGATTCGGCGAGGGCGCGCAACGCAGTATTTCGACCGCAAGGGCCGGCCGCAGCCCGGATGGACTTTTTCAACGGGCTGCTAAAGCGAGAAAGCATATGTCGTGCTCAGCTCGATCAGATAATCCGATGTCAACTGGCTCTCATTTACGTTCTGTAATACGACAACGGGCAGGTGAAATTCTACGCTTAAGTTGTCCAAGACGTTAACCCCCAATTCGGGCGAAAGATACATCCACTTTCCTCCCCGTTCCCTCGTTATCTGCCCGAACTGATATCGGTCCCTCGAGGTGATCAGGTTCTTCAGGCTCACGCCGCCGTAAATCCAGCCGCCGCTCTCGTATTCCAGAGACAGGCTTGCGTGCAGTTCATTTCCATATTTGTACCCAAAGATGTTCTGTCTTGAGGTGATGCGCGTAAACACGCCTGCTGAAACCGTGAGGTGTTCGTAACGATGAAATACATTGATCGCAAGAATCGGATCCACACTTCCCGACCCGATCTGCAGGTTGTCGGCGAAGCGGTCGCCGTACCGGTCTTTGGCATCCACGGATCCGTTTGCCAGCTTCAAACCGATGCCGAAATTCATCCCGGGAAAGCCCGCCGCAAGGGGAGGGGCGTAATTCAGCATTACCACGATATCGCCAAGACCGGAAGCATGCCTGACATATTTCCCGCCCTCATATTGATTGGGGTTCTGTCCGCGTAACAGCACCTTTTCGTTCGTAACTGAACGGAAGGGTAAGGCGAGTGCGAGACCGATGTGCCCGGTAACGCCGAGGGAGGCGAACAGGGTGGTTGTGGCATTGTCCGTTCGTTCGCGATTGACGTTCGGTATGGCGCGAGACCCGTAGTGGGGGTCGGAAAGGTATTCGTAGTCGTAATGCACACTGAACTTCAACTGATCCTGTACGACCATACTGTTCTTCATCAGGCTCCCGCCCGGGAGCACGGGGCGTCGTCAGCTGACACCGCCCTGAGCATGGGCGGCGGGTACGACGAAAAGTCGCGCCAGAAGGAACAGTAAGACTACTGCGAACGTTCGCATTCCGGATGTCCTCGATCCCTCAGCAGTGGACCTGCTGCAAGCGTACCGTTTTCCCGGCTTGAAATATACCTTACATGCGTCCGGATAGCAAGGCGGATTTTCTTATCGGAGTCTACATAGAGCTCAAATTTACAGATCTTTACATAACCTTGCGTTGCGCTGTATTTTGCTTGACACCACAGGGAGTTTGGACTATCTTTATTCACCGATTTCCAGCAGACGGCTTCGTGCGCGGGGCTTGTGGCTCCCGTAGCTCAGTTGGATAGAGCAACTGCCTTCTAAGCAGTAGGTCGCAGGTTCGAGTCCTGCCGGGAGTGTTTTGCATCAGCTTGTGGTGGGTGTAGCTCAGATGGTTAGAGCGCCTGGTTGTGGCCCAGGAGGTCGGGGGTTCAAGTCCCCTCACTCACCCCATTTTTCGCTTCGCTTTCTCTCGCCTTTGGTTCCCTGCGGATTCTGGAGCCAAGGGTTTTTTCGCGTCCGCTGTGCCCAATGTTTCCGATCAAACACCTTCGAAATGAGCCGTCACGGGCTGTGATTATCGGGCTGGATGGTACACCCTGCAGTCTGATTAACCGGTTTGTCGCCGAAGGCCGGATGCCGAATTTCGCGGCGCTGTTGCAAACCGGAAGCCTGGCGGAAATGGAGTCGGTCCTTCCGACGGTATCGTCGGTCGCCTGGGCGTCGATCGTAACCGGGTGCAATCCGGGCAGGCACAATATCTATGGCTTTATTGATCGTGTACCGGACACCCATGAAATGTACATCCCCACGTCCGCAACGATGCGTACAAGAACCTGGACCGGGATTTTCAGCCGGATGGGCAGACGCGTCTTTTCCATGGGCGTACCCACCACGTACCCCCCGGGGGCGGTAAACGGGATTCTGATTTCCGGATTCCTGGCGCCGGACCTGAACGGGGCTACCTATCCCGCCGCAGTGGCGGGCGAACTGGCTGCGATGGGATATCGGATCGACATCGACGCCTGGCTTGCGCGCAGGGACCGCGAACGGTTTCTGGACGATGTCTTCCAGGCCATGGAACGGCGGTTCGACGCGATGTTTCACTATCTGGACCGGGAACCGTGGGAGCTTTTCGTCGCTCACGTCCTGGATACGGACAGGTTGCACCATTTCCTGTGGGGACTGGCGGAAGACGGCAGCGAGTCGTATATGCCCTGGTTCCACCGGTTCTATGCACGGATTGACCGTGCCATCGGTGACGTCGCGGCCCGTCTTGACGATAACGCGCTGCTGATGATCGTATCCGACCATGGGTTCTGCACGTTGAAGTATGAAGTGCATCTTAATTACTGGCTGCGCCAGGCCGGTTTCCTGCGTTTCCACGGAAGAACAGCCAGGGGGCTTCGCGATCTGGCGCCCGAAACGCAATGTTATTCGTTGCTGCCCGGGCGCATCTATCTTTCTCTGAGGGGTCGTGAGCGCGGTGGGTGCGTGGCGCCGGGCGCGGAATACGAGGCGCTTCGACGGGACGTCGCGGACGGTCTGATGCAGATCCGGAATCCGGCAACGGGTGAACCGGTGATCCGCAGGGTCTTCAGACGCGAAGAACTCTATGCCGGCGATGCCTTCGACATGGCGCCGGATCTGATTGCCATGCCAATGGCAGGGTACGATTTGAAGGGCGGATTCGATAATGAGGTATTGATGGATCGCAGCCCGGTCAATGGCACCCATACGTTTTCTGACGCGATGTTTTACATCAATCGCAAGGCGGATCTGCCGCGGCGGGTCCGGCTGATCGACGTGTTTCCAACGCTTTTCGATGCCGTCGGCCTGGACGTTCCCGGTTACGTGGACGGGCGTTCCCTGGTTGGCGGCCGCGTGAACTGAGTCGCGGGCGGAAGCGGCAACGGATCACAGGGATATACGTGGCGCGTATGCAACCGCGCGAAGACCGCGGGGAATCCCGATCGGGTCTTGATCCTGTTCCCGTTTCTCATCCTGTCCTTCCACGTAAGTTTGGCGTTCTGAATTAACGAGGCTGCGGGGGCGTTTTGTCGAAACTGTTGCTGATTGTGTTCGGAATGGGTGTTGCGGCGGCAGGCGCGCATGCCGGCCGGGACCACGTGATAGACACCAGCGAAGAGAATATGAAACGAATTGCCGCGTCACTCGGAGTACGGTGTACTCACTGTCACACGGTACGCGGATCGGATGGAAAGCCTGATTTCAAGGCGCCTTCGTTGTTCAAGCAGACAGCCGTCCACATGAAGGTTCACTTTGTGGACGGCCTGAAAACGCATGACGGCGAGGCGCTGGACTGCATGTCTTGCCACCGGGGCAGCGCCCGTTTCATTCCGCGCGACCTCGCCGGCGCCAAGCCTTCCAATCTGTCTGAGCGTATGCCCCGGCGGGAGATTTACCGGAAGATGAAGGCGATTGAGTCGGCGCTCGGCGTAAACTGCGAATTCTGTCACGTCAGGCATGAGGACGGGCGCCTCGACCCGGAGCAGCCCACCAGACACAAGCTGATGGCCAAATACATGATGGACCACTACGAGGGATCGCTGGTCACGTCGGACGGGACGCCGGTCACGTGCGCAACCTGCCACGCGGGCGCGGCTGAATTCCTGCCGCGTTCAACCGGTGAATAGACGAATCATGCCGGTACACCAAACAGAAGGGGCGGGCGGCGACGCTGGTCGCCCGTGTGTTTTTTTTTTGGGGGTAACAATTTTGAGGCCCCCCCAAAACACCACGTTAGGGACCCCGATGAACAAACCTTT
>JAPPNU010000017.1:0-174543 GCA_028873695.1 Gemmatimonadota bacterium | reverse complement strand
CCCTCGCGGGGGGGGGTTGCTGGTTTTCTGCTCGCTCTTTTTATAATTAAATTAACCCTCCCCAACAAACACCCCCCCCCGGGGGGGGGCCGCGGCGCCCCCCCCCCCCCTTCTGTATTTTATGACGGGAACCCTATGAGCAGCCCACCGAATTCCCGCAGTTCAGGCACCGATAGCACGAACCGTTGCGAACGGTAATATGACCACAGGTATCGCAAAACGGAGCATCCCCCATCATCTGCGAGAGCTGATCGTCGAGGACTACCGTTTGAGGATGCGCGTGCGCTTCCGCGTGGGATGGCGAGCCGTTTGACGCAGTTTGCTGCGATCCCGCGCTCGCCGCGCCGTTGGTTGCCGGATTGGCTTTTGGCGCGGGGTCGGCCGTTGGTGAAGCGCCTGGCGAATCGGCGCGAGCACCGCGGGCTTCGGGATTTTGTGTTGAGAGCGAAATCATTTCGTTTTCCAGATCGTGATGATCGTTGATATCGGACGCGATATCCTCCGGTTTAACCTGCAGAAAATCGGTCCGGCCGAGATATTCGTAGCCCAGGACGCGGAAGATGTAATCGACAACTGAGGTGGCGAATTTGATATTGGGATGATCGACGGTTCCCCAGGGTTCGAAACGGGTGAAGGTGAAACGGTCCACGAACTCTTCGAGAGGTACTCCGTGTTGAAGGCCCTTGGAAATGGCAATGGCGAAACAGTCCAGCATGGCGCGGAAAGGCGCTCCTTCCTTGCTCATGTCGATAAAGATCTCCCCGAGCGTGCCGTCCTCGTACTCACCGGTGCGAAGGAAAACCTTCTGATTGGCGACACGCGCTTCCTGCGTAAAACCGCTTCGGCGTTGCGGCAACCGGCGCCTTGTCGGCCGGTTTGCCAGTGTGACCGGCGCCGGTGCAGGCTTGTCGCGGCTGTCTTTGGCAGACTGATCGGGCGATTCCTCGGCTTCGGCGGCGTCCGCTTCGGCGTCGGATTTTGTGGCCGTACTCAGGGGCTGGGAGAGTTTAGAGCCATCCCGATAGATGGCCACGGCCTTTAACCCCAGATCCCAGCCTTTGATATAAAGGTCTTCGATTTCCTCGGCAGTAGTTTCATTGGGGACGTTTACGGTTTTGGAAATGGCGCCGCAGATAAACCTTTGCGCGGCGGACATCATGCCAAGATGGGCCATTGGCGCAATATAGCGCTTGCCGTGTTTGCCGCACTTGTTCGCGCAGTCGAATATGGGCAAATGTTCATCTTTGAGATGAGGCGCTCCCTCGACGGTCATACGGCCGCAGACGAATTCGCTGGCTTCGTCGATCTGTGATCCCGTAAAGCCGAGTTCGGCGAGCAGGTTGAATCCGGGCGCACCGTAGTGTTCGGGAGAGAAGCCCAGGCGTCCCATCAGGCCGTCTCCCAGAATCCAGGGGGTAAAGGCGAATTCCAACTCGAGGACGCCCGGAAGCGCTCCTTCCGCCTTTGCCAGATCCACGGGGCTGAAGCCTTTTGCCCTTAACGACTCGACGTTGATATGTGGCGCGCCTTTCAGGGAAAGCCGTCCGTTGAGGTAGGTGAGGATATCGGTAATCTGTTCGGAGGAATAACCGAGCCGTTCGAGGGCTTCAGGCACGGCGTGGTTGACGATTTTGAAATAGCCGCCGCCGGCGAGCTTTTTGAACTTGACCAGGGCGAAGTCCGGCTCGATGCCGGTTGTGTCACAGTCCATCAGCAGGCCGATGGTACCTGTAGGCGCGATCACCGTGGCCTGCGCATTGCGATAGCCGTATTTTTCTCCCAGTTCGACCGCCAGGTCCCAATCTTCCTGCGCGGCGCGAAGCAGGTCACGCGGGCAGGCGCGGGCATCGATATTGCGAGCAGCGTCCCGGTGCATGTTCATAACGTTGAGCATGGGGCCGCGGTTCCTGTCGAAGCCGGGAAACGGTCCCTTGTCGGCCGCCATGCAGGCAGACGTTGCGTAGGCCTGTCCACACATGATTGCGGTGATGGCGGCGCAGATCGCCCGTGCTCCCTCGCTGTCGTAGGGCAGCCCCTGAACCATCAGGAGTGTGCCCAGGTTGGCGTAACCGAGGCCCAGGGGCCGGTAATCGTGGCTGTTCCGCGCGATCTTCCGCGTGGGATAGGACGCGAAGTCGACCAGAATTTCCTGGGCAATGAAGAAAATCTTGCACGCATACCGGAAGCCGTCGATGTTGAAGGTGCCATCTTCATTGAGGAACTTCATGAGGTTGATAGAGGCTAGGTTACACGCCGTGTCATCGAGGAACATGAACTCCGAACAGGGGTTGGACCCGTAGATTCGGTCGGTGCCGGCGCACGTGTGCCAGTGGTTGATGGTGGTGTCGTACTGCATACCGGGATCGGCGCAAGCCCACGCGGCCTCCGCGATCTGCCGCATCAGATTGCGCGCCCTGTGCGTTTCGTGGACTTCGCCGGTTGTGCGCAGTCGGGTGTGCCACTCGCCGTCATCTTTGCAGGCCTGCATAAATGCGTCCGTGACGCGAACGGAGTTGTTGGAGTTCTGGCCGGAAACGGTCTGGTACGCCTCGCCGTTAAAGTCAGAACTGTAGCCGGCGGCCATCAGTGCGGCGACCTTCTTCTCTTCCTTTACTTTCCAATTGATGAAGTCGAGTATTTCCGGGTGATCCATGTCCAGGCAGACCATTTTGGCGGCGCGTCTTGTCGTCCCGCCCGATTTGATGGCTCCGGCGCCCCGGTCGAGGACTTCCAGAAAGGACATCAGGCCGGATGAAACGCCGCCTCCGGAGAGTTTCTCCATTTTTCCACGAATCCTGGAGAAGTTGGTACCGGTGCCCGATCCGTATTTGAAGAGTCGGACTTCACTCTTCAGCAATTCGAAAATGTCCATGGTGTCGTCCTGGACGGACTGGATATAGCAGGCGGAACACTGCGGATGTGAATAGGAGTCCTCTGTTTCCGAAACGCACTCCCTGTCCCAGTCCCAGTGCCAGTTGCCGCCGCTTCCCTGAATGCCGTATTCGTGGTACAGACCGCAGTTGAACCAGACCGGCGAGTTGAAAGCGCCCATCTGATGTACGAGATGATAGGCAAGTTCCGCTTCGAAGGTGTCCGCGTCTTCAGACGAGTCGAAATATCCGCCCTGGTCCTCCCCGGCCTTGCGGATCGTGCGGGCGACCCGGTGCATCACCTGGCGCACGGAAGTTTCGTGTCCGGTATCGGGCACACCCCGTTTTCTGAAGTACTTGGATACAACGATATCCGTTGCCAACTGGGACCACTCGGCCGGAACTTCGGCGTCGTCCATGCGGAAGACTTCTGACCCGTCGGGGTTGGTGATTACGGAAGTTTTCTTTACGTATTCGACCTGATCCAGCGGATTCCGGCCGGTCGTGGTCTGTCTGCGTTCAAGCTTCATATGAGGACTTCCTCCGGAAATCTGGATTCGATTTGAAACGGCAAGGCAAAGAGGATCCGCCTGTTAGACTTTATTCGAGCCGCAAAAATCCTGCGCCGCCTTTTCATGCGGGACCGCAGTCAGTCAATTGGAAGATTAAGACGCATCTGTAGGGGAAAGGCGCGTCCGGTGAATACAACGAGAGGGGAGTGAACCCGGTTCAGCCGCCTGCTTGAGGGGAAGCGAGTTGCCGGAGTTCCTTTTCGAAGTCGCTCAGGTCTTTGAACTGCCTGTAGACTGATGCGAAACGGACATAGGCGACCTGGTCGAGGTCTTTGAGTTCGATGATTACCAGTTCGCCGATATCGTTGGCCGCGACTTCACGTTCGCCCGTACCGCTCAGCCTTGCTTCGATACGATCTGCGATTTCTTCGAGCCGGTCCATCGAAATGGGTCGTTTGTTGCATGCGAGATGCAACTTCGAAAAGAGCTTGTTCTTGTCGAACGGTTCGCGTCGACCATCGGACTTGACGACCATCAGGGGCGTGTCTTCGATGGATTCGTAGGTCGTAAACCTCCGACCGCAATTCAGACATTCCCGGCGCCTGCGAATGGCCGTAGATTCCTTGCTGGATCTGGAATCGACGACCTTGTCCTCCACTGTTCCACAGTAGGGACATCTCATGTGAATTCTCCCGTAACCTCACGGAGAGCGGGGATAAGGACAGATATAGGGTCCTCAGATTAAAGGACCCTATATTGTGGGGTATTGCTATTATAATACCAAATATAGAGTTTTGTCAAGTGAAAATTTCAGAATTCCGATTGATCGACTTCACTGTGAAACCGGCACAGAAGCAGGGATGCCGCCAGATGATTTTCATCTGGAGTCCATAAACGACGGCGCCCTGATTCGAACCTTGCGGGGTTGACGGAACCGTCGCTGACAGGCCGATCAGGACAGACCTTCCATTACGCGTCAATGTATTCTAACACCCTTGGACGCCGTTCTAAAATTCCCTGCGGTCTTCGCACGGCGAGACTTACACGACGCGCGCGTACCGGTCCGTACTTTCGCTGTCGCATGACCGCCTCAATGCGATTTCACGTCCAGATTCCGGTCCCCGAAAATCAACCTTGTGCCTGAAACAGCCGCGTGTGACTGGTAGGCGCCGCCGGAATCGGTCCTGACTAAAGCGCAGATTGCATCGGTGGTCACGTCGTTTGCGCCGTAAGTCCTGTCCGTTCCGTCCCCAATGACGATGTGATCGACGCCGCCGCCGTGTTCCACGATCAGGTACGCGGTTCCGCCGGGCCCTTCGTTTTCTCCACGACGGATTCGCACGCCCGGCAGCGGCATGCTCCTGAATGGATAGAGCAGCACGGCGAGATCGCCCACCAGGCCGCCGCCCGACGTATTCATGTCCAGGGAAGCCCACCGGATAGGTTGCCGGGCGGGCCGCCGGCCGGGGATGCCCCCCAGATGCGCCATTCCCGTGCCCAGGCGAACGGACAGGGCATCGGGCGTAGCCACGAGCAGGCCGGGCGCTTCCGTGGAAAAGACCGCCGTTCCGCCACGTTGCAGCGGCGTGGGGGAATGCAACATGAACGAAGCCGTTCGGGACTGTGCGTCGGACGAAAAGACATCGAAAACCACGAAGTAGGGATTCGCTTCCGTCACGGATCTCGAAGGTTTGACAAACAGAAAATGCCGCCGGTGCCGGACTCCCAGACCGCGATAGCCCCGGTGTTCGGCGGCAAAGTAGTCCATGCCTTCCTGGCTGCTCCAGACGGGTTGTTCGCCCACGGCGATGCGACGATCCAGGTTCCGGTCGTCAATCACGAGCATGTTGTGCGCTTTGGAAGTAATATACCACGGCCTGTGTAGCGGATCGTCGTAACTCACGCCGAGCCCGGCGTCGACGGCCAGCGCGGTGCCGTAGGCGAACAGTTCGAAGCTCAGAATGTCGTAGTGATAATGCCCGCGGGCCCAGTCGCCGTAATTGATAACGAGATATGGGCTTTCCCGCGTCCAGTCCATGCGCATGACGGCGAAACCCGACGGCCTGAAATCGATTGACGTCCTTGACGGCGGTTCGGCGTTGTCGTCGACGTCGGCCCCAAGCAGATTCCTCGCCACCCACAGCAGATCCGGCCGATCGAAGATGCGCCCGCCGTCCACAAAGACGTCCCGGTCGAACCGCGCCCGGCCGCCGTTGTTGACCGCGGGTTGGGTGCCCAGGGGGCTGATCAGGTACATCCAGTGATTCAGGGTCCGTTCGAGTGGCGGGCGAATGGCGGCCGCCCGGTCCTCGTGTCCGCCGAACATCTCCAGAAGGTGGGCGAGATTCCTCGGATCGCGATAGGCGACGTTGGAGTAGCTCGAGAGGCAACGCTCGGAATGGCATCCGTCTTCGTAGAAGTCCTTTGCCAGATGCTCCTCGATCCTGTGGACGCCGAGTGAGATCCAGCGCCCGGCTTCCTCGAACTCGGTGAAGTTGAGGCCCAGTTCGGCCAGGGCGTAGGAGCCCATCACCTGCCAGTTGCCCGAACGGTACCCCTGCTTTTGCAACTCGTACAACCAGCGTGCCGATCCCAGGAAGTTCTTCAGGAGTCGTTCATGGGTTTTTGCCGTGAGCCTTCCGCGGTTCAGACGGTAAAACTCCAGAAATACGCGGTTCCGGCGTGCGCCGAGTCCCAGTTCATACCAGATCGGGTGCTTGTCCGGGTCGGCGCCCACGACGTCGTCACGTTGTTCGTACCACTGGTTGAAGAGTTCGTCGAAGGCGTCCAGATACTTCGTGTTCCGCGTGCCCAGATAGGCCCACAGCAGGGGCTGGGACCATTCCCAGTAGTGAAATCCGTATTTTCCGCCGCTGCCGTAATCCGCATTGAAGTCCACGACCGGCCCGTGCTGGATGTTGACCCCGCCCCATCCGGTGATATTGTGGGCGGCCACGCGGTCAGCGACCGCAGTATAGGATTTCGTACTGAAGAACCGGAAGGCCTCTTCCACGGTAAAATAGGGGACGCCTGCGTTGATATAGGCGTATCCCGGTCGGGAGTCCCAGTACGCGCTCCACGCCTTGTATGCCGCGGCGTAGTCCCCCAGATCGACGGCGCGCTTCACTTCCTCGAGACCGGCGCGGTTCAGGTCCATCGCGGCAAAGAGATCGGGATCGCTGATGTGCTTGATCTGTTCGTCCAGGTAGACGGGATCTTCACGGAGATCGGTATTCGTCTCTCCGAACGCCGTCGCAAACAGAATGAAATCACGGAAGCTGACCCGTCCGTCGAGATTCAGGTCGTAACGGTCGTCGAAGGCGTCGTCCGCACGGGTGGTTCCGAAGTTCCGGGCAAAGGCCACGAAATCATCGAACGCTACCAGACCGTCACCGTTGAAGTCTCCCGGCACACCCGACCTGGCATCGGCATGCATCAGCAGGACCGCGGCGAACGGGCTCAGCCACGTCCAATGCGCGAATCTTCCGGCCATTGGGTACTCCCACAGTTAGGGCCGAGGAGAATCCGGCTCCGGGACGATCGAATATCAGACGCTCGACGGAATGCCCGTCGTCGTCTCGCTTTCCGGGAGCCGGAGACGCGCCGCGTTTACCTCAACGCGTCGACATGTCAAGATTTCGATCCCCAAAGACCAGCCTCGTGCCTGAAACGGCGGCGTGTGAGACGTAGGCGCCGTCGGAATCGGTTCTGACTACAGCGCAAATCGCGTCGGTGGCAAGTCCGCTTGCGCCGAACGTCCGGTCTGTTCCGTCCGATATGACGATGTGGTCCACGCCGTCGCCATGTTCCACGATCAGATACGCCGTGCCGCCGGGCCCACCGTTTTCCCCACGACGGATTCGCACGCCCGGCAGCGGCATGCTCCTGAACGGATAGAGCAACACGGCGAGATCGTCCACCACGCCGTCGCCCGACGTGCTTACGTCCAGGGAAGCCCACCGGATGGGCCGCCGCGCCGGACGCTGGTTCGGTATGCCCCCGAGGTGCGCCATTCCGGTGCCCAGGCGAACGGACGGTGCATCGGGCGTGGCCACGAGCAAACCCGGCGCTTCGGTGGAAAATACCGCGGTTCCGCCTCGCTGCAACGGCGTGGGGAATGCAGGAAAAACGAAGCCCTTCTGCCGCCGTCGACGGAGGAGAAGGCATCGAATACGAGGAAATAGGGATCGTTCCCGTTTGCCGGCCCTGCCGGCTTCAGGAAAAGAATATGGCGGCGATGGGCGACGCCTCGTGATCGATAGCCTTCGTGCTCCGCGGCGAAGTAGTCCATTCCGGCCCGGCTGCTCCATACCGGATTCCCGCCTACGGCAATCCTGCGGTCGAGGTTCGCGTCGTCTATCACCAGCATATTGTGCGCCCTGGAAGTCTTGTACCACGGTCCGTGGAGCGGGTCGTCGTAGCTGACGCCGATGCCGGCGTCGACGGCCAGCGCATGCCCATAGGCGAAGAGTTCGAAACTGAGGATATCGGGGTGGGAATGGCCTCCGCCATATTCGCCGTAGTTGATGACCAGATAGGCGCTCTCACGGGTCCAGTCCTGGCGCATGACCGCGAAACCCGACGGTCTGAAATCTATCGACGTTTCGGAGGGCGGCTCGACCTCGTCGTCGATACTGGCGCCGAGTACGTTTTGAGCCACCCACAGCAAGTCCGGTCGATTGAAAGCGCGACCGCCATCGATGAAAATATCGCGGTTGAAACGGCCGCGTCCGCCGTCGTTAACCGCGGGCTGGGTGCCCAGTGGGCTGATCAGGTACATCCAGTGGTTCAACGTGCGTTCGAGCGGCGGACGAAGGGCGGCGGCCCGGTCTTCGTTGCCTCCGAAACGTTCGAGAAGAAAGGCCAGATTCCGGGGGTCGCGATAGACGATGTTGGAATAGCTGGACGGGCAGCGCTCGGAATGGCAGCCGTCTTCGTAGAAGTCTTTTCTGAGATGCTCGTCAATCCGGTAAACGCCCTGTGAGACCCACCGTTCCGCCTCCGTGAACTCGGGGAGGTTGATACCCAGTTCGGCCAGTGCGTAGGAACCCATCACCTGCCAGTTACCCGACCGGTACCCCTGTTTTTCCAGCTCGTACAACCAGCGAGCGGAACCCAGATAGTTTTTGAGCATCCGCTCGTGCGTTCGTACCGTAAGCCTGCCGCGGTTCAGCTTGTAGAATTCCAGAAATACGCGATTCCGGCGCGACCCGAGCCCGAGTTCATACCAGATCGGATCCAGGTGCGTGTAAGCGCCCACGACGTCGTCCCGCTGTTCGTACCACTGATTGAAGAGTTTGTCGAAAACATCGAGATATTTCGTGTCACGCGTGCCAAGGTACGCCCACAACAGCGGTCCCGACCAACCCCAGTAGTGAAAACCGTATTTGCCGCTCCTGCCGTAGTCCGCGTTGAAATCCACGACGGGGCCGTGCTGTATGGTGACGCCGCCCCACCCGCTGATGTTGTGGGCGACCACGCGGTCCGCGGCAGCCGTATAGTTTCTGGTGCTGAAATACTCGTATGCCTGGTCGATGGTGCGATAGGGGATGCCGACGTTGATGTAATCAAATCCCGGCCGGACGTCCCAGTAAGCGCCCCAGGCCCTGTAGGCGGCGGCATAGTCTCCCTGGCCCACGGCGCGCTTGACGTCCTCGAGCCCTGCGCGGTTCAGATCCATCGCGGCAAAGAGATCGGGATCGCTGATGTGCTTGATCTGTTCGTCCAGGTAGACGGGATCTTCGCGGAGGTCCGTATTCGCCTCTCCGAAAGCCGTCGCAAACAGGACGAAGTCGCCGAAACCGACCCGTCCGTCGAGATTCAGATCATAGCGTTCGTCAAAGCCGTCATCGGACCGGGTGGCGCCGAAGTTGCGAACAAAGGCGACGAAGTCATCGAACGCGACCACGCCGTCGCCGTTGAAGTCCCCGGGCACACCGCACCAGGCGGCGGTGAACACCAGGATTACGGCCAGAAACGATCCGGAACACTTTCTGATCAGGAATCGTGAGGTCATAATGCACCGTATATATGACGAGAAGGGGGATTTGAAGGCAATTCAGCGTCCGAAACCGGGCAGGGGAGCGAATACGGTCGCTGTCAGGCCGAACCGGCGGTTTTCCTGTCGAATACCGCGTTCCAGTCCGTGCGCCCGGTGGTTTGCATTGCCGCAAACAGCGTGGCGATACACAAAGCGGTAATCGCAAGGCCGGTATAGCCAGGAATGAAAAACGTGTATGAGAAGAGTACCAGGTAGATGAACTGGCCCGCGCCGATTTCGACAAAGGCCAGGCGCGTGCCCACGACCAGGCGCATGTACGACATAACGAGGAATATCGAGACCGCGGCGGCGAGGCCAAATGCATAGTGAATGAGCATATGGTCGACCAGATAGGCCAGTAGCAGGTGGAAGCTGAAGAAGGCGGCACCGATGAAGAAGTAGTGCATCGGGTGCAGGTCGATGCGGCGCACGGTGGTAAAGACAAAGAGCAGGAAGAAGAACAGGAAGAGGGATATCGGCGCCGCGAGGACAACCTGTCTGACCCAGGGGCCCGGGTTGAGGCGGGCAGGCATGACCATCCCGAGATCGACTCCTGTGAGGAGATGATCGTACCGCCACTTCAACGTCCAGGCGTCACCCGCTCGGGTCTTGGAAGTGGGGGATACGCTGTCGGCGGGAAAGTCGATCGCGTCGAAGTCTGTTCGCATCATGAGTTCAAAGTCCGTCACCTGATTGACGTCTTCTCCGAAACTGTAGCGCCATTGGTCCAGACCCCGGGAGCGATAGGACACGTGGACGGGAACCGCCTGGTTGGGCGCGAGATCCACCGGCTGGACCAGGTGCCCGGCGCGGACCGGGACGTCGGCGACGCGTTGGCCCTCGACCGTCAACGTAAAATCGTCGTACACGGCGCGATGAGCGGGCAATTCCAGATCAAAGTACAGGGTCAGGCTTCGGTCCGTTGGATTGGAAAGGGTGTACGTGGAGGCGAACCGGACCTGATAGGTGGAATACCACAACAGTCCCTTGCGCCGGTGTTCGAGGGACAGGTCGACCTCGATGCGGCTGGACTTCAGGTCCTGGAATCGTTTTTCGTCCACCGTCCGGGAAATCGACTCGCCCTGTGCGCCGGTCTCAGTTCGCGTAACACGATCCAGACGGTAGATCTGAGGGGCCCGCTGCGTCTGTGCCGTACCCCAGAGTTGTCCCACGGCATCCTTGAGCTTGCCGTCCTGTTCCTGGGTGCGCAGGTGAACGGTCTGTCCCAGAATGAGCCAGGCGACCGATATGCCAATGTAGATTAAGCCGACGGCGATGATGCGCAGGACCATGTAACGCCCCGAAGTCAGTATACGAGAGGAGTATTGTTAACCCTGTTCATATTGAACTTCCGCCGTATCCAGAACCTCCTGCCTGAAATATGGGCTAAGATCCTCGGGCGTCGGCATGTCCACCTTTCGTCCCGGGAACAACTGGGATAACTCCAGTTCCATTCCGGCTACGCCGAGCAGCCCGGGTATTCGGTCTGGATAGAATTCGACGAGTACATCGATGTCGCTCTCTGGACCGAAGTCCAGTCTCAGTGCTGAGCCATAGACCGCGAGGCGCTTGATCCCGTGCGCTTGGCAGAAAACAGCGAGAGCATTCTTGGATATCGATATTGTCGGGTTCATTGTTTCGGCTCGTTCAAGACTTGAACGGCAGACTCATCCGGCCTGGTATTATCCACATTGGGAATATCACAAAACGGATGGAGTCCGTCAATACCGTTTGTACAATAGCGGCTTTCTGAAGTCAGGGAGAACGCAGGCTGCGAAGGCGCCGCACCGGCGTGCGCGTGGGGGGCACGTACTCGACCTTACGAGAGTTTGCTTGTTTTTGCCGTTGCGGACAGACTGCGGAGGGTGGAGGAATTCCGGTATTAGATGAAGGCTTGTTGCATCGGCCCAGGCCTGACGGTGATCGAGCCCTACAGGTAGTGCGAAAGGCGCACGTACACGTATCTGCCCATGAAATCGTAGGTACTGGCGTCCGAAGTGCCGAGAAAGCCGTTGAATATCACCGCAGGCTTTTGATTGAAGACGTTGTTGACGCCAACGGTCAATACGGACGCCCCCGCACGAGTACCCAGTCTATACGTTCCGTATACACCCAATATGCTGTTTGAGCTGACCCTGCGGCTCACGGGCGTTTCCGACACGTCTTCGCGGTACAGGCCCTTGCAGTCGTCGTCTTCGCACTCAAGGAAACCGCCGACGTACTTCAGATTCAGACCGATGGAGACGCGCGGTTGGCTCAACCCCGCCGTAAGCGCATGCCGCCACCTGGGGAAGACACCCAGATCGTAGTAACCCCTTCCCTTCACCAGTTCCAGGCCGCCGGGGGCCGGAACAAGCTGCTCGTATTTGAACAGCAGATTGCTCTCCGTGCGGGTCGTCAGAAATCCCAGCGGCGTGTCGACCCGGTAATCCAGTTCGATGTCCAACCCGCTGGTTTCGGTTTCGCCCACGTTGTCGCCCTGCGAAAAGATTGTCGTAATCAGCTTCGTGTTCGGGTCCCGCACGATCTGATCGCAGTAAGACGGCGTTTCCTGGGAATAGCAGTTGCTCAGAATGAGACCCGCGGGCAGCGCCCCGATCACATTCTCGATTTTATTGGTATAGTAACTGATGGTGATATCCAGGTTCTCGACGTATTCAGGACGGTAAACCAGCCCGGCCGTAATCATGGCGGCGGTTTCCGGGTCCAGGTCGGTCGAGCCGCCGATCTTGGCGCGCAACTGCGCGCGGGAGTCTTCGAAGTCGGCCGGGACGCCGGCTGCCGCGCAGTTCCTCCGTTGCTCTGCTGACAACGTCCGGGTGTTGCCCGCTTCGTCGACCACGCTGCACGGATCGCTTACCAGCGGGAAGGCATCGCTCTGGCCGAGGAACATCTCGGCGATGCCGGGCGCGCGAAATGCGTTCGATACCGTGGCCCGGAGCGTCAGCCCGCGTGGAAGTTCGCACCTGGCGCCCGCCTCGTACGTGAAGCCGCTGCCGAAGGTGTCGTAATCGAATGCCCTGCCTGCCGTCGTCAGGTCCAGGCCCGTATCTTCCGCTCGGTAGACCGGCACGGATGCCTCGCCGTAGAGCGCCCTCACCGAATAGGCGCCTTCGGTCGCTTCCTGTTTGTTCCCGGTCGTATTTCCCGATCTCGTTACCGGATCGGGAAGATAGGCGCCGGCCTCCCAGCGGGAAGATACGCCCGCTGCCACGCCCAGGGGCCCGGCCGGCAATTCGGCGAGCTGTCCGGTCACGTTCAACTGAAGGATCTTCTGCTTTGAATAGCCCGTGGCGATGCCCGTATACTGGATGTAGTTCAACATTTCCTGGGTGATGGTGCCGGGGCCGTGCAGCAGATCCAGCGGCACGCAGTCGTCGATCGCGGCGCACTCCTCCTCCGGCCCCAGCGCGTGTGCAAGACGGCTGCGGACAAATCGACCCTCGTTGATATTCGTACCCTCACTGCGCCCGTACGTGAACGAGACGTCGCTCTCGAAGTCCAGAAGCGGATATTCCACACCCAGCACAATTCGATAGGTGTTGATATCCTGAAGAAAATTCCTGTTGCCCGCTTCCACAAACCGGCGGCGAACGTCGTAAAACTCACGGCCGAATTCATTGTAGATATTCGTGGAAGATACGGAGAGGCCTTCACTGATGATGAAGAGGGGGGTAGGGGCGAGTTTCTGGTCGGACTGCCGGTTGGTATACGAAACCTCGAAGAAGCCATTCGCGCTCGTTGCGAATTCATACGAACCGCTGAGAAAGGTCGAATACCGGGTCTGGGGCGTATAGAGGTAGTTTTCAGGCTGATAATTGTAAAGGTCGCCGCTGCCGTCCGAGGAATTGCCCGCCCAGTTGAACGGGCGCCAGCCGGCGTTCGGGTCGCGGTGGTAGTCGCCGGCGTTTTCGCCGGCAGCGGAAACCACGGCCTGCCACGCATCGTTGCCGGGGTCGTCCGTCCGGTCGATGATGAGTCCTTCCGGGGTGGCCGAACTGCCGCTGGCGGCGTAGGTACCGTCGTTTGTTTCCCAGTCGTACGTCTTGTCTTCGGCACTGAAGGGCCGGTCGCCGGTCCATACGGGACCCTGATTGTGGTAGCCGGCCGAAAACAGGACGCTGCCTTTCTCGCTCTTCAGACCGGCGGTCACGCTGATATCCAGCGTCTCGCCGTCGCCCGCGCCCGCGACACCCCGATAGATTTCGAATTCGAGTGCCTCGGTCTCGGCCCTCGTAATGACATTGACGACGCCCCCGACCGCGTCCGAACCATATACGGCCGACGCGCCGTCCTTCAGCACTTCCACGCGCTCAACGGCGGAAGCGGGAATGGCGTTGAGATCGACGGATGAATTGGCGCCCGTACCTCCAGGTACGAATCGGCGTCCGTTGAGCAGCACCAGCGTTCGATGAGCGCCCAACCCCCGGAGACTGATACGGGTAGAGCCGTCTCCGCCGTTGTTGGCCTGGGTATTGACGGCATTGGACTGAACAGTCAGGGTCTGCAGGACGTCTCCTATGGAGGCCAGGCCCCGCACCTTGATTTCATCCCTCGACATGACGATCACAGGGGCGGCGGTAAGCTGATCTTCGCTCTTGATCCGAGACCCGGTGACGGTGATGGCATCCATTTCGTAGACAATCAGCTCTTCTTCGGCAGTTTCTTCCGCTTCGGTGCCTTCCTCGACATCGTTGGATTCATCGGCGGACGCCTGGAATGCGAACGCGCTGCCCACTAGAGAGAGAACCAAGACGAACCGAAGGAGCTTGAGTTGGATCTGCATAGCGGAAATCTCCTGTCCCGAGACAGCGGAGTGAAAACACAGAAGGCGTTGCTCTCGTATTCAGTCTACATGGAGGTTTGTCAGTCGGCGGCCTGATCCCTGCCGGGATCGGCGCCTGAGAGCGGTCCGGGGCTGGGCTTTGTTTCCGGGGAGGTAGGGAAGGATCCCGCAGGGACGACACGCACTGTCTCGACGTCGTGTGGTAATCCCCAGAGCGGTTTCTATAAAATATAATGTCAAAGGAAAATGCGGCAAGGTGTCAATCGTTCAAAATGCGAACCGGACGACCGCGAACGGAAGATTAACCTGGAGTCGACAGTCAGAGACGCACGTGAACGGCTCAGACGGGATTTTCTGGCGTTGCTGGGTGGATAGGGTGGGGTGTACGAGTCGCAAATACATCAGAAGCCAACGTGGCAGACAAGCCCGCGTCCGCCGCAATCTCGCGCATCCGTCAATGACGGCACACAGCGCGTAGGGGCATCCCTTGTGGGTGCCCGTCTTTATCGACGGTTGGATCGCGCAGTGGGGCGGAGGAGAAGCTTTGAATCAAAACCTGATCAGCATTTGTTTGAAGGAGACGAGACCAATGGCTAAGACAAGAGATGCAATTCGAATTCTGGATGATGTAACAGGAGATGATGAAGAATTGCAGCAAATGATCGCAGAGGAGACAGTCAACACAGAAGTTGCCCGTCTGAAATATAAAGCCAGAAAGAGGGTAGGCTTGACGCAGACTGAACTGGCGGAATTGATCGGTTCAAAACAGCCCGTAATTGCACGGCTCGAAGATGCAAATTATGAAGGTCATTCTCTTACGATGCTTCAAAGAATCGCGATCGCATTGAATCAACGGATCGAGATAAAATTCGTACCTGGCGAAGGACAACAAGAGGTAGTGCAAAAGTAGCGGGCTGAATAGCGGAATCCGTTCACAGAAACGGAGTAACTCCAAAAAAGGGCGCCGCGGAAATACCGGGCGCCCGTTCGTTTTTTCTTTTGCGAATCGTATTCGCCCATAAACCCACGATTTTCTCACGTTTATATAGGCGAAACACATTGTGTGCCGGCGTACGACCGTTGACTTTCACGTATGCTGACACGCCGCCCGACGTGTAGGGGCGACCCTTGTGGGCGCCCTGCCTGCGTCGGCAATTGACGGGTGCATTGCCACGACGGTTCCCGTTCGTCATGTCATTCAGAGCAGAGCGAAGGGGGAGGGGACGTGCTGCCACTCAGGTATCGAGCCGCGCAGATGGCAAGGGGACGATTCCATGCTGTAGGAGATCCTTCGTCGGCCTGGGGGGCACCCTTCGACAGGCTCAGGGCGAGTCCTCAGGATGACAATGGAATCGGGCAGACAGGAGTGTCCGCCCCACCTTCACACACGGTTGCTCAAACGTGCGGCGTTAAGCGGATTGGTGTAGGGTATTGTTAGTCGGTTCGGCAGGGTAGGGGAGAGGCATGTAAAACTGCGGGGAAGGGGTGTTACACGGTCGTTCGTGGATGCCTCCATCGGCAATACTCGTTGTTAATTGTGTTCTTACAGTTACTGGTTTTTTATCCTGTCCACCCATGTAAGTTCCTGTTTCTGAATCAGGTACGCAAAAGGAGGCCGAAAGAAAACGGCCTCCCTCTTGATTTTTTGGTAGCGGGGGCAGGATTTGAACCTGCGACCTTTGGGTTATGAGCCCAACGAGCTACCAGACTGCTCCACCCCGCGACCACTTATGTCCCACATATGGAAATGTATCAATCCGGGACGTTTTGTCAAGCGATTTCTTGGGTTTCGTCCTGCTTGTTTCTGTCGGGCTCCTGCTTGACGATCCGAACCGTGGTAATGCGCTGGCCGATCACTTCCTCGATCCACAGGGTGAGGTTTTCAAACATAAACGTCTCGGCCGGACCCGGTACCCGACCCAGGTGGTTGTAGATGAACCCCCCCAGGGTTTCGTATCCGTCTCGTGGAAGTTCTATGTTCAGGATCAGGTTGAGATCGTCTATATCGAGTCGTGCGTCGGCAACCAGCACGTGCCCGTCTTCGTCCCAGTGGAACAGCTGCTCTTCCTCGTCGTATTCGTCGTGAATTTCGCCTACGATCTCTTCTATGAGATCTTCGAGCGTAACCAGCCCGGAAGTGCCGCCGAATTCATTGATGACGATCGCCATATGCACTTTGTTGGTCTTGAACTCTCGCATTAACTCCGCGATCTTCTTGTTTTCAGGTGCGAAATACGGTTTTCGCATGGCGTTCTCGGGCGTCCAGGCCTGTCCCGTGCTCAGAAGCTCGAGCAGGTCCTTGGCGTAAACCACGCCTTCGATATGGTCCACGCGTTCGCGGTATATGGGAATTCGGGAATGCCGCCTCTCCTGAATCAGGGCCAGAATTTCCTCCGGTCTGGAGGAGATCTCGGCGCACACCATATCGATGCGCGGCACCATCACCTCCTTGACGGTGGTGTCGCCGAACTCGAAAATGCCGGCGATCATGTCCCGTTCTTCCTCTTCTATGGTGCCTTCCTCGGTTTCGGTTTCCACGATCTGCCGCAGCTCTTCCTCCTTGATCGCCCTCGTATCGGTTTCGCTTACAAAAATACTCCGTGTTTTCAGCAGGAGCAACGCGGGGGTCAGTAGCAGCGCATACAGTGGATAGTAAATGGCGATCAGGTACGGCAGGGGCCGGTCGGAACCCTCTTCGCGCTTGTAGAAGGAGATTGCATTCGCGATCAGCAGAGAGACGAGTACAAACGCGGCGATGCTCAGAAGGTCTCGAAGAAGCGGCCAGGCGAATTCGCCCAATCCGAATCTGGCGAGGAACGTGAACGCAAGCGCACCAACCGCAATGGACAGGGACTGTCCAAACGAGACCGTCATGCCCAGGGCATATCTTGTGCGGTACATCGACAGCAGGAGATTCGCGCGCGGTACGGCTTCGTCGCGGAGGCGTTCAAGCGTCGCCCGTGAAATCGTGCTGCCGATCGCGCCCAGTCTGGCGATCAGCGCGGTAACCACCAGAGAACCGCCCGCGACGAGTGCGGCCAACCACTCGGAGTCATCCAAAATGGACTCACACTCCTTTCAGGTGTTTGCCTGCTTGAAACCGGGCGATATACTCTTTTTCCCTGCCTCGCATCGAGGCGGCGGACCCGGGTGAGTCGTGTCGGTACCCCAGCAGATGCAGGATTCCGTGTATGGCGAGCCAGGCGATTTCATCGGACAGGCGACGTGAACCTTCTCGGGCCTGTATTACAGCACGATCCATGGAAATGTAGACTTCACCCAGATCGCTGCAATCGGGATGGACCGGATCGGCCAGATTGAACGAAAGAACATCCGTCGGCTCTGAGGCGTCCTTGAACTGCCCGTTCAGACGGCATAGCGTCGCGTCGTCGGCCAGAACCAGCGTAACCGTGCCGTCGGCGCCGTGTTCCTCAAGCACGCTTTCGAGAAGGAATACGAGGTCCGTCGGGCTACAGGCTTCGGGAAGCGGCGTCTCCTGCTCGATGCGGACCCGGGTCATAGAACTTCCTTCCTGCGCCCGGGTTGAACCCGCTTCTGCTCGTGCTGCCACGGATAGGCGACGCGGCTGTGCCATGTTGCGTCGAGAATCGGCAGAAATGCTTCCTGAATCCGGGTAAGATCCCTGAGCGTGAGGTCGCATTCGTCCAGTTCCCCAGCGGTAAACCTGGCTTTCACGAGCGTTTGAACCATCTTCCGGGTTTCTTCGGGGGTACTGGCATTGAGGCTGCGTCTTGCGGATTCGACCGCGTCGGCCAGGCTGACAATGCCGGCCTCCCGGGTCTGGGGCCTCGGTCCCGGATACCGGAAGTCGGCGTCGCGAACCTCGTGCGGCGCGCTGCCTTCAAGGGCGCTCTTCTTGAAGCTTGCGATTTCACTGGTACCGTGATGCTGGGATATCATGTCGATGATGACCCGGGGAAGCCCTTCCTCTTCGGCCATACTGATGCCGTCCTTCACATGGGAGATCAGAATCAGGGCGCTCAGACGAGGCTGAAGTTCATCGTGCGGATTCACGCCTTTCTGATTTTCGATGAAATAGTGGGGTCGGATCATCTTCCCGATATCATGGTAGTAACATCCCACCCTCGCCAGCAGGCCGTTGGCTCCGGTGACTTCAGCGGCCGCCTCCGAAAGTCTTGCCATGATGATACTGTGGCTGTACGTGCCGGGCGCCCGAATGGCCAGATTGCGCAATAGCGGCCGGTTCAGGTCCGAGAGCTCCAGCAGCGTGTAGGTGGTGACCACGCTGAATGCGCTTTCGAAGATCGGCAGGAGGCCGATGGTGAGAACGGAGGATGCGCACGCCGTGAACGTGCCCAGAACCAGGTCCCACCTGACTTTCTGGAAGAATTCACCGAAGCTGGAATAGCTGAACAGCAGGATCGCTGTTGCCAGGGTTGAGAGCAGGTAGGCGCAAACCAGGAAGGCGATGGACCGGTAGAAGAAATCGCTGCGGCGGTTGACCGGCCGAACGGAGTAAGCCCCGGCAGCGCCGGTAACCAGGTAGATCAGGCCGAATGAAAGGCTTCCCACGATACTCGCGCACAGCGTGGCGCACACAAATGAAACGACCAGGCCGGCTTCGGTATCGAAGAGTACGGTGGCCAGCATCACCGAAAGCGCGACGGGCACCAGCAAGGGGGTTACCGCGGACACCGTTGCGGCATATGAGGCGACCATGCACGGCATGACGATCAGAATGCCAAACAGGACGAGGTTGGACGTTGACGCAATGACCGCTGGACGCGACACCCGGAGAAACATGAACAGAATGGCAATCAGCAGGGCGCTGACGGCGGCCTGGGCGGCGACCTGGAGTTGGTACAGATAGGGTACACGATCAATCGCTCTGTTCATGTGAACGGAAAGAGATCGCAACTGGTCCATGTGTTCAGGGGTTACACGATCGTGCTTGTCGACGATGCGTTCGCCGCCAAGGACGGTTCCCTTATAGGGCGAGATCCTCGCTGCGGCCTCGTCCCTGCGCCGTTCCGTTTCTTCCACGCTGTAGGTGAGATTGGGTGTAAGAAAAACGACGACAAGCTCGTACACGGACTTTATTTCCGCAGGCGTGCCCTGCGGAAACTGTCTGTCGATTTCATCCTGCAGGCTGCGCTCATACCATTCCAGGCCTCGTATGGGAGCTGACGTAATACGGCGCTCCCGGTCCCCCTCGACGAGGACCACCTCCCCGCGGTCGGAGCCGAGGACTTCAGAGTCCTGGTCCAGAACGCCGGCGGCGTAACTGGATACGAGCAATTCGCGGACCGTCGAACGCAGTTTTTCAAAGCCGGTGGGGTAGTTGGCTGCCTGATTGATCAGAAATCGCAGGCTTACCTGAGACACCGAGCCGATTTCCGAATGGGCCTGTTGGAGGTGATATGCGGCCGAGTCCGGAACGGCCAGGACGCTCACCCGGTTCAGGTCTTCCAGAAACCGGTTGAGCGCGCGCTGCCGGTCAGCCGACACCTCCGCATTCGGGATCACGACCGGAAGAACGTCGTCACGGGCAGCCTCCACTTCCCGGGCGTATTCGGTTTCGTTCTTGAGTACCTTGAAATTTTCCGGCGCGATGACTTCATAGGGCGCGATTGTACCCTCACTGAAGGCGCCGTGTTCGAAATCCGTTCTGGCAATCGGGAAAAAATACGTCAGTAGGGCAACCAGGGTGAACATGAGTCCAATGCGCAACAGAACTTTCGGGCGCAGCCGAAGCTTGCGCCGGGATTGCGCACCCCGGTCGCCGCTACTGGCGGCGTCCGATTCCACGAGTCCCGTGTACAGAAGCAGTTGTCGGAGACGACGCATCATAAAGCGGGTTATCCTGTATCCCAAAAGCTGTCTTATAATTCCAAGCGGTCTTCGCGAGACTGAAAAAGCGTCCGGGAGCCTGCCGACGTTTTAAAAGCGGCTTCTTACAATTCACGCGCTTCGGCGCCGTTGTCCGCGTCGGAGCCGTTCGATGTACCGAGCCTCTTTTCACTCTCGTACCGGTCGTACGCGGAGATGATTTTTCGGACCAGCGCGTGACGAACGACGTCCTTCTCCGTAAACTGCACGAACCGCACGGCCTCGATATGCGAGAGAATCCGATGAACGTGTACGAGTCCGGACACTTCGTCGGGCGGCAGGTCGATCTGCGTGACGTCGCCATTGACGACCGCCTTGGAGTTGGCGCCCAAACGCGTGAGAAACATCTTCATCTGGTTGATGGTCGTATTCTGGGCTTCGTCCAGAATGACGAACGCGTTGTTGAGCGTACGTCCCCGCATGAATGCCAGCGGTGCGATTTCCAACGTACGGTTTTCGAGGAGGTGTTGCATATGTTCGCCGGGAATCATGTCCCGCAATGCGTCGTACAACGGGCGCAGATAGGGATCGACCTTGTCCTGGATGTCGCCTGGCAGAAAGCCGAGGTTCTCTCCGGCCTCGACCGCGGGACGGGTCAGGATGATCCTCGACACTTCCTTGCGCTTGAGAGCCGCGGCGGCGCAGGCGACGGCGAGGTACGTCTTGCCGGTGCCGGCGGGGCCGATTCCAAAGACGATATCGAATTTTTCTATTCCCGTCACATATTGCTGTTGAGCGTCCGAGCGGGGCCGAATCACGCACTTCTGGGTGACCAGAACGGTCTTCTCTGCCGCGGATGCCCCGTTGTCGTAATCTGTTTTCGTCGACCCGTCTCCCTGTTCGGCCTCATCGCCGCGCCGCAGGCACGAGACCATCTCCTCCAGCAGACCGGAAACATGCCGCACTTTGTAGGCTGGGCCGGTAATTGTGACGGTTTCGCCGCGGGCAGTTACGTGGACGCCGTATCGGGCTTCGAGCGCCAGAAGGTTGACGTCGTTGTGCCCGTACAATGTGAGGGGGTCAACGCCTTGAATGGACAGCTGATGAGATAAGGTTGGAGTTCTCAACAGGTCAGGTCTTTTCACAAATAAAAAAAGCCCCCGTTCCGGCCAGACTCCGGGAACGAGAGCTTTTCAGAGGTCTTATTCGTGGTGTGAGTCGCTTTCCATATTTTGAGGACGCAAAACTCCGCGGTTCGGAGCGGTCGTGTGCTGATCTCCGTCAGTCTTCGGGTACGTCTATGACCTGTGCAGGGAAGATCAGGTTCGGATCCCTGATCTGCGATTTGTTCGCCCGATAAATGCGGTGCCATTTCGTCGGGTCGTTGTAGATCATTCCGGCAATACTAGTGAGCGTATGGCCCTGGAGGACGAGGTGCTGCCCTCTGTCGACGCCAAAAGGAATCTGCAGCACCCAATCGGGGTAGATTAGATCCGGATGCCTGATCTTGTCCCGGTTTTCGAGATAAATGCGGGGCCAGAGGTAGGCATTATCGTATATGTCCTCGCTCTTGGCGATGTTCCAGAGATTGTCGTTGCGAAGCACCGTGTAGTCCTTGATCTTCTTCGCGGGCATCCGCGCGGCAATCCTCTCGATGAGTTGCGTGATGCTCTTGAGCTTCTTGCTCGCTCTGGGGAGATGGCGGATCCTGTTCTGCTTGAGACCCTCGACCTCTTCGGAAATTGCATCGAAGTGATCCCGCTGGTCGAAGAGATCGGCATCGGGAAGATTCATCAGGGCCCTCAACTGGCCCTCGACACGATCCAGTGCGGCCATGTAAGCGTCGATGCATGCCTGATCGGGACAGCCAACCAGATTCAGGAGCTCCTGCAGGGTACTTGCGATCTGCGCCTCCACGTCGGCGATCTGCTGTGCGACCTTGTCGCCCGCGTCCTTGCACTCCTGTGTCTTCTGCTTGATTTCCTGGATCTCCTGCTGCACGCTTGCAAGCTGCATTTCATATTCTTCGTACGTCATTCCGTCCGACTGGGCAGAGGCGGCCAGCGGGACAAGGGCTATTGCCAGCGCGGCGCAGACAAGCGAAAACCCGATGTGTTTACGATTCTTCACTGGAAACTCCTTTCCATTACGGATTCATGGCGTTCTGCACGGCGTCCCTGTCGGCGGTCAGTCTTTGAAGTTCCTGTTTCTTTTCGGCCAGCGTGCGTTCCAGTTCGGCCCGTTTCTGCCGACAGGCATTCAGATCCGCTTCGGCCGCCCGCGCGTTGTTCCGCGCCTCCTCCAGCATCTGGAGATCTTCGTCAGAGGCCATGGCAATACAGCCCGACAGAAGCGGCAGCAAGAACAGCGCCAGCACGACGCCAAATCCCGTAAAACGATCCATCAAATTGCGCTTTGCCATCGATGTCTCCTTGGGGACACGTGTTCATGCGTTGATAGGACGATGAATTGACAGGCAAACCGAAAACGGCAACTACAGTCAGTGCGGCAAAATGCGCGCCAAATCACCGTCTGACGGGGCTACATTTATGTCCCCAAATTACAACAAGAACGGGATGAAGTCAAGTAAAAAAATCCGGATTAACGCTTGCGGGAAAACGCGTCTGCGGGGTTCAGGGACGTGCCGAATCACTGCCCGACAACCGGATACCGAGTTCTCCCAACTGGTCCGCGTCGACCGCCGACGGAGCGCCGTCCATCAGCGAGGCGGCATTGTTGGTTTTGGGGAAGGCGATCACGTCGCGGATGTAGTCCCTTCCCGCCATCAGGGCGACCAGGCGGTCGTAGCCGAAGGCGATACCGCCGTGGGGAGGCGCGCCAAAGCGGAACGCATCGAGGAGAAAACCGAACTTTTCTTCCGCCTCAGCCGGAGAGACGTCCAGAAGGTCGAACATTTTTTCCTGAATTTCCCTTCGGTGGATACGAATGCTGCCTCCCGCGATTTCGTTTCCGTTCAGCACGAGGTCGTACGCCCGCGCACGCACGCCCGATGGGTCCGTTTCCATTTTTGCGACGTCCTCGTCTACGGGCGAAGTGAACGGGTGATGGCACGCCGCATAGCGTTTCTCGCGCGGATCCCATTCCACGAGGGGGAATTGCGTCACCCAGCAGAAGCTGAAGTCATCGCGGTCCAGCAGTTTCAGCTGATCCGCCAGCTTCAGGCGAAGGTTGCCGAGTACTTCCGCCACGACCGCCGGCTGGTCGGCCGCGAACAGCAGCAGATCGCCGGGTTGGGCCTTCAGGGCCCGCTTCAGGAGGGTTTGCGCCTGTTCGGGGAAGAATTTCACGATGGCCGATTCCATGCCGCCGTCGGTCACCCTGATCCAGGCGAGTCCCCTGGCGCCGAATTCGCTGGCAAAGACGCCCAGATCGTCTATCTGCTTGCGCGAGAACCCGCCGCATCCTTTCGCGTTGATTCCGCGAACCTGGCCGCCGTCGGAAAGCACCCGTTTGAACACCCGGAAGTCGGAGGCTTCGGCTGCCGCGGCCAGGTCGACGATTTCAAAACCGAATCGGGTGTCCGGCTTGTCGGATCCGTAGGTGTCGATCGCTTCCCCGTGGGTGATGCGTGGAAAGGGGCGAGGCAGGTCGATATCCAGGATCTCCGTGAAAAGGCCGGCAGTGAGCCGCTCGGCCGCTTCCATGACGTCCTCTTCGTCGACGAATGACATCTCAATGTCGATTTGCGTGAATTCGGGCTGCCGGTCGCCGCGCAGGTCTTCGTCCCTGAAGCAGCGCACAATTTGAAAATACCGGTCGAATCCGGCCACCATAATCAACTGCTTGTAGGTTTGCGGGGACTGCGGCAGAGCGTAGAAATGACCCGGGTTGATCCGGCTTGGCACCAGATAGTCACGCGCACCTTCCGGCGTACTCTTCATCAGAAACGGTGTTTCGACCTCGATAAAGCCGTTGTCCGACAGGAATTTTCGCGTCGCCTGCGATATGCGGTGCCGCAGCAGGATGTCGGCCTGCAGGTCCGGGCGGCGAAGGTCGAGGTAACGATGGCGGAGCCTGATCTCTTCGTTGGCATCCGATTCCGCTTCGATGAGAAACGGCGGTGTTTCCGATTCATTCAGTATCTTCAGTTCGGATGCTTCGACGTCGATTTCGCCAGTGGGCAGGTTGGGGTTGGCCATGCCTTCCGGCCGGGATTCCACCCTTCCCCTGATCGCCAGGACGAATTCGTTTCGTATGGCCTCCGCGTTCCGGTGGATCCCGGGATTCAGATCGGGTCGGAACACGACCTGCGTCAGCCCGTCCCGATCCCGCAGGTCGGCAAAAATCACGCCGCCGTGGTCCCTGCGTTTGGAGACCCACCCCATCAGGGTGACCTGTCTGCCTATGTCGCGGGCGCGCAGGTCGCCGCACGAGTGCGTGCGTTTCCAGTCGCCAAGGGATTCCGCCATATTCAAGGCTCCGTAATCGTACGAATCGTTACGCGGGCGCGCCGGCGAGGCATGTCCGCGCACCATGTGTTCAGAGTTGACCCATATTCCTGATGCGCTCTGCGAGTTTGCCGCCGTCGCCGGCGGGCAGTACGGTCTGTTCGCCGGTCGCCAGATTCTTCAACTGAACGGTTTTCGATCGAATCTCGTCGGGTCCGATGATCGTGACGAACGGGATTCCCTTACGGTGAGCGTATTTCAGCTGCCGGTCCAGGCGCTGGCCGGGGTTGAGGCCGAGTTCCACGGCGAGACCCTGCGATCTGGCCAGGCGCGCATATGCCGCGGCGTGTTCGGCCGTATCTTCCGAAAAGACCGTAACCAGCAGTTCCGCGATCGGCGCGGGCGGATGGCCGAGCAGATCGGATTCTTTCAGCAGTTCGGTAATCGCCATGTCGCCAACGGCAAACCCGACGCCGGGCACCGGCATTCTGCCGCCGACCTGCAAAGTCAGATTGTCGTATCGCCCGCCGCCGAAAAGGGCGCGCCTGAGTGAACCCTTCGCCCAGGCTTCGAAGACGACGCCGGTGTAATAGTCGAATCCGCGCACGATCCCGGGGTCGGGTTCGACGTATTCGGATACATGGTTCATTTCAAGCAGCCGGACGACCCGTTCAAGCCGCGGTGAAAACCCCGGGTCTTTGCTCTCCAGCACCTCGACAAGCCCGTCGATCTGCTCTGAGCCCAGGCCGAGTTCCGCCAGGGCGCCGCTGAATTTTTCGAAGGGCATCCTTTCGATCCGGTCGACGATGGCGAACAGGGGCCGGATCTGGGCCGAGAGCAGCCCGAGGGTGCGGATGAGATGGGATTCGAGGCCCATTCGATCGTTGAGCCTTACGGTCACCTGATCGGCAGACAATCCGAGGGTCCGCAGGAACTCGCAGGCGATCGTGATGATTTCGACGTCGGCATGGAGCGTATCGCTTCCTAGAAGGTCGATGTTCCATTGAAAGAACGACCTTCCCCTGCCGCGTTGCGGGCGTTCGTACCGATAGAATCGTCCGTAGGATTGCCAGCGCAACGGAAAGACGAGGCGGTTTTCCTGCTGGGCGACCATGCGCGCGAGCGTCGGCGTAAGTTCCGGACGAAGGACCAGGGGCTTTTCGTCGCGACCGGTTAACTTGAACGTCTGCCGGCCCACGATTTCCTCGCTCGTCTTGCCCAGGTAAAGGTCCAGGTACTCCACGATCGGGCCTTCGTATTCCTGGTAGCCGAAGCCGGCCCCAAGCCCGATGCACGTTTCACCCAGCCACTTCTGCAGTGCCCAGTCTTCAGGGTAGAAATCCCTGACGCCCTTGACTCGGGGGATGAGGTCAGTCGCCATTCTGTTCCGATTTGAGTTGGATAAGCCCTTGATTTTCAGTCAAATCGACAAAGATACACACAAGTCGACCCATTGTCAAGAGTTATCAGATTTCCGGTCGAAATGCGGCCTGGAGATGCCGGATTCGAGGCGGGCCGCTGCCGAAATGGACGGCGATCACGTCGAAACGGGGCGCCAGACCGGGGGCAGGATGGCGTTGAAGGTACGCCCTGGCGACACGTGCGATCTGGCGCTGTTTTTCCGGCGTTACGCGGGTTTCGGGGGGGCCAAAGCCCTTTGCGGCGGAGGTCTTCACTTCGATAAACACAAGATCATGCGCCGTCGATGCGATCAAGTCGACTTCTCCGCCCGCCGCACGGAAATTCCGCCGGAGTATCCGGAATCCCGTCCTTGCGAGCAGGGCCGCTGCTGCGTTCTCCCCTCGCTTTCCCGTCCGGAAAAGCAGGGATTGCACATTCCCGGCGCGAGGCGCGCGCCCGTCCTCGTCGGCCCCGCCACCGGTTGTTTCGGCCAGTGGCAACGCGCTATCGGAATGGCCGGCCGGCCGCACCCCTCTAAAGGACAGCCGGTGGATCCGGCATGGGCCATGCGCGCGGAGGGCCTTCCGGTGTCTTGCGCTTCCGTACCCCTTGTGATCTGCGAAACCGTATTCGGGAAATTCGTTGTGGAAGGCTGCCATCTGGCGGTCTCTTGTCACCTTTGCGAGAATGGATGCGGCCGCGATGGACTGCGAGGCGGCGTCGCCGTCGATTACGGCGGATTCGGGAAACGGACTCCCCGGAACGCCGGTGCCGTCCACGAGAACGCGTTCGGGCGGGACGCCAAGCCGCTCGATAGCGCGGCGCATGGCAAGATAGGTGGCCTGCAGGATATTGATGCGGTCGATTTCCAGGGCCGATGCCTCGCCGATGCCATGCGCGACAGCGGTCTCGGTGATCCGCTCGTAAAGATTCGACCGCTTTTCCGGGGTGAGTACCTTGGAGTCGTTCAGGCCGGAAATCAGGGCCTCCCTGGGAAGGATCACCGCAGCGGCCACCACCGGACCCGCCAGGGGTCCTCGTCCGGCTTCGTCTACACCCGCAATGCGGCACAGGCCCCGTTGGTACAGTTGTTCCTCCAGAACGCGCATTTTTTCAAGGCGCGCGCGTTCGGTCGCAACGGATTTCCTTCGGCGACGCTCCGTGAGCGCCAGGCGGCGCACGCCGGCGCGAGGATCGGCATCCAGTAAATCCAGGAGGATCGCGTCGATATCCTCAGGACGACGCAGGAGATCGCGGACCTGGGAGATGGTCAGGCTGGAAACGTCCACAGGGGCGAAGTTCCGGGAGGCGGTCGAGAAAAAACGAAGCTATTCTCAGGCGAGTTTTATCATGAACGAACGCCTGAAGACAGGCCAGAGGCGTTCCACCTTTAAATCATGTCCGAACACAGGTGAACATGCAAGAGAAAGCGGCCTGCCGTCGGCAACGGCAGGAAGAGTTCCAAGTAACGCTCGACCGGATTTGGCGGTTTTTCGCTGCGCCCGGCTCCTGTGCGCACGGAAACATCCACGGAAGGCGAGGCCATCGTTCCATTGCCGAATGTTGGAAACCCGGATTATTATATTTATATTAAGCTGCCTTGCGGCCGGTTTCGATCACGATAATTTCCGCACACAGGGTGGGAGATTCAACGGTGGAACCACGTTCGAAATCTGAAAACTTCCGAAAATTGCTGCAATTCGTCAGGCCCTACGCACCGCGACTTGCGGCTGCGCTGGGCCTGATCGTTCTGCTGGCCCTCCTCGAAATGGCGCCGCCGCTGATCACCATGTATATCATAGACGAGGTTATCGTGGTGGGCAGATGGGAGATGCTGGAGGCGGCGCTGGCACTGCTGATCCTCGTACCGGTACTCGCCGCCGGACTGCGGGTGTTGAACGCATTTACGTTTTCCTATGTATCCAGCCGCCTGATCATGAAAGTCCGGCTGACGTTATATGAACACATTTTCAGGCTCTCCCTGGGATACCATGACGAAATGGGTACCGGCAAAGTCATGTCGCGGATGATGGGGGACGTGGCAACGGTGAGGCAGATGGTCTCCATGCAGATGCTGCGGGTGATTACCGATTTCGTATCGGTCGTCGCGGCCGTGGGGATCTGCTACGGGCTGAACTGGAAAATGGCACTGCTGATGACCGTTCTGATCCCCCTGTATCTGGTCAATTACAGGATATTCGTAGGTCCCATACGCGCAACGAGCCGGCGGTGGCGGCGGCAAATGGACGATGTATCCGTGGGGCTGCAGGAGCGTCTCAGCGGCGCGAGGCTGGTCAAGGCCTACGGTCGCGAAAGACGCGAGGACCGGGCGTTCGCGGCGGAGACCAGGGAGGGCCTTTCGTACGCGATGCAGACGCAGACGCACCGTGCGTCGGCCAGCGCGGGCTTCTGGGTGGTCTCGGGGCTGCGCAATACCCTGATCTTCTGCCTGGGCTGTTATTTCGTTATCCAGGGAGAAATGACGTACGGCGCCGTTATGGCGTTCCTCTCGTATGCCATGCGCGTATTCGAGCCGATATTGAATCTGATGAACGTCGGGATTCGATTCGAACAGATGATGGTATCCGTGGACCGGATCTACGAGGTGCTGGACCATCCGGTTGAAGTCCGGGACACGTCTCATGCGGTCGATCTTCCCCCCCTGCGCGGGCACGTCGTTTTCGACGGCGTCTGGTTCGAGTACAACACCGGCGAACCCGTATTGAAGCATATCTGCCTCGACGTGCATCCCGGTCAGACGGTTGCGCTGGTGGGGCACACGGGATGCGGAAAGTCCACGCTGACCAGCCTGCTGATGCGCTATTACGACGTTACTGAAGGCGCCATTACGGTGGACGGGTACGATATTCGCGACGTCCGGATGACGTCCCTCCGGAAACAGGTGGGGCAGGTGCTGCAGGACTCGGTACTCTTCAATACGACGTTGCGCGAGAATCTCTTCTACGGAAATTCCGGGGCATCGGAACGGCAGATAATAGATGCCGCGAAGGTTGGCGAAATCCATGAATTCGCCATGCGAACGCGGGACGGATACGACTCCAGGGTGGGAGACGGCGGCATCAGGCTTTCGGTGGGAGAAAAGCAGCGACTGGCCATTGCCAGGGCGGTGCTGACGGATCCGGCAATAATGATTCTGGACGAGGCCACGTCGGCGCTGGATTCGCTCTCCGAGGCCCTGATACAGAGCGCGATGGCCAACGTCCTGAAAGGACGGACGTCCTTCGTTATCGCCCACAGGCTGTCAACCGTCGTGAATGCCGATCTGATTCTGGTCATGTACCGGGGTGAAATCGTCGAACGCGGCAATCACGAGTCATTGATGAAAATCCCGAACGGGAAATACAGAGACCTCATCAACCAGCAGTTTGCCGGCAACCCGGCCGTGGAAGACGCGGGTTGAGAAACCACGTGGTCGGAAACAGCCGGATACGGCGATTCAGGCGCGTTTCATGAACTCCAATTTCTCCAGATTCATCAGGACGTATGTACGGCCGTTCCGTTTTCGCGTTGTGCTGGTCATGGGCCTTGCGGGGATATCCGGCTCGTATTTCTACGTTTTGGGATTCATCACCAAGACGACGGTTGACGACGTCCTGCAGATCAGGCCCCTGGCGGAGGAGACGTCCCGCGGCAGGTCGAATGACGGGCCTCCGGCGGATTCGGCGGAAGACCCCGCGGCGCGGGACCCGGAGCGGGTCCTGCCGCACGGGTGGGACGTAGACCGCCCTGCGCCGACGAAAAGCCGCACCGAGAAAATCCAATGGCTCTGGGCGGTGTTTGCCCTGTACCTGACGGTACGTTTCGCATTCGCGGGGCTGACCTGGCTATATAACTACAACATTGCTTTTGTGGGCAATCGAATCGTGTACCGCGTGCGGCTCGATCTGCACCAGAAGGTGCAGAAGTTGCAAATGACGTTTTTCGACAGAAAGCAGACCGGCAAGATTATGTCGCGTATCCTGGATGACGTTCAATTGCTGGAAAGCGAGGTCACCACGACACTCGTCGAAGCGATCGGCCATATGTCCAAGATCGTGATAGGCATTGTGGTCCTGCTGCTGATAAACGTGGAACTCGCGGTGCTGGCGTTTTTGGCGCTGCCCCTTTACGCGATTACCTACAAGCTGTTCCAGCGGCCTGTTTCGGAGACGTTCGCCCGCATGCGGGAAGCGTATTCGGACACGTACGGAGTTCTGGAGGAACGGGTCCGCGGCATACGGGTGGTCTATTCGTTTGCGAAAGAACGGTACGAACGCAGGATGTTCTTCAAACGCCTGGTCACGATATTCAGGCTTTCAATTCGCAATTCCATGTTGAACGCGAGTCTTCGTGCCGCCTGCGCGTCCATAAGCGCTATCGCCGTTGCGCTCATTCTATATTGGGGTGCGCTGATGGTTCGAAGCGGGGACCTGACGGTGGGCGAACTTATTTTCTTCAATATGTCGCTCTCCAGCCTGTTTATGCCGCTGGTGGCGCTTGCCAACGTGAATATGGTCTTCCGGCAGATGGCGGTCGTTGTCTCGAGGGTATTCGAAGTCCTCGACGAGGAGATTTCGATCCGCGACCGGCCCAACGCGATCCCGTTGAAACAGTTGCGGGGTCGAGTCATTTTCCGAAACGTCCGGTTCCAATACAGCCCCGTCGCGGGTGACGTATTAGAGGACTTGACCTTTTCAGTACAGGCCGGCGCGTCGGTGGCGGTCGTGGGGCCTTCCGGCGCCGGCAAGAGTACGCTGTTAAGCCTGTTGCTGAGGCTGTACGAACCGACAGGGGGAAGTATTCTGCTGGATGACTACGATCTTCGCGACGTCCGTCTTTCGAGCATCCGCCGGCACGTCAGCATGGTGCCGCAGGAGCCCGTGCTGTTTTCAGGTACGATCGCCCAGAATATCGTTTACGGCCGGGACGGCGCAACGCCGGATCAGATTATGGAGGCTGCCGGGCGAGCGGAATTGCACGACTTCATCATGAGCCTGCCCGAAAAATACGAGTACATGGTGGAAGAAGGCGGCGGCAACCTGTCCGGCGGGCAGAAGCAGCGATTGGCGCTTGCAATGGCGCTATTGACCGACCCCGCCATCCTGATTCTCGATGACACGACGTCCGCCCTCGACGCCGGCACCGAGGCGCGGATTCAGGAGACCCTGGATCGGGTTATGGCGGGACGGACGACATTCGTCATCACGCACCGGATCTCAACGGCCGCCCGTGCGGAAAGGATTCTGGTACTCGACAGGGGACGAATGGCGGGATGGGGAACCCACGAAGAACTGTTGTCCCGCGGCGGGGTATACGGCAGGCTCTACGACGAGCAGCAGCGGCCGGAAGGCGCGTTTGCAGGCGGATCTGAACGCGGGATCACCGGCGACGCGACGTGACAGAAAGTCCGGAACGTACTTATTCGTCTACCGTGTGGAGCTGACGGAAAATCGTCTCGTCTTCGCCGCTGAATTTCTTGATGCACAGATCGCAATCCGGACAGGTCCGGTTGTAGCAGTTCTTGTGCACCCGGATCGGGTATTGCCCCTGAAACGCTTCACAGCATCGCTGCGAGCAGAAGACGTACCGGTCCTGATAGCTGCCGAACGCGGCGTAGACGACAATGACGTCCTCTTCGGCCTGTTTCAGGGTTTTTTCACACCAGCCGCAGATGCCGGCCTGCTCGCGCGCGCGCGCCGTACGTTTCTTTTCGATTTCCTCGTCGGACCAGACGTATTCGATATGCTGGACGTTATCCTTGGAGACCTTCGCACGTACCACGCCGTCCGTAATCCCCAGGATATAACCGCCCTGCGTGTCGAACGTGGTGCCGCATTCGATGTTGTTCCCGGTTTTGAGGTGGATGATGGACTGGCCCTCTTCGGGCGAGATGAACGAAAACCATCCGCAGCCGGCGCAGACACTGGTAAAGAGAAACTGACGCGTTTTGTGGCCGCATGCAGGACACCGGCCTTCCTCCATCATCCGGATGTCCTGGAGCGTGGTTTTTGCGGCCTTCCTGACGGCGGCGTCGATCTGTTCCATCGTTTCGTCGAGGTCGTCCGAGTCTTTCTCGGAAAGCAGATGCATGGCTTCTTCGACTTCTTCCGTCTGGCCCTCGATTACGATCTGCCTCTCGCGGCTCGAAGCGGAATTTTCTTCCTCGTCACGTTTAAAGATGCCCTTTAACATACGGCCTCACCAAACTGAAGCCTGCGTTGCGTTCGCAGGCGGAAGAAAGAGAACTGAATCCTGCCGACACGGGCACGGAATCTCGCCGTTGTGGTCTTCGAAGCGGCCTTTCTGCAACAAATAACGTTCGACACCGGCACGCCGATATAAATATAACGACGGTCCGCCGATAAGTCAATTTTCCCGGTCGCAAACGGGATTTTTCCTGGAATCAAAGGCGCCGCAGGTGAAATCCGCCGTCGACCGGGATCGCGGCGCCGGTCGTAAAGTCGAAATAACCCAGCGCCACTGCGGCTACGGCTTTCCCCACGTCTTCGGGCTGACCCCAGCGCCGGATGGGCGTAAGGCCTTCCGCGATTCGCCGGTCGTAAATCTCCCTGACCGGGCCCGTCATATCCGTTTTGATGACGCCGGGCTGGATTTCGTTGACGGTGATTCCGTGTTCCGCCAGTCTGGCCGCAAAAAGCATCGTCATCATGCTGAGGCCTGCCTTGGAGATACAATACTCGCCCCTGGACGTGGAGCTCGCGAAGGCTGAGATCGATGTGATGTTGACGATTCTGGCCTTCGGAATGATCCCGTTTCCGGTGAGTTGAATCATATGCGTGGCAGCCAGTTGGGTCAGGAAGTAGGGGCCCTTGAGGTTGGTGTCAAGGACTTCATCGTAACTTTCAGGCGGCGTTTCGAGAATATCCCTGCGGGTGCGCGGGGCGATGCCGGCGTTGTTTACGAGCAGGTCGATGCGGCCGAAGGCGTCCATCGTGAATTCGATCAGGCGCCGGCTCTCATCGGGAACCGCGACAGACGCCCCGCAGATGCGCGGCCGGCGATTTCTCTTCCGGACCTCGTCGGCGGTCTGCTTTGCGGCATCGAGATTCTTTTCGTAGTTGACGACGATATCGTAGCCGACGTCGGCCAGACAGCATGCGATCGCCCGGCCGATCCCACGGCTCGAGCCCGTTACCAGTGCGACTGGCGCCATAGTTTAATCTCGCCTATCTTCTTCGGAATTCGCCGGCGGTTCCGTGCAATGCGAAACCGCCCGGTGTTTCCGGCATTTGCTTCATTCTTGTCCGTTGGGTGCGGTGAATTCCGACCCGGGAACGGGTTTCTGCGTTGAACACACCGGGTCTGATATTTCCGCGTCCAGGTCTTAAAGATAGGAATTTCTCGGCTTCGGTGCGGATAAATCCTGAATGCTTCAGGAAATAATGCACCGGAATCCAATCACAGGGGAGGCAGGTTGTGGGAAATCACATATCGGGACGGGTCGCGGGTCGGGTGGCGATCGTAACCGGGGCGGCATCGGGTATCGGCGAGAGTACGGCGAATCTTCTGGCCGCCGAAGGCGCCCGGGTAACCGTGGCGGACGTGGACGTGGCGGGCGGTTTAGAGACCGTGGACCAAATTGCGGCCAACGGTGGAGAGGCGGTTTTTGTCGAAGCCGACGTGAGTGAAGCGGTACAGGTGCGCCGGATGGTTTCGGAGACCGAGAAGGCGTTCGGCAGGCTGGATATTCTCCACAACAACGCGATCTGGTATCGCAATGCGCCGGCCACGGAACTGGAGGAAGCCGTTTGGGACAGGACGCTGAACACGGGATTGAAAGCGATCTATCTGGCCGCCAAGTACGCGATACCGGCAATGTTGAGGACCGGAGGCGGGGCCATCGTCAATACGGGTTCGGTGCACTCACTGGTGGGGTTCGAGACCAATACTGCCTACGATGCCGCCAAGGCCGGCGTGCTGGGCATTACACGGGTCCTGGCGCTGGATTACGGGCCGGAAATCCGTGCAAATGCCGTGCTTCCCGGCGCGATTCAGACGCCGCTCTGGGACCGGGTTGAAGTCTCCGCGGACGAACGGCGCAGGCTGGGCGAAATAGTGCCGGCGAAACGGGTCGGCACGCCTGCCGACATCGCGTCCGCGGTGCTCTTCCTGGCTTCCGACGAGGCATCGTTCATTACCGGCACGTCGCTCGTGGTGGATGGCGGACTGCTGGCACGTACGATGTAGACGGCAAACCCGTCGCGGGAACGACGCTATTCGCCGGGCGGTACCGGTCAGGTGTGGGTACTTATACGTGAGTCCCTCAGCCTGGCGGTCGCCGGTGTGTCGACTTCAAGCACGTCGGGTCGGATTACAACGCCATATTGAGCCTCTGCAGCCTCCCGTGAGAAATACCCTCGCCTTACGTCTTCCAGGACCGCTTCAGCCGATCGCGATTCGGGTGCACCGTATCCGCCTCCGCCGGGGGTTTCGAGCCTGAGGCAGTCGCCCGCGACCATATGGACGCCCTCGTCCTTTGTAATGTGCGGCGGCCGGTACGCCTTGCCCCGCAACGTAAAGGTGTGTTTGGCAGCCTTGCCCGGTCTGCCGCCGAGTACCCCGCAGGGCCGGAACCGGCCCCGGTCTCCGAGAAGAGAGGCGCTGGCCTCGCCGCGTCTGAGCACAAATTCGAGTACGACGCCGAATCCGCCCCTGCGAAACCCGGGTCCGCCGGAGTCCTCGCGCAGGGCGTAGGTTTCGAAGAGTACGGGATACCGGGACTCGAAGATCTCCAGCGCCTGCGTGCGGGCGACGGCGATGGTGGGATTGCCGTTGGTCAGCCCGTCCGTCAGGTAGTTTCCGCCGTAACCCCCGCCAATAAAGGAATAGAAGACGAAATATCCCCTTTTCGGATCGTCTCCGCCCACGGAAAGATTGGTGACGGTTCCCATGGGTCCGGCGTAGCACCGGTCCGGGACGGCCCGGCTCATCGCGCCCAGTACCGCATCGATTATTCGCTGACAGACTTCCGCCGCGCAGCCGGAGACGGGACGCGGCGGCAGGGCGTGCAGAAAGGTGGTGGAGGGAATATTGAAAGTGAAGGGTCTGAAACAGCCTCTGTTGATGGGCACTTCGGGATAAAAATGCTTGAACGCGATGAAGACGCCTGCCATCGTCGTACTCAATACACTGTTGAGCGGCCCGCGGCACGCCGGGCTGCTTTCCGAGAGGTCAACGTGAACGCAGTCGCCGTCAACGGTCATTTCGAGATGGATATGCAACGGCTTCCAATCCACGCCGTCACTGTCCATGTATTCGTCAAAGGCGTAACGACCGTCGGGAATGGCGGCGATGTGTTTCCGCATCATCTTTTCGGAACGAAGCTCCAGTTCGCTGACGACCTCGAACACGGTCGTTTCGCCGTAGCGGTCCAACAATGCTGTCAGCCTGTCGGCGCCGAGGTTCAGCGATGCCACCTGAGCGATGATGTCACCGTGCCGTTCGTCGGGTACGCGAACATTGTGCAGGATGACGTCGACCATGTCCTGATTGAGCCTGCCCTCGTCTATGAGCTTGAGCGGAGGCAGCCGCAGGCCTTCCTGAAATACCTCTGTGGCTTTCGTCGAGAACCCGCCCGGAACCCGGCCGCCAATATCAGGCCAGTGCCCGCTGTTGGCCAGGTAGAACGCGAGTCTGTTTCCATAGAAGAAGGGCCTGATCAACTTTACGTCCATCAGATGCGTGCCGCCGAGGTACGGGTCGTTGACGATGTAGACGTCACCCTCTGCGGGCGTTTTGAAATGGGCGATGGCTGAACGCACGGTGTGTTGCATCACGCAGATGAAATTCGGCAGGCCGCGAGGACCCTGCACGATGACCGCGCCGTCGTTCGCGGCATAGATGCCGCTGGCCCGGTCGAATCCGTCGGAAATCACCGGCGAAAAGGCCATGCGTTCCAGCGTCGCATCCATCTCATCGGCAATTTGCTCCAGGCTTCCCCGGATTACAGCCAGAGTGATCGGATCCATTGGAAGCTGCTCCTGATTGCAAATGATACGTTCCCCGCGGCCGGAATTCAGCGCTGCCTTCCTCGTGCCGGCCGGGTTGATTCGACGAGAAAGGAGCCGCCGTCCAATACGCTCGCGCGCAGGAAAGGATCCAGCCAGACGGTCGTGTCGGACTGTTCGATGACAGCCGGTCCGGATAGTTCGGAACCCCAGGGGATTCTGGATCGCTCGTAGGTCGGGCACGCTACGAACCCGTCGTCAACCCAGACGTCGCGGCTGCCTTTGTACGCCTGGTCCAGCGATGTCGCGGGCGGGGTCAGCAATGAGCCCAGAGAGCGGTGTTTCCGTACGCCGATTATGGTGGTACGCAGGTTCAGCAATCGAACGGGTATACCGTCCAGCAGAGCCTCCAGACGGCCGAAGCCGCCGTGCGCGCTTCCGTATCGCCGGAGGTACGTGGCTCTGAAGCGTTTCGCGATGCGCTCCGGGCTTGTATCGTTATCCGGCAATAGAGTGCGGATAACGTGGGTCTGACCTTCGTACGCGACGTCGGCTTCGCGGAGCAGATGAATATGGCCGAGCGGCAGGTTGACGTGCTCCAGGAACGCATTTCCACGTGACCGGTCGTCGTCGAAGATACGCCGGATTTGCGTCGCGTCCAGGTCGTCGATGCGGCGATTGACCATCGTCACGTAATCGCGTCTCACGTCTGCGATTGCGCAGCCCCAGGCGGATGCGATACCCGGTTGGTAGGGGACGAGACCCCTGGGGATACCGAGTTCATCCATCAGAAACCCGACCAGGAGAGGTCCGCTTCCGCCAAAGGCGAAGAGAGTGAAGTCAACGGGATCCCGTCCCTGGTCGATGGATATCCGGCGCAGGCTGCCTGCAATGCGGTTGTTGGATACGGCGACGACGGCCCGCGCGGCTTCCGCGTCTGAGAGGCCAAGCCGTCTGGCGACGTGTTCTTCCAGCGCAAGCCTGGCCTTCGCCAGGTCAAATGAGAATCCCTTCCCGTCCCCGATGGGATACTCCGGATTGATTCGGCCCAGCACAAGATTCGCATCGGTAAGCGTCGGCAGGTTTCCGCCTCGTCCGTAACCCGCCGGTCCCGGGTCCGCGCCGGCACTCTCCGGGCCGACCTGAAGGATGCCGCCGTCGTCGATGCGCGCGATGCTGCCGCCGCCGGCGCCGACGGTCCGGACGTCGATCATGGAGAGCAGGATCGGAATGCCGAAATCAAGCTCCGTTCCATGAGCCTGCACCGGGATGCCATCCGTGACCAGTGAGACGTCCAGGCTCGTGCCGCCCATATCGTAGGCGATGAGATTTCGGAATTCGTTCTCCGCGGCGATGGCCGTCGCCGCGATTACGCCCGCCGCCGGCCCGGACAATACGGTCTGAACGGCGTATCTGCCTGCCTCGTCGGAAGGCATCATGCCTCCGTTCGATTGCATGACGAGCAGATCCGTACGGTATCCCCTGCACTTGAGGCCGCGTTCCAGGTTGGCCAGATATCGGCTGACGACGGGTTGGACGTAGGCGTTCACGACGGCCGTACTGGTGCGTTCGAATTCACGAATCAAAGGAAGGACGTCCGCGGACGCAACAACGTACACTTCCGGATAGCGATTCTCAATGAGTGACTTTGCCCGGCGTTCGTGGATGGGGTTGGCGTACGCATTCATGAACGAGATGACGATCGCATCCACATGCTCTGCTTTGAGCGTCTCCGCGCACGAGAGGACTGCGTCTTCGTCCAGCGGGACAAGCACTTCGCCCTCCGCCGAGACGCGCTCGGCGACTTCCAGGCGGCGGTCGCGGGGAACCAGGGGTTCATAGGTTCCGGTAAGCCCGTAGAGATGTGGGCGGTCGCGCCGCCGGAGTTCCAGGATATCCCGGAACCCCCGGGTGGCGATCAGACCGCATCGTCCGCCCTTGCGTTCGAGGACGGCGTTCGTCGCCACGGTGGTTCCGTGGATAACGAGTTCTATTCCGCGGTCCGCGTGCCCGATAGCGTCTATCCCCTTGATCAACCCTTGCGACGGATCACCCGGGGTCGTGGGTACTTTCCTCACGGTCAGGGACGGGCCCGAATCATCCAGAACCAGGATGTCCGTGAAGGTGCCCCCGATGTCGACCCCGATAATTCTGGCCATGACAATACCCTGAAGGGGTGATGGAATCCGTAAATCGATCGACAGCCAGAACTTAGACGTTCCTCCGGCGCGCGTCAACTCAAAAAACAGATAACGAGGGGCGCTTGGCAGTCCGTTGATAGAGTCGCTCTGCAGGCGAGGCCGAGCCATTGCGGCCGAAGACAAGGCGCGCAACCGAGTCCCATCCTGCGATTCGGCGAGGGCGCGCAACGCAGTATTCGACCGCAAGGGCCGGCCGCAGCCCGGATGGACTTCTTCAACGGGCTGTCAGGGCGCGCGGCGTCGAATGAAAACCGCACGCGGACCGAAGGGCGCGGGTACACCCATTCAATCTTGACCGGACCGGGTACTTCCCTTAGATTTGTGTGGATTTGTATTGGAGTCGACGACATATTTCGCAATACGCGGGAATACCCGATGCCAAGAGGCCGATGTCATTTTGCGTTGATGGCGGCGCTGCACGACCGATTTCACGATGAATGTCCCGAGGCGGCGGCGTTCGCGGATGCGCACACGCCCGACCTGCTCGCCGGTACGTGCGCGCCGGACGGACTGCGATTTGTGGGCAACAGGGGTAAATTCGCCACCCACTTTTATTCGGACGACCGCCGTGAGACATGGGGGCGGTCGGTTTCGGGGCTGTTCGGCGCCCACCCCGACCTGGCAGACCCGAGACGGCTTTCCGGTGCGGATGTAGCCGTGATGCTGGGTTATATTTCTCACCTGACCGTGGACGAGGCGTTCCGGGATGAAGTGACCGTCCACGTCTACGGCATCGAAGACTGGCGGCCGATTGTGATGGGCCTGTGGTCCATGGTCGATGGATTCAGAATTGGAAATGACCGGTACCTCACAGAGGTCCACCGGTTCGGACGCGACGACAGCGTTGGCTTTATCGATTGCCGGGTCGTGCGGGACTACCTCGATCTGATCAAGCCCTGGGCGCTCGAGGACGACCCCTGGGAACTGGAGCGCATATTTCTCAGGTTGCGACGCTGCGACATGCCGGAAGGCGAAGCGCGGCGCACCTGGGAGCGGAACGTCGCGATGGCGGCGCGGTTTCTCGATGATGACCGGCGGATGCGGTTTTACCGGGCGGCCCTGGACGAGGGCATGGCAAAGACCCTTCGATACCTGAAGGGAGACTTCGCGTCACAGGAAAGGGGCGACTGATGGCAACGTACCGCGTGGGCGTGATCGGATGCAGAGGCATTGGCGAGAGACATGCATCGGGCCTCCTGGGGCTGGGGAATGCCGCTCTGGCCGCAGCGTGCGACCTGGAGGAGACGACGCTGAACGCATTCAAAGAACGGTGGCATTCCGAATGGCCGGATCTGAATACCTATTCGGATCACCGGGACATGCTGGCGAAAGAGGACCTTGACATCGTAACCGTGGCCACTTCCGACCACCGGCACGCGGACCTGGTCGTGGATGCGGCGAACGCGGGCGTAAGCGGCATCTTTTGCGAAAAGCCCCTTGCGACCAATCTGGCGGACGCGGACCGGATGGTGGACGCCGCCGAACGCAACGGTGCGATTCTCTCCGTCGATCACACGAGGCGCTTCCAGCCGCTATGGCGTCACATCAAGGAACAGATCGTGGACGCCGGAGGGATCGGGGCCGTTCAGTATGTCGTGGGCGCGCTGAACGGTCCGCGTTCGATGTTGTTCAGAAACGGCACGCATCTTGTGGATTCGATCTGTTACTTTGCAGATTCGGAGCCGGATTGGGTGTTCGCGGAGCTGGAAGCCGGGTATGAGGATTACACGGAGTACAGGGGCGATGGCGGTCACGATCCTGCTACCGAGCCGTCGGCAAGCGGATACATCCATTTCGCCAATGGCGTGAGGGGGTTTTTCGCGGGCGGGTCGAAAGTCTCCGCGGACCCGAAGTTCAGGTGCGAAATCGTGGGCGCCACCGGGTACGTCGATATCGGCCGTGACAACGCCGTGCTCGTTCGGGGCAGTGAACGGGAAGGGATCCGGGCGCCCGAATGGCCCGTGAGCGGCATTCCCGCCGGAGTACAGGAACTGGTGCGCCTGGTCGACGTCGGCGGCCGGCCGGTTTCGCCGGCAAAGGACGCGCACCGGGTCGTTGAGATCCTGATCGGATTTCTGGAATCACAACGGCTGGGAAACGTCAGGGTGGATCTCCCGATTCCTCCTGAGCGCAGGGGGGTATAGCGAGGGGATGGCGCCTGGAATCCTCGATAAAGCTTGCCCGGTCGCCCGAAAGACCCTATTTTAGTCCATTTTGACCAAAATCGAACCCTCCATACGCCGTGCGCCGGCAGGTAAGCTCGATGCCGGAGCCGGTTTATCCAAAAAAGTCGTAACGTGTGCCCGGTACGATCGAGGCGAGTCCAGGTTCGTTTGCACGCCGCTGTCGTACGGCACGGCGTAAACGGGAGAGGAGAGTCAGACCATGTTGAACTTTGAACATACGGCGTTTCTTGTTGAGGATACAAGGGCCGTTGCCGATTGGTGGCGCGAACATCTGGGCATGGAAGTGGTCCGGTACGGCGGCCCTCCTTCTCACATGACCTTTCTCAGAGACGCCTCCGGAAAGACCATGTTTGAGATCTACGAAAAAGATACCTTGAAGACGCCCGACTATGCTTCGATGCACGTTTCGGTGCTCCACTTCGCGTTTTATACGGACGACATCGAAGGGGAACGCGATCGGTTGATTGCCGCGGGGGCATCGGTCGTCGACGACGTGTATACGACGGATGCCGGCGACCGGCTGGCGATGCTGCGCGACCCGTGGGGAGTTGCTATCCAGGTCCTGACACGGAAGGAACCGATGGTATGAGGACAATCCGGATGCATGGGACGCCTGTGAGTCCCCGCCGGGATGCACTGGAGACGTCATGCCGGTCATAGAGGTTGAATCGCTCGAGCGGACCTGCGCAAGCGTCATGGAAGGGGCGGGGTTATCCGACGCGGAGGCGCACCGGATCTCCCGTTCGCTCGTTCTGTCGAATCTGATGGGCCATGATTCCCACGGCGTGATCAGGCTGCCCCAGTACGTGCAGGCGCTGGAGGACGGCATTGTAAAGGGCGGGCGCGAGGTCCGCATTGTCCGAGAGGCGGACGCATCGGCGGTTGTCGACGGGCAGTGGGGCTTCGGGCAGACAGTCTGCGCGCAGGCCATGGAACTGGCACTGCAAAAGGCCCGAGACAGATCCGTCGCCGCGGTTGAGCTGTTCAACAGCAGCCACATCGGACGCCTTGGAGAATACGTGGAGCAGGCGGCTGAAAGCGGCATGGTCGGTGTCGTGATGTGCAACAACCACGGCGGCGGTCGTCTGCTTTCGCCGTTCGGCGGGATCGACGCGCGGATGTCGCCGAATCCCGTTGCCGTAGGCGTTCCAACGGGTGGAGACTTCCCGATCGTCGTGGATATGACAACCAGCGTGGTTGCTGAAGGCAAGATCCGCGTGAAGCGCAACCGGGGCGAGACCCTGCCGCCGGATTGGGCGATAGACGCGGAAGGCGAGACGGCGGAACGGCCTGAAGACTTCTACGGTCCTCCGCGAGGGGCGATTCTACCCTTCGGCGGGAATGCGGCGCACAAGGGATACGCGCTCGCGGTCGTCATCGACATTCTGTCCGGCGCCCTGGGAGGCGGCGGATGCAGTCGCGCGGGAGCGCCGTCCGGTGGAAACGGCGTGTTTCTGATGGCGATTGATATTCAGGCGTTCACGCCGCCGGAGCGGTTCCGGGACGAGGTGGACGGTTTCATCGGCTATCTGAAGAGTTCAAGGCTGATGCCGGGGTTTGACCGCATCCACCTGCCGGGTGAGATCGAATACGGGCTTAGACGAAAGGGTGAGAGAGAAGGCGTATTCGTGGATGACGAAACCTGGCGTCAGATCCGCGAGACGGGCGACCGGACGGGAGCGGCCGTCCGGCGGAAGACGGTCCATGACTCGTAATTGAAAAAGGAGAGGGCACAGATGGCGAAGGTCAAGATCACGCTGCTGGGACACGCGTCATTCCGCCTGGAACCGGATACCGGTGAGGTGGTCTATTTCGACCCCTGGCTGAACAACAACCCGACCACCGGATTGAACGTGTCGGATATTTCGAACGCCGACGTGGTGATCGCGACACATGGCCACGACGATCATATCGGCGATTCATTTGAAATCTGCAAAAGGACGGGAGCCGTATTTGCCGGCAACTACGAGCTCTGCCTGACCGCCGAGAAAAACGGTCTGGCGCTGGGCGAACGGGCACGGCCGATGAATCCGGGAGGCACCATCGAAGTAAACGGCGTGCGCATTACCGCAACCCAGGCGTTCCACTCCCTTTCGATGTCGCCGAATCAGGCCTTCGGCGATGCGCCGGAGGATCAGTACTTCCGGCCCGACGGCGGCGTCTGCGGGATCGTAATGCAGTTTTCGAACGGGATTTCCGTTTACGATACCGCGGATACGGCGCTGTTCAGCGATATGCAGCTGATCAGCCAGATGTACGGGCCTCAGGTGGCCATTCTTCCGGTTGGCGGGTTGTATACGATGGGTGTCCGGGAAGCGGCCCGGGCCGCGAGTCTGATTCGACCGGACGTCGTCATTCCATGTCACTATGGCGAGGCGGTGGGGCAGCCGGCGGATATCGACGCGTTCTCGGACATGGTGGGTTTTCTGTCGCCCAATACGAACGTGGTGAAGCTGGAACCCGGGCAATCGGTGACGTATGCGTCGTCCGGCTTCGAAGTTGCGTAGATTTCGCCGTCCGGCCAGGCTCGCGGTCGCGGCAGGACGACCGGCCGGAAAATGGCGGACGTGGAAGCTGTTTCGGACTTCGCGAAGTCGGCGCCGCAGGATTGCGCGCCGGACACGGGACTGAATCGGAGACGGCGCGAAGGCTGAGAGACAGGGAGGTTCGTGTGGCGCAGGATCTGACCAACGCCGTTGTGTCTCAAAAAATCGAACTCGCCCCCGAGTTGATCATTTTACAGGTGAAGGCGGACGGGTGGGAATTGCCGGAGTTCGAGCCGGGGCAATTTGCCGTCCTGGGCCTTCCGGGAATGGCGCCGAGAAGCGAAGGTTCCGACCCTGAAGAAGGCACCCCCGATCCGAAACGACTGATACGCAGAGCCTATTCGATCGCGTCATCGTCCCTGCTGCGGGAACATATGGAGTTCTACATAAACGTCGTCCGCTCGGGTGCGCTGACGCCCAGGCTGTTCGCGCTGGAACAGGGTGACCGTGTCTGGCTGGGTCCCAAGGTGTCAGGCGCGTTCACGCTGGATCAGGCGCCCCCAACCACAGACGTCGTGCTTGTGGCCACCGGCACCGGGCTCGCCCCGTATATGAGCATGTTACGCACCCGCCTCCCGGGTGACAACGGTCGCCGTTTCGCCGTTCTGCACGGCGTCCGGCAATCGTGGGATCTGGGCTACAGGTCGGAACTGACGATCATGCAGCAACTGTGCAGCAATTTGACCTATCTGTCGTTGATCAGCCGTCCGGCCAACGAGCACATTCCCTGGAGCGGCATGACCGGATACGTTCAGGATCTCTGGGCGGGCGGCTTTCTGGACAGGGCCTGGGGGAAACACCCGAAACCGGAAGATACGCAGGTCTTCCTGTGCGGGAACCCGAAAATGTGCGAGGATATGCTCGCCCTGCTCGAAGCTGAAGGATTCAGCGAGCAGACGCGAAAGACCCGGGGTCAGGTGCATATCGAGCGGTACTGGTAGAGGATCCGGGCCACAAACCTGGATGGGTGACGCCCGGCAAACCGGATTCCGGACGCCACAGCGAATGGCTCGATCGTCCTCGCAGGGGCCGTAATGGACAGTGGAACTTCCCGGAACTATGATGGCATTATCGTCGGGGCCGGCCACAACAGTCTGATCCTGCAGGCTTATCTGGGCCGGGCCGGACTCAGAGTGCTGTGTATCGAGCGGAGGAAAGTCCCTGGAGGTGCACTGGCGACGATTGAAGACCCGCGAAATCCGGGATTCCTGCACAATACGCATTCGTTCTACCATCGCGCGTTGAACACGATGCCATGGTACCGCGATCTGCACCTGGAACGACACGGCGCGGATTACCTGGAGCCGGCGTTGAACGTCGTCCTTCTGTCAGAGGCCGGCGAAGCGCTGGAGTGGTGGACGGACTTCGAAAAAACGTTCGACGCCTTTGCAAGATTCAGCAACAGCGACGCGGCGACTTTGAGGAGGTGGCGTGAAGCATTCCTGCCAATCGTCGAACGGATTATCGTTCCCGAAGCGCAGGCGCCCCCGCTGGAACCGGCAAGGCGGCGCGCCCTGCTCGGAAAAAGCAGGGAGGGTCGATTGCTGCTGGAAGTCAGCCGGTTATCTCCCCTCGAATTCGTCCGCAGGGAATTCAGGCATCCGGTGATTCAGGCCGGATTGCTTTTTTTTAACGGGTTGCGTGAAGTCGATCTGCGGTGTCCCGGTTTCGGTCACCACGTCGCGGCGCTCCTGGCCAGTTCGGGCAAGGCGCAGATGTGCCGCGGCGGATCGGTCGTCCTCGCGCGGGCGCTCGTGTCGGCGGTTCGGGAAAGCGGCGGCGAACTGCGCCTCGAGACGGCACCCGGCCGCTTCATCCGGGAGGGAAACCGTGTTGTCGGCGTGGAGGCCGCGTCGGGTGAGCGTTTCATGGCCCGGCTTTTCGTCGCATCCGGGCTGAACCCGCACCAGACGTTTCTGGATCTCCTGGATCGCGACGCGCTGCCGCGGAAATGGCGAGAGCGCGCGAACGCGTACCGCTACAATCTGGTGGCGCCGCTGTCCGCGCTGAATCTGAATCTGAAAGCGCCTCCCCGGTACACGGCGGCCCTGGCAGACCCGGTTCTTGAAAAGGCGTTTATGGTCATTCTGGGTCTGGACCACGTGGACCGGTACCTTGAGATGGTGTCATGCCATCAGGCGGGACGCAAGCCGCCGAACATCATGTGGGGGAGTTGCCCCACGCAGTTCGATCCGTCGCAGGCGCCTGAGGGCAAGCACACCGCGTTCATGTGGCAGAAGTCGCCGTACCGGCTGAATGGAGATCCGACGCATTGGGATTCCGAACGGGACCGCCTCGGACAGGAGATGCTGGATGCGTGGTCCCGATATGCGCCGAACCTGAGAGAGGACCTCATTTCATGGTTCGCTCGAAGTCCGCTGGACGTGGAGCGCACGTTTCCGAATATGCGGGAGGGGGACCTTCTGGTGGGCGCATTCACGGACGGCCAGATCGGCTACAACCGTCCGTTTCCAGGGGCCGGTCACTACAGGACGCACCTTCGGGGGCTTTATCTATGCGGTTCCTGCTGTCACCCCGGCGGCAACGTTACCGGTCTGCCGGGGTACAACTGCGCGCAGGTGATTCTTCGTGACCTCGGGATCCGCGCAGACTGGATGCCCGAGTCAATCGAAAGGCAGCTGGATCGTCTATGATTCAACCCACGATTTCCTATCTGACCGATGTGTATTTCGGCTTCGGCGTCTCGGATATCGTGCCCGACCTGCTCGTTGAGATCGGCATTCGCCGGCCGCTCCTGGTAACCGACGCGGGCCTGATGGATCTGGGGATTGCGGGTCGCGTTGGCCTGCACGATGCAATCGCGTTCTGCGGCGTTGAAACCAATCCGTCGGAGGCTCACGTCCTGAAAGCGCGGGAAGCCTACCGGAAGGGCCGTTGCGACGGATTGGTCGCGGTCGGAGGCGGTTCCTCCATAGACCTCGCCAAGTGCGCGGGGATTCTGGTCGGGCATGCAGGATCCCTCGAGTCGTACGCGATCCGGCGTGGCGGCGCGGCACGCGTCACGCGACGGGTCCCGCCCATCATCGCCGTACCAACCACCGCCGGCAGCGGGAGCGAGGTGGGCAGAGCCGCGCTGGTGACGTTGAGTTCCGGCGACAAGGTGGGCATCCTGAGCCGTTTTCTGACCCCCGCGGCCGCGGTTTGCGACCCGGAACTGACGCTGACGATGCCGCCGCCTCTGATCGCCGGCACGGGAATGGACGCCATTTCACACTGCGTCGAGACCTTTTGCAGCACGCGCTTCAACCCCGTTGCCGATGCGATCGCGCTCGACGGGCTGGAACGCGGCTGTCGTCACCTTTGCGCCGCGTATCTCGACGGGACGGACCGGGAGGCCAGGAGTGAGATGCTGATGTGCGCGTTGCAGGGCGGCCTCGCGTTTCAGAAGAGCCTGGGCGCCGTACACAGCCTGAGCCATCCATTGGGGTCGCTGGACAGGTCGTTGCATCACGGTACGCTCAACGGTGTGTTTCTTCCCGCCGTCCTGAGATTCAACTTCGACAGTTGCGCCGGCAAATTCGAGGCGATGGCGCAACGGCTGCGCTTGAAGAAGGGGTCCGATCTGCCGGATTATTTCGAGGCGCTGAACAGGCGTCTGGGGGTGCCGCAGTCACTTTCGGAGTTGGGTATTACCCGGGAGGAACTGAAACCGCTCGCGGCGAAGGCGGCAGCGGACCACTGCAGCCCGACGAACCCGAGGCCGCTGGATGAAGCCGCGTGCCGGATGCTCTATTTGTCCGTCTTGTAGGAGGTCATATGTCAAGCTTTTCGCGGGTGGACGAAACCGGTTTGAAGAAGGCGTTCGATCGAGACGGATACGTGATATTGAAGGCGTTTCTGGCATCGACCGTAATCGAGGGCGTACGAGAGGAACTCGACGTTCTGGTTGACCGCCAGGCACAGCGGTTACTGGCGTTGGAAAGAATCGCGGATCCCTTGAAGCATGCGCCGTTCGAAACCCGCATTGCGCGGTTGTTCGAACACTGTATGGACCTGGCGCCCACGTCATTCCGGCCTGAATTGCACGGGCCCCGGCTCTTCGATCTGTTCTTTCATCCTCGCCTTCTGGACGTCGTACAATGGCTCCTCGGACCCGAAATCCGGCTGTATCCGAACTATACGGCGCGCCCGAAGTTTCCCGAGTGGAAGGGGACGCTGGTCCTGTGGCATCAGGACGGAGGATACACGGCGCAGGCCGCCGACGGCGTGGAGACGCTGCGGATGGTAAACGTCTGGGCGCCCCTCGTACCCGCTACGAAGGAAAACGGCTGCATGCAGTTTGTGCCTGGCACGCACCGGCTGGGCATCGTGCCTCACGAAAAGCGGGAATATTACCTTGAAATTTCTCAGGCGGAGCTGGACCCGCGCCTGGGGCAGGCGGTCTCTATCGAAGTGGACCCCGGCGACGTCGTCCTGTTTCATAACCTCATGTTCCATTGCGGACTGCCCAACAGGACACGTAAGGTGCGCTGGAGCATGGACTGGCGGTACCAGGACGCGACTCAGCCTACGATGCGTACCCACCGTGGACATCTGGCCAGAAGCGGGAAGGCGCCGGAAGACGTCGTCAGAGATCGGGAGGATTGGGCCGAACGGGAATTCCAGTAGGCCGTCGCCGCGGACCCGCGGCGTCCGTGGCGGTGAAGCGTCGGCACTGGACGTCCCTGCGCGAATCCGCGGGCTTCCAGGGGAATCCCGGCGTTCGGTACGGTCCGGCTCGTTCGGGACGTAGCCGCTGCCCGCGACCTACAGGCTACGGATCGCGTTGTATATCGACAGCACGAAACCGGCTCCGGTGATCAGGAGAAGGAGCAGGGCAACCACCACGGTGAGGCGCCCCTCGCGCCAGCGCGCGCTTGAGACGAGGAGCCGGGAAGCGATCCATCCCCCGGCGAATCCGCCGAAGTGAGCCAGGTTGTTGACGCCCTGTACGAGAAAGCCGAGAACAAACAGCATAATCGCCCACTGCCAAATCTGACGCGTCATCAGGGTGGCGAAACCGGTCTTCTGGCTGCGGCCATAGACGATGAGGGCCGCCAGAAGTCCGAATATCGAGCCGGAGGCGCCGAGCGTCGGGTAGCCGGATAAGACGTTGGACAGGAGAAATCCAACGACGCCGCCCGACGTGAAGATGATAAAATAGCGCGCCGGCCCGTAGAGATTGCCGACTTCCGGGCCCAGTTGCCGGATCCACAGCACGTTGAAGAGGATATGCAATAACCCGCCATGCAGGTAGATTGCCGTGAACAGGGTCCACCAGGGTGCGTTTCCGTACGTCAGGCCCAGGATGATCGTGGGAATCCGGCCTGGCGAGAGCATGCTGAAAAAGCCGCCGCGCAGGGACAGGGCGGCTTCCAGATCGAGGAGCAGACTCACCACGTAGAGGACGATACATGCCGTGGGAATGAGCGTGAGAACGTCGATCTTCGATCCGAACAGCCGGTTCAGCGCGGGGCCGAATCCCCAGAGACCCGGGCGGTAGGCGCCGCAGTACGGACATTTCTTTTCTTCCGTGCTGATCAGGTTGCGACAGCCCGGGCAGACCATCGACGTCGGAGGCATAACGACCCTCTGTTCAGATTGCGACCCACTGCGTTGCCGTTGGCGCGCGTGCGGTGAACGACCTGCAATCGTATACCGATAACGCCGGAACCCGCACCCGTGGCATCAAGGTCTCGTTGACGTGACACCGCCGCCGCGCCGGCTGCCGCGTCGATCGGCCGTCCAGTTGCTGAAAACCAGCGATAGCCCCGCCAGAAACCGTTCCATTTCCGATTCCGACGTACTACCCATCGCGGCGATCCGAATGGCGGTATTCCGCATCGGGCCATAACCCGGCGCGATCTGTACATTCAGCATGGTCTTCGCCGCGTGGACGAATTCCGTCGCGGGGATGGCGTCGGGCATCAGAATGGTGGTGACCGTGGGGCTGTAGAATTCCGGCTGCGCGAGTAGGCCCAGTCCGTGTTTCGCCGCCCAGTCCCTCTGCATTCGCGCGAGATCCCTGTGCCGCCGGAAGCGGGCTTCCCCTTCGTCAAGCATTTCCTCAAGGCGGGCGACCAGACAGCGCAACATGAGGTCGGATACCGTTACGGGCGTCTGCGCGTCGGCGGCGCGGACGTGCCATTCGATCAGGTCCAGCACGTATCCGCGTTTCGCAACGTTTCCTGCCGCCTCAAGCGCCCGATCCGAGACGATCATCACGGACCCGACGGCGGGAATCGCGAAATCCTTCTGCAGGCTCCAGAGATAGTAGTCCGGTCGCATCGAACCAATGTCCACCTTAACCGCGCCGGCGATACTCACGCCGTCGATGGCGATGAGCATTTCCGGCGACTGCCGGCGGGCGTCGCGGCAGAGGTCGTCGACGGGAAGCATCACCCCGGTTGCGGTTTCGTTGTGTGTCAGCAGCGCGACGTCATAGCCTCGCCGCAGTGCGGTATGCCACCCTTCCGACTCGATTCCATGTCCCCACGGTACGCGAAGTACGTCGACGGCGCGGCCATGCCGTACGAATACTTCTGCCCATCGGGCGGAGAATGCGCCCATATCGAGGCCCACCGCCCGAAAGTCCGGCGGTGTATTGACAGCGACCATCTCCCAGTCGTAACTGCCCGTATGGCCGAAGATGAGCGGCGTGCAGGCTTCCGGCGCGTGGAATGCTTCGCGCAGGAGGGCCGCCGCCTGTGTGTACAGGGACTTGAAGTCATTCGAACGGTGGGAGCAGATCGCCCGATAGGACCGGATTGTACGTTCGACAGCAGGCGTAAGCGCGTGAGGTCCCGGCGTCCACAGGGCGGTGTCCGGGCGGCGGTATTGCGCGAATTCGTCGTGCAGCGCAGTTTTCACTGGACCGCCTCCGGCGTGAATCGCAACGGTGGCCGGGTGGACGACAAATAATAACAGCGCCCGTTAAACAGGCAGGTTTAACGGGCCTTCGCGTGAAAAACTGGAGCGGGAAACGGGACTCGAACCCGCGACCCCAACCTTGGCAAGGTTGTGCTCTACCAGCTGAGCTATTCCCGCCCCGATATTCTGCGGCGCCAGGTGAGTTGAAAATTAAATAATGGCCTGCTGGATGTCAAGGCATAATGCGTTAACGGATATCTTTTAAGGCGTATGGATTCGTCAGCGTTGGTTTTCGCCTGGAAGAAGAACCCCTCGCCTTCCCGGACGACGGTCAATTGGCGTCTGCGGCTGATGAACACGCGTTTGAGTTGACATTCACGGTCGCGAGGCGCATATTTACGTCTTCGGTATGTACGGATATCATGCCGCGTCGGATGCCGTTGGACTTTTGATCGGAGCCTTGGGGGATGGCCGAAGAACAGTATGTTCTGGCAATTGACATCGGCGGAACGTTCACGGATCTCGTCCTCCTGAACTGCCATACCGGCCGCCAGTCGGTTGCCAAAGTGCCGACGACGTATCCGGATCCTTCCGATGCCGTGCTCACCGGTATAGACGCATTACCGGATTTCAGCGACGCGGGCGCCGTTCAACGCGTCATCCACGGTACGACCCTGGTGACCAACACGCTGATCGAACGCAAGGGCGCGAGAACCGGCCTGATCACGACCGCGGGGTTTCGTGATGCGCTGGAAATCGGACGCGAGGGTCGATACGACATCTATGATCTCCGACTGGAGTTGCCGGAACCTCTGGTGGAACGCAGACTGAGGTTCGGGGCGCCCGGGCGAATGAACGTAAGGGGAGAAGTACTCGAGTGCCTGGATGAATCGTCTGTCCGGGAGGCTTGCAATTCGTTTCTCGAAGAAGAGGTGGAAGCCGTTGCCATCTGCTTTCTGCACGCATACGCCAACCCGGAACACGAACGCCAGGCGGCCCGGATTGTCAGGAAAGCGATGCCCGGCGTATCTGTCTCGGCTTCCCACCAGGTGTCGCCCGAATTGCGGGAATACGACAGGACGTCAACCACGGTCGCCAATGCATACGTCCAGCCTCTCGCCCGCCGGTATCTGGCCGGTCTGTCCGGGGGCCTGGAAGCAAAGGGCATCGCAGCGCCCCTGCATATCATGCTGTCCAACGGCGGGGTTTGCTCTGCCGAGACGGCCGCGGCGTTTCCCGTGCGTCTTGTCGAGTCAGGTCCGAGCGGCGGCGCCTTGTCCGCCGCCTATTGGGGCGGCCGTTCGAGCCTGAGACACGTACTCGCGTTCGATATGGGAGGAACGACGGCGAAAGCCGTGCTTGGCAGTGACGGCGTTTTTCCCGTTACAACCGAGTCCGAGGTGGCGCGAGTCTATAGATTCAAACGCGGGAGCGGGTTGCCGCTCCTGGTCCCCGTACTGGATATGATCGAAATCGGCGCGGGCGGCGGCAGTATCGCGCACCTGAACGAGATGGGGCTGCCGGCCGTCGGGCCGGAAAGCGCGGGATCGGTTCCGGGGCCCGCCTGCTACGGAAACGGGGGATCGGCGCCCACGGTGACCGACGCCGACCTGATTCTGGGTATGCTGAATCCCGGTTATTTCCTGGGCGGTAAGATGGCGCTGGACCTCGACCGTGCAAGCAGCGCGGTCAACCGGCTTTCAGATCGGCTCGGCATGGGCGTCGATCGTATGGCGTGGGGCATCCACCGGATGGTCAACGAAAACATGGCGAACGCGGCGCGGGTTCACGCGGCCGAGCGCGGAATCGACGTCCGGAGCTATACCATGGTCGCAACCGGAGGCGCGGGACCCGTGCACGCCTGCGGCGTGGCCGAACGGCTCGGAATAAGTACGGTGATCGTGCCGCCCACGGCAGGCGTGAGTTCCGCGTTCGGCCTGATGCTTGCGCCGATTTCGTTTGATTTTGCGAGGAGTTACGTCGCACGGCTGGAGGCCATGGATTACGCGAGGCTGAACACGCTGTTCGGAGAAATGGAAACAGAGGGCGCCGGCGTTTTGGGGGAGGCCGGGGTGGCGCCGTCACGGATGCGGATTGAACGCACGGCCGACATGCGGTACGTGGGACAGGGCCACGAAATCAGGATTCCGATTCCGGGCGGCAGACTGAGCCCCGACAGGGTGGATGAGATCCGAGAGGGATTTAAAACGGAATATACCCGCAAATTCACGCGTACGTGCGAAGGCGTGGAAATCGAGTCCGTTCACTGGCGTGTACGGATGTCCGGACCGAAGCCCGATATCGGCGATCCGGAACTGTCGCCATCAACGGGCGGGGACGCGGTAAAGGGCATTCGCCCGGTGTTGTTCGACGCGGAATCCGGTCCGGATCCGGCGCCCGTGTTCGACAGATACGGATTAGAACCGGGATTTCGAGCGACCGGACCGGCAATCCTGGAAGAAGCCGAGTCCACTGCCGTCGTGCCGCACGGGTGGACGTTTGCCGTAGAGGCGTGCGGCAGCCTGCGCCTGACGCGCGTGAAGGGAATGGGATAATGCCGGACGAAAAGCTGGATGCCGTTCTGCTCGAGGTGTTGTGGAACCGGCTTATATCCATCGTGAACGAGCAGGCCGCCGCGCTCATGCACGCCTCGTTCACTACCGTGGTCAGGGAAGCAGGCGACCTTTCCGCAGGGATTTTCAACCGTGCCGGCGATATGGTCGCTCAGGCGGTAACCGGCACGCCGGGCCATATCAATACCATGGCAACCTGTGTCGGACACTTTGCGAAAGCACATCCGATAGACGGTCTGAAACCTGGTGACAGCCTGCTTACCAACGATCCCTGGCTGGGTTCGGGGCATCTGCACGACATCACCGTGGTCACGCCCGTGTTTCATCGCGGAAAGGCCGTCGGATGGTTCGCCAATACATGCCACGCCATGGATATCGGAGGCAGGACGCTGGGTGCGGACGCGCGCGAGGTATTTGAAGAGGGTCTCCATATTCCGATCATGTTCCTCTTCCGTGAAGGGCGCGTCAATCGCGATTTGCTTGAAATCGTCCGTGCCAACGTCCGGACGCCGGACGCCGTCGCGGGAGACCTTCATGCCCAGCAGGCCGGCAACGACGTGGGCGCCGCGAAGCTCTCGGAAATGATGTCGGAATACGGGATGGAGGACATCGAGTCCCTCGCGTCGCTGATCCTGGACCGGTCGGAGGCCGCCACGCGGGACGCGATCGCGGAGATACCCAACGGCACGTACCGGGATGAAGTGGTCATCGACGGTTTCGACCATCCGCTGAAGATCGCGGTTTCCATTCGCGTAAGGGATCGGGATCTCGTCGTCGACTACGACGGCACGTCGCCGCAGGTGGACCGTGGAATCAACGTGGTCTACAACTACACCCACGCCTATACAACCTACCCGCTGGCGTGTTCAATCAGCCCCGCCGTCCCGAATAACGCCGGAAGTTTCCGGCCCGTTGAGGTTACCGCTCCGCCGGGAACCGTTCTGAATGCCACGTTTCCGTGCGCCGTCGGCGCCCGTCACCTGATCGGGCACTTTCTCTCCCAGGCGGTCTTCGGCGCCCTGTCCGGGGCGATTCCCGACCGGGTTCTGGCAGACGGCTCGGCCGGGCTGTGGAATACGCAGCTGGAGGGACACGATCGGGAAGGACGGGTATTTTCCTACATCTTTTTCTCGGCCGGCGGCATGGGCGCCGGGCCCGCATCGGACGGACTGTCGGCCACGGCCTTTCCAAGCGGCATAAAAGGGGTGCCCGCCGAGGCCATCGAGGCGGTTTCACCGGTTCTGATGCTGAAGCGGGAGTTGCGCCCGGATTCCGGCGGCGCGGGCCGATTCCGCGGCGGGCTGGGTCAGGAAATGGTACTGCGAATGGACACCGACACGGCAGTGCTGCATTCGTGCATGTATGACCGCACCAGGAGCCCGGCGCGCGGTTTCGCGGGCGGAGGAAACGGCGCCGTCGGCGAGGTCTTCCTTTCAGACGGTTCCCGTCCGCACCCGAAGGGGAAATACGAACTTCAGCCGGGGCAGACGGTCACGCTGAGGCTTCCCGGCGGAGGGGGCTTCTTTTCTCCTCGCGTCCGCGATCCCGAACGGGTACTGAACGACGTGCGGCAGGGACGCGTGTCGCTCGAGGCGGCCCGCGTCGAATACGGCGTGGTGGTGGACAACGTGAAGCGGGAGATCGACCTGGCCGCCACGGAAGCACTCAGGCGCGCGTCCGCGGGAAATCCTGTGTGACCCGGATCCGCGGGTGCACGCCTGACGGCGGGACGTGCCGGATTATTGAAACAACACTTTAATTGGAATTTAAAAACAACTGAAACGCAAATTGTTACACAGGTATGTCTTTGGGCAAATGCGAGACCGACGACGGATACCGGGGCATCTGGTGGTGGGACACGCCCGCGGACAACGAGTACAAATACGTCTATTACAGCGGGGGATTTGCGACCTACACCGCCAAACACATCCCGCTGGCATATTACTCCGAGACGGCGCACAAGACGTTTTTCTGTTACGGAGGGTCGTACAGGGACAGGAACCGGATACTGGCGATGGTCTCCTGTTACGATCACGCCACGGGGACGGTCCCGCGACCGACCATCCTAATGGACAAGGGCACGGCCGACGCGCACGACAACCCTGTCCTGATGCTGGACGACCAGGGGCACATATGGGTCTTCGTAAGCGCGCACGGAACCGCGAGACCGGCGTATGTCTTCAAGAGTGACAAGCCCTGTTCCGTGGATGCATTCGAGTGTCTGCAGGAGACGAATTTCTCCTACCCCCAACCCTGGTACGTTCGGGACCATGGATTTCTGTTTCTGCACACCCGGTACCGTGGCGGCAGGTTCCTTTACGTTCAAACCAGTCCGGGTGGAACAGACTGGTCTCCTCCCAGAGCGCTGTCGAAAATCTGCCACGGTCACTACCAGGTCAGCTGGCGAACCGGCAGGCGGGTTGGTACCGGGTTCAACTATCATCCGTTCAAAGCGCCGGGCCCGCCCAGGACCAATCTGTATTATCTTCAGACCGACGACTTCGGCGAAACCTGGAAGAATGCCGCGGGAGAGGACGTGGACCTCCCGCTGGTGTGCCCGGACAATGGCGCGATCGTGCATGATTACGAGAAAATGGGCCTGCAGGTGTTCGTAAAAGATCTGAATTTCGACGCTCATGGCAATCCCGTCGTCCTGATTCTGACCAGCCGGGGGATGGAGACCGGTCCCCGGAACGATCCGCGAATCTGGACCACGGCCCGTTGGACGGGCGACGAATGGGAAATGCGCGAGGCATTCCCGTCCGACAACAATTACGACGCGGGAGGGCTGCACATCGAACCGGACGGCGCATGGCGGATCATCGCGCCCACCGAGACGGGCCCTCAGCCCTACAATACGGGAGGAGAGGTGGCCGTGTGGACCAGCGGCAACGAGGGTGCCGAGTGGGAGAAGATCCGAACGGCAACGCGGGGAAGCATTTATAACCATACGTACGTGCGCAGGCCCGTAAACGCACATTCGGAATTCTATGCCTTCTGGGCCGACGGACATACGCGCGAACCTTCCGATTCCCGCCTCTATTTCTGCGACCGGAGCGGAGAACGCGTATTCCGGCTGCCTGTGCGGATGACCGGGGATCAACAGGTTCCCGAAAGGGTAATCCCACTCGCAAACGGCGAGGAAATCGAAGCCACGGGCGACTCGGGACGTCGTCCGCGATCGGGAAAGGCCTTCCGATGAAGGGAATCGTACTCTCAGGCGGGCTGGCTACCCGGCTGTATCCGCTCACGACGTCGATTTCAAAGCAGCTCCTGCCCATCTTCGACAAACCGATGATCTATTACCCGCTTTCGGTTCTGATGCTGGCCAACATCCGGGAATTCCTGATTATCTCGTCGCCTGAACACATCGAGCTCTACAGGAACCTGCTGGGTGACGGCAGCCGCCTGGGTCTGCGGTTCGACTACGCGATTCAGCCCCGTCCGGAGGGTGTCGCGCAGTCGTTCCTCATCGGAGAGGCCTTTATCGGCGGCGAGCCGTGTGCGCTCGTATTCGGCGACAATTTCTTCTACGGCCACGGACTTTCGGGATTGCTCGAGGAGGCGGGCGAACACGACGCCGGCGGGTTGGTCTTCGCGTACTACGTTCAGGACCCGGAGAGATACGGCGTGGTTGAATTCGATGCTCATATGAACGTCGTCGGCATCGAAGAAAAGCCGAAACGCCCCAGGTCGAACTACGCGGTTACCGGTCTCTACTTCTACGACGGCGGGGTGGTTGATATCGCGAAGGGGTTGAAGCCTTCCGACCGCGGGGAACTGGAAATCACCGACGTAAACAACGAGTACCTCACGCGTGGTGAATTGCGGGTCCAATTGCTGGGAAGAGGAATCGCGTACCTCGACACGGGTACCCACGAGAGCCTGTTGGAAGCAAGCAATTTCGTGCGGATAATCGAACACCGGCAGGGATTGAAAATCGCGTGCCTGGAAGAAATCGCGTTTCGAAAAGGATATATCAGCGCCGAGGCACTCGAGGACATCGCGAACTATTCGGACGAGAATGAGTATTGCCGGTACCTCAAGCGGCTGCTGGCATCACAGATATGATCCGGGGGTTTTCGGTGGACGTCCCGAACCGTCTGCGATTTCGGATCGAACGGATGTTCGCGAACGGGATTGAATCGCGTTCCATGGCGCCCCGGTCCCTGCGGCCCGGCAGGACGTACGCGTTGCGAGAGGAACGCCTCGTGTCTCACGCAGGACGCAATCGGCCCGCTCGAATCAGTGCATTCCTCGGAATCGCTAAAGCGGTCTGCGCGGTAGCCCTTTTTTCGTGTCTTGCTGGCTGTGGCGGGGATCCGTTGTCGCCTGAGGAAGCAATACTGGGCACGTGGAAACTGACCCACGCGAGAAACGAGCCCGTGACAGTGAACTATATGCTGGTCTTTGAAGAAAACGGCGTTTACACGTTCATCAATACGATCTTCGACGGTAGTCAGATCACGTCAACCGGCAGTTGGCGTATCGAACAGGGGGCCCTTTTTCTGGACGCTTTGGACTTCGGTTACTCCATTGACAATGATGAACTTACGCTTTATGCGACGGATGGCACGGTATTCGTCTATGCGAGGCAGTAGCTCCCCGCTGGATCACCGGATTTCGGTCAGAAAGACAGCCGACCGAAGGATATCGCGGACAGTGGAAAGAGGCATAGTGAATGGCACGCGGCGTTTGGACGAATGGCGCCGCGAAAGGGCGAATCGGACGGCTACCTGTGTCGCTGGGACGGGTCATGCGCGTTGATCCTACCATCCGCCCGGGGGATCTGAACTCCAGACTCGACCGGTGTTTCGAACTTGCAGGAGACAAAGTTACGTCCATATCCGAGTCATGGGATCCCTGTCGCGGCGCGCCCGTGTATACGGTGGACGGGAAATACGCCACACGGGGATGGACGGAATGGACGCAGGGATTCCAGTACGGGTGCGCGATTCTGCTGTTCGATGCGCTTGGAGAGAAGCGGTTTCTGGAAATCGGTCGCCGGGGAACCGTGGACCGTATGGCGCCGCACGTGACCCACACGGGCGTACACGACCACGGATTCAACAACATATCGACGTATGGCAACCTCAGGCGGCTGATGCTGGAAGGCGCCATCCCGGGCGACTCATGGGAGCGGCGGTTTTACGAGCTTGCCCTGAAAGCGTCCGGCGCGGTGCAGGGTGCGCGCTGGACGACGATTCGGGACGGAAAGGGGTATATCCCGTCATTCAACGGCGCTCATTCGCTGTTTGCCGATACAATCCGCTCCTGCCGGTCCCTCGGACTCGCGCACGAATTGGGCCATGTCCTGATGGGGGAGAACGACCGGGCGATTTCGCTTCTCGACCGCATGATCGAACACGCGGAGACCACGGCCAGGTTCAATGTATATTATGGCGACGGCCGTGATGCGTTCGACATCAGGGGGCGGGTGGCGCACGAGTCCATCTTCAACGTCTATGACGGCAATTACAGATGTCCGGGCACACAACAGGGATATTCTCCCTTTTCAACGTGGACGCGTGGCCTCGCCTGGATCGTCGCGGGATTTTCAGAATTGCTGGAGTATCTGGAGGGCGTCGATGATGAAGACCTTTCACGGTGCGGCGGTCGCGGGCACGTCGCGGAATTCATGACCCGGGCGGCAACGGCGGCGGCGGACTACTACGTCGACGGCGCGTCCGCGGCGGACGGCATCCCGTACTGGGATACCGGGGCGCCGGGATTGATGCAGATGGGAGATTATCTGGGCAGGGACGCGGACCCGTTCAATGAATTCGAGCCCGTGGACAGTTCGGCCGCTGCGATTGCGGCACAGGGGCTGTACCGCCTGGGCAAGTTCCTGGGCGAAGTGGACGGCGCGACGTATACGAGGGCGGCATTGACGGTCGCGCGAACGTTGTTCGACGCCCCGTACCTGTCGGACGATGCGAATCATCAGGGGCTGATCCTGCATTCGGTCTATCACCGGCCCAATGGATGGGACCGCCGCCGTGAGGGTCAGAACGTGCCGAACGGTGAAGCCTCGATGTGGGGAGATTATCACGCGCTGGAACTGGCGGCGCTGCTCAAGCGTGAAATCGCCGGGGAGCCGTATCTGACTTTCTTTAGCGGGAAGCCCGCATGATCTGACGCCGGGAGGATGGCGCGTCGAAGGGGTCCGGAGCGTTGAGAATGAAATGTGTTGCACCGATCGCCAGGCGGAAATCCGTCACGAAGTCGCCCGGTCACGCTCCAGTCGCTATTCTGCTGATTGCACTGTGGTCCGCACCCGTGTGGAGCAGCGACGCGACGCCGTTCGATTTCGGGGCTCTCGACCGCATGCTGGGCAGGTATGTGGACTCGCGAGGCTGGGTCGACTACGCAGGGATCAAGGCCGAGCCAACCGACCTCCGAACCATCCTGATGCGTCTGAGGGAAGCCAGCCCCGAGAGCCACCCCGCGATGTTTCCCGAACGGGACGACAGGCTGGCGTATTGGCTCAACGCCTACAATGCGCTTGTCATCGCCGGGGTGGTCAATGCGTATCCCGCGACGAGCGTCAGGGACATTCATCCCCAGCCGGGATTCTTCAAGGTGTTCCATGTTGTCGGCGGCAAGTCCAGATCGCTTGACGACATCGAGCACAATATCATACGCAAGGAATTCGGCGATCCCAGGATCCACGCCGCGTTGAATTGCGGGGCGGCATCCTGCCCGCGGCTGCGACCGGAGGTTTTTCTTCCGGACCGGCTGGATGAGCAGCTGGACGCCGCCGTTCGGGAGTTTATCCGCGATCCGCAGCACGTCAGGTTGGACAGTAGCGGCGGGACACTGGTACTCTCGAAAATCCTCGATTGGTTCGGGAGCGATTTCACCGACTGGTACAAGCGTGTATACCGGGTGGATAACGCCCGAATTACGGACTATCTGAGTATCCATCTCGCCGAGGAAGATCGGGCCTATCTGCGCTCACGCCCTCAGATCACCATCAAATACCTTCAGTACGACTGGACGCTGAACGACCGGGCCTTGCACCAGGATGCAATCCGTTGACCCAACGATAACTTCGTGAGGCGGCGGTAATTGTGGGGCCATGGGCGATATCGCCGTGCAGTTGGGTCCGAGGGGTACTGTAACCTGAGCGAAGCAAGTCTGCCGGTCAGTCGAATACGCAAAGGAGATGCCCATGGGAGCGCCGTCGGAACTGCTTGCGATTCACACCCGTATTCAGGGCGAACCAGACATCGGACCGGTGTCGTTCGGGACGCGTCTGCGGCGGGAGGGTGTCGTTCTGCGGCGAGATGCGCTGGAGACGCTTCAGATCAACGTCGGAAAACTGTGCAACCAGGCGTGCAGGCACTGTCACGTGGATGCCGGTCCAAACCGGACGGAAGTAATGACCCGGGAGACGATGCAGTCGATCCTGACGTTTCTCGCCGCCACGGATATCCCCATGGTGGACATCACCGGCGGCGCGCCGGAGGTGAACCCCGACTTCAGGTTTCTGGTGAAACAGGTCCGGCGGCTTGGCCGCAGCGTGATGGTACGGTGCAACCTGACCGTGATATTTGAGCCCGGCCTGGAAGACCTGCCGGACTTCTATCGCGAACACGAGGTGGAGCTGGTCTGTTCATTGCCGTGTTATCTGGAGGAAAACGTCGATCAGCAGCGTGGAAAGGGCGTATTCTTCGATAGCATCGAGGCGCTCAAACGCCTGAATGAGATCGGATACGGGGAGCCGGACTCGGGCCTGTTGCTTCACCTCGTATACAATCCGATCGGCGCTTCGCTCCCGCCGCCTCAGGCAGAACTCGAGGCCGATTACAAACGGGTCCTCGACGAGCGTTACGGCATTTCATTCAATCGGCTCTTTACGATAACGAATATGCCGATCAGCCGGTTTAACGACTATCTGCGGCGTCGCGGGGAGTACGACGGATACACGCGGACGTTGCGTGACCGGTTCAACGCGCAGACGATCGATCGCCTGATGTGTCGTTTTCTCGTGAGCGTCGATTGGGAAGGCAATATCTACGACTGCGATTTCAACCAGATGCTGGACATGCATCTGTCCGGCCGGCCGAAAAAACTGTGGGAGGTGTCGCCGGGATGGCTGGTCGACAGAAGGATCCGTATCGCCGACCACTGTTACGGTTGTACTGCCGGTGCAGGAAGCAGTTGCGGCGGTGAGCTGGCTTGAAGGTCGTCATCCCGGCTGGAAGCTGTCATAAAATTCCCGGCGGTCTTCGGACGGCTGCAAAGAGCGCTCGGGAATCCACCGGTAATATCGAAACAGCTCTTTACGGACTTTGACTGCACGCGCAGGTTGGGGTCGCCCCGCTGGAGGGGGCGACCTCCGCTTTTTGCCCGCCTGCATCGAGAAACGTGCGTCGCCTGCCGGGTTCATCCACGGATGTCGGACGGAATGACGTCAACCGAAAGGGTAGCCGAAGAAGGCTGCAGACAACGGGGTCGTCGGCAACACAGGAAGTCAGCGGGTAAACGCAAGCTTGATTTTGGCCACGGCCTCCGCAATGTCGTCCAGGTCGTCCCGGGTGCCCAGGAGCATGGACTGATAGAACCAAACGCTGTGTCTGCATACGAATTCAACATTCGGACACGGCAGCCTGCGTACGCGATCGGGATATTCCTGCGCGACGCTCTTCAGGGCGCCCTCGTCCGTGAGCGGTCGCCGGTAACCCGGCGTACAGTCGATGCCTTCCGCGGTCAGGGCCGTGACGAATTCATCTCTGCTTCGACCGCCGAATTGTTCCGGGTCGTAGCGTGTCATGTAGAGGTGGTACCCGTGCCGTGTGACCCAGGGACGGGCCGCGGGCGGGATGACGCCGCCGATTCCTTGCAATACCCGTGTCAGATAGGCCGCATTGCCGCTTCGTATCTCGGTCTGACGCTGAAGGTCCCCGAGCCTGACCAGAAGGAAGCATGCGAGGTATTCGGAGGTCCTGTAGTTCCATCCGTGCCGCGGGTATTCCCACCGTTCGCCGCCCGGGCGCCGACCGACGTCTTTAAATGCGCACGCCCTTTCGTAAATGTGTGGAAGATCGGTGACGAGACAGCCCCCTTCACCAGCCGTCAGGTTCTTGCTCGACTGGAAGCTGTAGGCGCCTGCGTCGCCGAGCGGGCCGACTTTCCGCCCGTTGTGTTCGGCGCCGTGGGCCTGTGCGGCATCTTCGACGACCACCAGGCCGTGTCTCTCGGCAACGGCGTTAAGCGCGTCCATGTCCGCGGGGTGCCCCCCCATATGTACGGGAAGAATGCCTACCGTCCGATCGGTTATGGCCGCCTGAACCGCATCCGGGTCGATCGTGAAACTCACCGGGTCGATATCCACCAGTGCCAGTCTGCAACGCACTGAAAGAGCAGCGCTGGCCGTCGCGATGAATGTATAGTTCGGAATGATGAATTCCCCGCCTTCCCGGAGGCCGTCGAGATCGAGCGCTCCTGCTATGGATGCGGAAATCGCGTCCGTGCCGTGCGGCATCATCAGGCCGTAGCCGGCGCCGCAATAGGCCGCGAACGCGTTACCGAACCGGTCGCTCCTGCTTGCCGGAAGCCCCTCTGTCCTTTCAAGGTAGACTTCCCGAAGCGCCGGCTCGATCTCCCGTTTCCACTCCGATTCGGTATTGACGGGCCAGGAAGGCCACGGATTCCTGCTCCGATCGCGTACGGGCGTGCCGCCATTCACCGCCAGCCGGCTTGAAGAAATGATATTCGCCATCGGTTCTCCAGTGAACGGGCCGGGAGGCCCCCGTCATTTCCGGCCCTGTTATCCGAACTTGCACCTTTGTTAAAAGCCTGACGCCGGAACGACGGGGGTACCTGCGGAAAAAACGGGCGAAGCCGGAAACCGACCGCTCCCGCAGGAGAGATTCAATCGGTCACAAGTTCGCAGGCGGCAGCACGGACCAGTCTCTCCCCGTCCACTGCAAGCCCGGCATATCTGGGTTCCATGCCCCCTTCGCGGTGGGCACGGGGGGTACTGAGGTAACCAACGTCGGCGGTCGGTCCCGACAGGACCACAGTGAGCGGGCCCCGCGCCGCCATCCTGATCGCAGACGCGGTTTCTACGAAGATTTCGCCCGGCAGATGGACAATATCGAAACCGCACGCGGAGACCCGTGTTATCGTATAGTCCAGAAACCGCCGCCCCGTAACGTAATGCCTGCTGCCGTAGGCCTGAAATCGCTGAAGTCCGTCCGACCGGTTCGACGTCGCTTTGAGTTTGGCCTCTACGGCGTCGGGATCCTCGTGCGCAAACGTGGGCACTCGAACGGTTTTCTGCGTGACGCGCAGGTTTTCGGGACCGTTCATGCCCGCCTGTTCCAACGCATATAGCGCCGCGCCCCCGACGCTGTTCCCCACGCGCATGTAGGTACGTCCGGCGCGGCTGACGGGCACCACGTTTCCGATACTGCCCGGAAGAAACAACGCGTTGACCCCCGCTGATTCCACCACCCTGCGGACGACGCCCGGATAATCCGCGGAAATATGTCCGTATTTGTCCGTGCTGCAAAGGGCGTGGCAACCGAATACGACTGCACAGTGGGTCGGGTTGCCCTCCGTATCGTCAATCCGGATGACGTAAACGTTGTCGTCGACTCCGGCGTAGGCGAGTTCGGGACGAGGGTACGGGAATTTAAAGTTGCTCATGACCAGTTTGCCGTCGCGGTCGTATGAACGCCGGTTATACAGGATGTCGGGGGCGGAACCGGCGCCCATGCCCAGCCGGGAGGGCGCCATCGCATCGGCGGCCGCACGGATGGCAGCCGCCATATTGTCCGCGAAATAGTCCTCCCTGCCGTAATACTTGAGCGTCTCGCAGGGAATGCTCACATAGGATTGAAAGAGAATAGGCGTGGTGCCGACGTGGGATGCGCATGGGAGGATGTGATCGGTATTCAGCCAGGCGATGTCCTCAACCCGTTCTCTCACGCGGAACATGATGTCTTCTTCGATGCTGAAGCAGTCTCCGGCCAGGAAGGTGACGTTGGTATCCCCTTTCCGGAGGATCAGCGCACGAAACGAGATCGGATCGTAGACACGAAAAGAGCCGTCGGACGGCTCATCGGGTGTGAAGTCCTCAATACCGAAACCGGCTTCCACCACGATCAACTCCTTACATTGCGATTCAGGCGGGAGAGTGGTTCATTGATAGCGCAATCTGCCTGGGGCGTCAAGCGATTTCGCGCCATGCTCGCTTTGCCCGGTCGTGGATCTTGACGTATCTTCCGGCATGGGTTACATTATCGCTTTGTCCGTGCCGGTATGGCCGCTTCGCAGACGGCTTCGCGGACGGCGTCAACTGCGAACCGGCGCGGTTGCGTGTTCAGCACAGGCGGCACAGGACGACGCTAGGGAGATCAGATGAAGGCCCTGTTAAAGGCGCTTGAACGGGAACTGGCGGGCGAGGTGCGATTCGACAAGGCCTCGCGGATACTGTACAGCACCGATGCGAGCATGTATCAGATTGAACCGTCAGGGGTGGTCCTGCCAAGGCATCGACAGGACGTCCTGCGGGTCCTTCGGCTTGCACGGGAATTCGGAGTATCCGTATTGCCGCGCGGCGCGGGGACGGCGCTTGCAGGACAGAGCGTCGGCCCTGGCGTGATTATGGATCTGTCCAAATTCATGAATCATATCCTGGAGTTGAACGAGGAAGAGGGATGGGTGCGGGTCCAGCCCGGCGTGGTCCTGGACGAACTGAATTCGTATCTGAAGCCATACGGTCTGCAGTTCGCCCCGGACGTGGCCACGAGCAGTCGCGCGACCATCGGAGGGATGATCGGCAATAATTCGGCGGGGGCGCATTCGGTAATCTACGGAAAAACCATCGACCACGTACTCGAACTGGAAATCGCTCTCGCGGATGGTACGGAAACCCTGTTGAGGGAATTGTCCGAAGTGGAGGTCGCCGGGAAGGCTGCACAGTCGGATCTCGAAGGCGAGGCGTACCGGGAGGTCCTGCGGCTCGCCAGGATCCATCGGTCCGAAATCGATCGTCGGTACCCGAAGATCCTGCGGCGTGTTGGCGGCTACAATCTCGATGAATTCACGAAGCAGCAGCCGTTCAATATGTGCCGTATGGTCGTAGGATCCGAGGGCACACTCGCTACCGTGCTGGAAGCCAGGCTGCGCGTGATCCCGCTTCCCGGCGCCCGGGTGCTGGGCGTCGTGCAGTTCGAGGACCTGATCGAGTCCATGGCGGCCGTTGCACCCATTCTCGAAACCGGGCCGGCCGCCGTGGAGCTGGTGGATCGCATGATTCTGGAGCAGACCCGCGGATCGATCGCATTGTCCAGGCAGCGGGGCTGGGTGGAAGGAGATCCCAGGGCGGTGCTTATCGTGGAATATTTCGGAGATTCGCTCGACGCGTTGATGCCTCGGCTTGACGCACTCGAGGACGCTATGTCGAAACATGGTCTGGGCTATGGCTTTCGACGGGCCGTGTCGGCCGGAGAACAGGCTGATGTCTGGAACGTGCGCAAGTCAGGCCTGGGATTGCTGATGGGGGTCAAAGGGGATACGAAACCGGTGGCATTCGTCGAGGATTCCGCCGTGTCGCCCGAAAAGCTGCCCGATTATATCGCCGACTTCGAACGCATCGTTCGAGATTACGATACGACGGCCGGGTACTACGCGCATGCCAGCGTGGGCCTGCTTCACATCCGTCCGATGGTGAACCTGAAAACCGCGGCTGGCGTGGCGAAAATGCGCGGGATCGCCGAGGCCGTCCGGGAACTGGTGCTGAAATACGGCGGAGCGATGAGCGGCGAGCACGGTGACGGCCTGGCGCGAAGCTGCTGGAATGAACGGGTATTCGGTACCACGCTGTACAATGCGTTTCGGGAAATAAAACGTGCGTTCGATCCGCGGGGGTTGATGAATCCGGGAAAGATCGTGGACGCCCCCCTGATGACCGAAAACCTGCGGTTCGGTCCCGCATACAGGGCTCAGGAACCGCACACCCACTTCGATTTCACGGCAGACGGAGGATTCCATCGTGCCGTGGAGATGTGCAATGGCGTCGGCGCGTGCAGAAAGAAGCTCGACGGGACGATGTGTCCTTCGTATATGGCGACGCTCGACGAGGCCCATTCAACTCGCGGCAGAGCCAACGCGCTCAGGGCCGCCATATCCGGCGGACTCGAGGGCGGGCTGACCGACGAGCGGGTCTACGAGATCCTGGATCTGTGCCTGGAATGTAAAGCGTGTAAGTCGGAATGCCCGTCAAACGTGGACATGGCCAAGATCAAGTATGAATTTCTCGCCCACTACTACGACGCACACGGAAGACCGCTGCGGGAGTGGTTGTTCGGCAATATCGAGACCTTGAACCGCGTCGGATGCGCGCTGGCACCCCTGTCGAACTGGTTCGCCGGTACCGGGCTCGCGAGGGCGGGAATGCGATTCCTCGGCATCGCGCCGAAAAGGGCGTTGCCCCCATTCGCCGGGCAGACGTTCACCGACTGGTTTACCGGACGCGAGAAGCGGCCGCGTGAACGCAAGGTGGTGCTTTTCAATGACACGTACCTTACGTTCAATGAACCCGATATCGGCATTTCTGCCACACGCTTTCTCGAAGCCGCGGGGTATGAGGTTATCCTTCCGACGAAGCGGTGCTGCGGCCGGCCGCTTCTGTCCAGCGGCCTGATAGAGCAGGTAAAGGAAAACCTGGCGTTCAATGCGCGGCACCTCCACGCGTACGTTGCGCAGGGGTACGATATCGTGGGTTTCGAGCCCAGTTGCGTTTCAATGTTGACGGACGACTACCCCGAGCTCAATGCGGATCCCCGCGTCAGGGAGGTCTCCGAGCGGTGCTATACAGTGGAGTCCTATTTGAGCCTGCTGGCCCGACGCGGCGAGTTGCAGGTGGCCTTTTCGGACCTGAAGAAGGAGATACTCGTCCACGGACACTGCCATCAGAAGGCGCTCTGGGGTGTCGCTCCTACTCTCGAGGTACTGAATCTGCCGCCCGGATACGCTGCATCGGCCATCGATTCGGCCTGCTGCGGCATGGCCGGCGCATTTGGATACCAGGCGGAACACTACGACGTGTCCCTGAAGATGGGCGAAGACCGGCTCCTGAAGGTCATCCGCCAGGCGGGGCCGGATATGGAAATCGCTGCCGCCGGGCTGTCGTGCAGGCAACAGATTCACCATGCCACGGGACGGACCGCGCGGCACCCGATTCAGCTTCTGTGGGATGCGGTCGCGCCCGAAGAGGAGGTTTGATTTCCCGCCGGAGAGTTCATGTCCGGGTAACGGACGTCGCTCAGGTCGTGGGATTTCGTTTTTTCGAATACCGCGTCCGTCTGCGGGTCCCGGGTCCGGATTTGAAATACGATGGCAGAAAGCGGGGTAAATGGTGGATCTATTGAAATACATCCGCGAAGTACCCGATTTTCCAAGACCGGGCATCCTCTTCAAAGATATAACGACCCTGTTGAAGGACCCCGCGGCACTGGATACCGCCGTTCTGCGGCTTGCGGACCCGTACCGGAACAGGGGTGTGTCGGTTGTGGCCGGGATCGAGTCCAGGGGTTTCATTCTGGGCGCCGCCGTAGCCCGGGAACTGGATGCGGGATTCGTACCGATCAGAAAATCCGGAAAATTGCCCTCGAAAACGGCTTCGGCCAGTTACGTTCTGGAGTACGGTGCGGACAGCATTGAAATCCATACCGACGCGGTCGCGCCCGGCCAGTGTGTGCTTCTCCTCGATGATCTGCTGGCGACGGGCGGAACCATGGAGGCCGCTGTCAGTCTGGTCAAGGGACTGGGCGGTCGGATTCTCGGAATTTCCTTTCTGATCGAATTGACGGCACTCGACGGACGCTCGAAGCTGAAAGGGGAAAACGTGACGGCGCTGGTTTCCTGTTAGCAGCGGTTCTTTTATGCCCCTGTAGCTCAGAGGATAGAGTAGCGGATTCCTAATCCGTTGGTCGCAGGTTCGAGTCCTGCCAGGGGCAATTTATCTTGTTCGACTACGACGTCCCGGGCGGAGCGCTTGTCAATCGTCTGTTCGTTGCGGGCGAATTGAGAAAGATATTCGCCTACCGGAAGGCAAAGCTTGCAGAACGGTTTCCGTGAGACTGGCGGATGCGCAGTCCGGCCCGGCGGCCAACGCCGTGGGACGACGACATTAACGCGTGAAGGCGAAAAACAGAAGTGAGAATTACGTCTGTAAGCGCAATCCAGCCGGCATCCGCCGGAAGTCCTGACGACTGGCGGACCTGGATGGGTCAGATTGCAGTCAGCGTGGAGACGGAAGACGGACTGACGGGGTACGGGGTTGGGGGCGGCGGCACGGCGGGCATTCACGTTGTAGAGACCGAACTGCGCCGGCTGCTTCTCGGGTGCGACGCCGCGCGGGTCGAAGATTTGTGGGACGAGATGTACCGGGCCACGCGTCCTTACGGCCGGAAGGGCATTGCGGTCATGGCGATCAGCGGCGTGGACCTGGCGTTGTGGGATCTGAGGGGAAAACGCGAAGGAAAACCGATAGCCGGGGTACTTGGTGGCAATTGCGGGTCGCCGCCGGAAGCGGTACCGTGTTATAGGACGGGATTCTCGGCCGAAGAAGTGATACGCTCCGGCGCAAAGGGGTTTCGTGCGCTCAAGTTTCACGCGGGGCTGAAGCCGAACCACGATATCGCGGACGTGGCCGTTCCGATCCGGCGTGCGAGGGAAGCCCTCGGTCCCGATGTTCGGCTGATGGCGGACGCGGCAATGAATCTGGACGTCGAAACGGCACTGCGCCTGATCGACGCATTGCACGGATGCAATCTTGACTGGCTCGAAGAGCCGTTGCCGCCGGAGGACCTGGAAGGATACCGGAAGTTGCGGGACCGGAGTCCGATTCCCATCGCGGGAGGGGAGCATGAATACACGGCGGACGCTTTCCGGGTTCTGATGAGGGATCGCCTGCACGCGATCGTACAGCCGGACGTAACCTGGTGCGGCGGACTTACCGAACTGCTGAAGATCTACAGCATGGCTGAGGAGAACGGTGTCCGGGTCTGTCCGCACCGTGGAAGTGAAATCTGGGCGCTTCACGCGATCGCGTCCATAGATCCCGATCCACTGGCCGAGTCGCGCAGGCCGTGGATCGACTGGGTGAACGGACAGCCCGAAATCGCGGACGGACGGGTCGCGCCCGGAAGCGAACCCGGCTTCGGGGTGACGCTCCCCTCCCGACGGTACCCGGGTTCGAAACAGGGCGAGGCAGGGACGGGCGCATCAACGTGACGGCGAACCGGCCGGTGAACCATCCGCGTCGCGGTGGCAAAAGGGTTGACAACATGTGTGGAATGCCATAGTATTTGGTCGGACGGCAGCCATGCTTCGCAAGGCGGCCCGCGCCCGCCTGCAGGCAGCCTTGTATCGTATCTGCCCGACCCGTTGTCAGTCCGTTACACGATGGTTTCCTCCGGATGCAATGAAAGATCGGGAGGAGAAGGATGCCCAGGGGACCAGACGGATATTCGGAAGACGATCGGATATTGGCACGTCTTATAGACCCGGTCGACGCCGAGGCGTTTTCGAATCTGATGGAACACGCCCACAAGCGGGGCATGAGCGCTGCGGATTTCATTCGTGAAGTGCCCGAGCGAACGTCGAGAAAGGCGATTCGACGACTTTGTCTCAAAGACCGGAAGCAGACGTTGCGTGCGAGATTTTCCTCGATCGCCAGGAACCTGTGGGGGCGGCCGGCGGAGGATCCGGAGACGGAATACATCCAGTCGCTCTATTCAACACGCGACCGGCCGCAGATGCCGGGGCGGAACGGACAGAACCCGAACGATGATTCAGGATAACCGACAGGCGCTGCAGATACACATTCACGAACTGGAAGAACTGGTCGAGGCGATGCTCGCACACGCACGATCCGGAAATCAGGAGGCCAGGGAACGGCTGGTTCACGTGCATCGCGAGGTGATGAACAAACGGCATCGGCTTAAGGGCCTGTACAGGCAGGACGGCTGAAGGTTGGATAACGTCAAGCGGAATGTGGCGGGCATGCTCAGGGAAGTTTCCGTGAGTTGTGCCGCATGTTTCGCCTTTTTTGATCCATGCGCAATGAAATGCGAATTCTCGCGGTAGACTACGGACGGCGGCGCGTGGGATTGGCCGTTTCCGACGAACTGGGATTCGCCGCGCGGGGGCTGCCGACTGTTCGGGCGGAATCACGAAGATCCGCCATCGAATCCGTGGCGCAGGCGGCCTCGGACGTCGGGGCCGTGGAACTTCTCGTGGGCCTGCCGCTCAATATGGACGGCAGCAGGGGTCCCATGGCTGAAGCGGCTGAATCGTTTGCCGCCGCGCTCAATCGCACGACGGGGTTGCCTGTTCGCCTCTGGGATGAGCGGCTTACCACGGTTGCCGCGCGCCGCACGATGCGTGAGACCGGTCTCAGGGCTCGAAACAGAGAGGGAAGCCTGGATCGAATGGCGGCGGTCTTACTCCTTAACAACTATTTGCAGGCGCAGGACTCGGCGGATCCCTGATGCGGAACCCGGACAGAAACAGCCACGAGTCGAACGATTCATACGTACGCCCGTCCCGGAATTCACCCGGCATCGGGGCGTCCGTCATTCGTTCAATAATTGTCCTCGTCTGCATTGGCGCTGCTGGTCTCGTACTCGCGGTTCTCGCGCTGAACCGTCCCACTCCATCGGGTGAAAGGGATGTCTTCATCCGGAAGGGAATGTCGGTTTTGCAGATTGGTAGAGCATTGCGCCGGGAAGGGGTAATTCGAAGCCCGAGGCTTCTGGTCCTGTTCTCGCGCTTCAGCGGCACCAGCAGGCAACTGAAGGCAGGATTTCACCGGTTCCACGGAGACATGAGTACGTGGGAGGTCCACAGGGAACTGTCCGTATCCAGAGAGAGGTTCCGCACCGTGACGGTTCCGGAAGGCCGGACCCTGAACCAGACGCTCCGTCGCCTTGCCGTGGCGTTGGACCTGGACGAAGAGAAGCTGTTGCGCCTGGTGAACGATCCTGGGTTCTGTCGCCGGCTGGGCGTGACCGCGGATAATCTGGAGGGTTACCTTTTTCCCGAAACCTACCGTTTTTCACTGATGATGGACGAAGAGCAGGTCGTGAGGATGATGGTACGGCAATTTCACGATGTTTTCGATGAGGGAATGGCCGATCGTACGCGCCAGTTGGAGATGACGGTGCATGAGGTCGTCACGCTTGCCTCGATTATTGAAGGAGAAGCGCGGCTGGACGGGGAACGCGCGACGATCTCGGCGGTATACCACAACCGGCTCAGGCGCGGGATGTACCTCCAGGCCGATCCCACGGTTCAATATGCAATCGAAGGCGGTCGCAGGCGGTTGTTTTACAGGGACTACGAAGTCGATTCCCCGTACAACACGTACCGGCACCGTGGATTGCCGCCAGGTCCGGTGATGTGTCCGGGCGCCGCGTCGCTGAGGGCGGCGCTGTACCCGGCAAACGTGGATTTTCTGTTTTTTGTGGCGAGGGGAGACGGATCGCACGTCTTCAGCAGCACCGCCGGCGAACACGACGCCGCAAAGCGGAAAACGAAGTGGGCGAGAAGACGCAGCTGGCAATCGTCAGGGACACCTTGAAACGGGGAAGAACGAGGGAATGCTGCCGATCCTGGAGGGGTTGAACGAACAGCAGCAGGAGGCGGTGTGCGTTGTGGATCGCCCGGTACTGGTGCTGGCGGGGGCCGGATCCGGAAAGACGCGCGTGCTGACCCACCGGCTTGCGTACCTGATCGAGACTTGCGGCGTCCATCCGGGCGCGATCCTGGCCATGACGTTCACCAACAAGGCCGCAGGCGAGATGAACGACCGCGTGGAAAAACTGTTGAACCGCAGTACCAGGGGCATGTGGCTGGGGACGTTCCATTCCCTGTGCGCGCGCATCCTGCGGAGGGAATCCGGATCTGCCGGGCTGGACTCCAATTTCGCCATTTACGACGCGGCCGACCAGCTTGCTTTGATGCGACAGGTCATTCGGGATCAGGAGATATCCGAGCGGCAGTTTCCGCCGCGGCAGGTGCGCGCCCGGATCAGCGCCGAGAAGAGCCGGATGGTCGATCCAGTCTCTTTTGCCAATCGTGCCGGTTCCTTCTACGAGCAGCAGGTCGCCCGGATCTACCGGCAGTACCAATCGGCGCTGCAACTGAATAACGCAGTGGATTTCGACGATCTCCTGATGTTGACCGTACAGGTCTTCCGGGAGGATCCGGAAATTCTGACACGATATCGAAGCCGGTTCGAGCACTGCCTGATCGACGAGTATCAGGATACCAACCGGCCGCAGTACCTCTTCACGCGTATGCTGGCGGAAGAACACGGCCGCATCTTCGTGGTTGGCGACGACGACCAGAGCATCTATGCATGGCGTGGCGCGGATCTGGGAAACATCCTGAATTTCGAACGGGATTTTCCGGATGCCGGCGTCATCCGCCTCGAACAGAACTACAGGTCGTCACAGGTAATTCTCGATGCGGGAAACGCGGTAATCCGCAACAATCTCGGGCGGAAGGGGAAGGAACTCTGGACGACTCGGGATCGCGGGGAACCGATTCAGCTCTTCCGATGCTCGGACGAAGTGGACGAAGCCCGGCGGATCGCTCGTGAACTGAAACGTCTGAGAACACAATACAGCTACGGTCAGATGGCCGTATTGTATCGAACGAACGCCCAATCCCGCGCGCTGGAAGACGGGCTTCGATTTCGCGCGATTCCATATGTGATCGTGGGGGGCGTTCGATTCTACGAACGCAAGGAAATCAAGGATGTGCTCGCGTACCTGAGGCTGATCGTGAATCCCAGCGATTCGGTCAGCCTCTTCCGTATTGTCAATACGCCGCGCCGCGGAATCGGCCAGACCTCGCTCGATACACTGGTTTCCTTCGCCACGGGCGAGGGCATCGCGCCCTATGAAGCGTTGTCTCGCGCCAATGCCGTCGACGAACTCACCGCTCGCGCGAGAAGTGCGATGGTTGGGTTTTACAGCATGATCGAAGGATTCCGGAGCCGACTGGAGGTTGAACCCGCCCACCTGCTGGCGGCCAGCGTCGTCGAGGAAACCGGATATATGCAGACACTTGAGGAATTGACGCCGGCCGAGACGGTCTCCCGCTCGGAGAACGTGCAGGAACTGCTGGTGGCCATAGAGGATTTCGCGCAACGATCCGACACCCCTTCGCTCTCGGCGTTTCTGCGGGAGGTCGCGCTGGTCACCGACGTTGACCAGTGGCGCGAAGAGGCCGATGCCGTGACGTTGATGACGCTGCATAGCGCCAAGGGGCTTGAGTTTCCCGCGGTTTTTATTGCGGGACTGGAAGAGGGCCTGTTCCCCATCCTGAGGGATCAGGACGATCCGGTTGCCGAAGACGCGGCCGTGGAGGAGGAGCGCCGGTTGTTCTACGTGGGTGTCACGAGAGCACAGGACCTGCTCCATCTGACTTGCGCCGAACAGCGACGGCGTTACGGAGGAGCGACGGTCAATGCCGAATCCAGATTCCTGCGGGAGATTCCGGATGGTCTGATTGTTCGAGGGGGCGCGGTTCGAGAGGATTCTCCAACATCGGGCTCCACGAGCAGACCTAATGAAGGCGACCCTGTCCCCATGGCAGCGCGCGCCGCCGTTCGGGAATTATCGCCGGCATCCGGGACGGCGGACAATCCGAATGACGACGACCCGTTCCCCATGGACGAGGGCGCCACCGTTGTCCATCCAACCTGGGGACCGGGGCACGTTCTGGATCGCACCGGAAGCGGTCCGGATACGAAACTCACGGTATGCTTTCAGAACGGTTCCACGAAGAAAGTGGTCGTCCGCTTTGCCGGTCTCAAACCGGGATGATCCCGCGCTGTACGAACATCCGGCAGGTTGTCTGCTTTGCCAGAATCTTCTTGATTTCATTTCTGATTTGACCCATATTAACGTCACAGTGAAGACCGGCTGCAACCTCAATCCATTTTCATGGGTTTTTTTGTGTCAGTTACGCTGGAAGACGTCCGAAAGGTTGCGCAACTCGCCCGGCTGAGGTTCGACCCGGCAGAAGCGGAACGGCTGGTTGCCGATCTGAATCAGATGCTTGATTATGCGGCTGCTCTCGAGAAACTGGACACGACCGGCGTTGCGCCGACGTCGCATGTACTGCCGGTCAGTAACGTGTTTCGAGAGGATACGCCCGCAGCCTCTCTGACTCAGGCAGAGGCGCTTTCGAATGCGCCGAGTTCAGGCTTCGGCCATTTCAGGGTCCCGAAAGTCATCGAATAGGACTCGGCGGCGGGTTTGTCAGCGCCGCCGTTATTTTTTGGCACGCGGAGGAGAGGATGGTCAAGCGGAATGATTACAATGGACCCAAATACATCGTCGTCGCCGGCGGTGTAATGAGCGGCGTGGGCAAGGGCCTTGCTACGGCGTCCATCGGTAAAATTCTGCAGCAGCACGGATACAAGGCAACGGGCATCAAGATCGATCCATACCTCAATTACGACGCCGGTACCCTGCGTCCCACGGAACACGGAGAAGTGTGGGTAACGGACGACGGCGGCGAAATCGATCTCGACCTCGGGAACTACGAGAGATTCCTGGGAATCGATCTACCGCGGACCAACAACCTGACCACCGGACAGATTTACCATACCGTGATAGAGCGGGAACGTCGCGGAGAATATCTGGGCAAGACGGTCCAGCCGATTCCCCACATTACCGATGAAATCAAACAGCGAATTACGGATTCGGCGAATGGATTCGATATCGCGCTGGTCGAGATTGGCGGCACGATCGGGGATGATGAAAACCGGCCGTTTCTGTTTGCGATGAAGAGCCTCGAGCGGGAAGTTGGCGAGGACAACGTCATCTACGTACTGGTCACGTACCTTCCGGTACCCGGTCACGTAGGTGAGATGAAAACCAAGCCCACCCAGCATGCGATCCGGTCTCTGAGCGAGAACGGGATATTCGCGGATTTCATCATTTGCCGCGCCGTGGAAGCGCTGGACGACGTGCGGAAGCGAAAAATCGAGATTTCGGCGAATATCTCGGCGGACCGGATCATTTCGGCGCCAGACGTCGACAGCATCTATCAGGTACCGCTGGAATACGAAAAGGACCGATTGGGCGAGAAGATACTCGATGAGTTCGGCCTGGCTCCGAAGAACACGCCGGACTGGGACCGCTGGTGTGAACTGCTGGAAATGATTCGGGTCCCCAGGCAACGCGTACGTGTGGCCATGGTGGGCAAATACGTCGGAATCGGAGACTATGAATTTCAGGATTCCTACATATCCGTCAATCAATCTCTGGAACACGCCGGCGCCCTGTCGGATACGAAGGTTGAGATCGACTGGATCGACTCCGCCCGGCTCGAACGTCACGACGTCGAGGAGGTCCTCGCCGGATATCACGGGATTATCGTACCGGGAGCATTTGGCGAAGGTGGCGCTGAGGGCGCCATTAACGCCGTACGCTACGCCAGGGAGAATCAGGTTCCGTTCCTTGGCCTGTGCTACGGGCTTCAAATGGTCGTGGTTGAATACTCACGCAACGTCGCTGGACTGGGCGACGCGCATTCTGTTGAGATGGATCCCGATACGCCCCATGCCGTAATCGACATCCAGTACGCGCAAAGGCAGGTAATCGAAGAAAACCGTTACGGCGGCACGATGAGGCTCGGTGGGTACGCTGCCGTATTGAGGCGGGAATCCCGCGTATTGGACCTCTACGAACAAACGGGACGGCTGGAGGAGGATTCATGGAGAATCCGGCAACTGCGGCAGCTTCCCGATCAGATGTTCAGGTGCGGTGTGATCCTGCCGAGCGAGAACGCCGTGGTCGAACGGCATCGGCACCGCTATGAAGTTGCGCCGAAATACGTGGACCTGCTGGAGGAGTACGGGTTGGTGTTTTCAGGATTCCATCGCAGGGAAGACGGAACCAAGCTGATGGAATTCGTGGAACTGCCCGATCATCCGTATTTCGTTGCAACCCAGTCACATCCGGAGTTCAAATCCCGGTTGGAACGTCCGGCGCCCCTGTTTCATGGCCTTATCGATGCGTCCATTCGCTACTCCGGAGCGGGCCGCGAGGATTCCGTTCAGATCGAGTTGGAGACATGAAGCCGGGCCGGGCGTCCCGGGTTTCATGCACGTACGTGGTTTGCCTGTTCTTCATGTTCGAGGCGGGCTGTTCGCCGTCGTCCGAGCCTTCATCCCGTCGGGCTTCAGTCCCGAAACCTCCGGACCAGGAGGCGTGGGAATGGAACACCGTGGTTACCCGGAACGGTCGCAAGCGCGCCGAAGTCGAGGCGGGACATTTCAGGAAATTCGATCGTACGTCTACAGCCCTCCTCGATAGCGGTGTGACGGTTTCCTTTTACAACGGATCCGGGCTGGAGCGAGTGTCCGTATTGACGGCGCGACAGGCGGAGATTCAAGAAGAATCCGGGGATATGGTGGTCACGGGCAACGTGGCCGTGGTCGCTGTCAACGGAACCCGCCTGGAGACCGATACACTACGCTGGAACCGCGAGACCGAGATGATTACGGGAAACGGGCGGATGACCCTCAGGCGACCCGACGGCGAGGAGACGGGTGAGGGGTTCGAGGCATCTTCGGATCTCAAGTGGTGGAGGATGCGCCGGGTTTCAACGCGACTGGGCGGGGCGGATTCCCTCCGGTAAGTGCCTGTCTACCCGCAATCGTCGGCTTTCCTTCCTCTTGTATGTTCTTCTTCCGGTTTTCAATGTTGGCTCTGCTGGCGACGGCATCTCCTGTTGACGCAACGGAACTGATCCGCGCCGGCCGCAGCGAGACCATTCTGCGGGATGCGGGGGTTTTGCGGATTGAAGCGGGCGGCGTAACCTACCGGCACACCGGACGCGCGCTGAGCGTGAGTGCGGATTCGGCCCGTTTGTGGATTCCGGACGGCGGGCTGTCGCGGGCGAGGTTCTTCGGCCGGGTCACGTACAGGGACTCCGCAAGGACGCTGGCGGCCGATGCCCTGACGTATCACCCTCGAAGCGAACTGGCCAGCTTCCGGGGCGGGGTTCGGGTCATTGAACAGGACCGACTGCTTGACGCCCGGCGCGTGACGTTCCGCAAAAAGGCAAATCTGCTGGAGGCCGAAGGCGCAGTCAAACTGAACTACAGCCGGAAGCGGATTTCGTTTCATGCACCTGCAATGACGTACCACGTGCTGGCCGATTCGGGTTTGGGTTCGGGCGGCGTTCAGGCCGTACGTTTACCCGAAACGCCCGGAGATTCGCTTTACGTTCGCTCGGATTCGATGCATTTCGCCGATCTGGGGGATCGCATGCGATTTTCAGGCCGGGTCCGCATGGAACATGCCGGAATACGCGCGCATGCCTCCCGTGGACGCTATTTCAGGCCGGCGGACAGGCTGGAACTGGGCGGCGGGGCTTCGGCTGTCTGGATCCGGAACCATGCGACAACGGCTGACTCGGTAACGTTGAACGCCGAGCGGATGCGCGTGTACGGCGCGGGTGGCAGTACGCTCGATAGAATCGTGCTCATTGGCGCCGCAAGGCTGCATAAGGAATCGGGGCAGCCTGAAATCGAAGGTGGGCACGAGGTCCGGGCCGATTCGGTAGTACTGGGCATGTCGGAAGGCCGGATCGTCGCCATCGATGCGTCCGGGGGGGCCTCAGCGACGTTGACCACGAGCGACGGCGCCGGCGTGGACCTCAAGGGCGGTCGAATCTGCATGGACCTTCCGGAGGGGAACCTGGATAGCCTCACGGTTCTCGGGATGGGTACCGGTGCGTATGTCTCGTCCGACAGCACTTCCGTCAGTCGAATTTCGGGCGGTTCGATCGCGATCGGCTTGGAAGACGGCGCCGTACGCGAGGTCCTGATCACGGAGAGCGCCCGATGTACCCATCGGTCTGAAACCGGTAAGACCGGTAACATCCGGCTTTCGGGCGATTCGGTGAAACTGACGTTCGACCGCGACGGGCTCTCCGACGTTCACGCGGAGGGTGGGGTTCGTGGCCGATACAAGCCGGCGGAATCCGGAGATGCGCCGTGATACTGGAGACCCGAGACCTGGTCAAGGCATACCAGCGCCGGCGGGTGGTGGACGGCGTCTGCCTCGACGTGAATCCGGGAGAGGTCGTTGGCCTTCTGGGCCCGAATGGAGCTGGAAAAACGACCACCTTTCACCTGATCGTGGGCCTGATTGCGTGCAGGCAGGGCGAGATCTTCCTCGGAGGCGAGGAGATAACAGGTATGCCGATGTACGTCCGGGCAAGGAAAGGCATCGGCTATCTGGCCCAGGAACCCTCCGTGTTCAGAAAACTGACCGTGAAACAGAACATCCTCGCTGTGCTGGAAACCCTTCATCTGTCGCGTATGGAACAGGAGGCCCGGCTGGAGGCGCTTCTGCACGAACTGGGACTCGCGGGTCTCGCGACGCGCAGGGCGGACGGACTCTCGGGCGGCGAAGCGCGCAGACTCGAGATCACGCGCGCGCTGGCCAGGCGCCCCCGATTCCTCCTGCTGGACGAGCCCTTCGCCGGTATCGACCCAAAGGCCGTAGAAGATATCCAGGCCATCGTCAGTGCGTTGAAGGACCGACGTATCGGACTCCTCATTACCGATCACAACGTTCGCGAAACCCTGGCGATCACCGACAGATCCTACATCCTCTCCGACGGAAAGATCCTGACCTCCGGCAGCCCGACCGAGTTGGCGGAAAACCCCGAAGTGCGGCGCGTTTACCTGGGGGATAGATTTCGATTGGACTGACCCAAGATTGGGATTGTCACGCGGTCCTGTTTTCATTATTATTTTTCACGTGGTGGATGTAATACAGCTTCCAAGGGCGAACCGGGGTTTCGCGGACACGGTCGCTATTCCATCGAGAATTGTCACTTTCAAAACCGCCGATGATATAACAGCCCGTTGGAAAAGTCCATCCGGGCGACGGCCGGCCATTGCGGTCGAAATACTGCGTTGCGCTCCCTCGCCGAATCGAGGGATGGGACTCGGTCGCGCGGCTTGTCCTCGACCACAATGGCTCGGCCTCGCCTGCAGAGCGACTTTCCCAACGGACTGATAAGACCGGAACGCACTTCCCGTTCGGACGATTGGCCGGCGGCATATTTCGGCCGTTCCCGTTTCGCACGCCTATCAGGGAATCCTCAAAGACATATGATTCAACTGACCCAGACCGTTTCTCTCCAGCAGAAGCTGGCGCCGCAACTCATCCAGTCTTTGCGGTTGCTGCAGATGCCCTCCCTCGAACTGGAACAGTTGATTCAGCAGGAATTGCAGATCAATCCACTTCTGGAGGTTTCGGAAGAGACAGGTCGCGACGACGAGGAGTGGGGTCTGGAGTCGGACGGCACGGAATCCGTCGATATCGACAACGCACGGACGGAAGTTGACGATGCGGACACGCCGGACCCGGAATTCGGCGACACGGCATTGGCCGACGGCCGGTTGGACGAGAATCAGTGGAACGAACTCCTGAACGATGCCGGGTATACCGTGCCGCGGCACGAGTTCGATCCCAATGCTGAAGAGTGGGAGTACGACGGTCCCGGGCAGCAATCGTTGGAGACCGAACTGCGCGCCCAGCTCTCGCTTACCGGTCTGGACACCGGTGAACGGAAGATCGGCGAGTACATCATCGGCAATATAGACGAAGACGGGTTTTTGCAGGCGCAGATCGAGGATATCGTTGCTGTTTTCGGGTGTGAGCCAGAATCCGTGGAGCAGATCCTGGAGGTTATCCAGACGTTCGATCCGCCGGGTGTGGGCGCAAGGGATCTCCAGGAATGCCTTGCGATCCAGCTTCGCGAGCAGGGGCTGGCGGATTCTCTTGCAATGGGTATCGTACGCGGCTATTGGGACGATCTGGTGAACCGTCGATATATGAAGATCAGTCGAGCGCTCGGTGTGGACCGGGTGGCGATCGCCCACGCCGAAAGCGTGATATCGGGCCTTAACCCGAAACCCATGATTTACAGGGAAAGTCGTATCAATCACAATCTGGTCGTACCCGACCTCGAAGTGCAGAAGGTGGGCGACGAGTACGTCGTTTCGCTGATCGACCGCAATCTTCCTGCGCTGCGGGTCAGCCCCGCATACAGAACACTGCTCAGCGAGTCCGGTAAACAGGGGAGTCAGGCCAGGAAATTCGTCGTTGACCGCCTTAATTCCGCCCGCTGGTTCATCAGCGCGATCAACCAGCGCCGGACGACAATGCTAAGGGTCATGCGGTGTATTGTCGACAATCAACGCGCATTCTTCGACAAGGGCGTTGGCTTTCTCAAGCCAATGGTGCTTCAGGAGGTCGCGGACCGGGTGGATATGCACGTTTCAACCATCAGCCGGGTGAGCAACGGGAAATACGTACAGACGCCGCACGGTGTGTTCGAATTGAAATATTTCTTCGACGGCGGTCTGACCCGCAACGACGGCGAAGACATCGCAGCAAGGAGCGTAAAGCAGAAGATCTCCAGATTGATAGCGGAAGAGAACGCCAGGAAACCCTTGAGCGATCAGAAAATCGCCGATTTGCTGAGAGACGAAGGTATCGCCATCGCCCGCCGTACGGTTGCCAAGTATAGAGATCAGTTGAATATCAATCCCGCCAGGTACCGGAAATCAATCTGAGAAGCTGTTTTAAATTACCGGTGCGTTCCCGGGCGCGAGCGAAAACGTGGCGGTCACGGCGGAAAGGTCCGCCAATATCCGTCTATGCGGGCGGGCGTGGCCTACGCCGACCGGCCTGCCTGCAGCGCCGTACGTTGCGCAGTCGGGCGCATTTGCAGCATTGTGAAGACCGCTGGAAGATATAAGACAGCTTCTGAGAGTCGAAAGTACGCGAGTTCAACAATAAAAATAACCGGCGGAATCGGATGCAGAGTGTCAAATGCGAACGATTCCGCCGGTTTCTTGTGTGCGCATGCGCTCGGCCGCGCCGCGACCCGAAGAGGCTAATCGCCGGATTGAACCGCGCTGATTTCATCCTTTGAGATCTTGTGAACACTCATCGGATTGAACGTCTGTCGTGTGCCTGACCGCAGTGCAACTTCGATTCTGCCTCCGGTCAGGACGAAAAATTGCAGCAGAAAACCGCCGCCCTGCATCGGCTCGACCTGGTATTCGACGGGATCCAGTCCGCCGACCCATTCCGGAAGACATGCCCTCAGGCGGGCATCCGCACATACGGTTTGCGGTAGCGCCATGACCAACGTTCCAGGCGATTCGTTCAGGGCTTCCCCGATGGTCTTTCGTATCCTCGCAAGATAGGGAATCACCTTCCCCGCGTATTCGAAGTCATCCTCGCCATCCCGTACGGGCGGAACGATACCCCAGGTCATGTGGTGTACGAATGGATTACCATGGCCCTGGGCAAGCATATGGTTCCGGGCGGCCTCGTCCACCGGATGGACGACCGCGACATAGTCAAACCAGCCCTTTGCTCGAGCAGGGCTGTCCTCGGGCAACCCGGATGGGACATTGATGTAGTCGTGTCCGTCAACAGGAGACGGATAGCAACGGGTGTCCCAGCCGGCAATGTAACCGATGCGTTTCAATCGGCCGGATAGGAGATGCGGGGGATCGACGAAAATGGCGGCGTGATCCGGATTCGGCAGCAGGGATACGCCCGCGTCGGTGATTCTTCGTGCGACGTCGAGCGCCTCGCCGAGCCGTTCGGGCGCATTGGGGATTTCGAGTTGATCGTTGAAATTGTCCGGCAGGATGACGTTTTGGTGCATCCCGGTCTCCTTCAGGGCAAGGACGAACGCGATCTGGAAGAAGCGTTGACGCTGCGAAGAGATCGGCCGGCACGCGCTGAAAGGATAAACACCGACCTTACCGTCTAAAATCGCGTGCGGTTTCCGCGGTGTCAAGCGGAATTCGGTTTGGGGAGACGAAAAGCGACCGAATGGATTCCGCGCCGACCGGCGGTCCGGGCGCCGCCCCACGGAAGGCGCGACAGATACCCGCGGGCATACGCTCTTTCCCGGCTGTATCTCCGCCGGGAGTTTTCCCCGGACCGCGAACGACGTTTCAATTTCAAGCATACCTGCTGAAAATTGTATTCACCCCTGCCGTATCAGATCACGGGTTTGTATCGTTTAAAATATTGATAAAAAATAACTTATGTTACAAATCCTGAATTGGCACATGGATTGCAACGGCCGGTATGACGTGTTGGCGCCTCTGGAAGGAGAGATTTGTGAAACAGGCCCTCGTGTTTTTCCTCGTGTTCCTCGTCCCCGGCGGGACGGGGCCCTGGGCACACGCGGTCGTCACACCGGATACGCTGCGCTTCGGTCCGGTGCGTGCATGGACTTCCGCCCTGGATAGCGTCGTTGTCGCAAATGGAGGTGCGGTCGACCTGGTCGTGTCTTCCGTCGGCCTCGACGGGAAAGCGTTCCGTTTACCGGGCGATCTCCTTCCCGACACAGGCATCGTATTGGCGCCGGACCGGGCCACGAGCCTGCCGGTCCGATTCGAACCCGAGGACCTCGCTGTCTATTCCGGAAGTCTGACCGTCGTCACCAGCAGCGGCACAGTGGAATTGCCGCTCGTTGGGGAAGGCGTCCGCGAAGTTGTCGTTATTCAGGAGATTCTTGCAGACCCGCCGGCGGGCGACAGGGGCGACGCCAACGGCGACGGGACGCGCCACCACAGCCAGGACGAATTCGTGGAATTGCTCAATATCGGACTCAAGGCGGTCAGTCTGGACGGTTGGCAGTTGAGCGACGCGGGGACCGCGCCCGGGTCCAGGTTCACGTTTCCAGCAAACACCGAACTGGAACCCGGCCAGCGGCTGGTCCTGTTTGGCGGCGGTTCTCCCGCCGGCATTCCCGGGCTGGTGTTCGCGGACGACGGCGCAATCGGCGGGGGCCTGAGAAACGGGGGCGACACCGTTTTCCTGATCGATCCAACCGCGACGGATACAATGGCGGCTGCAACGTACGACGACAAAACAGGGGACCGGAATCAGTCCATCGCGCGCCACCCGGAAGGGCGCGGTCCCTTTCAACTCCACAGTGAATTATCCGTCGACGGCGCCCTTTTTTCTCCAGGCCGTGCCCCCGTTATAACGGAACGGATCGGTTTCATCCCCGGCGACACGACGGTGGATCTGGGATCTCCAATCCGCTTTGCGGCCCGGGTGGTCATCGACGAAGTGCTGGCGGACCCGGCACCCGGTCCGGACGGCGATGCCAATGGGGACGGTGTGAGGGACGGCAAGGCCGACGAGTTTGTTGAAATATGGAACGTCGACTCGAAGCCGGTGACGATAGGCGGATGGTGGCTCAGCGACGATGACGTCGGGTCGGGCGGGCGATTCCGCTTTCCCGATGGACTGACGCTTGAGTCTGGAATGCGCGCAGTATTGTTTGGTGGCGGCAATCCGCGAGGAATCTCCGGACCCGTATTCGTGGACGACGGCAGCATCGGCAATGGATTGACCAACAGGGGAGACCGTGTATTGCTCGTCGACCCCGTCGCGGACGATACGGTGGCTGTGGCTGACTTTCAGGTAAAGGGTGACCTGAACCGGTCCGTGGTGCGGTTCGCCGAGGGCGTTTACGTTCCGCACACCGACTTGCCGGACGGCGCGACCATCTCGCCAGGCCGGCCGCACCCGAAGCCCGCGGCCCCCGTGGAAACGGCGAAAACCCGTCGGCCTGAGTTCCTGGACGCCCCGCCGTCGTGGTGCCGGGTTGGCGCGCTTTGCCGGTTCACGCCCAGCATTCGCAATCTGGACGGCGGATTCGTACATCTGGAATCCCGGGCTCAAGGCGTCGCGTGGGACCGTGCGACCGGCGAAATCGCGTGGAGGCCTGATCGCGAAGGTCGTTTTCGCTTCTGGCAGACCGCGGTGAGCGGCTCCGGCGAGAAGACCGTACGGCAGTTTGACGTATGGGTGGAACCCCGTCCGCAAGTCGCAATTGTCGAGATTCTGGCGGACCCGCCTCCCGGCCCCAACGGAGACGTGAATGGCGATGGAACGCGAGACAGCCAGTCGGACGAATTCGTCGAGATACTGAACAGTGGGCCTGAAACCGTCTGGATATCGGACTGGCGGTTGAGCGACGATGACGTTTCGGCACGCCGGCAGTTCAGGTTTCCCGGCTTCACCAGACTTCAACCCGGAGAACGCGCCGTTTTGTTTGGAGGCGGACGTCCGAAGGGCATCGAGGGCCGGGTATTCGTGGATGACGGCAGTATCGGTAACGGTTTGACCGACGGGTCTGATGTGGTTCTGCTGATCGATCCCGTTCTGAACGATACGCTCGCCAGGGCCGATTACACCGCAGAGGGAGATATTGACCAGTCGCTGGTGTGGAACGGCGCCGATTGGATCCCCCATGAAACGCCTCCCGGACGAGGGATTTATTCTCCCGGGTTGCCCTCCGAGAAGGGTACTGTCGTCGGGAAAGATACGGGGTCGGATGACGGTGAAAGGAGGGACGGAGACCCTCCGGCGGCGGTTCCGGCGGGTGTGATCATCAGCGAAATCCTCGCAAATCCCGCCCCGGGGGCGGCCGGAGACACAAATGCCGATGGTGAGCGCCACGGTTTTCAGGACGAGTTCGTGGAACTGTGGAATCCCCAGTCCGACACGGCGCGGCTCGACGGGTGCCGGCTGGGAGACGACGATACGCGGTTGGATCGTCTCTTTGAATTCCCAACCGGTACGATGCTTCCTCCCGGCGGTTTCATGGTCCTCTTCGGCGGCGGATCTACCTCGAGGTTTCCCGAATGCGCGCTCGTGGATGACGGTCGCATCGGCGACGGGCTCTCGAATTCGGGCGACACTATCGTGTTTCTGTCGCCCGACGGTGCGGACACCCTCGACATCGTCAGCTATGACGCGGCGCCCGGCGGGGCCTCGCTGGTCCGCCGGGAGGACGCCACGCTGCAACGGCACGATCAGTTGCCTTTCGCAGGCTTGACCTCACCCGGCCGCGCCGCGCCGATGCTGATTGCCGTCCGTATCGTTCCTGACACGTTGGACGTATTCTCGGGATCCAGCCGAAACGTTACTGCAGAGGGTCTCTTCGATTCGGAATCCGTGACGGTCGTCACCGACCGCCTGACGTGGGGTGTTGAGGACGCTGACGTCGCGCGACTCGAAACGCCCGTGCGGTTAACGGGCGTCGCGCCGGGGGAGACCGTCGTGCATGCACGATACGAACGCTTCACATCCACCGCACTCGTCCGGGTTCATCCTCATCCCGGGATCGACTGCGGCAATCCACCATCCAATCGTCCTCCCGTGTTCATCTCGAATCCTGACACGCTGGCCATAAGGGGCCTATCGTATGCCTACACGCCGTCGGCTGAGGATCCGGAAGGGGACCCCGTGTCTTTTTCCGTCCGGCGCCGGCCGGCATGGCTGAATTGGACGGAAGCCGGTTTGGTGGGCGTGCCCGGACGTACCGGATCCTGGCCGGTCGTGATCGCGGCCACCGACCACAGCGACACAACCGAACAGGCGTTCACCATCCGTGTCGAAGCACCCGGCCTTCGTCCGGAGAGCCGCCCGGACAGCATTGCCTACGTCGGCTTGACCTGGAGATTGTCACTCGATATCTCTGAGGGTATTCAGACCCAGGTAGATGGCGGACCTGTTCTCGACGACTCGGGCGAGTCCCTCGTGTGGCGCCCCGGGCGCGGCGACGAGGGCCGGCGTGCGATAACGGTTTCCATGAGTCGGAACGGCATCGAGAGCCTGATTCTGACGTTCCAGGTCACGGTACGGCCGCGGCCGCTCGTCCAGGTCGACGAGATTCTGCCCGAGCCGATAACGGACGTCAACGGAGACGCAAACCTCGACCTGTACGGAGATCAATTCATCGAACTGCTCAATGCTGCCGGGCACGAGGCGGATCTGTCCGGCTGGACGCTCGGCGACGACGATGGAAGGCCGTTCAGGTTCCCTCAAGGCGCTGTCATGAACGGCGGTGAGCGATTCATCCTCTTCGGCGGGGGGGACTGCACGGACGATAAGGGATGTTTTTCCGCGGGAGGCCGGATAGGGGGCGGGCTGGATGCCGAAGACAGGATCCTTCTGATCGTACCTGACGGGCCGGATACATTGGTTGATTTGCGATATTCGAAGGCGCACAGCGGCGTATCCCTAGTGCCGGACCCTGAAAGGCCGGGGGAATGGCTGCCTCATAACCGTGTATCGAATCTGCCGTATTCGCCCGGGTCTGCGACGCCTGTGGCCGATTCCTCCTTCCCCGACTCCCTGGATCTCTCGGCAGGAAACGACAAAGCCTTTCCGGAGGGCGCGTTTCCCAACCCATTTAATGTTTACACGACCATCGGTTATCGAAGCGCCGGCGATCCGACGGATTTAACGGTTTACAATATTCTCGGACAACCGGTCAGACGGTTTTCGATTGCGGCGGTTGCGGGTTACCATCAGCTGGAATGGGACGGACGCGACGACAGGGGGCGCCTGGTTGGCACCGGCATATACCTGATTCGCCTGCGAAACGGACCACGCGTCCGCACGATGCGAGTCGTTCTTGTCAAGTGACCCGATGGGACACCGCGCCCCCGACCATATCCATAGCCTGAATTCAGCAGACGCATGCGTGCGGCATGCGCCGCATGGGTGCGCAAGAATCCATTCTCGTGGAAACGCAGGCCTGTCGCCGTCCGACGTCGGGCGGATCGTTTCGATGAGAATCGGAACCAACGACGAAAGGAGGTGGAAACCATGGCGCAGCCGGAGATCACGTTCCGACACGGTTCATGCAGCGCTTCCGTGTTCGAGAACGAATACAACCGCGGCAAGGAGAGCTTTAACGTCCGCACAGTTTCGTTCCAGAGAAGCTACCGGGACAAGGAGGGCGAGTGGCACCGTTCCAGCAGCCTGAAGGTGAACGACATTCCTAAAGCGATCCTTGTGCTCAACAAGGCGTATGAATACCTGACGTCCAACGGTCACGCGGAAGTCGAGGAAGAGGCCGAAAAGTGAATTGAATCACACGGCAGCCTTCCTGTAGGGACACCCGGAACAATTCGGGTGTCCCTTTTTCGCGTAATTGCCGTTCTGCTGTTGTTTCGATGGGAGACTTTTCGTATCTTCATCTGAAACCGAATTCGGCGGATCGCTGCAAGTCCGGAGTGTTTCAATGGAAGAATCGTCGTTCGATGTCATCGCGTCTCTTCGCCGTCTGACCGGTGAATTGCAAAACTTCCTGGAAATCGCCAGGCACATCAAACCTCCGTCGGGCGAGATACCGGAACTGAAGGGAATGGACATCTATGGGGATACCATTCCGCTGGAAGGCCAGATTGGCGGCGACCACATCATCTACGTCGATTTCAAGAAACGATTCAATCTGGATGGTCGTATTCGTCAGGCGGAGCAGGAGGGACGGCTGGAGGTGGCATGCAACTTGAAGAGATGCCGGCGGATGGCAGGAATCGCGCTCGTGGACGTGTCCGGCCACCAGATAACCGACGCAATGTTGGCCGGCATGCTGCACCAGGCGTTTTTGTTGGGCGCAATCTACGAGCTGGACCAGTTCGGTACGGTTACCGAAAAGCTGTTTGAGAACCTGAACACGCGTTTCTACAATTCCTCCAGCGTCAGCAAGTTTCTCACGATGATCTACGGGGAGATAGACGAAGACGAGATATTCAGATTTATTTCGGCTGCCCATCCCATGCCCATCGTCTTCTCGAATATTCAAGATCGGATTATGGATATAGACGCGGAACTATTCGTCAATTATCCTCCCATCGGAACCCTGCCCTTACAGGAAGATATAGACCGCCACGGTGTCAAGAGCGTCCTTGGTTTTAAGGAAAAGTACCGGATCAATGAGTGGACGCTGAAGGGGTCGGGCGACATCCTGTTGCTTTATACCGACGGATTGCTGGATCATCGCCGCGGCGACGACGATTATTTTCCTATACGACTCGAGCGCGTGCTGCGACAGGTCAAAGCGTTGAAGGCACGGGAAATCTTCGAGTCCATCAGACAGGACCTGCTCGAATTTGGACGTCCACTGGACGATATCAGTCTGGTCGTTATAAAAAGGACTCTGTAGCGCGTTTGACACGCCGCGCGGATGGACTGCCGAACCGGAATCAACCAACGGCGTAATCTCGAAGGAGGGAAGACCATGAAGATGTTCGTCAATTCCCGCTGGCTGGACAAGGAAGACAAAATCGAGGTGCTGAACCCGTACGACGGCTCGGTTATCGATACGGTTCCGCGCGCCGACGGCGGGGACATACAAGCCGCCCTGGCGACTGCGGCCAGGGGCGCGGAAGTGATGGCGGCGATGCCGGCCCACGAACGATACCGGGTTCTGCACCGTGCAGCTGAACTGATGGCAGAACGCCAGGAGGATCTCGGGCAGACCATTTCCGCCGAAGAGGGAAAGGTCATTTCCGAAGGCCGCGGGGAGGCCGCGCGGGCAGTCGATACGATCACACTCTCGGCCGAGGAGGCGAAACGTCTCTACGGCGAGACCATCCCTCTGGATGGCGCAACCGGTGCGGAGGGCAAATTCGGATTTACCGTTCGAGTACCCTGTGGCGTTGTCGTGGCGATTACGCCCTTCAATTTTCCTCTGAATCTGGTCTGTCACAAGGTCGGACCCGCGCTGGCGGCCGGGAATTCGGTCATCATCAAACCGGCCACCGACACGCCGCTTTCCGCCATAAAGCTTGTAGAAGTCCTTCTGGATGCGGGAGCGCCGGCCGAAGCCGTGCAGTGCATCACGGGACCGGGAGGCGAAATCGGCGACCTGCTCTCGTCCGATTCCCGCGTCCGAAAGATCTCCTTCACCGGCAGCAGAGACGTGGGTGAACAGATCTGCAGGACAGCGGGCCTGAAGAAAGTGACGATGGAACTGGGGTCCAATTCCCCGTTAATCGTCATGCCCGATGCCGATCTGGACAAGGTGGCTGCCGCCACGACCGCGACAGGGTTTGCCAACGCCGGACAGGTTTGCATATCGGCGCAGCGTGTGATGGTCAACAAAGACGTGTACGAGGACTTCATCGACGTACTCAAGCCTCAGGTGGAGGCGATGACGATCGGCAATCAGCTGGATGAGTCGGTTGCCATGGGCCCGATGATCCGCGAGAGAGACGCGGAGCGGGTTGGCGCCTGGATACGCGAGGCCAGGGAGGGCGGCGCAAGGGTAATCGTGGGCGGAGACCGGGACGGCACACTGCACGCGCCAACGGTGGTTGCGGACGTCGACCCCAAAATGCGGATCTCATGCGACGAACTCTTTGGTCCGGCCGTCGGTCTGACCCGATTTGAATCAATCGACGAGGCCATTTCCTCGGCCAACGACACCAATTACGGTTTGTCGGCCGCATTGTTTACGGAAAACCTGGACCACGCGATGCAGTTCGTAAACAGGGTGCAGTCGGGCAACATTATGGTGAATTGGGGTCCTCAATGGCGGGCGGACCTGATGCCTTACGGCGGATTGAAAGACAGCGGGATGGGCAAGGAAGGACCAAAGTACGCGGTGGAGGAAATGACCGAGCTGAAGATGGTGGTATTCCACTAACCCCGAGGGACAGGCACCCGTTACGCGAAGCACGTGTCGTCCGGACGGCCTCCGGATCGACCTGCGCAAATGAAACCCGAGGGCCCCGATACACCCCCCGGCGAAGGACCGGTGTTCGGCGCCTGTCAGTACGCAAAGGCCGCGACCCGTTGATTCCGGTCAACAAAAAAAGCGGAGTGGCGTCTCCGGCGCTCCGCTTCCGGCGTTCGGTGTGAGAGTCCCGATGCGATCCCGGGTTTACAAACTCCCCTAAGAAGCTGTCTTAAAATTCCCTGCGGTCTTAGGGCGGCTGCAAAAGTGCCGGTCGGCGTCGGTCAGATCCACCCGTATAGACAAATATGGGTGGATCTTCCCGCCTTGGCCACCACGTTTTCGCTCACGCTCGGGAACGCACCGGTAATTTTAAAACAGCATCTAACAATCGAACCCGGGGTGGAAGGCTCAATCGACAGGTGATCCGGTTACCTGTGAAGGGGTTCGGATCCTTCCTTCGTCGTTGAGTCCAGCGGCTGGTGAAGTGCTTTCTTGATGAGAACCCCTGCTTTGAAATAGCTCTTTTTTCGTGCGGGTACATAAACGATTTCACCCGTCCGGGGGTTCCGTGCGGCAGGCTTGGGCTTGGTGTCTTTTACGCCAAGTACGCCAAAACCGCGAATCTCGATGCGGTCACCGGAAATGAGGCTCTCGCGCATAGCCTTGAAGAGCGTATCTACAACCTCGTAGGCAAGTTGCTTCTTAACGCCCAGGCGTTCCGAAATTTCGAGCGCCAGGTCCTTTTTGGTTGTGGTCATTTTCTCCTCCCGTTTGGCATACCCGACTGTGCCGAAACACAATATAGAACCAAAGTGCCGATTGCCGCAAGGAAAAAATTTACTAGAGGTTACACGAATTTTCAACAAACGGGATCAGGATCGAAGGGCTGGAGAAGTCTCGTAATTATTTGTTATTTATGCAGTTATATGTCAATTTGTCTATTTTGTTGAATTTTAAACACTTACACGAATAATCTCAATACGCGTTCTTGGCCTTCGACGACATGCAAACACCATGTCCGGCCATGTCCGCTACGGGGTACGGCGATCCGTGAGCGGAGGTCCCTGGTTTGCCGAAGGTCGACGACGGCCGGCAGGTCGCGTTGGAAATGCGGATGCCAATGCTGACGTCACAGCGGGGAACAACCGTACGAGGTCGAACAGGCAGGTTGAGTACGGCCAATGCGCCATGGTCAGTGCATGCGAAATGATTTGAAGCCCGGCGTTAACGTTGGCCGACCGCGCTTCGTTTCAAGGCTCAGACGTTTCGTAGTTCGTACAGGGCTTCCATAAGCCGGTCGACATCGTCAAAGCCGTTGCAAACGTGGGTGGACACGCGAATCCAGTGGGCGCCATCGACTCGCTGCGCCGGCACGGTTATCCGATATCGCACGTATGGGTCCAGGTTTTCGAATCCAGTCACCTGGAATGCCGAGATTGAACCGGACATGTCGGCCCTGGAGGGTGTGAGAAGTCTTGCCCAGCCCGTTGCCGCCATGCCTTCCCTCAGATAGGCAGCCAGTGCCCGGCCTCGACGCAAAATCCGACGTTTACCGATCCGTTCCTGGAAGTCGACTGCTTCGCCCACCGCAATGAAACCGGCCTGATCCCGTGTACCCCAGTTCTCGATTCCCCACATAAACGGACGATCGTTGATCCGGAGCGATCCGTTTCCGCGCCGTTTCGGCCCCTCGCGGCTGTATCCCCAACTTACAATAACGTGATTCATGCGCTCCTGCGCGTGCGGCGCGACGTAGAGAAACCCGGTACCCTTTGGCGCGCACAACCACTTGTGGCAGTTGCCGCCGTAAAAGTCACATCCAAGGGCATCCAGGTCCAGTGGGATCATACCCGGCGCATGGGCGCCGTCGACCGCGATCATCGCGCCACGCCGGTGGGCGAGGCGGGCCAACGCTCCGACTGGCGTTATCAGGCCGGAACGGGTAAAGATGTGGCTGCAAAGTACCAGTCGGGTGCGAGCGGTGAATTCAGTCTCGAATGCGCCCAGGATGGTATCGGGATCGTCGGCCTGCGGCGGGATCTTCGCGCGCCTGACCACAACCCCGTGGCGTCGTTCCGCCTGATGAAGGCAATGGTCGATTGCACCGTATTCGTGATCTGAGGCCAGAATCTCATCACCCGGACGCCAGTCAAGGCCGCCAACCACCATATTGACGGATACGGTGACGTTGCAGGTGAATGCAATGTCCTCCGGTTGTGCGTTAATGAAGTTGCTCAGCCGGAGGCGGCTTTCGTCCAGTGCGTCCGAATATTTCGCACGATTCCGGATGGGGCTGCGTTCCACGTCCTTCTGGATTGCGATCATCCTTTCGAATACACGTCTGGGTTGCACGCCAACGGAGCCGGTATTGAGATAGACCTCGTCGTCGGCGATCATAAAGTCTGCCCGAACCTTCCGCCAGTAGACTTCCTCGTCTGCGGACGTCGGCCAGTTCGTGCCGTGTAGGTTCACCTGTGCCTCCTGGAACGACGTTGAAGGAAATTGAGCCGTATCGGCCGGAAAAGACCGGGATGCAGGGTCGAGAGTTCGTGTTTACCCACAATTGTAATTTCCGGACTGACTGTTTCCAAGTCCTTTGTGAACGATACCGTCGCCAGCCGAATGGCTGCCTTCGTTGGCTCTCCGCACTAGAGAGCCGACGCAAAATCCGGCGGGGGTTTTCGAGAGTCGGTCTGCCGTAACCCGCCTTGACAGCTACATTTATCTTGTCTATATTAATCCGGGTTAACACGAGCGTGTCCCGCCGGCAGAATGCCGGTGGGCGTTATTTTCCGGCAGGCCGGCATCCATAGGGAGTGTGCAATGGCGGATCCTTCGGACGCCGAACTGGTTCGACGCTGGAAGGATGAACCCGCGCCGCTGCTGCCGTTGTTGCACGCGTTCCACGATCGGGACGGATATGTCTCTGACGAGGCCATCCGGTCCATCTCCAGTGGGTTGAAAACGCCGCTGGCAGACTTGTTCGGGACCGTAACCTTCTACCATCACCTATCCCGCAAGCCGGGCGGACTCGATGGATTCCGCGTTTGCACCGGCCCCATCTGCGCCCTTCGGGGCGCGCGGGAGTTGTGCGACGCGCTGGACGGCGTCCCAATGGCGTGCGCGGGAAGATGTGACGAACCGGTACCGGTGATTCAGAATCGCAGGGTTCTGGTGGGGACGAATGCCGGTCACCTGAGGGAAGTCCCGACGCCGCTGCCAGCGGACAATCCCGGCGGACGGGAGGAGTGCGTCTTTCGACAAATTCGCGCGCCGAACCGCTCGAGTCTCGATGGGTATCGCGCGACCCGCGGGTACGACGGACTGAGGAGAGCAGTTGTGCGAATGAAGCCCGCTGAGGTCGTGGCACGGGTCACGGAAAGCGGGCTGACGGGCCGCGGAGGCGCGGGCTTTCCCACGGGACCGAAGTGGAACGCGGTTTCAGAAGCCGCGAGCGGTCCGAAGACGGTCGTATGCAACGCCGACGAAGGAGAACCCGGCTGCTTCAAGGATCGTGCCCTGCTGGACTATGATCCTCACGCTGTACTGGAGGGTATGGCCATCGCCGCGTACGCAACGGGCGCCACGCGCGGTTTCATCTACCTGCGGTACGAATACCCTCAGACGCTGACCATTCTTGAATGCGCCATCGAAGAAGCGGAGGCCGCCGGCTTGCTTGGCGACGGCATTCTGGGGACGGATTTCGACTTTCGGATTCATATCCGTCGAGGCGGGGGAGCGTATGTGTGTGGCGAAGAGGGGTCATTGCTGAACAGCCTGGAGGGCAGGCACCCGTTTCCGAGAAACCGGCCGCCGTACCCCGTTACCCACGGGTTCGAGAATCTGCCAACGGCGGTGAATAACGTCGAAACGCTGGCTGCCGTGCCGCAGATCATTCGCAAGGGCGCGGATTGGTACCGGAATCTCGGATTGAACGATCAGCCAGGCACCAAAGTCATCAGTCTGTCGGGCGATATCGCGAACCCCGGCAACTACGAAGTCCCCTTCGGCCTGCCCGTGAGAACGCTGCTTTACGATTGGGGCGGCGGCGCCCCCAACGGCCGGAACATCCAGGCGGTCACCATGGCGGGACTGTCCGGCGGCTTTGTTGCCGGCGAAGCGCTGGAAGCGACTCTCGACGAGCCCAGCCTGCAGGGCTTCGGGTCTTTTCTGGGCGCGGGCGGCGTCATCGTGTTTGACGACAGCAGGGACATGATTGAGGTCGCCCACGACGCGATGGCCTTTTTCGCGGACGAGTCCTGCGGCAAGTGTTTTCCGTGCCGCATCGGCACCCGCCGGTTGGTCGAGCGGCTGAACGGCGTCAACGGACCGGAACGGGTGGGGCAATGGCGGGCGGAAGTACATGATATCGGCGAGACCATGATGGCCACCAGCGCGTGTGGTCTGGGCACTGCGGCGCCTCTGGTGACGGAGAGCCTGATGAAGTATTTTCCGGATCAGGTGGAAAGGCACGTTTCGCGGCAGTAGGCCGTTCATGAGCAGGCACGACGCCCATATCCGGGAAGGCGGAGCGCAATGGTCGAAGACAGCGATAGAGCCACAGCCGCCACGATAACCCTCGACGGCGAGACGGTCCGGTACTCCGAAGGGGAAACGGTCTTCGACGTTGCGCAGAGGCACTCGAAGTCTGTGCCGACCCTGTGTTACGACGCCCGGCTGGAACCCTTCGGAAGTTGCCGGCTCTGTGTGGTAGACGTGGAGGGCGCCCGAACTCCCGTGGCTTCCTGCACCACGCCCGCAGCGCCGGGCATGGTCGTTCGATCGGAAACGGATGCGATACGGAAGTATCGAAAGGTGCTTCTGGAAATGGTGGCGTCCGAAAACCCCGGGATCGATGTGGACCCCCTCAGCGGGTATGCCTCGCAGGAACTCGCCACGCTCGTGGATCGATACGGCGCGCGGACCGGCAGGTTTGATGGCGCCCTTTCCGGACGCAGCAAGACGGAGGACGACAATCCGTTTCTGCTTCGGGACTACGACAAGTGTATCTCCTGCTACCGATGCGTCCGTGTTTGTGCCGAGCAGGAGGGAGACGACGCGATCAGCGTGATGAGCCGCGGATTCGACACACAGATCGTAACCGAATTCGACGGCCTGCTGAAGGATTCGTCCTGTACGTTTTGCGGGCAGTGCATTCAGACCTGCCCCACGGGCGCGCTCGCCGACAGGAAGGCGCTGCGGGCATCCGGGGAGCCGGGGAGAATTGAAAAGACACGGACAATCTGCCCGTATTGCGGCGTGGGGTGTTCCGTGGATCTGATGACGAGGGGAGAGAAAATCGTGGGCATCCAGCCCGCGATGGACGGCCCGGCGAACCATGGCGCGCTCTGTGTAAAGGGGCAGTTTGCGTTCGACTTCGTGCATCACCGCGATCGCCTTGGGGCGCCGCTCCTGCGCCGAGGAGACGGTAAACTGCGTGAAGCGAGCTGGGAGGAGGCACTGGACCGCGCGGCTCAGGGTTTCAACGATGCCCGGGCGAAGCACGGGAAATTCAGCGCGTACGGAGTGGCATCGGGTCGCGCGCCTACCGAGGCCGCGTACGTCATGGGGAAATTCATCCGCGCGGGATTCGGTACCAATTATATAGATAATTGCAGCCGCGCCTGACACGCCCCAACGGTTGCCGGTCTGGCAGCCACGGTCGGAAGGGGGGCGATGTCGAATCCGCTGGTCGATATGGACAAGCCCGACGTGTTCTTCTGCATCGGGACGAACATGACCGAGTGTCATCCGGTGGCGGCAACGCGACTGAAGAAAGCTATAAGAGGCGGCGCCAGGCTGATCGTCGCGGATCCGCGGCGTATTCCGCTTGCGGAGATGGCGGATCTCTATCTTCCGTTGCGGGTCGGGTCGGACGTCGCTCTCCTGCTGGCAATGGCCCATGTCATTGCGCGGGAAGGTCTGGTCGACAGGGACTTTGTCAATCGCCGGACCGTGAAGTCTGAAGACTTGCTTGAGCATGTCAAGGAATACCCCCCGGAGTGGGCTGAGCGGATTACGGGGGTGCCTGCGAAGGATATCGAACTCGCGGCGATCTGGTACGGTAAGGCGGACCGGGGCGCGATCTACTATACGCTGGGAATAACCGAGCATATCTGCGGCGTCGACAATGTCCAGAGCCTGTGCAACCTGGCACTGATGACGGGTAACGTGGGGCGAGAAGGCACGGGCATCAATCCGATGCGCGGCCAGAACAACATCCAGGGTGCGGGCGATTCAGGAGCCATTCCGGATAAATTCCCCGGGTTCCAGCCGTGTGACGATCCCGAGAACGCGGAGAGATTCTCACGGCTTTACGGCAGGCGTCTGGAAGCGGAAACGGGGATTACGAAGGTGGCGGCGCTGAACCAGTGCGGGGACCGGATCCGCGCTATGCTGATCGACGGGGAAAACACGGTCATGTCCGATCCGGACAGGGCGCATTGCACGCATGCTTTGGAAAGCCTCGACCACCTGGTGGTGATCGACATTTTCCTGACCGAAACGGCGGAACTCGCCGACGTGGTGCTGCCGGCAACGGCCTGGGGTGAAACGGATGGGACATGTACGAATACGGAACGGCGCGTCCAGCGGCTGCGCGCCGCGGTCCCGCCCCCCGGAGAAGCCCGTCCTGACTGGTGGATCATCAGTGAGATTGCGAAACGGATGGGAACGCCCGGGTTCGAGTACGGCTCTGCTGAGGATGTGTTCAACGAGTTGTGCAGCGTGTCTCCAATATACGCCGGTCTGGATTGGGACCGGATAGAGCACGGCGCGTACCATTGGCCGGTTCCTGAGTTCGAACATCCGGGCACGCCGATGTTGCACGAAGGCGAGTTTGCGAATGGCCGGGGTATCTTCACAAAGCATCGCTACCGCAATCCGGCGGAGACGGTCAGCGACGACTTTCCGGTATGGCTGACGACCGGTCGCAGGTTGCACGCCTACCATACGCGGACCCAGACCGGAAGGGCGGCAGGGATGGACTATTTCCTTTCCGAAGAGACGCTGGAGGTGCATCCGTCGGACGTGGCGGCATGGGGTCTTACCGACGGAGGCTTGTGTCGGATGTCGAGCGCGCGGGGTTCCATCCGAATCAAGGTGAAAGCGACCCGGCAGTCGCCCAGAGGCACCGTATTCGCAAGTTTCGGTTTCAACGACGTTCCGGTAAATGTACTTACGGGGTCCGGCTACGATCCGATCACGGAGACAGCCGAATTAAAGGTATGTCCGGTTCGTATCGAAGCGATTGTGCCGGAGCCGCATACACCCTGAGGATAAAGTTGAATCCGGGGATTACACAGCGCGTCGTTTCGAAGATTGATGTCAGCTGTCCGCCGCGTTCCATCCACGACGAACTCGCGGTCGAAGAACCCCTGGAAATCCGCGTTGCGGGGGATTCGGTTGCCGTTACCATGCGTTCGCCGGGCGAAGATACGCGGCTGGCGGTGGGTTTTCTGTTCTCGGAAGGGATTATCGAGTCGATCGACGACGTGGGCCGGGTCTTTCACTGTGGACGACCCGGGACCGAAGGATACGGCAACGCCATTGACGTACTCCCCGCACCCGGACACAGCCTGGATATCGAACGGGTGAGTGCCAGCCGGCGCGGCACACTCACCACGTCGGCGTGCGGTGTCTGTGGCAGACGGGACGTTGCGGACCTGGTGGCTCGCTGTTCCGTGTTGCCGCCCGGGCCGGAGATTCCGGCAGCATTGCTCACTGGATCTATAGACGGGATGAGACGAAATCAGCCCACATTCACCCATACCGGCGGCGTACACGCCGCGGCGGCATTCGATCGGGACGGTGATGCGCTCGCGTGCTCCGAAGACGTTGGCCGTCACAATGCCGTGGACAAGGCCGTGGGCGCCCTGTTATTCGACCGGTTGGTCGGCGCGCCCGGGGGAGCCGTCTTGCTGGCCGTAAGCGGCAGAGCCAGTTTCGAGATCGTACAGAAAGCGGCGGTCGCGCGTATTCCCGTTGTCGCTAGCGTCTCTGCGGCCAGTTCTCTTGCGGTCGATCTCGCAGCCGACGTGGGTATTACCCTCGCGGGTTTCGTTCGTCGGAACGGTTTCAACCTGTATGCGCACCCGGAACGGGTCGTGCGATAAGGAGAAGGCAATGCCTATATTCGAGTTTGTCTGCGGCAACTGCAGTCATTCCTTCGAGACGCTGATCCAGGGCAGACAGGAAGCGCATTGCCCTTCCTGCGGCAGCAGCGATCTCGAAAAACAGCTATCGGTTTTTGCGGTAAGCGGCGGCAGCGGTCAACCCGATGCGAGTGCCCTCCCGGGACCCTGCGGAACCTGCGGAGACCCTAGAGGCCCAGGCGCCTGTTCGATGAATTAGGCCCTGGATCCCGGTTCGGAATACCGGGATTTTTTTTGTACATACATCCGCGAAATCGAATCGTCATTGGAATGAAGCCGACGTTCATACAGGTCGCCGGCGACGTGAACGTCGTGAGAATTGCATTTGTGCATTCAGCCGTTCCGGGCTATCTTTGGCGGCGTTGGTCCATTTTCGAGTCACGCCCGTACGATGGACCCTAAGCGGTTTTTTTCCGTTTTTCCGAACGAACACGAATAGTCAACGTCCGGCCAGGGTGCCGGCGCATCGGAGCGTATTCCGCATGGGCGGCATGGTCTCGAAAGTCTACCGCCGCATTCAGAATTTTATAGCCGAGGACCGATGCGTGATTCTGGATGGGGGTGTTGCAACTGAACTGGACCGCATGGGACTTCAGGATCATGCCATAAGCGATCACAGCCTCTGGGGTACATGGGCATTGTACCACGAACCCTATAAGGTGCTGGATGTGCACCGGCGCTTTGCCGGAGTCGGATGTGACGTCGTTTCAACCAATACCTGGGGAATTCTTGAGGGGTCAGGGATTGGAGAGGGAGGGCCGACACCGGACGGGGGGATGTCGCATTGGATGGATGTTGCGCGTCGCGGCATCGGATTGGCGCGCCAGGCGAATCAGGAGGTGGGCAGGGAAGACGATTGCGCCGTAGCCTTCAGCGTGAACGGCGACATCGATACGTCTCAGCGGCTGGAGCGTCTGCAACTGCTGGCAAGGGTATTCGCGGACGATCCACCCGACCTTGTATTGATGGAGACAATGTCAATTCTCCGGGACGGTCTTACGCTTCCGGCAATCGAAATAATGATTCGGACAGGTATTCCGGTATGGCTGAGCTTTCGGCGCTGCCGACAAGGTCTGTGCGGGGTACACGGGCAGCATTGGGGCGGCCCGGAAGGAGATTATTTCGGGAGGCTTGCCAGCCGATTCCAGCGAATGGGGATTGGCGCACTGTTGATTAATTGTCTGCCGGTGGAACACGTACCGGGGATGATCTCATGGCTGAGGGATTTTACGGATCTGCCGCTGGGCGTGTACCCGAACCTGGGGCGTTACCTGGATCCGGGTTGGAAACCTGACGAGAACGTGGAACCCCGTCGCTTTGCCGCGCTGGCCGGTGCCTGGCGTGAAGAGGGCGCGCAGATCGTTGGCGGGTGCTGCGGCGTCACGCCGGATCACATCGCCGAAGCCAGGAAAACGCTCGCTCGCACCCGGCGTGGAAGAGAGCGGGTCCGGCCGCAGACCTCCCCGGTTCCCGCAAGCAAAAGGGAAGATACGGTCGTCCCGGGTCCATGGACGGACGCGGACGGGACGATCCTCTTTCCGCTGCCATTTCCTGAAATCGTGCGCGATCCGGGCGTTTTCGCTCCTACGCAGGGGAGTTTTCTGATCTGGAAACACCTCTTTCGAACGGGCGCCGGTCGGGGCAAGAGGTGTCTGGACGTTGGGTGCGGCACCGGAATCCTATCCGTACAACTCGCATTGAACGGAGCGGAACAGGTCCTGGCAATCGATATACAGAAAGAAGCCATCGGGAATACGATGACGAACGCCTTTCGCAACGGTGTGGCCGACCGTATTTCCGGACGGGTTGTGGACCTCTACACCTATGTACCGGAAGAGCGTTATGACCTGGTGATCAGCAGTCTCTATCAGATGCCGGTGGATCCGATCCTTCAGACGGCAGGACACCGGCCCGCGGATTTCTGGGGCAGGAATCTGTTCGATCACCTGATCGCGCTGCTTCCGGAAATGCTGGCCGACAACGGCGTAGCCTATCTGATGCAGATTTCTGCATTAAGCCAGATACGGACGTCAGAACTGGTTTCGGCCGCGGGGATGGAAGCGAAGGCTATCGACTTCAGCTTTTTTCACTTCGGCCCGCTGTTCGATGAAAACTCGGATCAGATCCGCCGTGTCGCCGAATTGTCGGACGCGTTCCACCTGTGTTTTGGTCAGGACAACGTGATGGTGATGTACCTGCTGGAGATAAGGGCTGTTGGACGGAATCGATAGCCGTGCCGGTTTTGATGGGTCGCGTCGTCCGAAGCGTCATGCGAGTTACCCGCCCCGTCTGTATCCGGCGCGTCGAAGCGACGTATTTCGGCGGAACGAACCCCTTTGCAGAGTCGGGAATCGCTAAATGGACGATCAGTTCCTGAAGGGTCGTGCCGCAATTGTCACGGGAGGCGCGAGTGGACTGGGCAGGGCCATCGCGTTACGCATGGCGGATCGGGGCGCCGACGTCTGCATCATGTCCCTGAGCAGCGGGCGCGTGAAGCGGGTGGAAGGCGAGGTGAAATATTTCGCGGACGCCGACGAGATCAAAGCAACCCGGAGGGAGATCCGCGAAACGGGCGTACGGTGCATCGGTCTGGACGGAGACGTGAGTTCCACAACGGACGTAAAGGACATGATCGGCCGAACCATCAGGGCCTTCGGCAGGTTGGACGTTCTGGTGAATAACGCTGCCACGAATGTAATACATCCGATTCGGAACCACGACAACCGGGCCTGGAGGCGCGTGGTCGACGTGAATCTGTTCGGGCCCTACCTGTGCGCCCGGTACGCACTTCCCTATATGATCGAAAACGGTTGGGGGCGGATCGTGTCCATCGGCTCCACCAATTCCCACATCGGCACGTCGAATTACAGTGCCTACGCGGCATCCAAACACGGGTTGTTGGGGTTCAGCAGGTCTCTTGCGCTTGAAGCGGCACCCCATGGCATAACGGCAAATACCGTCAGCCCGGCTACGATTGAGACGCCATCGGGAAAAATGCATTTAAAGCGGTGGGCGGACGACCAGGGTCTTTCACCGGAAGCCATGCGCAAGGAGGTCATGAAATCCTATCCCCAGGGGAGGTTCCTGCGACCGGAAGAAATCGCCGATCTCGTGGTTTTTTTATGCCGGGATGTAGCGCGGGGAATCAACGGGGAAGACATCCGCGTGACAACGGGCGCTATGTACTAGAAATAAGGGGTCGCTGAACACGCCGGCACGGCTTTGCGCCGGTGGTCCGGTACGCAGGAGGTAGGGATGGACCTTGGACTGAATGGCCGCCGGGCGCTGGTTACAGGCGGCAGCAAGGGCATTGGCCGCGCCATTGCACTTGAACTCGCACGGGAAGGCGCCAACCTTGCGATTTGCGCCCGCGGAGCGCGGGTTCTTGAAGAAACGGCGGCAGCGCTCCGGGAGGAAACCGGTGTCGACGTTTTCGCCGGCACTGCCGACGTAACCGACAACGATGAGATCCTGGCGTTCGTGGAAGCGGCAGCCACCGCGCTGGGCGGTCTGGATATTCTGGTAAACAATGCCGGCAGTGCGCTTCCCGGTACGTTCGAAGAGGTGGAGGAGGTTCGCTGGCGTGCGGACCTCGACGTGAAGCTGTTCGCGGCGATGCGCTGCGTGCGCGCCGCACTGCCCTATCTGAAACAAAGTACGCAGGCCAGGATAATCAACGTCAACTCAATCGTCGGGCGTCAGATCGCGCCGGAATACATCGCCAACAGCACGGACCGAGCCGCCTGTCTGGCGTTCAGCAAGGGTCTTGCGGACAATCTTGCACAGTACGGGGTTCTTGTAAACAGCGTGAATCCCGGCAACGTGAAGAGCCAGGCCTGGGGTAGTACGCTGGACTATTTCGCGCCGGACGCGGAACTGGAGGCGTATTACACACAGGCAGGCCGGGAGACACCGCTCGGCAGGGTGGGGGAAGCGGAAGAGATCGCGGCGGTCGTGACTTTTCTGGCCGGCAAACGGGCAAGCTACATTACCGGAGCATCCATAGACGTCGACGGCGGGCTGGTGAGATACATTTGAGCCGTTCACGGAGATATCCATAGCGAAGGTACGAATATTGTCCAATCCCCGATTCCAGAAATTGTCGCCCGTCCCGGGTCTCGGGCTGGAGGGTTACGCCGATGAAATGACCGTGTCGGCCGGAGCGGAGATTGCCTTCAAACTGGGCGGCCCTCCAGGTACGGTGGAAGTGAACCTGTCGCGAATGATTCATGGCGATCCCAATCCCGCCGGACCAGGCTACCGGGAAGAACGGGTTTCATGGGGGCAGCCGGACCGGATCGAGGTTTTCGAACAACCTACGGATTATGGTTCGTACATGGAGATTCCCCACTCCAATACCCTGAATCCGAAAGGTCCATTTACTGTCGGGCTCTGGTTCCAGCCAACACTGGGGGGCGGCGGCTGGCGGGCCCTTGTCGTGAAGTGGACGCGCGAAAACCTGGGCTACGGTATTTTTTTCGCGGGCGAGCGGTTCCTGACGGTTGCCGTGTCCCACGACGGAAGGACGGCGCACTGGGCAACTGCCAGAGAGAACATTCACGTTGGCAACTGGCAGTTCGTTGCGTTCTCGTACCGTTCTGACTCGGGTGAAATCCGTCTCTACCAGCAGGTCGGCGATACCGCGGGCGTGGTCGAAACCCGGTCATCCCGCGACAAACTGAGTCTTTCGTCGAAGAAAATCCAGAAGGGTTCCGTATTCGCCGGCAATGCGCCATTGCTGTTCGGCGCGTGCCAGGACGCCGATCGCAGCGGCTGCCACTGGGCTCACTTCACGGGCAAGATTGCGCACCCCGTGATTCTCGGATCCGCGCTTGATAGCAAAGCCGTCCAGGCGCTTGCAGGCGGCCAGGATCCGTCAACCCTGGGCCCCGTCATCGGGAACTGGCATCTTGGCCTGGACGTGACCGGCCCCCGGGTCGTCGATCTGTCCGACAACGGAAACCACGGGCTTGCCGTCAATGCGCCGGGGCGTGCGGTGACGGGGCCATTCTGGGGGGGAATGCCGTCCCGGCTTTATACGGATCGGCCCGAGGATTACAACGCGATCTACCTGCACGAAGACGACCTTGAAGATGCAGGTTGGCCGACGGCTTTTTCGGTTGCGGTGCCATCCGACGCGAGGTCCGGCATATATACGCTGCAGGCCCGGTCCGATTCGGACACGCTCTTCGTGCCGTTTATCGTTACGTCGAAGACGCCGCGGTCTGAACTGGCCTTTCTGATTCCCACGCTGACGTGGCAGGCATACGGAAGCAACCGAGCCGCGTACAGCTATACTGAAGACGGTGTCCTGGACCGTACGCTGTGTACGTACGACGTTCACAGTGACGGGTCGATGGTTCACTATTACTCGCGCCTTCAACCCACACGGGGATGGAATCCCGGCGCGGGATTCCAAAACTGGGGCGCGCACAACATAACGGCGAACCTCTACCTGATCGACTGGCTGGAGGCACTGGGGTTCGCGTATGAGGTATTCGCGGACGAAGACCTTCATCGAGGGGGCGTCGATCTGCTCTCCGGCTATCAATGTGTGGTTATGGGAAGCCATCCCGAATACCACACCGAAAACATGGTCGACAGCCTGGCGGCGTACGTGAGGAACGGTGGCCGCCTCGTTTATTTGGGCGGCAATGGTCTGTACTGGGTGACGTCCATCGACACCCGGCGGCCGTACCTGCTCGAACTTCGCAGGGGAGGAGAGGGCGACTACGGCCCGACGTACGATCCGGCGCCCGGGGAATCCCAACACAGTACGACACTGGAACTCGGAGGCTTGTGGGCCAGGCGCGGACGTCCGCCGCGGCGGACGGTGGGCGTGGAACACGCGTCCAACGCCTGGATCGAAGCCGGCGAAAAACGTGGATTCCGGCGGCTTCCGTCCAGTATGGACGCCAGATATGCATGGGTTTTCGACGGGGTCGGGCAGGACGAGATCATTGGCGACTTCGGTCTGAACCTGGGCAGCGCCGCCGGATTCGAAATGGATGCCGTTCAGGCCTGGGCGTGGGACCGGTTCACGCCGGAGCCGGTCGTACTCGCCCGGGCGGCGCATCCCGATCTTGTCCCCGCCCGGCGCACGCATGTCTCGCCGTCAGCCGACGTGGCGATTATGGACTATGCCGGAGGGGGCGCGGTTTTTTCCGCGGGCTCCGTTACCTGGACGGGTAGCCTTTCACACAGCGGGTATTCGAATAACGTCTCGATGATCACACGCAACGTGATTCGCCGGTTTCTGGACACCCCCGCCGGCCAGACTGTGCTGGGAGACGCTGACCCGGCGTCGCCGGCGAATGTGTCGTCCCGATAATCGGTCGGGAAAACCGAAGGACCCATTCTGATGAAAGCAGACGCGCCGGCAATCCCCCGGGGCCTGTTGCGGCGCCTTGACGAAGACGCGGTGATTTGCGCCGAGGGATACCTGTTTGAACTCGAGCGCCGGGGGTATCTGCAGGCGGGCCCGTACGTGCCGGAGGTCGTGCTCGAGCATCCCGAAGTCGTGGCCGGGCTGCATCTCGAATTCTGGCGGGCGGGCACCGACGTGATCGAGGCGTTTACCTATTACGGGCATCGTGAAAAGTTGCGTCTCATCGGAAGGGAACACCTTCTGGAACCCCTGCAGAAGCGCGCGTTGTCCATTGCGCAATCAGTCGCCGGATCCGTCGCCGGTGAACGCCCGCTCGTGGCCGGCAACATTTGCAATACCAACGTATGGGATCCGGCCGATCGCGCAACGGATGCGCAGGTCGCGGCGATGTTCGACGAGCAGGTGGCCTGGGCGGCTGAGGCGAACGTCGATTTCATGATCGCGGAGACATTTTCCTTTTTCGGCGAGGCCGAGTTGGCGCTGGCGTCCATCAGACGCGCCGGCATGCCGGCTGTCGTAACCTTCGCCCACCATCGTGAGGAAGGGTTGAGGGACGGTGTCTTGCTGGATGAGGCCGCAAGACGTCTTGAAGAGGCAGGCGTCGACGTCGTGGGGGTGAATTGCACCAGGGGACCGCGGACGATGCTGCCGGATGTTGAACGAATACGGCGTTCGGTGTCCTGCCACGTGGCGGCACTGCCGGTGCCGTATCGCACGACGGATGATCAACCGACGTTTCAGTCGCTGGGAGAAACGGGCGCCCATGGCCCGCCCGGGGACCGTTCGTTTCCGACGGCGCTGGATCCGTTCACGTGTCACAGATACGAAATGGCTGCGTTTGCGCGAACAGCGTACGAAATGGGAGTCCGGTACCTCGGCGTCTGCTGCGGAGCCGGCCCACATCACGTCAGGTCAATCGCGGAAGCGTTGGGTCGGCGCCCGCCTGCCAGCAGGTACTCACCGGACATGTCGAGGCACTATGCGCTGGGCAGCGATGCCACGCTCAGGCGCCACAATCAGGAGTTCGTCGAGAAGCTGTGAGGAATCAGGCGGCCGGTTCCCGCGCGGAATGCCGAGCAATAGCGGGCGCCGTCCCGTACCAGGCAGGGCGTCCGTGAATGGACCGGCGCCTCCGAAGGGTGTACCGGGCAGGGCACAAACCTGCCTGATTTGAAAACCGACCTGGAGCCCTCGAGTCCATGCCATCCTGCGCGACAGCCATCGCGGAAACCCTGCGTGAGGGCGGTGTAAGGTTCGTATTCGGCCACCCCGGCGGCGAGGTTGTGGACCTGATCGACGCGCTGGAGAAGACCGGAATCCGGTTTATACTGACCGGTCACGAGGCCGCCGCCGCCTTCATGGCCAGCGCGGTCGGACGCCTCACGGGGACGCCCGGGGTTTGCCTGGCAACGCTTGGCCCGGGCGCATGCAATCTGGTGTTGGGCGTCGGCGCCGCGTACCTCGACAGGGACCCGTTGGTAGCCCTGTCCGCGCTCAGCCCGGTATCCCGGTCCAGAGTGAGCCAGAAGCAGAATCTGCCTCTCAATGACCTGTTCGATCCCGTCTGCAAATGGTCGGTCGCCCTCGAGAAGAGTGGTATCCGGGCGACGGTGCGGTCCGCCTTGCAGGTTTCGACCGCGGCGCCTGCCGGGCCGGTATATCTCTCGATACCGAACGACGTCGCCGTGGCCGACGCGGCGCCCGGCGAGGGCGCGTCGACGCCGGACCCGACTCGCGCTTGCATCGGCAGTCTCGACGGGATAGCGGCGGCGATGAACAGAGCTGAACGTCCTGTCGGCGTGGTGGGGATCGCACTGGACGCCCATCGGGACTCGGCCGCGGTGCGCCGGTTTTTTTCGGAGTCTGAGATCCCCTACGTCGTGCTTCCGCAGGCAAAGGGAATTCCCGATGAGTTCGGACGGGGCTATCTGGGGACGGTAGCATCGGCCGCGGGAGACGCCGTTCTCGTGGACATGATCAGTCGGAGCGATTGTATCCTGGGCGTGGGTTTCGATCCGGTGGAATCGGCGCAGGACTGGCATCTTCGCCAGCCCGTCTTCTCCCTGGCCGACTGCTCGATTGCCTTTGGCGACTTCAGTCCGGCTTCGGAGTGCGTGGGCAACGTTACAATCCTGCTGGATCGCCTTCTGACGCGCTACAAGGCGCGCCCGCTGTGGACGGCCGCTGAAATCCGCCGCGCAAAGGATGGCGTAGCGGATTCGATCTGTCCCGATGAGGAATCCCGCGAAATTGGTCTTTCGCCGTTTCATCTGATACGTGAAATACGCGAAACGCTGCCCGCGGAAACCATTCTTTCTGTCGACGTCGGCGCGCACAAGATGCTGATTTCGCAGGTCTGGCGGCCGCGCTCGCCGGGGACGTTCCTGACGTCAAACGGCCTATCCGCGATGGGTTACGGTCTGCCTTCGGCGCTGGCGGCGTCGCTTCTGCGGCCAGGTCATCCGGTGGCGGGCGTGTTCGGCGACGCCGGTTTCGCGATGATGGTCCAGGAATTGGAAACCGCATGCAGGCTGGGGCTGCGGCCGTTGCTCGTGGTGATGTGCGACCGGTCCCTGGCCATTGTCAAGGTCGCTCAGGCCATGCGCAAGCTACCCTGCCGGGGCGTTGATTTCCAGCCCGTGGATTGGGCCGGGGTTGCTGATGGCTTTGGCGCAACGGGGGTGACGGTGACCACACTGGAGGATATGCGGCGGGCCGGCGAGGCATGGCTGGCAAAACCGGAGTTGACGGTCGTGGCTGCCCGGGTGGACGAGAGATTATACACCGGTATGGAATATTAGTCGAACGTCCCGGAAATATATCGCCTTCCGGCCGACGATTCATCCCGTCTCGCTACGTTCCCCTCGCTCGCCGACCTGGCGCAGGCGACCCGGATATGAGGCAACCATGCGTATACCCGAACGCACGACGTATCTGATCATCGGCGCCGGAGTTCACGGTCTGAGTGCCGGCTATCACCTGGCGAGGGAGTTGAAAGGGCGACGGAGTGTTTCCGGATACGAGGTGCTGATCGTGGACAAGAAGGGCGTGGCTGCGGGCGCTTCCGGCATCGCCTGCGGCGTCATCCGCAATAACTACTTCCAACCGGCCATGCGCGAGTTGATGGCGCACAGCGTCGATCTGTGGGAGACCGATCCGGAGGCGTTCAGCTACCATCCCGTCGGCTACATGCAGATCAGCCCCGAGTCCATGCATGAAGACGTCGCCACCATTGCACAACAGCAGCGCGAGATCGGTTACGAATCGGAGTTTATAGAAGGCGATGCAGACTGTACGAAATATATGCGGCGTCTGTTTCACGACTGGCAGGCGAAGGGGATCACATCCGTTCTTCACGAAAAAAGAGGGGGGTACGCCAACAATCGCGCGTCGATGAAGGGCCTGGCCGACAAGGCCAGAAGCGAGGGCGTCAGAATTCTGGAAGGCGTTGCCGTCACCGGATTCCGTATCGATGGCGGGGCTGTCTCGGCGGTGGAAACGGATCACGGCGTGATCCGGACAGACGAGGTCGTTATCGCCGCGGGGCCGTGGGTAAAGCTGCTCTGGGATATGCTCGATCTGCCCGCGTCGGTAAGCATAAAGGGTTCAGACGGGGCGATGAACCACGATATCCCGATGTGGAGTTACTGGTGTCTGCAGGAAGGTACGCTGGGCGTCGACCCCAACTATCTCAGGACCGATGACGGCGGGATGCCCCCGGTAATTCATCTGGACACGGACGCACCGTTGTATTCGGACGTAGACGGTTCGCTGATTACCGACAGACCGTGGGGCATCTATTACAAGCCGGATTTCCACTTCGGGGGCGTACAGGGGGGGGCGATGCCCTACAGGGTGGAACGACCGCCGGACGAGGTGGCAGTAGACCCCTATGGCCCGGAGTCCCCGGATTTCATCGTCGGAGACCGGTTCGCACACCAGTGGTGTTCCGCGCTGGCATTCTGTCACAAACGGTTTCAGGGAAAATCCTCGCACTTCAAGAAAGAGCCGTCCGGCGGCATTGGCGCGTTTACGCCGGACAGTTTCCCGGTGTTCGATCGGTTTCACCAGAACTGTTACATCATCGCGGATTCCAACCACGGGTACAAGATGATTGGCGTGGGCGGGCTGGTGGCTCAGGAACTCCTGGGCGAACCCTCGCGCCTGCTGGAGCCGTTTCGCTTTTCCCGTTATGTCGAGGGAAGGCTCCATCCGGTTTCCAACAGTCCCTTCCCGTGGAGTTGAGCTTTCACCGGTCCGGGCGGTTCGCGGTCTCTCCCGTTGCGTGAAAAAGGCGCCGGCCGGGCAATCCGGGCGGGCGTCCTGTCTCCGGTGAGAACTTGAAGGCCGTACCCCACGGATTTCCCGCAAATCCGTGCGGAACGATCTTCACCGATGACGGGTCTAAAGCACAGAGTACGGTTTTTCCTCGAAACACGAACAGGGTGATGGCAATGCGTATCGTTGCGACAGGCCTGACGAAAGTCTACCCCAGGGGGAACGTGCCCGCGCTGGACAACGTGGACCTCGAGATCGGAAAGGGAACATTCGGGCTGCTCGGACCGAACGGCGCGGGAAAAACCACGCTCATCAAGATTCTTTCAACTCAGATGGCGCCAACGTCCGGCCGGGTAAGCGTCGGTGCGTGGGATCTGCTGCGGAACCGATCCGAAGTGCGCCGCAGTCTGGGTTATCTTCCCCAGCACTTCGGTTCGTACCCGCAACTGACGGCGTGGGAGTTTCTGGACTATATGGACCGGCTGGCGGCCGGACGGCGACGGAACGGCAGAAAAGGGCGTGTACGCGATGCGCTGGAGAACGTGGGGCTGTACGACGTGCGCGACCGCCGGACCGGCACATTTTCCGGGGGAATGATGCGGCGCCTCGGGATTGCGCAAGCCATTGTGGGCGATCCGGAGATCCTGGTCGTGGATGAGCCCACGGTGGGACTCGATCCGGAAGAACGCATTCGCTTCCGGGGGATTCTCGCCCGTTTGGGTCGAGACCGGGCCATCCTGATTTCCACCCACATCGTGGGTGATATTTCAAGTACCTGCGACGATCTGGCGGTGCTGAATGCAGGACGGATCGTCTACAGGGGATCGCCGGAGGCGCTGGTTGACCACGCCAACGGCAAGACGTGGCGCGTACAGGCGGACGACGCCGAATTCGAATCGATATCCCGGGAATTTCTGGTCGTAACGGTCGCGGTGGACGGCGGCAGGATGGACCTCAGGTTCGTGGGCGACGGCCGGCCGCCGGCCAACGCGGAACCTGTTCCGCCGAACCTCGAAGACGCGTACGTGTATTTTATGGGTATGGAGAATCCGGAACGGGACGCAGGGGCGCAAGGATCATGAATACGGTCTTCACCATATTGTCTGTAGCCAGGTACGAGCGCAAGATGCTGATGCGTACGATCCGGTTTCGCATCCTGGGCGGTATCGGCGTGCTCATCCCCGTTGTCCTGGGTATCGGCGTGGCGATCGCCGAGTCCAGAGGCGTTGAATTCGAGTCTGTCAGTGGAATCGGCGCCTATATGCCCTTTTTCGTCTACAGTCTCCTGCAGACCGTGGTGATCGCGTTTATTGTGGGAGATTTCAGGGCGGCGGATGAACGCGCCGGAATCTACGAGGTGGTCGCGGCGCGGCCCCTGTCCACCGCCGAACTGGTCATGGGAAAGTATCTGGGGGTACTGGGCGCGCTGATCACGCTGAGCCTGATTGTGCTGGTACTCAGCCTGGGCGTACAGGCGGCCAAAATCAGCATTACGGGCGCCCCGTTTACGATTCGACCCTATCTGACGTACCTGCTCCTGCTGAACCTGCCGGGGCTGATCTACATGTCCGCCCTTACGTTTTTCCTCGGGGCGGTACTGCGACGGCAGGCCGCGGTGACCGTGCTGACCATCGCCTATGTTCTGATTGTCCTCCTGTTCCTTGGGCGCCGATATGGCGGCATCTACGACTTCGGTGCGTTCTTCGCACCCGTGTTCTACTCGGATATGCTCGGTCTCGGGGATATTCGGCGCGTCGTGGATATCCGGGTCTTCTACGCCATGCTTGCCCTGTTTTTCTTCGGTCTTTCAATCGACCGGTATCCGCGGCTGCCTCAGTCCCGGTCCTGGCGCTGGTTCGGCCGGTGTCTGACCGCGGGCGGTTTCGCAGCGGCGCTGGGCCTCTACCTGTATATCGAAAGCCGCGACGCCTCAGACCTTGCGTACAGGACAGCGCAGTTGGAAATTCATGAGAGATATGCCGAACACCCAACCGTGGCTGTAACGCATTACTCGCTCGACCTGGACCTCGCGGAGGCCCGAACGCCACTGCGGGGCACGGCGGTTCTAAGTGTTTCAAACCCACATTCCGCTACACTGGATACCCTTGTCTTCAGTCTCAACCCGGGATTGAAGCTGCGATCCGTAAAGGCGCGAAACGGAAAGGACGCTGCTGTGAACTGGCGGCGCGATGCCGCCGTCGTGCGGGTCGCCCGAACGCTCCAGCCTGACAGCATGGCGACGCTGGAGTTTGAATATGAGGGTTCGATTGACCGCAGCGGATTCGATCTGATGCGTCATCCGGATGCGAGGCGTCTGAAGAAGCGGCGCGCGGGGCCGGGCAGAAAAGGCGATCTGACCGCCTGGATTCACGGTAATTCCGTTTTCCTGCCTCCCCGCAGCAGGTGGTATCCTTCGCCGGGCGTGGACTACGGACACGAGGATGTCAGACCCCTGTCGTTCGCCACCGCGGATCTGGATATCTCACTTCCAAAGGGGTTGGAAGTGGTCACACAGGGCGTGCCCTTCGGCCGCAGGGCGGTGGGCGGCCGGGAAGTCCACTCGTGGAAAGCGCAACGCCCCGTACCCGTTCTCTCTCTCAACGCGGGCGTCTACCGTGTCTTTCAGGCCGAAATCCACAATATACAATGCGCCGTCTACGTTCACCCGGCCCATGCCAGGCGGGTGACCTTCTTCGAAGACGCAAGGGATGACGCCCTCGAAACGCTCGGCGATATCCTGGATAGCGTTGAACAGGAAACCGGACTGGCCTATCCCTACGAACGCCTGTCGGTTGTGGAGGTACCGTTCCAGGTACAATGGTATTACGACGGATGGGAGGAAGCCGGAGGACTGGTGCAGCCGGGGGTGCTGATGCTGGAAGAGGACGTCCTGATGCGGCTTAATCTGCAGCGGCGTCTGAAGTGGATGCAACGGCGACAGCGTCGCAACGACGACCCAGCAAGAATCAAGCGGGATCTGCTGGTCAGCGCGGTCCTTCGCACGTTTCTCGCGCGGGAATCGTCACAAAGCGGAATCTACCGGAGTCCCGTCGCGCAACTCTGGTCCTTCAACAAGGGATTCGAAGGCGCACACTATTCCCTGCTCAAGCGCGGAATGCCTGTCTATATTCAACAACATCTCGAGACCCGCCTGCAGCAGAGCTTCTATTCGCGGCGGGGCAGGTTCCGGGGTCGGTTCCGGCGCAGCACAGGCACGCGGGGCGTTTCGTGGGATACGGTAACGGCGAAAATGCGCCAGCGTTCCTTCGCGGAGCTGGATCCGGACGCCGACGCGGAACTCTACCGTGCGGTCGTCGACGCCAAGGGCGCCTCCATGTTCGGGATGATGCAGGCCGTCGTGGGCGATGAAACGTTCAGAGACGTGGTCAGCGGATTCGAGGAGGCAAACCGGCACGCGGCGGTCGACTTCGGGGCGTTCGAACGTGCGGCCGTCGGAGATACCTCCAGCCAGGCGGAACGAACCAACCTGCATCGCCTCGTCAGCGACTGGCTGCACGGTACCCAGGTTCCGGGGTATACGCTGACGAGGGCGAAGGCGTACAAAGTGGACGATGGGTGGGGTATGCTGACGTATCAGGTCATCGTGCGAATCCGAAACGGAGAGCCGGGGCGCGGTTTCGTCCAGATTCGCGCGATGGGCAACGAGGACGAGGCGGTGAAGGGCGTTGAGATAGAAGGCGGGCAGGAAGTCGAGGTGGGGTTGATCCTCTGGGAACGGCCATCGAGAATCAGCGTCGAGCCGTTTTTTGCGCGCAACCGCCGCGTCCTGATGGCGCCGCTGCGCATCCCCGAACAGCCGATGGACGGTTCCGCCGCGACCTACGTGAGGGAGGTCGCCCCGGATGAGACCGGACTGACCGAGATCATCGTGGACAACGACGACGAGGGCTTCGAAATGCCGGTCCGCAGGGTGCGGCGCTATCTCCGACCGCAGCTGAAGGGGGACAACTGGCAGGAACGACAGTTGCCGTTCTCCTTCGGCCGGTACGAAAACAACTTCCGTTGGAAGAAACCCGGCGACGGCGCGCAACCGGCGGTCTGGACGGCCCGATTGCCGCACAGCGGGGATTACGACGTCTACTACTACTTCATTCATCCCAGATTCTCCAGGCGCCTGCGCATGGCCACGGAATTCAGTCTGGCCGTCTGTCACGGTGGCGAGGTGGATACGCTGGCGGTGGAAGCGGGTAAACTCAAGGGCGGCTGGAACGTACTGGGACGATACCGGTTCGAAGGAGGAGAGTTGGCCCGTGTCGAACTGTCCGACCGGGCAAACGGGCGACTCTACGCCGACGCGGTGCGATGGAGGTACGTTGATCCCGACCACCCGGAAGAGGTGTACGAAGAGGATCTTCCATCATGGAATTTCGGCCGCGGCGGCAGGGGCGGTAACCGCGGCGGGCGGGGCGGAAGCAGCCGTGGCGGCGGAGGGCAATGGCGCGGAAGAAGCTGGTAATCCATTGGAGAACAACGAAATATAATCCTTTAATGAGGTGCAACTTGAACAGGAGAGTCCTGAGCCGTCATTGTATTGTACTCACCGCTGTTGCCATTCTGGCCGGATGCGGCGGGCAGACCGAACAGCGGTCCGTGGATCTGACCGTCCCCGTGACGGTTCAGGCGGTGCGCCTGGACACCATGGAGGCGACGGTGGCGGCCACGGGTACGCTCCGGCCCTCCAGAGAAGCGCGTATTCAGACTGAGGTCGAGGGTATTATCCAATACGTGGCGCGAGGCGTCGGAGGACGACCCACGGAAGGAATGCGGGTGAGCCGGAACCAGGAGATCGCCCGGCTTGTGAACAAGGAGCTTGTCGTAAATGCCCGACTGAAATCCCGTGAACTCGCGCGCGACACAGCGAAGCGTACGTTGCGCGAGCAGGAGGTACTCGTCGACCGGAAACTGGGCACGGAGAGAGACCTGGAAGAAGCGCGCCAGGCCCTGGCGGATGCCGAATCCAACTATGAAGACGCGCTCGTTCAGATCGCCAAGACGACGATCCGGACGCCCATCGCCGGCTTTCTGTCAGGATTGGCCGATATTACCGAGGGAACGCTGGTGGAGGCCCGCGCGACCATTGCAACGGTGATGGATTACAACCAGGTACTCGTCGACCTCAAAATTCCGAATGCATATATAGCATCCGTTTCACCGGGCCAGGTCTTGCGCGTGGAGAACTACGCATTGCCCAACCGGCGGTTCCTGGGGACCGTCACGGTGGTGGACCCGGCGATCGATCCGGCGACGCGCACGTTCCGGGTGGTGGGGACGGTGAAGAATCCGAACCTGATGCTGCGGCCGGGGATGTTCGTGAAGGCGGAGATTGTCACGGAGTCTCACGAAGACGCGGTGGTGATCCCGCGCCGTTTCGTCCTGACGCGCCAGAATCGCAAAGTGGTGTTCGTGGAAGAGGAGGGGAGGGCGCAGATGCGCGACGTAAAACTGGGACTGGAGGGGCCGGAGCAGGTCGAGATTCTCGAAGGGATTGAACCGGGAGAGCGCCTCATTACCAGCAACTACGAGACGCTGCGGTCCCGAACGCGCGTGCGGGTAACTGGGGAGGGCGTGGCGGGGCAGCGGCGATGAATGCGCGCTGTGAACGTCCGTCGCCCTGACCGTCCATTGCAGACCAGAAAGGCGCCGTCCGCAGCAGACGAAACATTGTGTGAGTTCTCGATTGGACCCCTCTGGGGCCCAGGGACTGCGTGTGGGCCTTCCGGAGGGGTTTTTTGACCCGCGGCCGACGACCTCCCCGGGCCGTGGTAATGTCGCTCGCGGGGATTTGTTCCTTCCATCGTGTTCATCCTTGTAAATCACGGTCTCTGAGCGAACGAAACCAGCTCTCACCCAAAAAGGGCCGATACAATGTCATTGCCCGAATTCTCCACGAAATATCCCGTGACGGTCGCGATGGCGACGCTGGCGGTAGCGCTCCTTGGCTGGATCTCGCTGGACCGGCTGGACGTGGATCTGTTGCCCGACCTGCGCTCTCCCGTGGTCACCGTCGACCTGCGTTTTCCCGGCAAGACGCCCAGAGAGATGGAGGAACGATACGCGCAGCGCCTGGAAGGGGACATCGGTACGGTGCGACACGTGAAACGCGTACATTCTGTGTCGCGCTCCGGGCAGGCCGTGGTGATCGCCGAGTTCGAGTGGGATGCGGACATGGATTTCGCGGTACTCGATGTGCAGAAGAAAGTGGCGCGGTACGCGTCGGACCCCGATATCACGAGTCTGGACGTAACGCAGGAAGACCCGCAGGCATTGCCGGTAATGCGCCTGGCCGTTTCGGGAGCGGACTGGCAGGATCCAGATGAATTGCTGGGTAGCGTGGAGACGATCGTCCGGCCGAAACTCGAAGGGTTGACCGGCGTGGCATCGGTTGAAATCGAAGGGGGGGCCGAAAAGGAGATCCGCGTCACACTCGATTCCTATCTCCTGCAGGCGTTTGGCGTTAATTCCGCAACGGTGGTCTCGCGGATTCGTGAAGCGAATTCGGATGTCTCCGGAGGCACGTTGAAGGACGGGCAGCAATCCTATCTCGTCAAAGGCCTGGGACGGCTGACCGATCTGGCGGACGTGAACGACCTGGTCGTGGGGGAGCGCGGGGGCGGTGGCGAAACTTCGAACGGCCGGGAAGACGCCCCGGCTCAGCGCGTGCCGGTCACGGTCAGCGACGTGGGTACCGTGGCCCTTCAGTTCAAGGAGCGGGAAACCATCGTCCGCCTGGACGGCATGGAGTGCGTCGGGCTTGCGGTTTACAAGGAAGGCGGCGCGAATACCTCTTCAGTGGTCAACGGGGTACTCCGGGAACTGGGAAGCCTGGAGGCCGACCTGGCCGGCATCCGGTTTACGGTGGTGGAGAACCAGGCGCGCTTTGTCGAACGCGCGGTAAACGAAGTTGAAGAGGCGGCTGTTATCGGCGCGTTGCTGGCCGTGGGCGTGCTGCTTGCCGCGCTCCGGCAGTGGACCGCGACGCTGGTGATCGGCCTGGCTATTCCGATTTCCGTTCTGGCTACGTTTACGCTGATGTATTTCCAGGGGTTGACGTTGAACGTGATGACCCTTGGCGGTCTCGCGCTCGGCGCCGGCATGCTGGTGGATAACGCCATTGTCGTGATCGAGAATATCTACCGGCGACTCGAAAGTGGCGAAACGGCAGCGGAAGCCTCCGTCAATGGCGCCGGCGAGGTCGGGGTCGCGATTCTGGCTTCCACGCTGACGACCGTGTCCGTGTTTCTGCCCATCGTGTATCTTCATGGGCTGGCCGGCGAGCTCTTCAAGGAACAGGCCTGGACGGTGGCGTTCTCGCTGGTTTCGTCTCTCGCGGTGGCGATGACGGTGGTGCCCATGATGACCGCGCGGCTCTTCAGGCGGTATCCGCGCAGATCCACGGGGGTCGCCGGGGCGCGGACGTTCAGACGTTTTCTGAATGCGTCGCTCAACCGTAAAGGCCGCACGTTAGCGGTACTGGTTTCCTGCCTTGCGGCCGCCCTCTATATGGCCACTTCCATCCACACGTCCTTCATTCCAACGGAAGACGAGGGAGTACTCCACGTGGATCTCGCGTTGCCGGAAGGCACAAGGCTCGAGTCAACAGACAGGGTGGCGAGACGGGTCGCGGCAATTGCACAGGCGGTTGCGGGAGAGGAAGCCCGGCACATCTATCTGCGGGCGGGAACCGACCCGAACCGGTTCACGGCCGTGGGAGAACCCACGGGCCCGAACCGGGCCGAACTGACGGTCGTCCTGGGCCCGCAGGCGGACCGCCGCGGCGTCACCGAACTCACCGCCGCACTGGATGCAGCTTTCCTGGACGTGCCGAATATCAAAGTTAACTATCGTCTTCATAAATCTGCGTTGGAAGGACTTATACGTGGAGGCGCTGCACCGGTCCAGGTCGAGGTGAGTGGTGAGAACCTGGTACTGCTTCGGGAACTGACGGCAGATCTCAAACGGCGTATGGACGCGTTGTCGACGGTGTATAACGTACGAACCAGCTTCCAGGACGGACAGCCCGAACTGGACGTCGTGCTCCGGCCGGACGTCACCGCGGCGTTCGGCCTCACCTCGCAGAACCTCGTGCGCGAACTCGAGCGCAGACTGGGCGGCGAGGAAGCCGGTGAACTCTCCAAAGACCAGCGTGAGCGAACCATCCGGGTGGGTTTCGCAGACGTGGATCTTCGTGAGCTGAAACACGCCAGGATTGACGGCCCCGACGGGGCAATGCTCACGCTGGGAGATCTCGCCGACCTTCGCGTGGTCCAGGGCCCAAGAGAAATCCTGCGTGACGGGCAGCGCAGGGTGGGGCGGGTATCCGCGTTTCTGGCCGAGGGCATGGTCTTGAGCCAGGCGGCGGCGGAGATCAGAGAGGCGGTGGGGCAAATGGCCATTCCTCACGGATATCGTGTAACCGTCACCGGAGAGGAACGTGAGCGGGCCGAATCATTCGGAGGCCTGCAATTCGCGCTCCTGTTGTCCGTGGTACTCGTCTATATGGTCATGGCGTCGCTCTTCGAGTCTCTTCTGCATCCGTTCACCGTTATGCTGACGGTGCCGTTGGCCGGCATCGGGGTGGTGTTCGCATTCTGGGGCCTTGGAGAGGCGTTTGGCGTGATGGCATTCATCGGAGCGATCATGCTTGGAGGCATCGCCGTCAACGACGCCATCATTCTGGTGGACCATATCAACCAGCTGCGTCGTAAAGCGGCCGACGTCAGAACGGCCGTACTCCAGGGGGCGCAGGATCGGCTCCGTCCGATCCTGATGACCAGCGCGACAACCATTCTGGCGCTGTTGCCCATGGCGGTGGGTGTGGGTGAAGGCGCCCGCCTGCGGGCGCCGATGGCGGTGGCGGTTATCGGCGGACTGGTCACATCCACGTTGATGACCCTGGTGGTGATTCCGGTTGTTTACGAACTGATCGAACGGCTCAGAAACAGGAGTACGGCGTGATTCTCCCCGATCTTGCGGTCCGGCGGCCGGTGACGACGTCCATGTTCTTCGCTGCATTCGCCATATTGGGTGTCGTGTCGTGGACGAGGCTTCCCATTCAGCTCTTTCCCGAGCTGATCTTTCCGGAGGTGTTCGTCACGCTGACGCTGCAGGGGGCCTCTCCGGAACAGGTCGAGAGAGATCTGCTGATTCCGGTGGAAGGGGAGATCGGAAAGCTCGACGGCGTTCAGGAGATGGAATCGTTCGCGACGGCCAACAGGGGGGGGATAAGGATATCCTACGCCACGGACGTGGATATGAAATTCGCCCTGCTTCAGCTGCAGAGCAACCTGAACAGATTGCAGCCCGCATTGCCCGAGCGCACGCAGGCCGATGTAAGGAGGTTCGATTCGACGGACCTCAGCAGCAGCATCATGGAGCTTCACGTTCTGGCCGACTGGGACCTGAACCAGTTGCGTGAGTTCACGGAGGAGAAGATCCGGCCCGAACTGGAGTCTGTCGACGGCGTCGTGAACGTGTCTGTATTGGGCGGGCGCCGCAGCGCCGTGGAAATCGTCCTGGATCCGTTCCTGCTGGAAGCGCACGGCCTTTCGGCGGGACAGGTACGGACGCGACTTAACAGCCATAACCGCAGGCGTGAGTACCTGGGCCGGGTATTCGACGGGAACCGGGCCTATTCGGTGAGTATTCAGGGACAGTTTACGGACCTGCGTCAGATTCGCGATCTCGTCGTGAACGATGACGGCACGCTCAGGCTGGGCGACGTCTCCCGGATCGCGCACGGCCTTCAGGAACAGGCCGATCGACATAGAGTCAATGGCAAACCTTCGGTGGGCGTACGCATTCAGAAAGACGACGAAGCGAATCTGATCGAAGTGGCCGCCGCAGTGGAAGCCGCCGTCGGGCGGCTGAATCGGGACCTGGAAAATGAAGGCGTGGAACTGGGCGTGAGTTCCTCCCAGGCCGATCTGATGACCGGGGCGCTCTCCACGCTGAAACAGGCGGCCGTTGTAGGCGCCGTACTCGGACTGATCGTACTGTTTCTGTTTCTGCGCAACCTTCGTTTCGTTTCGGTGCTCCTGCTGGCCATCCCGGTTTCTCTGCTGATGACCTTTAATCTGATGTACCTGGGCGGGCTGTCCGTCAACGTACTGTCGCTATGCGGTCTCGCCCTCGCGATGGGCATGCTTGCGGACAACGGCATCGTGGTGATGGAGAATATCTTCAAACACTTTGAGCGCGGAAAATCACCCGCCCGCGCGGCACGTGACGGCGCTTCCGAGGTCGGGCGCGCCGTGGTCGCGGCAACGGCAACCACGGTAACCGCATTTCTGCCGGTTCTGTTCATCGAAAGCGACGCGCGGGACCTGCTGCGCGAACTGGCGTTGTCCATGGCGTTTCCGCTCCTGGCCTCATTGCTGGTTGCGCTTACGCTCGTTCCCGCGCTCGCCGTCCGCGCATTGAGCCGCGAGGTCCGGCAGCCACCGGACGTCCGCGGTCTGCTGGAACGGTATACCCTGCTGCTGAAGGCCGCCTTGCGCCACCGTGCATCCGTGGTCCTGGCTGTCGGCGGCGCCCTCGTGCTGACACTCGTTCTGGCCTTCTTCTACCTGCTTCAACAGCAGGTAAGGAGGGAGGAGACGCGCTTTACGGTTTACGTGAATCTGGCGGAAGGGGCCACGCTGGATGCCACGGATGAGGTCGTGAAACAGGTGGAGGAATCCGTTCGGGACGTGCCCGGACTGGATCGATTCACGACGTCGGTCCGGGAAGCCGAGGCTGACGTAACCGTCCTGTTGCTCAACCGTTCCGACCGGCCCGGCGGTATCTCGCTGGATGAAATCAAGGAACAACTGGACGAAAAACTCCAGAACGTGCGGGGAGGCGTCGTGGGATACGAACCCAGGTCCCGGGCGGGGAGGGGCGGCCGCGGGCAGGGGATAGGTCAACGCCGGAGACGCGGTTCTGGAGGCTTCGATCTGACCGGGGCCACACCGAACGAGCAGGTTGTGGTACGCGGATATGACTTTACGATACTCACGATGATTGCGAACGACGTGTCTTTCAGGCTCGAGGAACTTGAGGAGGTGGATGCCAACAGCGTCCGTGCCGACGCCGAACGAAGTTCCCCCGAGGTTCAGGTAATACCCGATGCGGCCGCCCTGTTCGACCGGCGGCTCGGCGCGCAGGAGGTCCTCGCCGCAATGGGCGACACCCGATGGGACGGATTCCGCACGTCCGTTCCGTTTCTGCTGCCCGACGCGACCGAGATACCCATCGAGGTGCGTACAATCGAAGAGGAGGACCGCGACCGTTACGGGCTGGCCGAATTCCGCCGTTCCCGTATTCTGAACCGGGACGGCCACTTCGTGCCTCTGGACGAAGTCGCACGGGTCCGGACGGACGAGGGCAGAAGCAGCCTGCTGCGGACCGACCAGGCCCGCCGGCTCGTGGTTTCCTACAGATTTCCTTCGGAAGTCCTGGATTCACAACCACAGTTGGAACTTGCGAGGCGGGTCGTGCGCACGACGCTGCAGGACATGGTGCTGCCCGAGGGCTATTCAATTGAAATCATCGAGGCCCATGAGGAATTGATCTACTATTGGATGATGGCAATTGCCGCGGTACTGATCTATATGATTCTGGCGTCGCTGTTTGAATCGCTTGCCTCTCCGATAATCATCCTGTGTACGCTTCCGCCCGCGGCCATCGGCTCCTGCTGGGCGCTGATGATGTCAGGCACCGGCCTGAGCCAGCAGGAGGGTCCCATGGCGCTCCTGGGCTTCATCGTCCTGCTGGGTATTGCCGTGAATAACGGGATCATCCTGATCGACGCGGTGGGTGTACTCAGGTCCCGTTTCGGTTACCGCCGCGAACGCGCTGTACTGACCGCGGCGAGATCCCGGCTGCGACCCATACTCATGACCACGGCCACGACGCTGCTGGGCGTTCTTCCGCTGGCGCTGGAATTCGGCGGCGATTTTGAGATCTGGCCGCCGTTTGCAATCACGGTACTGGGAGGATTGTCGGTTTCCATGATGTCCACACTGATACTGATTCCGGTTGTATATATGGGGCTGGATCAGATCGGTGACTGGCTTGCCGACGTGGGGTTTGTCGGCGTCACACTCTCGCTGCTGGCCACTGCCGCGTCCGGGTACGGCATTTACGTCCGATATGAGAGCGTTTTCTGGACGAGCCTGTCGGTATTACCCGTCTGGGGCGCATTTCTGACCGCTGTGTGGATCGTCCAACGGGTGCATCGCGCGCGCGTCACCGCCCGCCGCGTGTCGAGCGCCGTACACGCCATTCAGCTCAGAAACCTTACCAAGATCTACGGCGCGCCCGGGCGTTTTGTGAGGGAGTGGGCGCGCGAAGAGCGGCGCCGAGGGCGGCTGATGAAAACGGGTCTGGATCCGCGGGAGCGCAAGGCGGTTCGCGATGCCCTATTCTGGAAACTGCCAATGCTCGCGCTCCTGTCGTTATTCGCGACCTATTTCGAAGACGAAATCTGGATCTATCTGCACGCGTTGGCGTTGGCGTTTATGGTGGCCCACGTGGGTCGATGTTTCGGAGACCTCCGTCAATGGCATCTGCCGGCGCCATTGGCCCGCATCGTCAGACTGCTGCACAGAGTCGCTCTTCCGCTGGCATGCGTCGCCTATGTGCACTGGCGGCTGGACCTGCTTTCGGTCACGCTTGCCACGTTCGGGACGTGGGCCGCCTATCGTCTCGTTCGCCGGCTCGCCGACAGGGTGCGGACGGGCGAGATCAATCCCGATGACCTGTCCGGACGTCTTGCGCGACCGCGCCGGTGGTTCTATCGATTGGCGTCCGCCCTTCCTCTTATCGGCGTTCCGCGGCCGGAATTTCGAGCGCTGGCGGGGGTCAACCTGGAAATCGGCAGGGGGATGTTCGGTCTCCTGGGGCCGAACGGCGCCGGCAAGACCACGTTGATGCGTATTCTCTGCCGGGTACTCGAACCCAGCTACGGGTCTGTTCTTATCGACGGCCGAAATATCCTGAATAAGGGTTCGATCCACGGACTGATCGGGTACCTTCCACAGCATTTCGGCAACTACGGTCACCTTTCCGCGTACGAGTTTCTGGAGTACAGAGCGCTGCTCGAGGGCTTCAAGGACAGGAAGATTCGCGAGACCCGGGTGATCGAATCCCTGGAGCAGGTCAATCTGATCGAACGAAGAGACGATCCGATCGGCTCTTTTTCAGGCGGAATGAAGCAGCGCCTCGGCATCGCGCAGACGCTCCTGCACGCCCCGCTGATCGTCGTCGTGGACGAGCCCACGGCCGGGCTGGATCCGCTGGAGCGTATCCGGTTTCGCAACCTGCTCGCCAGGCTGAGCCAGGATCGTATTGTCATTTTTTCCACGCATATCGTGGAAGATATCTCGGGAAGCTGCAACCGGCTGGCGGTACTGGACCAGGGACGTCTTCTGTATACGGGAGCGCCGGGGGAGATGAGAAATCTGGCGGCGGGCCGGGTGTGGGACGCGGTGGTTTCGGACGGGCGCTTTTCCGAATTGGAAGAAAAGCTGAAGCTCATATCGCACCAGCGGACCCCCGACGGCGTCCGGATGCGTTTCCTGTCGGAACGCGCACCGGCTGGAATCGGCGCGCAGAGCGTGGATCCAACCCTGGAAGACGCATATCTTTACCTGCTTGGCAAAGGGGAGGGGCAGCCGTGCTGAACTGGCGGGAACTGCTGATGACGACGTGGCGGCTCTTTCGGCTGAGTTGCAGGATCGTCTTTCACAGGAAACTGATATTCATGGCCCTGGGGATCCTTGTCTATTACGCCGCGATGTACGCATTCGCGGTCTGGCGTCCCGACGAAGGATTCGGCGTATCGAAGGCGCTCCATGTTCTGGTTGAAATTCCAGGAATCGCCCTTGCCATCTATTTGACGATGGATCTCGTCGCCGGCGAACGTGACAGGAATACACTGGAGACGTTGTTCAGCACAACCTCGTCGCACTATCGGATATGGACGATTCGGATGGTGGGGGTCTATCTGGTGCTGGCGGGAACGCTTATGGGAATGACGATTGTCGCCTATTTCGTCTTCGCGGAACTGCCGATCCTCCGGGGCGGGCTGAACGCCTTTCTGCCGGCGTGCTTTGCCGCGGGGCTCACGTTTTACTTTTCCGTTCTCTGTCGAAGCGGAAACGCGGCCGCGATGCTCGCTACGGGCGTGATGGGCCTGACGCTGGTTGCCTCACAGTCAATGCCCGATTCACCCTTTGTGCTTTTTCTGGATACGTTCGATCCCCCTGTGGGCATGGAAGACACGTTATGGGGCGACCGGGTGTTCCTGAATCGCATGGCGGTTGCGCTGCTGTCGGGTCTGCTGCTGTTCGTCGGCCTTCGCAAGATGGAATCAAGGGAGCGTCTGGTATCTTCGTAGGGGTGGTTGCCAGTCCTATTCCTTCCGTACATCCAGCCAGACTTTGCGGGGCTCCACGTTTACGACGGTCAGTTCCGTCCCGTGCCTGATCGACTCGATGCCGAACTCAAAGGTCCTGCGACCGAACCTCACGTAGTTGGCGTCGATGACGAGGCGAAAGGCGTCGACCGGCGCAAACAGAAGCGCACGTCGAGGCCCCCTTACCGTTACGTCCACAACCGAAGGTCTGACGCCCTCCAGCGCATAGCCGCCCGGCAGATTCTCCACGCCGACCGCCACCTCGTACGTCGTTTCCTGGACCGACGCGCCTGGTACCAGGAACACCCACGCGCCGAACGCCAGTACGAATGAGACCACCCCTTCCGCAAGCCGCCGCGCCAGCCGGCTCCGTCCGTTTCTCCGTCCGCCCGCGACCACGTGCTGCGCATGCTCCTGCAATCTGGCAAGCAGTTCGTCAGGATCGTCTACCACTTCCAGTCGCCCCTGATGTGCCACGGCCACGGTACCGCGCTCCTCGGAAACAACCAGACACAGGGCATCGCTGCGTTCGGCCAGGCCGAGGGCGGCGGCATGGCGGGTGCCTCCCGGCCCGAGTTCGGCGCGGTTTTCCGAAAGCGGAAGATATACGGCGAATCGCTCCAGTGTGTCTTCCCTCATCACCAGCGCCCCGTCGTGGCCCGCCGAAGACGTACCGAACAGGCTGTCGATCAGTTCTTCACTGATGGTCGCCTGCAGAACGATACCGCCCTGCAGGAGCCTGTCCAGCGGCTCCCGCCCGGGCAGGACCACGAGGGCGCCCCGCCGCTTCGCCGCGAGCTGATGCATCGCACGAACCAGCACGGCCAGACTGCCTCCGCGGGGCCGCGATATCCGTCTGCCCAGGCCCAGTGCGGCAATCTGTTCGAAAAGCCGTCTCAGATCGTCCTGAAATACAACGACGAGCAGCACAACCAGCACTGCAAAAAAGCCCTGGAATATCCACGCAGTCAGTTGCAACTCGAACCGCTGCGCCAGAAGATAGAACGCGCCCAGAAACGCGAGCCCGATCAGCGCCATTCTCGCGTGCATCCTCCGCGTCCAGGCCAACAGGCCCCAGAACAGGACACCCACGACGGCTATGTCCGCAATATCGGTAAATGCGATCTCTAGCAGGGCCATATTCTTGAATTCCCGGCTTTCAAGTCCGGTCTTCGGTGTACAAAAACGCGCCCGGGAGGCGAACATATGCCCACCGGCCAGAAATATGGGCAAACTTTCCCGTTTCGTCAAGACCCCGGCGGGGAATCCGCACTGATCCGGCAACTGCCTGCATGGGTCGGCGGCGGCCGGAATATCCCGCGGTCCGTCGACCCCGCGGGGCAACCGGGATTGTCGGCGATACCCGTCTTTCGCTTGGCCGGCAACTGGAAAATACCTATATTTAGCACTTCAGGTACAGAAGAGAATTGACATCGATTCATCTCACGCTGTTTTGGAATGGAGGTAAGCCAAATGCAGGGTGCGCGGGGACGGATGACCAGACGGGAACTCAGGCAGGATGAGTTTGTCAACAGAATACTGGTGGCATGGGCTTACGTGGAAGAAAACTATGTCCGGGTGCTTGCTATCGGCGCCGGGGTGGTTGTCCTGTTCCTGATTGGCGTATTCGTCATGCACCAGATGGACGCCCAGGCAAGGGAGGCCGTGGAGGCGGAGGGTCGGGTCCGGGTATTGTTGCTCCAGGGGCAGGTCGACGATGCCATTCTGGATGCGGAACGCATTGCGGAAGCGTATGGCGGTGACGCGGCGGCAGGGCGGGCGCTTCAGCTGGCGGGCGGCCTTTATTTCGAGACCGGGCGCTACGCGGAGGCACAGGCCGCATTCGAGAAATACCTGCAGGATTTCGAAGCAACGGGGCCCGCGAGGTACAGCGCATGGTCCGGAATCGCGGCCGCCATGGAAGAACAGGGCGATCCGGCAGGCGCGGCGGCCAGATACCTGACGTTCGCGGACGAATTCGCGGACTCCCCGTTCGCGCCCAATGCGCTCAGGGAGGCCGCGCGCTGCTATAGAGTATCGGGAGACACGGTTCAGGCCAGATTGCTGCTGCAGCGTATCCTGGACCGTTACGCGAAGAGCCCGGTTGCGCGAAGCGCCGAGGAGGAACTCCAGCAGATGGGTGGCGTCGGATGACGAGTCCCGAACTGGAAATAACCCGGTCGCGTGAATTTCATCCGACCGACCTGGCCGACGACGTCCTGCTGGTGGTCCCGGACGATATGGTACGGCATTCCGCCGTCGCCCGCGTTCGCGACGCGGTGGGGAGGGCGGGGCGACAGCCGGAAACGATCCCCCAGCGAAGTTTCCAACCGGCGATGTTCCGGGAGAGACACGTCATTGCCTGCGGAAATCTGGCAAATAACCGGGCGATCCAGCGGTTATATACCGCCCGGTGTTGTTTTGTGGATACCTGGTTCCCCGGTGCGAACGACTATCTGGTCAAATCCATTTCAGACCCGTTCGGGTACGGCCGCAATTGCATTGTCGCGGGCGCCAGTTCCGGCGAGGGACTGGTGACGGCTCTTGGCGTCTTCCGGGACATCGTCGATGCGTGCAGCGGCAGTCTGGACCGCGTCCACGCCGCGTCCTCAGGCCCCGGACTGCCGCGCCTGCCAAACGCTTCGGAGACGGACCGGATGGTTCGGGACGATCTGAAGATCTGGGGTACGGGGTGGTCGGCCTCTCCGTTCCGGGGCGGCGCCCTGTTGTCCTATCTCTGGCGCCACTATCTGACCGATCATCCGGTCTGGGCGCGAGCGGCGGTGGAAATCCTGAAGGGGACGATAGAACCGTGGCGGGCGGAGTGCCGCGCGCATCCGGAGTCCTACCACTGTTTCTTCAACCTGCACCTCTACATCCACCTGTGGGACCTGGCGGAAGACAGCCCCGTGTTCAACGATGAAGACCGCAAGGGCGCCGTCACGATTTTCGGCGAGTTGTTGCGACATCTCATGGACCTTCCGTACGCCTCGGCAGACGTGAATCCTCCAGGTGAAATCCGGCAGAACCACACGACGTTCATCGGGTTGAACCTGGCGGTCGGCGGCGATTACATGACCAGGCGGCACGGCATCCGGGAGTTTCGACGGGCGAATGAGATCGCAAGGCGCATATTCGAAGGTCAGATGGATTGTTACAAGCCGGATGACGATGGGGGAGTGGGGTATGTCTGGCACGTGCCCCTGGAAACGCTCAACTATTTCCTGTACCGCGGCGACGACCGTTATATAACCGGGGGCCACGTGGCGGATCTGTGCAAACTGGCCGTCGTCACAACCGACAATATGCGCAGCGAATGCGGTTACGGCGATACCTCCGGATATTCCCGGTTTTCCACGGACGGCTGGGAACCGCGCCTCTGGCCGTTGATGGTCTCGACGTGGCATCGGCCGGATCCCGGGCACCTCTGGACGTTGAACTGGCTTGGAGAGGGAAAACGGCCCCCGGCGGACCGGGCGCTGCACGGTCTCTATTCGGCGGTCGACTACGTGGGTGACGGCTACGCCCTTGCCGGGTGCGCGCCTGAGGCGCCCCGCGACCTGCTGGGAATCTGTGTGATGGACATGCCGGATGCCGTGCTGTCCTGGGTGCGTCGATATACGCCGCCGGCGCATCATCCGAAGCCCGGCAGACGGTATTTCGACAAGCTGTCCCTGCGCCGTAATTTCGATCCCCGGGGCGAGTACCTCCTGCTGGAAGGCATCGGCACGACCTGCCACGGACACGAGGACACAAACGCGATCGTCCGGCTGACCTGGAACAACAGGGCGTGGCTGGCGGACGGGGACTACATCCGCGCGGCGCCCGGATTTCACAATTCCGTTACGGTGACGCGCGACGGCGTCGGGGTCCTGGAATCTCCCGGTGACGGCGTGGTCATTCCTCCTCTGGCATCCTTGAGCATCAGTAATGACGGCGCGGCGTTCGCGACGGTCCGTTCCGAAGCCGGGGGATACAACGGCGTGGATTGGCAGCGGGACATTTTCTGGCGCAAGGGTCGATTCATGGTGGTGATGGACCGGCTGCGCTGCTTTGAAGCGGGGGACTATCGTCTGCAGTGTCTGTGGCGAATGGTGGGGGATACGTCTCTTGATGCCGAAGGGGCCCACATCCGGCAGGAAGGAGAAGGGTTTCATATCCGTAACGCGGACGGTTCCGCTCAGGAGATCGTTCAGGATCCGCACGTCAAGAGCCGATGGGGAAGCTATCCGTATTCGGACGGTACGATTTCCGTACTGTACCAGCGAACGGCGCGTGCCCTCGAGGCGGGGACGTCGTCTACCTTCCTGAACCTGCTCACCCCGGACCCCGATATTCGCATCGAGCGAATCGGTCCCGACGCGGTCAGGGTAGTCGATGGAGATGAAGTCGCGCTGATGGGCGCAGGGAGCGTGGAACTGGATGGCCTTCAGCTCTCCGGAAGCTTGTTCGGATGTCTGGCCCGGGACGAACGCGTGGTCGTAAACGGCGTCGAGCGTCTGGACGGGCGAGAGGTCGACGGCTCAGAACACGTGCTGGATCGACGCGAACTTGCAGCGGGGATCCGGTCGGCGCGGGAGGCCGCGGCGGCGAAACCGGCGCCATATACCGTGCCGACGTCCGCCGGACTGAGGGAACGATGGCGCCGCGAATTTCCTGCCGGCATTCGGGATGTCTCCGTCTTTTCGGAAGGAAGATTGCTTTTTGCCCATGGCGGGGAGGTCTCATGTCTGTCCGAGGCCACCGGCGAGCCGGCCTGGACCGCGCCGATTGACGCGGCAGGCGGCGCCAGCCGTGTGCTTCTGTCGGATATCGACGGCGACGGGAACGCGGAAGCAATGGTGGGCACCGAAGACTCGCAACTGATTGTCCTGGAAGGGAATTCCGGCGCTGAACGGTGGCGGCGCGGGCTGCGGAACATGTCGAGTCGCGGCGCGCGGGTTTCCGGTATCGCGGTTGCGGACCTGGAGGGAAACAGCGACCTGAGCGTATTGGCCGGTACCGAGGGATGGTTCGTCAATACGTTTGCGCACGACGGCAGCCCCGGATGGGCCGACTGGTTTCGATACCACGCCATCACCGCGCTGAAAGCGGCGGACGTGGACGGCGACGGACGGGCCGAAGTCCTGGTCGGTACGGAATATTACACGCCGCTGACGGTACACAATTTCGACGGATCGTTTCGCTGGTCCACGTTCGAGCAGGTCGGATCTCACGGCAACGCGACCACGCCCAGGCGCGGCATCGGTCTGAATCACATGGTCCTGTGCGACCTGGACCGCGATGGCGTCCAGGAGATCGTTTACGGTACCGAGGACGGTTGGGTCTATGCCGTGAAGCCTCAAGACGGCGCCGAAGTCTGGCATACCAATCTGGTGGGGGGAATCACCGGGCTTGTCGTCGTTGGGGATTCATTGATCGTGGCCAGCGAATTCGGCGCGCTCTACCGGTTCGATTATAGCGGCAATCTGATTTGGCAGCAACACGACGCGCAATGGATCCACGCGCTTGCCGAGTCCCGCGGCGTTATCGCCGTTGCGGCAAACCGCCGGGAAGTCCGGAGGTACGACGTCGAGGGGCGCTGTCATGGCTTGCTGAAAATACCCGGGAACGTCACCTCGCTCACCGCGGCGCAGAGTGGGTTCGTGTGTTGCGCCGGTCGACAGCTGATTACATTGGATGTTTCCGATTGAAAATATAAAAATCTCTATACCAACGTCTTAACGACAGATATTCATGTAATACTGGAGTCTCAATTGAGGCTAAGAATGAAAAAACGATAGGGTATTCAAGGTAAGACGTCACTGCTGTCCAAGAACCGTGGGATTCTCAGAGATAGGAATCGAATAGCGGCTTAAATTCGCAATCTTGTACGGGTTTGACTCAGAAAACGGAAACCAGGTTGCCATCTGTCGGTGTTTGTTGTAACGCGAGTCATTTTGAGCGGAGTCGTAGGATCTTTCGCCGCTTCCGTCCCGCGCAGCAGGCGGACGTGCTGCCTCTCAGGTATCGACACGTTAAAATCTCAGCGGGATGATCCGATGCTGCAGTAGATCCTTCGTCGGCCCTGGGGGCCTCCTCTGGATGACAGCGGGAAGCCACGTGCATGACAATCGTAAGACATGTCATTCTGAGCGCGCTGGCCTCCTTAGGATGACAGTAACTGCGAAGGTGTGGACTCAGCGTTTCGCCAATAGTTATCGCAAAACATGCCAACTACAGCGCAGCGAAGAATCTCCCGTATTCTCGATTGTACGTGTACTACATGCCCTTTGTAGATGAACTTGTGCGCGGACACATCGACTGCCTTGAGGCCTCCTCAGGACGACAGTCTTCGCGAAGACAGGACTGACTCGTTTCGCCAATGGCTGTGGACGATTTTTCCAGCCGTTTATTTCGCGTATTTTCGCAACTCTCGTAGTGAACTAAACCGGCTTTTGGACAGGTGTTGTAAGACACCTTAGTTTGCCAGTGAAATCGCACTGAGACGCTATGCGCGTATTGCGAAAATATACCCTCTCAATCGTTGGAATTTTGGTCATCGTTGGCACAATTGGGAGTGGTCCTTTTGTACTGGGGCTGTTTTACTGTTCGGTAACGGGTGCCGATTGTGGGTTTTTTGGCACTTTATGGCGTGGGGTCTTCGTTGGTCTTGTTCTATGTGCTGGTATGGGTATCATTTACGGAGCTATGTGGTTGGCTGCGGGTGCATTGCTTTTTGTTCAACAGGAAATGCAACGGAGCAGATTTCACTGGTTCCTGCGTGGGTGTTTATCCGTTCTATCCGTATTGGCTGTCTTATTTGCGTTTGCGGCGTCTTGTGATTATCTGAAATCGTTGAGCGAATGAATAACCCAGAAAGGAAGACGCCAGATGGATGGGCGACAGGAAATGCAAATGCGCGTTTTGTTGGCTGAAAATGACATGCGCGATCAACCTGAACGTCCAGAGCCGTCCTCCGTATTGTGGAGGTACATGAATTTTGAAAAATACGTCGCGATGCTGGCGGTCGGTGGTGTTTATTTCTCTCTACCCAGTGAATTGGGAGATGAATACGAGGGAAGCCTGCCATGTATGACAGTAAAACGCTTCACGGAAAGATTGCAGGGGCAAGCTGATCAAGTTGCAGAGAATGAAGCTCGATTTCAACAAACCTTTACGAAGAACGCATGGGTCGTTTCGTGCTGGCATGCAATGCTACAGGAGTCAGATGCGATGTGGCGTCTTTACGCCGGGAGCGGCGCCGGGATTGCGATCAAAACCGACTTTGGGTCGTTGCTTACTGCTGTCCTTGGGATTGATATTCACAGTGACACGTACCAGGCTGGCAGAGTAGAATACGTAGACTACGATAAGTGTGATATCCCGATTCTGTACGGAATGCCGCTATTTTACAAAAGGAAATCCTTCATTCATGAGGAGGAAGTACGGATTATTCGCTTGAAAGAAGACAGTGAATCGAGTACCGGGGAGACGTTTGAAGCGGATTTACAGATGTTAATCCATGAGGTAGTGGTTTCCCCAAATGCAGAAGATTGGATGTATGACGTCATAAAGAGAACAACAAGACTATATAACGAACCGTTAGCAGAAAGAGTCAGAAGATCGGAAATATCAAAACCAACTTATTTGGAGGATCTTTAAGTGGCTCAGCCAGAAGGAGTAGCCGGGCCGAACTGATTCGGAGTGGGCCAATTATTCAGAATACCGGCTGGAGCTTCTGCAAATATACCTGCTGACACTGCCATCCAAGAACCGTGGGATTGACAGAGATTAGGTTCGAAAAGCGGCCTTAATCGGCGGTTTTGTACGGGTTCGACACGGATAACGAAAGCCAGGTTGCAATCGGTTCGTGTTAGTTTTATCGCATGTCATTCTGAGCGGAGTCGAAGGATCTCCAGACGCTTCCGTCCGGCGCTGCAGGCGGAAGTGCTGCCTCTCAGGTTTCGATCACGTGCAAATCGCACAGGGACGATCCGATGCTGCGGTAGATCCTTCGATGGCCTGCGGGCCTACCTGGACAAAAGCGGGAAGCCACGTGCATGACAATCGTAAGACATGTCATTCTGAGCGCGCTGGCTTCCTCAGGATGAAATGTTCTGCGAAGATGTGGGCTCAGCGTTTCGCCAATAATTATGGCGAAATTTGTCAATAAGAGCGCGGCGAAGAATCTCCCGTATTCTCGATTGACGATGAAGCACATGCCCTTTGTAGACGACCTTGTGCGTGGACACTTCAACTGCCTGAAGGCCTCCTCAGGATGACAGTCTACGCGAAGGTAAGACCGACTCGTTTCGCCGAAGGATGTGCACGATTTTGCCAGCTAAATATTTCGCGCGTTTTCGCGACTTTCGTAGTGACTCAAACCCGTTTTTGGACAGGTTTGTATTCGAGCAAAAACGTACGGATACGTTCCCAAGGAAGGACTTATGTGGAAACTCGTTCTGGCTCTCTTTGTGTTTATTGCCTTCGTGGGGCCGTTGAGGCCACAGGATCTTCCGTCGGGAAATCCATCTGGCAAAGAACTCAGAGCTCGAGCGCCCCGGACAAATACAGGGCCGCGCGTGGTGCTGCGCGCCGTACCGGAAACGATGGTAAAGTCCAATTGGAACAATACTTTTCAGGAGATCCTCACCGCTGAAAAACGCCAAGCTCTGCAAGTGATCATCGTGAAGGTCGGAGAGTCCTACTATTGGGCTAGCCGAGACAACCGTGAACTGATTTATAGCAAGAGTGGATTATTCCATAATTTCACAGACGCGTACGCCGGAGCAGTGGTAAAGGTGTTCGTGCCGAGTGAACATCCCGCAGTTGGCTTTGGTGGTTACAACGAATCGTATTATGATAAGAGATCGAACCGGGTGCAGTTTTTCGAATGCATCTCAGTCGGACTCACAACCTATACCTATTGGGGAACGGCTTCTGAGTTCAATCCCTGACAGATTGCGTAATACCAGATCAGATACCCGAGATCAAATTTTCGTAGCCACACGAGAAACCACCACGGCGAGGCGGGAATAAAGAAATACGATCGCGGTTGTATTGCGCTGGTGAGCCGCCGTAAAGACTCAAAGCATCGTTGCCAACGGCGAAAACAGCAAGAGCCCCTTAATCGCCACTCGGCGCCGGAGACTTTGAGTTTGTTCTCGCCTTTACGATTACATTTAACGCCGGAAGTCTGACAGGGTAGGAGGGAGGCGCAGCCGCTGCGTTTTCCTTGGAATTCTGAAATACGCAAATTTTCCAAGCCTAGGAAGTGGCCGTGCCAACGTGAGAAGAATCTTCGATTTTTCTGTTTGTGACTTGCAAAGAGCGTCAGGAGTTGGTATTGTCCACGTGGGCTGCATCGGTCACGAATTCAGGCAATTCAAGAGGAAGAGTCGATGACACTGACGGGACAAGCAAAGGTTGATTGTCAGCTCGAGTATATGCGGAGATGTCAGGCGACCCCAAAGACGAACACAGACATCGGAAGGATCATCCATGGCCGACCGTGAATTTCACGCTCGGATTGCGGCCACTATGGCAGAATCTAAGGGTACGATTGGAAAAATAATGTGGCGAGGCGATGACTTGCTTGAGGACGAAAACCCGAAATCTCCAACCAGGCCTTGCTCATCCGCCGTATTGTGGAGGTACATGAGTTTTGAAAAATACATCAGCGTGTTAATGCAACGCGGTGTTTTCTTTTCATTTCCTTATAAATTCGAAGATCGATTCGAGGCAGGACTGCCACGCGCAACAGAACGACGGTTGTTCGAACGGCTACAGCAGACTATGCCGGGTAAGGAAGATCAATATGAAGACATTCTTCGAATGATAAGTTACAGTTTACGGAATTTACACGTCGTTTCTTGTTGGCACGAAATGAAATCCGAATCTAGTACCATGTGGCGTGCATATGCCAATCACGGCGCTGGAATTGCGGTGCAGACCTCCTTTGAATCCTTGCAAAAAGCGTTCAAGCGTTGCGCAGAACCCGACATCAGGTTCCTGGCAGGCAAGGTCGAATACATTGACTACGATACGGGCGATATTTCAATTTCGGGAGGAATGCCGCTGTTTTATAAGAGAGAAATCTTCCGCACTGAGCATGAGGTTCGGATTACCCGTTTCGCAAGAGCGAATAATGACAGTCCCGGGATTCTCTGTGCAGCGGACTTGGACGAACTTATTCATAAGGTAGTAGTTTCGCCGTTCTCGTATGACTGGGAGTTCGAAGTCGTGAAGGCAACCACAGCAAAATTCAACAAATCATTAGTTGAGAAGATCGATTTCTCGACACAGTAGAACGAAATACCGTAGAACACATTTGAGGAACAGAGACGCGTGAACGTTCAGGACAAAGGAGGCACGTTTTCGGTTGCTTTGCAGCCTGTCGCGGAGACATCGGGCGAGGATGTTGAGACTTTGGACCGGTCATTGTGGGAGTTGTGGCGAAGGACCGAGAACTGCTATCGCTTCATCGCAATTGTGTATGCCCGCATATAACTGATTCAGACTGGGCTGATTTTCCAGAAAATCGTATGGAGACTCTGTGAACCTGTCTACTGAGGAATCCGGAAGGATCGTCAGTTGGGACGTTTTTCTGACAGGGGATCGGTCCGGGGCCTTCCATCCTAAACCCGACGAAAACCGGTATAATATGTATTATGTAAACTTGAGGTCCGGAAACCAGGCCGTTTTCCGGCGTTGTTCTATTCGAAAGGCTTGTTTCTGTCGTTTTTGTCCTGTAGCGTGGTCAGTCGGGTTTTCAGGCGTCCTATCTCCCTGTTCTTGCCTGCCAGGTCTTCTTTGAATGCCTCACAGCTGTTTTCGAGTACCTTGTTTTTTTCTTTCAGGGAATTTCGTTCTTCGCCAAGCCGCTTCAGTTCTCTTCTGAGCCAATGCGCCGACAGAGCCGCCTCCTCGCGGGCTTTTTCCGCCGCGCGAAGGTTTTCGTGCATACGTTCGACGTCATCCCTGTATTTTCGCGCCTCGGTCCATCCGGATGCGGACGACGCTTCGAGTTGGGCATGCCGTTCGTTCATCGTTTTGATTTCGGCCGTGCGTTCCGCCAGCGCCCGCTCGACGGCGTCCAGTTTTCCAATTCGCTGCTGCAACCGGTCGTAGTCGCTCCGGTCGATCCGAACGAGAGACTCGTTCTGGAGTCCTTCCACTCTTTCCGGTTCCAATGTTTTTCCATATTTTTTCCTATAAATTTCTGATATATTTCCCTTCGGGATTCGCCACGCGCCATTCCACTTTCCGGCCTTCAGATATTCCCGATCTATGTAGTTTCGGACCGTTTTCGTGGTTACTCTGAGCAAATTCGCGGCTTGCTCGATAGTCAGGTACTCAGACCGGGCGTTCGGGGCGTCGGACATCATTCCTCCGTAACTTGATTATTCCATTTATTTTCCAAAATTATTATAAGAAATTTCACTCCTGAATTCAAGGGTGAATCACAGGTCGGCATCCCATTGCGGAAGGATATACAAGTGGACGACACGACCCTGAAACGCACCCCACTCTACCGGCAGCACGTCGAACTGAACGCAAAAATGGTCGAATTCGGCGGTTGGGAAATGCCGGTTCAGTATGTGGGCATCATCGAGGAACATCGCGCGGTGCGAACGGCGGCGGGACTGTTCGACGTCAGCCACATGGGGCAGATTCAGGTCTCAGGAACGGGCGCGAGGGATTTTCTACAGTATCTGGCAGCCAACGACATCCGAAAGCTCCGCGTCGGCAGATGCCAGTATTCCTTTCTCCTGAACGAACACGGCGGTACGATCGACGACATGATGGTGTACCGGACGGGTCCGGACGCGTATACGCTCGTTGTCAACGCCTCGAACCGGGAAAAAGACTGGGCGCACATTCGTTCCGCCGGGACCGGCCGGAGCGGCGTGCGTCTTGAGAACCGCTTTGACGACGGGGCTCTTCTGGCATTCCAGGGTCCTCGCACGGCTGAAGTCCTGTCTGGACTGACAACCGACGACGTCGCGTCCCTCCGCTTCCACGAAGTACGCCCGTTCACCGTCGCCGGTTTGCCGGTTGTACTCGCTGCTTCCGGATATACAGGGGAAAACGGCTTTGAAATCTTCGTGTCGTCCGGTAAGGTGGAATCGCTGTGGCGCGCACTGCTCGAGGCGGGCAGCCGCGCCGGTGCGGTACCCGCCGGCCTTGGAGCCCGCGATACGCTCCGGCTGGAGGCGTCGCTGGCGCTCTACGGGCACGAACTCGACGAGGATACGTCCCCGCTGGAGGCTAATCTCGGTTTCGCCGTGGCGAAAACCGGGTCCTATATCGGTTCGGAAGCAATCCGGGAACAGCAGGCGGGCGGCGTCAGCAAGAGGCTGGTCATGCTGGAGATGGTCGACAGGGGCATTCCACGCCAGGGCTACGACATTCATCGTCCGGACGGCGGCGCCGCGGGTGTGATCACCAGCGGGTCGGTTTCACCCTGGACCGGCGAGATCATCGCCATGGGATTTGTGGACCCTAAGCTTGCGCGGCGGGGCCAGGAACTGCACGTTGCCATCCGAAACCGGCGGCTTAGGGCGAGGGTGGTTCGCAGGCCGTATTACCGCCGCCCGGGCAGTTAGCTCCCCCTCCCCGGAACGGAGAGCGACGTCCCCCCTGCCCTGCCCGTTTCGTTTTGCCGCCCGAGCAGCCGATGAAAAAACCCGGAATCGCTCGACGATCCCGGGTTTTCGTCCCGACGGCCCGTTGAAGGTGCCCATCCGGACACCGGCCGGCTCCCGCCTGCAGAGCGGCTTTTTCAACGAAGGGTTACGCCACGATATTGACGAGGCGATTGGGCACGACGATCACCTTCCTGGGCGCTTTGCCGGCAAGATGGTTTCGCACGTTCGGCTGTTCCAGCGCCAGCCGCCTGACGTCGTCGCCCTCCGCATCCACCTCCACCTGAAACCGGGCGCGGACCCTTCCGTTGACCTGCACCGGCATCTGAATGGTAGCCGGGCGGGCGAGCTCATCGTCCCATTCCGGCCACGCCTGCTCGTGGACGCTGTAGCTTTCGCCGAGGCGTTCCCACAATTCTTCCGAAATATGCGGCGCAAAAGGCGCCAACAGCAGGCACAGCGTACGAACAGCGTCTTTCCAGGCATCCGATTCGAGAGCGGCGGCGGTCTTCACCTTGCCAAGACGGTTGACGTAGGTCATCAGTGCGGCCACGGCGGTGTTGAAGTCGAACGACTCCAGGTCTTCGGAGACCTTTCTGATCGCCTGGTGGGTGATCCTTTGCAATTCCGTCGTCTCCCCCGTGCCCGGCGGTTTGCCAGCCGACGCCGCCGGCTCCACGACAAGCGACCAGACGCGGTTCAGAAACCGGGGAACGCCTTCCATGCTCGCCGAGTTCCACGGCCCCCCCTGGTCCCAGCGGCTGATGAACATCAGATACACCCTCACGCTGTCGACGCCGTGCGCATCGATGAGGTCGTCCGGATTTACCACGTTTCCCCGGGACTTGCTCATCTTCTCTGAATCCTCGCCGAGAATGATCCCCTGGTTGAACAACCGGACCATGGGCTCGGCTTCGTCGGTGGCAATCAACTTCATATCCCGCATCGCCCTGGTGAAGAAACGGGTATAGAGCAGATGCATCGTGGCGTGCTCTATTCCGCCTGTATACTGATCCACCGGCAGCCAGTACGCCGCCTCTTCCGGATCGAACGGACCCGCGCCGTAATCAGGGCTGAGGTACCGGTACTGATACCATGAAGAACACATGAACGTGTCCATCGTATCGGATTCCCGCTGCGCCTCCCCGCGGCACGCCGGACACGTGGTATGCAGAAACTCTTCGTGATGTTTGAGCGGGGATTCGCCCGTCGGCAGAAACTCCGCATCTTCCGGCAGTCTTACCGGAAGGTCCGACTCAGGGACCGGCACCACGCCGCAGTCGGCGCAATAGATGATGGGTATGGGACACCCCCAATACCGCTGCCGGGAAATCAGCCAGTCGTGCAGCCGATAATTGACCTTCCGCTCACCGAGTCCCCGCTCTTCCAGATCTTCGGCCACCGCGTCCTTCGCATCCCCGGACGGCATGCCGCTGAACCGGCCGGAATTGACAAGCGTGCCCTCGCCCTCGTAGGGACGCCGCAGAGGGCGGCCATCCCAGTCCGGCGGCGCAATGACCGCCGGAACGGGCAATCCATACCGTTTCGCGAAGCCGAAATCGCGTTCGTCGTGTCCGGGCACGGCCATAATCGCGCCGGTTCCGTACGTCGTCAGCACATAGTCGGCAATATAGATGGGCACGTCTGCGTCGTTCATCGGATTGATCGCATACGCGCCGGTAAAGACGCCGTCCCTTTCCTTGTCCAGCGACAGCCTGTCGATTTCGGTCCGCCGGCCCGCTTTTTCCCGGTACGACGCAACTTCGGCCGACCGGGACCGCGTTGTGATCGCGTCGACAAGCCGATGTTCCGGCGCCAAAACGGCAAACGTAACCCCGAAAATCGTATCCGCGCGCGTGGTGAAGACGCGGAACGATTCCCCCGATCCCTTCACGCGCATTTCAAACTCCACCCCTTCGCTGCGGCCGACCCAGTTGGTCTGCATCGTTTCGACCCGGTCGGGCCAGTCCAGGCCCGAGAAATCCAGCAGCGAATCGGCGTATTTCGTAATCCGGAACAGCCACTGATCCAGGTCTTTTTTCACGACGGGCGTATCGCATCGTTCGCAGTGGCGGTCGTCGCCCCATACCTGTTCCCTGGCAAGCGTCGTATTGCAGCGCGGGCACCAGTCCACCGGGGCCTTCTTCCGATAGGCCAATCCGTGGCGATAGAACTGGAGGAAGAGCCACTGCGTCCACTTGTAGTATTCGGGTTCACACGTTACGATCTCCCTCTCCCAGTCGAACATGGCGCCCATTCTCTTCAGGTGTCGCCGCATTCGCTCCACGTTGTCCATCGTCCATCTGGCCGGATGAATTCCCCGTTCGATGGCGGCGTTCTCCGCCGGCAGTCCGAACGCGTCAAACCCAATTGGAAACAAAACGTTATAGCCCTTCATACGCATCCATCTGGCACGTGCGTCGGATGGCGCCATCGCGTACCAGTGCCCGATATGCAGGTCTCCCGACGTATACGGCAGCATGGTCAGCGCATAATGCTTGGGCCTGCCCTCCTTCACGCCGCTCCTGTAGATACCGGACTGCTCCCAGCGTGTGCGCCACTTAGACTCGATCGCATCGAAATCGTATCCGCTTTCAGCCATTTGACGGCTCCCTGTACTCACAGTTTATGGGTAAAGCCGCTGCAGCATCCGGGGAAACGGAATGGTCTCCCGTACATGCCGCAACCCGCAGATCCACGCCACGGTCCGTTCGATGCCCAGGCCGAAGCCGGCGTGAGGCACCGAACCGTAGCGTCTGAGGTCCAAATACCATTGAAAAGGGGTTTCGTCGAGTCTATGTTCGGCAATTTTCCGCCGCAGTTCCTCCAGGTCGTCCTCACGTTGGCCGCCCCCGATGATTTCTCCGTATCCTTCGGGCGCCAGCATGTCCATGCAAAGCGCCAGCCTGCCGTCGTCCGGGTCTCCCTTCATGTAGAAGGCTTTGCAGGAGGCCGGATACCTGTGCACCAGGACCGGGCGGTCAAACTGTTCCGCCAGAACGGTTTCCTCGTCGCCGCCGAAATCATCCCCCCACCTGTGGGAAACACCGCGCCGGTTCAGGATGTCCACCGCGTCCGTATAGGAGATCCTGGGAAACGGCTTTTTCACGCGCTCGAGCGGCTCGAGATCCCGATCGAGCAGTACCAGTTCCTCCCGTCGACGCTCCAGGACCTGCTGAACCACGGTGCTGACGAAGTCCTCGGCCAGATCCATGTCCCCGTTCAGGTCCAGGTACGCCACTTCCGGTTCGACCATCCAGAATTCCGTGAGGTGCCGCCGGGTCTTCGATTTTTCGGCCCTGAACGTCGGCCCGAAGCAGTAGACCTTTCCGAATGCCATGGCGCTGGCTTCCACGTAGAGTTGTCCGCTCTGGGTCAGATACGCCTGATCGTCAAAGTAGTCGGTCTGGAAAAGCGTAGTCGTTCCCTCACAGGAGGAAGGCGTAAAGATCGGCGAGTCCGTCAGCACGAAGTCTCGTTCATCGAAGTAATTCCTGCACGCCCGAATGACTTCGCTTCGCACCCGCAATATGGCGTGCTGGCGGGAGGAACGCAGCCACAGATGGCGATGATCCATCAGAAATGCGGTTCCGTGCGCTTTCGGCGTAATGGGATACGGTTCCGATGCCTGGACCACCTCGATGCCGGTAACGCCGACCTCAAAACCCAGGGGCGAGCGCTTGTCCTCGCGTACAACACCCCAGACGCGCAGCGACGACTCCTGCGTCAGGACCGCCGAGCGTTCGAACAGGTCCGGCGGCACGTCCCCCTTGAACAGGACACACTGAACCACGCCCGTCCCGTCTCTCAATTGCAGAAAGCGCAGCTTGCCGCTGGAGCGCTTGTTTTGCAGCCAGCCCTGGAGAAGAACGGTACGTCCGTCGTACTCCGCGATTCTTGATATCGATATGGGTACGGCCATCGGGGTCCTCTCGAGGTCACGCGAACGATGCGCCCGGATCCCGCCGCACCCTTACCGGCGGACCCGCCGTTTCCGGGCGTCGCAGGACACGGTCGGGGACGTCCGAAACATGCGGCGGCCGTCCAGAAAGCCGTTCCAAACGTCGTAAAACCAAAAAAGACGACCGGAAGATGCCGATCGCCTTCTGCCGACCTCTGGCCTGCCTGCGGGTCAGCGCCGATTGGGCCTTCGCGGGCCCCGTGAATGGCGCGGCGGCGGTTCCACGTATCCGGGGGGCGGTTGGAACGTCGCCTTCCGACTGAGTCGAACCTTGCCCTGGTCGTCGATCGAGATGACCTTGACGTCCAGCTTATCCCCTTCGGACAGCACGTCTTCGACCTTGTTCACCCTGTGGTAATCCAGCTCTGAGATGTGGCAGAGCCCCTCTTTTCCCGGAAGAATCTCGATAAAGGCGCCGAAGTCCAGGGTTCGCTTGACCGTGCCGTTGTACACCCGGCCGACTTCCGGGTCCTCCACCAGCGCCTTGATCATCTCCATGGCTTCTTCGCCGGCCTGTGCGTCGACGGAACTGACCGTGATCAGTCCGTCGTCGTCCACCGCTACGGTCGCTCCCGTTTCTTCGATGCTGCGAATGGTCTTTCCGCCGGGACCGATGACCGTGCCGATCTTTGCCGGGTCGATGTAAAGCGAGAGAATTCGCGGCGCGTACGGCGACAACTCGGGCTTCGGGCCTGCGATCGCACCGTTCATTCTGTCCAGAATGTGGTCCAGCGCGGCCCGCGCGCGTCCGAAAGCCTCCTGCATAATCTCGAAACTGACTCCCTTGATCTTGATGTCGAGCTGAATCGACGTAAGACCCTCGGCCGTGCCGGCGATTTTCAGATCCATATCGCCAAGATGGTCTTCCGCGCCCAGAATGTCGGTCAGCAAGGACCAATTGGTATTGTCGTCCCCCATCACCAGCCCGACGCCCGCGCCAGCGACGGCTGTCTTAATGGGAACCCCCGCGTCCATCAGTGCGAGCGATCCGCCGCACACCGTGGCCATCGAAGACGAACTGTTCGACTCCAGGATTTCGGAAACCACCCGAATGGTATAGGGGAAATGTTTCTCGTTGGGTATGACGGGAACCAGCGCTTTTTCAGCAAGAACGCCGTGTCCGATCTCCCGCCTTCCCGGAGCCCCGATCCGGCGGGTTTCCCCCACGCTGTACGACGGAAAGTTGTAGTCCAGCATAAAACTCTTGTAGGACATTCCTTCGAGATCGTCCACCATCCGGGTATCCAGCTTGCTGCCCAGCGTGGCGACGCACAGCGCCTGGGTCTGCCCTCGTGTAAACACGGCCGACCCGTGTGCGCGGGGCAGCGGCCCGAGATCAATCTCGATTGGCCGTACTTCGTCCAGGGCCCTGCCATCGATCCTCCGGCCTTCCTCCAGAATCATCCGGCGCATTTCCGCCTTGACAATCGCACCGACCTCCGCGGCGATTTCTGCGCGCGATTCCGGAAACTCATCCTCCAGGGCCGCCTGCGTATCCTCTTCGATGCCGGCAATGACATTCGCCCGGTCTTCTTTCTCAGACAACCGGTTCGCCTCCCGGATGCGCAGGGCCGCCAGTGCCCTCACGGCTTCTTCAAGCGCTTCGTTGGGTTCGGGCTCAGTGACCGGCCGCTTCGGTTTACCGCACCTGGCGACGAGTTCCTCCTGCATCTCCACGAGCTTGGCGATGGCTTCCTGACCCGCCCGCAGCGCCCCCAGTACGTCGGCGTCCGGCGCCTCATGGCACTCGCCTTCGACGGAAATGATCGACTCCTTGTTTCCGGATACGATGATGTTGATATCGCTTTCATCCAACTGTTGATAGGTTGGATTGATCACGTACTCGCCGTCTATACGACCCACCTTGACAGCGCCGATTGGCCCTTCGAACGGAATATCGGAGGCACAGACAGCCGCCGATGCGCCGTTCATCGCCAGCACGGCGGGGTCATTTTCTTCGTCGAACGATAGAATGGTTACCAGTACCTGCGTTTCCACGTCCCGTTTCAAAAACAACGGCCGAATCTGGTGATCGATGAGCCTGGCGCTCAGCTTCTCCGTCGTGGAGGGCGCGCCCTCCCGTTTGAAGAAGTTCCCCGGGATCCTGCCGCTGGCGTAGAATTTCTCACGATAGTCCACCGTTAAGGGGAAAAAATCCATATCGGATTCTCTGGTATCGGCCACCGTTGCCACGAGCACCACGGTCTCTCCATATTGCATCCACACGGCGCCGTGAGCCTGTTTGGCTACCCGTCCGTGTTCAATGGATAGTGTCCTTCCTTCCAGTTCCAACTCTATTCTTTCTGCCATCCACCCCTTCTCCTTGGAAGTTGTCTCAAAATTGCCGGTGCGTTCCCGAGCGCGAGCGAATAAGCGGCGGCCAAGGAGGGCAAATCCGCCCATATTCAGGAGATGGGTGGGTTTGACCAACGCCGTCCGGCAGTTTTGCAGCCGCGCGAAGACCGCTGGGCCCTTTAAAACAGCTTCCTAACAAAAATGAACGTACATCCAGCCTGTAGAACTCATTTTGAAGATCACGCTACAGGCAAAATTAACCACGTATTCCAAGCTTACCGATCAGTGCGCGGTATCCTGTCAGGTCGCGACGTTGCATGTATCTCAGGAAACGCCGTCGCCGGCCGACCAGTTTGAGCAGACCGCGACGGGAATGGTGATCTTTCCTGTGCCGCCGGGCGTGTTCGGTCAACATCCTGATGCGTTCCGTCAATAGCGCGATCTGCACTTCGACGGATCCGGTGTCACCGCCGGCTCGACCGAAGGCGTCCACCAGTTCGCCTTTCCTTTCTTTCGCTAGGCCCAATGCCTTACCTCCATGTGATGAACCGGTTCCTCTCCCAAAATGTCACGGGCACGCTGCCCGTCCTTGTGAATTTGCGAAATCAGCGCTTCCGTGCTGGAAAACCGGCGTTCGTCACGCAGACGATTCACCAGTTCCAGCGATACGCGGCGTCCGTAGAGATCCCCGCTGAAGTCCAGCAGATGGGCTTCGAACAATCTGCTCTTACCGTTAAACGTCGGCCGTACCCCGAGGTTTACAACCGCGGCGTACGGTTCCGGCACGAACGCTTTCGCAGCGTACACCCCGTCGGGCGGCAACAGTTTCATGGCATCGTCAGTCACGATATTCGCGGTCGGGTAACCCAGCGTCCGTCCCCGGCCGTCTCCGTGCGCCACACGACCCGAAACCGGATATCCGCCTCCAAGCATCTCACGTGCTTCGTCGATTCTGCCCCCTCGAATCATATCCCGAAGCCGGCTGCTGCTAACCGGACCCTCTCCCGCCATCGTGGGTGGCACGATGGTCACGTCGAAGCCGAACCGACGGCCGAGGGTACGCATGGTTTCGGGATCGCCGCTGCGGCCCTTGCCGAATCCATGATCGTAACCCAGCACGACGACCTTCGCGTCCAGGTACTTTACCAGATAGGTCGATACAAATGCCTCGGGACTCATCATTTGCACCGGCCTGGTAAACGGGATGACCGCCAGCACGTCGATTCCGGCGGCTTCAAGCCGCTGGCGCTTTTCGTGCATGGACGTAAGGACGACCGGCGGGTCGTCAGGATGGATCACCGCCCGCGGATGCGGATCGAACGTGACGGCAACGGCGCTGCCCGACCGCGCCCGTGCCAGGGCGATAACGGCTTCTATTACGGCACGGTGCCCCCGGTGGACGCCGTCGAACGTACCGACCGTGACCACCGGGTTTTCCAACTCGAGCGTCTGTTCCAACGTCCGTGTCTGCATCCCGATCAACTTTCCGGCTGACGCAGCACCCGTACCGGCTTCAGCATCCGGTCGGCGGCCCGCCAGCGTCCGATGCCCAGCAGCACCCCCTCGGGATAGAGCGCCCTCACGATCCGGCCCGACTCGAGCGCAGTACCCGCTTCGATATTTGTGACGGCATTTCCATGAACAAAACGACCCGCCTGAACGGCGTCCAGGTTGAGACGCGGAAGGTCACGCAACAACCGGTTGGGATCCATCAGAAACGGCTGCAACTCCTCCTCCGATCCAATGGATTCGAGATGATTGAGCGCAACGCAGTCGTCGACACTAACGGGACCGGCCGCCGTGCGCCTGAGCCCGGCCAGATAAGCGCCACATCCCAGTTGCCGGCCGATATCATCGGCCAGCGTGCGGATATAGGTACCTTTTGAGCTGGAAACCGTCAGGTGTAGATCGGGAGGCCTGAATTCTATGATATCGATTCCGTAAATCCGCACGCGGGACGGTCGTCGGGCGACTTCCGTGCCCTCCCGTGCCAACTTGTACAACCGCCTGCCATCCATCTTTCGGGCCGAGTACATGGGCGGAATCTGTTCGATTTCGCCCAAAAAAGCATCCACGGCGACCCGGACGTCCTCCAACCGGCCGGGTACGCTGCCGGACCGCGCGATAACTTCCCCTTCGGCGTCGAGCGTGCTGGTTCGAACTCCGAAGCGGATATGGGCCGAATACGTCTTGTCGTGGTCTGCGAAATAGGAACTGAGCCGGGTGGCCCGGCCCAGGCACAACACGAGGACGCCGGTCGCGAGCGGATCCAGGGTGCCCGTATGCCCTGCTTTCCGAATCTTCAGCCGTTGTCGAACGCGGTCTATTACGTCGTGCGACGTCATTCCCGGGGGCTTGTCGATCGGCAACACGCCTGTGACGTTGATTCTGCCCTCCAGTCTAACAGTCCGTTGATAAAGTCGCTCTGCAGGCGAGGCTTGGTGTCCCGTCCCGGAAATATGTCACCATTCATCCGCCGATTCATCCCGTCTGGCGGCGTTGCCTTCGCTCGGTGACCGTGAGCAGGTCGCCTCGCTCAGGCGCCTTGCCAGCCGGGCGACTCGGCGGTCGAATTTCGGCAATCTATTTCCGGGTCGGAACACTTGCCATTGTGGTCGAAGACAAGGCGCGCGACCGAGTCCCATCCTGCGATTCGGCGAGGGAGCGCAACGCCGTATTTCGACCGCAAGGGCCGGCCGTAGCCCGGATGGACTTTATCAACGGGCTGCTAAGGCTTCAGGTCGTCGAGCAGCCTGTCGATCCTGCTGGCCTGTTCCAGAGACTCGTCCAGCCTGAACTCCAATTCCGGCACGTTTCTCAGCCGGATGCGCCTGCCCAGTTCCCTGCGGAGGTACGGAAGCGCCCGCTGAAGTGTCTCGAGGCTCGTGTCGCGAACCTGATCGTCTCCCATCACGCTGACGTGTACCCGCGCGAATTTCAGGTCTCGCGAAACCTGCACGCCGGTGACGGTTACGTATCCAAGACGAGGATCTTTCAAGTGCCGGTGAATCAGGTCACTGAGTTCATGCTGAATCTGCCGCCCGACACTCTCCGCGCGCCACATCACATCAGTTCCAGAGAATAGTCAACGAGTTCCACGCGATGGTCCCGTTGCACCTGGTCTACAACTTTGGAAAGCACGCGATTGACGTAACGCGATTCGTTCGCCACCATCGCCACGCCAACCTCCGCCTTCTGCCACAGTTCGTTTTGACCGACCTCAGAAACGGACACGTTGTATTTCGCCCGGATCCGTTGCCGAAGACTCTCCAGGATACGGCGCTTGCCCTTTAACGAGCCGCTTTCGGGCAGATACAACACCAGACGACACAGGCCGATTGTCATGTTTTAGAGCGTGCGCGCGGTTTCAACCTGTTCATATGCCTCGATCACATCGCCCAGCTTGGTATCGTTGAAATTCTCCAGGCCGATGCCGCATTCAAAACCGGACTGGACCTCCCTCACGTCGTCCTTGAACCGTCGCAGGGACCCGATCCGGCCTTCGTAGACCACAACATTGTCTCTGAGCACCCGCACCATGGCGCTGCGCGTCATGCTGCCGGTGGAAATGTAACAGCCGGCGATGATGCCGACCCGCGGCACCTGGAACGTCTCCCGGACTTCCGCCGATCCCACGATCTGTTCATCGATATCGGGCGTGAGCAATCCGGAAAGCGCGGCCCTGACGTCTTCAACCGCCTCGTAAATCACCCTGTACGAGCGGACGTCGACTCGCTCCTGGGTAACCACCTCGCGCGCACGGACATCCGGGCGCACGTTGAATCCGATGATGATCGCGTCCGAGGCGGAAGCGAGCAGAACGTCGGACTCCGACACGGCGCCCACTCCGCGGTGGATCACGTTGATACGGACTTCGTCGCTGGGGATCTGCATCAAAGAGTCATGTAGCGCTTCCACGGAACCGTCGACGTCTCCCTTGAGAATCAGGCGCAACTCCTGGACCTGACCGGCCTTGATCTGATCGTGAATATCGACCAGGCTGACCCTGCGTATCCGGTGTGCCTCCCGCTCCCGGCGTAACTGCCGCCGCTTCTGGCTGATTTCCCTGGCGGTTCGTTCGTTTTCCACGGAATAGAACGAGTCTCCGGCCTGGGGCAGACCGGACAGGCCAAGCACCTGGACCGGCACCGAGGGGCCTGCTTCGGAAACCCGGTGCCCGCGCTCGTCCAGAAGCGCCCTCGCCCGGCCGCTGTGGAGTCCGGTGACGAAGGTATCGCCAACCCTGAGCGTTCCTTCCTGTACGAGTACCGTCGCCACATTGCCGCGTCCGCGGTCCAGGCGCGCCTCGACAATCGCGCCCTTGGCGCGTTTCACCGAATTGGCCTTCAACTCCAGCAGATCGGTCTCCAATGCCAGCAACTCGAGCAGATCGTTGATATTCTCGCCGGTCTTTGCGGAGATCTCACAGGATTGAACCTTGCCCCCGTATTCCTCGAGGACTACATTGTGTTCCGTCAGTTGCCGCTTGATTCGATCCACGTCTGCGCCCGGCAGATCGATCTTGTTGATGGCCAGCACCATTGGCACCCCCGCGGCACGGGCATGGTCGATGGCTTCCACTGTCTGCGGCATGACGCTGTCGTCGGCAGCCACGATCAGGACGACCACGTCCGTCACCTGGGCCCCCCTGGCGCGCATTGCCGTAAAAGCCTCGTGGCCGGGGGTGTCGAGGAACGTCACCATGCGTCCGTTGTCCAGCTCCACGTGGTAGGCGCCGATGTGTTGGGTAATGCCCCCCGCCTCGCCCGCAACCACGTTGGTGTTGCGAACATAATCCAGCAGCGACGTTTTGCCGTGGTCTACGTGACCCATAATGGTGACCACAGGCGGACGCGGCTCGAGCTCTTCTTCCACTTCTTCTTCTTCCTGATCCAGTACGTCTTCGGCATACTCCTGGAGTTCTTCAACGCCGATTCCGAACTCGTCGGCAACCAAGGTGATCGTGTCCATATCCAGTCGCTGGTTGATGGTGACCATCAGGCCCAGGGTGAGACACTGCTTTATGACGTCGGTGAGCGGTATGTCCATGAGTGCCGACAGTTCGCCTACCGTTGCGAACTCATTGACCTTGATGACACGGTCGATACCCTCCTCGTCCTCGACGTCCGAGTCGTCTCTGCGACGGCGTCGTCGTGAACGGGCCGTACCGGTCTCCATCTGGGCCATCGTCCGGCGCACGCTGGCTTCGATTTCCGTCTGGTCCGGCGCGGGTCTGCCGCGCCTGCGGCGGCGCCGGCGGCCTTCGCTCTTTTCGGGAGCGGGCTTTTCCTGCGGCCGTGCCGACTCGGTCTTCCTGGGGGCACCCGCCGCGCCAATGACTTCTACGGTCGGTTCTCTCCGCGCCGCATCGCGCCTGCGCCTTCGCGTTGCCTGGTCGTCACGGATTTCGCGAATCTCGACGGCCTCCCGGACCGGCTCCGCCGGCTTCGGGGTTTCGGCTGCTTTGGATGCGGCCTTTTTCGGGCGCCCCGCCCGGGTCCTGGCGGGCGCCTTCCGGACTTCCTTTTCGGTATCCTTGCGTTGCCGTCGCTGTGCGGTCTTGCGCTTGATCTCCTGACGGGAGGCGTTGCGCTCCTCTTCGAACTTTCCCTGAATGCTGTCGAACATCTCCCCGGTGCAAACGGCCATGTGATTCTTGACGTCGAATCCCAGCCCCCTTACCACTTCGACCATTGCGACACTCGAGAGATTGAACTCTCGCGCAACTTCGTAGATGCGGCGTTTTTTTTCATCGGTGCCGTCGGATGCCGCCGTGACCGTTGCTACGGGCGCATTTCTGTTCATGTGCCGACTCACCTCCCCTCATCTACCGATGGTCCGCCGACCTGATTGTCTTCAGATGCCGTGGGCTCTACCACCGCACCGTCATCCGACGGCTCGATTTCTTCGTCCGCCATCGGCTCATTTCCGTCCTCGTCCGCGGCAGCAACAGCTTCGGCAGCGGCCGCCGTTTCCTCTTCCGCAAGGCGAGCCGCTTCCTCCTCCGCAAGGCGTGCGGCTTCCTCCTCCGCAAGGCGTGCGGCTTCCTCCTCCGCGATACGCGCCGCTTCCTCGGCGCGCTGCTTTTCAAGTTCCTCGCGGTACGCCTGGACCTTTACGCTCACGATTCCTTCCGCGGCGCTCTGGATTTTTTCACCAGTGGACTCCCCGACTCCGGGCACTTCGAGCAATCTGACCAGCGATACGTCCACTAGATCGTTGGCGGACAATATTCCGGCGGCCTCGAGACGTTCCAGCATCACTTTCCCAACCCCGGCGACTTCCGACAAAGGAACAAATGTCGCCTCCTTCTCCAATTGCATTTCCTGGAACCGGGTCTCGGTAATAATGTCGACTTTCCAGCCGGTAAGTTGCGCGGCCAGACGGGCGTTCTGTCCCGACTTGCCAATGGCGAGCGACAACTGATCGTCGTCGACGATCGCCGTCATCGTCGTTTTGTTTCGATCGACGACCACACGCTTGACCGCGGCCGGACTCAGCGAACGGGAAAGGAAGATGGCTTCGTCGTCGCTCCAGGGAACGATGTCGATCCGTTCGTTGCTCAACTCCCGAACGACCGCCTGGACCCGCGAACCCTTCATCCCCACGCAGGCGCCGACCGGATCGATCCTCGCGTCGTTCGAGTATACCGCGATCTTCGCCCTCTCGCCCGGCTCACGAGCGACAGCCTTGATCTCTATGATGCCCTCATAGATTTCAGGGACTTCGAACTGAAAGAGCTTAACCAGAAATTGCGGGTGGGTCCGGGACAGCACCACCTGCGGCCCCTTGGAGGTGCGGAGGACGTTCACAAGGTAGGCGCGGATCGGGTCGCCCTGACGGTAACGTTCTTTGCGAATCTGCTCCTTGAGCGGGATGACCGCCTCGGTGCGCCCCAGGTTGATGAGAATATCGCCGTGGCTGATCTGCTGGACGGTTCCGCTGATGATTTCGCCGATCCGTGTCTGATAGTCCTCGTAGATCTTCTCGCGTTCGGCTTCCCGTACCCGCTGGATCAGGATCTGTTTGGTGGACTGGATGGCATTGCGGCCGAAATCTGCGAACCTGAGCAGCTCCCGGATTTCAGCGTCGAGCCCGACGCCCGGCTCAATCTCTCGTGCAGCCGTAAGACCGATCTGCAAGGCAGGATCCTCGACCTCGTCGTCCTTGACGACGGATTTGGTGGCGAAGACCTCGATATTGCCGGAGTTGGCGTCGATGTTCACCTCGACGTTGTCCGAAGTGCCGAACCGCCGCTTCGTTGCGGAAAGCAGTCCGATTTCAAGGGTTTCGATAACCAGCGCCTTGTCGACGTTCTTTTCCTGCGCGATCTGGCCCAGCGCCTCCAGGACTTCGTAGTTCAAAAGGACGTCTCCTCAAAATTCAAAATGGAGGTTGGCTTTACGTATTTCGTCGGCCGAAACGACCCGGGACTCGCCTTCGACCGCGAGCACGAGTTCGGACCCATCGAATCGAGTCAACTGACCGATCAGGACGCGTCCTCCTTCGAGTATTACCTTTACGGTCTGGCCGACGGCGCGTGTGTAGTCGCGATCCGACTTCAGGGGTCTGTCGAGCCCGGGCGAGGAGACCTCGAGTACGTAACGCCCGCTGATTGGATCGTGTGTGTCGAGGACGTCCGCGATTCCGCGGCTGAGGCGCGCGCATTCATCGACGGTGATGCCGTCCGGACGATCCACGTCGATGCGAAGCATTCGGTTCCGGAGACTGCCGGAAAGCTGCAGGTCGACCAGATCCGCGCCCTGGTACTTAAGATAGGGTGCGACCAGCTTTTCGATCGATTCCTGCAGCGCCGGATCGTCCATAGAAGTTGTTTTAAAATTTCCGGTGAGTTCCCGAGCGCGAGCGAAAAAGTGGCGGTCAAGGCGGGTAAATCCGGCTATGAGAGGCGAGCAAGCGCAGCCTCGATCTCGTAGGACGGGTGGGTTTGACCAAAGCCGACCGGCGCTTTTGCGGCCGCGCGAAGACCGCTGGGAATTTTAAGACAGCTTCATAATCCTCGAGACTCGAACTGTGGCCCTTATATTCAAAAGAGCGGGCATCCGCCCACTCTCGCTGTTCAGAAAACTAAATATATGGTATTTCACGTTATAGCGCAAGCACAAATTTCCCCACCGGCGTCTTCTCACGACCCTCCGTCGACCAGGCGCCGGAGTTCAACCAGCATCCTGCGCATCTCGTTTATGACCTCCTCCGATCCCGCAGGCTGCCGGGACCCCGTCGTCTCGGCTTCGACGTGGAGGTCCCGCCACAAAGCGGGTTCCTCCTTTAGCTTTTCACGTGCGCCCTTGACCGTGTATTTTTCGACCTGCCTCAGGCGTCTGATGGCCAGGATTATCTTGATATCCCGCTCCCTGTATAGCCGTTTTCCGGCACGGGCGCGCCGGGGCTGGAGCATTGGAAATTCCTTCTCCCAATAACGCAAAACCTGAGGTTCGATACCGGTTCTTTCGGACACTTCCCGGATGGAATAGTAAATCCTGTTCATTGGAAGTTGTTTTAAAATTTCCGGTGAGTTCCCGAGCGCGAGCGAAAAAGTGGCGGTCAAGGCGGGAAAGTTCGCCCATATTTGTCTATACGGGCGGATTTGGCCAACGCCGACCGGCGCTTTTGCAGCCGCGCGAAGACCGCTGGGAATTTTAAGACAGCTTCTTGGTCGTCATCGCTTCTTCTTGAATACGATCCGAACCGGCGTCCCCTCCAGTTCGAATCGCTCCCGCAATCGCCGTTCCAGGTATCGACGATAGTGTTCCGGCACGTCTCGCGGCCTCGTGGTAAAGAAAATCACCGTGGGCGGCGCCACCTCGGGTTGCACACAATAGTACATCTTCGACGCCCGTCCCCTCCTGGTGGGCGGCGGATGTGAGGCATTGACTTCCTCCAGGAAACGGTTCAAGGCGGAGGTCGCTATTCGCTGGCGGCGCCTGTCGTATATTTCGAGCGCCGTTTCCACCAGTTTCCAGGCACGCTGGCCGGATAGCGCGGAGACGAAGAAAAGCGGAAAATCCCGGAGCGACGGAAAACGGCCGACGATGTCCCGTTTGTGCGCGATCGCCGTCTTGTCGTCTTTCTCGATCAGATCCCATTTGTTCATTGCAAGCAACGCGCCCTTGCCCGATTCGGCAGCGTCGCCGAGAATCCTGGCGTCCTGAAGCGTCATCCCTTCATTTGCATCGGCAAGAACGATGGCGACGTCGCACCGGTCCAGGCTTGTCCTGGTGCGTACCGCGCTGTAATATTCGACCTGCTCCTTCACCCGCGTACGCCTGCGAAGTCCCGCCGTATCGATCAGCAGCAGATCACGTCCGTTACGCTTCATCGGCAGATCGATCGCGTCCCGCGTCGTGCCCGGAACCGGGCTGACCACCATCCGGTCTTCACCGGCCAGCCGGTTGATAAAGGTGGACTTCCCGACGTTGGGCCGACCCACGACCGCAATTCGGGGCGTGCCGTCGTCTTCTTCGGTAAACGGATCGGCCTCCGGAATGAGCGAGACCACCTCGTCCAGAAGATCGCCGGACTTCCGCCCGCTCAACGCCGACACGGGGACGGGCTCGCCGAGGGCCAGACCGTAGAAGCCGGCCACGTCCGGCTCGTCCCGGTCCGAGTCCACCTTGTTGACAACCGGCAGGCACGGTGTCCCGTTCAGGCGCACCAGACGGGCGATGGCCGAGTCGTCGTCGGTCGGACCGGTTTTGGCGTCCATCACCAGCAGGACCACGTCCGCTTCCGCCACGGCCACCTCGACCTGGTCCCCCACGGACCGCGCAATGCCCGCGTCCGGATTGAGCGTATAGCCGCCCGTATCCACCAGCGTGAAGACCCGACGGTTCCAGGAAATCTCCGCATAGTTTCGATCCCTGGTCACGCCGGGCAGATCGTCCACGACCGCCCGACGCTGCCCCAGAAACCGATTGAAGAGCGTGGACTTTCCAACGTTGGGCCGCCCGACTATCGCTACGACGCGTCGCTTCGGCATTAGAAAGGCTCCCGAGCCTGCCGCGTCAGGCCACCTGATGCGACGTGATATATGGATGCGGCGTTGCCGATGAATCGTGGACCGTACCCGAGCGGTCATCCCCGAGGGCGACCCGCGCCGCCGTTTCCGCAAGATCATAGGTACCGATACGGACCCGGCGTTTCAGAGCCAGTTCCAGATCGTTCGGGGTCAGGTCGTCCAGAAACAAGCCGTGATGGCTTACGCAGTTGGGCGGCAGAATCACGACGTCGGTCTCCTGCTGCTGTGTCTCGAGAGCGTGCAACATATCCTGTCCGGTCAGCAGTCCCGAGACTGTAATACCCTCACCCAGAAAACGGTTTTTCACCTCCACAACGTGCGCTGTCATCCACGGGATCCGGTTCAGCCGCTCCGCCATTGGCCGGATGAATCCCGCGCCAAGCACGCTCGTGACCAGCGTCATTGAAATCGGCCTGCAATTCAGCGTTTCCAGCGTGGAAACTCCCGCCTCGAAGAGATCCGAGAACCGCCGAACCATTCCAACGCCGTTCTCCACAAGCGGAAAACCGTCGTAGTGCGCGGCCTCCGGAATGCTCCGGCCGGCCATCAGATAGAATTCGTCTCCGAAATAGACGAAATTAACGCCGAACCTGCGGTGAAGCCGGCGTTGCCACGCCGCAGCCTGGTCCAGGCACGTGAGGGCGACGTCGGGGGTTACCGGATCCAGGCGTGGCAGATTCCGGCGGTAACGAGTCAGCCCCAATGGAACAATGCCCACGGACGCTACGGAAGGGTACCACCGGGCGAGATCGAACACCGTGCGTTTCAGGTGCTGTCCGTCGTTAATGCCCGGACACAGAACAACCTGTGCGTGCATTTGAATGTTGTGTCGGGCCAGGAAATCGATGCGCTCCATGACGTCCACCGGCTCCGAACGTCCCAGCAGCGCACCCCTGAGATCCGGATCGGTTGCGTGGACCGAAATGTACATGGGGCTCAGACGCTGTTCGACAATTCTCTGAAACTCCTCTTCGGACAGATTCGTGAGCGTGACGTACGCGCCGTGCAGGAATGAAAGTCTGTAATCGTCGTCCTGATAGTAGAGGGTTTTGCGCATCTTCGGGGGCATCTGGTGGAGAAAACAGAATACGCACTTGTTGTTGCATTTGATGATGGGCATCTCGGCCAGGGTCACGCCAAGGTCGTCGTCCGTGTCCTTTTCGATCTCCACGACGATGACGTCTTTCCCCCGACGGAGAACCACCTCCACCGCCTCTTCGGCGACGTGGAAGCGATAGTCGATCGGATCGCGTACGGACTCGCCGTTGATGGCCTCGATGACGTCTCCGGGAAGGATGCCGACGGCCTCACCAATACCGCCGGAGACCACGGCTTCGACGCCAAGCCCGGCGACCGCTTCGTCGACCTGAGGCAATCCCTCTATCTTTCGCGGCTTTTTCATTTGGCGTTATATGTACCTGTTAGAGAATAAAGTGCATAAAAAACTTCCACCAACACTTTGAAGTTAAAGCAAACCCGTGAAAGGTCAAGAAAAATGTGACGATCCGGCGGAATAATCGGACGCGCCGATGCGAGAACGCAAACCGGTCCTACGGTCCGGGAGGGGACAAAAGCCGGGGTCGATAGCCGGCGACCCGGCTCAGGAGGAGCGGGTCCAGTTCGATGACGCCATGCAGGGATCGCGCATCCAGGAGTTGTTGAGCGGTCAGTCCCTCCGCGCCCGTGAACGTGGTACTTCGAAGGTCCGTGTTGCGGAATACGGCATCCTCAAGCTCCGTGTCCTTTAGAGAACCTTCGCTCAGATCGCAATCGGTAAAATCGGCGCCCGCAAGCACGGCCCCGTAGAGGTTCACGCAATTCAGGTTGGCCCGTCGGAATGTGGCATTCCGGAGATAGGCATCGCTCAGGTCCGTGTGGTCCAGTACGGCACAGTCGAAGTTCGCGCCGACAAGCGTGGCGGAGCTCAGGTTATCGTAACTCAGGTCCATGCGGCTGAAGTCCACGCCGCTGAGTTCCTCGTAGCTGAAATCCGCGCCGGACAAATCGGGCGTGAGACCGCGATTCTCGGCCCGCCAGCGATTCCAGTCCTGAACGCTGTTCCTGATGATTTCAAGATGTGTCGGATTCGCCATGGTTCGATCGCTTTGGATGTTTCCGGCGCCTACGACGTGAGCGTATTGACGAAAAAGCTCACGAAACGCCCGGAATCCATGTCCACGCAGACCTCCGCGTTGGTCCCGAATGCATCGGATCGGATCGGTACCGTCGCGCCGTTGAGCCGGTCGGAGCGGGTTTCAACGTGTATTGCGGTGGGTCGGGTCTCGCAGAACGCGGGATCGAATACCATCGCCACGGCGAGAGGATCGTGCAGTATGGGATGTTTCAGCGTGGAATCCCCTCGCCAGAGCTGAATGAGATCGAAGCACAGCCGGTTGATGGGCCGGCCCGCGTCGCCGATCGCCTGTACCTGCGCGTTATCCAGTCGGCACTTTTCGGTCACGTCGAGGCCCACCATGGTGATTGGCGCTCCGGCGCCGAACACCACGTGCGCCGCTTCGGGGTCGCAGAGGATGTTCCACTCCGCCCTCATATTTCCGATGCATCCACCCATCAGACAGATTGACGTCTTCTGCGCCAGGCGCGGCTCCACCGTCAGCGCGGCCGCGATATTCGTCAGCGGGCCGATCGGAACAAGCGTTATCTCGCCGCCGCTGCCCATCACCGTATCGACGATGAAGTCGACCGCACGCCCCGCAGCAGGCCGCGACGGTCCCGGGTATTGCCGGATGGCCTCCATCTGCCGGGGCCTATGCTTCTCAATGTCGGCCTTCCCTTTCGATGCGGGATCGAACAGCGGCTTCCCGAGACCCGCGTAGACGGGAACTTCGCCCCTTCCCAGCGCGTCCAGGATACAACACGCCAATTCAGCCCGCCGCGCCGTATCGCGGAACACGGTGGTCACTCCCACAAGCTCGATCTCCCCGCAAAGCAGGGCGAAAGCCAGCGCCAGCGCGTCATCAACGTCGTCGCCGATATCCGTATCGAGGATGATCTTTTTCATTTGTTTCCTTTCGCCCGGTCCTTTGTGCTTTAGGCCTCTTTTATTCACAAAAACATAAACTTACATGGATAGACAAGATAGACAGGATAAGAGCCAGAACCGATCAGGATTTACGGGATTAACAGGATCAAGCAGGATTAGAAACCAGGAGCAGGATCAAAGCCGAGCTGGATAAAATGGATTAGAAATCAAGAGCAGGATTAGAACCTGATGCAGACTAAATGCCAAAAGCAGGACGAACGCTCACTTTTCCAGGCCAAAGCGATAAATCCTGATCTCTGTTGTCACCGCAACGTCACACGGACCCATCAGACTCGGCGTTTCTCTATATCCTGTCGGACAAGACTTCGATGTTGGTCTCTCGGCTTCCATGTCCACGTTTTTTAGGGGCGACCCTTGTGGTCGCCCTGGTGCCGGCAGACTTCGACGAAAAACGCAGACCTGCCGAAACGTGGTCATTGCGTGTGCTGAGCCTGTCGAAGCAAGCTTGCCTGCAATGAGCTTGTCGAAATGTCGAAATGCCCGTGTATCGTACACCCTACCCCACATCACCTGCTTCTGATTCAGACTCAGACCAATCCTGGATCATCACCTTTGGATGATCCGCGTCCACCGGCCTTGCACCGATTCTAAACAGGTGCGCGTTGTCATCCGAGGCCAGCGCAAAAACCGTTTTCCCGGCCCCGGTCGCTTCCCGGCACAGCGCCTCGGTCTTCCCCCCTGATTCCGCGTGGGCGATCAGGATGATGTCCGAGAGCGCGGCAACGCGTGCATTTCGTTCGGCGGCAGTCGCTGCCGTGGGACGACGGACCCGGTCGTCGAAAAAGGACAGAAACATGAGACGGCCATCATTGAGCGGTTGTTTCCATACCGCTAGAATCCGCATCCGGCCAAGCCCGCGCGCCGGACAGACGGCGACACGCACCGAACCGCGCAGCAGCAAGTCAAGGAATTCCCGTTCCATTGGCGACTGAAACCCGCCCACAACCGTCACGCCGGCATCCCGCAGCGACCTCGCAAGATCGAACGTCTTCAGAATCACGTCGCCGGGACAACGGACCGAACAGAAGAAACCGATCAATCGGCCCTCAAGTATCGCCGGATCCCCCAAAAGCGCAACCGGCGCCTCTCCCCCGGCGCCGATAACTCGCCTCAACACCGTCGGCATATCCGGCGTATTTGTATCAAAACGTGTGATGTTCAAGTGTTCATATCCGGGCTGTTTCTGGGAAAAACCTCTGGTAACGGATCACGAATAACTACGTCTCACGCAAACTCATAGAGCGGGACTGTCGTTGCCGGTTGGCGGTCCTCCTCCAGCAGGCGTTCAATCCTTCGAACCGTCTCGAGATTCAGCAGCACATCGCCGCAGAAAGAACAAACTTCAGCCGGAACATGGTCGATGACGATCACCTGGCCGTCACGCCTGACGGTGTGCGTAACCTCTCTCGCTTCGTACTGTCCCTGGCATCCATCGAAGCTACATTTCATTTTCACTGTCTCCTCTGGGTCGGAGTAGTCCATTTGGGCAGTTTGGGTTCATATACCGTGATAATGATCAGAAGCGGTCGATCAGTCGTGCATACGACATGGATGGACCGCCCTGCCTCGGTAATACCATGTAACAGGCAGCACGCTCCCCTGCGATGTTGTCCGTAGTATTCCAGGATCTGTGCTGCTGCAATAGCTTCCAAAACATCACCTGTCGAGATGTACTCCTCTACCATTTCTTGCTGCGCATGCTGCGTGAAGCGCACGTTTTCGTCTCGAATCTGAGATTGAATCCTATCCAGAATCCCTGCCAAATTACCAATGTCCATGATCGACCATGAAATGCGTGAGCGCTAAAGGCGCACGATTGCGAACCTTAAAGAGTGAACCGTGGAAAGCCCATTCCGACAGCAAACTTCCTTCCACTGCTATGGACAATTCGGCTGCAACGACACGGAGAGCCCCCTTTTCTCAACGCGGTAATCGGAATTCTGTGCAATCCACTCGTGCCATTACGACCCGGGCCCTGGATGCTCTCGTCGTACAGGCAGCCTACCATCCAAGAGTGCAGCGGTATATCCCTGAATCGCCTCCTTGATATTGGCAATCGCTTCCTGCCTCGTGGCCCCCTGGCTGACACATCCCACCAGGCTCGGGCATTCAGCGACCCAGTAACCGTCTTCTCCCGGATAAAGCAATACCTGTCTCACTGTGTCCCCCTTCGGCGATGCGAAAAAGGCTGAACGACTGCAGACTACGAATAACACGAATAAGGCAGAGAGGCACGAAACTACGAACAAAGTGAATAGACCAGAGGCATCAAACTACGAAAAAACATCATTCACCAAAATCCGGAGCGAGGGCATCCTGCCCTCGAAATCCGCGTGACCTACCCCTTTTCGCGACGAGGGCCTGACGCGTTCATGAAATCCGACGCCGGTTCGAGGAATCCAGAATCCTGGGCGTTAATTCGACAACACGACGCGTGCTTTCTTGCTGGCGTCCCTTTGCGTCAAGAAACAGTGCCCTAACGTTACAATTGTGCTTTGCCGCCAGTTGTTCGCGGATTGTGCGGACATCCTCAATGATATCATCGTGGTTCATCGCGTTATTCTCCCAGCAACCCCCAACGTATCTCTCATACGTATAGCGCTTCCTCTTCGATGCGTTGAATAAACCGAGTACGCAGATTCTTACTCAGCCGCAGGATATCCACCCTGTACCCGAGGGCTTGCTCGACAAAAATGTGAAGTCCGGCGAGATCGTCGAATCTTGGTTCTTTCAGCTCTACCACCAGGTCGACGTCGCTGTCTTCCTGTTGCATCCCTGTAGCATAGGACCCATATAGTCCGATCCGGCGGACGCCAAATCGACGATCCAGTTCGGCTTTATTCTGGGCAAGAAACCTAAGGATGTCCTGTCTCGATTTCATTGTCGCTTCTCAAGTTATGGGTGCGTGCGTTCAATAAACGGATCAGAGTCATTGGACTACGAAAAACGCGAAAAGGCGCGAAAAAGGGCGAACGGCACAAGACTACGAAAGATGCAAGAAAGTGGTGAAAGATGTGGTCCATAGTCCGCTTTCGATTCGTACACATTCCAGCCTATGACGATTGCCGAAATTGACCGAGTGCTTAGTTGTTTAAGTTAGAGTATTTATCTTCAAGGTTTTTCTGAGTGACTTTGGTGGCCTTCCACTCGAAGGGATGGGCGTTCTCGTTGTAGGCGTCGATAAAGTGGTTGATGGAAGTTCGCAGGTTCCGAACCGAGGTGAAGGATGCCCCCCGTAAGGCGCTTCGCCAGAGGATGCTGAACCAGATTTCGATTTGATTGAGCCAGGACGCGTGAGTCGGGGTGTAGTAGAAATGGACGTTGGGATGGCGGGGCAACCACCGGTCGATTTTGGGTTTATGGGTATTGAGGTTGTCCAGGATGATGTGGAGTTCCTGGTCGGGATACTCGGCGACTAGACCGTTCATAAAACTCAGGAATTGGCGTCGTTTGCGCCTCTTGAAATGACCGGCCTTGACCATGCCGGTAGCGACGTCCAGTGCGGCAAACAACGTGGAGGTGCCGTTTCTCTTGTATTCGTGGTTAAAGCCGGTCACGGCTTTGCCGTTCGGCAACTTGAGCCACCCCTGTACCCGCTCCAGCGCCTGGATCGCGGGCTTTTCGTCGACGCACAGCACCAGCGCGTTGTCGGGGGGTTCCAGATACAACCCCACGATGGCTGCGGCTTTGGCGGCAAAATCGGGATCGGTGCTGATACACCAACTGCGACGCCTGGCCAACGAGATCCCGTGGGTGCGCAATACTTGCCACACATAGTGGACCGATAGCCCCACCTTTTGCGATAGCAACGGCCCGGTCCAGGTTCCATAGCCCTTGGGCGGGGGCTCATCCAAGGCCGCAAGAACGCGCTTTTCCGTTGACGCGTCATATTTGGCAGGCTTCCCGGAACGGGGCTTGTCTTGTAACCCGGAAAGGCCCAGGCTGTGAAAACGCCGCCGCCACTTGCACACCGTCGCTTCTCGCGTTCCCATCCTTCTGGCAATATCGCGGTTGGCAACACCCTCCGATGCAGAAAGAACAATCCGGGCGCGCAGCGCATATCGTTGCTGCGCCTTGCCCGAACGGGTCCAACTCAACAGCGTCTCACGTTCCTCGTCACTCACTGTGATCAACACCGCAGGCCGGCTCATAGGTCGTCTCCTCTTCACCATTGATTTGAGAATGATACCCTATGAGCACAAGTTAATTTATTTCGCTTTCTTTGTCAAGTAGGCACGAGTTTCATGCCGGTTGATTTCACGTCGTTGATGATTTGGTCGCGGTGTTCATCGTTCAGACGATTTTGGACAGGTGTGATTTCGCGTCTATTTGCGTCATTCGTAGTTCATCCAACCGCTTCCCTGCGTCGAGAATCTCAACGCCCGCGATCTGGCCGGCTTCATCGTAGTCCAGCGCAATGCCTTCCTCAACGATGTCCGTCGTCACCGTTGTTTCCGTTAGGCTGATGTAAAGGGCATCCACGTCACGATCGTAATAAATCTTCACCATCGCCGCCTCATATCTCGAGTTGGAGCGCCGTCTCGCATGCTCGCTGAGAATACTCAGTCTAATACACTGAAATAGCCCCTACGTAGGAGATTCTCCCTCGCCTGTCGTGCGTCTTCACGAACGCTTTCGTCGGCGTGTTCTAAACCAGATTTCAGGATGGTCTTTGCGTCGCTTGTGGGGATGTAGAATCTGCCATTCGTTGGTAGCGCGTCGGTCAGCTTGGCAAAGCATGCCACCACCCGAGTAGTATGCTTTGGAAGCAACGTTGGCATCGCCCCGGTAACCTCGTAGCCTAACCATGTTCTGGGGTGTTCAACTCGCCCCTCCTCAAGAGTACCGGTTTCGTCAAGGATTCCGTCTACGTCCAAAACCTCCGACAAGGCATCCAGACGCCATTCGGCATCCAGGCACTCGGCTTTCAACCACGTGGCAAACTCTCGAAGTTCCATCGGGTCCCCGACTTTCAATCGCGACTCGAAGAAAACAACGATCCTCTGCTTTAAACCCGTTTCAAGCTGCTCTCCAGTATTTCGCAATGAATTCCCGACATAATTGAACAACGTCGCCCAATGTTTCCGTACACCGTCGGTTTTCAGGTAATAACGTTCCAGCAGGCTCTGGTCTCCGTTAAGCGGATATACGTCCCACAAATAGTAGGTAAACAAATGTTGACCTAGCTTTACGGTTAACTCCCATCCGATTCCCTTTTGCTTTCCCAGCGACCCCAAATGATCCAGCGCAAATTCGAAATCGCCGCGCAGTTTATCGAATATTGGGCTGCAAGGACGGTTGTAACGCATGAAATAGCCAAATGCCACTCGCCACGATTTCATGTCATGCCGGGGAAACAATCGCGACTTACGGGATACCGCCCACTGTGCGTCCAGCTGGAACAGACAGCCGAATCGCATACCCAGGACGGCGTACTCGGGAAGCGTAAATGGATACTTGGATTCGGCACCCAGTCTCTGTTCAAGGATCGCCGTAACCTCAGGTACATCCGCTTCATCATCGTGTCGGAGCACCCAGAGTCCGAATTTAACGAGATTTTCCACTGCACTGCCACGGGTCGTGTTTATCGCTTCGGCAAGTTGATCGTCACGGTTCAGGTGTACCGGGTTGGCATTATCCAGACGCCAATCGTATTGCGTACAAAGCATTTCAAGTAGCTTGCCCAGTTGTCCACGGAAAGAAAGTGGCAAATCAACATCCAGCTTGATACAGGCTTCGACAAAGTCACACACCGCTCGACGAGAATGACGCCAGTTGGGAGATTCACTGGATTCGTCTCCGGTACGTCCGAATGTGTCGGCCTCCTCGTTTTGCGGATCCTCATGGGAGAGTACCCACTCGCAGAATTCTAACCATTGTACAAACCTAACAAAGTTCCTCCCGGCCACATCATCCCGCATTGCGTCGACAATCATACGCACGTAAATGGCCCTCTGTATTCTGTCACGATTTGTAATCCAGAAGTTCAGCCGTTCCGAACAAGGGATGATCGAATCCTTGAAGACCGTTTGAAATGCTCCGGCCAATGCTCCGACATTAATCTCTGTGGCTCCATCATTCGTGTCCCAATGCTCATCCTGCCATTCGTTGATGTAGTCGAGTAACTCCCCATCTGAAAGATTCATCAGCTCTTCTGACGACACGGGGCTGCGAGTGGAAACCCATCCACCTTTGGACTGGCTATCGGGCGGGTAGCTTGCGTCCGTGATTTCATCCTCGTCGTCATCTGCTACAAGTCGCTTGAAGTCGTCCAGGTACTTTCCAAATAGGACTGGCGCAAACGGCCTGAGTTGCCGACGATGAAAGCGTTTTTTTCGACGCTCGAATTCAGTCTTCGTGAATTGGTCACCCATCCGTTCACGGAAATCTTCCTCTGGAGGACCGTTTAGAATTGCATCGAATATCTGGCTGCGCTCGTCCACCGTCAGCAACTCCTGGCCGATATGTTCACAAGCCAGCCGTATCATCCGTTGAAACTCATAACGGTGTTCCGATCTCCCGTAGTCACGATGTTGAAGGATCAACTCCCGAATCCACGGCCTAGTTTGCTGGTTGGGGTGTAAGGCATACAGATGTTGCCTTAGCCGCTTGAAAACCTCCCAGCGTTCGTTCCTTAAGGCGTTGTCAAGGTCTTCAGTTGACTCGATTTCTAGTTCATAGACCTTTTCGCAGGCATGAGTAAGCGTATGAACGAGTGACTCGTCTGGGTCTGGATGTTCGCGTTTTGGATCTTTGAGTCGCGGACACCATATGTCGGAATAGTCAGAGCTCCTACCACTTTCAAGCTCGTCCTGATGCATCCCTAGACGAATCATATTCGACGTCGCATCGATCAATAGAAGGGCGACGTTATAGGGTTCTTTTTCAGCCAATGGACGAACGCCTTCGTCCAAGATTTCCTGATAGTTTTCGTTGAATCGTGGTAAGGGTCTTAATATGGTCATCATTGAGGCAAACTCATCCTCATCAGTGGAAATCCCATCCACATTCAACTGTCTTTCTTGTTTTTGCTTTTCTTCCGCTCTGGGGTCAGGGACAAACTGGACTAGTAAATTCGCCAGTTTCAATGCGGCTTTTGTTTGACGATTGGCAGTCCAATGTGCCATGAGTTTGGGAAATTGAAACGGAAAAAACTGGTGTTCCAAGCTGGCGTACTCGAGCATCTTCGGTTTGAGTTTCGCAGACCGCACGCCTTCGAGTTTCAATGCGATTTCCAGGATACTCTCGTAGACTCTCGGATTATCCACGGCTGGTAGTTCCTGAACCAGTTGGAGTACCTCCTCAGGAGCCGCCTCGCACACTCTATTTAGATACTGAATCTCATGCCAGAACGGTAGATGGACGTAACCATCGGAAGAATATTCGGCGCTTGGGGGATTCCTGAAGAAGCCCTTGTTTTTTAAATGCGGAATCCAATAGGGGTCCGCCGCATGCGTAAAGAAGTAAACATAATTGGCGCCCCTTCTGGATATTAGCTTATACAGAGTTACAGCGTCGGCTTCCGAATGTTCTGGCTGATTCAAGATTGTCTGGATCTCGTCCTGATCTTGAGCAGTTATAGGTGCCAATAGGTCATAGACCATCTGTTCAAGCGCTGCAAGATGAACCGTAAACTTCTGCTGATCTACGTCATTGTTTATCTGATGATGCGAAAACCTCTCCAATTGGTTCCACAGACTGTGAAACGCATCGCGCTTCCGATTCTGGATATCAACTCCCATTTGATCCGCCATCGGGTCAATTTCTCTTATCGCGATCTGTATCTGTTCCTTTCGGGTCGGCTGTTGATTCAACTCCATATATCGATAGGTCTTTGTTATTGTCTTTTCGAGTTTAGCGTCAATTGCTTTTTCTCTCCATGCTTCCTCGTATCGAATCTTATCATCGACAAGTCGCGCGAATATCTCTCGTCTCATTTCCTGGAAGTTAGGCGTATAGATATGTACATCGCCCGCACGCACGATCCGAGGCAGTTTCTCCATCAACTCTCTCAAAGACTGAGCGGCCTGAGAGATTCGGTCTGGATTATTATGGTTCTTCAAGGCATAAAGCGCCCCCAGGTACCAATCACCGAGGCGGTATTCTTTGTTTTCCACCGACCTCAGCGCATCCAACACTGCGCGCTGCATAGGGCCGAGTGACAGCGGCTTAGTTTGTGTGTCCAACACATCAACATCGTCCATATTGGGCGACCGTTTCGAGAGATACAGGAATTCGATACCTGCCACCTCATCGGCTTCATTGTAGTCGAGCACGACACCCGGTGATACCTCTTCAGATTCGACAATGTTAGAGTCATCGAGGCGCAGGTAGAGCGCGTCAGCATTCTTGTCAACATGAGGTTTCATAATTTCCCTCTCATACCGCGGTCGAAGAATGTGGTCACAACTTGCCAAGGTTTACCGCAGGTATTTATCGCTACGCGTAGTACGCGGTTACCATTCTCAGGTATTCGTCGATAAAAAAGCTCTATTTCGGGATCATTTGGATCGGACAACCGAAGCTCTGGTTCGGACACTGCTTGTTCTATCCACGCAATAGTAATCGCTCTTTTAGCCATCATTTCGGTCGCATGATCAGAGAATTTCAATACTGGCGATTCGCCATCCATGTCGGTTACGTGTACTACCTCTACCAAAGTTACCGCCCCATGCGATATTTGATATCGTAGTTGATGATAAAGTCCAACTCCTCACCCGAAAACCCATAGTGGCTTGCCAGGGCTCGGTCTATTTCGTCGACTACCGGCTTTGACGGTTTCTGATTGAATTCGTCATAGACTACCGTACCTGTCGTCTGGTACCTGGTTTCCTTTCGCACCTTGTACCGATGGAAGTTCGCCATCAGCTGGTTGCTCAGCTTACAGAGCCTGCTCCGTGTGGTCTCGCGCATGTGGTCAAGACCCAACGGGAAATTTTCTATTTCACGCAGATTCAGATGTCTGCAGTCCGAAAGAATCAAGAACCACCAATAGAATAGTGAACTGTTAAGCGCCGCTACTGAAACCGGCGCATCGTTCTTTGATGACAGAATTAGTGATTTGACCTGAGTCGAAATATGTACCCCGTCTCTGTCATTCCGGAAATACGGCGCAAAGTCCATCGCACGTACCCAGTAACGCGGAGCGTTATGAAAATACACCCGTCCGGAGTCTCTTCGGAACTCCTTCAACATTCCGGCACGTAACGTCTGGTTGGGGATCAGCTTCTTCATCACCTGCCCCTCGGTACTAACGTGAATTTTCGGTACCGACTGCATTGCAAGTTTCTCTTGAATCCTCACGTACTCGACGCAATAAAGTAACGTATTGCGAACCGATTCGTGCCAGCGATGATAACGAGACGAAAACACGCTTCCCGCAGAATTGCCACTCTCGGAGGTAATGTATATGGCGAGCCGTTGGTCAACCCCCATGAATAGCTGTGCAGGACGAATGTCGTAACTGGAAACCCAGGTCGTCACGTTTTGTCCAACCAAGAGGTCCTGTACAGGCGACATGCGGTCGGTGCAGATCGCAGAGTGCGGAAGGATCATTCCGCTTCTGCCAAAACGAGTGCCAAGTGTGTCGTTCCGCTCTACCACAAAGGCGTACAAGTTATTGCAACTTAAAGTTTCGTATCCGTCAACCTGATATGTGTTCTTCACGGCACGATATTCAACGTACGGCGGGTTGCCAACAATCACGTCAAACCCACCTCTTTGTATGATTCCATAAAACTCCACGAACCAATGGAATGGTTCGTGGCCTGTGAGCCATTTCTCGTAAGCAGCCGTGTCGCTGTCCTTCACGCCGTATTCGCCCGCCAGATATCGGTCCAATTGGTCGCGGAGATCATCAAGTCGTCCTCTCAAATCAAGCTTTGCTTTGGCGAATGCGCTCGCATCCATTTCTCGCTCGGTCTGCATTTCCTGAAACAAACGAAAGGCGCGATCCGCCAATTCGGCGCGTTCTTCAATGTCGGGAAGCGATTGTAACTTAAACAAATCGCCTCGTACAGCCCGTCTCACATCGTCGAGAGACGTAAAGCCAACCAGAGTGTTTCCTGCACGGATGTTGAAATCGATGTCGGGCAGGGGCTCGATTTGTTCGACGGTTTCCAGTTGTGCAACGAGTTTCAGGAAGAGGCGCAGCTTGCAGATTTCGACGGCCTCTTCCATAATGTCCACACCATAGAGATTGTTGATAATGATGGACTTTAGAATGAAATATCGTTCACTGGGATGTGACTCGACCTGTTGCAGAATCTTGCGAAAATCGCCCATTTTTTCCGGACGGTGCTTTCGTTTCGATCGCTGTAGATCTTCCAGAAGTCCTCGCATCGCTTCAAGACACGCGGTGTAGATGGGCTCCAGGATATTGAGTGCCGCGAAGAGGAAGGCGCCTGAGCCGCAGGTGGGATCAAGTACCGAGACTCCAATAATGGCCTTCCAGAACGCGCGCACCAGTTCAGGGCCCTCGCTGCCAGCGATGACATCCTGTGCGAATTTTTCGATGTCCAGGTTGTACGTGATCAGGTCGTTGATCGCCGTGACCTCACCCGCGTCGAGTTTGTCATATATCTCCTCGTAGTGCCGGCGGCGGGCGACGTGCTCGCGCCAGGTTTCCGTTGGCAGGGCATAGTCGGGCGACGCCGGTTCATTCCATCCGTCGCGCATTGAGACGTCGTTGAGTCCGGCTGCAATCTCCGGCGGTAGTTGACGCTTTTCCGCGAGAGCTTCGCCTCCTTTTATATCGTACGTGATCCCGTGACAGACCGCCTCGTAGAAGTACCGATCCGGTTCGTCCTTCAACAGTGCCCACACGCCGCCCTCCGCTCGAAACGCAATGGGGCACTCTTTCTTTGCGCGGTCGAACAGGAACGGGATGACGGTGTTGCGGCTGATGTATCCGGTGATATCCTCTTTGGTGTAGTAAGCCCCCATCTGCTTCTGGTTGATGTATTTCTCAAAGATGTAGCCGAGCACGTCAGGGTTGATTTCGTTGTCATTGCGTAGCGGCCGATCGTCCAGGTGCCAGGTATAAGCATCGAAGAAGTCGAAGATTCTCTCGAACGCTTCATCGGGGATCTTGATATGCGGATTGTCTTGTTCCAGATCGTGCACGTCGAACAGGCCGCCGTTTAGAAAAGGCACGTTGCCAAGGAGCGTCGCCAATTCCCGAGAGCGATTTGCCTCCGGCTGACCCAGCCCTTCGTGGAACAATCTCAAAAGAAAAAGCCGGTAGAATCTGTTGAATCGCCCATTGCCATATTGCTGGCGAACTTTTTCGAGACGGTCGCGGAGGTATTCGGTGTTGTTGTCGAGGAACCCTCGTTTCTGTATAAAGTAGATGAACATCATCCGGTTCAACATCAGCGAGGCGTACCATTCCCGGTCCGCCAGGTTTTCGATCCCCTCGATGAAACCAAGAAAGTTCCCATGTTCCTTCTTGAACCGGTCGTAGAACCGTTTTGTGACCTTCTCCACGTCAAAGGCAGCGCGAACCCGACCGGAAACGTCGACGATCGTCAGGTTCTCCTCCTCGTCCAGCGTAAAGACGAGATTCTGCAGCTTCTGGATCAGACGCTCTCCTGTATCCTCCTTGCGAAAAGACTCCGACCGGTGCCGGTCGGGGTGCCCGGGTTCCCTCTTCACCCACTGCCATGATTGTTCGGTCAGGTCGTGGGTTCCATATACGATGATGTGTTCGCGGACTTGCTTCGCGACGGCTTTTTCGATTTTCCGTCGAGTCGCATGTTCGGGAAACGTCGTCTCGGAGTCGGCGACGAACTGGTAGGCGACCATACCTCGCTTGTGGGCAACGGCATCGAGGGCGAACGACTGCTCACCAACGTCAATGACGGTATCGGCGCCTCCGTGGTCCCAGCCCAACTCCTCAGTGAAGAGCGTACGGAGGTCGAATTTCTGCAGATGCGTTCTTATTTTGTGTCTGTTGAGAGCCATAGGACTACGAAAGGCGCGAAAAGGGCTGAGAGGCATTAAACTACGAATAACACGAAAAAGCGCGAAAAAGGCTGAAAATCATTGAACTACGAAAGATATTAAGAAACGGGGAAGAAGTGGTTCATCATTCGTTTACGAAACGTTCGTATTCCAGTCCTGGATGATGGCCGAAATTGACGAGCAGGCCGAGTTTGACGCCTGTTGATTTCACGTAGTTGATGATTTGGGCGCGATGTTCATCGTTCAGTTGTTTCACTGCCTTGATTTCCACGACGATTTTATCGAAACAGAAAAAATCCGGTCGGTAGAACTGCTTTAACACCTGTCCCTTGTATTGGAGTCTTAAATCTTTTTTCTCCTGGTACGGAATCGCGGAAGAAGCGAATTCTATTGCAAGACACTCTTGGTAAACCGCCTCGAGAAAACCGGCTCCTTTTTCTTTGTACACTTCGTAGCAAGCGCCAACAATCCGATAGCTCTCTTCTTTGTAGACGATTGTTCCAGTCATAAATCTCGCGTCGCTGCTGTCCAAAATGACAGGGAAAATTGTCTTGGAAGGGTGTTATTTCGCGTTTTTTCGCGTGTTTCGTAGTTCATGAGGTTTGCTTCTTTTCGCGACTTTCGTAGTTCATCAAGCCCAAAGAACCAGTACTAACGTGTCAATCCCGAAGCGAAGGGTCATGCGACTGCTCCCGGATTTCCTGAAGATCAAACGTCCCCTGCCCGCGCCGGATCTTATCGTGCAGCGTCCCGACGCGGGAATGATTGATCCGCCTGGGCTTCAGTGCGAACCCGTCAGCCGCTTCAACGATTTCAAGCCGGTCGCCCGGGCGAACCCCCAGAGCGTCCAGCACCCCTACCGGCAAGGTGATTTGGCGTTTTGATGTGATTTTGACAATCAAGGAATTGCCCCTTACCGACAAGCATACTAAAGTAACGCAAGTGCGTCAAATCTGACTCCCAATGAGGCCCATCGAGCAGATGATCCGTGGCTCCTGCGGTTCAACATCCTCGCCGTGGATGATGCATAACCGCCCATCCTCCCGCATTTCGACGACCAGTCCGGAAAGGTCGTCATCGGAGATTCCGCTTCGCAACTGACGGTTTAAAGTATCGATCGCGGACTGTCGCAGCGTGTATCGGTAGATATCGTCAATGGCCTTTCGCAGTTTGTCGGTATCGAATAATGTTCCCTCGACTCGCTCGGCATGACTCTTGAGTCTTTCGTACGTGCGAAAACGGGCTCCGGATGGCCGTCCCAACTGACCGCCGACGTTCCTTTCCTCACTCGCGATCTGTTCCGCGGCCTTGCGCACGAGATGGTGATGGTTTTCGTGTCTGCGCAAAGCGGGTGTTTTTGGCTTGCATTCTGCCGCCCGCAAGATCTCGAACTGGCTTTCGGTTACGTTTCTACCGTCCCGGTCCATCCATGCGAGGGCATCGTTGTCCTGTGCTGTCCGCATGTATACCAGCACGCCTTCCTGCCGGGCATGTGGTTCTGAACACGCTTTGGAAGTGTGGACGACGTTCGACATCTGCTCCACCTTCTTTTCCAGTGACCTATCGGCAGTCGTGGCGTTTTTCCAGACCTGATAGGCGAAGGAGGCCAAATCCACCTCGGAATCGTCATCCCCATCGAGAATTCCGGTCTGTTCGTTATACAGATCCACAACGGCGCGTTCGTCATCGTCCTCAAAAAAAGCTTCGTCGGTTCCCACGACTTCTGCGTTCTCGTCGAGGCGCTGCCTGACACGGGCGCGTAGTCGAATCACGCGTTCAATGCCCTCCGCAGGCAAGAAGGAATAACATAGGATGTTAGCCGCCGATTGTCCGATGCGGTCCACGCGTCCCGCTCTTTGAATCAACCGGATAATTGCCCATGGAAGATCGTAATTGACGACAATGGCGCAGTCCTGAAGGTTCTGCCCCTCGCTCAGCACGTCTGTGGCAACCAGCACCCGCAATTCGTCGTCTGTGGGGATTTGGCCATCCTTTTCGTTGCTCCTGGGGCTGAATCGCCAGGCCAACCGCGTGGGATCGGGGGAACCGCCGGTAACGCCGGACAGCCGCTCCACGCCACCCTTCATCAACTGACGTTCCAGGTATTGCACGGTGTCGGCAAACTGTGTGAATACCAGGACCTTCTCACCGGCATGTTTTGTTTCCAGGATCTGGCGCAATGCCGCAAGTTTCGCGTCCTGTGACGGATTCCATTCCCCAAAGCCTTCCAGCATTTCACGCAACGTTCTCGCGTCTGACAAGAGGGATTTCAGCAGTGACTCGCCGAAATGACGGGGACTGAGCCACCGAAACCGCCTTCTGTATCGTTCGCTGTAGACTGTGTATACTTTGGCGGCGTGCCGCCGGAATTCTTCCTCGGTTCGCAGAAAGTGTTCCGTCTGAACCTGGCCGCCACCGTCGTCTTCTTCCTCAAAAATGTCACCGGCAGCGCTGTCCGCGTCTTCGTCGTAAGACTGGGGATCCAGAATGCCGGCATCGGTCGTGCCGATCGGCAGATCCAATCCGTTTTCGATGGCGTGGATATAGATGAAATTCCTGAGAACGTGTCGCTCAACGGAAAGCAGGAACGAATGACCGCTGCTTTCAAGACGTTTGAACAAATTGGTGCGGCAGAAGCCCATGAGGCGCCTGCCAGCGCGCGACAGGTCTTGCAGAATCTGGTTCTCGGCAGTCGACGGCGGTGGATCGGCCGTCTCCGTCACGTAATTCGCCAGGCCGTAGCGCGGGAGTTCCAGCCCGTTGATGGCGGAAACCACGTTGTCGTCGAAAAGCCGACCGTATTGCCTGTCGATATCAAAGCCGACGGTTCGTGGCACCCGCACAGGGAAATAGGACTTCGTACCGTCTTCAAACGTCAGATATCTTCGACCGTTTTCCTTATCCAACGCTGCATAATTCTCCTGAATGAAGCTTCGGGTCCGGCGGACAAGGTACAAACGCATCAATTCGCGCCAGTCATCGGTATAGTCCGAATGGTCGAATGCGGCAAGCGACCTGACGGGCGCCTGGTGCCGGCGAATAAACTCGGTTTCGCCGATTTCACGTAGCAGGCGGTCCGGACGGATGCCCAGATCTTCATTATCAGATACAAAAAGACGGATCTGATTTGAGAGATCCTGGTATGTCTTGTTGTATGGCGTTGCCGAGAGCAAAATGCACTTGCTCTCGTTCTCACGAATGTATTCCTGAATTGCGCGGTACCGCTTTCCCTCACGATTCCGAAGATTGTGGCTCTCGTCAATCACAACCAGCCTGTAGCGTCGCATATCGGGCAGTCTATTGATAGCCTGGCTGACCGATAGAACGCGCGCGCGTAGTCGATACTCGTCACGATAGTCCTCCCACATCGGCACCAGGTTTTTGGGGCATATAATCAGCGTTTCCAACCCATAATCGTCTTCAAAGACGCGCGCTAACGCCGTGGCCATCAGCGTTTTACCGAGTCCCACCACGTCGCCGATGATCACGCCGCCACGCTTGTTCAGGTGGTGCGCGGCGATCTTTACGGCGGCCACCTGGAAGTCAAGTAGCTTGTTGCCGAAATCCTTCGGGATTCGGAACTCGGTCAGACCAGCCCGGGCCTCCTGTGACAGGTGATACGCCATCTTCACGTAGATGTGGTACGGTGGGATCAACCGTGGCCCCGCCCAACTCTCATCGATAATCTGCGCGAGTTCGTCAGAGATATCGATACACCATCTGTCTTGCCAGCGATCTTCAAACCATTGTGCGAGTTTCGCGCAAGCGTCGTGATCCAGCACGTCTACATTCAGTTCGCCCTGTCCGGAAAGACCGGATTGCGTGAGATTACTGCTGCCGAGAAACCCAACCGCCGGATTGACAGTCTCCGGACGAAACAGCATATACAGCTTTGCATGGAGCGGATGTCTGAGGAAGAGCTTGACCACGACCTTTTTCGCCTTGATCTGTACTGATAGCCTGCGAAGACCGGCCTCATCTACATTGCTTGGCGCACCCGTCGCGAGTTGATCCCTGAATTCTTGTGCTAGCCCTTTCTTCAAACGAAGTGCTTTCTGATTGTCCAAGTTTCCATTCTGGCGGGTAAGGCTCCTGGCAAGTAAAAACTCTTCGTGCGGTAATCGATGCATGCCCACCATCAACCGGCAGCAGTTACCTTCTCCACCCTGCCATTCCTCGACATATTCGTCGATCGCCCGCCATCCACGCAGGTTGAAGTAACCCACACAGAAATCCGCGCGATCAGAAACAGCCATCGTCTCCTGGAGTGCGGGAAGAAGAGCTTGCTCAATATTGTCGAAAATACGTGGCATCAGGAAGTCCTTCTGCGATTTCGAGTTACAGTCAGATGACACCTGTCCAAAAACGGAGAACGACTAACTACGAATAACGCGAAATGGCGCGAAAAAAGGCATCAAAGCAACGCCGAAACCACGAAAGGCGCGAAATTAACGGCGGCGAAAATCGTTCGCAAACGGGAACAAATCACGACCTGGTTCTCGGTATCCAGGTCAATAGCCGAATACGACGTCAGTCCAAGCCACCATTGGATTCTCGCCTCCAAGAGTCCCAACGTTCTTGGACAGCAATGAGTCGTACTTTAATTATACGTCTCGGATTCGGCAATACCAGATATAGGAAAGTATCGCCAACCTGTCAACCGGTCAGTGACAGGTACTGCCCCATAGAAGACGATTATACTGTTGTTAACAATATGCTTAGCGTTACTCTTATCAAGTATTCCAATCGCCTGACAAACCTGAGTACGTTTGGCACCCAATTTGGATCCACAGCCATTTTTTCGAAAACCCTGACCCCTTACACCGATCTGTCTACGTCTTCCGACTTCATTGATTTGAACGCTGCGTCCGATGCGCAACGACTAAGGCCGTTCTGAATACGAAAACGACCATTCAGTCAGGACATCGGAATGGCCGTTGCATGCGAAAAATACCAAATCTAAGGTTTCCGAAATAGAATCAGTGACATCGGAGGGAGCGCGTAGCAGACGATCTGTCAGCTTGTTCCGTTTATTGTTTGGCCTATTCTCCACCCAGTTTCTTGTATGCGAGTTCGAAGAGACGCTTGAATTCCTGAATTTTCGTCTTTCCGGGCTCAATATTGTACAATGCTCGTTTCCACTGAGTCTCGTAGCGGCTCATCGCAATGTCCACTGTCTCTGCCTGATCTTTTGGTAGCATTAAGAAGAACGCAAATGACTTCGTTCCAATCCAAGCGATGCCAAAGGCATTGAAGAAACCAACCTTAAAACCACAGTAATATTTGTTGAATTTAACCTCTAAATCCCAATTCTGCTTCTTCACGTATTGATCAAGGTCCCGGGCATATTTCATAAAATGGTCGACACTCGTGCTGTTATAAATGGTCTTGTAATAGGTTTCATCGTATTGGGGCATTCCGCTGACCGGTTTTGTTTGCCCCTTCGTCTCTTGCTCAAGTTTGTTGACAGATAAGATCTCGTTTTCGTCTCCCGCCACCCAACGTTTCACTTCGATAAGGTCAACCTGGTAGTTGATCTTGTCGACCAAGTCAAGTGTAGAACGCAGTACTGACGGTGCAATTACGATAATCCGAACTTGGAGCTTTTCCCAAGTGACTACAATGTCGTCAGGCTTGTCGTCCCATTCCAACCAAAGTGTCTTGATAGAGTCGGGATTTGTTTCTGCCCAGAACGCATAGTTCAAGACCTGCGGAATTATCGACGAATCGACGGCTTCGTTCTTCAGTTCGACGATGCAGACGTTTCCGTCGCTATCAACCCCGATAATATCAGGAATCCCATGCTTGTTGCCCGAACGGATCTGGCGAGTTATGAGAGAGATGTCTCCAAGGAGATCAGGGGTGTCGAAGATCATACGCTCAAACTCGTCTTCGGTCTTAAATGGACTTGCACGAAGCGCTTTTGCTTCCATCGGCGTTCTTATGAATAGATTGGTCATCGTCATCTCCCTTTTAACCACCCTCGTTGACATCGAAACCCACTAATTGAAAGCCCTCGTTTTAATCTGGTCAACGCAGGCAATCGAAGCACAGTTAAGACGCCGAGTTCCTGCTATTTCGTTTTGACCCACAAATTCAACTCAGGCAGTGGTGGAAATTTCGTTGGAAGCAGCCGCACATCGAACGGGGCGTCTGTCTGCGGGAAATTCTCCAAGTTGATAACCATGTGTCCCTTCTCTTCGCAAAACCGAGCCACGATCTTAATGTAACGCCGCAATAGCAATATTGAAGGAAAAAACCCCTTCGAATTCGCCCAAACCAGCATATCCCGCCCCTGCTTGGAGCTATTGCACGAACGGCACGCCCAGATCAAGTTATCTGCTTCGTCTGGACCTCCACGCACTAGAGGAACGAGATGATCAACCGTCAGATTGTCTCTATGACCGCAGTAGTAACATGCCTGCGGCACCGTCATTTTCAGGCGCTCATCGTCGTATAGAGAACGCATAGAAATCTTCCCGGACAGCAATCCATGGTACATCTTGTTGCGAATGATGTGATGTAAGACCTTATATTTCGTGACTCCATCTTCAAGCGCGGCGTGCGCCCTTGCAAAGTTCGCATAGGACCACGCGATTTGCTCGCGAACCTTAGTGGGAACCGGTATGGCCACTTTTCAGTCTCCATCCAACCCTATCGTGAAATCGCCAATGCGTCGGTTGCGCATTGTCAATGATCGGTACAATGGCACCAGTGAGCGAGGGTCAGTTGGCTCCATATGCCCGATCATTAACGCGCACCATTGGCTTTCTAGCGGTCGTAATCGTCAAACGCTGGCACAAACGATCGGAGTGTTCATATAGTGGAACCTTCACTGCCAATGTTTGCCATTAAGTTTCTCGGCGACCTCAGATGCACCGGAAAAGTCTCCGATTTCTTCCTTCAAATTCACGTACTTCTTACTACGTAATCCGCCAAATGATGTCTTGACATAGTTGGTTTCGATCGGGATGCCGCAGAAAAAGCGATGGCCTTTTTTGATTATGTGTCCGCAAAGTTTCTCCGCGTCCCCAATAACGGTAACAAGCTTGTCGTCATACTTGTCGGTATTGCATCCCTGTATCAGGGCCTTATCGAATCGCCCACCCTCGTAATCAACATCAAAAACACTCTCGATTTTCCAAAGCATACGAACCGCTTTGTCTTTGTAAATCCCAACATAGTCATGCCTTCGATACCCTCGGTCCGATGGATCATAATAAACGCCATGTTCCCGATTGATCTCGAATGTATCCCGACAAGAAACTATCCTCATTAAATATCGTGATTGATCAACCAGGCCGGCATCATTGCAATAATCAATGTAGTCATCAGACAATGCTTGCATCTCGTTTTCGTGATCTGCGAATAGTTCCCCAAGTGCTGTACAAATCGTCTCAAATGTCGCGTTGCAAAAAACGACATTTGGATACTTTTTCCCTATGGTCTCAGAAATCCTTTGTTTATCCTTTGCGTCGATGTGTTGCTTGGTCAACAGCAGTAGAATCTGTTGTGACTCGCCTTGGAAACCCTCTGCGTGGTGAAGAAGCTGTTTCCCGTCAAACTCAAGATCGATCTTTGATTCAATCAATATCTCGAAGCTCCTCTGGACTATTCTCCCGTCTGGAGTCGACTGTGGCCCGGGTTTCTGTTGGCTTATTTCAATCCCGATCTCAACGGGTTCGCCAGTGATGTCCGTCAGGAAACTCGACGCACGAGATGCCGAGTCCTGGTAGATTCGTGCCAAGAGCTGTAAGGTGTTGTTAGTAATCGTATTTTCAGGTGTGGAATATCTTTGAAAATAATGTATTTTGGACATGTGTTTTCCCCTTTCTAACCGTTTAATTGTCTGGCTGCTCTGTTCACACCCCCACCGGCATCTCTCCTGTATTGCGTTCCGAACCCGGGCGAAAGTCGTGGACCTTCATGAGCTTTCCACCTTCGAGGATCGAATCGTACGCACGGATCGCGGGTGCGGTCGGGTTCATCGCCCTGTAGACGTCCAGCGGCAGCGGCTTTCCCTCGCGAACGGCGTCCCGGAAATGCGTGTGGACGCAATAGTCTGCATCGCCATGGCCGCTGCCCCGGGCGCCCGGCGGGGCATCTGTGCGCTGGTACTGCCAGTCCACCTCCGCCCAGTCATTCATCTGGGTATCGGCGAGCCACATCTTCGGCTTCTCGTTGAGCGACCGCCGCTATTCGACGCTGCCCTTCGTGCCGATGAACTGCCACCAGTGGTGGTCGCCGTGCGGCCTGGGCTGGGTGAAACCGCACAGCATTCTAATCACCGTGTCCTTCTCCGTCTTCATCAACGCGACCTGTATATCCGGGCGTGAAATCTCGGGCCAGGCATAGCTGGGCTCCTTCGTGCTCATCCTCACCACCTCCACCACCCGATCGTTCAGGGCGTCAGTTCCGCAGATTCATCCGCTTGTCCACTGTCTCTGTCAAACGCCAGTCCGCCGACCTGTTGATAGAGCTCGGCCAATGCCTCCGCCGCCCTCTCATAGGTCTCACGAAGGCTTCGCTCCTTAGTCCTTAAATAAGCGAGTATTTTTGTTTGTTGTGCAGCAAGGCGCTTTTTGG
>JAPPNU010000033.1 GCA_028873695.1 Gemmatimonadota bacterium | reverse complement strand
CGCCCGTGGTCAACTCGGAGGCTTGTTGTTCCATGGGAAGCATACTCCAGGTTTCGTTTTCGGGATCGGATCCGGAGGTATCCGCGCGAACGCGGTGTGCAAGATTACGCTAATCCCAACTCCCGGCCGTGTCAAGCCTTTTGCCGGCGGGCTTCCCGGCATGGAACGCAAGGTATCCTTCAGTCGTTCTTCAGACGTGCCAACAGGTATTGCGAGCGTCGCTTCCCAAGTATATTTTCGTTAATCTATGAAATGCATTTGCACGATTATCCTCAGCCTCGTGCTGGTATCCGCGTGGACCTTCGCCGTACAGGCACAGGGGGAAGGCCCGACGATCCGGCTCGAAAGCGCACGGCTGCACTTCGTAACTTTCGAAGAGGTTGACGAAATCGCCCGCGGGCAAAACAAACCGCCGCTGCGTACGCTCTCCGACACGCCGTGGCTTTTCGACGGCCGGACCGTCGTCTATCCCAATCTTCAACTCCTGGCATACATCGACGAGGAACGCGGACTCGGCCGGCGCGCGCCGCTGGTCCTCTCCTTCGACCAGTATTACCGGCTGCGCAGCGCGGCTCAGTTCAGGAAACTGTGGCGGACGTCCGTGCTGTCCTACGTCTTCGACACCGAAACGCGACTCGGCCAGGAAGGTCTGCTGACCCTGGATGTGCCGGTGAACCTGCCTACTTTCCTGGGCGGCGGCTCGCCCGTAATCCGGATTCTCGGAAACCAGCGCATCGAGATGGACATGGCCAGCGAATGGACCGAAGGCAGCGCGAGCACGGCGACCAACCGGTTTTCCCGCGCGCCGAACGTGTCCATGAAGCAAAACCAGGAGTTTACCGTTACGGGCAACATCGGTGAGAAAATCGAGGTGAACATCAAGCAGAACAGCGAAGCGTTCACCGATCTCGACAACAACCTCGCCATCCGGTACCAGGATGTCTCCGACGACGGACGGGAAGGAAACGGCATTCTGAAGAGCTTCGAGGCAGGTAACGTCTCCCTCGAACTGAAGAACACGGAGTTCACGGGCTACACGCAACAGCATACCGGGCTGTTCGGCATCAAAATGGTCGGCCAGCTCGGTGGCTTCCACCTGACCGCGATCGCCAGCCAGGAGAAGGGAGAAGGGGAATCCGCCACGTTCCAGGCCGGGTCGATGGGGTCCCAGCGGACGATCCGTGACGTCGACTTCAGGCGCAGGACCTACTATTTCATCGACGAACGCTACCGCCGGAATTTCTCACGCAGGGACGTAAACGGCTCCCACATCGCGGCGGAGGACTCGGTCCGGTCGATCCAGGTTTACGTGTCGGGACAGGTGACCCTGACCAACCAGGCCAGGCTGGTCAATGCCAGCGCTTTCCCGGAACCCCCGGTATACGACGCCGAGGGCGTGCTCATCCAGGGTTCCGAGCAGCATGAATTCATTGAAGGAAAGTTCAGGTACCTGGAATCCGACGAGTTCTACGTAAACGAACGGTTCGGTTATATCGCGCTGAATACACCCCTCCAGGAAGACGACATGCTTGCGGTGTACTACGAGACTGTGAACCTGGACGGAGAAGTCAGAAGGTACGGCCGCCTCGACGGCGCCGTCCCGCTGTTGCGTCTGCTCAAACGGCAGCAGGAACGCCCCCCCGACGTGCAGGACGATCCCTCGCAGTGGGGTACCTGGCAGTACGAGTGGCGAAACGTGTACTATCTCGGCCAGACGGATATCGATCCGAATAACTTCGACCTCAGGGTCTACCGGTTGCGGTCCGAAGGCGAACACAGTGAAGTCGACCCGAACGGAACGCCCTACATACAGTTGCTGGGTCTCGACCGCAGGGGGGTGGACGCCGACTCCGGGCCCGACCGGCGTGTCGATATCGACTACTCGCTGATCAATTTCGAGCGGGGCGAACTGATCTTCCCCGACCAGTATCCCTTCGCGCCGATGCTGACACGGAACACCGACGGACGGCTGGCCTATCCGGAAACGCAGGGCGAAGGCCTTCCGGACGAAACGCCCGGGATATACAACCTGTCGAACGAACAGATCTTCACCCAGGACGGCAGGCTGCACAAGTACTTCCTGGAGGTCGAATACCGGGACCAGTTGTCCCAGTACGCGCTCGGGCGGACCAATATCATCGAGGGAAGCGAAATCGTCCGGTTGAACGGCCAGCAACTGCAGAGGGGAACGGACTACATCAATCTGTACGAGGTCGGCCAGATCCGGTTCACGAATGAGGAAGCTCTGACCC
>JAPPNU010000048.1 GCA_028873695.1 Gemmatimonadota bacterium | reverse complement strand
CTCATCGCCCTCATCGTCTTCATCACCCTCATCGCCCTCATCACCCTCGTCGTTCTCATCGTCTTCATCGCCCTCATCGTCCTCGTCGCCTTCATCGCCCTCATCGTCGTCGTCATCATCGTCGTCACTGGAAGCGTCGATGCCGAAGCCGGTACGTAAGTCGATGCTCCTTTCGCTTCTAAGGAAGGGCGAGATCTGGTCACCCAACGGAGCATCCTTCTCATTCTGCCCGGAAACAGACGAAGGCCGATCCAAAGCCACCAGGATCACGATGCACAGGACCGCGATAAATCGTCTCAGGTGTCTCATATCTATTTCCATTCCAATAAATGCAGATTACAGAAAATCTACTCTCGCTTCTTCTGAGACAGGTTGAAGCTCACGATGATCCGATCGGCGTCCTTCCCCCTGGCCCTGGATCGATTCGGAGCCACGCTATGGTACAGCCAGCTCGGGAAGATCAGCATTCTTCCGGCCACGGGTTTGTATCGGACCTTCGTCCAGCAGATGCGTGGACGCCTGGTGTCGGGGATGTACTTGACGGGACTCATCAGGTTTTGAGTTCGCGGATCGATGAACTCGATTCGACCCGAATTCGTGGGCGCCTGGACGTAGTAGACGCCGCTCCAGATGCAGCCGGGGTGGATATGAGCACGGTTCACGCCACCCGGCGGATTGATGATCGACCACATCGTACCGATGCTCAGACGATAGGACCTGTGATATCCAAGCTCGCGGCACATCATGTCCGAGGCCTCGTCGACGCATTGAACCAACTCCGAAAACGTAACGTCCTTGTGCAGATTGACGTGGCTGTGCCAACTCCCCAACTCCGGGAAGTTCGACTTGGGCACCCCTCTCCTGTCGCGTTCTCGTTCGGCGTAGATCGCCTCGATCAGGTCGGCATTCAGCATCTCGCTGTCCGGTACTTCCAGTGAAAAAATGAGCGTTGGGAAATAAGGTCGCACCTTGAGCGCGTTTTCGGACAGACGAGCCGCCGGCCCCGGTTCCGAGGCGCCACGACTTTGAGTGTCGCGCGTCACGTTATCTCTCCATAGTCGCGTCACGGATTCTTGCAGTAATCCTCACGTCATCTTCGGAAGGGATTACAGCAGGCCGCCCTTGCGTCTCCCCCTGGTGAATCTGCCTGAAAACCCGTAGCCACACCAATATATCGAAGTTGCCGCGCTAATTCAACGACAATACCGGCGCTGGCGTCGCCGCAATAAACCGGAATGGCAGGACGGGAGCGGAGACTTCGATCGGATCGCTGGCCATCTGAATCGGATCGCGACTTGCCGCTTCGCTACAGGTCCTTGTACCAGGTCAGTTCCACCTCGTCCAGACCCTCGGCGCGGTAGGCGTAGAGATGGACCCTGCCGAGCCGGGCCCCCATGCGCGCGTAGAACCGGCAGGCGGCGACATTGACGTTCTGGGTTTCGACCTTCAATTGCGTGCATCCGCAATTTCGGGCAGAGATTTCGGCGTGCTGAAACAGCGCGCTGCCGACGCCCTGTCCGCGATATTCCGGATGGACGCGAATGTCCCACAGGCCGGCGAGGTCTTCCCGCCCTTCGCAATAGTTCATGTCATCGCCGTGAAAGGCGACGATCGCGCCGCCGATTCTCTCTTGCTTCCCATACGCGCCCAGGAAGATCCAGTTCGACAGGTCCCACGATCTGCGGGCCCATCGTTCGGGGCCATCGAGTTCGTCATAGTCCTTGATATAGGGCGACTGTACGGCTTCCTCGATCAGCCGGATTCCCCCCAGGCCATCGGATACCCTCTCGACGCGAAAGCGGCTGTTCACTTCGTATGCAATCGGCACGCTGCCGTATTCGGGCAGCATGTCGGCGGTTTCCTCAACGACGCGGAAATCCACTGCTGTTTCGATCTCCTGTCGTACCCTTCTGTTGTGCTGAGTTGGCTCAACCCGATACCTTGACCAGTGGCTCGATGGCGCTGACGTCTGTCCTGGAACGGGCGACGTCAAGGTCGTACATCCGCTGCAGATTCAGCCAGAAGTCGGGGGTCATGCCCAGGGCCTTGCCGATTCGCAGCGCGGTATCCGCCGTGATGGACCTTCGGCAGTGGACGATATCGTGGATACGTACTTGCGGCACACCTATCGTCTTGGCCAGACGGTATTGTGTAATACCGAGCTCTTCGACGATCTCCGCCAGATGTTCTCCCGGGTGTATCGGTTCAGGGGTTGTCATAAGCAACCTCCTCAGTGGTAGTCGGTGACTTCGATTTCCATGGCGCCCCGGTCCGTCCAGACAAAACGCACGCGCCACTGCTCATTGATGCGGATGCTGAACTGGCCCTTGCGGTCGCCTTTCAGGGCTTCGAGTCGGTGGGAAGGCGGTACCGAAAGGTCGGTGAGCGCCGCTGCCGCCATTACTCTTTGCAATCTCACACGCGCACGTCGCTGAATGTCGGCCGGCAGTCGCCGGATCCGTTGCCCGGCGAAGAGGCGCTGGGAGTCGTTATTTCTAAACCGATTCATAAATTCACATAATAACGAAATACATTACTAATGTCAAGCATGAGTATATTACCTCTCGAAGGAGGCAGGCGGATTCTAAAAGCTTCAAGTCCGTCTCAAACTGCAAGGCAATCTCCATTCAAAGTCCAGGTACTCCCTTCAACCTCATTCGCGCATAACCTGTTAATTTCATTGCATTTTGTGAGTTCTTTGTCTATTTTCGATCTTCCGCGTTCACACAATGAATCAGGGCACGCCCATAATGACCCGAAAAACCGCAGCCGGGCTGATTCTCGCCGTCCTTCTGCCGCTGGCGGTCATCCTTTATCCGGCAGACATCGATCCCGTACCGCGTCTGGCGCTGGCGCTGTCTCTTGCGACGATCGTGCTGTGGACGTTCGAACCCGTCCCTCTGGAATACAGTTCGCTGCTGATGATCGTCCTCTTCCCCGTCCTGGGGGTACTCCCGTTCGAGACCGCATTCGGGCCGTTCTCCAGCAAGACTGTCTGGCTCATCTTCGCCGGCATGGCCCTCAGCCTGGGCATCACCGAAACCCCATTGGGCACACGGCTCTCGCGCCTGGTCCTCGAGCGCATCGGAAGCCTGAACGGGCTCATCCTCGCGCTCCACGTGCTGGGCATGCTATCCGCGCTCCTCATCCCCTCGGGGGTCGTGCGAATCCTGATCCTCATGCCCCTCATCATCACCTTGCTGCGGACGCTCGGCGAACCGCCGGGATCGCGGGTAAGCGCGGCATTGATTCTCTCTCTGGCCTGTTCCACCTACTACGGCGGTACCGGTGTCCTCACGGCTTCGGTGCCCAGCCTGGTGGTCTTCGGCGTCCTGGAATCCCGGGACATCACCGTCTACTGGGGTCAGTGGACGCTTTATCTCTTTCCCGTATTCTCCCTGTGCCGGGTCGCGTGCTGTTACGTTCTGATCCGCATGTTACTGCCCGTGCGAAGCGAATACCGGATCCGGACGAAGCTCGACGTCGACAAGGAAGTCCCCGGCCGCGTAACCGCCGAAGAGAAGAAAACCCTTTGCATCCTGATTGCGGGCATACTGTTATGGGCAACCGACGCCGTGCACGGCATCCATCCTGCCTACGTGGGCCTGGGCCTCGTTCTGGCCTGTTATCTTCCCGGTTTGGGACCCCTGCACCCCGACCTGCTGAAAAAGATCAACTTCCCGCTGCTCATCTACATCGCCGCCGCGTTCTCCGTCGGTCACGCGCTCGAAACCACCGGATTCAGCCCCCTGCTTGCCAACCAGTTTACAGATTGGCTGAGTCGTTTCGACGGCGGCCCGCTTACCCGGCTTGGCGTACTCTCGGCCTTCATTCTACCCTTCAATTTTCTTGCGGACACGGCCGCGGTCGCCGCCATTCTCACGCCCGTCCTCCTGGACGTCGCCGCCCAGACCGGCCTGGCGCCGCTTCCCGCCGCCCTCTGCATGGCCATTGTCGCAAGTTGCGGGTTCTTTCCGTACCAGGCGGCGCCGTTCATCCTGGCGTACAGCTTCCGCTACGTGCATATGGGGCAGTTCATCCGTATTATGGTTCTTCTGGCGCTGGTCTCGCTCGTGTTTCTCATACCCCTCAACTTCCTCTACTGGCGGCTTATCGGGTTTATCTGATAGTCCGTCGAATTCCCATTAGCGCTTGACAAGCCGCGGATGTACCGGTAACATCGTTCTTCCGTCCATTATCGCAACGATTCGCAAGGGAGACCCCGATGAATGCAATGCGCATCAATGGAGATACGGCGTTGGCCTGGGGCGCGATCGAGGCCGGTGTGAGTTGCGTTACCGGGTACCCCGGTTCGCCGGGCACCGGCACGTTTACGGCGCTTTCGGACACAGCGGCCGAATACGGCCACGATGCCGAGTGGTGCCTGAACGAACGTATCGCCCTGGACGTCGCCGCGGGCGTCTCCCAGGGCGGCCGCCGTGTGCTCGTGTGTATGAAGAGCGTGGGTATGAACGTGGCGCTGGATACGCTGATGGTCCTGAACATGACCGGCGTCCATGCCGGGCTGGTGATCCTCATGGGCGACGATCCCGGAGCGTGGGGATCGCAGAATGAACAGGACGGGCGGTTCTTCGCCCCCCTTGCCGAAATCCCCATGCTCGAGCCCGCGACGCCGGCGGAAGGACGGCGAATGATGCGCTGGGCGTTCGACTTCTCCGAGTCGTTCCGTACGGTCGTGATCCTGCGCATCACACGGAGCTTCAGCGTCTGCGAAGCCGACCTGCCCCCTGTGCGCAGGCCGGCCGCCCTTCAGGCGCTGGAACCGGACAGAGAGCCGATGCGCTGGATTTCGTCCCTTGCCAACTGCATACCCAACCACCGGCGGCTCCATCGCAATCTCAAGGACATCTCTCAATCGTTCGAGGATGTTCCCTTCAACCGGATCGACGGCGCCGGAGAACTGGGCGTCATCGCGTCGGGATTCGTCCACACCAAACTTCAGGACGCGCTTGAGGGCGCGGATATCTCGGGGCTCAGGCGCCTGAAACTCGCATCTGTCTATCCCCTTCCCTGCGGCCTGATCACGGATTTCCTGAAACAATGCAGGCAGGTGCTGGTTCTGGAGGAAGTAGACCCGTATCTTGAAGACGGCATCAAGACCATCGGGTACGACGCGGGCGTCACGCCGACGGTCATCGGCAAACGCAGCGGTCACGTACCGGGAGAAGGCGAACTCTTCCGCTGGCAGATGCAGCAGGCGCTGACGGCCTGCCTGCCGGACCTGAAGCCGAAGCGCGTCTTCACGGAAGCGGGTTGGCAGGAGGAAAAGCCATACCGAAAGTCGCACTGCGCCGGCTGTCCCTACAATGAAATCCTCGCCGCGCTCCGTGAGGAAGCGGCCGCCCTGGGCCAGAAACCGTTTCTCACCGCAGATCCCGGCTGCGTCGTTATCGCCGCCCGGCACCTCGACACCAAGCTGTGTATGGGATCCGCCGTCGGCGCGGCGCTGGGACTCCGGAAGGCGGGCGTTGTGGAACGCGCCGTGGCCATTACAGGGGACTCGGCCTTCTATCACAGCAGCGTCAACGCGTTAATTCACGCCCGGTCTACGGGCGCCGATCTGTTGCTTGTGGTACTCGACAACGACGGGTCACTCACGACCGGGGGTCAACCCACTCCGGATCGAGGCGTCCCGGTCAACGGAAAACCCGGACCCGTGGTTGCCATCAACGAACTGGCCGCGGCCTGCGGCGTCGACGCGATCTGGACGGTTGAAGAAACGGACCCGGAGGCTCGTATGCGCCGTATTTTCCGGGAAGCCCTTCAGACCGACGGGCTCGGTCTGGTGACGATTCGACGACGCTGCGAGCCGGTGGACTGAGCAGAGCAGAAAAAAAGGGATCGCCGGGAACAGTGTCGAATCCCATACGAACCCTGTAGAGCAGAGAGTAACTCCGCGAATCAATTGCGGACGCGGGGCAGCCGGTGAACTCCTCTCCAATACATAAAACGTTCAGAAGCGGTCTTCAGAATGCGTGAAATACGTCCCGCTTTCCCGGTTTTACCGGAATTCAAGCGACTTCACAATTGATTGGTATTCATCGACCGGAAAGGCGGCGGACATCCCGTTACCCATCATCAGATAAGCCTTTCGTCCGTCCAGCACGACCGTTACGAAGAACCGATCTCCCCGTCGTCGCAAAAATACCGTCCGGAAAATCCACTCGATGCCTTCGCGCCCGGAAACCTGAAAGGTGCGCTTCTCCTGGGCCGTGTACCCCAGGAAGGTGGCCTTGAACTCCTCCTCGAGTTCGGCCGTAACGGTCTGAAGTGTCGCGTTTTCTGAAAGCGCGCGGGGCCTCAACGTCAGTACCGCCCCGAATCCCGAGATCGGCTCGCGGTTCATAACGACTTCAACCCTGGGCAATCCGTTCGGCTCCCGGGTCTGGAAGGACGTCTGGGCCGTCCACCCCCACACGTCCGGGACCGTAATCCGGAATCCCCATTCATCGTTGGAATACACCCGGTCGCCATCGGCGTCGCCTGTCGGATTGTTGGCGGTATCCTCCGGTATCGGGCCGCAACTCAGCGCCGCGAAAAGCAAAACGAGGCAGAACCGGAAACTGCAACGTCGTCCGGACATGGGGTTTGCCTTCCTTTGTATTGAATTCACACTCCCGCCTGTCCAATGCGATTTTTTATCTGGCGCAGTCCCGTCATCGCTTGCTGGAAACACCGGGCGACGATCATTGCACCATGCCCAGTCGTCTCCATCGAATCTTCACGAACGGATTCCAGAGCGGCGCGCCGGAATTCCAGGAAAAGTAGATAAGCAGCGGGTGCGCCTTCACCCTGTCGAGCGAAACCGGTCCCCAGAAACGGCTGTCGTCGCTGTTGTCCCGATTGTCGCCCATCACGAATACATGGCCCGGAGGCACCAGATACGGGCCGTAGTTGTCGCGCGGGCTATACCGCTTTGGTTGCGTGCGCCGGTCCATGAACTTCACGCCCGAGGGATTCACGAACGGCTTTCCGTTGACATAGACAATCTTGTTCCTGATCTCGATCGTTTGTCCTTCCACCGCGATACAACGTTTGATGAAGTCCCGCGACGGATCCTGCGGGTATTCGAATATCACCAGGTCGCCGGGTTTCGGAGAACGAAAGCCCGGCAATCGAAAGGAAGGCAGCTTGTAGTTCAGAACGGGCAGACGATCGGGAATCTGCGTACCGAACGTCAGCTTGTCGCCGAGAACATAGTCGCCCTCCATCAACGTGTTCTCCATGGAACCTGACGGAATATGATAGGCCTGCACCAGCGTTGCGCGGATCAATACAGCCAGAAATACGGCAAAAAAGATCGACTTCAGGTAATCGACCAGAATCCGACCGGAACGTGGCCGCCGGTGACGCTGTGACTTCATGCGTTGTCCTCCATTACGTCCCCTTGTCCGAGGTGTTAAACGGATCGCCGCTTCAGGTAATCATGTTTTACACGCGGAAATGGGCCGCCGGTTCCCGACCGGCCCCGCCCGTACTTGAGAAGAAAGGCGCTTCCGGCGCGCCGCTGTCGGCGGAACGGTTTGCCGCAAGGGTCACGTCGAGCGAACGCACGCCGTCCTCGTAGTCCGACAGGATTGCCGATCCGTCCCCTTTGCGGATGGCATCCACGAAAACCTCGTCAATATCTCCGGCGTCACGATGAACGGGTCCCGGGTCTGCCGCGGACGCCGGATGGACCACAAGACCGTCCGCGCCGAATTCCGCTCGCATGTCCTTCAACACGAACGACATGAGTCCCGTGCCGCCGCCGTTTCGAAACGTACAGGTGGAGGACAACGAGCCGATTGCCCCCGTCTCGAACTTCAAATTGATCGAATGTACGTCCGGTATATCCAGGTTTTCCTCGTCATCGAGCGTACGCAACGCATAGTAGGCGTGCACTTCCGACACCTCGCCGACAAGGAAGCGCAGCAGATCCACCTGGTGAGTGGTCTGTTCGACAATCTGGCCGCCCGACTGCGCCATCACGCGCCACCATGGCGTTCCGGGCAGTCCGCCCCACCTGTGGACGGCGGCCATCCCGATCTTTCGACCCTCCAGAAAGGCCTTCGCCTGCTGCGCGATGCCGGAATAGCGCAACTGGTATCCCACGCAGGTGAAAACGCCGGCCTCCCGCACGGCCTCCAGGATTTCGAGGGCCTTCTCCATTGTCGGCGCTACGGGTTTTTCCACGAATAAATGCACACCCTGCCGCACCGCCAGGATCTCGGCGTCCGTATGCGCAAACGTGGGGACGCAGACGTACATCGCGGACAGCGATTCACGGTCCAGCATCATCCGATGGTCCGTATACGGCCTCGCGCCGTATTCACCCGCCGCCTGCTCGGCGGACTCGCGCCGCACGTCGCAAATCGCCACGATCTCCACGTCTTCAATCGCCTGTAAAACCCGCATATGGGATCTCGCACGACCCCCGGCGCCGATAAACCCGATCTGTATTGACAATTTTCCCCCCTCAAGCTACGGTTTCGCTACGTGCCAGACCCTCAATTAGCCGGGCGCGGCATGCGCTGTCAAGCGAAATCAACGAAAAGGTAGACACCACGCACGTTCTTTTATCTTTGAATTATCCCCACCCGGCACTTAACTTAGCCGTTCAAGCCACACTTAACCGGGATTCATCGTTTTTCGATGACGTTAGTTCGGATATGTGCAAGTCAACCAGGATTCGTATGTTTTCGTGGACGTTAAACCGAATATGTAAAAATTGATAAAGGCGATTTAACTGCGGATTACCAGGATACACCAGGTTGCTGGACGTTAACTGAAAAAATGCACTTTTTGATCACGTATTCTGCCCGTTTCGGAAGGTTTCGCCTCGGCGACGCGTTGCTGTTTCCGTCGAATTGAAGTCAATCCCTGGATGAAGAGGATCTTTCCCATGCGAGTCGAGGATCTGGATACACCCGCGCTGACCATAGATCTCGACATACTGTCCAGAAATATTCGCGATCTGGCCGAATCCTGCCGCCGGCACGGAATCGCGCTTCGGGTCCATACCAAGACCCACAAGATCCCCGAAATAGCCCGGCTTCAGCTTCAGGCCGGCGCCGCGGGAATCGTCTGCCAGAAGTTGGGAGAAGCGGAGGCGATGGCCGATGCGGGAATTACCGACATCCTCATTCCGTACAACATCGTTGGCGCCAGAAAAGTGGAACGCCTCGTCCGTCTCGCGAAGCGGGCAACAATAACCGTAGCCCTGGATTCGGAGACGACGGCCCGCGGTATTTCAGAGCAGGCGGGAGAACCGGATATCCCCGTATTGATCGAACTGGATACCGGCGGCAACCGGTGCGGCGTCCAGTCTCCTGAGGCAGCCCTGGAACTCGCCCGTAACGTCGTCCAGCTGCCCGGCCTCCAATTCCGGGGTATTATGACCTATCCCAGCCGGCCGCAGGCGGAACCCTTCCTTACAAGTACACGGGCGCTGCTGGAAGACGCCGGCATCCGGGTGCCCGTTGTCAGCGGAGGCGGGACCGGAAGCGAAGCCGTTTCCAAACAGATTGGCTGCACCGAAACCCGAATCGGCTCCTACGTTTTCGAGGGAATGCGCCGTATCAATCGCACGGACAACCCACCGAACCCCGTCACCTGCGCATCGCGCATGATCGTGACCGTTGTCAGCACCCCCACCCCCGAACGCATTATCGTGGACGGCGGCCAGAAAACCTTCGCGAGCTATCCCCCCATCCCGTACGGTTACATCGTGGAACACCCCGATGCCAGAATATACGGCATGTCGGTAGAACACGGCCATATTGACGTCAGCGCCTGCGAACGTGCAATCCGGGTAGGGGAACGCCTTTCGATAATTCCCCAGCACCAGGGGATGACAACCAATCTGCACGATACCGCCTACGCGGTAAGGAACGGAATTGTGGAAGCCGTGTGGGCCGTTGCCGGCCGGGGCAGGGTGCAGTAGACCGCGGGCCGGGACCGCCGCCGCCCATCGCTTCCGAATACAGCCTGATTCCAACTCAGCCGGTACGCACCGGCGTTCGACGATCCGGGAGGAGGTTCGCAATGCGCCAGGTACAGTGGGAACGCATGTTTCCCGACCAGCTGGAAGCCGCATATGACGATTGCCCGCTTGTCTACTTCACGTACGGCCTTTGCGAACCGCACGGGCCGCACGACGCGGTGGGCCTGGACGGTCTAAAGGCCCACGGTATCGCCTGCGAGGCCGCGCGCGCGCACGGCGGCATCGTCGCCCCGCCGGACTTCTGGCACATACACGAACTGGGCGGGTATGCGCTGTGGCTCGAGCGAACCGTGGGGCAAGTCAATCGCTCCTGGATGACCTGCATGCCGCCCTGGCAGCATTTCAAGAACATCTGCTACCACATCCGGATGGCCGATCATCTCCGATTCCACGCCGCCATCTTCATCACGGGTCATTACGGTCCCAACTGGAAAGACCTCAAAACGCTGATCGACCTGGTGCAACCCCACGCGGGCACCAGGCTCTACGGCCTTCCGGACCACGAAGCCAATCAGCCCGGCTTCGACAACGACGGGAAAAGCGGCGGCGACCACGCCGGTAAGGTGGAAACGTCGCTCCTCTGGGCGCTTCATCCGGACTGCGTGGACATGTCCCGGTTGCCTCCCGAAGCGGCCCCCGGACCCCATTTTGCAATGGGGCCAACGGTACGGAAATCAGACCGCCGCGTTGGCGAACGCATGGTGGCGGACGAAGTCCGCTGGCTGGGCGAAAAGGCCCGGGAACTCCTCGACGAATACAATAAAGGAAACCCGGATCACCAGCTGCGAACTTATGAAGACGTGGAGGTACTCTGGGAGAAGGTGGTCGGCCCGGCGCTCGCGGGATTTGAAACCATGCAGAACAGCTGGTCGGCGGAAACCCTGCCCGAGACCTCCGTCTGGCATCCCAACTGGCGCGTACCCAAACGGGGATAGGCGCACCGCGGTCGAGGCCCATCGCGTGGGGACGGAGAGACGGACGTAACGCGTATGAACGTATCGAATGCCCGGCCTTCCACCGTCAGGCCCGTTCCAGCAGTTCGATCTCGTAACCGTCCGGGTCGTCCACGAAGGCCATCTTCCGTCCCGTCGGAAACGTATCACGCCAATCGCCGGGCCAGATTTCGATGCCCCTGTTCTCGAGACCGTCGCAAAAGGCGATGAGATCCGGCACGCCGATTGCGAAATGCATGAGATCCTCCGGCACGTTCAACTCGTAATCGTCCGAATAGGTCAGTTCGAGCGTATGGGCGTTGCCCGGTAATTCCAGGTGCATGATCTGATTTCCCGCCGGGGACTTTTCCGACCTGCTCTTTACCACAAAACCGAAATGGTCGCAATAGAACGCCGCCGACCTGTCCAGGTCGCTTACCCGAATTCTGGTGTGTAGAAATACCGCCATCGCAGGCTCCTTTCTTCTCTCTGTTGTCGGCGGGACCCGCCGTTAAACGGTCCAATAAAAAAAGACAGCCAGTAGCTGCCCCTGTCACCCCTCCTACCGTCCCGCCAACTTAACAGCCCTTTGCCGGCGAAACGGTTTCGACCCCTTCCTCTCCCACAGTCGTACGGGACGCTTCCGTTTCGACGCCCAGCGCCTCCCGCACCTGCTTTATCGCCTGAAGGTAATAATTCCGCACCGTACTTTTGGAGACGGACAGCAGCATGGCGATTTCCGCCATGGACTTGCCCTGCGAACGCAGGAGCAGTACCTCGTACTTTCGGCCCGTCAGCGTAGGCTCGATCGCGTTCCTGACGGCATCCAGCTTTTCGACGTCCAGATCCGTATTTGCATATGGATCGGGATCGAGCGAATGCCGGAGGATGAAAGACAGCGGCACGGTCTCCGTTCGGGGATGACACCGCTCCATCACCGTATTGTATCGGGGCCCTCGCATATCGGGGTCAGACTCCTTGTTTGACCGATGACCTTCCCCACTGACGCGGGTACAATATCATACGTCGACAATTTAGCCTGTTCTCTTCGCGCAGGCAAGCGAAAACTCGCACTTCGGGTCAGTCCAGCGGTCGCCGCGCGAAGCCCAACGCGTGGGCAGCCTGCAACACCCGTTCATTCAGCCGGTCCGCGTGCAACAGTGTTTCCCGGTCCGGTGTCAACGCGAGGCTGCGCACGGTTGAACGCCCGATGATGCCCCGCGCGGCCAACAGCCGCTTCTCCACCGTCAGGTAGAGTTCCATATCCTGAAGCGAGAAGACGATCTGCGCCAGGATCGCGTCGAACGCGTCCAGTGCGCCGTCCACGTCACCAGCCGACCCCAACTCCCAGATCCGATTCATCACATCCGCGTGCCCGAGCCCCGGCATCACGCCTGCAACGCCCCACTCGAACAGGTCGGGCATATACATGCCACCCCACCCCTCCAGCACGGCGACCTGGTCGCCCGTCTCCTCCCGAATGCCGCGAAGCTTGCGACCCAGAAGCGGTTCCTCCAGCTTGATATACCTGAAATTGTCGCAGGCTTCGCGAAGTCGACGGCAGAAGGCGCCGTCGACGGTCGGCCCGCCCGGATTGAAGTCCTGGATCAGGATCGGGACCTGCACCGCGTCGCAGACGGTCCGACAATAGGCCAGCAGGTCCGCATCCGTCGTTCCGAACTGCCTCGGAATCGCGAAACTGATGACGTCGGCGCCGGCATCCGCGTTTGCCCGCGCGAAATTCGCCGCCTGCCGGGCCGAAGGGTGGTTCGACTGACCGACCATCGGAATTCTCCCGGCGGCGGACGCCGCCGCCGCACGAACGACAGCAAGCCGCTCGCGTCCCGATAGCTTGTAAAACTCGCTCGCGTAGGCAGGCAGACAGACCGCACCGATGCCGAATGCAACCGCCGCCTCCACCTGCCGCCCGATATCTTCAAATACGATTTCTTCCCGGTCGTCGAACGGCGTTACCAGCACCGCCACGACCCCCCGGATATCTCCAATGGACATGTCGGACCTCCACACACTCCGTCATCGGTCGATCGCATCTTACCGCGGGGGCCGCCCTGCGTACGGGCAGTCTGCCGAGAGGGGCACGAAAGCCCGGTAACAGCGCCGCGCGCCGGACTCCGATGATGAGAAAACTCGGCCCCCGGAGTCCGCCGCCAGCGGTTGACTCAGACGCGTCGATATGTTAAATTGAAAGGCCTGATGGTATTCGCCAAGAGACGGCCCCGGGACGTGGGCCGGTATTTTCCGACGGAGGTCTCCGTGGCGCTGCTGACGGCTGGATCCGAATCCCACCCCGCCATCGAAACCATTTTCGAATCCGAGTCGGCTTTCCCCGATCTTCAGAACCTGCTCCGGGCTGCGATCGACGTCCGTCCGAACCAGAATCTGAACCTCATTGCCGAAGCCTACCACTTTGCCGAACTGGCGCATCGCAACCAGCAACGTAAATCGGGCGATCCCGCCATTTCCCATGCAGTGGCCGTGTGCCGCATCCTGATCGACCTCGGCCTGGACGCCGCCACCATCGCGGCCGGCCTGCTGCACGACGTTGTCGACGAGACCCGCGTTCCGCTCTCTCAGATCGAATCCCACTTCGGGCCCGAAATCGCCGGCCTCGTGGATGGCGTCTCCCGAATCAAGGATTTTTCGTTTCAAAGCCCCGAATCGGAACAGGCCGAGAATTTCCGCAAGATGCTGTTGTCGATGGCCCGGGATATCCGCGTGGTTCTCGTCAAGCTGGCGGACCGCCTGCACAACATGCGCACCCTGAAATACATGCGGCCCTCAAGCCAGGAACGCATGGTTTACGAAAGTCGCGATATCTACGCGCCCCTTGCCCACCGGCTCGGCATGTCCCGAATGCGTGCGGAACTCGAAGACCTCAGCCTCAAGTGGCTGGAACCGAAAGCGTACCGGTATATCCAGGAAAAGATCAACCTGACGCGCGAGGAACGGGAGTCCTGCATCGAAGCCGTGCAGAAACCGCTCGAAAAAGCGCTCGAAAAAGCGGGAATTCAGGCCGAAATGACGGGACGTTCGAAGAATTTCAGCAGCATCTACAAGAAGATGAACGTGCGTGGCAAAACGTTCGACGAGATCTATGATCTTCTTGCGCTTCGTATTCTGGTTGAAACCGTCCCGGAATGCTACAATGTTCTGGGCCTGGTTCACACCAGGTATCCGCCGGTCATCGCCCGCTTCAAAGACTTCATCGCCACGCCCAAGAGCAACATGTACCAGTCGCTTCACACCACGATTGTTGGACCGAACGGCATCATGCTGGAAGTGCAGATCCGCACGCGGGAAATGCATCAGACCGCGGAGGTCGGGATTGCGGCCCACTGGCTATACAAGGAGGGCAAGCGCGGCCCGTCCGAAATGGACCGTCACATGGCCTGGCTGCGCAGCCTGCTCGAGTGGCAGCGCGAAACCAGCGATCCGCGGGAATTCATGGATAACCTTAAGGTGGATCTCTTTCCAAACGAGATCTACGTGTTCACCCCCAAGGGCGACCTCATCCAGCTGCCCGAAGACGCTACGCCTCTGGACTTTGCATTTGCGGTACACACCGACGTGGGGCTGCGATGTACCGGCAGCCGCGTGGACGACCGGATGGTACCCCTGTCTACCCCGCTGCAAACGGGCAGCACCGTCGAGGTGATGACTTCGCCGCACCAGAGACCCAATCGTGACTGGCTCGATTTTGTCAAGAGCGCGAAGGCCCGCAGCCGAATCAAGCGCTGGTTGCGCGAGGAAGCGTATTCTCAGAGCGTCCGGATCGGCCAGGACATCCTGGACCGGGAACTCAAGAGAAGACGTAAACGAACCACCGAAGACAAACTCAAATCGGCCGCCGCGCAATTCAATCTTCGGGACATCGAACATCTCTACGCCAGCCTGGGCGACGGGACCGTCTCGCTGGAACGGGTGGTCCATCAGATCTTTCCCGCGGCCCGCCCGACTCCGAAACGACAGCGCGCGGAACCCAGGAAACCGGCCCGAAAAAACCCGATCGTCATTCACAGTCTGAATCACCTGATGATTCAGTTCGCGCGCTGCTGCCAGCCCATTTACGGCGACGTCGTTCTCGGCGTCGTTACACGGGGCAAGGGCATCTCCGTGCACCGGCGGGATTGTCACAACATTTCAAACCTGCCTGAAGGCCGCGACCGCCTGGTTGACGTCGACTGGAATTCCGAGGAAGAAACGACATTCACGGTGCAAATTCGCGTCAACGGCGTCGACCGCCCCAATTTCCTCCGGGACATCAGCAACGCGATATCGGGCCTCGGCGTGCCTGTGATCGAGGGCATGCTGAACACCGACAGCGGCCACGTCGGAAACCGGTTCACCGTAGAGGTCAAAAACGTCGCGCAACTCCGCGACCTCAGAAAGAAGATTCTCTCCGTGCCCGGCGTCTCATCCGTTCAGCGCATAAACGGAACGTCAGACGACGTCCTGTAGGTACCCGGTAAACGAGTCGTCAGATCGCACCGCGCAATCTTCAAGACGTTCCTCTGCCTCCGAATGCGCGGCGCCGGCCGTCACGCCCTCCCATCTATCTCCTTTTTCCATCGATCCAGTGTAACCAGAGCCTCGAGCGGCGTGGTCTCGCCCAGGTCCAGATTGCGCAACTCGGTCAGAACCGGGTCTTCCGGAGGCCGGTCGAACAGATTCATCTGTCCGATGGCGTCGGCTGCCTCACGACTCACGGAGGCCGTTGTATTCCTTTCCGCCGGGGTCAAGTCGTTTGCTTCCAGCCTGCGCAACACTTCGCGGGCTCTTGCAATCAGTCTGCGTGGCATTCCGGCAAGCCGTGCCACCTCGATGCCGTAACTGTGGTCGCACCCGCCGGGCACCAGCCGGTGCAGAAACGTCACGTGGTCGCCTTCCTTCCTGACCGCCACGCTGTAATTCCTGACTCTCGCAAGCGATTCTTCGAGTTCCGTCAATTCATGGTAGTGAGTGGCAAACAGCGTGCGGGGTTGTATGGACGCCGTGTTGTGCAGGTATTCCGTCATGGCCCAGGCAATGCTGAGCCCGTCGAACGTACTGGTGCCGCGGCCGATTTCATCCAGAAGCACCAGGCTTCTGGGGCTGGCGTTGTTCAGTATATTCGCGGCTTCGTTCATCTCCACAAGAAACGTGGACTCGCCCCTGGCCAGATTGTCGGAGGCGCCCACACGGGTGAAAATCCGGTCCACCACGCCGACGCGCGCGGCCCTTGCGGGAACGAAGCTGCCCAGTTGCGCCAGCAGCACGACCAGACCGATCTGCCTCAATATCGTGGATTTCCCGGCCATATTCGGACCGGTTATGATAAGCACCTGATCGGTTTCGCCATCCACGAAGAAATCGTTGGGCACAAACTTGCCCGCCGGCAACAAGCCTTCGACAACGGGATGACGACCCTCCCGAATATCGATACCCGTGGAATCATCCACTTTCGGACGGACGTAGTCGTTCACCGCAGCGACCTCTGCCAGACAGGCCAGCACGTCCACCACGGCCACGGCGCGCGCCGTGCGTTGCACCTCGTCCACCCAACCCTCGACTTCAACCCTGAGTTGCTGAAACAGCTCTTTTTCGAGTTCTTTCGCCCGCTCGTCGGCGCCAAGGATCTTCGCTTCCCACTCTTTCAGCGCAGGGGTAATGAAGCGCTCCGCGTTCACCAGGGTCTGTTTGCGCAGATAGTCGTCCGGAGCCCTGTCCATATTCGCCTTCGTGATTTCGATATAGTACCCGAAGGCCTTGTTGTATCCGACCTTGAGCGAAGGAATGCCGGTACGCTCCCGCTCTCGCGCCTGCAATTCAGCCACCCACCGCCGCCCTCCGGACGCCGCGTCCCGAAGTTCGTCGAGTTCCGCGTTATGGCCTTCCCTGATGATGCCCCCGTCACTCAACTGGAACGGCGGCTCATCCACAACCGTGCGGCGGATCAGCTCGACCAGTTCGCCCGATTCCGGCAACCCCTGACGCCTCGCTTTCACCAGCAGGTCCGATGCAGACTCATCCAGCGTGTCCCGCAGACCCGGTATGGCCTGAAGCGACGTCTTGAGCGCCACGAGGTCCCTGGGGCTGCAGCGCCCGCAGCAGATACGTGACATCAACCGCTCGAGGTCCCCGACGTGCTTCAGGGCCTCACGGACCGACTCACGCCGAACGGGATGGCGTACGAAATCTTCCACGGCGTCCTGCCTGGATTCGATTCTCGATATATCCAGCAGCGGCTGAGAAAGCCATGACCGAAGCGTCCGCGCTCCCATGGCGGTGCAGGTACGGTCCAGCAGGGACAACAGCGTCCCTTCCCGCCGGCCTTCCTGAATCGACGTGATCAGTTCCAGGTTCCGCTGGGTTACCAGATCGAGACCCATGTACGCACTGTCGGACTCTCGTGACAGACGCGTGATGTGCGAAACCGCGCCCTTCTGGTTCTGCTTCAGATACGCCAGCACCGCGCCTGCCGCGCTGACGCCCACCGTCAGCGTGTCGCAGCCGAAACCCTTTAACGAGTTGACCCGGAAATGTTCCAGAAGCAAATCGTGCGCGTAAGCGAATCCGAAGTGCCAGTCTTCCGCCCGGACGAGGAGCGTTCCCGGCATTCGCCGCGTCATCTCGTCCTCATTGGCTTCCACCCATGATTCGGGGGCGAGCACTTCGGCGGGACTGATCCGCTCCAGGACTTCCCACAATTCATCCTCGTCCCGTTCCATGGTACGGAAATCACCGGTGGACAGGTCCGTTACCGCGGCGCCCAGCCGGTTCGACGCCACCCAGAGACCCAGAAGATAGTTATTCCGGTTCTGATCGAGCAAATTATCCGAGAGCGCGGTACCCGGAGACACCACCTGGACGACTTCGCGCCGCACGACCGCCTTGCCCTTTTGCGGCGCCTCCATCTGTTCGCAGATGGCGACCTTGCGACCGGCCTTGATCAACCTCGCCAGGTAGGTATCAAGCGCGTGGTGTGGCACGCCGGCCATCGGCACGCTTTCGCCTCCCCTGCCGTTGTTGCGGGACGTCAATGCCAGCCCGAGAAGGCCGGAGACCTCTTTGGCGTCGTCGTAAAACGTCTCATAAAAATCGCCCATTCTGAAAAGCAGTACTGCGTCTCTGTGTTCGTCCTTGAAACGCAGGTACTGCTCCATTGCGGGCGTGACGTCTCTTGGCCGTGCCATCTGACGGTTCCTAGCAACGATTGCGCAATACGCCGCCCCGGCCTCCTTCTTCACGCGGGGCTTCGGCTCTTCCGCGGCAGATCTCAGGACCGACGTCCGCCATGCTTCCGATGACCCGACCCGGCCGCACGTCAGTCAGCCGCACCGGCGCGACGGCATTCTTCGCGCTGTCGGGCCCCGGGGCGAAGACGCGAATGTAATTGCCGGTAACGCCCTGCAGGTATCCGGTTTCCGGCTCGCGTCTGTCTTCGAAGAGTACGTCCATGGTCCGCCCCTCGAAGCGGCGATTGAAGGCCTCTGTCTTCCGCTCGCCAAGACGCCTCAGCAACACGCCTCGCCGCTTCTTGACGGCGGCATCCACTTCCCCGCCCATTCTCGCCGCAAACGTGCCGGCCCGTGGTGAAAAGGGAAACACATGCAGGAATGCCAGGGGACCCTTTTCAACCAGATCGAACGTATTGGCGAACGCCCCATCGGTTTCTCCGGGAAACCCCACCATCACGTCCGCGCCCAGGCCGATTCCCGGTACCCGTTCAGCCAGCGTCTCGATCAGCGAGAGGTAACGCGCACGCGTGTACGGCCTGCGCATTGACGTTAGAATCCCGTCGTCGCCGCTCTGGAGGGGAATATGCAGATGCCTGCAGAACCTGGATGACGACGAGAAGAAATCGACCATGGCGTCGCTGATGTACGACGCTTCGATCGAACTCACGCGAAACCGCCGCAGGCCCTCGATCCGCTCGATGCCCTCGAACAGATCTAGCAGTCCGTGTCCGTCCAGATCCGCGCCGTAGTCTCCAATGTGTACGCCCGCAAGGACGACCTCCTGATAGCCGGCGTCAACCAGCCTCCGCACCTGGTCGAGACAGCTGCGCAGACTGCGGCTGCGGCTCCGACCTCTCGCAAACGGAATGATGCAGAATGAACAGAACTCGTTGCAACCCTCCTGGATCTTTACGAACGCGCGCGCCCTTCCTCCGAAATTGAAGATGTCCATTTCCTGGAATTCAGCCGTTCTGCGCCGGGTTACGTAACTTCGTCCGATGGAACACGTATCGTTGATCAGATCGAGCAGCCGGGTCTTCTCGGCCGTACCGACAACGAGATCGACTTCAGGCATTTCGGTCAGCACGTCGGGGTCGGTCTGGGCGTAACAGCCCATTGCCACGACCGTGCCTTCGGGAGATACCCGATGCGCCCGACGCAACATCTGCCGTGACTGAGCCGCGCCCTGTCCCGTCACCGTGCATGTGTTCACAACCGTTACGTCGGCCTGGCGTCCGAACGCGACCTCATGATAACCCTCCTGTCTGAATTGCTCACGATACCATTCCGTATCGTAGGTATTCAACTTGCAGCCGAGCGTATAGAACGATACCGTTTTGACGTTTCCGTTCATCCCGCCAATTCCTCGTATTCACTGCGCTGCCTGTCCGGAATCTGCAGAATCCATACAACAAAGAGTTGAGGACAATGCCCCAACTCTCTGTCTTGAGCGAACCCGCTGTCGGATGAAGCTAAGCTTCCGGTTTAGACGCCGTCTCCTCGGCGTCGCCGGTACCCGATGTCTCCGCGGCGGGCGGACCGTCTTCGCCGGAACCGCCGCCGGTCGATTCGGCATCGGCCTGTTCGGCGGACGCTTCGGCGCCGGCCTGGGGTTGCGGAGCCGACTCCGCATCCGCGGCGCCCGCTTCCGGGCCGGCAGCATCACCCACCACGTCGCCTACCGTGACCGGCTTCGGCTGGTGGCTTTCGATGTAGGCATCGATCTCGGCCTGTTCGGCGTCTCGCAGGTATTCCTTGACGCTCAACACGATCTTGCGCTGCTCTTCATCGAATTCGACGACCTTGAGGGGCAACTCGTCCTGTTCCGAGAAATGGGTCTGCGGGTTCTGCAGATCCGACAGTCCCAGCTGCGAAACAGGGATGAAACCCTCCACGTCTCCGTCCAGGTCGACCACGACCCCGCGCTCCAGCAACCGGGTTATTCTTCCCTCCGTCGTTCTGCCCACGGCATACTGGACCGCCAGTTCAGGCCAGGGGTTTTCTATGGTCTGCTTGTGTCCCAGGGAGATGCGCCGACGTTTCTTGTCTATATTGAGCACAATCACGTCGATCTGCTCGCTCTTCTTGACGACGTCGCTGGGATGGCGCACCCGCCGTGTCCAGGACATATCGGAAATGTGGACCAGTCCGTCGATTCCCTCCTCGATTTCCACGAACGCGCCGAAATTGACCAGGTTTCGCACCAGGCCCGTAAGACGCGTGCCCACGGGATACTTCTCGTCCAGCGAAAGCCAGGGGTCGTCGGTTGTCTGCTTCATGCCAAGTGAAATCTTCTGGCCCTCTTTGTCCACGTTCAGAATGACAACCTTCAACTGGTCGCCGATTGAGACAAGCTTGGACGGATGCCGGATATGCTGTGTCCAGGACATCTCGGATATGTGGACGAGACCCTCCACACCCTGTTCAAGTTCCACGAAAGCGCCGTAATCCGTGATGCTGACCACTTTGCCGTCCACGCGGTCTCCGACGGGATACTTGTCCTCTATAGTCTCCCAGGGATGGGGCATCAGCTGTTTCATGCCCAGTGAGATCCGCTCACGTTCCTCGTCGTAGTTGAGCACTTTGACCTGGACGTTGTCGCCAATGGACAACACCTCGGACGGGTGTCCGATCCGGCCCCAGGATATATCGGTAATGTGCAACAGACCGTCCAGGCCGCCCAGGTCGATAAATGCGCCAAAATCCGTGATATTCTTCACCGCGCCTTCGCGGATCTGGCCGACTTCCAGCGTCTGAAGTATCTGTTTGCGCAAACGCTCCCGCTCGGCTTCCAGCACGACCCGCCTGGAAACGACGATATTGCGCCGGTTCTTGTTAAGCTTGATGATCCGGAAGGGGAACACCTCGCCGATGAACTGATCGAAATTCTTCACCTGCTTGATATCGATCTGAGACCCCGGCAGGAACGCGTCAACGCCGAACAGATCCACGACAATGCCGCCCTTGATCCGCCGCACCAGCCGGCCCTCGACGATCTGATCGCTGTCGTAAGCGTCCTTAATGCGGTCCCAAACGCGCATAAAGTCCGCTTTCTGTTTGGACAGCACGATCTGGCCTTCCTGATCTTCCACGTCTTCCAGGTAGACCTCTATTTCCTGTCCCACCTCGACTTCTGACGGATCGGCAAACTCGGCAAGCGGTATGGCGCCCTCGGACTTGAACCCGATATCGACGACGACTGAATTCTCCACGACGGCCAGAACGGTCCCGGAGACAATTTCACCTTCGGTGATATTGCTCATCGTATCTTCGTACAGACTCATCATCGAGGCGAATTCCTCTTCCGAGTATTCGCGCTCGTCCAGTGCTTCCAGCGCCTCCGCGCTGGACGTCTGGGAGACGGGCTGGCTTGCGGTGTTGTTTTCTTCCGACATGAAACTGCAACCTCCTTGGCCGTTCCGCGCAAGACCGTTGCCCCGGACGTGCGGTTCGGCGCAAAAAAACAGGGAAAAGACGGAGACCGGATCTCCGCAGGGACCCTACCGGCGCTTAAGCATGGCACCCGGCGCAGGCGGGCCGGTATTGCGCCGGCCGGGTCTCAGGTTACCTATACGATGCATCACCTCGCTGCTGATGGAGCGATAGGCCGCTCGACGTCTGGCGGGCAATCCGGCCGGAGACACGCGTATCGGCTCTCCGAACCGCACGGTTACGCGGTTGAGACCGATCAGGCTCGTCCAGATATTGACCGTGCCCGAAATATAGACCGGAACCACGGGAACCCGCGCGCGGTATGCCAACATGCCCACGCCGTGTTTGGGCGGCCTCAGTCTGGACGTCTTGTTGCGCGTTCCCTCCGGCGAAAGAAACATCGCACCGCCTGCCTTGAGACACCCTTCGATGCCCCGCAATGCGCCCCGGTCTCCGCGAGACCGGTCTATTGGCAGCGCGTTCAGCTTCCGTATCAGCCAGCCTAGAATCGGAACGGGAAATGCTTCCTGCTTGGTAACATACGAAAGTTCCCTGCACGCCGCAACCCCGATGAATACGGGATCCGTATAGGAGGCGTGGTTGCTGGCCAGGATGACGCCTCCGCGGCGCGGCACAAAATGAAGGCCGGCAACGTGAAGCCGGAACAGGCACCCGCATGCTCCCACGCCGAGCGCCCAGAGAAACCGGTAAAGGAGATTGCCCGGTCGACCGGTGTAAATGTCTGTCCGCATTGTCTGCACGTGAGTCTGTCTAAACGCCGCGCTCGCGGGCGAGTTCCACCACGCGGGCGACCTGCGCGGCGACGTCCAGGCCTGTGGTATCCACGCTGACTGCATCCGAAGCCGGCCAGGGTCCCGAACGCCGTTGCGTGGCGCTGTCGCGCGTGTCCCGTTCTCGTATCTGTCCCATCAATTCGTCCAGTTCTGCTGCGACCCCGGAATTGCGCAACTCACGTTGTCGGCGACGCGCCCGCTCGGCGACGTCGGCAACCAGGAATATCTTCAGTTCAGCATCCGGAAAAACCGCCGTGCCCGTATCCCGACCCTCCATTACGATGCCGCCCTCGAATCCGAGTTCCCGCTGCCGCGCCACCAGTATCCTCCGGACCGCCGCGTGTACGGCCACCCGCGAGGCGGCATCGGAGACGTCCGCCGAGCGGATCTCTCCGGTCACGTCCTCCCCGTTGATCAGAACCCGCTGTCCGGACGCCTCCGAACGAAAGTCGAATTCCAGCGCGGCGGCAGTCCCGGCGGCCGCAGATTCGTCGTCGGGGTCGAGACCCCTGCGAATCATGGTCAAACCCACAGCACGGTACATAGCGCCGGTATCCAGATAGAGGTATTCCAGCCTGCCGGCCACACGCCGGGCCGTCGTACTCTTGCCCGATCCCGCGGGACCGTCGATGGCAATCACGATACCCCGTTTCCCCATCGCGACCCTCCGCCCCGATCCTTAGAAGCTGTGTTAAAACTCCGAGCGGTCTTCGCGCGCCTCCGGTACCCCGCCGCCCCCCTCGGGACCCTTCATCGCCGTCGCCGAGGTTTCCCGGCTCTGCATCGCGTTCAGCATGTCGCCTGGCGACGCCGCCGCGTCGGCCTTGTCCTCCAGCAGATCATCCAATTCCCTGACCTTTGGCAGATCCGACAACGTCTTCAGTCCGAAGTGCTTCAAAAAGTCCCGGGTCGTTCCATAGAGCAGCGGCCGTCCGGGCGCATCCGACCGGCCGGCGATGCGGATCAGTCCCTTCTCGAGCAGGTGGCGTACAACCCCGTCTACAGACACGCCGCGAATGTGCTCCACTTCGGCTTTCATGACCGGCTGCTTGAACACGATGATGGCAAGCGTTTCGAGGGCTGCCGAAGAGAGGCGGACTGGCGCCTTGTCCTTCAGGAGCCGCCGGACCCATCCGCCGTATTCCGAGTGTACCATAAACAGGAATCCGCCGGCAATCTCGGAGATCTTGAAACTGCGCCCGGTCTGGCCGTAATGCGCGTTCAGGTCCTCCACGTACACGCGCACGTCACCCGCCCGCACCCCATCGAGTAACGAGGCGATCCGGCCTGCGCCCAGCGGCCTGTCGGACGCCATCAACAGGGCTTCCACAATCCCCCGGTTACGCGCGTCTTCATCCGGGGCGACCGGGTCTGTGCCGTACGTCTCGCCCATTGAATCCCGTCCGGTTCGCGTTTTCGATCGACTGAAGCTGCCCCGGACCCCCAACCGTTTTTACGTTTGCCGGTGAGTTCCCGATCGCGAGCGAAGAAGTGGCGGTCGAGGCGGGCAAATCCGCCCCTTTTGTCCAAATAGGTGGGTGTGACCAACGCCGATCGGCCTGCCTGCAGCGCTGTACGCTACGCGGGCAGGCGCTTTTGCAGCCTTGCGGAGACCGCCGGCGAATCTGAGGCGGCTTCTCAAACGCCGCCGGGTACCGATTGATCCTCGTCTCTCCTGTACACCCAGATTTCGCCTTCCGAACCGCTCTGTCTTGCAAGGGCCTGCCCGGTCTTTATCAGCTCGAGCAGTGCGATGAAAGTGACGATGAGGACGATTCGCGGAAGACCCGCGACCAGATCCGAAAACTGAACCCGATGGCTTTCCTCCAGTACGTTCCGTACGACCTCCATCCGTTCCTCGGTCGTGACTTCCAGTTGATGTATCTCGTGGTAATCCACTTTCGGTGCGGCTGAGAGCGCCGTTCGGAACGCCGCCATCAGATCGAAAAGGCTTGCGGAACGCCATGCTGCGAGCGGATCCTGTTCGGACTCGTCGATTTCGCCGGTATCCAGCGCGGCGCCCCGGTAGAAAGTGTCGCGATGCGAATCCTGTCTGTCTTCGAGCCAGTCGGCCACTTCCTTGAACTGCTGATACTCCAGCAGGCGCCGTACGAGTTCTTCTCTGGGATCCTCTTCCGCTTCATCCGCATCCGGGTCCGCCGGCAGCAACATCCTCGACTTGATCTTCATCAGCGTGGCCGCCATCACCAGGAAATCGCCGGCGTATTCCAGATGAAGCGTTTCCATCATTTCGACATATTCCAGAAACTGCCGCGTGACGTCGGCGATCGGGATGTCGTAGACGTCGATCTCATCCTTGCGTATCAGAAACAGCAGCAGATCCAGGGGTCCTTCGAAAACGTCGAGCTTTACCCCGCAGGTATCGTCTGCGGCGTTTCCCTGAATCGCCGGCGCTTCGGCAACCATTCGCTCGATCTCCGTTTACGTTCATCCACACCGTATTCACGAAAGACGCGGGCAGGGGCGTGACGGAGGGTCCGGCTCCCGCCGCCACTGTTCAATCCATGAAAAGATACGGCCGCCAGCGACTGTCCGGCACGCCGATCAACTGGCTGATGGACGTGACGGCACTGGGCCTGCGGGGACGGCGCAGCAGATTGATTCCGGCCTGCTCCGGAGTCTGATCGCCCTTGAGATTATTGCTGGGCAAGCAGGCGCACACCAGATTCTCCCATGTATCCCGGCCGTTTCCGGTTCGGGGAACCACGTGATCGACCGTCATCGGACCCTTCCTGGTACCGCAATACTGGCAGCGGTGTCCATCCCGCTTCAGGACGTTTTTCTTGGAAAGTGCGAGTTGTCTGGGTGCGACCCGCACGTAGATGCCCAGGCGGACCACGCTGGGGACGGCAAACCGGTCTGAAACCGTGCGGACGTACAGGTCCAGCGCTTCGATGACCTCGGCCCGGCCACGAAACACAAGAACGATAGCCCGACGTACGCTGCAAACCTGAATGGGTTCGTAACTCTGGTTCAGGACCAGAACCGGCCGATTCAGCAATGGCATAGATCCCCTCTTGCAACAATTCCGGGGGGAGAAAGATCGAACGTCGTCTCCGTGGCGGGATCCATCGCGTGTGTGCGTCTCCCATACGGCCGGCACACCGGCAGTACGTCTGCAACCGGGTTGAATCTGCGTCCGCGATGCGCTACGGATTTGACCTAACAGAAAAAAAATAAAGCCTTTACGAATCGATGTCAAGCGCTTGCCAGGCGCGGGTCGCCTGAACCCGACCCGCTGTTCCGACCGGGTCCGGCGCGCGGCCGGCCGTCCCTGCAATCCCGGGCGATCGGGCGCAATCCGGCGATGGACAGGAGATCCTGAAACACTAGCCGTCTTCGACAAGCTCGCCGTAAGCCCGGGGGCTGAGAAGCGATTCAAGCTCGTCACTGCTGGTCATCCGAATCACCACCATCCATCCCTCGCCGTACGGATCTGCGTTTATCTGAGACGCATCCTCGCCAAGTTCATCGTTAACCTCGAGAACGACGCCGGACACGGGCGCGTAGAGGTCCTCCACCGTCTTCACCGCCTCGATCGTCCCAAAGGGCTGGCCCTGCTCGAACTCAGCACCCGGTTCCGGCAATTCGGCAAAGACGATGTCCCCCAGTTCGCCCTGCGCATAATCTGTGATGCCTATCGTGCCCCGCTCGCCCTCGACACGAATCCACTCGTGCTCCGAAGTATAAAGAAGGCCGTCCGGGATTTCCGACATGACTGATGGCTCCACAATGAAGGTGTTGTCTTCCGTTCCGGGACGCCAGCCGTCCGCCGAGTGGATGCCTGACGTTTCTCCGGTCTTGCCGACGTTCAACCTTAATCCGAAAAAAACTGCAACGCGGCGACGCGATAAAACCCTCCGAAACGGGTCGTTATCGACGTCTGGAAGGACGTTTTTTCCTTCACGTCCGGTGACCTGGTGTATCCTGGTAATCCGCAGTCTAATCGCCTTTATTTACAAGCACA
>JAPPNU010000056.1 GCA_028873695.1 Gemmatimonadota bacterium | reverse complement strand
CTTCAAAAGGAACACGCCGTAGGCAGGGAATTTGGGGAGATGTGGATTTTGAATTGGTTTGGCTTTTTCCGCCGGAGGCATTAAGCCGGGGAGAGAGGTCTGCGCCGTTAACGGTCCGCACACATTGGCGTTGACGTCAACTGATCGGTTTTTGATTCAAGCTGATTGCTCGTTCCATGTCCACTAAAAACGAAAAACAACCCATCAATTGGTCCGCGCTGACCTCCGTCAGCTTCGCCGGCGTACAGGTCGCAGTAATCGCCGGTGTGGCGCTGGTGGTCGTGGCGGCCTCCGAACTCGTGGTCCGCGCATGGGAGATCCCGTCCTATGTCTTCCCGCTGCCGAGCGAGATCGCATCCGCGCTCTACCGGTCTTTCCCGTTACTCTGGCCTCACCTGCTCGTTACGCTTCAGGAACTGGGTCTGGGATACGCGATCGGGGCCGTCGCCGGCATTTTGCTGGCCGCGCTCATCACGCAGTTCCCCTTTGCGGAAAAGATCGTCACGCCGTATATCCTGATTCTGGTCACCACGCCCATGCTCGCCCTCGTCCCGCTGCTGATCCTCAAGTTCGGGTTCGGTCAGACGCCCCGGGTCATCGCGGTCGCGCTCGCGGTGGGTCCGATGGTGATGATCAACGCCGCCACCGGCTTCCGCAGGACCGACCTGGCCAAGATCGCGCTGGCCCGCTCATACGGCGCATCGACGCTTCAGATCTTCTACAAGGTCCGGTTTCCCCTCGCGCTGCCGATGATCGTCGTGGGACTGATGGTCGGCGGCATCTTCGGCCTGCTGACCGCGATCGGCGCGGAGATGGTGGGTGGCGGGGCCGGCCTGGGCAATCGCCTGGTCTATTATTCATCCCTCGCGCGTATGTCCAGCTTTTTCGCCGTGATCATCCTCATTGCCGCGATAGGGATCGGCCTTTATGTCGCCTTTTACCTGATCGGCAAAAAATGGGCGAACTGGGAGAATTAGTTAAAGGCGGGGAGACGGTAGACGTTAGACGGTAGAAAAAAGGCGGGTAGAGGTAAGAGGGTAGACGGTAGATGATATCCTTGCCCGGTGTGTTTTTCCTTTCTGCCTCCGGCACGAGAAGAATCCTTACAAGGCTGGAAATCTCTCCCGTCTCACGTCTTGCGTCTCACCGGGTGGTGGGATGTGGTGTGGTCCTCTACCCTCTCCCGTCTCACCGCTCTTAAGGAACACGCCGTAGGCAGGGAACTTGAAGGGAAGTGGGTTCTGATTTTGGCTTTCGCCCTTTGCTTTGCGCCTTTGGCTGACAGCTGACGGCTGATAGCTTATAGCTTCGTCGGGGGGCCGGGGGGAGAAGTCATTGCGCGTTCTCAAACCGTCAAAAATCAACCAGGAGGAAATGAAATGAAAAAAGAGACTCTTACCCGCCGCGAATTCCTGGGGTATTCCTCGGCCATGGGCGTCATGCTCTGCATTCCGGCCAACCCGCTCATTGCGGGCGAGGCCGACAAGATCGTCTGGGTCTCTCCCAGGGGAAACCTGGAGGTCATGGACGACTTCAACCTCTGGGTCGCCCACACGATGGGCTACTTCAAGGAGATGAACCTGGACGTGGTGCTGCAACCCGGACCCACGGAGGCGCTTGCGGTGACCAAACTGGTGGGCCAGAAACAGGCTGATATGGGGTTTCCGTCTCCAGGTGTTCTACTGTCCAGTATCGACGCGGGGATCCCGGTTATTCTCGTGTGGGAGATGGTGATGAAGCAGGTCTTCGACTTCGCGTTGCCGGAAGACAGTCCGATCACGAAAGTGCAGGACCTGGCAGGGAAGAAGATCGCCGTCGCCTCGGAGGGATGGCGCGTGATCATCGACCCCATCCTCGTGGAAGCCGGTCTGGATCCGAAGTCCGTCACCTACCTGAACGGAGGGCCGCAGTGGGGCCAGATGGTCGCGCTCGGACGCGCGGACGCAGGGCTTGCCTGGAGAGGGCTGGCCGCCCAGTGGAAAGCGCTGGGAATGAAGCTCAAGTTTCTTGTCGGGATGGAGTTCTCGAATCATCCCTCCAACGGCTATGCCATCCACCGCGACGACCTGAACAACGAAACGCGTGTCGACATCTGGACGCGTTTTTTCAAGGCGAATTGCATGGCCTACGAATTCTCGCGAGCCAACCCGCGCGCGGCCGGCCAGATCACCTATGGCCGCTTCCCGGCCCTTCAGGAGCAGATGGCGCCGCAGCTTGCGCTGGATTCCATGCTCGAACTGGGCACCATCTACTTTGACGGAGACCGCATCGGCAAGGGGTACGGATACAGCGACCTGGAATCATGGCAGGCCTATATCGACACTGTCCACAAACTCGGGCAGATCCAGAACCGCTACAAGGCCGGGGACGTCGTCAGCAACGCCTTCGTCAAGGATGCGAACGACATTGACAAGGACCGCGCCCGCGCGGAAGGGAAGGCGTTCGAGTTGAGCGATGATTTCAAGAATCTGAAAGTCAACTATCCGGTGTAGAAAAAAAGGAAGAAGGAAAAAGGAAAAAGGAAGAAGGGAGAAGGGAGAAAAGCGGGGAGACGGTAGAGGAAAAAAATCGGGTAGACGCAAGACGTAAAACGGGAGAAGAAGCCCTTGCCCGGTAGTTTATTCCTCCTTGCCTCCGGCACGAGAAGAAACCCTTTACGGCATGTGATCTTTTCCCGCTTACGTCTCACCGGGTTACTGGTGCTTGGGGGGATCACGCCTCCGAACGCTGATCGACGCACGGCAGACGCAAGGGCGACCGGCCGGTCGCCCCTACAATCGTCAGGCATCCGTGAATCGATGTTGCAACGTCCTGCCTTTCTCCCTCTTTCCTTTAGGAGAGAGGGCCGGGGAGAGAGGTCTGGGCGGTGGGGAGCGGTGGATCTTGACATTGCGCTTGAAGTACCTTTCGAGAGAACTTCACAGGAGACACTGAATATGACGCACGAAGACGTACCAATGTACTCTGGCATCCGGATCACCGGCGTGGACACCTTCCTGGTGGAAGGCAACTGCTGTTTCGTGAAGATCAGAACGAACGAGGGGATCACGGGGCTGGGCGAAGGGTCGATCAGCGACAACAAGGTGGGCACCATCGCCCAGTGCGTCAAAGACCTGGAAGGGCACCTCATCGGCAAGAATCCCACGGACATCGAACTGCTCTGGCAGGGGCTTTTCAGGTGGAACCGGTGGCACGTGGGCGTGCTCTTCACCACCGCGCTGAGCGCGATCGACATCGCCCTGTGGGATATCCTCGGAAAGATCGCCGGCTTGCCGATTTACAAGCTTCTCGGGGGCGCCGCGCGGGACAAGGTCCGTATCTACGCCGGCGGCGGGGGAAAAGCGGGTGTGCAGCGCGCCCGGGCTATGGGATGCAATGCCGTCAAGACGGGTCCGCCGGTGACGAAAGTCGGCGATCCGCTCACCGTGCCCATGCCCTGGGACCTGAAGCGCGCGGTCGCGCAGATCGAGGAAATGCGGATCGAAGGGGGCGATGACTTCGATATTCTCATAGACGCCCATGGACGCCTGACGCCGACCATGGCCCTGGAGTACTGCAATGCCGTCGAACCCTACCGCCCCTTCTGGGTGGAGGAACCCATCCAGGTGGAAGGATCGAACGATGCCCTGGAGTGGCTGAGCGACCGTACCGCCGTGCCTCTGTGCATGGGTGAGCGGAACTTCACCAAATGGGGCTTCCAGGACATCATCGCCAAACGCCTGGTGAGCTACCTCAATCCGGACATCGTCCACTGCGGCGGCATCTCGGAGTTCAAGAAGATCGCGGCCATGGCGGAGGCGCAGTACATCCAGGTCTCACCCCACATCACGTACAGCAGGGTGGGCGTGGCCGCCGAGATCCACATGGGCCTGAATTGCCCGAACAGCGTGATCCAGGAGATGGCGTCATATGCGGATGACCCCACCAGAGAAAAGACCGACTGGCGGGACGATTTGTTCTACGGGCACCGGTTCCAGGTCGAGGACGGATTCGTAACGTTGCCGGATACCCCCGGTCTCGGCCTCGAACTGAACGAGGAAGTCGCCCGGGCGCATCCCTATAAGCCGCAACTTCGCGAGGAGCTCAGGTACGAGGACGGGTCGGTAGAGGACAACTGATCAGGATTCCTCGTCCCATCCGTGCGGCCACTCAGGTAATCATCACGACTTCCGCATGGCTCTCCGGGCCGCAAACCCCCGCGCTGTTGCGCGCCATGACCCGCAGTTGATTCAGGCCCTCGTGCAGCCGCCACTCCAGCGTGAGGGCTGTTTGTTTGCGCCATTCGTCACCGTCGATTTTCACCAGAAATGCGTCAAAGCAAGGCGTTTCGGTATCCGCGTCCACGCGCAGGACATCCGGCTCGGCGGTTTCGCTCAGGAAGAGTTCCGTCCGGTTGAGCGGAGGACTGAAGTCCTGCCATCGCGTGGTGTGTTCGTGGTATTCGCGTTTGCGGGGGAACACGTCGCTGTAGAAACAATAGAAGAGATCGCTTCCCCAGTTGCTGGAGAGCCGCCACGGGAGCGGCCAGGGCCGGCTGGCGAAGTCGTTGCGCCGCACCATTTGCAGGTGTCCCTTGAGCATCAGGTGCTCCGGACCTCCGCTCAGGTCGTCAATCGAAAACGCATTGTCGCCCTGGCGATAGGCAACGCGGGCGGCGCGGAGCATTTCGAGGTCCGGCAGGCGCCACTGGATGGGGTATTCCCAGGTCGCCGGTCCCGGCATGATTTCGGCCAGGCGTTCGCTGATTTCCACCAGACCCAGGGGAATGCCCGTGTCGGGATCGTAAATGTAGTAATCGCGCGTCGCATCCAGGAATATCCACTTGTCGAACTCGTTGGACCATACTTCGGCCACTTCGTGCCCGTACGTGTGTTTTGTGGAAATGTTGACCCACCGGGCCGGAAAACCCATGGACAGACAGGCGGCGATCAGGGTCAGGTTGCAGTAGAGGCAGTGGCCGTCGCGCCGGCGTTCCTGGTAGTCGCCCAGCAGACCGGGGCGTCCGTTTGCATCCCTTTCGAGGCGGGGCAGATCAAGGTAGTTCCATCGGTACGCGTCGAGTTGACCGATCGGCACTTTATACGCCCAATGCATGAGTTTCAGCTGGGCTTCGAACTCGGTCGCCGCGTCTGAGATTACCGAGTCAAGTTCAAACCGGTTGCGCAGATCGTTCAAACGGGCGAAATCTTCGTGGACGTAGGGCAGCGACGGGCGGATGACACGGCCGTTGCGGAACCGGTGAAGGTGGTAACGTCTATTGGAGCGGTGCGTGTGCTCGCGGCGCCTTGCTTCCACGGAAATACCCTTGAACACCGGCGTCACCAGCGGATTGCGGGCGCACATGGCCATCTTGAACTGCAGGTAGCGTCCCGCCGGATCATTCCAGGTTCTGGAGAAATCCGTTACGGACTCGAAAGGGGACCACCGGGCGGCTCCAGGCGCCGGATGATCGCCCAAGCGTGCCTCTATCCGCACCTCGCTTCCCTCGGGCACATCCACCTCCCATCCTACCCGGCATTTTTCTAATTCGAGCAATTTCCCGATTCCCTTTGTGTCCCCTCCTGTAGCCAGGTCGATCACCGGCGAGACAAAGGCGCCTTGCGGTGCGCTGCGATCCAGGCTGAGGCGGATGACGTACTCCCCGTCGATTTCATCCTTCCAGCCCAGGCGCTTAAAATCCCAGGTGCGGCCTGCGTCCCGGCTCTTGGCGCTGCGGTCAGGGTGGCGGAGTCGCGTTTCGGAGCCACGCTTGTATTCTCCATCGGCGGCCACCATGATTTCCCAACTGGTCTCCTTCGATTCCGCCCACAGGACGAACTCATTGGTACCCTGCCGCAGGGCGCCAACCGGCACGGCCACCACGAACCAGTTGTCGAAGTGCGAGCCGCCCCAGTCGCTGGTATAGTATTGGCGAGCAGCGGGGTGGGCTATCGTGCTCGGAGGCCGGATCAGGTGGTGACCATTGACGGAGATGTGGAGCGCGTGGTCATTGTCGTCCATTTCCCGTCCGTTGAAGACCAGATAGGCAGCCGTGGCGCGAGGATCATCCAGGACCAGATCCTTGCGGACCAACACGCCTTCGTGCAATTTTTCGAACCACGACCGGTCCTCAGCGCCCCGGGGACGGCCGATGGCAGGCGCATCGTCTTCGACCAGAAACATATCATCGAGAACGATGGCCTTCTTCCGCTCGCAGAACCGGAGTCGATCGAACTGACCCCGCACTTCGAGCGCAGCGGCATCGAGCGAAAAACAGGTTCTGCTCTCTGTCGACATGTCCAAGCACTCCTCAGGCTCGATCCCGTTCATCTCCAAGCCGCGCGCAGCAGGCGGACCCAGTTTCCGTGCATGATGTCGGCAACGTCGGTCTGCGAGTAACCGCGTTTTTCGAGGATGGCGGGAATCTTCCGCAGGTCGGCGATGGTGTCGAGATCGGACGGGCACTGTTCCTTGCCGTAGCCGCCGTCCAGGTCGGTGCCGATGGCGGCGTGGCGCGAGTTCCCGGTCAACTGGCAGACGTGGTCGATATGGTCCGCCACAGTCTCCAGCGTGATGCCCGTGTTGTCCATGGCGGCCCGGTCCCACAGGGGAGAGACCATCCAGACGTCCATGGCTGCGCCAATGACGCCGCCGCGCTGCGCCAGTGTCTTGATCTGTCGGTCGTCGAGCTGGCGGTTGTGGTCGCACAGGGCCCGGCAGCAGTTGTGCGTGGCCAGAACGGGACCGTTGAAGATCTCCAGGGCTTCCCAGAACGCCTGCTCGGCCAGGTGGCTCACGTCGAAGATGATCCCGGACGCTTCCAGGGCTTCCAGCATGGGGCGGCCTCTTGCCGTCAGGCCGCCGGGCGCCTGGGTACCGTGTGAGTAGGCGCTGACCCCGTAGTGACACAGGCTCACGATCCGCAGGCCTTCATCCCACCACTCCGGTACCTGTTCCGGCGCCACAATGCCGTCCGCCCCTTCCATGCTGAGGACAAACCCCAGCGGGGTCGTCTTCGGATCCTCATCCCACTCCGCCAGATGGGCGTCGAGTTCGGTCCGATCGCGGATCTGGCGCAAGACGCCCCGGGCCTCCATCAGGCGGTAGTAGGCCAACTCGCCCATGCACCTGGCGTATGCGATATCCTGGGTGCGCACCCCGGAAAAGCGTTTGCCCATCGAAGCAAGCCGGCAGTGCACCGTGACGAAGCAGAGTCCGATTCCGCCGCGCCGCAGTTCGGCGAAATTCACCACGTTCATGCCGCGGCCCTTCTGCGTCATACCCGCCTCGGCCTCGCGTATTTCGGCGATGGGCTGGAGCAGGTCCCGGTCCCATTCGAGCGCGTTGTGGGCGATATCCAGGTGGGAATCGACGATCAGCATGGTGGTTCTCCTATCGGTAATGCCCTTGCTCCCGGGAAAGGCGGTCGTGGCCACTTCGCCATCGATCGCGACGTTGTAAAGACTTCTCGCGGGTGTGCGGTTTTTTGTTCCTCAGGTCGCTTTTTTCCGGGCAGCAGCGATGACGGCTTGTTTCACCGGATACAGATGCGTCAGCTCTCGATTCTTTCGAACAACGCCTCGACCTCCGCCTCCTTCTCCGCGCTGCGCCTGGAGATATAGCCCTCGCCGAAGTAGATGACCAGCGCGACCAGGATTTCCAGGCCGGTGTATATCTCGAACCTGTCGGTGTACTGAATCGCGATGAAATAGGTGATGACGCCGCCGATGAACGACAGGATCGCGCCCCGCGCCGTCGGACGTTTCCATATCATCCCGAACATCAGCGGGATCGCGATGGGCGACAGGAGTCCGCCGAACAGCTTTACCGTGAGGCCGAACACCTTGTTCATGCCCTGGCTCTGGGAAATCACGATCGCGGTCACCAGAACCGCGAGTCCGAAGATCGCCGTTATGGTCATGCCCGCCCTGAACAGCGCCCTGTCGTCGATCTCGCGCCTGAAGTTCCGCTGGTAGAAGTCCTTGGTGAACACCGCTGCAAGCGCGTTGATATCGCTGTCGATCATGGACATCGTCGCGGCAAACATCGAGCAGACCAGCAAACCGATCAGCCCCGGCGCCAGCGCGGAAAGGATTTTCTGCGTTACAAGGATATACGTCTGGTCCAGATCGAAGCCGGCGATCGGCTGCAGTGTCTGCGGATCGAAGTATTCGGGGATCAGCAGCGGCGCGGCCCAGGCGGGGACGAAGATGACGATGGGATAGAACAGATAGAGCACCGCGGACAGCAGCGCCGCCCTCTGGGCATCCCTCGGCTTTTCCACGGACACGAATCGCTGCGCCAGCCCCCAGGTCCCCCCGTTGTAGCTGAAGATGATCACAACCACGTAGACCAGCCAAAAGCTCACGCCGATCCCCCCCGCCTCGTTGAACAGGCCGGCGCGCTCCTGCGGCAGACTGGCCCACATCGCGTTCCATCCTCCCACCATATCCAGCGCGATGAACAGTACGGCCAGGCTCATGACGAGTTGGACCACGAATTGCACCAGGTCCGTCAGTACCGTCGCCCACAAACCGCCGATAAACACGTAGGCGATGGTAATCAGACCCGAAACGACGATTACGGGCAGCACCGCCCATCCGGTGACGACGTGGACCACGATCGAGATCGCGAACAGCTTGATGCCCAGGTCGATGAACTTGATGAGGATGCCGGAAACCGCAATCAGGCCCCGCACGGAATTGCCGTAGCGCGCTTCCAGGTATTCCACCGGCGTCAGCACTTTCAGCCTGGACCATCGCGGGGCCCATACGAGGCATCCGATCACCAGCGCCACGAACACCCCGAGCGAAAACAGGGTCCACATGCTGAATCCCGTGACCGCCGCACGGCCGGCGAAACCCACGAATGCCACCGCGCTGTACCCCGAGACGTGGTGCGAGATCGCCGCCATCCACCAGGGCAATCCGTGCCCCGCCACGAAATACTGTTCCACGTTGGCGGACTTCCGCTTTGCCAGAATTCCAATCCAGGCCATCAAGGCCGCGTAGACTGCGATGACGCCGTAATCGATTTGTGTGAGCATAATCCCCTTTCCTGTAGAGAAAAAAGTCCGGATAACCGGTTTGTGTGCGCCGTGACCTCTCCACCGAGCCCGCACGAAGACCATGCCTCACACGGAGACACAAAGACACAAAGGGCACAAGGAGAAAGCCGGATACAGCGACAAGGCGGGCAACCACAAGGGTTGCCCCTACAAATTCACGGTTGTCGCGTGGGACGGCAATATCGATTCAACGAATGTAGAGCTTTCGCAGGGGTCGTTGGCGAACTGCCTCACAGCCCTTTGGCCCTCTGGCGCTTCCTTCACCAGCCGATTGCGTATGACGTTGAGCGAGGGTCCGCGCCGCCCATACGCGCGCCGGTATCGGGATCGACTGTGATGGCGCACACCCGGTTGACCCCTCCGCTCCATTCGTCATCATCATCGACGATATGGCCCCGACCTCGCAGATCCTCACGCACGTGCGGGGCGATGCGGGCTTCGACCGTGACCTCGCCGGGCAACGATCCGTGGGGCCAGAACGAATTCGGAAAGCTGTGGCTGATGACGCGCGGGGCGTCGATCGCCTCCTGCGGGTCCATTCCGAACTCGATGATGTTGAGGAACACCTGCAGCATCCCCTGGACCTGCGCATCCCCGCCGGGACAACCAAAGGGCATAAACGGTTTGCCATCCTTCAGGACCAGCGCCGGGTTCGGGGTGAGGCGCGGACGCTTCCAGGGCTGCAGACTGGAGGGATGCGCCGGATCGAGCCACGTCTGCGTACCCCGTCCCGATATTGGAAAACCCAGCCCCGGCACGACCGGCGTCCAGCCCACCACGTCGGACGGGGTAGACGAAAAGGCGTTGCCGTGTTCGTCCACCACGCAGAGGTAACTGGTGTCGCTTTCCCAATGAGACAGTCGCTCCGGTTGCCGGCGGTCCGGGTCCATGGCCGGGAAGGGGCCGTTTCTTCCACGCGGTTCCGGGTGGAACGGCCACGGATCGCCGGCGGGCGGCATGTCGGCCGCAGCGCTATCCGGATCAATGGCGTTCCGTCTCTCAGCGGCATAGCGCTCATCAAGTAAACCCGCCAGCGGCACCTGCACGAAATCGGGGTCGCCGAAGTACGCCTCCCGGTCGGCAAATACCAGTTTGATCCCCTCGATAATCGCGTGGAGAAAGTCCGCGGATTCGTGCCCCATTCTCCGCAGGTCAACTCCTTCGAGGATCTTCAGCGCCATGTTCAGGGTCGGCCCCTGGCACCAGGGACCGCAGGTATAGACGTCATAGCCCTTGTAGGTGATGTGACTCGGCGGTTCGACCCGGACGGAGAATGCCGCAAGATCCTCGTACGCGAGCAAGCCCTTTTCCCGCGCGTAAAACTCGGCAATTTCTCTGGCGATTTCACCCTTGTAGATCAGATCGCGCGCCGCTCTGATTCCCGTTTCCCGATCGCCTCCCGCGGCTCGTTCGGCATCGATCATCCGCCGGAAGGTGTTCGCCAGGTCCATCTGAAAGAAGATTTCCCCGATCTGTGGTATATGTCCCCCGGGATTGAAAACGGCAGTTGTCGACGGCGCATCTCCCAGCGCCCCGCTGGCAAACGCGTGGAACTGATCGTCGACGGGGTGTCCGTTTTCGGCGAGATCCAGCGCCGGCTGGATGACTTGCTCGAAAGTCATAGTGCCGAACCGCGCCAGCGCCGTCAGCCACGCATCCGGCGATGCCGGGGTAACGGTTCGCAGTATTCCGGGGGGCAGGTCGCCGCCGTGGTGTTTCTGAAAGGCGTCGATGCTCGCCGCCCGGGGCCAGCGTCCGAGTCCGCTGACGGTTTCAACGGGCGCGCCCGATCCCGGGCAATAGATGATCGGCGCGACACCGCCGAAATGGGTGGACCCGGGTTGAAGTACGTTGATGCAGATCCCGGTGGCGACGCCTGCATCCGCGGCATTGCCGCCGTTTTCGAGAATACGGACCCCGCCCATGGTTGCGAGGTAGTGCAGCGATGAGACGACATACCGCTTCGCGCGGATCGAGGGGCGATGACTACCTGGCATACGCATAATTCCTTCCAAGGGTCATTGCTCTGCCCGACCTGCTCAAAACACACCCGGGATGAGGGCATGGCGGTTGGACGGGTAGTCCGGGAAGCGTTCCCGGTACCAGCGGTGATTGCTACGGGCCCGGGGAACCAGATTGGCGATCGTATAGACGCAAAACGCGAGCCCGCCGGGCGACCACGTGGCGATTGCCCAACCCGTCCATTCCAGAATCTCGCCGAGGTAGTTCGGGCAGGAGACGTACCGGAAGGCGCCGCGATCCGGGACGACGTAACCTGACTCTCCCTGTTTCCGCAGGCCACGCAGGATGCCGTCGCTGTGCACATTCAGAACGATGCCACCGGCGAAAACTGCCGCTCCGATCAGGAAACACGGGTTGGTCAGCCATGAAACAGGGTACTCGCCGAGATGGGAGACGAATCGGGCGTTGACGTAAGCGTTCAGCATATTGAAGAAGAACCCCGATCCGGCGACGACAAGCGGCATTCTTCGGCCGGTCCGCATCCGGAACGGGTAGATGAGCGTCCGGTTCAGGTAATGGCCCTGCCACGTCGCCAGGAAAACCAGCGACAAGAGGCTTCCCCTCAAACTCCCTTGCAGATAAACGAACAGGAAGAAGAATACCGCCGGTAATTCCATGCCGATCCAGCCCGCCCTGCTGGAGACGGTAGGCCGCCAACCGGAGCCTGAATAGTGGCGGCCGTAAGGCGCCGGTCTCCAAAGCAAACACATGCAGGTCGCGACAGCCAGGCCGAATATGGCCCACACCAGCAAGCCGTAGATGTCCGGCTCCGTCATATCAATCGTCCGGCATCAGGATGGGTCTGTTTCGGATCCTGTGTGGGTCAATGCACGTCCGCCACGGTTTCCGGGAGTGTCCGGACCCACCTTTCAGACTGGTCCCAGAGGCGTTCAGCGGCATCTTCGTCCTGGCTGTCCACGGAAGGTTCCACGATGTCACACCGCTCGTAATATTTCCCGCCCTTAAATGACTTCGTGCTCGAGCACATCACAATGGTCTGCGCCCCGGCGTTCGGAGACAGCAGGACCAGTGAGGTCAGCGAGGAACCGATTCGATGCGCAGCCTTGCCGAGGCGGCCTCGAAACGCCTGTGGAAGGGTCAGGTTGGTCATGACGGCTCCCGGATGTAAAGCCACCGCGTGCAGGTTGAATGATTCACCAAAGCGTCTTTCGATTTCACAGGCCATGTGAATCATCGCCAGCTTTGACAGGCCATACGCGTCCCAGGAGTGGTAGAGCGACATTTCGGTGAAGAGGTTTTCGTTCCCGACCCGGTCGTGGAGGCCGGAGGACACGTTGACCACCCGTGCATCGCCGCTTTCCAGGCCACTACGTTGCAGGAGTGGAAGCAGCGCCCAGGTCAGGTGAAATGCGCCGAGATAGTTTGTCCGCCAATGGATTTCGAAGCCATCTTCGCCTAATTGGGGCTCCTTGCGCGGCGCGAGAGTCTTTCTGTGAATGCCCGCGTTATTTACCAGCACATGGAGTTTATCCTGGTGCTTTTCGCGATACCAGGCAGCGAAGCCATTGACGCTGTCGGGATCACAGAGGTCCAACCTGTGCGCCGTGACGTTGTTCCCGCTGGCGCCGATCTCTCGAAGTTCGTCTTTCAGCGACGATTCCATTAGAGGCACATTGCGCACGCAGGTGGCCGCGACCGTCGCACCCCAGCTTGCCAGGGTCCTCGCGGTTACGAACCCGAGGGAATTCGGCGACGCCCCGGTTACGATCACGTGACGGCCCGACATATCGACCGGCGTCGCCATCGGTTTACGGCCGCACAGCTGAACCAGATGCCTGGCGATTTTGGAAAGGGCTTGCGGCATGTCTCCAGGAAGGTCGAAGTAACTTTCGCGGTTCCTTGGGATGATCTACATACCCGTTATATCGGTCGCGACATCCCCTGTTGGGTGGTCATCCTGCCCTACACCAGTCCACGATCTACCAATATCCGGAGCGAGGGCATCCCTGTCCTCGAACTTCGAGCAACCGACGGATCTCCAAATCAAGGGCCAATTGCTCTCCTTCCAGATACGACGCTCAGAAGCGTGCGCGGTAGTTGATCGCCTGCAGGTGTACGTGACGCCCGACGTCCCCGTGTAACTGGAATAGCCCGGGACTCTGTCGAAACTCGAAGAGCCTGTAGAGATGGTATGCGTCTGCGTTCGCCTCGGAGAATCGGACCTCGCCAGCGCTGATGTAGAATGGCGTGAGCTTGCCGTAACGCGTCGTTTTGACCTCGATGAATCGGTCCTGCCCGCTGACTTCATAAGAACGAATATCGAACCCGGCGTGATCGCCCACGGTTTTGGAGACCTGCTCCACGTTTCCAGCCAGGCGGTCCTTGCCTTCGCGCAGCAGGCGTCCGCGCTCGATTTCCATCACCAGCGCTTCTCCCGCATCCCCGAGCGATCGATTAAGCGCTTCCATCTGAAGATAGTTCGTAAGTGGGGCACGTTGGCCGGGAACGACGTAGTCAATCGGTGCCTCACCTACCGAGCCTGATGCAGGCACAGGCGGATCGACGTCGATACCGAGTACATCGTCGACTGTGAGTTTTTTCTGACGCGCGTCGACATCGGCTGCGACAAGATCCTCGACCGACGACAGGTTCTCACGTACGACGTCCCTCAGCAGGTTCTGGACGTTTCCAAGTGGTTTGTAACCATTGATATACGGGAACCCCAACTCAATCAGGACCGCGCTGATATTCTGGTGTTTGCGCTCTACCGCGCTGCGGCTGCGGCCATCCAATAGCACACGAAGGTTCTCATTGTGGGCTGCCTTGATGTACGGCACACCTCGAAGTTCCGAAGCCAGCATGTCGAGGTAGTCTAGAACAGTGGCTTCAACCTCCTGTTTGCTCCAAACGCTTGACATCGGGTAATTCAGTTCCGTTTTGACTTCGTGGGTCTGCAGTGTCTTACTCGCCGGTAATTTCCGACACTACACCATCGTCCATTCAGAATACAAGAAAACCCATCACTAGCATTGTCACCAGAATTACAATTCCCAGACTACACAGGAGACTCCATAAAAGCTGCATCCACGTTCTCCATTTCTTGTATCGAAAAACGCTATACCAGAAAGTTATCGTCAACCCGACCAAAGCAATAAGGCTGATCCCAAATAGCTTTAATAATTCAAGGGTATGGAACATGTATCCACGCATATTAAAGCTCCGAGCATCCGGGAGGGCAAGCCCCTGGATCCTCGCAAGAATAATTCCGTCGACTTTGGAATCAAGAAACTACCTTCCCAATATAATATGAACCGGCACTTCCATGCCCAATATCTCACCTGCATGGACCATGCGACAAGTCGACTCTTTATCGTCCCAAATGGGGTTCACATATCTCGACGGATGGTTGTCTGCCAGGATCGCCGAGGCGACAAAGATGCTCATCGTCGCATAGAACGATTCTCGAGGACGGGATTGAACGCGCGGTAGTGCTCGATCGTGCCCCGGAATGACAAACGCCCAATAATCCGATAGGATATTCTGCAGAAGAATCTCGGCTTGACAGATTCATGGATTTGAATTTACGTAGGTCAGTGCACGATGTGTAATGGCCTTTGCCGAACACTGGGGATCAAGATATTCCATGCCGAAGTTTGAGATGTACATACACGGTACGCCGTGTTGGGTTGATCTGGCGATAACTGATCTGGCCGGGACCGGTCCCTTCACGACGGGCGCTGCCCGGCGACCATCACCGGGGTCTGCGGGTCGACAAGCCGCTTCCCGGGTCCCTGAGCCCAACAGCCGGCGGTTGCGCCGGCCGTAAAGGAAGCTGATTTGACAGTGCCTCCAGCCATCTGGGAGATACCCGAGCCGCTGTCCACTGACAGCGTGAAAGTGGACGACGACGCCGTCATCGTGCTGAGACGCCACGGGAATCCGGAAGGTCCCCGGCTTGTCCTCAGTCACGGGAATGGCCTCGCCATCGACCTTTACTACCCGTTCTGGTCGTTGCTGGCCGCTGGCTTCGACCTGGTGGTCCATGACCTCAGGAACCACGGCTGGAACGAAGTCGGAGCCCTGGAGAACCACCGTTTCGATGCGTTTTCCCGCGACCACGACAGCATCTTCGAAGCGATCGAAAGGCTCTACGGCGAGAAACCCACCGTGGGCGTCTTCCACTCCATTTCTGCCCTGGCCGCCATGCACATGCCTTCGAGAGGCAGTCACTACGCCGCGATGGTACTGTTCGCGCCGCCTCTGTGCAACACGGACTCGAATTACAGGGAGTTCGAGCTGCGGGCGGTGCGAACGGGTGACATGCTCAGTTGGAGGGCGCCGTGGTTCAGGGCCCGGGAAGAGCTCGCCGAACTTCATACCAACCTCCATTACTACCAGTACGCTGTGCCGGGCGTCCTGGATCTCGTTGCCAGGACGACCCTCAGGGAGTCCGGGACGGGACAGGGTTTCGAGCTCCGATGCCCTCGCGAGTACGAAGCGCAAATCTGGTATGAAGCCTCGCAACCTGCGGCGTCTGTGGACTTCGGCTCCCTGCGATGTCCCACCAGGATCGTCGGCTCAGATCCCGCCCTGGATCCGAATCGTCCGAAGTTCGACTACAGCGCCGCCGCAGGCGTCGACCACGAGTTCGTGCCCGGAACGACACACTTTCTGCAGCTCGAGAAACCAGAGGCGTGCGCGGCGGTGATGCTGGACTTCCTGAGTCGGCAGGGCTTTGTCGAGAGTCCGCGATTGACCGCGGGACACGCGCCGACGTGACGCAAAACGTCCATTGCCGAATGATCGGCGGACCCGCAAGAGACGGTGTTCGGTGTACGTGGGCGGGCGATGGCGATTGATGATGAAAACCAGGTAGACGAGGTCTGCAAGGAATCAGGAAACGCTATGCCAAAGGTTAAAGAGTACAAACACGGAACGCCGTGCTGGGTTGATCTGGCAACGACAGATTTGGCCGGGGCGAGGGCGTTCTACGCCGGTTTGTTCGGCTGGGAGTACGTGGACGAAGAGATGGGGGAGATTGGCATAGGCATCTATTCGATGGCGATGATGGACGGGTCGGCAGCGGCGGCGATATATGAATCGGGCCCCGGGCAGGTCCGTTCAGACGGCGGCGCCAAGTGGAACCTCTACGTTTCGGTGGATGATGTCGACGCCGTCGTCGGGCGGGCGGCAACGAATGGCGGGGCTGTGCTGGCGGGTTCGAGAGACGTTGATCGCGCGGGTCGGGTGGCGGTGATCGCGGACCCGACGGGTTGTGTGATAACGCTGTGGGAGCCCGGCGAGTTCGTGGGATGCGGCGTGATGTCGGAGGCGGGCGCGTTTTCCTGGTGTGAGCACCTGAGCACCGATCGTGCGGCATCGGTGCGGTTTTTCGAGCAGGTATTCGGTATCGAAACCGCGTCGGTGGGTGAGGAACAGCCGGTTCAATACTCGACCGTGTTGGTGGGAGGCAAGGGCGTAGGGGGGATCATGCAGATGCCGGACCGGATGATCGAAGAAGAGGTCGCGTCCGAGTGGTACGTGTATTTTCAGGCTGCGGATTTTGACGAATCAGCGGGTTACGTGCAGGGGCGGGGAGGGCGATTGATGGCCGAGCCGGACGATATTCCCGGGTTCGGACGAATGGTCGTCGCCCGGGACCCGCAGGGCGCCGATTTCTGCATCGTCCAACCGGAGGCGGTGTAGTCAAACTGCCTCGATGATTCGATGCGTAAATTCACTCCCTCCCGCCCGTCAGAATCGACACCACCTGCGGTACGGCCTCTTCCACGCATTCATCCACTATATCGCCTTCCATGGGTCCAGCGTTCGCACGCAGTTCGATGTACCTGTAGCCTGTGACGCCGTCAAGGGTGCTCGACCAGACGCCGGCTCCGGAAGGCCTGAACCTGGCTTCCAGTTCCTTTCGTGGATACTCCCATCGCAGGTCCCTGCCGCGGTAGCGGACCCGGTCCCCCTCCTTCACGTCGTACATCCTCATCCTGCGGTGTACTCCGAAGTGAATCAAACCGCGATGCACATTGTCCGGCTGCGGTCCGGATGCCTCCCATCCCCTAATCAGATAATCCCCTGTAGCATGAGAAAGCTTGAACCCATCGTCATCACGTTCGATCTTTGGCACCCTGCCCGCGGCCGTGATGTAGGCGGTGGGGATACCTCTCAACTCGAACTCCAGCATATCGTGCAAACTGCACGAACTGGCGCCGCATCAGTCCACGACCCCCATTACCAGCCCGTCGCACTGCGGGACGATTTCCTCCACAAGTTTCTTCGTGCAGACGCGGTAGGGCGATGACTTTTTCCAGGGTCCCACCACATTCGCGTCGTACTCCGCCGCGAGACGTTCGCCGACGCCATTAAGAACGGCTCCCGCGGTACGCTTTCCAGGGTCCAGAAGTCCGATCCTGGCCCCGCTCAGACGGGTCAGCCGGGATGCGGGTTCGATTCTTGACACAGGTCTGCTCCTTTCTAACCAGTTTCGGATGGATTTATCACGACGACCGGTTGCTGTATTTTTCGAATTGGGGTAAACAAAGGCGATTAGGCTCCGGATTACCAGGATACAACAGGTTGCTGGACGTGAACGGCATTATCATCCTTATGAACGACCTCAATACCCCGTTTCGCAACGGTCCCGCATTCAGGCTTTTTGCGGCCGATTTGACTGTTGTCTTTTTTCGAATTGAGGTTAATATAACCAAAGAAATATACCGTGTCTGCTACAAGTTTGCGTGATCACCCCCGGGCGGGGTTCCCTGAGCCCCGCTGCCTTCACACGACCGAAGTAGCTGAGCGAAATTGAGGAGGTTTCAATGTTGACTGACGAACAGGTGGGGCAGTTTCGGAAAGACGGCTATCTCGTCTTCGAATCCCTGATACAGGGCGAGCGACTGGTCTATTACATGCGCGTGTTCGATGAACTGGTCGCAAAGGGGAGCGAATTGTCCGAGCAGACGCCGCACTGGGCGCTCGAACTGGACGAAAGAGGCGAACCCCGGGCGGGCTTGCTGCACAAGGTTCAGGGGGTTTGCGTCGTGGATGCCCGGGTGCTGGAACTGGCGCGCGAACCGGCGATTCTGGACCGCGTGGCCGTATTGACCGGCGAAGACATCGATGTGTTCGGCACCAAGTTTTTTCCGAAGCTACCCAATGGCGGCACGTCAACGAGCTGGCATCAGGACAATTTCTATTTCGGCACCGATACGGACCGCATAATCAGTTGTGGAATCTATCTGGAAGATTCGGACGTGGAGAACGGGTGTCTGCGCGTGGTGCCGGGCAGCCACCGGACAGGGAGGATTGTCGAGCACCAGAGAAATCCGGGCAGGCACGGCAGCTGGACGGAAGTCGATGAATCGCGGGCCGTGGATCTGGTCATTCCGGCAGGTACGGTCGTTCTGTTTTCCGCCAATCTCCTGCACGGCGCTTACGATAACCACAGCAATCGCACGCGTTACAGCACGGCCTGGCATTATCTGCCCGAGGAACTCAATCCGGAACGGTTTCCAAAGGGAGTGTACGAAGATCGACACGTGGCACGTAAGCATTGAGAAGCGTGGCCGACCGATGCGCCGGGAAGAGTCCTATCTAGTGTCCTGTCCCAGAAATTCCTCACCATTCGACCGACGATTCATCCTGTCTCGCTACGTTCCCCTCGCTCGCCGACCATACGCAGGTCGCCTGCGCTCGGGCGCCTTGCGAGACGGGCGACTCGGCGGTCGAATTCAGGCAACTTATTTCCGGGTCAGAACACTCGGTGAGAGCATTTCCGCAATTTCGTCGAGATACTCTTTAAGGGACAATCCTTGGCTTCTTGCCAAAATCGCCAGTGTGTCGATTCTTGTCCGTTCCCCCTTTTCAATCCTTCGCACATGGCGTTCAGAAAGCCCTCGTATATCGGCCTGCTTAAGCCCGCACTTCTTGCGCAATTCGGCAACGGCCTCACCGAATCGGAGGTCGTACATCAGTCTCTCCCGATCCTTTTTCTCACGCCATGTTTTATCTTTCAGGTAGCGAACAGCATCCAGATCAATGTGTACATCGGCCTCAGGCCAGTGTATATAGCTGCCTTCACTGGAGATGGTAAATGAAGAACGCTGTTGCGATGGAATCCGCTCCAGGGCGTGCATTTCGGCAAAACCCGCTCTGAATAAGGTATGATCACACGCCATGACAAAGAGTTCCTCACCTACGACCTGTGCATCGGCAATGAGTTGATCAGGGCATCCAAGGCTCCAAGCCGTTAGCACACGCTTTGGAACATCCTTCGTCGAATGCACAATGATATGTCGGCTGCTTTTGAGTTTTGCCTCGTAAAGCATCTGCGGCAAAAACTGAGCGTTGCCGTCTTCGCGGACGAATAGGGTTCGAAGATGGTTCCGCTGATTGGCAGCACGGACAAAATCACTTACTGTAGGAAGATCGGCAACAGAAGTTAATACGAAAATAAACCGAGCGTTCACCTCGCTTTCATTCGATCTAAAAACGGTGAAAGTGGGCGGAATGATGTCATAGCTAAATTGATCTTGAGCCCAGACAATCATCTCAGCAGTCCTTGCCATTTTTGGCTCCCTATCTCACTTTGGTTTCCCACTCGGCATAAAGGGCGTCTCTATGTTGAAGCACCAGACTTAACAGTTCTCTCAGCTCTTTGCTTGAAGGGCCTGGTCCCGAAGGGGGAAACTTCACATTAAAAGCTAGTTTCTTGCGTTTACACGAACGAAAAAAGACGCGTATTTCCCATTTGTCCGGTTTGCGAGCGTGAAAATGAGGAGGTTCGTGATCTGAGGAATTGAACCATAATTCCAGGCCTGCCAATTGAAAGCATTCCAACTTTCCCAAAAGACGGCTCCTTGCTCTCTCCCAGATAACATATCCAAAACCGGACAATTAATCAATCATAAACAAAATTAACAATGTCCGCCATCTAGCCGCAATGATTTAGTTTGACGGCAGCTGATCGGCTGCCATTATAATCACGGATTCTCAGGTTTGGCTGAAAACGCCGTGGTCGGATGGGACCAGCCATCCCATGCACTTCGCTATCGACCGGCCGGTTCTGTATCGCGAAGGCCGGGAGGACGCCACCGCTCGGTGAGCCGTGGCGCGTGTGAGCGCACCTTGATGGATAGCCGCTCCAGGCCGTCGGCTTCGACGTCCACGCGGTCCCCATCGTTGATGTTGCAAAGGCCCCCGTGGTGCGTGCCGCACGCGATCACGTCGCCGGGCATGAGGGTGATGTACCGGCTGAGCCAGGCGATCTGCTCAGCGATCGGGTACGCCATTGCCGACGTGCTGTAGTCCTGCTGAAGTTCCTCGTTGAGCCACAGCCGCACCCGTACGTCCTGCGGGTCGGCGATCTCGTCTCCGGTCACGAGTGCCGGGCCCATCGGCGCCCAGTCGTCGATCCCCTTGGAGAGGAAGGTGGTGCGACGCGTCTGCAGCCCCCGGCAGGACACGTCGATGAAGTTGACGTACCCGAAGACGTGGTCCATGGCGTCTTCCACGGACACATGCCGCGCCCGCCTGCCGATCACGTATGCGATCTCCGGCTCCGGCTGATAGGCCACTGCGCCTTCGAGGTTGGGTACTTCAATCGTCGTTCCCGTACCGACGATGCTCGTCGCGCCCTTGTAGAAGAAATCGAGGGCGCCTCTTGTCGCGCCCTCCCTTTCCAGGTAGTTCGAGAACGCGCAGAGCAGGTGGCGCGGCCTCGGCAGCGGCGCCTGCATCTGCACGGAGTCTCTGGGTACACCCCCCTCGCTCTCCGCCAACTGCTCGAACCGCGTGCGGTACTCGTCGTAGGCTTCGATCACCGACTCCATGCGCCATTGCGCGGGCTGCGCCGCCAGGCTGCCGAGCGCCGGACTGAGATCCACGATCCGGCCGTCGCGAAGCAGGCCGGTCTTGCCATCATCGAACAGGACGAGTTTCATCCGTTTCCTCCTGCCGCCTTGACGTCCTTCGCGGCCCAGCCCGGATCAGGATCGCCGGCCATCGCCTTCCGAACGCCGGGTCCGGGCGCCCCTGCCGTTCCCCAGACGTCCGCGGTTTCCGGCGCCCGTTTCCACACGGCGGGCTTGTGCGTTGCTTCGTCGGCGATGTACTCGATGTCGCTGGAGAATTCGTTCACGTATCCGGCCGGATCCCTGTAGTAGCAGAAGATATTGTTGCCCGGGCCGTGACGCCCCGGTCCCCAGGCGGGTTCATGCCCCATGGCGCGCAGGTTGGAGACCCCTCTCATCACGTCGTCCACGTTGGCCATCACGTACGCAACATGGTTGACCGATGCATAATCCCCTCGACTGAGGACAATGACGTGATGTCTCCGCCCGCAACGCAGGAAGGCCATCCGGTCCTCGATCCGGTCCGAGACGCGAAACCCGAGAATATCGGTGTAGAACGCCACGACCTTCTCGAACCACCGGGTGTTGAGACCCACGTGGCACAGCCCGCGGGGGGCGACGTTTCCGGCGGACCGGTCGTTCGGGGGTTCGGCTACGCCCGCCGACAGCTCGATGCAGCGGTTTTCCGGGTCGAGAAACCGCAGCCCGTATCCGCCGCCGGGTTCGTCCAGGTCGCCCGGCTGCGCCACGAGCGTCGTTCCTCTCCGTTCGAGTTCCGCTGCCGCCGCGTCGACTGCGTCGCGCCCGTCAAGGCTGAAGGCCAGATGGTGGAGCCCGATCCGGTCGGCCGTATGCAGGCTGAGAACGTGACGTCCTGTCGACGCGGCGCGGAGATATCGCGCCTGCCGGTCTTCTCCGGCCGATCGGAGTCCCCAGACCTTGAGGTAGTAGTCGGTGTGGGCCGCGACCGCCGGCGACAGCAGCCCCACGTGGCGGATGTCCCTGATCTTCATCCGTGCAGTTCCCGTGCAGATTACCCGGCGGGTGTTCTTCCCGGATTCCTCCGGGTCAACCCAATCTTCAAGTCCCTACGGATGTAGATTTCGATGAACTCGCGCAGCCACACTTCCTTTGCAAGCGTGAACCGCTCGATCAGCTTCCGCTCGGGTCTGTCCGTGAGGTAGACGATGCGCCACCGGTTGAGAGGTCGCAATTCATCACCGTCGACCGCATGCTCAACGTGAAAGAGCGGCTGTCCTTTTCCTGCCCGAAGCAGGTTCCCGCGCCTGTCGAGGAGTTCCGCCGTCCCGATGAAGGTGGCGGTCTGCCGCGCCGGATTGAGGAAGACCTGTTCGAGGACCAGTCCGTGCTCGGACGGCTTGAGCCAGAGGCGCTGCCGTGAGCAACGCACGAAGGACTCGGCGCCGTCCGCCGCCGCCTGCCGGCGCCAGAATTGAGAGCTGCCGGCCGTTACAACAGACGGAATGTAGAGATCGGGCCGGAATGCCTTCTTCACCTCCATGTCCCACAGCAGGGTCCGGGTAAACCGGAGCGGCTTGTTCGTGCGGTAATACCGGTCCAGTACCCGATTGACGTCGACCGGAGCCAACTCGATCCGGGTGTTGTCCGGATCGGCCCACGCCCGCTCGAACGCTTCGTCATGTTTCAGCGGCGTAACGGGCCTCGTTGCTTCCGTCCTGGGACCGGCGCCCTCGGCTTCCCGGGTATCGCCGGAAGGTTCAGGGACTCCCATGGCCCGTCTCCGGTACTTTCACGTGGACGGTCACGATATCCGTGTCGTGGAACTGCTGGTGGCGAACAGACGACGCGATGTGCCGAAGCAGCCGGAGCGAGACTTCCCGTTCCATCAGCACGTCATCGGGCCGGTCCGCCAGCAATCCGATCCGGTCCTGGACGTTCTCCTCGCCTGCCGCGGCGATGAATTCGAGGACAGCCCCGCCACTCTCCTTGTGCGCCTTCAGGAGCAGGCGCCGCTGCTCACGATTCTCGTGACCTTCGTCCTGCCCGATCAGCGTCAGCAACGTCTCCTCGCTGGCGGCGTCGAGACGGTCGACCATATCCGCTCCCCATCCGTTGCGGGATGCGAACACACCCAGGAACTCCCTGATTTTCGGCAGCACGGACAGATCGAGCTCTGTCTCAATCCGGCCGCGGCGGGTCCCCGTCACTTCCAGAAACAGGGTCATGAGGATTGCCATAATACCGCCGGCCGTGATGCCGTTGCTCAGCAGGCCGCCCCCCAACTCATCAAGAATCTCGGGAAACAGGAGGTCGTTCTGGCAGCCGACGCCGACCCAGAAGGCGACACCCGTGATCAGCGCCTTGCGGTGATCGATCCCGCCCTGCACCACCTCCGTCATCCCGCGGACGAAGGTCATCGCCAGTACGACGGTCAGGTAAGCGACGACGACCGGGCTGGGTATCGCCAGTATCATCGCAAGGACCTTGGGCAGGAACGCAAGCACGATCAGCACGCCCGCCGCAACGATTCCCACGCGGCGGGCCGCGACCCCCGTCAACTCGACCGTAGGGACGCTGACGCCGATGGTCTGAGTCGGCACGATACCCGTGATGCCGGAAAGCAGTTTGCCGATCCCGTCCGCCGTCACCGCGCCCTCCACCGCCCGGTAGTCCACGGCCCGCGGCCGGCGCCACGACACGCGCTGGATAGCGACCGCCCCGGTGATCGTCTGGATAGCTCCGATGAGGGATACGAACGCGAAGGCAGGCAGGAGTTCCACGAAAGCCGGCCCCAGGTCGAGCCCGATTCCGGGCCAGGCGCCCTGTGGCAAGCCAATCCACGGGGCCCGGGCAATCAGGTCGAAATCATACAGACCCATCCATCCGCCAATGACCGATCCCGCGATCACCCCGATGAGCGGAGCCCACAGACGCAGCGTTGCCCCTGCTTTCAGCGAGATGCCGCCGATGACCAGGCCCGTCGCCACAGCCGTGAGCGGCGCACTGAGCGCCGTTTCGGGCGGCGCGTCGGCCAGGCGACTGAATACGACCGGCAGCACGGTCGCAGGTATCAGCATGTTCACCGTGCCGACGATGGTCGGTGTCAGAAGCCGCCTGAACAGGGCCAGGCGCATTGAAATCACGATCGGGACGAGCGACGATGCGACGACCAGGGTGGCGAGCAGCGGCGGGCCGCCCTCGTTGAGCGCGCTGACGCAGACCCCGATAAAGGCCCCGGCGGGACCCATGAAGAGCAGGTACCCCGCTCCGACGCGGCTCAACCTGACCGCTTGCAAAGCCGTGCAGACGCCACTGACGGCGACCGCGCCGAACACGGCCCAGGACAGGTACGCCTCGGTTCCTCCGCTGACCCGGATGATGATCGTAGGGATGAAGATGATGCTGGTGATGCCGAGAACGACGAGCTGGAGGCCGCTACCCAGAGAGACAAGAGAGGGAGGATGCTCGTGGGGTTCGTATTGAACGTTGGATGCGTTCTGCTCGTCACGGCTGCTCACGAGACCCCCTCAGTGTCCGGATCCGAAATATCGCACGATTCGGCCGCCGATTCAGGCAACCTGTTTCCGGTACAGAACACTCGCTGGTCTACGCACACCCTGTCTTCCGTATGCCATGAAAGTACTGATTTTCGGTAGAGCCCGAAAGGGTTGGGCCGTCCGGCAACGGGCTCAGGCAGGTCGCCCGGTCAACCAGTTCCATGGTCGGACGTGAGACTCGGCGAAGATGTCCGCCTCCGCATAGGGACTGCCGGCGACAAACGTCTGAGCCACCTCGAGCGAGGGGGCTTCGAGTACGAGGACCAGACCGGTAACGGACTCTTCATTCTCGCTGAGCGTCTGCCCGCCATGGTGAACGGTCACATCGGGATGTTGGGCGTGGTCGTGAAGGTAAGCGGCGAATGCATCCTGCAATTGAGCTCTTTCCTGTCCCTTTTCTGCCTTGTGAGTCGCGAACACGACGCAATACATAGGACACCCTCCGTTTGCTGCCGGGATGCTCGCAGGACCGCCCGAATATGCGGAGGCGCGACCCACCGGCAGTCGATCAATTGAGTTGCGGGAACGTACGGATACTCCACGTTTCGGCGTCCGGTCGTGCCAATAACGTTAGTGACGCAATTGACACGTACTCAAACGTCGATCATGGAGGTTTGGTATTAGTTATTATAAGGGAATTGTCGCCGATGGCAACCCTGCGAGGTACCCGGGTACGACGCGGCAGGGTGCGCGCAAGGCCGGGCACGAAGCCCCAGGATGCGGGTTCAGGCTCGGAGGGAAAGTTGTCTCATTCGATATCGGCACGCAGGGAAATCGTTCCGGCAATGCATGGAACGTAAATGTGTACACCTCATGTGCTTTGCTTCCTCAGGACGCACGTGAGCTTTTCATCCAGCAAGACTGGATTGGCGACATCAAATGGAGATGCTTCCAGTTCTGCAATGAGATCATCAGCAAAGAAAAAGTGCAGATAGTGTGGTGCTCCCAGCGCGAATCCGTCGCCTTCTTCCAAGGTGTCATATTCGAAGGCAAATCGATGATGATTGGCGTCGTAGACTTCATCGTAGTTCTTCAGCACAGAATCAAGCACTGTCTGAGACATCAAAACTTCGCCATCCGGATACAACACACGCGCGATTTCTTCCAGGAATGCGATTCTTGATGCGCGGTGCGGGACATAGCAGTAGACATTCCCCATAAAGGCTGCGGCAAACGAGGCATCGGAAAGAGGCAGAGTCGGCATTTCATATTGTCGAAATACCGCGTTGATGCGCTTCTTCTCAGCAATTCGCAGTGCCTGCTCAATCTGCTTTTTGGCGACATCGATACCGGTGACGATGTATCCAAGCCTCGCAAGCGCGAAGCATAGTCTTCCTGTCGCACAACCGATGTCTAACAGACGGCCACCTGCAGGGTACTTTTCAACAAAATTCCGTTCTTCCTCTCTGAGACCGATCTTCAGCTCTTCAAGTCGCAGTTCAAGTTCGTCAGGATCGTTGTACTTTTCCTTTACGGATGCCAGTAATCTCCGGGATTCCTGTGATTTTTCAGTTTCCATGTGCGAGTTTTGCTTCCGTCGCCGAAGTCTCATGGGCACCAGTGGATTGCCGCAATCCTTCGATGTCGTATCTTGATACAAAATTCCAGATCAACGCGCTCGTATTGTCGCCTTCGTAGCTGATGTCGAACCAGGCATGACCTCCGTTGACGACCTTGTAATGTTCAACGGAGGTATCTTTGTTTCCATCCGTATAGGAGTGGCGTTCAATCGTTGTCGCGCCGTCGGTGATGCGATTCACCGTGGGAGTCGCGCCTGCATTGTTGAAATCCGTCCAATAATCAAGCACGTCATCGATTGATTTCAATCCCACGGTCCCGGCATAGGGGACAACAGCGTCTGACGTGCCATGGATATTAATCATGGCAGTGGGGTGCGACGGGCTGCAGTTGTTGAATGTTTCCTCCATCATCGTTCCGGCAACCGAACCGATAGCCGCTATTCTGTCACTGCGGTAGCAGGCAAGTGCATACGTAAAAAAAGCGCCGTTCGAGAAGCCGCAGGAATACACTCTTGCCGGATCGATCCTGTAACTGGAAGCAATTTCATCGATCAGCGCTTCCACGAAGCCAAAGTCATCCGCATCGCTCTTGTTGGTGTCCGATTCCAGACCTGCATTCCAGTGCGGGTTTCCATCCAGCAATATTCCTTGAGGATAAACGAGAATGAAACTCCCGGAATCCGCCAATGACCGCATATCCGCGAATCTCAGATACCGATCCGCCATCTGGCCGAATCCGTGAAAGTTCAACATCAGCGGGACATTTGAAGTTTCATCGTACGAATCCGGCACATACAGAATGTATGTTCTCGTTACGCCGTTATGGGAAAGTGTTCGTGTAAACTGACCCGATGAATCAGGCGCATCGAGCGGCACATCGTCGTCCCCTGAACACGAAAACAGGCCCGACAGCGTCACAGCGACAATAAAAAAAAGCCTTGTCATCAAGGCGGCTCCAAAGTTGTAACCTGCCACGCCACATGTGGTTTTGTAGGGGCAACCCTTGTGGTTGCCCAGGTGGCGGTGGGACCATCGGTGAATGCCGACGCTTATCCTAAAAAGGAACCGCTTTTGGCTGATGACTGACAGTTGCTCCAACCCTGGAAACCACACCGTTTTCAGGCGCGAAGTCTCCCGCGAGCACTCCCAGAGCAGGGCGCGTTGTTCCGTTCCGCACCGATTGTCGGTTTCCTCCGGTGTTGACAGGCCTGCGGATCAAGTGGGTCCCGTGAGGGTATTCGCGCCATGCATAAGGCAGGCCCCGCGCCCAGCGGCGACTTTGGGTTCCTTTTGGTCGCTTCAAAAGGAACACGCCGTAGGCAGGGAATTTGGGGAAAGGGGATTTTGAATTTGGTTTTCGCTCTTAGCCTACCCCTGAGAGCCAGGGAGAGAGGTCTACGGGGTGGGTCTGCATTTGATCCTGCCTTTCGCTTTTGATTTTAGCCGACCGCTGATAGCTGACGGTGCGCCGTGAAAAGGCGCGGATCTTCAGTGGGTGAGATTCCCACCCGACAAG
>JAPPNU010000053.1 GCA_028873695.1 Gemmatimonadota bacterium | reverse complement strand
ACTCGGTCGCGCGCCTTGTCTTCGACCACAATGGCTCGGCCTCGCCTGCAGAGCGGCTTATTCAACGGACTGTCAACGACCATGGACCTTTCCACGCACATCGGCGGCGGCCTGACCGTCAGAAATCCTGTAATGATGGCCTCGGGGACCTTCGGGCACGGCGCCGAATACGCGGGTATGTTCGACTTCGCGAGGGTCGGCGGTGTGGTTACGAAAACCATTACCCGTCATCCCCGCGCCGGCAACAGCGCCCCCCGCACCGCCGAAACCCCTTCCGGAATGCTCAATTCCATCGGCCTGACGAATCCCGGCCTCGACGCCTTTATTGCCGAAAAGGTCCCGCCCTTACAGTCGCTTCCAACGGCTCGAATTGTCAGCATCGCAGGCACCTCCAATGACGAATTCGCCGAGATGGCGCGGCGGTTCAACGACCTTCGGGGCATCGACGCTCTCGAGCTGAACGTTTCGTCGCCCAATATGAAGGACGGCGGACAACTGTTCGGGTGTCACGAACGGGCCGCGCACGACGTCACCTCAGCGGTGAAGGCGGTCTCCAGACTGCCCGTCATCGTCAAGCTCACGCCCAACGTAACCGACGTCGCCTCTGTGGCCGCGGCGGTTGAAGAAGGCGGCGCCGATGGTATCGCGCTGATAAACACCCTGCTTGGCCTGGCCGTGGACGCCGGCACCCGGCGCCCGGTTCTGGAGAACGTTACCGGCGGCCTATCCGGACCCGCCATCAAGCCGGTTGCGCTGGCGATGGTGTGGCGCGTCGCCAATACGGTTTCAATTCCCATCGTGGGCATGGGCGGCATTGCAACGGCCCAGGACGCAATCGAGTTTCTCATTGTCGGCGCTTCGGCCGTGCAGATTGGGACCACCACGTTCATCAACCCCTGGGCTGCCCTGGAGATTGTCGATGGCATCGCCGAATACTGCCGGAGCCACCGGATCGGGCGCATATCAGACCTCGTGGGTTCGTTTGAAACCGGGCCGCGGAACTGACCGAGTCGCAGTTCACATTCTCCTGATCCTTGCAATCGGCCTGACTTCAGGCTGTTTCTCCCGGCCGAGGTATCGTACCTCGCCCCCCGTGAGCGACTCCGAAAAGTCGGCCGTCGATTCTCCGGTTATCTCCACGAAAGACGCTTTTCAGGTCGGCCTCGCCTCCTACTACGCGCACAAGTTCCACGGCCGCCCCACCGCCAGCGGCGAGATTTTCGATATGTACGGCCTCACCGCGGCGCACAGGGAGCTTCCGCTCGGTACCGTCATCCACGTCACCCATCTCGGAAACGGACGGAGCGTCAAGGTGAAGGTCAACGACCGGGGGCCCTTCATCGAAGGTCGGATACTGGATCTTTCCCTGGGAGCGGCGCGTCGTCTGGATATGGTGGAGGAGGGGGTCGCGCGGGTCAAGATCCGAATCATCAAGCGCATCGACTGAGGATTCGGCGACGCCGCGATCGTGTCGCGGCGGGGGTCTGCGGAAGGTTAATTTTCGCGGCCGGATTGACTTTGTGTAAGCCTGCGGAAGGCAAACTGCGCGATGAAGTCGATGCCCAGCAGCCGCCCCATCACGCGCCCGTCTTCCAGGTCGATGGCGCTCAGCCCCGGGCCGCCGCCGTCCAGCACCAGGGTGCCGATGTAGATGCGCTTGCCATCCGGAGCAACGCCGATCGTGGACGCGGCATCCCCGACGCGGAGACGTCCGGATATCAGATTGCGTTGTACGTCGATGGTGACCAGGAACCCGCCCGAACGTGTCCCCGTCGAAGCCACGTAGAGCGTCCGGCCGTCTGGAGAAAACGCCAGCCCCCGCGCGGAATCTCCGTTCAATTGCAGGCCGCTCACGACCTGATCCGAATCCAGATCAAGCACCGAAACGACGCCCCGGTCGACGTTGGTCACGTACGCCCGTCGGCCGTCCTTCGTAATGCCGATCTCACCGGGAACCCCGCCGATAATGATGGCGCTCGCGACCTCCCCGCGTTCCACGTCGATTACCGTGACGTCGCGGCTGTCGGCATTTGCCACGTACAGCTTCCTGCCATCCGGTGTAATCGCCACGTCGATCGGTCTCTCGCCTACCGAAATCGTATCCATGGGAACTCGCGCGATCAGGTCCAGCACCACAAGCCGGTCGTGCCGCTCTTCCGTCACGTACGCGAAGCGCTCGTTCGGCCCAAGTACGACGCGGCCCTGCGACTCCGTCGGAATCGAGAAAAGCGCTTCGTGATTTTCGTCTATGGCGAAGAGCCCGAATCCTTCCGAGACGTATATTGTCCGTTCGCCCGCCGAGACCGCCAACCCGGTCGGTCCCCGAAACCTGAGATAGTCCGAGAGCAGATGCGACTCAGAATCGATGACCGCCATCCCCCCCAGTAGCGGGTCCAGCGCATATACGGCGTATCGCGACGACGTCGCGGCGCCGGAACGGGCGCCGAAGGCCGCGCTGAAGGAGACGAAGTCGGGAAAATTAACGACGCCGTCGCCGTTCAGATCCATCCTTGCGTCGTATCCCACGTCGCCTTCCGCGGCGTTGAAGCTGCGCGCGAACAACAGAAAATCGGAAAATCCCACAACGCCGTCACCGTCAAAATCCGCATCGGCGGCATCGGCGAAGCGATGCGTTACCGGGCCCTCAGGTAGCCAGATCAGCCTGGGGCTCTCCCCATGCGCGAAATGCGGGGAAGCGAAAAAGAAGAAGAGGAAGAATTGCAGCAGCTTGACGTTACCAGTCATGAAGCATCCCTCTATCAGTCCGTTGAGAAAGTCGCTCTGCAGGCGAGGCCGAGCAACGCCGTATTTCGACCGCAAGGGCCGGCCGCAGCCCCGAAGGACTTTTTCAACGGGCTGCTATGCAGGCGCCGTGTCCCTGTCGGAATTCAATCGACGGCCGTCAGCCGGCCAGTGCAGCACGCGCCACGCGGAGCATGTTGCCACCCAGGATCTTGCGGATATCCTCGTCGGGATATCCGCGCTGGACCATTCCCACCGTAAAGAGCGGCCAGTTGGTCCACGCCAGACTCTGCACCATGTGTTCCTGACGCCAGTGGGCGTCAAATGCATCCGGCGGCCAGAAATACGCCCATCGGGGACGCCCGCGTGTACGCGGGGCCTTTCTCCTCTCCGCCGCGGAAGCGCGCGACGCGTACGCCGTGTCCGTACCGATCGTTACATGATCGGCCCCGAAGGTCCTGACCATATAGTCGACATGATCCAGAAGCGCCCGTATGTCTCCGCTTCGGCCCAGGAACGCCGGAATGCAGCAGATGCCCACGTAACCGCCCGTATCCAGGATCGCCCGGATCACGTTGTCCGGTTTGCACCGTACGTGTTCGTTTACCGCACAGCAGCCCGAGTGGCTTGCCACCATCGGGACGGTGGACGTCCTGGCCGCCTCCAGGCTTGTCTGCCAGCCCGCGTGCGCCACGTCCACGATGACGCCCACACGGTTCATTTCTGCTATCACGGCCCTGCCGAAATCGCTCAGCCCCGCGTTGGCCGGCTCGGCGCACCCGTCGCCCAGCATATTGCGCCGGTTGTACGTCAGATGCATGATCCGAATCCCCAGTTGAAAGAAGATCCGGATGTACCTGAGTTCCTCCTCAACGGAAACCCAGTCCTGTGAAAGGGGCACGCCGTTACCGCTCATGTAGAAACAATGCCTGCCTTGCTTCTTGGCTGTCTCGATATCCGCGGGTCCGGTTGCCCGCAGCAGGAAATCGCGCATCACGTCCGCCACATGGGTGAACCGCGCGAGACGTTTGATCAACCGCAATGGCGCCTGCCCCTCCTCTCCGGCGTTCTGTACGATGCATGTCACGCCGCTCGACCTCCAGGCTTCCTGAAACTCGGTTCGCTCACCCGGATCGGTTGCGCACCGGGTCATCGACATCTCCTCGTTCATGTCGTTGAGCTCCGCCTCCGACGCGCCGGCTTCGATGGCGGACGCCATCGCGTCTCCGTCGATTGCGGCCCTCGGCGCGAATCCGTACGTGTCGCACACGATCGATTCCGCGTGCAACGCCAATCCGCGTTCCAGTTCTTTCTTCCGCGGCTTCAATACCTGAAGCGCAACCTGCCGGGCTTCTTCGATCTTTTCATTCATCTTCCGTACCCTGTCCGTGAATTGATTTCCTTCGAGTGTACACCGGATCACGACGAAATATACCATAACGTCGCTGTACGATCAACGATGAGATTCGAGAAACCGTTGAATCCGCAACCGTTCATCCCCGCGATCCGTCGGCTGTACGGCCGCCGCCGAGTTGAAATTGCCAAAAAAACCTTGCGTCTTTCGAATTTTCACATACCTTTACGTGTCTTGAACCGAGGGTCTCCGGGTGGAAGAGAGCCCGAAGGTACCCGCGTCGTGCGCGCCGGGCGGGCGAGCGGGGAATTGACCGAACATCGCCGGAAAAGGAGCAAGTGAGAAGCCGCATGAATGAACCACGAAATGTGCAGGAAATGGACGAGAAATACGTCGCAGACCGTTCCAGCGACGAATTCGCATCCTTGCTCGAAGGTGAGCCCGATGGCGCGCCCGCCCCGTTGCTTTCCGTGGGCCAGCGGCTCTCGGGTCGCATTCAGTCGATCGATCAAACCTCCGTGTTTGTGGACTATGGAGGCAGGAGCGAAGCCGTTGTCGACGTCCAGGAATTGAAGGACGAGCAGGGCGAGGTCTCATGCGGCGTTGGCGATACCATCGAAGCCTTTGTCGCCTCTGTGGAGAACGAAGTTCGATTGACCCTTTCGCGGCGGACCGGCAATGTCCGGATCCTGCGCCAGGCCTACGAAAACGGTATACCGGTCGACGGACGGGTAACCGGATTCAACTCCGGCGGTCTGGTCGTCAATCTCGGCGGCCGCCGGGCTTTCTGTCCGGTTTCCCAGATCGATACGGGTTACAGCAAAGACCTGGCCTCCTATGCCGGACAGACCCTGACGTTCAAGATTGTCGAATTCCGGGGCCGGGGACGCAACATCGTCCTTTCGCGCCGCGCCCATCTCGAAGCCGAGGCCGCCCGCCGTGCGGATGAATTGCGTGAGAAACTCAGCGAGGGCGCTGAAGTCACCGGCAAGATCACCAGGCTCGAACGATTCGGCGCTTTTGTCGACCTCGGCGGCGTGGAAGGTCTGGTGCATATTTCGGAAATTGCGCACAGCCGCGTCGGACATCCGAAAGACGTGCTCCGGTCCGGCGACGAAGTCAACGTGAAGATCCTCGAACTCAAAGGCCTGGGCGGAGACAAGGAGCGGATTTCGCTCTCCATAAAGGCCCTCCTGCCTGACCCCTGGGACGGCGCGTTGGAGAAATATCGCGAGGGAGAGGACATCACGGGGAAGGTCGTTTCAGTCCAGCAGTTCGGCGCCTTTGTCGAAGTCGTTCCGGGCGTGGAAGGCCTTGTTCACGTGTCCCAGCTCGCCCGCAGCCGTGTGGCGAGGCCGGCCGACGTGGTTTCCGTCGGGCAGGAAGTACGCGCCCGAATCCGGAAGATCGACCGGGACAAGAAACGCATCTCCCTCTCCATGCGCGACCTTCAGGAAGAAGAAAAGAAGGCGGTTGAAGTCAGGGAAATCGAAGCGTTCAAGATCAAGGAAGATTCGTCAGACAACAGATCTGACAGCGTCATGGCCGACGCCCTCCGTCGGGCCGGATTGTTATAGACCAGGGTCGCAGGATCCCGAACCCGATCCGGTCCGTCGAGACCGCGTAGAACGGCCGGGGATCCCTGCATGCCACTTTATAACACCGATCCTGAGACCCTCCTCAAGGAAGTGCAATTCCATCCCTTTCGCGGCGGTGGACCGGGCGGCCAGAACCGTAACAAGGTCGAAAGCGCGGTCAGACTGGTACACCTTCCCTCCGGCATCACGGTCGTTGCGTCCGAACATCGCTTCCAGGGGCGGAACCGGGACCTTGCCCTCCAGCGCCTCCGTCGAAAACTCATCGGCCTGAACCACACGGTCAGACCCCGGATACCAACAAAACCCTCACGCGCGTCCAGAGAAAAGCGCATGGAGCAGAAACGCCGCCAGGCGCGAAAGAAGGCGTTGCGGCGCATCGTGGACGGGTCTTGCCCGTAGTCACGTTCGCGCGCGTCCCGTCAGCCTTCGCTTCCTGTTCCGATTTCCGGGGGCATCGTAGCGGCGCCCGCGCTCAGCGTCCCACGGCTATACGGCGCCATTCACCCCGGAAATGAATCATATCGACGGTTCATGCGTCTAACAATACGTGGAATGTAATGCTTCTGGACCCATAGGTGGATGGGCAGTGGCCCTGTGACAATCGGATCACTATCGCTATGAACAATCGATCTTCGCTTCTTTCGCGTATTTCCGTCAACAGACCGGTGACGATAACGGTGTGCCTGTTGGCGCTGCTCGTGATGGGCGCCGTAGGCTATTCCAGGATCGCCGTGAAGATGATGCCGGCGGGATTCGACCCGCCCTTTCTGTGGTTGAGCGTCAGGTATCCAGGCAGGAGCGCGACGCCCCAGGAGGTCGAACAGCAGATCACGCGCCCCCTGGAGGAGCGCCTGCGGACAATCAAGGGAATCGAACAGGTCCGGACGTACACGGACAGCCGGGGTGTCGGCGCGCCGCTCCGTTTTCAGCAGGATGCGGACATGACCCTGGCGTACAACCAGTTGCGAGACCAGTTGGACCGGCTCAAACCGGACCTGCCGGAGGAAGTGCGAGATCGGATTTTCGTGTGGAAATACAATGACGAAGACAGGAGCATCATGTGGGTCGGCGCTGCCCTGGATTCCTCGATTGTCGATCCCTATCGCTTCCTGGAAACCCAGGTTCAACGGCCGCTCGAACGCATCGAGGGTGTCGCCCAGGTGGAACTCTGGGGTGCGGACCCCAAAGAGGTGATGATCGAAATCGACCGTGAAAAACTGATCGCGAGGGGCGTGAACGTCTACGACATGGTCCGAAGGCTGCAAAACGACAACTTCGCGCTCAAGAGCGGCTACGTGAACGAGGGGACGAAGAAGTTCTACGTCCGTTCGCTCGCACGGTACCGCAGTCTCGAGGAGATCGGCAATATTCCCGTCGGTACCCGGCAGGGCGGCGTCAGGCTGCGCGAAGTCGCCGACGTGGTCTACGATATTCCGGCGCGAAGCTGGTATCAGAGAATCGACGGCCAGCCGGCTTCCTCCGTGGGGATCAAGGCCGAGTCGGGAGCCGATATCTCCACGGTGTGCGACCGGGTTTCGGAGGCCCTCCGGCATATCGAGACGGAGTCCGGCGCGGCCGGAAAAGTGCAGTTCAACGTGTTTTTCAATCAGGGCGAATTCATCCGGGCGTCGGTCGCCAATTTGAGGAATACGGGCCTCTGGGGCGGGTTGTTCGCCGCGCTGGTCCTCTTGTTCTTCCTCCGTGCCATTCGTATGACGGCCATCATAACGCTATCGATTCCGCTGTGCGCGATGATTACCGTAACGGTACTCTATTTTTCGGGGTGGTCCCTGAATCTCATGACGATGATGGGTCTGATGGTGGGCGTGGGGATGGTTGTGGACAATGCAGTCGTGATACTGGAAAACATATATAGACGGCGGGAGAAGGGCGAGGCCCCGAAGCCTGCCGCCATTATGGGCGCCAGCGAAGTCGCCATGGCAATAACCATGGCAACGCTGACCACCGTCGTGGTCTTCCTGCCACTGATGCTGATGACCGGCAACGTGGGGATGACCTTCTACCTGTCCCGGATGGGCGTACCCGTAATCGTGATGCTCGTGGGGTCGCTGTTCGTCGCGTTGCTGATCATCCCGCTGGCTTCGGTGCGATTCGGGGGCGGGCGGGTCAAGCCGGACTCGAAATCCGTCGGCTGGGCCCGGATGCGCTACGGCCGCGTGCTGAAATGGGCGTTGAGCCACCGCCGGGACGCCATTTTGATTCTGCTGGCGGTATTTGCAACCATTTCGATACCGGCCGACAGGATCAAACGCTCGGATGCCTCCAGGGGAAATATCAACGATATTGATATCTATATTCGAACCCCTCCCGATTTTACGACGTATGAAACCTATGAACTGATGAACGAGGTGGAGGAATTCCTGGACTCCAAGCGGGAGGAATACGGCGTCAGGACCATCCGGTCATGGTTCCGCAAGACCCGTGGAAATTTCGAGATCTTTCTGGACTCGGATCCCAATGAGGCGTGGTGGTACGTCGCATACAAGAACCTGAGGTCCGCGATTGGGGTTCCGGTGGATAATAAGATCGCCCGAACGGAAGTCATCAAGGATCTGAAACAGAAAATGCCGAAGTACGTGGGCGTAAGGATCGGCGTGGAGAGCCGGGGCAGAGGGGGAGGAGATCCATCGGTGTCAGTTTATCTCTACGGAGACGACACCGAGGCGCTGGCGGGTCTCGTAACCGAGGTCGAGCGGCGGCTCCGGGCAATACCGTCGGTAGTCAGCGTGGATTCGGACCTGGAGCGATCCACGGACGAGGCGCAGGTCCACATCGACCGGGAGCGTGCAAGACGCTATGGGATTTCTCCGGAGGTGGTGGCCCGGACGCTGGCCTTTACCATGCAGGGTGTGAGCCTGCCCCGCTTCCAGTCCGGCGAGCGGGAGGTGGATACGCGACTGTACCTGGAAGAGGCGGATCGTCAGACGCTGCATCACCTCAAGAGTTTCATGTTCAGGTCCGCATCGGGCGAACAGATTCCTCTCTCCGAACTGGCCAGTTTCAAGGTCACGCCGGGTCGCGGTAGAATCCGGCGGGAAGACGGAAAGACGCGTCTGCAGGTGAAAGCGTTTACGACAAAGGATGATCTGAAGCGTCTCTACGCCGAAATCGATCGCGCGATGGCCGGTTTCGAAATGCCCAGGGGATATTCGTGGAACAAGGGCGAACGGTTCGCGAGGTTCCGCGAGTCCGACAACGAAACGACATTTGCGGTGGTGATGGCCGTTACGTCTGTCTTTCTGCTGATGGGGGTGCTTTTCGAGTCCGTTGTTCTTCCGTTCTCGGTGCTGTTTTCCATTCCGTTTTCATTTCTGGGGGTGTACTGGACGCTCTATCTGACCGGTACGCCGATGGACATGATGGCCAACATCGGCATGATCGTACTGATCGGTGTCGTCGTAAACAACGCCATCGTGCTTGTGGATATGATCAACCGGATGCGCCTGGAGGGCATGAGCCGCACAGAGGCAATTCTGGAGGCCGGTCACAACCGGTTTCGTCCCATTCTGATGACGACGTTCACCACTGTGTTCGGCCTGTTGCCGATGGCATTGGGGAATACCAATCTGATCGGGATTCCCTATGCGCCGCTCGGGCGGACCATGATGGGCGGATTGTTCGTTTCAACGTTTATGACCCTGCTTCTTGTGCCCATTTGCTATACGCTGCTGGATGACTTGCGGACGATTCTGAAAGGAGTCGTTCGAGCCGCGTTCTTCCGCCGGACCGTCGGCGAACAGCCTGCGGACGACTGATCGGACGACGGGACCGGCCCGGGTTGCATTCGCGGCCGGCGGCTGATTGTTCAGGGACGAAGTCCTGGCCGGAGTTGCAATCCTCCGGCCTTTTTTTGCTCATGTTGCGGATGGGCCGGGGTTGAAGTGGCTGTTATCGTACGTTATATTATGGCGGACGTCTGTACGCCCCTGTCGTCGATTTCGGCGTGACGATGCGGCGGCATGCGCGGTCGCAGCCGCGTGAAGACCGATGGGAATTCTACGACAGTTGTCATGCCCCGTACGGGGCACCCACTCTGATGAAAATAGTTGCATCGCCAGGCTGACGTGCGACAATGTGGTATTGGGTCTCTTGTGGCAATGGATCTCAGCCGCGGATTTTTCGTGGTTCTGTTTTTCGTAGTCTCGTAATTTCGTAGTTTCGTTTCTTCTCGTGTTTTGTCGTTTATGGTGTTTTTTTCCAAGCAGCAGCTTTTTTGGGGGTTCCGTGAATTTCAGGCCCTGTATCGATTTGCGCGGCGGGCGCGTGGTGCAAATTGTGGGCGGATCTTTGCGCAATGGCGCCGAACCGGCGACGAACTTCGAGACCGGCCGGTCCGCGGCCGACTACGCGAAGATTTACAGAGCGGACAATCTGCCGGGAGGTCACGTCGTCATGCTGGGACCGGGCAACGAGTCGGCCGCGCTGTCCGCGTTGTCCGCCTTTCCCGGCGGGCTCCAGGTGGGCGGGGGCATCCGTCCGGAAAACGCGCGAAGATATCTGGATGCCGGCGCCAGCCATGTAATCGTCACCTCGTACGTGTTTCGGGATGGGCGTATAGACACCGATCGGCTGGACAGGATGGTACGCACCGTCGGCCGGAACCGGCTGGTGCTGGACCTGAGTTGCCGGCGTCGAGGCGACGCATATCTGGTTGTGACCGATCTGTGGCAGCGGTTTACCGGCGTCCGGGTGGACGGACCAACGTTGAACCGGCTTTCGGAGTTCTGCGACGGGTTCCTCGTACACGGTGTGGACGCAGAAGGCAAACGGCAGGGGATTGAGGATTCGCTGGTGGAACTGCTGGGCGCCGAGTCGCCGATCGACGTGACGTACGCGGGCGGCGCGCGAGGCCTCGAAGATCTGGATCGCGTTGAGGAATTGGGGCAGGGGCGCGTGGGTCTGACGATCGGCAGCGCGCTGGATATATTCGGCGGCGACGTGCCATATGAGGAGGTCGTGGCCTGGCAGCGCCGGCGGGAACGGCCGATGTAGAGTTCGTCATCGGGTGTTGGAAATCTCCTGCCCTCTGTCAACAACTCGAACGGACTGCCTTTTCCGGTGGAGACCCCCGTGGCGACGTTCCGGGAGATAGGCGAATTCGGCTTTATCGAGCGAATCGGGGCAGCCGGATTGCCCCGGGCCGCCGGTGTGTATTGCGGGATCGGAGACGATTGCGCCGTCCTGGCGTGCGAAAACCACCGCGTGCGGCTGATCACGTCGGACCTGATGGTGGAAGGCGTGCATTTCGTGGCCGAGGGTTCCGAGCCGCACTGGTTGGGTCACAAGTTGCTCGCAGTGAACCTTTCGGATATCGCGGCGATGGGCGGGGAGCCTCGCGAGGCAGTGGTTTCGCTGGCGATTCCCCCGGATTTGGATGTCGGGTTTATGGAACGCGTATATCGAGGGTTGCGCGAATTGGCGTCCCGTTATGGCGTCAACGTCGTTGGCGGCGACACAGCGCGGAGTACGGGCCCGCTCGTCATGAATCTGACGCTCACGGGCGAAATGGATCCGGAACGGGTGTGTTATCGTTCGGGTGCAAACCCCGGCGACCTGATCTACGTATCCGGCACGCTCGGGGATGCCGCGGCAGGCCTGAAACTGGCGCCGGGTGAAGCAGTCGGGCTGTCTGAGCAGGACCGTGAGTTTCTGCTTTGCAGGCATCACCGGCCGGAGCCCAGGGTGGTGTTGGGCCGGGCGCTGGCGGCATCGGGCGCGGTGACGGCGATGCTGGATCTCTCGGACGGAATGGCTTCGGATCTGCGGCATATCTGCAGGCAAAGCGGGGTCTCCGCGGTGATCGATGGGGCGACCATTCCGGTTTCACCCGCGTTCAGGAGATTCCGAGAGCTTTCCGGTGCAGGAACCCGGAACCTGGCGATTACCGGCGGCGAGGACTATGAATTGCTGTTTACGGTGGCGCAGAGGGGACGAGACGTCGTCGAGGCGCTGGCCGCCGGGACGGAGATTTCCTGCATCGGGCGGATCGTAAAGGGAGACGGTCGCATTTTCCTTGAGAACGCGCGGGGACTGAAGACGGAGCTCGATGCGCGCGGTTTCGAGCATTTTTCAGGTTCTCCGGCTCCATGAACGATTATCCGAACCCGGCCGGTCGAGTCGCGCCAGGGTGGAAGGAACAGGACCGATAAGCCATGTCCCTAATTCAGGAATCGAATGGTTATTTCAGCCTGGCCGTACCCGTTACCGGGATGAGTTGCGCGGCCTGCGCCGCCCGCATTCAGGAAGGATTGCGAAAGATCCAGGGCGTGGGCGAAGCGTCCGTCAACTTCGCCACGGGAGATGCCGCCGTGCAGTTGAGAGACGGTGCGGCCGGCACGAAGCGGGTTATTCGCGAAATCGAGCGTCTCGGCTACGGGATACGCGCCGAAGAGACAAGACTTGCCGTACGCGACATGAACTGCGCCGCTTGCGTGTCCGCAATAGAGAACGCGTTAACCGGGGTTCCCGGCGTCCTCGAAAGCGAGGTCAATCTCGCGGCCCGTCACGCCACGGTGCGCCATTTCACAGTCCCCGATTCCATTCTGACGCGGGCGGTAACCGATGCGGGGTACGGCGCGACGGTCGTGGCGCAAGACGCCGCCGATCCCGACACCGAACGGTCTGAAGAACAGTCGGAGCGGCGCTCGGTACGCGTGAATTTCATCGTTGCCGCGGTGCTGTCAGCGCTGATAATGGGCGCGGGCATGCTGAACGAATTGTGGGGAGCGCCGTACCCGACCCGGCAGGTCCACCTTCTGCTCTTCCTCCTGGCAACGCCCGTACAGTTCTGGTGCGGATGGCGCTTTCTTAGAGGGTTCTGGAGCGGCCTGCGGCACGGGAACACTGACATGAACAGCCTGATCGCCGTCGGGACGCTGGCGGCCTACGGCTACAGCGTCGCGGGCGCTTTTTTTCCCGGGTCCGTTGCCGGGCCCGGCGAGACCGTCAGCGTCTATTTTGAGACGTCCGCAATGATCATCACCCTCATCCTCCTGGGCCGGTTGCTGGAGATCCGGTCCCGAGGCCGCGCCGCCGACGCCATCCGTAAATTGATGGATCTCCGTCCCGAGACGGCTCGCGTCCTTAGGAATGGCGAGGAGACGCTGGTTCCTGTTGAGGACGTCGCCGTCGGCGACCTCATTCGCATTCGTCCGGGCGACAGGGTCCCTGTAGACGGCGTGGTGCAGGAGGGGCAATCGAGCGTGGACGAATCCGTGATTACGGGTGAGAGCATGCCCGTCGAAAAAGCCAGCCAAAGCCTGGTTCTCGGGGCAACGCTCAACAAGACCGGGAGTTTCACCTTCAGGGCCACACAGGTCGGCGGCGAAACCGTACATGCCCGGATCGTCCGATTGGTTCGCCAGGCCCAGGGCTCGCGCGCGCCCGTCCAGCGGATCGCGGACCGGGTTGCCGGGGTCTTCGTGCCGGTCGTTTTCGGCGTCGCTCTGCTTACGTTCGCTCTGTGGTGGTTCTCGGGTTCCGGATCCGGCGCCTCAAATGCGCTGCTCAACGCCGTTGCCGTCCTCATCATCGCCTGTCCATGCGCGCTGGGTCTGGCGACGCCAACGGCCATTCTGGTCGGCACCGGCCGGGCGGCGGAACTGGGTGTCCTCATCAAGGGCGGCTCCGTCCTGGAAACCGCCCACCGCCTGGACACGATCGTCCTGGACAAAACCGGCACCCTCACAACCGGTAGACCTGCCGTTACCGATATCGTGGTGACAGGCGCACGTTCGGAATCGGATCTGCTCAGGCTGGCGGCGTCCGTCGAACAGGGCTCCGAACACCCCCTCGGAGAGGCCATCCGGAACGCGGCGCGTGATCGGAAACAGCCTGTTGAGGAACCTCAGGAATTCGAAGCCCTACCCGGGCGGGGCGTGCGCGCAAAAAAAGCCGGCCGCACCATTCTTCTGGGCAACCGGCGGTTGGTGGGAAGCCAGGCCGTATTGACTGACGACCTTGATGCGAAGGCGGCTCGTCTGGAAGCCGGCGGCAAAACGGTCCTTTTCGTCGCCGTAGACGATCAGGTGGAAGGCCTGATCGGCGTGGCGGACGTCCTGAAGCCGGATGCCGTCCGCGCCGTCGCCGATCTCAAGTCACTTGGCCTGACCGTCACCCTGCTTACGGGAGACAACGCAAGAACCGCCGTCGCCGTCGCGGAACACGCGGACATCCCCCGGGTCATTGCCGGGGTAATGCCCGACGAGAAAGCCGCCCGTATCGCGGAGTTGCAGGGAGGGCGGCATTGTGTGGCCATGGTCGGAGACGGCGTCAACGACGCGCCTGCCCTGGCGACCGCCGACGTCGGCATTGCCGTCGGCACAGGGACGGCCGTCGCCATGGAAAGTGCGGACATCACCCTCATGTCCGGCAATCTCACCGGAATTGAGACGGCGATCCGCCTGTCGGGTCGGACCATGCGGGCGATTCGCCAGAACCTTTTCTGGGCGTTCGCCTACAATGTGCTGCTGATTCCGGTGGCGGCGCTCGGCCTGCTCAACCCGCTCGGCGGCCCCATGGTGGCGGCCGCCGCCATGGCGCTGAGTTCCGTCTCGGTAATCTCGAATTCACTCCGGATAAGAGGATTCATGCAATAGCAGTCCGTAGATGAAGTCGCTCTGCAGGCGAGGCCGCCATATGCGGCGGCCTCGGGAAGCTTCGAAAGCATGGTCGTGCGGGCGACCGGCGAAGGCGCTGGAATCGCCGGATATCCGTGAAATATCCGGCGATTCAACGCTTTTTCCTCGCGTACGCCAGGATTCCCTTAACGATCTTTTTCGCGTGGTGTTGCCGGTTCTTGTGATACCGGATTCGATAGGCCTCGTTCTCGTGATGGACGTTGTGAACTTCAACAAGGATTTCGGCGTGGGCCAGATTATTCCGCAGAACCGCAAGGTTTCGCCCCCGGTCTTGCGCCGGAAGGCTTGGTTGGTGCAGGGCCGAACGCATGACGCGGGCGAAAGACCTGGAACGGCTGTCAATCCTGCCCCGCCGTCTGTGATAGATTACCAGCGGACCCATCGGGCGCCCGGGGGTGTTATCCGCGTGCAGCGAGACAAACAGGCTCCTGCCCTTGCGCGCTCCTTTTACGAAGCGGTTCGCCACCCGGACCCGCTGTGAAAGATTCGCGCTCCTGGGCCGCACCTTTTCCGAGTTTCTCCGGTTGTATCGCTCATCGTTGTAGACTTCGTTCTTTTCGTGGACGAACGTCGTTTTGGCCGGCAGGTTGTCCCGGATCAGGTGATTGGGGCTGATCACCGTCAATGTCACTTCCGCGCCGAGCAGCCTGAGTTCTTTGTACATTCGCAACGCAATGTCGTACACGTATTCATCTTCGACCACGTAAACCCGCTGTTTCTTGCCCGCCATATTAGATACGATGGCGCCCGGGTCGATCCCGCCGTGCCCGGGGTCGAGCACGATCCGCCAGCCCTTCAGCGGTTTCCTTCTCTTTTGTGACGCATTGGCGAGAATCTCGTTGTCGAAGGCGCGCAACAGAATTTGGGCGCGTCGATAGTCCAGGCCCGGGCTGGTTCGCGCCCTTTCGGAATAGTTGCGATGCCGTTGCCTGCTTGCATTCGGCTTTTGCCAGTAGTATGGGCCGTTCGGCGCATTGTATTTGGCAATCCGGGGTGTCAGGCGGAGTACCTGACCCGGATAGACGTTGTTGGTCCGAAGCTTGTTGATCCGCTTGATTGCCCTGATGCTGGTCTTGTATTGCCTGGCAATCGACCACAGGGAATCGCCCTTTCGGACCTTGTGGACCAGCGAGAGTCCGGCGAGGGGGCTCGCCAGCAGCAAGACCACGCAGAGCCCGGCGCTCAGAAGTCGCAAGAATCGAAGCTTATCCATCATTGTTGTTATCCGCGGAAGTATGAGTAGACCGACGGGCGCACCTGCCCGTCTTTTCTTGTAGAGCACTCCAGATTTTACGCCATTTGCCCAAAAAAGACAAGGGGGCTCCGGCCGATAATGAGCGCCCCGCGCCAATCCAGATCGGCTGTTTTCGCCTTGCGTACGGTGTTTTTCACCAATAACCCCGGACGACCGCATTTCGACGTACGGAATAAATATATAAAAAACAATAACTTATTCAGTAGAGTAGTTTTTCGTCATATGGGCACGGTCTTTGCGATTAGTTGTCGGAAGATCGGCGGATGAATGTCTGAATCCGGATTTTTTAACCGTGGCGAGCTGCGGACGCCCGAAAGAGAAAGGAGAACGACCATGGCCAAAGGGATTTTTTCCAGAATGGCCGACATTATCAAGGCCAACATAAACGATCTTCTGAATCGCGCGGAAGATCCGGAGAAGATGATCCGGCAGATGATTCTGGAGATGGAGGAGGCGGTTAACAAGGCGACGGCGTCCGTCGGGACGGCCGTGGCCAACGAGAAACGCCTTGAGCGCCAACTCCTGGACAAGACGGACCAGATCGAGGCGTGGCAGAAAAAGGCCGAACTGGCGGTGGAATCCGGCGAGGACGACCTCGCGCGGCGCGCGCTGGAACGAAAGGCGACGCTGGAAAAGGCCGCCGCGGATCTGGAAGTCGCATTCGACGAGAGCCACAAAACCTCAGATCAACTCAAGAAACAACTGGGGCAGCTCAAGTCCAAGCTGGACGAGGCACGCACCCGCCAGGGCGCGCTCATCGCGCGGCGACGCGCCGCCCAGGCGCGGAAGCAGATCGCCCAGGGTCTTTCGGGCGTCGGCGACGACGCGTTTTCCAGCTTCGAACGCTTTCGCAGCCGGGTAGAGAACGAAGAAGCCGAGGCTTCCGCTCACGCCGAAATTGCGGGTGAAGACCCCTCGCTCGACGACAGTTTCGAAAAACTGGAACGCAGGAACACCGTGGAAGAGGAACTCGAGGCGCTGAAGAACAAACTGCGCAAATCCGATGCATGAATTGCGAAAGATCCTGGACGAAATCGCGTACGAATTAAGAATCGCCGTGCGTGACTCGAAAAAGGCCTGGCAGTCGGTCCGGAAAGGGGACAACGGGCGGCAACAGCCTCGTCCGTTTCGCCGGGAAGGGGTCCCGGGCCTGTCGACACGAATCTCGGATATGGCCATCGACTGGAGTTGCGACATGCGAAATGCTCTCGGGCACTTCCTGAAAGCTGCCGCGATTCTCTGTGCAATCGCCGCGTTGTTTCCCTTCGTCATCGGCGTATTCAGGCGCTCGTTCCACCCGGAGGCGCTGCTGTTCATCGGCCTCGCTCTGGCCGCAGCATATGTCTTCCGGCTTGTCGGACGAAAGGCGCATGAATCGGCGGACCGGAAACGATATGCGCAATATCAACATCGCCTGCTCAGACTTGCGCGCGAAAAGGGCGGATACCTCACCGTTGTGGAGGCGGCGACCGACGGCAGGATGACCGTTGAAAAAGCCGCAGAGATTCTCGACGCGTTGGCCGTAGGCGGCAGCGCCGAGTTGCGGGTGTCCGAGTCCGGCCTCGTCGTGTATCACTTTCCTGAAATCGAACGAGGATCCGAAATATTCCGGGCAAAACCGGTGGATGACCTTTGATATCTTTATTTCAGCGGAGGGATGTCATGTTTGAAGTCGGTGTTGGAATCGCGTTGATTGTCCTCGCGGCCGCCGTACACAAATACGTAGACCGGCAGTCCAGGGGATTTTCTCCGGGCAAGGTCGAGGAGCGCCTGAATGCACGGCTGGACGACCTCGACAGGAGACTGACCGATATCCAGGAAGTCATGATCGCAATCGACGAAAAGCTGAATCGCCGGGACTCGGGAGGCGCATCGTGAATTGCGGCCCGGTCGTCGAATTACCTTGTGAAGAGGGATCGAGCAGCATCAGAATCAGATCTGCTCAGAAACCGGGGCATGGAACCATGAACACACAGCGCGTTCACGTCGGCGAGCGGATTCAGGATGGGTCGGTTGTCGTCTCTGTCAGCGGCGATCCCGTCACCCACCCGGAGGTGGCGCCGCTCCGGCGCAAATTGACGAACCTGGCAAACAGCGGCGCTCGCTCCGTCGTGGTAGACCTTTCTCACGTAAACAACGTGAGCGCCGCGATGCTTGGTGAACTGGCAAGGGGACTGAAAACCACCCGAAACGCCGGCGGCGATCTGAGGTTGAGCGGCGTTTCCCGTCGAATCCGGAAAGTCCTCGCGGTGACGGGACTCTCGCGCTTTTTCAAGAATGCCGACGCGCGTGATCGAACTCCGGACGCTGACCGGAGAAACGTCAAAAGGGTGGCTTGAATCTTCAGTCGGCGGGAGTTTCATTGTTCGATTATTTGTACGTGGAAACACCAGAGGAGGAAGCCGGATGACCAGGGAGTTTGTTGCCAGGAGCGCCGTCGTCTTTATCCTGTTCTGTATTGGTGCGGTAACGCTGAAATTCCTCTTCGGCGACCCTCTCGCACCGACGTATCAATTCGGCTTCAGGGGTTTCGTCATGGATATTGCGCTGGGAATTCTGACAATCTCCGTGATCCTTGCCGTGTCAATTCTTGCGATTGGCAGTGTCGTGATATTCTTGAGACGACGTACCGGCGGCCGGACCCGTCGCGCTGACGCCGGAACGACAGATGCGGTCAACGCCCGCCTGGACGAGCTGGAACGAAGAATGACGGACGTTCAGGATGTACTGATTTCCATGGACGAGAAACTCGGCAGGCCGGAAGGCAATCGACCCGGGGGCTGAACAGCAATCTGTCCGGACGACGCTCCGGCAAACCAGAGATAGAGCGGTCTCCCGGTTTCTTCCGGAATTCAATCAGGATTCTTTCGTTAACTGCAACACTCCGAACGTGAAAGGAAAACCCATGCTCGCAAAGATCCTCGGCATCATCCTTATCGCCATCGGCGCGTACCTCGGTATTTTCGAAGCATTCAAGCTGATCGGCATGTCACTGGAGATCGTGTTTCTGCTCCTTAAACTGCTGGTGTCGTTTGTCCTGATCTACGTGGGGTACCGGCTGCTTACCGGTGACTCCAGATAATCTAGAGAGGAAATTCCGTAAATGAAAAACGAGAAACATCTGGTCCGGAGGGCAATCGACGGTGACGCGGCCGCCTTCGGCGTACTTTACCGGGCCTGCCACGAACAGATCTACGCCACGATGGTGCGTCGAACAAGCGACCCCGAAACCGCGCAAGATCTCGTACAGACCGCGTTCTTGAGGGCGTATACCGCCCTTGGCTCCTATCGAGGCGATGCCGCGTTCACAACATGGCTTACCCAGATCGCCCTGAACGTCCACAAGTCCCACTTCCGCAAACAGCAGGTCCGCCGCCGGTGGACAATGGTAACCGAAGATCCCGCCGCACTCGTGGAAACCACGCGCGTGCCCGCTGCGGGCGAGAATCCTGAATCCACGGTGGAGCGAAACCAGCGTCGCGAACTCGTCAGAAAGAGCATTCACGCACTGCCGGCAAGGTATCGTGAAGTCATCTGGATGCGTTACGTTCGCGACTGGTCCTACGAGGAGATTACCCGGGCGCTGCAGATTCCTATGGGGACGGTCAAGACGTGGCTCAACCGGGGACGCTACCAGTTGAAGGGCGAATTCAGAAAGCGGGGGCTGGTACCCTCCTGAGTCCGAAGTCCCGGACAATCCCGTTTCGGTGCCCGTAGTTCGGGTCTCAGCGCCCTTGATGGCGTCGTGTTCGGAGCGAAAGCGGAGACGGGCGTTGTCCCGGCGCCAGCCATCGTGGGCGAAAACCGTAGCGATTTTGTGTTGACGCAGAGGGTATTCTATATCACATTTCGCGGTGCGGGGCGCCTGCCGGGCGCAACCGGCCGATTGTCCGCATGCAGGAGATCGTTGGCGCAAGTTCAAGGAGACCCGGAGAAGGGAGCCGGATATGGATGCCTGGTGGATGGAACTGACCGTGCTCAACCAGATTTTCTACGTCGTGGCGGTTTTTTTCAGTGCATTTTTCGTCTGGCAACTCCTGGCTGCCCTGCTCGGTCTCGGAGGAGGCGCGGACGCGGGGATCTCCGGAGACGCGAACTTCGGCGACTCCGGGCCGGAGTTCAACGACGGTACGGTTGCCTCTTTCAAGCTGCTTTCAATCAGGTCCCTCATTGCCTTCGGCATGTTGTTCGGATGGGCGGGCGCCCTGTATCTCGAGAGGGGCCTGGAAGTGCGAACCGCCCTTGTCTACGCGCTAGTATGGGGCAGCGCGGGCATGGCGGTCGTGGCATATTTCTTCCACGGTATCCGGCGGCTTACCGAGACCGGAAACGCCAGCCTGGATACGTGCGTGGGCACGTCGGGGGAGGTATATCTGGATATTCCGGAAGGCGGCACAGGGCAGGTCCGGGTGATGGAGAGCGGAACGGTCGCTTACGTCACTGCCCGCGGGAGAAACGGCATGCCGGTCTCTGCCCGGACGCCGGTGCGCATTCTCCGGGTTGTCAGTGCAACCACGCTTGAGGTCGAGCCTCTGAAATCCTGAGCGAATTCCGGTTCAGAACGCCATTCCCGCAGTGTTTTGCATTGCGGGTTTGCGACGAAGCAGAATACGGCTTGAGAACTGCATCCGGCACGGAAAATTCCCACGGGAAAGATTTCAATCAATGGTGTAATATTCAGTCGTGGAGGGACTGCAATGGCAACTGAGACGATTCTGACGATCATATTGCTGTTGGTGGTGTTTCTTCTATTCGTGACGTTTATTTCCAGGTACAAACGGTGTCCGTCCAACAAGATACTGGTCGTCTACGGAAAAACCGGAAAAGGGGCCGCCAGATGCGTTCACGGGGGCGCCGCATTCGTTCTTCCGCTCCTGCAGGACTATGAATATCTGGACCTGGAACCGTTTGTCGTTCCCATAGACCTGGACAACGCGCTTTCGCAGGAGAACATCCGTGTGTCCGTCCCCACAACGGTCACCGCGGCGGTTTCCAATCAGGAGGGCGTGATGCAAAATGCGGCGATCCGACTCCTGGGCCTTTCCCGCGAGCAGATCCAGAGTCAGGCGCAGGACATCATCCTGGGTCAGATGCGGGCGGTGATTGCCACAATGCAAATCGAAGAAATCAACCGCGACCGGCAGGCGTTTATGTCCAAGGTCAATGAAGCCGTGTCAACCGAAATGGAGAAAATCGGGCTGGCCGTGATCAATGTGAATATCAAGGATATCGAAGACGAAAGCGGCTATATCAAAGCCCTCGGTCAGAAGGCGGCCGCCGAAGCCATCAACCAGGCGTCTATCGACGTGGCCGAGCAGGAAAAGATGGGCAAGGTGGGTGTGGCCGAGCGGGAGCGGGACCAGCGCACGGACGTGGCTGCGGCGAATGCGGCTGCGGACATCGGCGAGGCCGAGGCCGCAAGGGACCGCCGCCAGAGGGTTGCCGCCCTGGAATCCGAGGCCCAGATCGGGGAGGCGGAGGCCACCAGGAACAAACGTCGGATGGTCTCCGCTCTGGATGCGGAAGCGGTCCAGGCCGAATCGGAGGCCGAATCAAAAAAGGCGGGTTACATGGCGCAGCAGACCGTGGCCGAAGAGGTCGCGCGCCAGAAGGGGCAGGAGGCCGCAAAAGCAGCGGACGGCGCCATCCGGGTCGCCCAGGAAAAAGCAGAAAAAGATGCCGAGGATGCCCGGGCGCTGCGCGAAGAAGCCCGGCTTAGAGCGGAAATCGTCGTTGAGGCCGAGGCGCAGAAACAGAAGCTGGTTGTGCAGGCCGAGGCCGAGAAAGTCCGAAAGACACTCGTGGCCGAAGGCGAGGCCGCCGCGGTCCTGGCCGAGCGGAGGGCCGAAGCTGAGGGTACCCAGGCCATTCTGGATGCCAAGGCAGAGGGCTATAAGGAGTTGGTTGCCGCCTGCGGCGGTAAGGACCAGGCTGCCGCTGCTTTCCTCATCGTCGAAAGGCTGACAGAGGTCGCGGGTATTCAGGCCGAAGCCATTCAGAATCTGCCGTTGGAGAAGATCGTGGTCTGGGACGGCGGCAACGGACAGGGAGGTATGTCCAATCTGGGCCAGCGTCTGATGGGCGCAGTTCCGCCGATGCACGAACTGGCAAAACTGGCGGGCCTGGAACTGCCGGAATTCCTGGGCAGGATGGCAGGCGGGGCGAATCCGGCGGTCGGCGGTGAAGCCGAAACCGGAAAGCCCTCCGAATAGATCCGATAAACGGTGGAGTAACCGATTGACAAAATCTGATTTATCAGACAATGCGCCGGCCCCGTCCGACCGTATCGGTATCGTCCGGACCCTCCCTGAATCCGCGAATGAAACCGCACGCGGTCACTGTCGCGACGGCGATTCCGCGTTGGAAACCGGCGACCTGGCCGGCGCCGAAGGCGCCTACCGGGCGGCGTTGTCGGTGGATGCCGGCAATGTGCGGGCGCGTCACAACCTGGGGGTTGTCTACTACAGACTGGGCAGGTGGGGAGACGCGCTGCCATGCTTTACCGCCTGTCTGGATCTTGCCCCGGATCAGGCGGCGGATATGCGTTTCAAGATGGGCCTGTGCCGGGTAAAGGGCGGGTTCAACGGGGCTCAGCAGGACTTCGAAGCCGCCACCGAAAACGATCCGGACCATCTGGAGGCGCATTTTCAATGGGCGCTCTTGCGGGCGGAAGGCGCGAATTCCGGATCCAGGGGTCGGCAACAGGCGGTCGAAGCGCTCCGTTACATTCTGGATGCCGTGGATCGCGGCGTGCGCTGCTGCAACGTGGACGGCGCCTGCTTCCTGCTTGCCAGCTTTCTCGATGATCTTCCTGAGAACACAGATGAAGCGATCTCGGTCTACCGTCGCGGGCTGGAAGCGAATCCGCTGTTCGCGCCGGGTCACAACAACCTTGGCGTTCTCCTTATGCAAAACGGTCAAACCCTTCAGGCCCTGGGCGCATTCAAGATCGCCATCCAGCTCGAGCCGGATTACGCGCTGCCCTACAGGAACCTGGCGCATCTCCTGTTCGATTGCAGGAGTTCGGCGCAGATGGAACAGGAATATACGACCATCATCGAAGAATTCGGCGCAAAGGCTGCCTCGGTTCTGGCAAGGTTGTCCCTCGAACTCATCGACATGGGACGTGTGCAGGTGGGCGAGAGTCTGTACACGCGCGGCCACCAGATAAAGAACCTGATGGGTCTGGTCGGGAGCCGTACGCGCCGGCTGATTCGAAGGATCCCGAAGGACAACGCGGTACCCGATGGCCTGAGAGAAATCGCCCGCGATCAGGAGCACATCTACGACCAGTGGGTCGCCTACCTGCGCAGCATGAAACAGGACCCGTTGAATCCCACGCTGGTCGATATTCGGCAGTTGTTGCGCAACGTCAGAAAGACGGTCTCGGGCCGGACGGGCGGTACGCTGCTCCGCTTCGCATTCGAACCGCAGGTTCCGCAGGTGAAGGTCGACCCCGGAATGTTGCGTGAAGCCGTCACCAACCTGATTCTCAATGCACTGGACGCCGTGGATGAGGATGGCGCGGTCACGGTACAGGCAGGCTACGACAATAAGCGGGCGTCGGTGTTCATCGAAGTGGAAGACGACGGGCCGGGCATATCCGAAGAGATCCAGGGCAGGATCTTCGATCCCGGGTTCTCAACCAAGGAAAAGGGCAATGGATTCGGCCTCAGCATCTGCTCGCGCATCGTATCCGCCCACAGGGGAAACCTGCGCATGATCAGCCGGCCGGGCGCGGGAGCCGTGTTTCGCATCGACATACCAGTGGACTTCGAGCTCGTTTCCGAATCCGAAAGCATCGGCTGGAGCAGCGAACCGATAGATGCGTCCAGGCTGCCTCTGGCCGAGGAGTTCATCGAGTAAGCCATGAACGCGCAAATCGTAGTCGCGGATGACCAGTCCGAAATCCTGGGCATGCTCACGCGAAGCCTTCAGGTGGATGGCCGGATCGTGAGGGCTTTCCCCACCGGTAGAGAGGCCTTTGCGTATTTGCGAAAGCACGTTTCGGACGTCGACATGGCCATTCTGGATATCGACTTTGGACCGGCCGAGCCGGACGGCCTCGAGATTCTCCGTCAGATTCGCGATCTCGCACCCGATCTGCCGGTAATTATCCTTACGGGCAAGGGCACCGTGGAGAACGCCGTAGCCGCCCTGCGCATGGGCGCTTCCGACTTTATCGAGAAAGATTTCTATATTGAAGACCGGCTTGAACTCAGCCTTGAAAAACTCGACCGCGTACTTGCCGTGCTGAAGGAGAACGCTCGCCTGCAGGCCCGGGTAAGGGATCTGGATCGGGAGAACCGGTTCTACCGTGACGAATTCGGCAAGCAATACAGGACGGTCAACGCCAGTTCGCAGATGCTGCGGATTATGCAACAGGCCGAGCGCATCGCTTCCATTCCCCGACCGGTTCTGGTCCTCGGCGAGCCCGGCACAGGAAAGGAACTCGTGGCCGCCGCGATCCACTACGGCGGGGTGCGAAGGGATCGTCCGTTCGTCAAAGTCAACTGCGCCGCACTCTCCGCAAACCTGCTCGAAAGCGAGCTCTTCGGTCACGAGAAGGGCGCTTTCACCGGAGCCACGGAAGCCCGGCCAGGCCGGTTTGAGGCGGCAAACGGCGGCACGTTGTTGCTGGACGAGATCGGCAATACCACGCCGGAGTTTCAGCAGAACGTCCTGCGCGCCATAGAATATCAGGAGATTCAACGGGTGGGCGGCGCTGCGCCGACCAGCGTGGACGTGCGAATCATTGCCGCCACGAACGCCGACCTCGAGCGTGAGATCGGCGAAGGCCGCTTCAGGCAGGATCTCTACGACCGCCTGCGCTTTGAGATTATCCGTATTCCCCCGCTGCGGGAGCGCCGTGAAGACATCAGGCCGCTCGCCGGGTTTTTCGTAGAGCAGATCGTAAGGGAGGTACCGGGCCTGGAAGTGCGTCCGTTTTCGGAGAGCGCTCTGCGTCTGCTGTTGGGTTACGCGTGGCCGGGAAACGTGCGCGAGCTTAAATTCGCCGTCGAACGCGCCGCGTGCATGGCCGTGGGTGCATCCATCGAGCCCCGGGATCTGCCGCCGGAAATCTCCAGCGGAGCCGCAGCCGCTCCGGGAGACGGGTTTGACGCTCAGGTCACGGCATTTGAACTCGGCTTGCTCAGAGGCGCGTTGAGCCGCGCAGACTGGAACCAGCGCAAGGCGGCGGAGGCGCTCAGCCTGAGCTACGATCAGTTTCGTCATTTCTACAGGAAGTACGGACTTGCCGGGGAGAAGACCTGACACCTGCAGAGGATAGTGATTGAGGTTACCCAACGCACAACAGGCTCGCGTTGACCCGGCGAAGATTACGGACTATTTGCTTTCGAGAAGTCATCCGGATGGTCGAGAAAAGGCCAGGTTCTTTTTCAGTTTCGGCTTTCGCCCGGAACAATGGCAGAGCTTATCGGAGGCGTTACGCGTTCACGGAGCGAGCCATGAAGCTGTCGAGAAGGAGCAAGGGATCTACGGCATAAAGTATATCGTAGATGGATCGCTTGAGACTCCAGATGGACGCAACCCTCGCGTGAGGACTGTCTGGCACATCGACAGAGAAATCGACCATCCAAGGTTCGTTACGGCATATCCGGCTTGATCGTAAGAAGCTGTCCTAAGATTACCGGTGAGTTCCCGAGCGCGAGCGAAAATGCGGCGGTCAAGGCGGGAAAATCCGCCCATAGTGGTCTATACGGGTGGGTTTGACCAACGCCGACCGGCGCTTTTGCAGCCGCGCGAAGACCGCTGGGAGTTTTGAGACAGCTTCCAAGGAGACAGATATGTTCAAGGAACTGGACGTCATTGCGCTTACAACCGAAGTTCCGCTCAATCAAGTTTGGGATGTCCCTTCCTCCAGCCCGCTGATTGAGAAACGCAATCCGGGGGAAGGGCTGAAAGTCGGCGACATTGGCACGATTGTATATGTCCAGGGCAATGGAGAAGCCCTTGAAGTTGAATTCCTGGGTCCGGAAGGCAACACGATAGGCGTTGGCACGATCTCGCCATCGCAGGCCCGCCTGGCCACGGAAGAAGACCTCAACAAGAGAATCGTTCCGAGCGAGGCAGGCGGCCAGGAACTATCGCTGCCTCGGGATAAAACAAGAAAGCCCAGGTCTTTGTCAGTACAGGAAGATCCCGAAAACTACAACGCGCAGGACAGGAATCCTGATAAACCGGAGGAAAAATGAACATTGTCGTATTCGGCGCGGCGGGCTGGCTTGGAAGGGCGGCGCTGGCCGCGCTTGACGGAAACCATCGGATCCGGGCTTTCGACTACGGCCCGCAGGCGTGGCAGTCCTGGAACGATACCGACGGCGAGTGGAAGGGCGGAGAAATCGTGCACGGGGATATCGTGGACTTCCATGCCGTTGACCGCGCCGTCGCGGGCATGGACGCGGTTCTGCATATGGCTGTGTACCATTCGGACGAGCCCGGCGCCCACGGTGTCGACGATCAGAAACCCTTCCTTATCAACATAAAGGGGCTTTGGAACGTGCTTGAATCCGCCCGGCGGCACGGCATCGGGAGGATCGTACATATCGGCTCCTGCCAGACCGCCCATCCCGGGGGCGTCTTCTTCTCGGCCGACGTCAGGCGGCCCGACGGCGGCCTGTACGGCGTTACGAAACGCCTCCAGGAAGAAATGTGCCGGCAGTTTTACGACGCGTTCGGGTTGCGCATCATCGTTCTACGGCCGGACTACATCGTCGATAGCAGGCTCGGGATCGGCCGGTACAGGGAAAAGCTGGGGACGGAAGCGCGTCCATACCGCCAGGGCTGGGTGTGCCGCCACGACCTTGCGGAAGCGTGCCGCCTGGGCCTGGAATTCAGGGACGTCGACTTCGACGTCTTCCACGTCGTGGGAACGCCAGGTGCAGAAGAGACATGCAACGTCGCGCGGTCCCGCGAGGTACTGGGCCTGGAATACAGGGGAGATCTCGAACAATACCGGATCGGCGCCGACGTGGAATAGAGAGCGGGCTACGATCGGAGACTGCGAAAGGAGACGCCAATGTCCGCCGAAGACAACGCACGAATTGCCCGGGAGTCCCTTGAAGCCGCATTCGCCTGTGACTGGGAGCGACTTCGCGAAACCTACGCCGACGACGCGACCATGGCCGGCGGCGCACTGAACATCCGGGGTGCGGATAAACTGGTGGCGCTCTGGCAGGGCTGTCACGAGGAAGAGCGGGACATGCGGCTCGAGATTCTCAATGTCGTCGCAGACCACGACGTGGCCGCCGTGGAATTTCGCTTCAGGGGTATCGTAAACCAGCCCCTTCCCGGGTTGCCCGAAGAAATGTACGGCAAACAGCTCGATGCCACCGAAGTGCATATGTGCCGGATTCAGAACGGAAAAATTACCGCCGTGACGATCTACGGCGGCGTCCTGGAATCTCCCGACGTCCCGCTCAGGCGCGTCTGGGTGGCCGAATAGGAACCCCGGTTGTATGCCCTACCCGCAGATCGACCATCGCGACGTTCTCCTTAAATCTCTGGAGGAGAGACGCAGCAAATTCTCGATCGACGAAATCATGGTCGACCCCGACGGGGCCGCTCCCGACCCCGGGCCGCTTGCGGACCGGCTACGGCGCGTCGCTGAAGAAATCCGCGACGCCAGGCGGCGGGGCGCTTCCGTCATGCTGGCGTACGGCGCGCATCTGGTCAAGAACGGTCTGGGGCCGGTGGCGGTCCGCATGATGGAAGCGGGCTGGATCACGCATCTGGCCACCAACGGCGCCGGTACGATACACGACTGGGAATACGCCTATCAGGGGCGTTCCGAGGAAGACGTGCGGGCAAACGTCGCGAAAGGGTGTTTCGGCACGTGGGATGAAACCGGACGCTGCATCCATCTGGCCGTTCTCAGCGGCGCATTGCAGGGCATGGGATACGGCGAATCCCTCGGGAAGTTCATTGCCGACGACGGCTGTGAGATTCCCTCCCGCAACGACCTGGCATCCGCCCTGCGCGACTGGGCCGCGGTCCCCACGGACTCGCCCGCCATGCCCGCTCACGCCGAACTGCTCCAGGTCCTCTCGCGATTCGACGTTCCTTCCGGCCGCTTCCGCGTCGAACATCCATACGGGGAAATGTCCCTTACGGCAGGGGCCTACCGGCTCGGCGTGCCACTCACCGTTCACCCCGGTATCGGCTACGACATCATCCACAACCATCACCTCGCCAACGGCGCGGCGATCGGCCGAGGCGCGGATATCGACTTTCGGGTGTTCACGCGCGGCGTCGTCGATCTGGATGGAGGCGTGTTTCTCTCGATCGGCTCAGCCGTGATGGCGCCGCAAGTTTTCGAAAAAGCCCTTTCCCTGGCCAACAATCTGCGCATTCAGGAACACAGGCGCGCCATTCGCCCGTTCATAGCGGTCAACGATCTGGCGCCGGTGACCTGGGATTGGTCCGGTGGCGAACCTCCCAAGGACAACCCGGCGTACTATCTCAGGTTCTGCAAGTCGTTCAGCCGAATGGGAGGCGAGATGATCTACGTCGACGGTGACAACCGGACCTTCCTGCACAATCTATACCGGATTCTAATGGAGACGTAGTAAGTTGTTTTAAAATTACCGGTGAGTTCCCGAGCGCGAGCGAAAAAGTGGCGGTC
>JAPPNU010000061.1 GCA_028873695.1 Gemmatimonadota bacterium | reverse complement strand
GACCAACGCCGACCGGCGCTTTTGCAGCCGCGCGAAGACCGCTGGGAATTTTAAGGCAGCTTCTTAGGCCTGGGATTCAGGCAGGTCTTCTGGCTCCTGGATCATCTGTTTCCCGCGCCTTCCCGGTATTTAACCAGTGGCATCTTTGCGGGAGACATCCCCAGTTACAGCGGCGGGACCGCAACGGATTTTCACCGTTTTCCCTGTTTTGTAACCTGAATCCGAAGTATCTGTGTAATTGCTGCTCTAATTAGATCCGATGAGTCCTCCAATTGAAAGACCATTGGGTATTGCAACACGCGATTGACGACCCTATTACATACGGAGTATGTTGCGTGCGACTCAATAAAGGCGCGTTTTAATTTACACCGTTGCCACGATAATATCAAGATTTATCGTATCGGACTATTCAACTGGTGCTCTTCCTCGAGTCTGCCGGTCCTCTGGCACCGTAAATAAACGACCGAAGCGCATCATTTACGGCCTCCTCGGTGGGAAATGCCCTGGCAATGTCCGGCTCGAGCAAGACGAGATTTGTCCCGGATTCAAAAGACTCAAGATGCTTGCCCCGGATGCCAGGACCGAGGTCTCCACGGCGATATTCCGGGCGCAGTTCGTCCGGTTCAGCCTTCTTCATTAATTCTCATTTCCCGACGATCTTCCAGGATGAGCGAAATCGCATCCCGCAGGTTTGCAAGGGCTTCATCCCTGGTCTTGCCCTGCCCTGCCCATTGGCGCCGGGGATCTCAGGGCAATAGGCAATGATCCATTCGTCGTCTTGTTCAATCACCGCCGTGAATTCACTTCTCATTTTCAATACTCCAGAACTCCGATTTCGATCTCCATCGCTCCATTTGCACCAGAATAGGTCCGACTATGGTCTTCGTTGTCCAACCGGCGCGGTCCTAAACGACCGAAATTGGAAACCCGCCAATCAATGGCTCGATGGCGACTTCTGCCATCAGGTGAGCTGCGCATCCTTTAGGCAAGTTTGGCCGCCCTCTTGCCGTGAGTAATTCCAGGCAATCCGTCGATGGACAAGTCTTCATCGATCAACGGCCAGTGAACGCCGTATCCGGACGGTGATACCTCGTATGTATTTCTCTCTCTGGATGTCGCATTCAAGAGTACGGAGGATATATCGCGAATCTTGAACCTCCTGACGCGGCCGTCGATCGTCAGGACCATTTCGTCGCCATCAAAATGAAGATCGCTTACGTCGTGATGTCTTATCACCTTTGACGCCTCCGTTCGAACTTATCCCATTCTCGTCAGACAGCCCGAAGCCAACCATTGTCCGCTATCGAGAAGCCGACACCACAAATCCTCCGCACCGTTATCGACCCATATCGGCCACTCCGAGTGCTCTGCAGATCTTTCGAGCAAGAAGGTCTGGGATTTCGGAATGTCGCGGTTCCGCCTCAATCGCTCCGGTGACAGGATTTATCCAAAGAGAGTGCGAACGTCCTTCGCGCTTGAGATGACAGCCGTGACGACGCAAGTGCCTCAGCACCGCCTGGCGTTTCATTCGATTACGACGATTTCACGTTCCGCGTCTGCAGGCACAGCGCGAAGTCCATCCTCCCGACGGTCCTCCAGGATGAGCGAAATCGCATCCCGCAGGTTTGCAAGGGCTTCATCCCTGGTCTTGCCCTGCCCTGCCCATTGGCGCCGGGGATCTCAGGGCAATAGGCAATGATCCATTCGTCGTCTTGTTCGATCACCGCCGTAAATTCATTTCTCATTTTCGACTCTCCGGAAATCCTGAATCATTGCGTACTGCTCAACCATGAGCCGAAGTTGGTTCGATTAAAATTCTCAGTGACAAACCATCAAGCACTTCAGCGGCCAGATCCGTAGATTCGTAAATAAGCGGCTCGAAGGTAATCGCACGACCATCCTAAGCCGGCATCGAACCGAGCGGATTGCAGATGTTTGGAATGTATAATGATACCTATGCACAAAGACGCTGGCAAGAGCGTTGGCGGCTTCAGAGCCGAAAATGTGCTTAGCCCTGATTCGCGTTTATTCGGGGAACTGAATGTCGAATATATGCAGAAGAACAAAGGCGAATTGACGTCAAAGATCCCGGATACTTGAGGTCACTGGACGTGAAGGGAAGTCTTGTCCATCTGAACGACCTCAATGCCGCGTTTTCGCACTGCCACCTTCTGTGCCTTTTGTGCTTTTTGTGGTAAATTAACGGTTGTCTTCTTTTGATTTAAGGTTAGACCGGGACGCGCCCTAACTCTGAACCGACGCGGTGGTGTCAAATCTGTTGAGTTTATCGCCGAGTCGCTTTGCCAGCGCAGGGAACTCGTTGCCGAACAGGATGTAGCCCCTGCGGGTTACCGACTGCCCCGGTTCAATATCACCGAAATGAGGTCTGCTATGCAGGCAATGATGACCGTCGGCGTTCTGAAGGGCCGAAGTTGCGCACTCATATCCGAGCGCTGTTGCCCTGGACCCGTCATGAGAAACGGCGCCCAGGATGGCCGGTTGATCTATGGCCGTGTTGCTTCTTCCCCAGAACCACGCGGTCCTGTTGACCCACTCTTTTTTGTAGTCCTTAAGATCCGCATGATATGCGGTCCGAATATCCACCGTTCTGTGAAGATCGCCCATGTTCTCCGGCTTGCCTCTGACCAGGATATACGATCGTCTGACTTCATCCTGATCGATGAAATCGGATGACTTTGCCTGGAGACATCCGCCATCGGAAGCGACGTCATAAAATTTCGCGGATGACTGATTCGTGAGGGTCAACGACAATGCTACACTGTCCTCGAGTCCGGCCAACGCTGCTCTGAGAACAAGACCCGTTACAAAGTTGTGTCGAATGACGTTCCCCGAGGGATCCGTTTGACGGTATGCCAACTGCTCCTTGATGTACTCAGGCGTCGTCTCCCATTCGTATGTCCACGCATTGTCCCCCGTCCTGGACCATCGAGGGCGGATCTTCTGCCACATCATCGTCACGCCGTTCATCGACGTGATGACTTCCGGAAACTGGAGGGACCACTTCAGATCCCAGTCCAGGTGATGAATGTCGACGAATCGCGTTTCGGTAGGGTGCAATAGGATCACTCTTCATTCGCTTTCTGCATGAACAGTGTTCTGTCCCGGAAATAAGTTGCCAAAGTTCGGCCAACGAAACGCCCGTCTCGCATCCTTTCGACCGGCTCAGGTCAGCCCGACGCTTTTGAATTTCCTATACGTTTCTCGCGATACAGATCGCCAAAGGTCATCAGGGGCTCGGTTGCGCCGCCTCGCGCTCCGGCCGACGTATATTGGGTCCCGCCTTGGTGTTGACGAAGCGCCGCTCGCGATTGGGGTTGCGCCAGCTGCGCACGCCGTGCGTCGTCGTGCCCGGGTACATGATCACCGTCCCGGCAACGCCCTGCATATGCTTGACCTGCGGCAGGTCGCAGCTGGTTTGCTTCGGGCGCGGCAGCGGTAGCCGCGCTTTGTGGCTTCCGGGGACCAACATCAGTCCGCCGTCGCCCGTCGCCGTCTCGACGTCCTGGAGCAGCCAGCCGATGTTCACCTGCTCCGTACGAGGCTGTCCGTCCCTGAATTGATAGTTAGGCCCGGCGCCGTAAAACCAGCCGCCATGCAGGGGCTGGCCGGCCGCCCCGTCGCGGCTGACGATGGTGTAGCACGTCGTCATGACGAAGCCCGGGTCGATCATCCACTTCAGCCGCGCGTTCACGAGCGGATTGTCGATCATGCGTCGAAAGCCGTCGCTGAAGGGTGGGGGATGGGTCCAGGTCTGCGAGACGCGCTCTTCGGTGCAGCGCGTGCCCCGGGCCGGGGCAATAGTCTGCGAACAGCCCTCGTAGTCCGGGTACTCGCCCACGACACTGCTCGAAATGCCCACCGGCCGACGGTTGGCTTCGGCGAAGGGCGAGTCGAGCGCTGCATTGCACTGCGCTAACCACTCACGGTCCATCACGCCAGGCACCACCAGGTAGCCTCTCAGGTCCCAGAACCAGACCTCCTCGTGGTTCGGAGCGTCAGGCCGCGTGTTGACGTCCAGCAGCGACGGCGCCAGCTGCTGCTCGTTGCTGAGGGGCTGGCCGTCGTGGCCGAGGCCGCGTGGTGGGCCGGCCACCAGCGCCCGGCGCGCCGGCGTGAGCTCATCCAGCCAGCTGTCCACACCCGTCGCGCCGTGGCCGAAGGCCCCCCCAGGGTAGCGGGAGTCGTCGCAAAAGATGCACTCCTGCAGCGAGGAGCCTGGGGCGGCGCCGACCAGTGTGGTGGCAACCGCAAGCAGACAGTCGCCAGCGCGGAGCTGCACGCGTTCCGTCGCCCCGAGCTCCTCCGCGCGCGCCATGCTCGGGGGCGGCTGGACGTTGGCTTTGTGCGACGCGGGGCACACCACCACGCAGCTGTCGCCCACGGCCCACAGCGCGCGCAGCCCCCAGACGCACACCCGGTCGGGCCGGCTGGTCGTGTCGTAGCCCAGCCGGCGCTGCTCGTCCACCGTCAGATCATTGGCCCACTGCCCCTCTTTGGTCAGGCGGCGCGACGGCCGGTCCAGCTCAAACCTGATCGTGTGGAACTCCTGATCCTTCCCTTCAGTACCGTCGTACGCAGCGCGGTGCCACAGTGGTAACTCCCCGCCAGCCAGCTGATCGATCGCAGCCAGCAAGTCCGGATGCTCAGCCAGTGCGGCGGGTGTGGCGCGCGCCGCTGCCCGCGCGCCGAGCAGGCTCGGGAGAAGGATATAGCCGTCGAGCTCGAAGGCCCACCTCTGCTCCTCGGTCATCAGCGCCATGGACCCGCTCCGTGGAACATCGAAGAGGTATTTTTTGTTTCGGTCATGAGGCAACCCTTTCTCTCACAGATCGTCGCATTTGCGATTTGAGTTTGTTCGTGGGATGCGACAATCATCGGAACGAAATGGTTCGGTAAGCCCGCTTTGTCGCTGAAACAGAATTCCCGCTAAATGAATTATTCAGCGGAAATTTTGAAAGAAGGACGAGAGATTATGTCTCCTGTTTCACCGATTCTTCTCTACTTTTCCGCACCAGCTTTTCAGGATGCTCTTTCTGGCGTCTTATGTAATAAGATACCAATTTCTCCGAGTCGTGATCACATTGCTCCGAAATCCTATGACGCACTTCACGAATCCTACGAATGGTCGGATCATCTTTCATCTTCAATACCCCCCAGGAGTTCCAGCGGAGTCACCAACGTGGGCACATGTAAGCCAAGAATAGTGTTGACTCGCTGGTGAAAATCTCATTACCCTCACGCCGTTCGTCCCACCATTGGCGTGTCCAGGTCCGCTTTGCAGCCATCTCGGGTTCTGTACGTGTTTCGTAATAGAAACTGGGAATAGATGTCTCGTTAGGGATCATTATATATCATATTGTTTTTAATATGGTAAAGACGGTTCAATCCTGCTGCGACCGGTCACCTGTTGACCTGCTATAAATCTACATACCTTAATCAAGTTCTTCAAACGAAATTTCCGCTACTGAAGAACGAAGTGAGATTCCCCTGGGGGGCCAGGTCGATCATTGAATTAGCCTCAATCCCAAAAAAACGGCAACGCGGCGACGCGATAAAATCCTCCGAGACGGGGCGTTATCGACGTAAAGAAGGACATTTTTTTCCTTCACCGACAGTGACCTGGTGTATCCTGGTAATCCGCCGTCTAATCGCCTTTATTTACAATCATATATTCGAATTAACGTCCCCGAAGACTTACGAATCAAGGTTAGAACTCAGCGGCAATCATCGCGTACTGTCCGATGTTCGTTAATGTGGTTTCCAGGTGGTTTCCGTCGAACGTGACCTCCAGGTCATCTCCCGTGCAAACGTCCCACACGCGACGAGGAGCGCCCCGCTCCGTGAGCCGCCAGCGCAGGTTCACTTCAGGTATCGTGGGCACATAGTCAAACTGTGGGCTGAAGCGCGGCCAGATTTCCGGAAGATGCTCGACGCGCTCGCCGGTGTGATTGATCAGAAACAACACCTGGCTTCCTGGTTTTTCATTCGGAATCATCACGAGTTGGTTCGGGCCATCGGTCATCAGAGGCCGGCCCTCCGGGTAGAGCCAATCCACCACGGCGCCCAGAAGATCGCGGACGACCAGCAGGCGATATTCGAAATGAAGCTCCTCCACCGGTGCGGCCAGATAGACGACGCGCCCCTTGCCGACCGTCCGGCAGGTGACGGCGGGAGAAAAAGCGTCGTCCGCGCGCCCACCGAAGACGATGTTCGCCACCACGTCGGTTCCCGGCCGCGCCTGGACGAACTCGAACCGATTGAGCGGCCACAGTTCATGCGGGCACCCCTCGGCCAGCCATTGACCCGGAACGCAGCGACCGTACGTGTCGAACGTCCCCGCGGCCCAGAGGTGTTGTTCGTAATCAGCGAATTGGTCGGGGTTCGGGTCCACGCGGTCCACGCCCAGAAGGTCGGCCAGGGCGAAGTTATCGCGCATCTCCTCGGGCTCGACACCGTACAGGCTCGTCCGGTACGTCGCCAGGAGCCGCCCGCCCACATTCACATATTCCGTGATGCCCTCGACTTCCTCCCGCGTGAGATGGCCGACGTTGGGCAGAAACAGAACAGGATATTTTGCCAACGCCGCCGGATCGGAGAGAATCCGCTCCTCGATTACCGACGTCGGCAAATGGTTGGCCAGCATGGTCGAGAAAGCCCCGCGACGGCAGGATTGCTGCGGGGGCGTGCGCACGAGATAGCCCGCCTCGGAGAGCGGGGCCACGAGTTCCCCCGGACGGTCGGCGAGGTCCTGCTTGAACTGGCCGATGACATCGCGCGGACGATCGCGCATCACCAGGGGCTCGGCGCGGAACCGCAACCGCTCGAGCATCTCATACACCCGCACCGGCAAAACAAATGGAATAGCAACAAACGGTGACGGGTGGAGATCTTCGAAGAGTGATTCATTCGTCTCCAGGATCTCAAGGAACTCCACCAGCTCACGATTGGCTTTGTGGGGAGGCGACAGCCAGAGGTTCACGCCGCACGCCAACAGGACGCCCCCTCCGGAAGCAAAGCTGGCTGCAGCTTCCTCGACGAGTTCCATGCCGAAGCACTGCGTCCGCGACCAGCCCGTCAAGGCGCCGACGTATTGCCACATGGCCCAACCCGACGACTCGGCCAGACTGGCCGCTTCGAGCCGATGAAGGAAGTCGCCCCCGGCCTCGTAGAGAAATCCATCGTGCACCTCCACGATCCTGCGTTCGGGCCAGTTGCCCACACCCAGGCCGTGCGTCAGCACCGGGATGTCCCTCTGCTTTCGCGTCGCGGCGGCGAATTCGAGAAAGACGTCGCCGACGATCCTGCCGTACTGCAGGCTCCACGCTTCCAGCATCTCCCGGTCTTCCCGAGGCAGGCTGTGCGGATCGGGCGCATACGGCATTGGGCAGCCGAATTGCCAATCGAACTTCTCGAGGCAATAGTCGCAGTAGCACAGAGGTGACTGCGGGGTATGGTGCGAATGGTAAGGACAGGCAGAATCGGTGTAGATCGCGTCGACGTCGTGGTCCACCACTTGTGCGATGAAAGCGCAGATAGCCTCTCGGTACGGCGTGTTAAAGCAGACGTGCCGGTGAAATCCGCCGCCGTGGTGCCTCAGGACAGGAGCGTTGCCTTCGGGGCTGGCGCGGTACATCCACTCCGGATGATGGATCAGCATGTTATCTTCGGGAATAATGTGCCCCACGGGAATGTACCCGATGACGCGCACCTCCCGCGCATGGGCCTCGGCAATAATCTCGGCGAGCAGGTCGCGCTCACCTAGTTGAGGGTGCGGGGGAAAGAACGCATTGGGGAAGACCGCCCATTTACCTGCGCTGCCGAACCAGATCGCATTGGCGTGGTATTTCCGCACGACGTCGACGAGCTGCTTCGCGTCAAAGTCGATGTCGGGCCAGAAGGGCGGGTGGTATTGCTCTATCTGAAAGGTGCGCGCCCGCCGTACCCACTCGTGACTTGGCTTGATCATAGCGATGACGTCCAACATCTGTACCGTCTCTTTTTGCCGCAGAGACCGCAGAGAACGGCCTTCCATGACTCACGGCCGCTCACCATGACCGAGAAGCCGGGAAATATCAGGCGGACCCCAGTGTCATGAAAATGGGAAGCAGGAGTGCAGGTAACGCCGCAACCAGAGCAGCACGGAGGTTATTCGCAGTCATTGGTTTCGACTGGCATGGCTGCTGACGTTTTCCGTGCCCCCGAACCGCGAAGCGGTTGCGCGGAGGACCGTATGGCCCGTAGCCGGGCACGGACGTGTTAACCGCCGAATCTCTCGTTTCTGGCCTTGACGACAGGATTTGGTCTGTCGATTCGGAACCCAAGTTGTGTAATCTTGCCAGCACCGAAAGCGTCCTCTTCAACTTCGTCGAGTTCAAGGGCCCGAAAGAATCCAACTTTTGTAAATAGATTGATGCTTGGCTGATTGTGCTCGTATATCCCCGCGACAATATAGTCAAGGTCAAATTCTCCGAAGATGAAATCCACTGAGAGTTGCACAGCTTCTGTTCCGTATCCCTTAAATCTGAAAGGCTCATAGATCCAGACGCCCAGATCTGGTTCAAGGTGGGCTGGAGCAAGACTGCTGCGGCCAACGGGTACTTGATCCTGCAATCGGAGAATGGTGGCGTTGAACCGTTGCGGAGGTCTGTCTGGGTTGGTGAACATTGCAAGGAAATGTTCGTAGGATTCCCAATCGTGCTTCGTATTGAAATTCCTCTGCGTCGAGGGATCCTTCCACGTTTGGTAGAACAGCCTATAGTCCTCTAGAAGAAACTCGGTGAGGCCGACAATCTTTCCTTTGGTGTAGAAGATTCGGCTCGATCTATCTGAGATCACGCACTATCCATCCATTCCCAAGTTGGCCGCAGTTGGTGCTGAATACCCAGGAGACATCGGTCGGCTGACTGTTGATTTGGCCTCTAACTACGGTATTACCGAACAGTTACGGTTACGCGTACCTAATGCGAAGATCTGCGAACATTCGGGAACATGTTGCAGTGAAGCTTGAAGGCCGAACATATTCAGGAATGCATCCTATAGACTTCACGATTGTACCAGAGTCTGATCTCGCGTTTAACTTCCCTGCAGCATATATATCGGTTTGTTGCCTTCGTTGGGAAAAAGAGCCTCGGTCTCGAGATTTGTAGAAACGTGGGCGCATGAATTATGCCTGCAGAGGAAAAAGCTGGCGATGGCGGGGTTTCTATGTTCTTCTGAGCAGGATGATCGGACGGTTGATCTTCCCATCGCCGCTCAGTGGTGTTGATAGATCCCAGTCATTCCACCATCCAGGAAACTCGAAGTCGGAGCGCGCAGAAACGAAAAATAGACCTCAATCCTCTTTACTGCTTTCCCCTTTCACTTCTACCAGAAAACGACCGAGATCAGGATACTCTCTGAGCGCGAACTGTCGTATTTCTTCCAATGGAGGAATAGACGTGGACTTCTCCTTTGGAAGCGCCTTCAAGGCTGACGGAATACGTTCGGGGAAGGTTGCCAGTTGAAAGCCTCTTCGATTCTGCGCGAAATCAGTGAAAAGTTCGCTGTCCTTAAACTTCCAATGTACCGGAAAGAGATACATGGCATCAGCCCGGAACGGACCGAAAACCTGTGCAACTGCCCCGTCCAGAGGTTCTACCGCCGATGAGATTGAAAAAAGCCGCTGCAGGACTTCCAGTCCATGTTCACCTTGCACGTAGACGCGCCTGAGTGGAAGCTCAGAACTATCTTGCGAGACGGCTGTGACGACCAGGAGCCCATATCCGTTCAAACGGTGAAACTCCTTGCTATCCCTTGGAAACGCAATGTCGTGAAACCCGCCTCGCGCAGCCACAGCACCAAGTTCCCGATAACGTAACGCGGTCTCCGTGATGAATTCGTCAATCCGCGCACTACTCACAGGCTCGGAAGAGTAACCGGTCCGCTCTCGAACGTGGAAATGGTCTTTGGACTCTGTCCAACCGGAGCCAGGTATATTCAACATCACAACTACCAGCATCGCCAATGATCGTTTCATCAGGTGTACTCTGCCTTATTCGGGTTGTGCCATCGGGACGGCGTTGTACGTCAGCTCCCAATGAAGCTCTTCCGGCCACTCCCGGTACTGAATATCCGATCCGAAGCCGCACAACGCGGAAACGAGTTCCTGTTCGGTCGGGAAATTCTTCACGATGTCGTACTCCCGCCCATCCGAGAGAATCCGCCGCTCGATGGTATCGCCATTGGAATCCTCGTGCCGTTGCGTGGCCATGCCGTCAACTCTGGGAACGACGTATTCGAGCTGGTCCGAAAACACCACGAGCGCACCGGGAATCAGCCTGCGATGAATCGATTGCAGGAACTCCCCCACGCGGGCCCTGGGAATGTGCGACCACCACCAGACGGCGAACCCTGCCGTGTATGTGCCTGCCTCCGGGCCGATGTTATAGGCGTCAGCCAAACGGAATTTCACATGCGGCAAATGTCCGCACCGGGATTGAGCGCGGTCGATCATCTCCGGATTGACGTCGATTCCGACAACCGACTTCGCAGTTTCCGCGAGGACCTCCGTCCAGTATCCGGTTCCGCACGCAATCTCGAGGACGTCATGTCCCCGAAAGAGCTTCTGATATCTTTTCTTCTTCGCAACGCGGAGGGTTTCTCTGTCGTGTGTCAGATATCCGGCGCTGAGGTCGTATTCCGGCGCGCGCGCCGCATAGTATCGGGCCGTTTCTTCAGATGTCGCATCGCTGAAATGAGGCGTCATTTCGAGAATTCCCGGAAGTGATTTCTGTACCGTGGCAGTTTCACGAGGGATTTCTCCGCATGTGCATCCTGAGCCGCTCCCTGAGCTTGCGGTCGCTGAGCCTGTCGAAGGGTCGGCGAAGGTCGAATGGCACGATTCCGAGAGCGAAGCGCGTGCATTTCGACATTTCGACAAGCTCAATCAAAGCGCTTCGACCGGCTCTTTTTCACCGCAGCGCAAACTGACAGACTGCGCTGCCAGATCAAGCGTCTTCACTTGCCGGTGTCATTCTTCCCGGTGCATCCTGGCATTCAGATCGCGCCGATTCTTTTGAACAGAAACAGCGCTTCGACCGTAAACGCCGCGCGATGTTCCTCTCCATGGTTGGTGATCCAACCCCCGTCATCCTGCTGAAAGCCCCTCACCTTTTCGAGGGATACTTCGAAAAGGTCTTCCGCGACTTCACCGGCAAGGTGGCTGGCATAAGCGATCGAGATCGTGTCTCCCGGATCCGCCCTGCCCGTCGCTACCGCATCGTAAAGAACGTCCCTGCAGCCTCTGATAATTATTTCATCCGCTTCGTCGCCGGTACCAATCAGACTCAACAGAGGCATTGCCATCCAATGCGTGTGCTGGTAGACAGGGAATTTCTCACCATCCCAGGCCTGTCGGATGAATTCCAATGCCTTCGCAAAATCCACCTGTTGTTCCCGGCCGGCTTCTTTCAACTTGCAGCATAGCGCGGAAGTGAGCCACACCCGGTTCTCAGACTGCCCGGGCAACATCCAGAAAGGCGGGTTGAAGTCGACGATCTCATCCGGTTCGTCCCAACTACCGTCCTCACGCTGGGTTCCTCGAAGATAATCGACCGTGTCCGTCAGTACCGAACTGTTTCGATCTCCAATCCAGTTCAACCATTGCACCGCAACACACGTTGCGCTGATAATCGACAGGTCACCCTTGAAGTCCTTGTCGGTTCGCGTCCAGCCCCCGTCATCCCGTTGACAGGTGGCCAGGGCGTTGATCACGTCTTCACGACCGCAACCGCCGTTCGCATACAGGGCGAGACGCGAAAGAACGGGATCCTTTGTGTCGAGAACGAAAGCAACTACCTTGTCCGGATCGACGGCGCTCATGGTTTCATCCCTAATGTAAGCGTTTCCGGGTGGTCAATATGGCTTTATATATTAAATAAGATATGTCCAATATCATATATAGTATAAAATGGCAATGGATTGTCTTGTTTTATTCATAACATATATCACGGTTCGCCGCTTTATTCGCAATTCTGGCGTTCGAAATTACGAAAAACCATTCCCACGGTCTCGGAAAAACCCTGCTTGACGTAGAAATCCGCCACGTCCCTGTCGCACACAAGGTCGATCATATAGAGATGGCCGACCTGTTCGATCATTCGCCTGACCAGTTCGGCGCCGATACCCTTACCCTGGTATTCCGGGAGTACGCTGAGGTGGGGAATATACGCGCAGGATACGCCGTCCGAGACGGCCGAAATCCAGCCGACGACATTTCCCTGCGCCGAAACAGCCAGAACGACGTAGTCGCTGCCCTGAAGAATCCTCAGATGCGCATCAGGAGAAGGAGGATCGGGCCATCCCATGAAGTGACCCTTGAGATTATCGGGACCGATCTTCTCAAGTGTATTCTGGTATCTGATTGACGCGGGGTCGCGTGTGTCCATGGAAACCTTCACCGGATGTGTTGTCTAACGTCTTCGCCGGGCCGAAGCGTTTCCGGCCGTGTGGTCAGCCATCTATCGGTTTCGGCTTCCCGGCGACGACGACAAACCGATCGGATTCCCTGCCGTATTCCTCTCCCTCGAAACTCCCGCAGAGTTTTACATCTCCGAATCCAGCCGCAAGCAACCTGTCCTTCAACTCCTGGCCGGAATATACGGTATGGTGAAACTCGAAGGTGCGAACCTCCGGACCCTTGATGACGATCCATTCATTCCTGATGCGGGTCCATTCGTCGAAAATCTCGTGGCGCTGGACCAGCAGGGTGCCGTCCTCGAGCTTCTCCGAGACCGTCGGCTGGAAAATCCGCGCCAGCTTCTCCTTGCCCATGAGGTCCATCACGAGACGTCCGCCGGGCTTCAAGCTGGCGAAGATCTTTCGCAGCACCCCGATGTCCTCGTCCCTATCATCGAAGTATCCGAAGGAAGTGTTGAGATTGAGGACAAGGTCGAAGGCGGAGGGCCGCTCAAACTCACGCATGTCCTTCTCGACCCATTCGACGTCCAGATCCCGTTGCGCCGCTCTCTTCCGCCCTTCGCCCAGCAGAAACGGGCTCCTGTCTACCGCCGTGACCGGATACCCGCGCTGCGCCAGGGGGATCGAAAAGCGGCCGGGGCCGCAACACAGGTCGAGGACAGGCCCCGAGTCCAGGCCGACCAGATCGAGGATGTGGTCAAGGTGCGTCTCGGCAGCCTCAAACCTTGCCTCGGAAAAAAGAAACGGATAAGTCGCTTTCCAGAACGACTCATCCTCGTACCATTCCAAACCGGTCGCCTCCTGGCCTTACCAACTCAATTCGATCTCTCGTTTATCTACGTTGTCCTACAGATCGTCAACGACTTCCAGATACTCGCGTATTGCCGTTTCGATGTTGGCAATCGCTTCATCTTCGGTGGCTCCCTGCGACCAGCAACCTGGCAGGCCGGGCACCGAGACACTGTAGCCTTCATCGGATTTGTGCAGTGCGACCTTATACTTCAAAATTCCTCCTTGCATTCATCAATCCGCATGTTTTGTGTCAAACTCCCCGCTCGCCTGGTGACATATTCCCGGGACGGGAAACTAGCTGGCCACGAAGTGCCGGAAGAGGGGCTTGACGTCCTCCGGAAGCCCTTCGAACACGTCTCGGCTCAGGGGCTCCATCTCGTAGTTCTTCCCGCCGGTTTCCACCACCATCATTTCGTGCTCCGGCGTGCCAACGTGGGTCGGATTCAGGTTCAGCCACCAGGGCGCGTACCGCACGATCAGGGCCACCCGGGCGCTGTCGCTCCGGTTGGGGGCAACCGCGTGCCACTGCCGGCTGTCGTACAGCAGCACCGATCCCGCCCTGCCCCGGGCGTTGATCTCGGCCGGCTGCGGCGCCTCGTAGTCGAAGCCGGGGAGGTCTCCCGTCGCCGGATTTCGGTCCTTCCGGTGCGTGCCCGGCAACAGCAGCGTCCCTCCGTTGGCGGCGGTGAAATCCGTCAGCATCCACAGCGACGACGCGTGCATCATCACGTCCGGATAGGGGGCGCGGACATTGGAGGCGTTCGTCTGGTTGAACGGCCAGTCCGCGTGCCAGTATCCGCGCTCGTTCCCCGGATGGTTGACCACGACGTCGGTGCAGGAGATCCGCACCCAGGGACCGAAGATGATCTCGAGGGCCCCGACGATCCGACGGTCGGCCAGGTACGGCGCGAACGACTGATCGTGGTTGATCGCCTGCTTGAGCACGCCCACGCCGCGTGCGCCCACGCGGTGGCCCCTGGCTCGCGTCGCCCTTTCTCTGGCCTGGTGGGCGTCGTCGTTGGCGGCCTGCGCCCGCAGGACGCGCTCGCGGATCGCGGCCACTTCTCCAGAGGGAATCACGCCCTCCACGATGCAGTAGCCGTTTTCCCTGATTTCGCGCGCTATTTCATCCGGTTCCATGTGTGTGTCCTTTGCCCTGGCCCACCTGCGTATGTGCTAACCGTACACCGCCTGAATCATGGCATTGATATAACCGAAGCAGTACGCGTAGGACTGATAGGAGCGATTCGGATCGTCGTCGGTCCACGGAACATGATCGGGATCGATGCCGTAGCAGTAACCGGTGTCCTTGAGGGCTTTTATCACACGGTAGAAGTCCATGTCTCCCTCATCGGGCAGAGACTCGCGGAAGCTGTACTGCCCACCGATGATGTTTCGATAATGGACCAAGAAGATCGTATCCCGTTTGCCGAAGTATTCGATGATCGGACAGATTTCACTGGCCGGGTCTTCGAGCCCTTCGGCGACGGAGCCCACGCAGAAGTTCCATCCATGATACGGGCTGCGTTGAATCTCGATGAATCGCTTCATGCCTTCAAAGTCATTGAGGACTTTGTCAACGCCCCTGTAGCCTGGGGGTGTGGCGGGGTCCTCCTGGGAGTTGCCCATTCGAACCTTGTATTCTTCCGCCACCGGGATCATGCGTTCAAGCAGATACTCGATCCGCTCCCAGTGCATCTCCGCCGTGACGCGCCCGGCATCCGTCAGTTTTGCCTGGTCTTCCGCCGGGATCTTCTCCACGCGGAACGCGGTGTGGAAGAAGCCGCCGCGGCCTTCTTCAGGTTCGGTCCGGTCGATCGGCAGTATGCAGGTGTTGTATCGCAGGGAGTCGATGCCGGCGCGCGAGGCGGTCCGGATCATTTCGCATACCAGATCGATCTCCCGGTCCCGCTCCGGGCTTTTGCCATGGTAGATGATGTTCGGAAAACGCTCGTATATGGGTAGCGAGCTCATATCCAGCGTTATCCCGAAGGACTCGTGGTGTTCACGTACCTGGATCATCTCGTCAAGGTCCCATCCGCGGCCTGGATGGAAGGGAAAGACGACGGCCTTGTGGCGCACGCCGCAGCGCTGCAGAAAGCGCAATTCGGCGTCGGTGGACCCAAAGCTCTGCGTGCGCACGTACATGCGCCCGCCGTTCGGCGACGATGACTGTGATGCGTCTCCGGAGGCGGAAGCCGCCGCCTCACCGGCAGCAAGGCCCTGTTCAAATGGATCCGATTTCGTCATGGGATTCCTTTCGTTGTTTGGGCGTCGGCTCGGGAAAACAAAAGGCGCGAGCTGTCGCCATTTGCCGCGTGGTTCATTGACACGCCCCTCTGTACGAGGCCCGTTTTCTGGTTTTTCTCCCCCTTTCCTTCAGGAGCGGGTGCCGGGAGAGGTATGCGCCTTCGGGAAAACATCGTCAGGTACAGCCGTTGTTACTCGCGGCAATCTCTTTTGTGGCTGCTTCGGCCAATCGGTCCCACTGCTCATCGGTTGTGGCATCAAAACGTGATGTCCAGGCATGCTCGTCCTTAACAGTCCGTTGATAAAGTCGCTCTGCAGGCGAGGCCGAGCCAATGTGGCCGAAGACAAGGCGCGCGACCGAGTCCCATCCTGCGATTCGGCGAGGGAGCGCAACGCAGTATTTCGGCCGCAAGGGCCGGCCGTAGCCCGGATGGGGTTTTTCAACGGGCTGTTAAGGTCGGCCAGAATACCTGTGGCAATGGCATCCTGCTTGTCTGGCGAAAGCTTCTGAATCTCTGAATATGCCTGCTGAAGCAAATCCGTCATTCCTCCAACTCCTTGTGGGCGTGTGCAGCCATCTGAATAAATATTACCGGAAGCAGTAAATAGTTGACGTTTATTGTGCCTACTACGGTGGAGAGGAACTTGCCCAGAAGGGGACGCTGAGCTTGTCGAAGCGCCCGCGTCTGGGCGTCCATTTTCCTTCGCCGACGCTTCGACCCTTCGACAGGCTCAGGGACCGCAACCTCAGGGAGCGGCTCAGGTTGCCCGGTCAATATTGTGGTAAAAGGTAAACGATCGGGTACTCCCCGCAATAACTTCAAAAGGTGATGTTGGTTGGATAGATTTCTGATCAGGCGGGTAGCCGGGTCTGACTTTGTTCCGCTCTCTCGCTTGCTCGCTTGTTTACACGAGACCATCGTCTCATTCATGCAGTCACTGATTGCTCGACCTGAATAAACGAAAACCTCGTGCGAAATTCACATGAGGTTGAAACTGCAGCTCCCGGTTTAAAATTAAGTCATCCTAACCAGTCTTTTATGTATCCGACATATTCAGGAACAGGCATCATCTCCAGATCCTTGTCCCTGAAGCCCTCGGCCTCCCTCTCATGATAGAAGTTGGCCGTAAACGCGTTAAATTCCTTCCACATCACGGTCGCGCTGGGAAGCTTCCCGACCTCAACCTCAACAAACCAGTTCCTTACTTGACGGACGACCTCCTCAGGCTTATTCAGGTGACGCTTGATGTCGGAGTTCGACAGATCAGAAAGGGCTTTTTGGTATTCGTACTGTTCAGTTTCCAGAATCAAACATCGCTTTTGACTCTGTATACCGCGAGAAAAGACGCGGCAACCGATGTCGAGACCCAGTTCGAAGGGCATATTCATCCTGTGAATTTCGCCCTTGAACGACGCCCGCAGCCTCGACAGATCATGCACACTGTATTTTGATTCACGGATCAACTTACAGATTCGGTTGATCCTCGCAACTCCGGAGTCAAAAGTCTCCGATGCAATTCTCACGGTCAGGCCAGCACGAACAGCACTGAACAGAAGAGGTCTCAGTAGCTGCGTGTAATCATCATCAAACGGACAGTTGATGAAGACGTTGGAATGAAATTCCCCCCGACTGTTCACTTAGCCCTTATCCACTTTTGAACGGTTCCATCTCGTCTGTGGATGACAACGTCACCGCCATTCGATATTTCGCTGGCGCGCTTTTCGGCAGCAGATTTGGTGTCGTAGATTTTCGACGCTCTGGAATTTCCTTCCTTCAAAACTGCCCATCGATCTCTTGTCGAGATGACATGTACTCTCTTGTAATTGGATGTTTTTGATTTTTGCGCCATGGCAGGTCCCTTCTCCCACTCGTACGTGTTACCTTGAGTCAGTTGCGAATATAGCGCACCTTGCAAACCGAAGGAAGGAATTCGATCAATCCCCGCCAGTCGCATTCACGATGGCGCGTGAAATTATACCGACAAATGGTAACTATGGCAAGAGCTAAGACGATTTCCGTCGCGCTCAGCCGTACGCCCCTTTTTGTGCCAGAAGAAGGGCCATCGGAAACCGGGACAGACTCGTTTAATCTGGCACAGACAAAGCCTTGAATGAACCATATTCCGTGTTGTCGTTTCCCTCACTTTTGTACATCCGTCTCCAGAACACCGGCGAGGGTATCGGACGCCCACTGATTGATGCTCTTCCCACTGACTTCTGCGGCCATGGCAATTGCCGCGTGGACCTGTGGTGGAATCCTCAACATCAGATTTCCGGAATAGGGCTTTTGTGGAGGCCTGTTGAGCTTTTCGCAGGTTTCAAGATAGTCATCCACCGATTCTACAAAAGCATCCCGCAGTTCTTCGACCGATTCGCCGTGAAAGCCGACCACGTCATCGATCCCCGCGATATGACCAATGAAGCAGCCGTCTTCATCGCTATAGTCGATTCGAGCCGCGTATCCTCTATGCGTCATCGTATTCATGGGGTTATTCCCGCCTGTTGCAGAAACTGCCTCGCATCACGCACTTGATAGGGTTTTGCCTCTTTTTGAGGGTGAGGACGGTGAAAGGTTGCGACAACATCATTCAGTTCAAACCGCACCCGTGATCCTCTGCCTTCGATAATTTTAGCCCCAATCGCCTTGAATAGGGCTTCAATCCTTCTCCATTCCAGTCCGGAAGCAACGGGCGTCCTGAAAATGTCAAACAAAGTGTTCCGGTGCCGTTTATTCACGAATACATGATATCAAAAACTGATATCATTGGCAAGGAAATTTTCGGGACATCAAATAACGCCATGGGTGTCTGGGTCGTGCATTGTAACAGCGGGTATAATCTACGGCAGAAGCACGGACGGTCACGGCGCTGACAACGGCGGGCGACCGGCCGGTCGCCCCTACAAATCCAATACAGGCGCTGATATCGACGGTTTGTCTTTTGATTCAAGCTGACAGCTTACGGCTGATCGCTGTCTTTCTCCGCACCGTCGTTGCATTCGTAGGGGCGACCCTTGTGGTCGCCCGCCTTGTCGTGGTTAAAGGCCTTTCCTTTGTGCCTTTGTGTCTTCGTGTGAGACGAATTCTCGTGCCTTCCACCCCCTTTCCTTTAGGAGAGGGGGCAGGGGGGAGAGGTCCGGCTGACGGCTGACTGCTATCCGTACGCCCCTTTTTCGTGTCGCCCCAGGAGCCGCTGGAGGCGTGGGCCGGCGCTTTCCCAGACGTAATCGGGCATGCGGTAGTCGATGAACGGATAGAGGCGCTGGGCGATGAACCGCTGGCTGTAGACCACCGAGCCGACGTAACGCACCTGGTCGGAGTTGTTCCGAGACCCGCAGTGCCAGACCTGGTTGTGGAACATGTAGACGTCGCCCGGATTCGCGACCAGGGATACGGGCCCCCGGCCTTCAAACGTCGGATTCTCACGGTCGTTCGGATTCCGGCCGGCAAAGTGGCTTCCGGGAATGACCTGGGTGACGCCGTATTCCACGGAATCGGCCCGGCTGAGCGGGATCATCACGTTGATCACGAAGCAGGGGATGGGGATATCCGGACTGTGGCGCGGGACCCCATCCGGCAACGGAAAGTGGATTCTGTCGTCCAGGTGCCAGCCGCCGCCCTGGCCGGGTTCGTAACGCAGGGCGTTCTGCGACATCATATGGCAGTCCTCGCCGAGGATGGCCTCCGCCAGGCTGACAATGGGCTCGCGCTCGATGAGGTCCAGGAAGTTGCGGTCGTATTCGTACATACGCATCATGCTGATGCCGCGGATGTGGTCGCCCGCTTCGTCCGCCTGAATCCTGGGGTCGTTCCACTTTCGTACCATGCCGTCCCTGAGCGCGTCGATTTCCTCGGCAGTGAGCACGTTTTCCATGAAATAATAGCCGTCGCGGTTGAACTGGTCCACGATCTTCCGCGTGGTTTCTTCGTCGAATGCCTGTGTGTTTTTCGCAATGACGCTAACCTCGTATGGCTTCATCGATACCTCCTCAAACTCAGCCGATTGCCGGACGACGGGACCCGCGGAATATAGGAATCGACCGGGGCGGACACAATGGATTTGAAGGCAGGCGCACAGACCCTTTTTCTTTGACATCCGCGGGAAACTGTGCCATCATGGCAGCATTGCCGGCCGCGGCGCCGACGCAATGCAGAACGAGAGGCTGTCCGCGTCGATCCACAACACCTGGATCCAAAGTCGAGATGGAGGAATCCATGGCCTTAAGTGTTCAGGATTTGCAGGCGGTTATCGACGGTTTTCCGAGAACGGCTCTGGCCGAACTTCCCACGCCTCTGCATGACTGTCCACGTTTCTCCGAAGCGCTGGGCGGGAAGGCGAGGGTACTGGTAAAGCGGGATGATCTGACCGGTCTCGCGTTTGGCGGCAACAAGACGCGAAAGTTCGATCTTGCCCTGGGCGACGCACTGGCGGAAGGGGCCACGGCGTTGATCACGGGGGCGGCGTCCCAGTCCAACCATGCGCGGCAGGCGGCTGCTGCCGCGGCGAAGCTGGGCATGAAATGCGTGCTCGTGAACCGCCACGACCATCGAAGTCTGATGGGTATTCAGGGAAATCAGCTCCTGGACAATATCTTTGGCGCCGACGTCAGGCTGGTTGCGGAAGGGGTCAACCAGGAAGAGGTGAAGAACCGGGCGGCGGAGGAACTGCGGGCCCAGGGAGAGAAACCCTATATCATCGGACGGCGAGCCGTGGTATTGGGTACGGTGGCGTACGTCGGCTGCGCGCTGGAGATCGTGAAGCAACTCGACGCGATGGACGCGCGGACGGATTTCATCTGTACGGCATCCGGACACGGCACCCACGCGGGCCTGGCATTGGGCGTGAAGGCTCTGGGGCTGCCCGTTCGCGCGCAGGGTTTCTCACCGAGCAGGGGAGACGACGCGCGTCGAAACGCGCAAATTGCGGAAGTCGCCAACGAGACCGCGGCGATCATGGGCCTGGATATTCGAATGACGGCCGGTGAAATGGAGAATACCGACGCCTACGTGGGCGAGAACTACGGGATTGTCACCGAAGCCGGGCTGGACGCATTGCACCTGTTGGCGCGGACGGAGGGCATCCTGCTGGATCCGGTATATACGGGCAAGGCGATGTCCGGGGTGATCGACCGGATTCGGACGGGAGAAATTCCGACGGGATCGACCGTCGTATACGTGCATACAGGGGGAAACCCGGCGCTGTTCGCCTACGCGCCCGAGCTCATTGCACACGGCGACTATCGCCAGAACATCATAACTCGGTAAAGCGCCTGGCAGCTTGGCGAGGAGATACACGTGTTCCGGTGGGTTGATTTGGAGGTAAAAGGAAGGTGGCCGACGCTCCAGGTTTTCAAGTCAGGCAGGCAGGAACTGACGATGTGCGTGCGGTCGTGGGTTTGTCGAAACTCTGGGCCGATGAAGGCTGTACAATCGGCTATGTCGCGTTGATGGAAGGTGACAAGCATCTGCAGTCCTGGCTTGACGGCGGCTATTTTTTCGTTGGGGAGTTTGAATGTGGTGTCATTGCTTACGCTGCCGGGGTCGTGAAAGTCGGGAAAAACGCGATATTCGAACCCGACGGCGAGCGCTATCTGGATGTTCATGAGGTCTTTGTCCATATTGACCACCGCGAAAAGGGAGTTGGAGACCGACTCATGGAGGCTTTGCTGCTGAGAGCAGAGTCGGAAGGTATCTGCCGCTCCATGGTTGGTTCAAACAACATAGATTGGATGCGCACATATCGATTCTATGAGCGGCACGGCTATGGGATGTTTTCGATACAGATGTACAAATAATCGTGAGCAATGGTGGATTTCAACGCCATACCGTATGCAGGTTTCGGCTGCAAAAAGCGAGCATTCCTCAATACCCCGTCTTCACACCGTCAACTTCTGTGCCTTTTGTGCTTTTTGTGGTAAATTGACTGTAGTTCTTTTCGAATTGAGGTTGATCCTGTCAATCCTGTGAATCCCGGTCGGTATTCTTGACTGATCGAGCCAAAGGAGAAACGACATGACCGAGGACGAGAAATATCTCTTCGATCTGAACGGGTACCTGGTACTCAAAGATGTTCTGACGTCGGAGGAAGTCGACCGCTGCAACGAGGCGATCGATCGCCATGACGATCAGCTCAGGGAGAGGGAGGGATCGCTCACGATAGGCGCGCCGGCGCTCGGGGGTACGTCCAACAGGAAGGATCTGGGCGGAATGCTGGCGTGGGAGCGGCCGTGGTGCGAACCCTTCAGGGCGATGCTCGTACATCCCCGTGTGATGCCCTTTCTGCACGTGATCCTGGGCAAAGGATACCGTCTGGATCACGGGCCCGGTCTGATTGCCATGGACAAGGGCTGCGAGGGAGGCACGCTGCACGGCGGCGGCGTGGAACGTCCGGATCTTTCAGAGGCGTATTTCTTCAAGAGCGGGCGCATCTACACCGGGCTGACGGTCGTGGAATATCTGCTGGCGGACGAAGGGCCGGGCGACGGGGGCGTGGCCGTGTTGCCGGGAAGCCACAAGGCGAACCTGCCGTGCCCGCGGGAGATGACGCGGGGTGAGAAATACCAGGAACACGTGGTGGAGGTCAATGGCCGCGCCGGAGACGTGGTGATTTTTACTGAGACGCTGACCCACGGGACGTTGCCGTGGACGGCCGACCATCAGCGGCGGGCGCTGCTGTACAAGTTCAGTCCCTCATTCCAGGCGTACGGGGCGGGCGCGCATACGGTAACGTATCCCGATTATATTCTGGACATGACCGAGGCGGAGCAGGAGGTGATGCAACATCCGCATTTCCGGAGGAATTGACCGGAGTACGCCTCCCGTGTTGGCTGTGGAGTCAGGGAGTGACTTGAGTGGCATGTTATAAGGAGACAGTATGCCGACGATCGGGGCGAGCGCGATTGTCACGTCAGCGGATGAAGTGCTGCTGATCAAGAGAAGGGACTGCGAAGCGTGGGCGTTGCCGGGTGGGAACGTCGATGCAGGAGAGTCCGTCGCGCAAGCGGCCGTCCGGGAGGTCAGAGAAGAAACAGGGATCGAAATCGAGCTGACGCGGCTGGTTGGGATCTACTCCAGCCCCAGGTGGCGTGAAGGAGGAAACCACTCGATTGTCTTCGCCGCCACGCCTCGAACCCAGGGGTTGACCCCACAACCTGAGGAAGTCGTCGAGGCCGGCTATTATCCGCCTCACAACCTGCCCGAACCTTTTGTCTGGTGGCATCGCCGCTGGATCGTTGATGCCCTCGGTGGCGCCATCGGCACGGTCTGTCTTCAGGATCGGGTCTGGCCGTGGGGAACCGAAGTGAAACGGCTCGATCTGCACCGGCTGTACGAGGAATCCGGTCTGTCGCCGCAGGAGTTCTTTTTGAAGTATCTGACCCGGACAGGACCGCAGAAGGAGCGTATCGAGGTCGCTCGGGAAGCGCGGAACGCGAGTGCCCGATGATTGACGCCGAAGGGTTGACCTACACCTACCCCGGCGCGGAAGATCCGGCGGTGCGCTCGATTGACTTCAAGGTGGAGCGCGGTGAGATCTTCGGTTTTCTCGGACCTAACGGTGCAGGCAAGAGTACGGCTCAGAAAGTACTGATCGGGCTTCTCCGGGAGTATACGGGGCGGGTCCGGATCTTCGAGCGGGATCTCAGGTCGTGGGGCAATAGCTATTACGAAAGGATCGGCGTTACATTCGAGGTCCCAAACCATTATTTGAAGTTGACCGCCCTTGAAAATCTGCGGTATTTTCGCACGCTCTACGCCGGGGAAACAGAAGCGCCGGGGCGTCTTCTGGAACAGGTAGGGCTCGACGAAGACGGAGACAGGCGTGTCGGCGAGTTTTCCCGGGGCATGCGCGGCAGGTTGAACTTTGCACGCGCGCTATTGAACAGACCGGAGCTTCTCTTTCTGGATGAGCCCACGGCGGGTCTGGATCCGGTAGGCAGCCTTCGCATCCGCGACCTGATTCTGGAGCGGCGGGAGGCGGGCGCAACGGTATTCCTGACAACCCACGACATGGCCGTGGCGGATGAGCTTTGCGATCGCGTGGCATTTATCGTGGACGGCGACATCAGGTTGGTCGATGCGCCGCAACGGATGAAGCTTCAGTACGGCGAGCGAATGCTGCGGGTGGAATACGGCTCGGACGCCGGACTCCAGCAGGCGGAATTTCCGCTGGACGGCCTTGCGGACCATGCCGGTTTCCAGGATATCCTGCGCTCCGCGTACATTCAGACGATGCATTCTCAGGAGACCACGCTGGAAGACGTCTTCGTACAGGTGACGGGGAGGGCGTTGACGTGAAGCGCCTGTTGTCGGCTCTCCACTGGGATGCGTTGCAGCAGTACAGGTACAAGTTCTACGCAGTGGGTGTGGGGATGGTGATTTTCTGGGGAGGGCTGTTCAGTCTGGTACCGGGAATCGGGCGAGTGGATGCCGTCGTCGTCGTTCCAGCATTCTTCGCAATTAACCTCTATGTGACAACGTTCTACTTCATCAGCGGACTGGTTCTGATTGAAAAGAGCGAGGGAACCCTGTCCGCGCTTGCGGCAACACCGCTTCGAGACGCGGAATATCTGCTCTCAAAGGTCATTACGTTGACGGTGCTGGCGATTGTGGAGAGCCTGTTGATCGTCGTCGTGGTTCTGGGTATCCGCGGAAATTGGGTCCCGTTGTTGTCGGGCGCATTTGCGCTGGGGGCGATTTACTCGCTGGCGGGATTTATCGTGGTTGTACGGTATCGTTCAATCAACGCGTTTCTGATTCCGTCTGTCCTCTACGTGATTGCGCTGCTGCTGCCTCTGCTGTCTCATTTCGGGTTGGCGAACCGGTTGATATTCCTGCTTCATCCGATGGAGCCGGCCATGGAATTGATGCGTGCGGCGTATCTTCCAACGGGCGTATGGGAGATGGTTTACGCGGCAGCGGGCGCCGCTGCATGGATGTGTGGCGGCTTTTTCCTTGCACGCTGGAGGATTTACCGTTTCGTTGTCCGCGAAGCGGGCGTATAACGGGAGCAACGATCCTTGCGAAGGCCGGCCGTTTATCGATCCCTCGGATGGGTTGATTTCAAGAATGTGAAGCGCGACAGGCTGTTGGTCTGGATGGCGGCAATGCCGGTGATGATCGCCGCGCTGTATCGTTTCGGCCTGCCGCCGCTTGCCGACTGGCTGCTCGACGTCCATGTGTTTGATCTGAGGCCGTATTATCCCCTGCTGATGAGCATTTATGTGATGACGGCTCCGGGGTTGATCGGCACGGTGATCGGCTTTCTCCTTCTGGATGAGCGGGACGACCGGATGTTGACGGCCCTGCTGGTCACGCCGGTACCGGACGTCGAATATCTGGCCTACAGGTTGGCGATTCCACTGGCGTCCGGCTTCATCGTTACGATTGTGGGTTTTCATCTGATCGGTCTGGTTCCGGTTCCCCTGTTCGACCTGACGGCGGTGTCACTGTTGGCCTCGTTCAATGCTCCGATTACGGCGCTCGCGCTGGCTGGTTTCGCGGAGAACAAGGTAACGGGTTTCGCTCTCGTAAAAATCCTCAACGCGATCACAATGATTCCGGTGGTCGCTTTTTTTGTAGCGTCCGACTGGCAGATCGTCGCCGGGCTGGTGCCCACGTACTGGCCGATGAAGATGTTCTGGCTGGCTGCGTCCGGGGAAGGATACCTGTCGTATGGATTCGCGGGACTGGCCGTAAACGCAGTGGCGGCAGCTATGCTGCTCAAGCGGTTCCATACGGTCATGCACCGGTGACGTCGGCGGGGTCCGAACCGGCAGTGGCAAACCGGTCAACTTGCACGGAGAATCAAGGTATGACGTATGACCTGCTGCTGAAGGGCGCCACCGTGATCGACGGGGCGCAGGGATTGAACGGGGAGTACGACGTGGCCGTCCTGGGTGAAAAGATCGCCGCCGTGGAAAAGGAAATCGCCGAGCCCGCGAAGGAAACGGTGAATCTGCAAGGAAGGATTCTGACGCCGGGCTGGGTCGATATCCATACCCACGTCTATGCGGGGGCGACCACCTGGGGCATTCAGGGGGACGCGCTCTGCCTGGCGACCGGCGTGACAACGGTCGTGGATGCCGGCAGTTCCGGCTGGGCGAACCTTGTGGGGTTTATGGACTACGTGGCGGCGCCTGCAAGGACCCAGGTGTTGACGTTTGTACATATTAGTGGAATCGGCCTGACTTACGGACCCGTCGGCGAGATGGAAGATATGCGGTACGCGGACCCGGAGCGAACGGCCTTCGTAATTCAGCGGTGGCCGGAAACCTGCGTGGGTGTGAAGGTGCGGGAGGGCAGGCACCAGGTGGGGAACAACGGGGTGGCGCCCCTGAAACTGGCCGTGAAGGCCGCCCGGCTGTCTGATTCGAAGGTCATGGTCCATATGGGCGCAGGGGTTCCGCTTCCGGACGTGCTGGACGAGGTCCGGCCCGGCGATATCGTCACCCACTGCTATCGCGGCGGCGGCGATACGATCCTCGGCGCCGGAGAACAGGTAATTCCGGAGGTGTGGGCGGCGCGGGACCGGGGCGTCCTGTTCGACCTCGGGCACGGCGGGGGCAGTTTTCTGTTCGACGTTGCAAAAAAGGCCCTGGCGCAGGGATTCCCTTCGGACGTGATCAGTACCGACCTGCATGCGCATTGTCTGAGCGACCCGGTCCACAGTCTGCCGGAGACCGCTTCGAAGCTCTTGAACCTGGGAATGGAGTTGCCGGAGGTCGTCTATCAGACAACGGCCGCCCCCGCGGCGGCGATCGGTCGAGACGACGAACTGGGAACGCTCAGGGTGGGTACCGTGGCCGACCTGGCGGCGTTCGAGGTCGAGGAAGGGGCGTTCGAGTTCCGGGACGTTCGCGACAACCTGGAGGTGGGCGCACGAAAGATCCAGCCGGTGTTGACGGTGCGCAAAGGGAGCTTATACAGGCCGGATGAACTCCAGGAGGAAGTTGCGGAGACGTTACGGCGGGCGCGCGAGATGAACGCCCTGGTAAGAGGCAGGTTCGAAAGACGACAGGCAGGTACCTGAACATGGTCCTGTCGAACTGCGTGATGAAAACGGAGATGCAGGAAGGGCGCATTCCATGTCGATGACCGGTGCGGAGGTGCTGGTCGACGGTCTGATCGGGGCCGGGGTAAAACATCTGTTTTCGCTTTCGGGCAATCAGATCCTTTCGGTCTACGATGCGACCATCGGGCGGGACATCGAATTGATCCATACACGCCACGAAGCCGCGGCCGTTCACATGGCGGATGGTTGGGGGAGGCTGACGGAGGAGCCCGGAGTCGCATTGCTGACAGCGGGACCCGGACACTGCAACGGGTTGACGGCGCTCTACGTGGCGTTGATGGCGGAATCCCCGCTGTTGATGCTGAGCGGTCACTGTCCGGAGGCGCAGATCGGGAGCGGCGCGTTTCAGGAAGTGGACCAGGCGGCCGCCGCGCGTCCGGTGGCGAAGGCATCCTGGCGGGTGGAGAGAAGCGACGATCTGGAAGCCGACCTGACCAGGGCGCTGGAACTGGCGGTATCCGGCCGACCCGGCCCAGTGCATCTGAGTCTGCCGACGGATATCCTGGAGGCACCGGCACGCCCCCCGCAAAGCGCGCCGTCGAAAGGCGCTGCGGAGGCGGCGGACGAAAATCTGGACGGCGTGCTGGCGCTGCTCAACAGTGCGAGGCAGCCGCTGATCCTGGCCGGACCCGCGATGGGTCGGGGCCGGCGCTGGTCGGCCGTGGAAGCGCTGGCTGCGGCAACGGGGATCCCGGCGCTGCCGATGGAAAGCCCGCGCGGCGTAAACGATCCGGCGCTGCGCCGGGCGGCCACGTGTCTGGCGAACGCCGACGTGGTGCTTCTACTTGGTAAGAAGCTGGATTTTTCCCTGCGCTTCGGCAGGCCTCCGTCCTTTTCCGAGCAGAGCCGTTTCATTCAGATCGACGCGGATCAGAGTGAATTGCGTGAACACGCCGGTGTGGCGCTGCGTCTGTGCGCGGATCCGTGGGCGGCGGCACGGCGGCTTGCGGACATGGCGCGCACGCGGTCCTGGAATTCCGGGGCGTGGCGGTCGGACGTGGAGAGCCTGCGCGTCGACACACCGGCTGACTGGGACGGCCTGTTGCGCCCGGCCGCCAGCCCCGTGCATCCGTTGGGCGTGTGCGACGCCGTGCAGCCGTTCCTGGATGACGGGGCGATATTCGTGAGCGATGGCGGTGAGTTCGGGCAGTGGGCGCAGGCGGGTCTGGCGGCGGAGATCAGGTTGATCAACGGACCATCCGGCGCAATCGGGAGCGCGCTGCCGATGGGGCTGGCGGCAAGGCTTGCCTATCCGGACAGGGTTGTATTCGTATTGCTGGGAGACGGGACGTTCGGTTACCATGCGATGGAACTGGATACGGCGCTGCGCTACGGGCTGCCGGTTGTCGCAATCGTCGGAAACGACGCACGGTGGAATGCCGAGCATCAATTGCAGGTCACGACCTACGGGCCGGATCGTACGGTGGGTTGCGATCTGCTGGAGACGAGATACGATCGGGTGACGGAGGCGCTGGGCGGGTACGGGGCAATCGTGGACCGCGCGGAGGATCTGCCGGCCGCGCTGAACGAAGCGGTGGCGTCGGGTCTGCCCGCGTGCGTGAACGTGGCGATCGAACCTGCCGCCGCGCCGTTGTTTCGATGAAAGGCAGCTATCAGCTATCAGCTGTCAGCAATCAGCCAAGAATCAAAACCAAAAGGCGAAAATCCAAATCAAAAACCCCTTTTCCCCAGATTCCCTGCCTACGGCGTGTT
>JAPPNU010000046.1 GCA_028873695.1 Gemmatimonadota bacterium | reverse complement strand
GGGCACGGAGCGGCTATAGCCACTCCAATACTACCGCGCCACATCCCTACTCTACGTGCGCCGTGAAAGGCGCGGAACTTCAGTGGGTGAGAGTCCCACCCGACAAGTGTTGCTACAGTCGGTAGCAACCGGAGCAGGGACGTAGGCAACGAAATCTCTGAAGCCTCCGGTGTAGAGGGTCGCAAGGCGACTCGGCGAGTATGCAGGCCGAAACGTGCAGTGAACGCTGAGCAGGCCTCGAAAAAGGTAATGCGGGAGCCGACCCGTCTTACGATCGGGGAAGGCCGCCGTCGTTGGGGAAGCGGGCAACGCGAGCACCCAACGGTCCCGCCGGGGTACTGGCGGAGGCATGCATACAAGGAGATCCGACGCAACACGGGAAACCCCAGCGGTGGTGGAAAGGCACCAACCGGACGCCCGTGAGGGACAGGCCGGGCCGTATGGGGTGGCGGACAGGCCCGTAGTACCTGTGATGCCGGGTAACGCCGGCGGAGGAAAGGGGCCTGACTTCGGATGCGCTTGTGAAGGAGACAACGGTCGGGAGAGTGGCGCAAGCCTATAACCTCCTCCAAAAGTAGACGAGGCGACTCCGGATCAAGCTAAGGCTTCAGGCGAAGCTGTCCGGGCAGAGCGGGCAGCGTGTGCCTGAAGGCGACGTCCGTCGGAGAGCCGGATGCGGGAAATCCGCACGTCCGGTTCGATGAGGGGGATGTGGAAACGGGGCACGGAGCGGCTATAGCCACTCCAATACTACCGCGCCACATCCCTACTCTACAAAGCCGCAACGCGGCACTGCGACGAAACCCTTCGAAACAGGCCGAAATGGTCGTCATGAAGGACATTATTTCAGTTCACGTACAGTGTCCTGGTGTATCCTGGTAATCAGCAGTCTAATCGCTTTTTTAACAGACACATATTCGAATTAACGTCCTCGAAAAATGAGGAATCAGGGTCAATCCTGGCGCTCTTCGTCATGGGTGTCGAATTCCGCAGGCATCGTGATTTCGATTACTTCCCAGTCATCGGAGTATTCGAGGACCTCATGCCGGATACCGGGCGGCTGGTACCACGCGTCACCCGCTTCGACCCGGATTTCGCCGATGTCCTCGAAGTCGAGACGCGCCCACCCCTTGATCAGATAGACCATTTGAAAGTCCAGATCGTGTGAGTGATAGCCCAGCGGTCCGGTACAGGGTTGATGGGCGCGGATGATGTGCGCCAGGACTTTACCCTCCGTGGCATCCTTGATGCCCAGGTCCCGATAGGTGAAATAGGGACGCAACCCCTCCCGCACCCAGCGGGCGTCTTTGGCGTGCGCGGCGAACGACTTGACCTTCTTCTCGGACATGGTACAACTCCTGGTTTACAGGGGATGCCAATGGTTGATGGCGGGACATACTCACCGGCGGACCGGACGCTGCGATTGCCCGTTAATTGTGCGCCAAACCCGTCAGACGCGCAAGTGATTTCTGCAAGTTGCGCCGGTGGGGTCCTCACCGGACGTGCGGCTCACCGTGAGGATTTCCTGTTGGACGGCCCGAGGTTCACTCAGGCCGAGGCGCCGGAATAGTGGCGGAGTCCCCAACGCCAGAACAGACGCGAGGCGATCAGCATACCGGCCGCCACAAGAATCGCGGCGGTGAGCGACTCCGAATCGAGCCGGCCGGTGAGGGCCCGGGCGGGCACCGTGATCGCGAACGCGACCGGAACGATGAAGGTAAGGACGAAACGCAGCCAGTGGGGATAGATGCCGATGGGCCAGCGCCCGGCCTGAACCATCGCATCGAAGATATTCAGGATATTCTCGACCTTGATGTACCAGAATGATATGGTAGACAGGACCAGGAAAAAGCTGTAGATCGTCGCCGCGCCGCACAGAAGGACCAGGCCGAACGTGAGTGTGTCAACGGCGCCGACGTCCGTGCCCCTTTTGAAGAGGGCGTACGACAGCACGACTCCGCCCAGCACGAAGTCGGTCGCCTTCCATATTCGAAACTGGCTTATACTGACCAGAAACTGTGCATCCTCCGGCTTCGTGAGGGTGTAATCGAGCGTACCCCTCCGGACGTCCGTCATCAACTGCATCATACTGGGCCGGATCACGATGGAAATCGCCCCGCCGATAATCACGAATACGCCGATCAGGGCGAGCAGATCGTAGGATCTCCAGTCGCCCAGGGTTTCCGTGTGCAGAAAGACCACGTAAACGCCGAGGAGCGCCTGTGCAAGGCTCACCGCGGACTGGAAGATCTGGACGTAGAAGTTCACACGATAGGCGAGTTCGTTCAGAATGCCAATCTTAAGGAACGTCCATATCACGATCAACTTATGCAAGGTCGAGTCCCCGCGGCGAAGCCGTTGTCAAGATCCCACTGCGGAATATTTCCTGACACCCCGGCGCCAGGCGAGTTTGAATATAGCGAATCCAATGACGACCCAGAGAAGCTGCATCAGAAGACCGCGTTCGATCTGCGCCGTATCGAGCCTGCCGAGGAGAAGCTCAACGGGAAAGGCGACCGACCACTTGAACGGTAGCGCGTCAGCGATCGCCCGGGCCCATCCCGGCAACAGATCCAGCGGCGCGATTCTGCCCGACAGAAACAGGCCGAAGAAGAAATACATCTGATTGACCGCGTCGGTCCGGGTTGTCCAGAACGCGACGAGCGAGAGTGCCCACTCGACGAAGAATCTGAGAAGATAGGAAAGGATCAATGATAACGCGAAGAGGAGCCCACTGACAACGTCAAAGTGAAACGTGGGTTTGAAGAGGAGGCAGAGCACGGCCGCGGACGGGATCAGCACGCACAACGTCAGGGTCTTATAACCGATGTTGTCGGCAATGTCGCTATGGATAGGATGGATCGGCTTCAGGAGCATCGCCGACAGCTCGCCGTGCTGGACGCGATAACCCATTTCGTGCATGATCCAGGTGAACGTCCACATATTGACGACCATCAGGACGATGTAGTACGCGGCGAACTCACCGGCGTCGTAACCTGCCACGTCGCCGCCGCGGGCTATTGCCACGGTCGACCAGACGACACAATAGATCATCGGTTCAAGAAGCCCGCCGATCATCCAGATCGCCATGGCGACGCGATATTGAAACTGAAGCGCTAGGGTGGTCTTCAGGTATGCCCAGTAAATCGAAAGCATCTGTGTCTCTTGTGCCCGGATGTTCCGATACCGATCGGATACGGGCAATGGCGTCAGGATTGGCGCGGGTCCGAAGGCCCGTCGTCCGGGGTTTCAACGGAAAAGACCTGCTCGATCACTTCCTCGATGGGCGGGTCTTCAACGGTCAGGTCGAGCACGGGCAAGTCACCGAGTATCCTCGCTGTCACCTGCGGCGTGGCCTCCTTGGGTACGCGCAGGGAGTAGCGCAGCCCGGCGGCCTCCACGACTTCCCCGTACGAAGAGAGGTCGGCGTTCTCGGTCTCGAGTTCGACGTCGATGGTCTTGTGCGGGGAAAATCGGGTGACGAGGTCGGAAAGCGCGCCATCGAAGAGAATCCGGCCGTGGTGGATGACGACGACACGCTTGCAAAGCGCTTCGACGTCGGCCATGTAGTGGCTGGTCAGCAGTACCGTCGCGCCGTGCGCCCGGTTGTAGTCTTCAATGAAACTCCGGATCCGGCGCTGCATGGTAACGTCGAGGCCGATTGTGGGCTCGTCCAGGAACAGGACCTTCGGACGATGCAACAGGGCGGCCGCGATCTCGCACTTCATCCGCTCCCCGAGGGACAGGTTTCTGACCGGTTTCGGCAGAAGCGGTTCCAGCTCGAGCAATTCCGTCAGTTCATCGAGCGTCTCCCCGTAGTCCCCGCGCGATATCCGATAGACCGCCCGGTTGCGTTCCAGGGAGTCGATCATCGGGATGTCCCAGATCAGCTGGTTCCGCTGCCCCATCACGAGCGTGATCTCGCGGAGGAAAGCCCTTTCGCGCCGGTGAGGAATATGACCCAGAACTTCCGCCGTGCCGTCCGTGGGATATAGCAATCCGGAGAGCATCTTGAGCGTGGTCGTCTTACCCGCCCCGTTGGGACCGAGAAAGCCGACGACCTCACCCGGGTCGACGCTGAAGGAGATCGCATCTACGGCCTTGACCGTCCTCGTTTTCCGTTTGACAAGGCCCTTTGCCGCGGCGCGCAGACCGGCCTCGCGTTCGGGAACGGCGTAGTACTTGGAGAGACCGTTAACAGTGATGGCGTGCATGGGATCGTGGGGTCCGGGTCGGGGTAATCGTGATTATGGACAACGGGCCGCCGGTCTGTTCGATTCGGCGGCCCGTGAGAGCGAGAAGACGAAGAAACTTCCTTGGATTGCCACGTCAGGAACACTCAGGAACGGACAAGCTCCTGAACGACGCGCCAGTCGGATTCCGTCATGTCGCTGTAGTGCCAGTAAATAAGGGTGGTCAGCCCGCCCTGTTCAACGGTTTGCAGCAGGTGTTCGAGTTCGCCACTGCCCATGCGGACGCCGCCGTGATGCAGCCCCATCCAGGGCCGGATGCGGGAGACGTCGCCCAGGCGCTCTCGCATCTTGTTGATCTCGCTGAGAGCCACCTGCTCGAAGAACTCGGGCGGCAACGGCGCGTCCAGGTCGGCGAGGCATCCGGCGCCGGGAACCCACAGGGCGAACAGTTCGCGCACTCGGTCGAGCGCTTCGGGTTCGGTCATTCCGGGGTTCCAGGCGCAGAGGGTTTTCGCCCAGCGGTACACGGTGCCCTTCAAGCCGTCGATCCCATGCTGCCAGAAATAGAGTTTCGGGCACTGGAAGTCGACGATTTCCGAAAGGCGTCCGAAATTGTACCCGGTAAGCGGCGCAAAGGCGGGCAGGCGGGGGCCGCAGGCCACCTTGCGCGCCGGCTCCAGCGACCTGGCGGTGTCGGCAAACGCGCCGACGTAGTGTTCGATGCTGTCGGTCTTGAACCGGATCCAGTCGAAGAGGCCCGGGTTTGAGATCAGCGCGTCGAGGCCGTCGATCAAACCGCGTTCCCGGCGTCCCGGCGGTATGTTCCCCAGATTCCCCAGGCGGTCCTTCAGGTGCGCCTGCGCCTTCCACATGACGTCGAAATCGTACCCCCATTCTCCGGCTCGCGCACGGCAGCATTCGCAGTCGCACCGGAACAGATTGCCCCGATGGTCGGGTGCGATTTCGTACCCCCACTCGGGTCCGTCCAGGATGAATCCGTCCACCCCGGGGAAACTCCGAACGACGTCTCGCGTCCGCGCGGGTCCGTACCTGAGTTTCTCCGGGTCGTTGATGCAGCCCGGGGCGGATTGAAGCCAATCGTGCAGATACACGCCGAAGTTCCGGTCTTTCGCCCGTTCAACGGCCCGTTGAAGTGTTTCGAACCTGGGGACGTCTCCCGGAGACAATTCCGGGGGACGGGTCTTGCAACCGTCATAGAGTTCAGGCGTGGGCGGATACGCCGGCGACGACCCGAATCGCAGGTCGCCCAGCACGATCATGTCGATCCCCACCCCTTCCAGGCGGTCCAGGATGGGGTCGGCGCCTTCTTCTTCGAAGGCGTCGATCATGCCGATAAACATCCATATATCGAGTGACATGGAAGGTCCATATAAGAAGCTGTCCTAAAATTCCCAGCGGCCTTCGCGCGGCTGCGAAAGCGCCGGACGGCGTTGGTCAAATCCACCCGTATAGACAGATATGGGCGGATTTTCCCGCCTTGACCGACACATATTCGCTCGCGCGCGGGAACTCACCGGTAGCTTTAAGACAGCTTCCAAAAAAGAGGGCGGGTCAGGAACCCCGCCCGCGAGGCTCGGGCTGTCTGTAAACTCAACCGATTTCCAGCATCCGGTCCACCGCGCGTCTGGCGCGGATGCGGATCGCTTCCGGTACTTCGATAATCTGCTCGTTGTTTTTAAGGGCGTTCAGGGTGTCTTCCAGCGTGATTTCGTTCATATGCGGGCAGCGGATACTGCAAAGCCGTACCATTTCCTTGTCGGGGTTATCGGCCATGATATTGTCGCCCATGCTGCACTCCGTCAGCAGCAGATAGCTTGATGCGTCGGTCTCCTGCACAAACGCGCTCATCTTGGATGTGCTGCTGGAGAAGTCGGATGCGGCCACAACTTCGGGACTGCACTCCGGATGGGCGAGAACGAGTACGCCCGGAAACTGTTCCCGTACGTGGGAGACGTCGTCGACCGTGAATTTCTCGTGTACTTCGCAACGGCCATGCCAGCCGATCATCTCGTATTCGAGTTCCGCCCGCGGCAGATCGGATTCCTCCCGCGTGGGGAAGATGATTCGCTTGCCGGTTTCCAGGGCCACGTTCGCCGCCAGGTATTCATCGGGAAGAAAGATGACGGTTTCGCTGCCGAGCGACTCCACGACCTTCGCGGCGTTGCTGGACGTACAGCAGACGTCGCATTCCGCCTTTACGTCCGCATACGTGTTGATGTACGTGACGACGGGAACGCCGGGGTATTCCTGTCTCAGCCGGCGGACGTCTTCAGCGGTGATACTGGCCGCGAGCGAACAGCCCGCAATCCGTGCGGGCAGGAGTACGGTTTTTTTCGGATTGAGAATCTTCGCGGTTTCCGCCATGAAGCGTACGCCGCAGAAGACGATCGGGTCGCAATCGGTTTCAGCGGCTTTGCGGCTGAGTTCGAGCGAATCGCCAACCACGTCCGGCACGGTATGGAAGAGCGCAGGTTCCATGTAGTTGTGGCCCAGGATGATGGCGCCCCGCTGTTCCTTCAGGCGGTTGATCTCGTAGACCAGTTCGGCCTTGTACCGCAACTCGATTTCCGGTACGATGCCGCTGAGCTTGCGCTCCATCTGTTCATACGTTTCCTGAAGCGTGTCCGCCAGAATTGACATAAGGTGAATCTCCGTGTCCACCTGACCGCAAACAGCTTAGCGCTAAAGATAAACAAACTTGATTGGAACGGCAAGGGCATCGGACCCATGAATTTTCGTTTCAATGCGGGTACAATGCCGGATTTTTCCGGACGCGCGCGCGTGCGGATTCGAACGCCGTCCCGCCCTTCCGGCAGGGAGACGTGAGAAACAGGGACTGCACCGGCATGAATATTGCCGCTTGAAGCCACGACCGTCTAGTCTGCAAGATCCTCCTGCCGTGAGCGTTTCCGGAGTTCCGCTTCCGCCGTTCGCCTTTCAGCTTCGGTTTTGAGCTGGCTTACGGTGACCCCCGGCGCCGGCCTGGGGGAAAAGATCCGGCTGGCGCCGGCGCGCTTCAGTTCGCGGATAACCGGTGCGGGATCCGGCGCCAGCGCGATAATGGTGCCGCCGGCTCCCGCACCCGCCAGCTTGGCGCCGAGGGCTCCGGCATTCAGCGCGGCCTGAATGAGGCGTTCATTCTCCGGACCGGAACCGCCGAGGTCCCGCTGGATGTCGTGATTCTCCACCATCAACTCGCCCAGGGTTCCCCAGTCGGCTTCCAGAAGGGCTCGTTTTCCCATTCGAGCCACGTGGGCAATGCGCAGATAGCTGCGGACGACTTCCCGGTCGCCTTCCAGCCATCGATCCCGGATCGGCTGGTGTACACGGGCCGAGTTGCGTTTTATCCCCGTGTGGGCGAGGACGAAGGGATATTCGTCGATGAACGGCGCGAGGGGTTCGACGGTGGCGTAGGGTTCATCGGCCAGCGCGCGGTAGAACTGCTTTTCCCGGAAATCCAGAAAGTTCAGCCCGCCGACCGTGCACATATACGCGTCCTGGTATCCGCACAGTACCAGGTAGTGCAACTCGATATGGCGCGCCATTTCCGCACGGTAGTATACCGGTACGGATCGGCCGATGTAGGCCAGAACGGCATTGAGTATGGATACGATCAGGGCGGATGAACTTGACAGTCCCGCCCTGAAGGGGACGTCGCACGCCCAGCGCAGGGAGAACAGGGCGTTTTTCAGGCTGAGGTAGTCGACAACGGCCATCGCAACGTCGAAATATCCGCCGTCCGGCTTCAATTCGTCGGCGTGTCGTATCACGCGGCGGCAGCCCGCGACCTCGAAGCTCAGAACGTCGGCGGGTTCGATAAGTACGACGGCGCGTTCCTGCGTTGAACATGAGATGACGCTGCCTCCGTACATATCGGTTGGATTGCCGATAATGCCCGCTCTGCCGGGCGCCGAACACAGGTATACCCCCGGCATACTCAGAATTCCCTCAGCTGTTTCTGGATATGCTGCCGGATGAGATAACCGTGGCGCTGGTCCGAGATGGCGAAGTCGATGAACGCCTTATAGTAGGACACGGGGTCGCCGATGCCATATCGAAGTTCCTCTTTCTTCAGACGGACGCACCGTACCGTCCGGCCCATCCTGATCAGCGTGGCAATCGCATCCGTCAACTCCAGTTTGCCGCTCTGTCCCGGCAGGGTGTGCCGTATTGCGTCGAAGATCTCGGGATGAAACACATATCGGGCGGCAACTGCAAGGCGGCTGGGCGCGTCGGCCGGGGATGGCTTTTCCACGATGCTTTCGATTTCGAAGTCCGTGCTGGCGCGCCCCGTTGGCTTGACAATGCCGTAATTGGGCACATCCAAGGTATCCACTTCCACAACGGCGATAGTACATCGGGAATCGTGCTGGAAGTGGGACCTGATCATCCTCCGGATCAGGCCCGCGTGGCTGCCGGACTTGACAATGGTATCTCCGAGCGCTACAACGAACGGGTCGTTTCCCACGAAGTCCTCGGCTCCGCCAATGGCGTCTCCTATTCCGGCCGGCGTGTGCCGGCCGTGAGGGATGAGCTGGCGGGTAAAGAAGAACCTCACTGACTCGCGTCCGAAATCCACAGCGTCCAGCAGTTCCCGGTTTTCACTCTCCGAAAGCCGATACAAGAGCTCATGGTCCCGATCGAAGTGATCTTCGACAGGCCGCTTGTCCCGCCCGGTAATAAACAGAAACCTTTTCAGGCCCTGGTCGACCATTTCCTCCACGACGTATTGGACCACGGGCTTGCACGCGACGGGGAGCATCTCCTTGGGCTGCGATTTTGTGGCAGGCAGGAGCCCGGTACCCATCCCTGCCAGCGGGATCACGACCTTTTCGATTTCCATAGATAGGAACTCCCTGGGCTGATAGAACACAAAAATCAGGGCGTGCCTGCTGCGGCACACCCTGTATTCGATGTGACGGTCATGGTTCGTACCGCGGCCGCTGATTCGGCCCGCGCCGGCGCGTCAACGAGACCCAGTCCGTCCGGCTCGCGTGAACGGACGCGGTAACCGGTCAGGATCCCGGCCGGCAAGGGCCGGAGGAGATATTGCCCGCTCCGGTCGTCTGCAGACGACCGGCGGCGTACCTACAACACGGCATCGAGTTTCTCAACCAGTTGTTTCTTCGGTACGGCGCCGACCACCTGGTCGGCCAATTCGCCGTCCTTAAAGATGAGCAGAGTCGGAATACTTCGGATACCGTAGTCCGCGGCGATTTTCTGTTCAGAATCCACGTCGACTTTGCCCACCTTGACCCGGCCCTCGTACTCGACGGCGAGTTCGTCCACGATCGGTGCGACCATGCGGCAGGGCCCGCACCACACGGCCCAGAAGTCCACGAGTACTGGAAGGGCGGACTCGACTACTTCAGCCCGGAAGCTATCGTCGGTTATGGTTATTGGAGTTCCCAACGTGGCCACCGCCTTTCGTTAAGAAGTTGTTTTAAAATTACCGGTGAGTTCCCGAGCGCGAGCGAAAAAGCGGCGGTCAAGGCGGGAGAATCCGCCCATATTTGTCTATACGGGTGGATTCGACCAACGCCGACCGGCGCGTTTGCAGCCGTGCGAAGACCGCCGGGAATTTTAGGACAGCTTCTAATGTGTTCAATGCACCATTGGCGTTTCTGTTTCGCATCGTCAACCGTCTCGCGGGGGCTATCATTACACATAGCCTCGGGGCCCGGCTCCTCAAGAATTGTCAAATCTACCAAGTTTTCGGGGTCGTGTCAAGATTCTCGGAGAACAGTGAAAGCCCATGTGCCGGAGACGCCCGGCGCCGATTCAGACGGCCGCCCCCGAACACACGCGGCAGATGAGTTGTGTGAGCGTGGCGGCGGGTGCGCGAGAATGGGACTTCAGTCGATTGTCCGCGTTCAGGAGCGCTTCGAAAGCGTGCCACAGGTTCTGTTCGTCGAAACGGGCGGCCTGATCGAGATAGCCGGAAACAAAGAATGGCGGAACCCTCAGCTTTACCGCCATTTCGGATCGCGGCAATCCATAGTTCCTTAGCCACCGGGCCTTGCGAAGAATGCCTACATGCCGGATTAGCATCGCGACGATTGCCACCGGACTGTCACCGCGGTCCAGGAGGCGATGCAGAACGTTCAGCGCATCGCCGGTTTTCCTTTGCCCCACGGCATCGGCGAGTTCGAACACCGTCGCACTTCTCGAAGCGCCGCCTGCCTGCACGACGTCGTCTCGCGTGATGGTATCGCGTTCATTTGTATAGATGGCCAGCTTTTCGAGTTCGCTGGCGAGTTCGCCCGGATTCGATCCCGTGCCGAGGTGAAGCATGTGCGCGGCTTCGGGTTCAATCCGTTTACTCAGCGCAGCCGCCCTTCTGCGGATCCACTGCGGGAGTTCATTTTCGTAGGGCGGCTTGAATTCCACCGAAACGGCGTTCTTTCGCAATGCGGCGGTCAGTTTCTTGCGGCCGTCCAGTTTGTCTGCGGTAAATACGAGGACGGTTGTCTCAACGGGGTCGTCGATAAGGGGCAGGAGTGCACGTGCGTCGGCGTCCCGCAACCGTTCCAGGCGCTTGACCACGACAACGCGCCGCGCCGCCATCATCGGAAAGGCGGATGCCCGGCTGACGGCGTCGGCCGCGTCCATGTCCTCGCCGTGGAAGATATCCAGATTGAATGCCCTTGACGCGGGATCGACGGCAGCGTCGAGAAGGGCCTTCAAACTTTCATCCCTGGTGACGTTTTCAGACCCGTGAAGCAGATACAGCGGCGCGAATTCGCCCCGTTTGATCTGCGCGGTCAGTCTGTCGTGCGAGTTGCCGGATCGGGCTCTGGATTTGGCCATGGTCGACGTCTGTCATCCCTTTGAAAAGCCCATCCGGGCTACCTGTCTCGCAACGCTCCACTGGCAGCCGCGCGAAGACCGCTGGGAATCTAAAAAACAGCTTCTTGGGGCATCAGTCGTCCACGTCGCGGAATTCGGCGTCCGTGACCCGGTCCTTGTCGGCTTGCCATGATGGCTTCTTGCCGTTGGGGCGCGCACCGCTTTTTCTTGGTGAGATCCAGCGAACCGAAGCGCGCAGAAGATCCCGAAACACACGGAATACAAGAACCAATAACAGGCAAAAAAGGAAAATGCGCAGCAACATGGTGTACTCCAGCTTCTAAAGGATCTGAACGCCTGACTCCGAATCGGCGACGACTTCACCGACGACGTAGCCGTCCTCGCCGCTTCGATTCAATTGCTCGACTGCTCTCTCAGCCTGACCGGACGGGACAACAAGCACCAGGCCCAGACCCATATTGAACACCCGAAACATCTCGTCGGCATGAATGTCGTCGCCGGCCCGCCGCAACAGATTGAACACCGGCGGTTCCGGCCAGGTTCCCCGGAAGATACGTGCGCCAAGTCCTTCCGGAAGCGTACGGGGCAGGTTATCCAGGATTCCCCCTCCCGTAATGTGCGCCATTCCCCTTACGGACACGGCTTCCATAAGACCTGACACCGAAGAAACGTAGCTCTTGTGCGGGGCCAGCAGGGTCTCGCCGATGGTGCCGCCGAGCTCGTCCAGGTGTGTGTCGACGGTCCATCCGGCGGTCTCGAACAGGAGTCTGCGCGCCAGGGAATAACCGTTGGTGTGCAGGCCGCTCGACGACAGTCCGATAAGCGTGTCTCCCGGTTGCGCCCGGGAGCCGTCGAGAATGTCTTCCCGATTCACAATGCCGACGATCGTACCGGCCAGGTCGTATTCGCCCGCGGCGTAGAAATCAGGCATTTCCGCCATTTCGCCGCCCAGGAGCGCGCATCCGCAGGCTTTACATCCATCTGCGATTCCCTCGATGACGGCCTCTGCCACGACGGAATCGTGTTTTCCCATGGCCAGGTAGTCCATGAAGAAGAGCGGGCGGGCGCCCTGCACAAGAATGTCATTGGCGCAATGGGCAACGAGATCGGCTCCGACCGTATTGTGGATGCCGGTCAGAAATGCGATTTTCAGCTTGGTGCCGACGCCATCCGTACCGGCCACGAGGACGGGGTCACGGTAAGCATCCCACTCTGGCGCATAGAGGCCGCCGAATCCGCCGATGTCGGCCAGGACTTCCGGACCGAACGTCGATCTGACGGTTGCGGCGATTCCTCGTTTGGTGCGACCCGCGCTCTCGATATTCACGCCAGCGGCCGCGTATGCGTCTGATCTTCCCGGCATCGGATTTTCCTTGTCTGCGACTGCCTGTGGAACGTGAATATGGATTCACGCCGCGATCGAGGGATTCTCTACCCGCCCTGCGGTCGCGATCGGGTCTGCAGGAAACATCCGGACGACACCCCGTTTCAGAAGCGCCGCCTTTACGCGTCCGAATGAACCGGTTACGTATCCTCCGGGGCGTCGCATGCGGAAACGATCTGTTCAGCGACCCGTACGGCCTGAACCGCCGCACCGACGTCATGGACGCGAACGACGTGAGCCCCGGCCGCCACGGAAAAACTCACGGCTGCGAGCGTACCGAACAGCCGCGCCTCCGGCGGAAGATCGAGTTCCGCCCCAATGAATTTCTTGCGTGAAGGGCCCACCATCAGCGGGCAGCCCATGCCATGAAACGCGTCGAGCCGCGCGAGAATCTCATAATTGTGGACATTTCGTTTGCCGAATCCCAGACCCGGATCGATCAGAATGCGGCCGGGATCGATGCCCGCTTCTACGGCCGCGTTCCTGCGCTCGCCGAGAAAATCGAGAATCTCGCGGATCAGGTTACGGTACGCCGGCTTGATCTGCATCGTCAGCGGCGTACCCTTCATGTGCATCAGAACGACAGCGGCGCCCGATTGCGCGATCGTCGTTCCCATGAGCGGGTCGAATCGCATGGCGCTGATATCGTTTACGATGGATGCGCCGAGTCGTAAGGCGTGTTGCGCGACAGCCGCCTTGGTCGTATCGATGGAAATGATCAGATCGGTTCTGGCTGCAAGCTCTTCGATCACCGGTGCCGTACGCCGGATTTCCTCTTCCTCGGAAACGGGTTGGGCGCCCGCCCCGTACGTTCCCGCGGGACGCGTCGATTCGCCGCCCACGTCGATGATGTCCGCGCCTTCTTCGGCCATGAGAAGTGCGCGTTCGATGGCCTGCCGTGGCTCCAGATATCGTCCGCCGTCGGCAAACGAATCGGGTGTCACGTTGAGAATCCCCATGACCTGGATCCGCGAGCCCAACTGGAGGATGTTTCCCCGGCAGTCGAGCCGACGGGCGGGGGATCTCATGTATTGCATACGAATACTGGAAATGCAAAAGGGATGGTAAAATGACACGGCGTTTTACCATCCCCGAATATAACTCGAATACCGCGCTTAGCCTCAATCCAAAAAACAGCAACGCGGCGACGCAATAAAACCCACCAAGACGGGGCGATATCGGCATATGGAAGGACGTTTTTCCCTTCACGTCCGGTGGCCTGGCATATCCCGGTAATCCGCCGTCTAATCGCCTTTATTTACAAGCACATATTCGAATTAACGTCCCGGAAGACTTACGAACCAGGGCTAATCGTCGTCCTCGGGCGTTTTCGTTGATTCGGCCGTCGTCTCCTCCGAGGAGGGCGTTTCCGGTTCATCGACGTCGTCGGCTGCATCCTGTTTGGTCCGCCCGTTCTGAGATTCGGGCGGTTCGGGCGGCTTCTGCAGCTTCTCTCCGGCAAGAATGCGGTCGAGCTGGGAGTCGTCCAGTACCTCGAACTCCAGAAGCGCGTCGGCCAGGACGTGTACCTGTGCGATATTCTCCCGCAGCAGGGATTCCGCCCGTTCCTCCGCGGTGAGGACGAAGTTGCGGATTTCGTCGTCGATCACCTGCGCGACTTTTTCGCTGAAGTCCCGGCGCTGGGCCATCTCACGGCCGAGGAAGACCTCGTCCTGTCTGTTGCCGTACGAAACGGGTCCCAGTTCCTCGCTCATTCCCCAGTCGCAAACCATCCGGCGCGCCAGGTCGGTCGCCATCTTGTAGTCCTGCTGGCCGCCGCTTGAGACTTCCCCGAAGACGATTTTTTCCGCAACTCTGCCTCCCAGGGCGTACGTGAGGACGGCGTCGCTGTAGCTCCTGGAATAGTTGTGGCGTTCGTCGATGGGCAGATACGTGGTCAGGCCCAGCGACTGGCCGCGGGGAATGATGGTTACCTTGTGAACCGGATCGGACTCCGGAACGAGCTTGGCCACCAGCGCGTGACCGATTTCGTGATATGCCGTGCGTTTCTTCTCGGAGTCGGAGATAACCAGGCTGCGCCGCTCCACACCCATGATGACCTTGTCCTTGGCGTTCTCGAAGTCCTCCATGATCACGGAGGTCCGGTCGTGCCTGGAGGCGAGCAATGCCGCCTCGTTAACCAGGTTTTCGAGGTCGGCCTGGGAAAAGCCGGGCGTGGCCCGTGCCAGTACGGTCAGGTCGACGTCCTTGTCCAATGGGGTGTTGCGGATATGTACCTTCAGCACACCCTCCCGGCCCTTGACGTCGGGCCGGTCGACAACGACCTGGCGATCGAACCGGCCGGGTCTCAGAAGCGCCGGATCGAGGACATCGGGCCGGTTCGTGGCCGCGATGAGGATAACCCCCTCCTTAGAGTCGAAGCCGTCCATTTCCACCAACAACTGGTTGAGCGTCTGCTCACGCTCGTCGTGGCCTCCGCCGATGCCGGCGCCCCGGTGCCGGCCTACAGCGTCGATTTCGTCGATGAAGATGATGCACGGCGCATTGGCCTTTCCCTGCTCGAACAGGTCACGTACGCGCGACGCGCCGACACCCACGAACATCTCGACGAAATCGGACCCGCTCATGCTGTAGAATGGAACGCCGGCCTCGCCTGCCACCGCTTTGGCCATGTAGGTCTTGCCGGTGCCCGGCGGTCCCACCAGCAGGACACCCTTCGGAATGCGTCCGCCGAGCCGCTGGAATTTGCGGGGGTCTTTGAGGTACTCGATTATTTCCTGCAGTTCCTGCTTGGCCTCGTCGGAACCGGCAACGTCTTTGAAAGTGACCTTCGGGCGGTCTTCCGAAACCAGCTTCGCCCTGCTCTTGCCGAAGCTGAACGCGCCTTTCGGGCCTCCCTGCATCTGGCGGAAGATGAACAGCCACAGGCCGACGAAGAGAAGCCACGGCAGGAAATTAAAGAAGACCTTCAACCAGTCGAAGGGCTTTTCCTGGAACCGAAAGTCGATTTCGTATTTTTCCCAGTCCGCTATTGCGTCTTCGCCGATGACGCCCAGGTTGACGACGAAGGTCCTGTACGCCTGCTGCCCGCCGCGGCTGGTCGTATATTCAGGTTCCAGCAACGTGCCGTGAAAATCGCTGTCTATAATGACGGCGCTTTCGATCTTGCCCTGCTTCATCAGGGTGCGGTATTCCTTGTAGCTGATCACGACGTCGCCGGAGCCGGTACTGCTCCCGAAGAACCGTGTCGCGAAGAGGGCGACCAATACGAAGAAGACCCAGAATGCAAGTGTCTTTGATCGGCGCCGCCATTCACTGCCGTCGTTTTCGGGAGCGGATCCGGGCTCGCGGTTGTGCCGCTGCCGCCGCCGGTCCCGGGGAGGCAGCGGCGCGTCGCGATCTTCGTCGGACTCAGGCTTCAACTCGGGAACGGGCGGTCGCTTTTCCTTTTGTCCGGGGTCCGGAGTTTCTTCCTGTTCTTTATGTTCTGCCATAAAAACCGCCTTGACAATTACGCTTGCGAGGAGATGACCGTCTCTCCCCAGCCACCTCTGAGGGTGACCTCCAGCACCGTTCTCGCCCGATGCGTAACGGCCGTGGACCGGTCCGTACGCAAGCCGACCACCCAGAGGATGGCCTGCCCCCCCAGAAGCAGCGGGACTTCATCACGCAGCGGTCTGGGGATCTTCAGGTTGATAAGAAGGTCGCTTACCTTCTGTGTTCCGGACAGGCCGAACGGCGCGAAACGATCCGCACGGCGCCGGTTCCTGAGCGTCAGGCGGCCGCCAACCGCATCCCGATCGATACAGGCGCGAAATGGATCGGACGACAGTTCGTCCGGCTGCACATCGCCGATCGGCCTTATTTTCGTTTCGACGAATGCACCGATTTCAGGGATCTCGGTGACGCCCGGAACGGCCACGTCGGTCTCGAACGCCGGCGTCGGCCGACTCAGGATCAGCCATGGGCTGGAACGATGAACGGAGATATCAGCAGATACATGAACCGAGCCGGCAGGCGTCAGATACAGACCTTCGATCCGGCTGACACCCTTCTCATCGAGTCCCCGGGCGCAGCCCCGAAGCCTGAAAAATGCCGTTCTGAGTAACCTGCGCTGAAGTGCTATATGATAACCGAAAACGGCGTTTTCATCAAGGATTATTTTTCGTTTGCCCTCGTACCGCAGGGCCTCCCGGAATGCCGATTCCGCCTGCTGGCCGAGCAGTTGATCTTCACCCTGGATGATCTCCGCGGACCTTGCAAGTACCGCCTCGATCGAGGGGTTGTATTCCGATGCAATCTCCGGCAGAAGAAGATGCCGGATCCGGTTCCGGAGGAAGCGTGTTTCAGTGTTGGAATGGTCGTGACGCACGTGCAGGTTCCTGTGTTCGACATATTCCTCTATCCTTTGCCGGGAGATCCCGAGTAGCGGGCGGATCCAGATCCCGTCGCGAACCGGTCTGATTCCGCCGAGCCCGGTTGTACCGGCGCCGCGAATCAGCCGCATCAGTACGGTTTCGGCCTGATCGCTGCGGGTATGACCCAAGGCGATGCGGGACGCGCCGATGTCTCGCATTACCTCTTTCAAGAACCCAAGGCGGGCATCACGTGCTGCCGCTTCCGGTGAGCCCGCTGCGGACACGGTCGCCCTTTCGGAGAAACACGGCAAGTCCATGGTCGCTGCGAGATCCATCACGAATTGGTGGTCCTCATCCGACGCCAAACCCCTGAGTTGATGGTTGAGGTGGGCAACGAAGAGCCGCAGGTCGAGAGACTCACGAAGCCGTGACAGCAGATCCAGAAGCGTCACCGAATCCGGCCCTCCCGATACGCCGATCACAATCCCGTCGCCCGGTCGGATCATGTCGTGCCCGTCGATGTAAGATTGTACCTCCGGAAGCAGATCGTGGGTTGTGGAAATGGCGCCAGGACTCGGCTTCATGGGTGGATTGTCCGCTTTTGCAGGGAACGGAGGGAATGTCGTGTTTCAATCATAAGTGAATCGGTGGCCGAATGGTGAGGAATTTTTGGGACAGGACACAAGCGGGTTCCAGTGATAAATAACCGGTCTGCGGGCGTCCCTGCAACTGGATTCAACATGGTTGTTGCGCAGCGATTGACGCCACTGTGCGGGCGATGATTTTCGAGTCGGACGATGTGCTGAGACCGGGTTGACTCTTAGACGCCTGAGGACTCGGCCGGGTTTCTGAAAACCGGATTCTTCTGGTCGAATTAAACGTCTGAATATCAATTATATAGTCCGTTGGTACTGAAGAAACCAGATGCGCGGTGTCCAGTCAACAAATGAAAAAACACGCCGGTTACAGCGTGTTTTTTCAACGTCCATTTACTCAGCTTGAACTCATGGCACGCCTTTGCCGAAGTTTTTGGCGAATTCAAGAAAATCCGCGAAGTCGACCGTGCCGCTTCCGTCCAGGTCGAAGATCGGGTTGTCGGTGCTGAAGGCCTGTGCGAAGGCGACGAAGTCGCTGAATCCGATCTCGCCGTCATTGTCGAAGTCGGCCCGGGGATTGAGCGGGACATTGATGACTGCTCCAGAAACAGCGACCGTGATGCTTCTGTTTTCCGGATCGTCGCTGATAATCTCAATGGTGCCGGAGAATGGACCGGTTTCCGCCGGAATGAATGTAATTGCAACCTTCGCGCTGTCTCCCGCGGCGACAGATAGCTCGGTGGTGATAATGTCGATTTCCTCAAGATCGGATTGAATGTTGCTGACCGTGAGCGATTCCCCTCCGGTATTGTACACGACCAGGGTAAGCGTTCTGGATAGCCCGGCCGGCATGTCCTCGCCAAAGTCGAGCGACGCATTCGAAAGACGGATCGCCGGCGGCGGGACGCTCAGCAGTTCCCGGATGCGTACGGCCGTTGCGGTGATTGACGCTGGTCTGCGTATCCCGATGTGACGGATAATACCCTTGCGGTCCACGACAAGCGTATGGTCAACGCCAAGGGTTCTCGGAAATGCGCGGCCGGCTTGCAGTAGAAGCGGGAACGTCACACCGGTGACTCTTTGAAAGTCCCGCAGCTGAGATTTACTGCCATTGTAGACGTCGAGTCCCAGAACCGTGAGGCCGTCATCCTGGAATGCCTTCCAAATCTGTCTTTCTATAGACGGACCCGTCTGTCTGCACAGGTTTCAGTTATGGCCCAGGTAGTAGAGTACGAAGACGTGCCCCACGTAATCAACGGGCGCGTAGGTCTTGTCATCAAGCCCCGTGAGCGAAAAGGTCGGTACTGTGTCGCCGACCTTCTGAGCCCGTGCGGACGCTGGCGCGAAGAGTCCCAGGATCACTGCGGCAACCAGGAATCGATACATTGGAAGCCTCTCTCCGGAAGGGACAGACTTGCCGGTGTATGCGTCAGGGCAACTCATGGCACGCTTTTGCCGAAGTTTTTGGCGAATTCCAGGAAGTCCGGGAAGTCGACCAGGCCGTTGCCATTCAGGTCGAAGGTTGGGTTGTCGGTGCTGAAGGCCTGGGCGAATGCCAGGAAGTCGCTGAATCCGATCTCGCCGTCATTGTCGAAGTCGGCCCGGGGGTTGACGGGGACAACGATGGCCGTTCCTGAAATAGCGACCGAGACGCTGCTGTTTTCGGGGTCGTCGCTGGAAATGGTAATGGTGCCGGAGAATGGACCGCCCTCCGAGGGCGTGAACGTGATATCGACGGTTGCACTGTCGCCCGGTGCGACCGTAAGCTCCGTCAGGCTGAACGTGACACCCTCCAGGTCGGATTCCATGTCTGTTACGCTAAGGTCTTCCCCTCCGGTATTCTTTACGACGAGAGTAAGGGTCCTGCTTTCACCGGCCGGAATGTCCTCACCGAAATCGAGCGACGTACCGGGAACGTCGATCGCCGGTGGCTGAGCGGTCAGCAATTCCCGGATGCTCGCCGCCGCAGCGCTGAGACCGGAGGCGCCACGCCCGATGTGACGGACGATCCCCTCACGGTCCGCAATCAGCAATGTGTGGGTCCCATGAGATCCCCTGATGCTGCCTGCCTGTAGCAGGAGGGGAAACGTGATCGTGGACACAGACCGAAAATTCTGAAGTTGAGCCTGAGTCCCGTTGTAGATGTCAAGTCCCAGGACCACCAGGCCGTCATCCTGGAACGCCTTCCAGATCTGCTGTTCAATGGACGGACCCGCCGCCCGGCAGGTGGGTCAGTTGTGGCCCAGATAATATAGAGCCAGAACGCTCCCTTCATAATTCGCAGGAGCGTAGGTTCTCCCGTCCAGGCCCGTAAGCGAAAAGGCCGGTACCGCGTCACCGACATTCTGAGCTTTTGCGGGTCCCGCGGGGTAAAGTCCCAGACACAGCAGAAACACGACGCACGTCGCAATTCGACTCATTGCAAACCTCCTTCGAAAGTGTGTGTGATCGGCGTCAGAAATATGTTTTTAGGCGCATTTCGAGGCCATTGAACGGCAACACAAGGTAGCACGTCCCCGATGTACAGGCGGCGCCGCCTCGCCTGCGGCCGGCGAACACGAAGGCCTCGTATCGTTCGAGAAAGGCGACGTTGAGATTGACCGCCAGCCAGGTGCGCGTGCCGGTCTCGATCCTGTCCGGCGTTGCGCCGTCGTCTACTTCGAACGGATCGTTGGTGCGATCAAGAACGAGGGCGGCGCCCACGCCCAGGGGATGCTGATAGGACAACTGGGTAAAGACGTCCCGGAACTCCGGCTCGTTTCGGGGTTGCCTGGCCGCGCGCCGGACCTGCAGATCGAAACCCAGGACAGATCCTCCGGGTGTAATGGATTCGACACCCACGCCGCCGATCCGGTGCATTCCGATCCCCTTCAGTTCGTCTTTTCCCCAATCGAAGAAGACGTTCGACGTCACACTGTGCCCGCCGGCCCGCGGAGGCAGTTCGACGTCCACGCCCAGATACCGCTCGTTGAAGGTCGTTGAAAACCCTGGCGCCAGTTCGTTCTTCCCCTTGCTGACGTTTGCCGTCAGCGTTCCCAGCCCGAAAACCGAATACGTCGCTTCAACCTGATAGCCAGTTTCCGCATCGGCAATCAGGGCATGGGTGGACCGGTTGAGCAGGACGGCCGCGTGTTCGCGAACGAGCGATGGGGGATCGTTGAAACTGAAGGCGAATTTTTCATAATCCTTGTATTCCAGGCTCAATCCCAGGTTTGAAATGCCGGCGTTTGCCGAGAGATAAAGTGCGCTGCCGTCCACGTGTACGTCATTCAGCCCGGCGTATTCGGCGTAGACGGTCGCATACGCGTCCGGAAGGCCTGTTGCTTCAATTGCAGGCGTGACGTCCAGTTCGAGGAATCCGGACCACGTTCGCGTGGAGTCGAGCCTGGAGGCGTGATGGCTGACAGCCGTGATGCCGGTTTTAATCCGGCTGTTGGGCCGCAGGGAGACCTCCCCGCCGAAGAGCCAGTTGTCGCGTCGAGGTACGTCCCGAAGCGGATTACCCACTCGCACAGCGGGCGGAACGTCACTCAAAACCGGGCGGCCGATCAGGGCCCTGGCCTCCGCCCGACGGCCCGACCAGGTGGCCATGCCGCCCTCGAGGTCCCGTGACGGCGAATAGCGCCGCCGGTATTGGCCGCTCTCCAGAATAACGCCCGGCAGATCGAAGGCCCTGAGCGTGATGCCGCGACCCAGGATGGCGTAGTAGTTTCCCGCAACCAGCTCGACGGGTCCCCGCGTCCAGCGCAGGTGTTTCTGTGAAATATGTACGATCTGGTATTCGACCTGAGAGAGCGGAGAGCCGGGAGCGGTGTTGCGCCATGAATTGAAGACTTCCGCCCGCATTCCGGCCTGCAGACCGTGCCGCGTGAAATCGACGTCGAATTGCTCATAGAGTGACGAAACCGCCAGCGAGTCCGAGCCCGGTACGCGTCCCCGCTGGATTTCGGTCAGGCTGGATGCGGTCGTCTGCGCGCCGGCCGATGTCGACGTCGCCAGCAGAAGGAGCACAATCAGATTATTGATCAGCGCTCGCATCGGCGTTCGCCTCGTCGTCCGGGCCGTTGTCGGGAAAAAGCGCCGCTACGGCAGCCAGCAACGCATCGGCGTTTTTCGAATTGTATCCGACCTGCCGGAGCGCAATCTCCCCGTCAGGCGTGATCAGAAGCGTCGTCGGCAGGACGTTTACCTGCATTCGCCGCATCACCGCGCTGTCAGAGTCCAGGGCGATGGGGAAGTTGACCCTTCGCGCCCTGAGAAAGGGTTTGATCCGGTTCTGCCCGCGCGGACCGTCCACGTTTACGCCAAGAACCGTGAGCCCGGATTCACCGTATTTTTCGTGAATCTTCTGGAGTTTGGGCATCGCCTTTACGCACGGCTTGCAGTAGGTCGCCCAGAAATCCAGAAGCACGGGACCCTTTGCCAGCAGATTCTTGAGGTTGACCCGTTCGCCTTGCAGATTCCGGAGATTGAAGTCGGGGGCCGCGGCAGCGTTCAGTGTTGCTGCGGCCAGGGTGATCGAAACGGCGAAGGTCAGCGATTGAATGATCGTTTTCATCCGTGCAACTTCTCCTCTTTACCTCATTGCGTGGCGCGTGACGGCCACTCGTTGAAAAACGTCTGACGCATACACACGGTTCCGGATCGGACGTCGCAAGCAAAATCCGCTCCGAATGGATTGCGGATGGATAAACGATAACCGAAAAATACCGCTTCATCAAGGGCTTTTTTGCGTTGTTTCAGAGATGCCCTCAGCCTTTGAGAGCGGCCTGGCGCCTGAAGATGCCGATGGCGAAACAGGGCCCTCGTTGCCGGCGGTACGTTTCCGCTTGCAGCGCAACTCCGGTCGTTCTATATTCCAGTCGACACAGTCTCTGCCGGCACATCAGTGGCGCGCACGTCGGGTTCATTGTGTCGCCCGGGTCGCGCCAGGTCCGTCGCGAGGGTCTAAGCGGCGCGACCGCGCGCAAGGCCGTCCGTTCCGCGGACGGTCGTTGAACTTTAGGACAGCTTCCAGGGGAAGGGTCGCCATGGTACACATCGGCATCGTCGGAATCGGATTTATGGGAATGACGCACTATCGCGGCGCGCGCGGGGTCAGGGGCGGGAAGGTGGCGGCCGTCTGCACGAGGGACGAAAAGAAACTTCGGGGGGATTGGAGGGGCATCCACGGAAACTTCGGTGAGCCCGGCGGGATCGAGGACCTGACCGGTATACGGACGTACCGGAAGATCGACGATCTGCTGGCCGACCCCGGAATCGATCTCGTAAACGTCTGCCTGCCTTCGGCGATGCACAAAGACGTCACGATCTCGGCGTTGCGGGCAGGTAAGCATGTCTTGCTCGAAAAACCCATCGCGCTGAATCCGAAGGACGCCGACCGGATGGTTCAGGAGGCGGCAGCTGCCGGACGCTCTCTGATGGTGGCGCAGGTACTGCCTTTTTTCCCGGAGTTCGCCTATGCGCGAAAGGTCGTCTCTGGCGGCGGGTACGGTGCGCTGCTGGGCGCGCATTTCAAGCGTATCATCTCTCAGCCCGACTGGTCTTCGGAATTCAGCGACGTCGAACGAAGCGGCGGGCCGGGTGTAGACCTGCACATCCACGATACCCATTACATTCTGCTGCTGTGCGGCGTACCCGACAGCGTATCGTCCACCGGTCGGCTTGTGAACGACAATTACGCGGAGTATCTGTGTACGAGCTACAGGTATCTCGATCGGCCGGACGTAAGCATAACCTGCGCATCGGGTGCGATTTCACAACCCGGCCGTGCGTTTGCCCACGGTTTCGAAATCTATCTCGAAAGGGCGACGTTGATTTACGAATTCGCCACGCTGGGCGGCAAGCCGGTACTGTCCACGCCGCTCACGCTGCTCACCGATGACAAGAAGGTTCGTAAGCCAAGACTGGGTTCGGGAGACCCGGTGGTGGCGTTTACGCAGGAGATTCAGGCCGCGGTGGATGAAGTGGCGAAAGGGGTCCCCTCGGAGGCGTTGTCCGGGGTTCGGGCGGCGGACGCGCTCCGGCTCTGCTTCAAGGAAGTCCAGTCCGTGCGTCGCGGCAGGGCCGTGCGGGTAAAATGAAAAACGGACGTGGACCGGAAGGAAAACCCGGATCCCATGGGCAATCGGCGGGTACGCCGGGCCCGGACAGGACTAGTTGCGGAACGCGAAATCCACCGGTTTACCCTGCGCGAACTCCGCTTCGACATTGCCCAATCCGAAAAGGGTCGCGGAAAGATCCCTCGGAGAGAGGGGTTCGGTCACATGCAGGCCCGCGGGTATATCGGGCCCCACGAGCAGCGCGCGGCCGGCGGCGGCGTCGAGTACCGCCAGGGTCGTGCGATTCTCGTAACGGTGGTGTTCCTGGACGGTATTTCGGAGTTGTCCGATCAACCTGCGGCTGTCGGGGCCGTCAGTGAGCTGGAGAAGCATCAGATCGGGCTGCGCTCTCGGCAGGCACGCGATGGCCAGAGACACCAGAAAGCTGTTCGACAGGTCCAGATTCCTGTCGGACGACACCAGGATCCTGACGATTAGGCGAGACAGTACTTTGTTTTTGACGGTCCTTGTAATCTTGAGCTTTTTCGGGTCCAGCGTCGGGTACACGACGTTTTCGATGAACGCCTGCGATCTGCCCTCCGAACGGGCTTTGTCCAGTGCTTTCCGGACGGTTTCCGCCGCCCTGGTCAACGACGATGCACGCACGGTAAGCGGTCCGAACTTCCTGTATTTCCTATGGGAACTCCGGTCCGGCGGGGCGCTGTCGTCCAGATAGAGCGCGAGCGAGCGTGCGCGCGTCTTGTCCTCGATGGCGCGATTGTGATATTCGAACAGAGTCGGGTGAACGAGCTTGTTGCCTTTCAACGCGTCGTCACGCCCCGTCAGCAGTGTGGCCAACCATCGACTTGACGGATCCGGGGCGGGCGCGGTCTGTAACAGCGTCCCCTGAGAAAGCAGGCTGTCGTTGAACGTCGAATCGGTTGTTCCGTATGGCCCTGGCATGATTACAATCGCCAGAAGCGCGGGGGGAAAGTCCACGCCATTGTAGGCGAACTTGTTGAACGCGGTTTCGATTCTTGCCCGCTGTTCGGGCAGAATCTGGACGTCGGGGCTCCGACGCCTCCGCTGCGCCGGGTCGCCGCGTTGGTCCATTCCCCCTCGCCGGCCAGGACCCTGCCGCCGTCCGACGCCTTGCCGGGCTCCCTCGTCGCGACGTTGCCGGGGACCCATTCGCTGGGGGAAGATGCCGGCGATCGCCTCGCCGAATGCCTCCCGCAGGTCCCCGTCCGACACTTCGCCCACCCTTGCGAAAAAGAGCCTGAATCGCTCCTTCTCACGCGGGAAGAAATCATCCCAGGCGGCCAACGAGTTCAGGACGTACGACCTTATTGGGAAGGGCAGCCGGTTGAATGTCTCCTCGTTCCCCTTCACCAGATCGTAGGCGCCCGAGGGAAGGTCGGAATACCGGTCGTTTCGAATTGGACTGAGATCGACGCCACCTCCCGCGCCTCGTCTCCTTCCGCCTCCCCTCCCCTGTGCAAGCGCGTCTTCGCAGGCGATCAGCAGGACGAGAAATGTCGCAGCGATCGATACGATCCCTTGAGAGGACTTCTGTAAATCCCGCATATTTCGCCTCCCCGTGCGTGTGTTATCGGCTGCCGAACCGTCGGATATGCCCCGGACGCCGCCAGGATCGTTCAAAGGTACGTTCGAAGCCATTGCAGGATCTCCGCGCGGGCGACCGGGTTGTCCAGGAGCGCCAGACCGCTGGCCGTGCCCTGATATCCGCTGACCCGGACGGGTTCGAGAGTTCCCAGCGCCAGCATTTCGGACGACGTATAGGTATATCCGTCGCCGTGCGAGGCCATAAACAGAATCGATCGGGGCTTGAAGTCGCTGACGTTGGCGCCAAGCAATACGTCCTGTCGGAGCCGCGTGATCAGGGAGATGACAACCGACGTCCTGACGTCGGGATTGGTCCCGGAACTGACGTACGCGATGTTGGCGCCAAGCGCGGCGCCCACGAGCCCGATGCGGGAGGCGTCGACGTCGGACCGGCGTTTCAGCCAGCCGACGGCGCCTTCGACGTCGAGCGGCATGTTGTTGAAGTCGTCGATCTGAAACCGGCTTCGAGGAAAGTAGACGTCATTATGAAACGTGCTCCGGCCGTGTCCTCTGACGTCGTAGGCCAGCACGTGATATCCTGCATCGGTCAGGTCCGGCACGAAGGGTACCCAGATGCCGAGATTCCGGTCGTAGGGATGGATGAGGACAACAGCCGGCCGGCGCCCGGTATGGCGGTTGGAGGTGAACCAGGCCGCAAAGATCGTGAAGCCGTCCGGGGTCTGGAACGAAACCGTCTCGCCGGTAACCAGTTCCGCGGGAGTCGAGACTTCGTTGTCCGTGGGCTGTCTGCCGCATTGCATCGCGAGGAGCGCGACTGTCAGAATGACCGGTAATGCCCGTGGCGCCATGCCCGGTGGGTTCCCTGAGATCAATGGTTCAATGCGTTCGCTTCGCGGATAAATTAACGACATCCCGGGCGCAAAAACAAGTGTGTACGGACCGGAACGGGACACGTGGAATCACGGGCGCGTCCTCCGGACACGCGAAACATCCACTGAGTGGGCATTTACCCTTGCGATTGTGACGATTAGACAATAACTTATGGTGATCCGTTCCGAGCACGGCGTCCCGGTGCGTCAACACGCCACCGGAATTTTCAAACTGCAATGGTTAGTTTTTAGCCTCAATTTAAAAAAAGACAACAGTCAATTTACCACAAAAAGCACAAAAGGCACAGAAGGGGACGGCGCCAAAACGGGGTATTGAGGTCGTTCATAAGGTTGAGATTTCCCTTCACGTCCAGTGACTTCAAGTATCCGGGACCGTTGACGTCAGTTCGCCTTTGTTCTTCTGCATTTATTCGACATTCAGATCACCGGAAAATTGCGAATCAAGGTTAGTCGCTTCGTTTTTCGTCTTTTCGTTTTCTGGTTTATTCGCGTTTTTCGTAGTTTAGTCTTTCGCCTTTCGTTTTTGTTTTTCGCCTTTTCGTTTACTCGTTTATTCGTATTCTCGTTTGTTCTTCGTAGTCTCGTAGTCTCGTTGCCTCGCAGTTTATCGTGTTATTTTCTAAGCGGCTTTTAAGGGAGATCCAGGATGCATAGATTCGGCTTTTTCTGGAACGTTGCGATCGTGCTGGTCGCAGCAATAACGGTCACTGATGGAAGCGCCGAAGCGCGAAAGGCCTCCACCAGGCGCAACAGCGTGGGAATGGAGTTCGTCCTGGTCCCCGCTGGTCAGTTTCGTATGGGTTCCACGAGTGACGACGCCGGAGCGAATGAGAAGCCACTGACGGAAGTGAGCATCAGCCGGGCCTTCTACATTGGAAAGTACGAAGTCACGCAGAAGCAATGGGAGAAGGTGATGGGAACCAACCCGTCGGACTTCAAGGGCTGCCCGGATTGTCCGGTCGAGCAGGTTTCGTGGAACGACGCACAGGCGTTTGTCCGGACGCTGAACGTTATGGAGGACTCAAAGCGGTACCGGCTGCCGACGGAGGCCGAGTGGGAGTACGCCGCGCGGGGTGGAACCGGCGGGGATCGATACGGCGCGGAACTGGATGCGATCGCGTGGTACAACAAGAACTGTAACGAGCGTCCGCACAAGGTTGGGAAAAAGGCGCCTAACGCATTCGGCCTCTATGACATGTTGGGCAACGTCTACGAATGGGTCCAGGACAGGAAGGGGCCGTACGCCGGGGGTAAGGCAACGGATCCGAAGGGTCCGGCACGCGGAAAGCTCCGGATGATCCGGGGCGGAAGCTGGGAGACCGGCGCGAAGAGTTGCCGGGCTTCCCATCGCCTCGACGCGGCGCCCGGTTTCCGGATCCACGCGCTGGGTTTCCGCGTGCTGATGGAGTACAAGTAGCGCAAATGCGTCTGCCGGCGCCGGCCGCGTTCTGATTCGAAATCCGTGACTGCGATCTGCCTTCTGCATTTGACAAAAAAGACTTGACATCCATTGGGCATTTGTCTAAATTTGAAGACTTCCGCGAAATGCAAGTGTGCGGAGTTTCGCCGTTCTTTGACAATCGAATAACGTGCATGAGTTTACCCGACTGGCATTCCCAGGTCTTGTACCTGGATCTTACGGTGTGAAAACCCCGTTTTCGGGGTCTGAGATTTATTTCACGGAGAGTTTGATCCTGGCTCAGAACTAACGCTGGTGGCGTGTCTTAGTCATGCAAGTCGAACGAGAAAGCGTCCTTCGGGGCGCGAGTAGAGTGGCGAACGGGTGAGTAATACGTGGGTAACCTGCCTCCGAGTGGGGGACAACCCCTTTAACGAGGGGCTAATACCGCATAACACGGCTGTTTCGCATGGAATTGCCGTCAAAGGTGGCCTCTGCTTGCAAGCTGCCGCTTGGAGATGGGCCCGCGGTCCATTAGTTTGTTGGTGAGGTAACGGCTCACCAAGGCGATGATGGATAGCCGGCCTGAGAGGGTGATCGGCCACACTGGAACTGAGACAAGGTCCAGTCCCTTACGGGGGCCAGCAGTCTAGAAATTTGGGCAATGGGGGAAACCCTGACCCAGCGACGCCATGTGGAGGATGAAGCCCTTAGGGGTGTAAACTCCTGTCAGAGGGGAAGAACGTGAAGAGGTCAATACCCTCTTCATCTGACGGTACCCTCAGAGGAAGCTCCGGCTGACTTCGTGCCAGCAGCCGCGGTAATACGAAGGGAGCAAGCGTTGTTCGGATTTACTGGGCGTAAAGGGCGTGTAGGCGGATCGATAAGTTGAACGTGAAAACTGCGGGCTCAACCTGCAGATTGCGTTCAAAACTGTCGATCTTGAGTCCAGGAGAGGAAAGCGGAATCGACAGTGTAGCGGTGAAATGTGTAGATATTGTCGAGAACACCGGTGGCGAAGGCGGCTTTCTGGCCTGGTACTGACGCTGAGACGCGAAAGCTAGGGGAGCGAACGGGATTAGATACCCCGGTAGTCCTAGCCGTAAA
>JAPPNU010000058.1:55871-134680 GCA_028873695.1 Gemmatimonadota bacterium | reverse complement strand
CACTTGTCGGGTGGGAATCTCACCCACTGAAGATCCGCGCCTTTTCACGGCGCACTGTCAGCCATCAGCCTTCAGCTATCAGCCAAAAAAGAAGGGCAAAAGGCAGGATAATGTATGGCGTTGCGATGCCGTTTCACGCTGGCCTCGGTCGCGGGACCGCTCCCCGGGGCCGCCGTCTTGGTTTCCGGAAACCTGCCGGAAGCAGAGAATTTGGAGACCGTTGGGTTTTGAATTTGGTTTTCGAATTTGATTCAAGCTGACGGCTGAGAGCTGATGGCTGATTGCTGCTCTAAAAAAACGAAAGGCGTCCTGACGGGACGCCTTGAGGTACACGCTTGAATATTTGAAGGGATGAATCTATCGACGCTGGCGATAGAGAGAGGTATCTACGGAAGCAGCCATGGCCGCTTCATCGAGGCAGTCGTCGAAAAAGGCGTTGACGCGGGCGGCCTCCCGGGCGGGATCCGCCAGAATCCGCCGGTGTTCCGCATAGAGGGTCCGAAAGCCCGGATGCCCGGACAGCCAGGCTTCCGTCTCCCGGAGATGCCTGCGAAAAACCCGGGCGATCTCCGCGTTTTCCGCCTGCCCCCCCGGCTGCACGCCCCGCCGGACCAGCATTCGGTCCTGCGAGGCCAGCACTTCCTCCAGGGCCCTGCGAACGAAAACGACTCTGTACGCAAATGTATCCGGAAGGTACTTCAGCAACTCCGAGATGATCTTGACCGCCTTGCCCCCGGCTTCGGGCAGCCAACTCCGGTCCGACTTCAGCGCCTTGACCTTCTCATATTCGAGATAGCCTTTGAGATTGTCTTCGTCGGCGGCCCTCAGCCCGTCCGTCAGAACGGGCTGACCGCCCGCTTCGAGCATCTGCATCATCATCGACGTGCCCGATCGAGGCAGGCCGGAGACGACGACTATCGTATCGGTACCGACCATGTTGCCCTTGTGACCATGCGAAGCGGACCGAAGACGCGGGATTTGGTTTCAACCCGGTTAGAGGTAGCCCAGAGATTTGAGCCGGTCTTCCACCAGCTTCTTTTCCTCCGGGGTATAGGCCGGCCGGGAACCCTCTTTCTCTTCCGGTTCGTTGACGGATTCCCTGATTCCGGATGCCTCCAGGAGGCGACTGTATTCATCGATGTCCAGCAGAACGCCGACGCGGTTGCCGGCCTGATCCACCACGAACCGCGGCTCGGTCATCTCTTTTTCCCGTTTAACGGAGGATGGTGATCGGAGAGATCGGGATTGGCGAATCGGACTCAATCCGACTGACGAACGTGGGTTGTTTCGCCAGATTCACTGAAGTTTGCCGCGCCCGAGGATGTCCCACACGGCTTCCACCCGGTCGTTGCGAATGCCGTGGACCTGATCGTGCAGAAAGACCGTCATGTCGCTGTATCCTGAAATGAGTTCGATCTTGTCGCCGATCTTCAGCGGATGATCGGGGTCCTTCAGCTCCAGATGACCGTGTTCCGCAGACAGGCCGACAACGTCAATGCCTTCCCTGTCCTTCACCCAGGGCAGACCGAACTGTGACGAAGTGGTTTTTCGGCCGGCGTCAATATACGCCCGGTCGGGAGCCGGGCGGCTGACCACCGTGGCAAGAACGGAGAGGGCGTGTTCCAGCCCCCGGACGCCCATCGAAGTGGCGTATAAGGTGTCCATCATGATCCCGCCGCCGGCCTGAATCTCGGTGAGGCCCGGGCAGTCCGGCGTGAACGCCAGCGTTCCCGTACCGCCCGCGCTCACGATCGGACATTCGATGCTCGACGCTTCGATGTGCTCCCGCGAGCCCGCGAGAAGGGCGACGGCTTCGGCGCAGACGGCTTCCTTCTCCGGATCGGGCAGGTCCATTGCCTGGCCTTCGTAGCCCATCAGACCCGAGAATGTCACGCCGGGAGCGGCGTCGGCCTGCTGAGCCAGCTCCAGGGCGGGCTTCCCCGCCCCGACGCCGCAGCGTCCCATCCCTATATCCAGTTCAACCAGGACGCGAACGCGAACGCCAACGGCCTGAGCGGTTTCCGAAATCATGGTGACGTGGACGGGGTGGTCGACGGCAACCATGACGTCCGCGTGGTTTTGCAGGTGGGTCAGGCGGGCCATTTTTCTCTCGCCCACGACCTGATTCGCAACCAGGATGTCCCTGACACCCGACGCGGCCATGATTTCCGCTTCACCGAGTTTCGCGCAGGTAATGCCTATGGCGCCTGCGTCGAGCAGTTTGTGCGCAATGGCCGGGGTCTTGTTGCCCTTGGTATGCGGACGCCATTGGACGCCGCAGGCTTTGCATCGGGCGGCGATCCGGGCAATGTTGTTCTCCAGCAGGTCCAGATCCAGCATCAGCGCCGGCGTATCCAGGTCCCACTTGTCAAACCCGACGGGAGAGTAGCTCATTCAAGGTACCTCGAAACAGAAGCCTGGCACGGTTATCTTCTCTTCGCGATTTCGGCAAGCGTGTCGCCGGTAATTCTGACGGTGTGGGTATCGACACGCTCGACGCCGGGTCCGGAGGCTTTGGACGCCGCGCTGGATTCGGCCCTGAATTCCGTTTCAAACGTGTAGGGACCCGCGGTGCGGTACGGCGCCATTTCCCCGATTCGACCCATTGCCTTCTTTGCACCTTCGCGGATGAGGTCCCGTGCCTTTGCGGGAGAAAGCGTAAGCGCCGCGGTTCGGCTGAGACCCTCCTTGACGACGACGCCTTCGATATTCTCCACGTATGCCTTCGCTTCATCCACGGCCGCCCGGTCGCCGCTGATGAACGCCGTGGGAACGCCGGCCTCCCCGGCACTGGCGACGTTGAACCCGATTTCCCCGATGAGTTCGCCGTTCAGCCAGCAGTTTGAAATGGCCCGCGAGCTCCAACTGTGGCACAGCACCCCCGCGGGCGTATTCTCCATCGCGTGGTGCCCGTAAAGAAACATCGCGTCGAAGTCAATGCCGACGTCCCAAACGGAAATCAGCGGACGGCCGAACATCACCCTGGCTTCATAGTGAATCATTTCGATATTGATTCCGCCGCTGCCGTGCCCGTCGAGGACGATGACCTGGTCCGCCCCGCCCTCCAGAGCGCCGTCCACGAGCGCGTTGACTTCGAGGGTGGACAGGTTCTTCGCCTGGTCGTTGTACCGTGTGTTATCGTACGTCTGCGTATGAAAGTCGACAACGCCCGCGGCGCCTTCGAGGTCGCAAAGCACGAAGATATTCATAGCGATCCCTCCAGCAGTCAATCGTCAAAGGCCGACGGCGCGTACAGCCTGCCGGCACGGATCGTGGAAACCGCTTCGAGTTTCTGTTTCGCCGACCGGCTCCCGCCTCGGGTATCGGTAAATTCGAAGCTGCCCGGCTTGAGTTCGAGGATGGCCAGGTCGGCGCACGCGCCCGGCCGCAGGGTACCGATTTCACCAAGGACGCCCATATGGCGAGCCGGGGCCGCCGTCACCCTGTCCAGGGCCGCTTCCAGCGTAAGGCCCAGAATGAGAAATTTGGAGACGGTGGTGACAAGGTCGAAAACAGGCCCGTTCAGATTGTAGGTATGGAGGTCGCTGGAGATGGCGCCGGGCGGAAAGTCCTGGGATATCGCGGCCTCGGCAACGTCGAACGCGAAGCTGCCCTGGCCGTGACCCACGTCGAACAGGATGCCGTTTTCCGCCGCCCCGCGCGCGGATGGACGGACCGCGCCCGATTCGTCCAGAATGCCGGTGTCGCTCCGGTGAAAGCAGTGGGTGACGATGTCTCCCGGACGAAGTTCGGCTATCATCTCATCGAACGAGAGCGGGCTGGCGTTTGGATGTACCATCAGCGGGAGCCCGGTGGCGTCGCGTACCTCGCACGCGCGCTTCAGGCCCTCTCTGCCGTTCTCCCCCACCAGACCCTTCGACATCCGGATCTTGACGCCGATTATGTCTGCCTTGTGCGCCTCACACATCCGTACGGCGCGGTCCACGTCCGCGAACCGGAGGTCGGTCAGCTCGCCGATACCGGGCGACAACAGCCCCTGCGACGAGACGTGCAGGAAGGCCTTGACGCGGGTGGCGCTGGCGTCGATCACGTATTTCTTGAATCCGGGAAACGTGTCGGCGCCCGAAGAGCCTGTGTCGTAGGCGGTCGTCACGCCCCTGGCCAGACACGTGGGGTCCGGCTCCAGGCCGTAGTGCGACACCCCCCACCAGACGTGGACGTGCAGATCGATCAGACCGGGCGTTACCAGGTAGCCGGCGGCGTCGATCACGGTCTGCGCCGTCTCTTCATAGATCTCATTGTCCAGCGCGGCGATGCGCCCGCCCGCTACGGCCACGTCCCGTGGCGCGTGCAGACCCTGCGCCGGGTCGATAACCGTGCCGCCCCTGATGAGCATGTCGTATGGTGCGGACAGGGCTTCCTCGACAGTGGGAGTGAATGGCAATCCGCGGCGGCCGGATGCGTCCGGAAAATAACCAAAAAGCCGCACCGCGGCAAACGAAAAGGGGCAACCCGACGGGCGCCCCTTCGACGTGCGGAATCCATACCGGATTGCTATACCAGATTCGGGTTCCTGCGTCCCCATTCGGACAGCGGCGGCAGGATGCCCTCCGCGATGATTTCGTCCCTCAATCCGACGAGGTGCGCGTAGGAATCCCTCAACGCCTGCAGGTCTTCCTCCGTTCCCTCCGGCATGCTGCCGGTTACGCCGTCCGACGACAGGGTGGCGGGCATGGCCATCATGATTCTACCGAATTCCCCGTTGTTGACGTAAGCGCCGCAGGGCCAGTCGTAGGGCTCGCCGAACAGCCCCCGCAACATGAAGACGCTCTGCTGCGCCGGCGACTGGAAGGAGGAGCGCCCGCGCAACCGGATGATCCGGGCGCCGCCGCCGGTCACGTGCGCCTGGATGCCGCGCCACGTTTCAGCTGTCAGGCCGACGCCGTTTACGGTTTCGCCCGCCAGTATATCCGTGAGTGGAATACCGTCCACCGCAGTGCCGCCCTTGAATACGGCCATCGACTCGCCATGACCTCCGTAGGTCTTGCAGCCGGTCACGCGGTCCTGTTGAATCCGGAAATGCTGGGCCAACGCCGTCTGCAGCCGGGTGCTGTCCAGGGCGGCCAGCGTGGACACGCGGCCGGCCGGAAGACCGGAATGCACCAGCGTTGTGAGTCCCGTTATGTCCGCGGGATTGAAGATGATAATGACGAACCTGCAATTGGGACAATACCGTTTGACGTCGAGACCGAGCTGTTTCGCGATCAGGCCGTTATCGCGCGTGAGGTCTTCGCGCGTCATCCCTTCCTTTCTGGGGGCGCCGCCCGAACTGATCACATAGCTGGCGTCGGAAAGCGCTTCGGCGACGTCCACGGTCCATGAGACGTTCGCGCCCGGGAATCCGCAGTGGTAGATTTCCTCCGCGGCGCCTTCCAGGCCCGGTTCGAACGGGTCGTACATGGCTACCCTGCCGGCGGTTCGCGAGGCCAGCAGGGTCTGGGCCAGATTCGAGCCGATGGCTCCGGCCGCGCCCAGAACGGCTACTTTGTCGTCCGTCAGATACATCCGTTATTCTCTCCCGGGGATCCGCCTGATTCACTCACCGGACTGGTTTAGGAGGCTCGTACTCATATTATAAGCCTCTTCGGCGTTCTTTGCGCTTTCCGAAGCCGCGTCGTTCATACCCGATTCAGACTGCTCCTGCGAAAGAAGGGCCCACGACCGGGACAGCGCCTGCCAGCCCTTCACACTGGTGGGTCGGAGGCTGACGACCATCTTGAGGGCGTCGATGGAATCCTTGAGCTTGCTCTGTTTTTCGTAAATCCGGCCCAGCCGAAACCACGCGTCTGCGTCCTGTGGATTGGCCTGGACGCTCTTCAGAAACAGGTTGACGGCCTCGTCGACCCTGCCCAGATTCCTGTAGCACTCCGCTAGATTGAAAAGGTTGTCCACGTCCTCCGGCTTATGCGCGGCCACCCTTTCGAGGAGTCCGGCCGCCTGCTCGTAATTGCCTCCCAACAACTGCATCTGGCCGGCCATCTCGAGAACGCCGACATTCTCGGGGTCGATGACCAGGGCTTTTTCGGCCGATACGAGTGCGCCTGCCGTATCGCCCGCAAACTGCTGGGCACGTGCGAGGTCGTTGAGATAATCGGCGTTGTCGGGAGCCAGTTTATGCGCTCTGGCGAAGCACTGCGTGGCTTCTTCGTAATTCTTGAGGTTCATGTACGCCCGGCCCAGGTTGACGAATGACGATGCTTCCGTGCTGTCCAGTTCGACCGCCTTTTCATAGGCGTCGATACCGGCCTGCGCCTGACCCATGTTCAGATAGGCCACCCCCAGCGCCTGATAGCTCATGGGCTTCTGCGGCGACAGCGCGATGGCTTTCTGAAGCGATTCGATGGCCGCGCCGTAGTCTTCAGCGCCGATCGCCCTGACGGCGCTATTGTAGTTCCTGCTCCACCACATGTCCAGGTAGGGCTGGATTTTCTTGGCGTATTTCTTCTTGCCCTTTTTGGTTGCCAGGACCCACTCGAATTCCTTCCTCATCTCTTCCTGCATATTCTTCTCGGAGTAGATTTCGCCCAGCATGAAGTGGGCCTGCACGTCCTCCGGGTCGCCCTCGATGACGATCAGCAACTGGGCCAGGGCCTTGTCGAACAGGCGCTGGCTGACGTAGAGGTGGGCGGAACGCTTGGCAATTTTGGCGTCGCCTTTGGTGATCTTCTTTTTCGCGGCGTACGTCTGCGTTGTGCCGAGACTGGTCAACAAAAGAAGCGCGAGCACGAAAATGCCCGCCTGGCGAAGGAATCGGTTTACAGGGTTCAAAGCCTTTCCCCTTTCTCTATTGCTGCGAATCGTCGATTCGGCCGAGACACGTACGGGCTGCGGACCGCGGCTCATTCCGCATCCGGTGAAGGCCGCGCCGGCAGGCAAACCGCCTTCCCGGCCTGGACCGCGGATTTGTGCAATATAGGCGGCCGGTATATCTCTGTCAAGACCAAACACGCGGAAACCGGCTTCCTGGACTCCGGAACGCCGGTTCCACCCTTCGCGCCATCGCGAACGTGCGTTGGCGGCACTTTCGCGGGGGGCTACGCGTCCCTGTCTGAAATCAGCTCGCCGCCAACGGCCCAGTGGTCGCAGGTCACTTCTTCGATGACCACCATGGTGCCGCTCGGCTTTGCGCCACAGATGTCTTCCAGGGCGTCCGTGATGGCCTTGACCAGTTCCCGCTTCTGATCGCTCGTGCGACCGTCGAGCATTTTGACGTTGACAAAGGGCATGCCGGCATCCTTTCTGAAAACGAAAAGCCGTGAAACTCGGGGTTGAACCCCAACGGCCGAAGACTACCGATAAGAGTAGGGATATCAGGCCGAAAAAACAAGCCTGAATCGAGCCCCGACGCCTGCATCCACGATCCGGGGAGCCGATTCCGGTGGCCGCGAACTACGCCTGGGTCCCGTCGATGACAATGAGGGTCTTGATGGATTCGCCGGCTTCGGCCACGGTCTGAAAACCGGCGGCGGTTTCCTCCAGCGGAAAGCGGTGCGTGACGAGCTTTTTCGCGTTCACCACGCCGAGGCCGACGATTTCGAGCGCCTCCAGGGTGTCCGGCGGACCGCATGAATAGCTGCCTGTCAGCGTGATGTCCCTGGAATACAGATCGTAAGTGTCGACCGGCAGCGTCCGGCCCGGTTCGGCAGGCGTGAACAGAAGGACGGTCCCGCCCACGCCGACCGCCGTGAATCCCGCCTCCATCGCCGCGAGCGTGCCCGGGCCGACCACGACCAGGTCGGCCAGATCACCTCCGGTGGCGTCGGCAACGGATTCGGCCAGCGTCTCCCGTGTAACGTCGACGCACGTGTCGGCCCCGAGTTCCCGGGCTTTGGCCAGCCGATAGGGAACCATGTCGGCAGCAATCACGGGAGACGCGCCGTAATGCCTCGCGACCAGGGCAAGAATCTGACCCATAATGCCCATGCCGACGATGAGGACGCAGTCTCCCCGTTTCATGCGGGCGCGCCGTTTCAGCGCCTGGACCGCACAGGCCGTGGGTTCCACGAAAGCGCCGTCTTCAAGGGAAAGCGCGGCCGGAAGTTTGAGGGTGTCCGTGGCAAGGTTGAGGCCGGGAACGCGCACGAATTCAGCGAGGCCCCCGGGGTCCAGCGAGGAGGCCTTCCAGGTGGGGCACATAGAAAAGTGCCCCCGGCGGCACAGACGGCAGCGCATGCAGGGGGCGTGGTGATGAACGAATACGCGATCGCCCGGCGAGAAACCGGCGGATTCGGAACCGACGTCAACGATGGTCCCGGCGGGTTCGTGCCCGAGTACGATCGGCGCCTTGCGGCGCACGTACCACGGCAGGGTATCGCTCGTGCAGACGCCGCAGACCGCCATTTTGACAAGTGCGTCTTCGGGCCCGATTTCGGGGATCGGTTCTTTTTCGATGCGGATGTCCCCGTAGTCGTACAGACGGGCCACGCGCATCATCCGGCTTTTTCCGGGCTGGGTTCGGAGGGAACGACCGCGAATTTGACGTCGTTGCCCTTTTTCAAAAGAAGCTCGAAGACGTGTTTCAGATCGGACAGGGAATACGTGCCGGAAATCAGACCGTTGAGGTGGATCTTTCTGTCGACCAGCATCTGGTAGGCCTTCTTCACGGCGCTGCGGCTGTAGTGAAACACGCCTTTTAGAGTAATCTGATCGTAGTGCAAACGTGCGGTGTCGAACGTGGCGACGGTGCCCTTCGGAAGGCCGCCGAACAGGACGATCGTGCCACCCTTGGCAACCAGATCCGGCGTACTCTCCCAGACGGCGAGCTGGCCGGTGCATTCGATCACCAGGTCCGCGCCGATGCCGCCCGTCAGTTCCTTCACGCGGTCGATCGCGTTTTCCTTTTCCACGTCTATAATCTCATCCGCGCCGAGCGTCGCGGCGAGTTTGAGGCGGTATTCGCGCCTGCCCGCGACGATCACGCGGCTGGCGCCGAAGGCGTTTACCACGGCCGTGTGCATCAATCCGATGGCGCCCGCGCCGATAATGAGTACCGTAGCGTCCGGCCCCATAAGTACCTGGTCCATACCGTAGACCACACACGCGAGCGGCTCTAGCATGGCCGCCTCTTCGTAGGAGAGATCGGCGGGTTTCTTGAACATGTTGTTCTGGACGACGTGCGCGGGCACCCGAACGTACTCCGCGAACGCGCCGAAAACCATTTCATCGATTGCGTACGGGCAGAGGTTCTCCCGCGACTTCCGGCAGTCCACGCACTCGCCGCACGGCGCGGTAGGCGCGGTCATAACCTGGTCGCCGGGTTTGAATCTGGTCACGCCCTCGCCCACTTCGTAGATGTCGCCGGAGAACTCGTGTCCCAGCGGCGTTGGCGTGGGAATCTTGGGATGGCCGCGGCGGAAGGTTTTCAGTTCGGTGCCGCACGTCAGTGCCGACCGCACCCGGACAACCACTTCGCCGGGACCGGCGCTGGGGATATCCACGTCCCGTAGTTCCAGACGCCCGGGTTCGAGTAGAAGCGATGAAAGCATGGTTCTCGCTCCTCGTCAATAGGTGACGCGTCAAATATCAATTCGCTCTACATGGAAATTTACGGGAATTCGGCCCGGTCTGCAAGGGCTTTCATTTCAAGAGTCACAATTAGGACACATAGCGCGGATCGCCGCGCAAGAGCGAAGGCAAGGAAAACCACGTGCGAAGGGTTGCGGACTGTTCGCCAGAAGATGCGGCCAATTCTCTTGCGCCAAAGTTCCCGGCCCCTGCGACAAGCGATCAGAATACCGTGATCTCAGGGAACTCAATATGACCCAATGCCGCCTTGCCTCCGTAGGCCTTGACGTCGAAGGGTGTAAAAAAGCCCAGGACGAGACCAGCGACCTCTTCGGTTTCAAGGTCGAGGACAGCGAGTTCATAGGTGCCTGCGGCAGGATCCAACACGGCGACGTATGCGGTCTTGCCGTCCCTGGACACTCCGAAGTTATTTTGATACCAGTTAGTCTGAATGACGCTCGTTGTCTCGAGGGTCAACCGATCAACGGTCATGAAATAGCTGACAGCTCCTTCTTTGAGCGGTTCAATCGGCGCCGTGCCCGGCCATACGGTTGCGTAGAGTTTCAGCCCGTCTCTGGACATCTGCAGGTCGATAACGTTGGTGATCGAATCCGCTGCTACCACCAGCATATCATGGACTTCCCTGGTCTCAGTGTCAATCGAAATGATCTCAACCGAAGGATCTGTTCCGCCCACGTTTACAGTGGTATAGATTCTGTCTCCCTCTGGAGAAGCAACTAACCGCCCATTGCCCCATCCATCGAGCCGGATGCTGTCTGAGATTGCCTGGCGGAGACCGTCGATAACGGAGACCCACGGACTTAACGGATGTCCTACGTACACTGCGTTGCCGCCTGGCGATATGGCGATGCCGCTGGGCTTGTACGATAGCGGAATGATGGCCACGGATTCGGCGTGTTTGAGGTGAATGACCTCAATCTGATTGGCGGCGTCTTCCGTGATGTAGGCAAGGCGATGGTCCGGCGAAAGCACCATCTTGAAACCCCCTCGCCCCGCCGGCGGAAAGCCCGGAGTCGCGGACGGATCTACGAGTGGCAACCGATAATCGGTTTCGCTGGACTCGGTCATTGCATGGAAGGTATCCGCGGCCACGACGTAGATGCGCCTGTTGATCGAAGAATAGGTCACGCTACGAGGCTGAGTAATGACGGCCGACAAACCAGGATTGAAGAAATTGGTGTCCCCATCCAGAACGAAGACCCTGTTACCCAGGGTGTCCGAGACATAGATTCGCGGCGGGTCGAACGGCTCCCTGTCCGCGTCTTCGGGCGGCGTCGAGCCGCCGAAGTGCCGCGCGAAGAGCACGAAGTCCTGGAAGTCGACCGCCCCGTTGTCGTTCAGGTCCAGCCTGGCGTCGAAGTCCGCGTCCTGGTTCGTCCTGCCGAAACCACGGGCGAAGATGAGGAAATCCTGGAAGCCGACTTCGCCGTCTTCGTCGAAATCGGCCGCCGGGGTCTCCTGCGCCGCAGCGCTGCCGCTCAACATAAAACAGACGCAGAAAAAAACGAGCGCGAATCTGACCATTTAATTTCCTCCGGGATCTGTCAGGAAGGATAAAGTTCGGACCGGAACCGGCTGGTGTAGAACCGGGTGGCTTTCTCGATGTCCAGGTCCGCGATGAGCAGGTCTTCCTTTCCGCACGGGACGTACTCGATGAGATTACCCTGCGGGTCGATCAGGCTGGTGGCTGAATTCTGCCCCTTCATGGCCTGGTTGACGCTGGCGAAGTAGATATTGTTCTCCCCCGCACGGCACTGCATGGCCTTCTCGTAGAAGGACTCGCCCCAGTCCCCGGGCTCTTGTCCCCGATCGTCGCTGCCTGTAACCTGGGGCTGGAAGACGATCTGCGCGCCCCGGACGGCGGGCCACCGCACGGTTTCCGGGTAGCGCCAGCCTTCGTGGCAGATTGTGATTCCGAACGTGACGCCCTTTACGGTGAACACCCTTCGCCGCCCGTCCGGCACGTAATTCTCCGACTCCCCGCCCGGGGTGATCTGGTTCTTGGTCTGGTAACCGAGCACCCGGCCAGACGGCGAGATGACGAATGCTCTATTTTCGAGGCCGAGTTCGGACTGCCATTCCATGCCCGCGATGATGGCGACGCCGGTTTCCCGGCAGGCCGCACGCAGGTCCTTCAATGCCCGTTCCATTGCCGGCTGGTCCGGATCCGGCAGATCGAAAGTCGCGCCTCGGAGTCCCGGGAGGTAAGTCTCCGGCGTGCAGACGATATCCACCTCCCGTTCCCGGCACTCGCGGAGCACGGAAACCAGCTTTTCAACGCCTTCGGCCACGGAGGGTCGCTGCTTCAGGGCGGCCAGGCCCACGCGCAGGGTTTTCGCCATTGGGCGAGTCCTCGTTGTGTTGAATTCAACCGGAAAACTGTGGAATCGGGCAAAGCCGGAATGTACAGATCCTTTGCGCCAGAAAGATCCATAGAATACGGGAGAATGTCAACCCCGCGGAAGTCCGGACGTCAGGAGCACGGGCGGCGACAGACCGCTGGCGCACCCAAGCAGCCGGTCGAGTGGGCCCGTCTGAACGGAGCCTTCGGCGAGGCGGTAGAGACGAAACGGCGCGTCCGGTGAAATCCCGGGAAACGTGAGCCCGCGGAGGTCCGGCAGTTCGCGATCGTGTGAAGTGATCAGCGTATGAAACCCGCCCGGAACGGAGAGGGTACGGATCGCGGTCCCGCGCAGTTCGAGTCCTCCCGGAACCGCACCGGAAACCGGTTCGTGAAAGAGCGCCGTATTCAGCGTCCGCAATACATGAAAAGCCGGGCGGGGGTTGCAGGACGTGTCCAGGAGTCCGTGGGCGACGTCCAGCGTCCTGTCCAGGTCGATTAGAGGTTCGAAGTAGATTCTCGCGCCAGGCAAGACAACGCCGGCGAACAGGGCTTCAGCCGCGCAATTGGCGTTTCGCACGTCGTCGCGAGACGTAAAAGCCACGGCGAGGTCCACGGCGCCGACGTGGCTGAGCGTGCCCGCGTCCGGGACGCCTCGAACCGCATGCCATGGCTCACCCTCGTCAACGCGGCAAAGGACGCGGTCGACGCAAACGTCCAGGTCCGCCAGGCCGCGGTTCAGTTCCTGCAGTTCGCCTGGAAGGTATCCGATCCGGGTGCGGGGGTGCTGCTTTCCGGGACGGATTTCTCCAGGAAGGACGGGCGCGAGTGCGAAACGCGCGGACGTTCCCCGCTCCCATCCCCCGAGCGCACGTCCGAGGTCACCGGATGGCAGCAGGGCTCCCGGTAGCTGGATTTCCCATGTATCGACGGGTTCCGGTCGCCGGCGGACGTACTCCGAAAGGTCCGCCGCGCTTGACGCGGGCGCCGTCGCCGTGAGCCGCAGCCCTTCCTCGCGAAGGATCCGGATACGCTCCCGCTGAAACGCGTCGTCAAGATCGGCGACAGGGAGTCGGACGGCGGTTGCGCCGAGTTCCTGGCCGGCAAGCATCGGATAGTCGTTTCGGACGCGCTGCCGTACGACACTCGGGAACGCGATTGGAATCTCGGTGCGGGTTGCGAGAGGATGCAGCAGGGTCAACCCCAGCGGAGATGACGGCAAACCCGCGGAATTCCGGGTGAGCAGGCGCTTCGGGGCGCCGTCCGACGCTTCCTCCAGGGTAACCGCCCCCCCGGTCCGGATGAAGTGAACGTCGGTGCGGTCCGGAAAGACGCGGAACAGATTGAAGCCGAGTTTGGGCGCGTCGTCCCTGCCCTGCTCAGGCGGGGAGGGGCCCGTAAACAGGTGGCTGAAACCGGGGCGCACGAAAGAGGTCGACGGAACGTTGTATATTCGAGTCGGTCCGAACGTGTTGAGGAACGCGAAGTGGACGTGCGCGGCGCAGACGGCTTCCACCCTGTGCCGGCGGACCAGGTCGAGTATCCAGACCCGGTCGGGCTGGCCGATATTGTCGTAGTTGCCAACGCAGGGTTCGTCCGGGTGCTCCAGGAACAGCGGCAGGTGGAGAAACAGGAAAACGCGTTTCCGCCCGTGGCGTTCCAGGTCCCGCTCGAGCCAGTCCCGCTGGGATACGGATTCCGGCAGGTCGGTATTGAGAATCTGGGAATTGACCACGATGAAGTGACAGCCGCGGCGGTCGAAGCTGTACCAGGAAGGCCCGAAACGGGACCGGTACCGCTCGAGGGACTCCGACGTGACGGGCAGGGTGGGCATGGCGGGATCGAGTTTGTCGCCCACGTCGTGGTTGCCGGCAACGTGGAAGACGTTCACGCCCAGTCCCTCCAGTTGCGCCCGGGCCTTTTCCAATGCCTCCTCGTGGCGCCTGGTTTCAGGGTATTCCTGGACCAGATCGCCCATGTGGACGATGAAGTCCGGGCGCAGAGACGCCGCAAGCCCGAGGGCCGTATCCGCCCTGGCCGTCTGCTTCCGGCGGGACTCGAATTCCAGCGACCGGCCGCCGGGATCGAGCATGTAATGGGTATCGCCCAGAACCACGAACTCGAACTCCGCGTGCGCCATGAGGGATCGATCGATCATCACGCCCTTTCCTCGTCTTCCGCTTCCGTGGACTCGAGCATTTCCCACACTGCTATGCTTTCTTCGATCCGCGCCTGGATCCGGCGGCGTTCGGCGGAGACGGTCTCAAGGTGCTCCCAGTCCGACGCGCGGTCGTCCAGCGCAAGTTGCCCGTCCACGCGTTCGAGTTCCGCCTCCAGTTCCTGGATCTCGTTCTCGATGGCCGCCAGCCGACGCTGGCGACTGGCCTGCGCCCTGCGGTCGGCACGGGTCCGTTCGTACGCGGCTTTCCTCGAGGCGTTCTTCCGTGACCGTGCCCCGGACGGCTCCTCGCGCGTCGCCCGCCGGCGCTGCCAGGCTTCGTAATTGCCCTCCACAAGTTCCCACTTTCCATTCCCGAGTACGAGCAGCCGGTCCACCAGCAGGTTCAAAAAATAGCGATCGTGAGAGACGGCGATGAGGGTACCGTCGTAGGTCTGAAGGGCATCCTCCAGAACGTCGCGGGACGGAATATCCAGGTGATTCGTGGGTTCGTCCAGAACAAGGAGATTGGTTTCGGACCTCATCAGCCTGGCCAGCGCGACCCTGCTCTTCTCTCCGCCGCTGAGGCTGCCGATTTTTCGCTCGACGTCGTCGCCTGAAAAGAGAAAGGCGCCCAGAACGTTGCGAATTTCTCCGGCCGGCGCGTCCGGGGTGACCGCCCAGATTTCCTCCTGCAATGAACGGCCGGGATCAAGTTCGTCGCGATGCTGGTCGAAATACCCCACCTGGACGTTCGAACCGGTCTTGACGGTCCCGCTATCCGGCGCGATCCGGCCGGCGAGCAGCTTCAGCAGTGTGGATTTGCCCGAACCATTGGGCCCTACGATGCCCAGGCGGTCGCCCCTGCGGACAAGCAGGTCCAGATTTCGGAAGAGCACCGTATCGCCGTAGGCCTTCGACGTCCGCTCGAGTTCCACGACCCGGTTGCCGCCTCTTTCGCCGACCGCGAAGCTCAACCGGAACTCCTTCTCGCGGCCCGGACGTTCGAGTCTGTCGAGTTTTTCGAGGGCCTTTCTCCGGCTCTGGGCCTGTTTGGTCTTCTGTCCGGCGATATTACGCCGGATATACTCTTCAGTCCTCCGGATGTAATCCTGCTGTCGTTGGTATTCCGTGTAACGCCTTGTCAGGCGCGCCTGCCGTTCGGCGGCGTAGAAGCTGTAATCTCCCGCGTAATCTTCCAATTCTCCGTTTTCGAGTTCGACGATCCGGTCGATCGTGCGATCCAGAAAATACCGGTCGTGGGAGACGACCACGTAGGCGCCGTCGAACCCGGGCAGGTACCCTTCGAGCCATTCGATGGCCTCGAGGTCCAGGTGATTGGTGGGTTCGTCCAGCAGAAGCAGGTCCGGTGCCCGTACCAGCAAACGCGCGAGGGCGAGGCGGTTCTTCTGGCCCCCGCTGAGCAGCGAAACGGGTGTCTCGAAATCCGACCCGGCGAAGCCCAGCCCGTGCAGGATGGCCTTTGCGCGGGCCTCGATCTCGTAGCCGCCGCGGGCTTCATAACTGTGCTGGAGGCGTCCGTATTCTCCCAGAAGGCCCGGTTGTTCCTGGCTGTCGGCCAACCGGTCTTCCAGGACGCCCATCCGTCGCTGCAGGTCCAGCAGGTCGGAAAACGCGTGGAGAACCGTGGCCAGAACGACGGATCCGTCCTCCAATTCGGGGTCCTGAGCGAGGTATCCCACGTTCAGATTCCGCCGCTTGTGGATCCGTCCGCGATCCGGCTGCAAGCGCCCGGTCATGAGGTGGAAGAGCGTCGTCTTGCCGCATCCGTTTCGCCCGACCAGTCCGACGCGGGCGCCCGCTTCGATCTTCCAGGTCAGACCGCTCAGCACCGTGCTGGCCCCATAGGCCTTGTGGACGCTTTCGAGTTGTATCAGCGGCATGTCGGTTCATCCCTGCATGCCGGCGGTCCCGGACGGCGTCGAGGAACCGCCCTGCATAGCCGGCGGTACCGCAGTCCGGCCCTGAAACGGACCGGCGCGTGTTACCGGTGAAGAAAGGCTCTGAAGCGGAGATTGCGGAACGGGGCGGGCGGGAGACGGTGCGGATACGGAACACGCGCGCGGAAGGACGTTCAGGCGACTTCAGACCTCTGTTCGATGACCTCGACCTGGTCTTCCGGACTGTAGAAGTACGCACCCGGGCGCCAATCTCTGCCCAGGTCTCCCAGGAGACGGCGTTGTCTGGGTGTGCATTTCGCCAGAACTTCAGGGGCATGGCCGTTAAAGTCAAAGGTCCGGAAACACTGCTGGCTGTAACAGTAGATGAGGGTCTTCCGGGACCGTTTCGAGAGGTTGGTGGAAACGCCGTGCCAGAGCGCATGGGAAAAGACAGCCGCGTCTCCGGCTTCCGCGCAAAGTTGCACGGCGCCCGGCGTTTGCGCCGTTATGGGCGTATCGCCTTCCGGATAGGGTCGCAGGTGGCTGCCCGGAAAAACGGTGAAGTTGCCGCGGTCGGGCTTACTGACGTCAGTGAGAAAGTACTGTATTTTGATCTGTAGCGGCCAGCTCGTTTCGGTGACGCGGATGTGCCGCAGGGCCTGGCCTCCGTCCGTATGGATAAATCCCTTATAGCCCGGATTGGGTGGTCGCACGACTGCTTCGGCCATGCTCAGCTGGATATATGGGCCCATCAGTTCCAGAATGACGTCGAATACGGCAGGATGGTCCATCAGATGGATGAAGGCGTCGCTATCCGGCAGTACGTTTCTTCGGTCCAGGCCCGATTTGGGGTCTGCGTCGGCCTTGTTCAGGACGAATCTCCTGTGCAGCCGGTCCACCTCACGCCTCAGGATTCCGGTCTCGTCGGCGGAAAGGGCCCCTTTGAGCAGAATGTATCCGTCGATGGCCCACTGCTGTTTCTGTTCCTCTGTCAATTTCCCGGATTCCATCGCGATGTCTCCTGAGATCGACGAGGTTTTCGAACTATATACTCAACGACGCGTCCCGCTCCCGTTCCAGTTCGGCGCGAAGCGATTCGGCGGCGCGCCGCGCGGCGTCGGCGAAGTCCCGGCCGGGGGAGGCGTAGAGTACGCTCCTTGACGTGTTGACGAGCAGCCCCTCGCCGCGCCCGTCCGAGCCGTAGCGAATTACGTCGGCGGGATCGCCCATCTGGGCGCCGACGCCGGGAACCAGGAAAGGTAGTCCCGGCGCGATTCTCCTGACCGTCGCAAGTTCACGAGCGTGAGTTGCGCCGACCACGAGGCCGCAAGGACCCGTTTCCGACCATTCGACCGCTTTCCTGGCCACCTGCTGATAGAACGGACCTTCCCGCGTGGAAAGTCGCTGGAAGTCCGCCGACCCGGGGTTGGACGTGAGACAGAGCAGGAATGCGCAACCGTCCGGGTACTCCAGAAAAGGGGCTACGGCGTCCGTGCCCATGAGAGGATTTACGGTGACCGCGTCGACGCCCAGCGCATCATACGCCATCTGCGCGTAACGGCGTGCGCTGTTGCCGACGTCGTTTGCTTTGAAGTCGAGCACAACGGGCGTGGCATCCGGAATGGCGCTGAGAACGTCCTCGAGGCTCCGCCATCCGGCCGCGCCCAGCGCGCCGAAAAACCCGAAGTTGGGTTTGTAGGCGCAGACAAGGTCGCGCGTGGCGGAAACGACCTCCTTGAGAAAAGCCGAAACCGGGTCCCCGGTACCGTTGAGGTGGGCAGGCAGCCGCACCGGATCGGGATCCAGGCCCACGCACACCAGGCTGTTCCGGGCGTTTGCGGCGCGGCGATATTTCTCGATAAAGCTCAACCGTCGCTCCCGGAAGAAATCTCTTTACTTGGAATTTTAAGACAGCTGTTCAAATGCAAGCGGGCCTGTAAGCCGAGTTCTGTCGTCCGGCGCATTGCGTGCCGGACGGATGGCCATTTATCTGGGACGCCGGTTGCCCGGCGCCTCAACGCAGCCTACCCGAGCGTTATAACGAGACGGGCCGCCTCTCCGCTCCTATTTGGCCTTGCACCGGATGGGGTTTACCGTGCCGCTCCCGTCTCCGGGAGCGCGGTGGGCTCTTACCCCGCCGTTTCACCCTTGCCCGCAACGAAACCGTGGTCTCGCCCGCTGGCGGTCTGTTCTCTGTGGCACTTTCCTTCGGGTCGCCCCGACTGGGAGTTACCCAGCATCCTGCCCTGTGGTGCTCGGACTTTCCTCGCCCATAGCAGCGGACTGCCAGGGGCGCAGCCATCCGGCCCGCTTGCCTGGATGGTTCATCGTGAACCGGAGACGGCTCACGATTTGCGTTTCATACCGCTCTTTATACCCTGATTCGCGAGGCGGTCCGCGTGTCGGTTCTCCGTCCGCGAGACATGGCGAATCCTGAATTCGTCAAACCTGCCCGCGAGTTCACGGGCGCAGCGATAAAGCGGCAACAGGTTCTCGTTCTTTACCCTGTATTCGCCGTTCAACTGCCGGACCATCAGTTCGCTGTCTGATATGACGCTGACACGGGTTACGCGATACCTCCTGGCGATTTCCAGGCCGTAGATGAGCGCCTTGTATTCCGCGACGTTGTTTGTGGCGTTGCCGATGTATTCCGAATGTTCCGACAGAACCACGCCCTCGAGTTCCAGCCACACGCCGACGCCCGCCGGGCCGGGATTGCCCTTCGCCGCGCCGTCTACGTAGACCGTTATCGCATCGTTGGGGGCCATGTCAGGCTTCTTCCCGCCACACCAGGATCCGACCGCAGTTCTCGCAGCGGATGATCCGGTCCTGGCGCTTGACTTCCACGCGCAGCTGGGGAGGCAGTTGCCTGAAACATCCGCCGCAGGATCCCTTTCCAATTGGCACCACGGCGACGCCGTCCTTTACGACGCGCCGGATGCGGTCGTAATTGGACAGGACGGGTCTGTCGACCAGTTCTTCAGCGACGGAACGTTCTTCACGCCAGCCGCTTGCCTCGCCGTCAACCAGGTCCAGCCGGTTCTGCAGGTCTTGTATCTGACCCTGATAGTCGGCTTCCAGCGCCTTGTACGCCCGTTCCTCTTCCTCCAGCATGGTCTTCAGTTCATCGTGTTGTTCGATGCCCTCGAGGATAATGGTCTCGTTCTCGTCGGCCCGGTTCCTCAGGACTTCGATCTCTATCTGAAGCGCGTCGTATTCGCGGTTTGTCTTGACTTCATAGAGACGGTCCTGATGTTTCTTCAGATCCGCCTGAATGGTCTCGAGCTCACCCTCCAACTGGCGACGTGTCTTTTCCAGATCGGCCGCGTGCTGCTTCTTGTCGTCTACAGCCTGTTTCGCGGATTCCAGCTTTCCGCGCAGATCGGAAATGGCTTCGGGATAATCCGTCTGTACCTGTTTCAGTTTGTCCAGTTCTGTATCGATGCGCTGCAGGTTCAAAAGTCTTAGCAGACTATCTTTCATACACGTTCTCCAAAAAAAGAAGGGCGCATCCGATCAAAGGATGCACCCTGACGTTTGCCGGCTGTTCCGGTCCACCTGCGGACAGGCCCAGGCCACCTCGCTTTTCGGATTGTGGTGGGCGATACTGGACTCGAACCAGTGACCTCTGGTATGTGAAACCAGCGCTCTAACCAGCTGAGCTAATCGCCCACCTGAAGGTATCAGACGGTTCACGTGACGCGTATTCCCTATTCTCGAATCAGGCTAAATCGGCATTCCAAAACACGGAAATCAGGGGAAATTCAAGGCTATTGAATTAACAAAAAACACCCGGAATTGTCAAGCTTATTCCCGTGAACCATGCCACGCACCGGTGGGCCGCTTTCGCGATGATTAACTTGACAGCGGACAGTGATTTCTATAAATTCCGACCTTCGATTCAGGTGACCCCGTCGTTCAGTGGTTAGGACACCGGGTTTTCAACCCGGCAACGGGGGTTCGACTCCCCTCGGGGTCACCAGTTTTTTTGCATATTCCATTTACAAATAATAACTTGTATATCCTGTCATCCGCCGTTCCCTTCCATAGTCCAGCTCTTGTTCCCCCGAAGTAAACGATGCACTGTATTGGAACCGAACCGCCGCAGTCCGATCAGATGCGGCGACGTCTTCTCCCGATGCCCACGCAGGACGATTCCGGAAGACCCGGTACCGGCAGCCGGTAGCAGCGGTGAATGGTTTACGCCCGACGTCTCAGAGAGGAGTGACCCGATGAAAAAAACGATTTTAGCCCTGCCAATCCTGTTCGCCGTTATCGCATATTCGGTCTTTGCAGCGGAAGACGGGGGAAAACCGGAAGGAGATGACGGGATACACGCCGGGCAATACGTCGGCTCGGCGGAGTTCGAGCGGCTGAAGACACTGGTCGGGCGCTGGGAGTCCGAAATGCAGATGCCAGGGGCCGGAGGATCCGAAGGCGGGAAGGGCACGACGATCAAGGTCGCGACGGAATACCGGATGGCGGCCAACGGCACCGTCATCGTCGAGCGCAACTTCCCGGACACGCCTAAGGAGATGATCTCCGTTTACCACGACCGGGGCGGAAAGTTGTGGATGACCCACTATTGCGCGAAGGGCAATCAGCCGCAAATGAGCCTGACCAAAGCCACCGACGGTGTGATTGCGCTGGAATTGGTCGAGGGCTCTCTCGATTCCCCCGACGAGTCGCACATGCACGCCGTCTCGATCGCTTTCGACGGGGCGGATGCAATGTCGCAGACCTGGACGATGTATGAGGGCGGCAAGGAGACGATGGCGCATACCATGACGTACAGGCGGGTGCGATAGACGGTCGTCGGCCGCGTACTGTGACCCTCAATCGACGAGGCCGCAGGCCGCCGCCGACAGGATGTCGTAATAGTGCACGTAAGTCAGACCGTCGATGACGATGCGGTCGTTTGCGGGCAGTTCCTCTTCCCAGGTCATCGCTTCGCCCCAGTTGTGCGGCGGGGCGTCGCTCTTGCCCCAGCGGCTTCCGTTGTATCGTCGGAACAGCACCGTGCGTCCCGCACGGGTGATATATGCCACGACCAGGCAGTCTCGCTCAGTGGCGTTTTTCTCGAGGTCAAAGACCCGCAAACAGGTGAACTGGCGCCCGCCGACGTGGACGACGAACACGCCCGCGCCTGTGAAGGCGGGGGCATCCGGCCCTCTGACCCAGGTGCCGTCGGTCCGTTCGGACAAACACCCGCAGTCCTCGACGATGCGCCTTGAGCCCCACCAGTCGTCGTGGAATCTGTCGTCCAGAAAAGTCTCCAGTTCTCTCACGCCGTCGGCCTCTTCCCTTTCCACGGCGATCCACTGCACCTCGTCATCAGCCAGATGACCCCATACCCTTCTAATGCGGCTCCTTTCCTTGAGGGGCTTCTTCCGGAAGCTCATCTTCTCGACCTCTACCTCCTCGACATCCACTTCGACACAGGGTCGTCCGTGGATCACCGCCTGCCGGGCGGCGGTCAGCCATGTCGTTTCGGACAGACGCCAGGGCGCGTCGCTGTCCTTTCCTCCGTCGTAATAGCCGAAGCCAACGCGATCGCCGACTTCCGGCTTTACGAACCACCATGCCATTTCCGTGAAATCGATCCGTAAGGACTTCTCCGCGCTGGGGTGAATGCGAATTTCGGGGCGATGTCGCGGAAAGTCTTGTTGTCTCGCTTTCATGTCGGTCTTCCTCTTCGTTGGGGTGATTCCCATCGCTTTCCGGATACGATCTCGGCCGTGCGATAGGCGCCGTTTCACAGTGCCGTCGGGACTGCGGTGGCGGGCGGCGATTTCGGCGATGCTCAGACCGTCCACGTAGAACGCGCGCAGTGCCGCTCGCTCGCGTTCGGGTACCTCGTCCATGGCTTCCAGGACAGCAATGGCGGCCTCCCGCTCCCGGGACTGCGCGAGCCCGCTGCGGTTGACCAGCGGCGTCAGGACTTCGCTCCCGACGTACAGTTCGCGGCGTTGGGGCGACCTGAAGTAATCGCGACAGCGGTTGCGTGCCACTTGCAGCAGCCAAGGACGCACGTTGCGAGGCGTATCCCGTCGCAGGCCGCTCCAGGCGTGGACCAGGGTTTCCTGCATTACGTCCCGCACCTGTTCGCCGGAACCGATACGGGAACGGATCAGCGCAGCAATCACGCGCTCGTAGCGTCGGATAAGGGTAACGAAAGCCGACTCGTTTCCCTCCAGGATCTGCCTGGCCAGTTGTTGGTCGTGTGAATTTGCCATTCGATTGCCCGTCCTCTACCTGCAAGGCGCGACCGGGGGGCCAAAGGTTCACTTCGCAAGCGGATTCCAAGATTAAGGAACGACAAAACCGCAACCGTCAACTGCTGAAGGCGTTGATGGAAGAACCCGGCTTTGCGGATCTCGACATGGAACTATGGCGATGCAAACCGAAGGATGAATCCTATCCAGCACGTCATTTGACCTTCCGATGGAACAGATAACAAATGGAGGGGAAATTGCAATGGAAACCGCCGGAGGAACCGCCGGAACGGGTCAACCGCAAGCGCCGGACCGCCGCTCGTGGGAATACTGGAAGCTGCCGGTGTGGTTCGGCCTGGGATTATGCATTCTTCAGGTGCTGGTGGCCGTCATTCGTTTCGGAACGATGCATCACTCGGGCACGTTCGGGTTGCTCTCTGCGCTTCCGGGCATCCTGTCCGGTCTGGTTCTGTTCTTTATCGCCGGGATGTTGATCGGATTGCTTGCGCAGCGCCTGTTGAGGGGCGTCAGCGGTACGCCGCGGGTCTGGATTATCGTCGGATTGGCGATTGCAACGCCGCTTGCGGTCCTGTTCAGTCTGGTGGGCGGACTGCTCGGCCCCCATATGGTCGTCATCTATGCGCTCGTTCCGTTTCTGGTCCTGGTCGGCATCCCGATGCTGATATACTCGATCTGGCGCGGTCTGCGGAAAGCCCCGGGGCCGCCGAATCCCCATGCCGGACAGGATGAAGACGGCGCGTAGCCGCCGGTAGAACCACACACCATCTGGGCCGGTCGGTCCACGCGGTTGACGTCCTTCACGCGCACGCAGGTTGCCGCCTACGCGCTGATCGTCCGGCAAGCCGACGACGCAGCAACCCGCGGGCCGGGAATCCATGGTCCGCGTTTCCATGTACGGTGCAAACGGAACGTAAAACGCGCCGCAGACCGGTCTCCCCGGCACGGCGCGCGTTGTTCGCCAACGTCTAGGGATCTGTCGGCGGATTTCACTGGATTGACGGCGGTCGATCAACCCCCGTCGTCGTAGAAGCGCTTCAGGTCCACGTCGTATTCAAGCCTCGCCTTGAGGCTCGCGAAGAAATGCGTCCAGCCGGAGCACTGATCGAACGCGCTGTCGATCCCGCCCCGGTCGGGCCACCATCCGGACTCGCTCACCGAAATCCTCGTACCGCCGTTCCGCGCTTCGAATTCGAAGACGAAGCGCGTCCTGTAGCCGACGTCGTTGGAGGCGGGCCAGTCGCAGACGATTCTCTGGTTTAGGATCACCTCCTCAACCGCGACGTCCACTTCGATTTCGCCGAATCGCCAGATGACCGTTCGACCGGCTTCCAGCCCGGCGCTGGCGTCGTCCGTGAAATAGGTGCTGATCGCCGTCCTGTCCGTGACGGCCGCGAAGACCTGTGCCACGGGCCTGTCGATGAGACAGCGAAACGAAAACGACAGTTCATCGAGTTTGTCCATCGGTATGCTCCATCCGGCGCGCAGTGTCTATTGCTTCTCTCTCGGCTTCTCGGCCATGAGCGCCATCAGATTCTTCTCGGAGTCCGTGAAGAACGCCATCCACAGTTCGTGATCGGGCATGTCTGCGATCTTGTGGGGCTTACTCTCGAAATCGACGCCGCGCGAATGCAGTTCTTCACACGTGCCCTCGAGGTCGTCCACCTTGTAATAGATCACTGAAGCATGCACATCCGCCGTTTCATCTTCCGACAGACCGAGCAGAAGCCGGACGCCCGAGCAATTGAAAAAGGCCATCCCGGGAACGCGGAACAGGAACCGCATGCCAAGTTTGTCGCGGTAAAATGCGACCGCCCGGTCGAGGTCCTGGACGGTTACCGAAATCTGTCCGATCACAGAAAGGCTCACGCTGTTCTCCTGCGGCATGTGGAATCCTCCTTTGTGTCGATCTAAACACCTTTAAATTCAAAATTTACATGGATGGACAGGATGGGCAGGATAAAAAGCCTAAAGGCGGGGAGACGGGAGAAGAGATCTTTGCCGATCTGTTCCTCCTCTATACCTCCGGCATAAATTGAAACGAAATGATGCGGTTCATCTCTAACGTCTACGTCAGGCATCTCACCGCATTCAGGGGACTTCTCTCCCCTACCCGTCGACGGCCCTACCTGCCACGGGATCTTCTCACTTGCATCTCCCGGATGAATTCCCGCGATGCGGGATTCGTTCTCTCGGCCTTTTCAGACTCCAGTTTCGCCCAGGCCGCATCATCTTCCAGGAATGCCGTGAACCGGTCGCCGGCGGCATGCAGGATCGGCGATCCATGTCCGAAAACCATTCTCTCGAATGAATGACCGGACAGCTTCCGCAGCGATTCTCGCGCGCCTGACAGATCGGCAATGACGTATTCGGGTGCGTTTATCCAGATTTCGCCGTCCGGTATCCCTCGATCCCTCCTGCCTCCGCAGACCGCGTCTCCCACGATCATCGTGTTTCCCTCTCCGTGTACCATAAACGCGACCTCATCAGTATGGTAGGCGTCGGGAATGTGGATGACTTCTATCCGGTCCCACAGCAGGTCTCCGTCCTGAAATGTCTCATCAATCATCACTTCGGAGTATTCCGATCCGTCCTCATGAATGCGAATGTCGCAACCCCAGCGATCCCTGAATGTTTTCGATTCGCGCAGGTGGTACTCGCAGGTCAGAAGAATGTGCGCGGGATCGCCCATGGCTTCGATTTCCCTCTCATCCTCAGTCGGAATCGGAAGCGGATCGACGAGGACGAGGCCGTCTCCGTGATTGGTCCGGATGACAAAGCTGTTCCACGGATAGGGTTCATTTCTGGCTGCTCCGTGAATCTCCGACCAGCAGTATACGGAAGAGGAGATCTGCGTCAGCATGAAATTCGGCTCCCGGAAGGGTTCAACAGACGTACTGACGACGCGTTTCATCCCCCCTGACACGTGACCGCCTCAATCGAAGTTCTGCTGCGGATAACGGTACGCGATACAGCACGTGCCCCACTCCGGATGCGCGACGTCCATCAGCGAATATGCGGCCGTTACGCTCGTGCCGTCCGCGAAGCACACGGTACTCGGATACCCGCAGTCCGGATGGTAGGCCGTATCGCTGATGACGTACTCCCGATTCACGTCGAAGGTATTTCCGCCGTCGCGGCTTACGATGGCGCGCACCCCGAAGGGATAGGCGCGGTACCCGTACGTGATCAGTACATTACCGTTTGGCAATACCGCGACACTGCCCGGCGAGGCTGCCCCCGGGCGACCTGTCGTGCCGGCGTCGTGTCTCCCGGATTCCGGTTCCGCCGGCTCCCACCGCACCCAGGACTCCCCGCCGTCGTACGAGTGTGCGATGCGATTCGGACCGTCGTTGAAGCGGACGTACGCGAGCCAACGTACTTCATTCAGGGCCGCGAATCCTGTCTCGCTCCCGCCTGATCTGACGAGGGTTGTGTCCGACCAGGTCTTTCCGCCGTCTCGCGACCGGTAGAGGTAGCTCATCCTCGCGGGCAGTTTCGGGTTCCGGCCAAACGCCTCCTTCGTATAGAACCCCCGCGCGTTGAATACCAGGGTCCCGTCGGAAAGGCATCGCATCTGTCCGTGAGGGTGGAGCATGAGGTCCTCTTCGGGGAACGGGACCGTATCGGGATCCGACCAGGTCACGCCGACATCTGACGAGCGGATCACCTGGATCGACTCATAGGGATCGGGCGTCGAGACGCGTCCCCGGACGTCGATCCCTCGCATCACGCCGTAGGCGAGCACGAGGTCGCCGTTCCCCGCCTGGCCGAGCGCCGGGTTCCGCACGTCGATGTTCCGTTCCGGGTCTCCCCGCACCACCGCGCGATAATCCGTCCACTTCATCCCGCGATCGAATGAGAACGATAGGCTGATTTCGCCCCCGCTCCCGGCGTGACACGAACCGGTCCGCGTCGCGCAGCAAAGCTTCCCGTCGGCCATCTTCAGAAGTACGGGAAAGAACCCGCCGCCCCTCGCGAATGGTTCCGGAAAGTTGCGCGCGCTGCCGTAGTCGTACCTGAGCGGGTCGTTCCTGCATTCCGGAAAACGCGTGAAATAGTCGTCCGACGCCCTTCCCTCGCGCATCCCGGGCCACCGTACGCCCGTCGCGACGACGGGGAACGCCTCGATCCGGTCGACCAGCGAGACGACTTCAGACATCGCGATTCTCTGAACTTTGGTTCCAAGCAATATAGCGTGTGAATCCCCATACCACTGCCGGATTGCTCGTTAAATCGACCGACAATGTATGCCGGATTCACCCGTCGACCAATATACAGGGAAAAACGTCCGCGCCAAACCGCGATTCCGATTTATGAAGGGCATTGATTTCCGCCAGGGGAACCGTCTGGAAGGACATTTATGTTGGAATCGCGGAGATTCAAACCGCCACGCGAGGCGTGATTTTGTAGGCGCATTCGACACGGAGGCGCAAGTGCCTCTAATCAAGTCCGTCAATAAACTCGGGGGCCCAGTCTTTACTCAACACAGTCTCATGCCCGTCATTCCACTGGATGACGCCCGATTTGGGCTTGACGTAAGTAAACTCGCCTGCCCTGCGCCAGACTGGAACTACGGATCCTGTACGGTTATTTTCGGGAGTGTGTATCTCCTGCATTTCTCCCGTTGCGAGCGTCAATAGATACACGTCACCGTCAGATGTGCCAAAGAGTACCTGGCGTTCGTCGGGGCCGACCTCATAAAACCATAGTGTCTGTCGCAGCTTCGCCTCCGCCTCACGGGTCATAATCCGGATCAGTGTAGGCTGCCGCGTGGTCTCGATAGCGAAGAGCTGAACGGGTAGAACTTCATCGTCAACGGATGCAAACGGAAAATTCAACTCGGCGGTATTGAAAATTACTCGTCCATCTCTGAGGCAACGAACCTGAGCAAAACTCAAGAAAACGACTTCCGCGAGAGGAACGAGATCCTTGGCGAGTTCCACCTGCCCATGCTCATTGACTACACCTCGCCGTACGAGCCTTCCAAGACTCGGCTCGTCGCTGTAATTGCTCGTCCCTTCGAAGTACACGAGGGAACGACCGTCGGGGCTCCAATCCGGTGAAAACGCCGCGTGATCGGAGACGACCGTAGGCGGGGCGGATCCGTCGCAAGGCGCAACGAGGAGCGATACGCCCCTTGAATCATCAACACTCCCCACGGTGAACGCGAGATGTGCGTCGCCTGGCGCAATTCGTATATTGATTACTTCGGATGAATCGGACCACAGTGTTGGACCCAGCGTGAGACGTTCGTCTTCAACGCGCGCGATCGAAAGGCCACCGTTCGGATTGTCCCAGGTAGCGACGGCCAGACGTTGAGAGTCGGCGAACCACGCCACTGTACTGGGTTTTGGCAGCAACTTCCGTGACAAACGGCCTTCGGAATCTGAAAAGTACAGGCCCTGAATATGGTCATTCGCCTCGAACAGGTTCTTGCTCAAGATGATGGCAGCCCGTTTACCGTCCGGCGACCAATGTATGCGTTTTTCGTAACAACTGCAGGCCACCAACGTGGTCAGACCGATCACAGCTACCCGCCGAATTCTATGCAGAATACTATCGGGTAGAAGTTTCATAGGACACTCCCCGTTTCTGAATTCTCAATGGCGACCCCCACAGGAGTCTGTGGCGCTCGGGTTGATGTTTCCGTGCCGAGGGCCTTGAATAAACCTCTTTCAGGCGATTTACCGACCATAACCTGGACGGCTGTGTGGCAACAACGGGTGCTTGTGCCCTTTCTACCTGCGCTGCGAACAGACCCCACCCCGCGGTTACACCACGGGTTCCGGACCTTCAGAGTCCAGCGGGCGGGAACACGCCGAGCAGATGGAGTCGAACGGCGGGGTGGTTCCATCTGCGGGCCCGCCCGTCCTCGCCGGCACGCAGATGGCTATTTTTTCCTCTGATGTCTTCGAAACAAAACGGTCCGGTTTCGCGTCGTACCGTGTGAACAGCGGCGAATGACCTCGTGCTGGTAAGGTCTTCGTCGCAAGACAGTGTTTCGATCCACTGGATTCGTGTAAATCACGTCACCCAACTAAGGAGGTGTGCCATGACTGAAGAGAAGATCACCCCTCAGTCCAGCGGATGGTTGATGTTGTTCCTTGCGCTTCTGCTTCTTGCAACGGCCGTGGTCCTGTTCATATATGGTATTTCGGCCGGAGACGCCGGTCCCGTCATCCTGTCGATCGTGCTTCTCCTGATCGTGATCGTCCTGCTGACGGGCCTCTTCGCGGTGGAACCGAATCAGTGCGTCGTTATGCTGCTGTTCGGCGACTATAAGGGCACGGAGACCACCCAGGGGTTTCGATGGACCAACCCGTTCAAGAGCCGGACAAAGGTGTCGCTACGCGTCAGAAACTTCGACAGCGAGCGGCTGAAGGTGAACGACAGCAGGGGCAATCCCATCGAGATATCGGCGGTTATCGTCTGGAGGGTAAAGGTTGCCGCACAGGCCCTGTTCGACGTGGACGACTATGAACAATATGTAAAGGTCCAATCCGAATCGGCAATCCGGCATCTCGCCACCAGCTACCCGTACGATCAGTCCGAAGGCGACGAGATCAGTCTGCGGTCCTCGATCACCGAGGTATCCGAATCCCTGGGCAAGGAGATTCAGGACCGCGTCCAGGAAGCCGGCGTGGAGATCGACGAGGCGCGAATCAACCACCTGGCTTATGCCCCGGAAATCGCCAACGCCATGCTGCAGCGCCAGCAGGCCGAGGCGGTCATTTCGGCACGTGCAAAGATCGTCGACGGCGCCGTTGGCATGGTGGAGATGGCCCTGAAGCGACTGATGGACGACGACGTGATCAAGCTGAACGAAGAACAGAGGGCGAATATGGTCAGCAACCTGCTGGTCGTCCTCTGCTCGCACGAGTCGACGCAACCCGTCGTCAGCGCCGGACAGCAATGAGGAGTATGGAATGGCCCGCATCACTTTCGGCGTAGTCTGCATGGCCACGCTATGGTTGGCCGGCTGTGCCCAGGTCCGGCATTTCGGATCCCGATGCCCGGGTTTCATCGAAAACCGGGTCATAACCCTGTCTCATATCCCTGGGACGTTTGTCAGGATCGAGACGCATAACGGTCGCGTTTCGGTCGAAGCGGCCGATCGGAGCGATGTTGAGATCAAAGCTATGGTATGCGCCAAATCCAGAGAGCGCCTGAAATCGACTCACATCGTAACCCGTCGTCACAAGGGAGACGCTCTCCGGATCGAGGTCAAATGGCCCGAAGGTGGCAGGCAAAATACCGAATCTGCCGGCTTCGAGATCTACGCTCCGGATGTTAACGGGATCTTCGCATCAACTTCCAACGCACCAATACGTATCAAGGGCTTATCGGGAACCGCTGAATTGAAAACGAACAACGACCGGATTGAAGCGACGAATCACCAGGGCATTCTCAGAGCAACAACCAGCAATGATGCCATTATCATTGTACGTCACCAGGGAACGATCACGGCGAGATCTTCAAATGACGACATCAGAGTCAGGGGCGTGACAGGACCCGTCGACGCACGGACGACCAACGGAGCGATCCAAGTCAATTCGGCAGAAAGCTCTGTCGCAGTTCGCACTTCCAACGCCGAAATCAAGATTTCACTCACCGACAACTCAAAAGGCCCGGTCGTTGCAGATACGTCGAATGACCCGATATCGTTGGTTATCGGCAAGAAATTCACAGGCGACGTCGATCTGAAGACGAACGAGCAATGCATCGTCGATGAACCGCTCAGGAAGCATATCGTCGGTCACGGCAAGAACCCTGTTCGGTTAAGCATTGGCGAAGGGCCGAAATCCAGACTTGCGACGAGGAATGCACCGATTTTAGTTAAGGTGCGTGACGAGGCTGAATGACAGGGTTTGCGGTCGCTGGGGGCGCATGTTAGGGGACCTCAGGGTCAGAACTAAGCTCAATAGCACGGCTCAGCGCCGAAATTGGCATCCGAAAGTACTCTTGATTCCAGATTGGGTATTTCTATCTTTGTTAATCATACTGCTGTCCAAGAACCGCGGGATTCCTGCAGATGAGGTTAGAAAAGTGGATTCTATTGGCGTTTATGGACGGCTTTGACCCGGACAACGAAGACCAGGTTGCCATGGGTTCGCGTTTGTTGCAATGCATGCCATCCTGACCGGAGTCGAAGCAACTCTCGCCACTTCCGTCCCGCGCAAGGGGCGGACGTGCTGCCTTTCAGGTAGCGAAACGTGCAAATCGCACGGGGATGATCAAATGCTGCAGTAGATCCTTCGTCGGCCTGGGTGCCGGCCCTGGATGAAAATCTGGTGTCAGGTGAAACCGATGCATTTCGTGAACGTTGCACCCAGACCTCCTCTGGATGACAGCGGGAAAAATTGTGCTTGGCTATCGGCCAGCATGTCATTCTGAGCGGAGTCGAAGAATCTCCCGTCTTTTCGATTAAACGTGTCGTACATGGCTTCTAAAGACGAACGTGTGCGCGGACGCTTCCAGCTTTTTGGCCTCTTCCTCATAACAGCCGGGCCGAAGTGTGAGTGATACATTTCGCCAATGGTTGAGAACGAGTTTTCCAACCATATATTTCGTGCACATTCGTGGCTTTCGTAGTGAATCAAACCCGATTTTGGACATGTGTGGTTTGGACACGAAACTGAACCAATTGACTGACGGAGTTCCGAAACTCACTGATCCACGTGGACGCAATGTATGGTTGTAACCGATCTGACAGTCGATCTTCCGTTCGGTCTGTCCCCGGAAGAGGCGAGGATTCTCCTTGCCGTCAAGCTCTATGAAATCGGTAGAGTTTCGCTTGGTCAGGCGGCCAGGACATCTGGACATACAAAACGAGCTTTTATGGAGATACTTGGTAAACATCAGGTGCCGATCTTTGACTATTCGCCTGAGGAGTTGCGCGAAGAAACCGGCCACTGAGAGCCCGTATCGTTTCGGATAGCACTTGCCTGATTGCACTCGCTTCAGGAATCCCCAGCCGTCACAAACGCCAACAGGATCGTGTCGGCGAATGATCGCCAGACGACCGCGACCTCCTCGAACCCTGCCCCCGTCATCGCGCCAATGAGGTCTTCCGCGCGGTGCTCGTACTCAACGTCCTTCCCCGCCGCCTTCATCATTCGTTTGTACTCCCGCCTGGCGTCGATTTCCACCCGGGTCACCCTCCCCGAATCGATCGCCCGCTGAACGTGGCGCTCGCGGAAGCGCGAAGCCTGCTGCCGGACGGCGGCCGACCAGCCTGGCCCCACCGACATCGTATCGTAGAGGATGAAACAACCGCCAGGCCGCAACGCACCGGCGACCCGCGCGATGAGCGACGGCAATCGATCCGGATGCACGTGGTGAAACGTCTTCGCTGAGAAAACCACGTCGCACGGCGGGATTGCGTATTCAGTAATGTCGGCTTCCCGCACATCGTACCGCCCGGCGTAGGGCGTTAACTTTCGCTTCGCGATCCGGAGCATCTCCGGTTCGCTGTCTATGCAACTGCCGGTTGCCCGGCCGAAGCGTTGCAGCGCACGCGCAGTCGGCTCCGCCGTACCGCAGCCCAGATCCACAAATTCGAACGGTTCGTCCGTATCGAAGGGGATCAGTTCGACGATCATCTCCAGCCCTCTCTCATAGGGAGGACTCAGGACCGATTGGACCCGATCGTACGATGCCGCAATTTCCGCGAAATAGCTGAATCCTTCGTTTGAGCCATTGCCCATATACTATCCTCGACCTGAACGATGCTGCCTGGTTCGCTCACGTCATGTCCCCGAAAATTCTCACTATTCTCCCACCGATTCATCCCGTTTCACTATCCGTAAGTGGCCAATCGACATCCCTTCGCCGACCCTTCGACAAGCTCAGGGAGCGGCTTAGGGCTAACGCGGCAGGCCTGGCTATATGCCCTCAATCGACACACCGTTCGCCTCGGCGACAGGGCTGAGTTTTAAGACCATTTCGTCTCTGATCAACCTGCTCGCGCCAGAGCTGATTTCCCGGAAATTTACCGTAGCGGCCTTGCCTCCGTTTACCTGAATGTCCATCCGGGACGACTCGAAGCGGATTTCCGATATCGATGACCAGGCGATTCTGCGCCGGCGGAAAAGGCCCCGGACGATTTCGATATGCCCGTCATCAATGGCGATGGTGTGCCTGTTGATGCGGTCGTAAAACAGACCCCACGAGAGCCATGAGGGACCCAGGACAAGATTCAGGATACCGAAAAAGCCGTTCCCTGCGCTCAGGAAAAGAGCGCCGCCAAGCACGTGGACAACGCCAAGGGTGACCAGAAGGACCCTGAATTGAGGGGGTATCGAGACCGTGAGATCGATCGTCCTGTCGTTCATGGCTATCGGTGTCCTATCGCGTATCGAATCGCATGGTCATAGCCAGCCGAAGCTGTCGTAGAACCTGCCGTTCAGGTAGTTTTCGAGCGCGCGCCTGACGTATGGCACCATGTTGTCAGGGAGATCGTGGATGGAATGCCACGACAGGTCGTCGCACCTGTGCGGCTCGGCGTTGACGACGTCGCCATGCCACCTGGTCGCCGCCAGAAAAAACCCAACCCGTTCGTCCTCGCTCTTCCTGTGCATCACGCCCACGACCTCGATGTCCTCCGTCCGGATCTCGATTCCCGCCTCTTCACGCGCTTCCCTTATCGCCGCAGCCCTGACCTCTTCGTTTCCGTCGATATGCCCGGCGATCACGCTGTACTTCCCGTCTTCAAATCCCGTATTGAAACGCCGCAGCAGCAACACTTCGTCGCTGCCCTTCATCAGGAAGACGTGGGCTTCGGGAATCAGTTTGAATTTCTCAGCCATCGGTCACCGTGTTATACAAGGACAAGACCAAATTCAACGTCCACATCTTCCCAAATTCCCTGCCTACGGCGTGTTCTTTTTGAAGCGACCAAAAGGAACCAAAAGTCGCCGCTGGGCGCGGGGCCTGCCATATGCACAGCGCGAATTTCCACACGGGATGCACACGATCTTCTGCCCTGCCGGCCTGGGCGGCGACCGTCGGGGCCCGGAGTTGGACGGAACCGCGCGCTCTGCTCTGGGAGTGCTCTCGAAAGGCATGGCGATGGAAACAAGTGTGGCCTCCTGACTACGAGCAGCGGTAGACCAAAACCGGAGACCTCGTCACCCGGCCCGTCCTACAGAGCTATTCGCTATCACTGGACAACTGTCAGCTAAACCAGCTCTACGATACGGCCCGGCGAAATCAATTCGTGGACGTGGATTTCGTAGGGGCGACCGGCCGGTCGCCCCTGATAACATACAACCGTTCAATCCCTGACGCAATTTCCATCCGGCTGTATTCGATCTGGCGCGATGTTTATTCGCATCTGATTACCATTGACTTATATGCATAATAGATACATATTATAGCATATGAGAACGACGCTCAATATAGACCGTGCCCTGCTGGACCGGGCATCCACACTAACCGGTATCAAACAGAAAACCGCCCTGGTCAGGCTTGGCCTTGAAGCCCTCATCGCCCGCGAGAGCAGCAAGCGGCTGGCGGAACTCGAAGGCACGGAGGAAAACCTGCTGCCGGTCCCACGGCGACGTCCGGATAACCTGTAGCCATGGTCCTCGTCGATACGCCAATATGGGTCTCATTCCTCCGCAAGGGGAATGGACGACTGAAGTCGCTCCTCCGGGAAGCGAGGGTCGCGTGCCATCCGCTGATCGTCGGGGAACTTGCGTGCGGGACGCTGGACAACCGAACGGAATTCCTCACGCTGCTGCAGACCCTGCCCCAGGTCTCCATGGCCAGCGAGCGGGAAGTCTTGCATTTCATCGATCATCACCGGTTGTCCGCCGCAGGTGTCGGCCTGATCGACGCACACCTGATGGCGTCCGCCCGGTTGTCCGACCTGCCGTTGTGGACTTCAGAAGGAAACCTGCGTGCGGCAGCCGGCCGTTTGGGCATCGCTTACCGATACTGAGGTCGAGAACCCGACCAGGTCGAACTTACCGCGAAAGGAGACTCCGGCTATGATCAGATACGTCACCCCTGCGCTGACCGCGATCTGCCTCATGTGCGCGACCGCCACGCAGACGCATGCGCAGATCGCCTTACGCGCCGGGGGCGGACTCTACGTCGAAGAGAAGGAACCCGGCTGGCACGCTTCCATCATCCTTCCTTTCGGCAGCAAACCGGCGGGGGTGATGCTGGCCGGCGAGTATTATGAAAAATCCGGTGCGATTACCGTGCCTGTATCCATCCGCGGCCTCTATAAATTCAGCCTGGGGGGCAACCTCCGGATCTATGGCGGCGCCGGGAGCGGCTTCATATACACGAAAGAAGAATCGGATGCCGAACTCATCGACGGTTCGGCCAGCAGGGTGCTTCTAACCGCCGTGGCGGGGATGAATCTGAAGATGCTGGGTCCGATTCGCTTTTTTATGGAAGCCACCCTGGACCGCGGCGTGGCCGAAGGCACGGAGAACAAGTACGCCGCCAAGGCCGGCATCTCGCTGACCTTCAAAGACTGAGACATCCGAACCGAGACCGGGAAACGCCGTCATTGCGGGATAGCGGACGCGATCCGACCCCGAACGGAGAAACGTCGTTCCGTTGACCTGCAGAACGGACATCCAATCTCAGCGCCAACGACGCCATTTTGTCCAACGTGTCGCCTTTTTCAAAAATCAAGTAACTAATTACGTTTAATATAATATATTTTATATATTTTTTCATTCTTTTTGATTTTTTCGTCGATGGCCTGCCGCGTCATCGACCGGCGGCTCCGACGCCAACACATACAGATAAATGTTGAGATTCCAACTTCACGTTCTCATGGCCGAAAGGGGCCCCGACCGTCCGTACAGGATCTCCGAAATCGCCATGTTGACGGGGCTTCAGGCCAATACTGTCTCGGCCATCTTCAACAACCGGGCGAAGCGGATAGACCTGGCGACGATCGAATCTCTCTGTCAGGCGCTCGAATGCACGCCCGGCGATCTCTTTCGGTACAATCCCGAATCCGACCCCGGATCCGAATCCCCGAAAAAAGGAGAGTTGCCACCATGAAAATCACCGCGGTAAAGACCTTCCTCGTAACCTACAGCAACCGTCCCCGTGCGCTCGTCAAAGTCGAAACCGACGAGGGCCTCTACGGATGGGGCGAAGCCTATTCCATCGGCCCGGACCTCTCCATCGAGCCCATCGTCGACTACGTCGCCACGTGGCTTGTCGGCGAAGATCCCCGCCGCATCGAGTACCTGATGATGAAGATTCATCAGCAGTTTCGTTTTCCCGCGGGTGGTACTGGCCTCGCCGCCATTTCCGGCATCGAGCACGCGCTCTGGGATATCAGCGGAAAAGCCGCGAGCGTACCCGTGTATATGCTTCTTGGCGGCAACCTGCGAGACCGGGTACGGGTCTACCAGAGCTGCGGCGGCCCGACCGGAGAGGTCGCGGCGGAAGGCGCGCATCGATTGAACGACAAATGGGGATTCACGGCGTTCAAGACCAGCCCCTTTTTGCTGAATCCCGACGCGAATCGATGGGGCCGGGTCTGCGCGGCCGCCGGCGAGTATTTCGAGAGCCTCCGAAAACACACCCCCGACGATTGGGAATTCGCATTCGATCCACACGCGAAGATTTTCGAACCGGTCAGGGCCCTGCAACTCGCCAACGCGCTGGCTCCCTACGACCCCCTGTTCTATGAAGAACCCCTCAGACCCGAACACATCCCAGCCTGGCAGCAACTGCGGCAGCAGATGCAGGTGCCGCTGGCGACGGGAGAATGTCTCTACGCGCGCTTCGAGTTCCTGAATCTCATCGCCGCCAGGGCCGCCGACATCATCCAGCCGGATGTCTGCGTCTGCGGTGGGCTTCTGGAAATGCGCAAGATCGCGGCCATCGCGGAAGCCCATTACGTCACCATCGCGCCGCACAATCCGATGGGACCGATCGCCACGGCGGTCAACGTGCACTTCGCCGCTGCGACGCACAACTTCAAGATCCTCGAATATGTCATTCCCGTGGGCTCGACGTGGATGGATTTCGTCCCGGACCCCTACCTGCCGGTGGACGGATACCTGGAACTCAGGGACCGTCCGGGGTTGGGAATCGAAGTGAACGAAGACGCGCTTGCGGATTCAGACCCGCCCCACTGGCAGCGCACGGCGCCCGTCCGGCCTGATGGCTCGACGGGGTATATATAAACCGGGAAGACGTAAGACCGGAGAAGAAATCCTTGCAATCGCCTTAAACAGTTGGTACTATCAACGCATTGTGGACCGACGGGTGTCCGTCCCGTCGACGGTACGATGAATTGCCTTTTCACGGTGCATACCATCTGCGCCAGGAGAGTCTGAATTGCCCGACCTTCACACAACCCTCTGGACCTATCCGTGGGACCTGGCCGACGGCGACGCCAGGGCCATCGCAAAACAGCTCCGGGACGACGTCGGTCTGGACGGAATCAGCCTGGCCTCGGCGTACCATACCTTCGAGATGCTGCGCCCCCATTCTCCGAAACAGGTGCTCCTCCAGATCCCGCAGGCCGCCGTTTATTTTCGGCCGGACGCAGACCTGTATGCCGATACGCCCATAAAACCACACGCCAGCCCCCTGATGGGCGGGGAAAACTGGTACGCCGACGCCGCCGAAGCCGCGGCCGGCGCCGGAATCGAACTCATCGCCTGGACGGTATTCCTCCACAATTCATTCCAGGCGGGGCGCCATCCGGAATGCGCCGAAGTCACCTGTACCGGAGACGTCAGCACGTCCTGGCTCTGCCCGGCCAATCCCGGTGTGCGCGCCTTCGCCGCCGCGCTGGCCAGAGACCTCGTGGCAAACTACGGCATCGCCCTCCTCGAATGCGAATCTCTCTCCTACGGCGGGTTCGGACACACCCACTATCACGTCAAACACGGCGTCGATCTCGGACCCGGCGGCCGGATGCTGCTCTCCCTTTGCTTCTGCGACGCCTGTCGGACGAGGGCGAAAGCGAGTGGCCTGGACCCCGACGCCCTTTCGCGGTCCGTAGAAATCAGATTGCGCCAAACGCTGGCATCCGGCAAACCGCCTGCGGAATCCCGTGAGGAACTCATCGCCGCCGTGCCGCAACTCGAGCCATTCGTCCGGATGCGCGACGAGGTGGTCGCGAGCCTGCTGGAAGAGGTGAAGGCCGCCGCCGGCGTCCACGTCTCCTCCATTTTTATGGGCGACCGGTTTAACGCGGCGATCAACCGCTCACGCCTCGCGGAAATCGCGGATTACGCGGAAACCCTCGCCTATACGCCGGACGCCGACCGGATCGGGGCGGCCATTTCCGAGATTGTGCCCGACCTGAAGAATCCGCGGCAACTCGTGGTGGGCCTCCAGGCCTATCCTCCCGCTTCTCCGGACGCTGCGACACTCAGCGCGGGCGTCAAACGCGCGCTGGATCTGGGCATCCGCCGCTTTTCGTTCTACAATTACGGTATCATGCCGCCCGCCAATCTGGCCTGGATCAAGCAGAGCATCGGCGATGCGCGCCGCGCCTGCGAAAACTGACGGCCACGATGGAAGCGCTGGCATTCGTCTCCTATCTCCTCTGCCTGGTCTACGTTATCGTCGCCGGCGCCATCCATCGGGGCCTGAGAAGATTGACGCCCGGCAACAGCGTGGAATCCCCTGACGTTTCAATCGTCATTCCCGCCCGTAACGAAGCCCATCGCATCGACGGTTGCCTGGCGGCACTCGCCGAACAGAGCTACCCGCACGAACTTACCGAAATCATCGTCGTCGACGACCGTTCAACCGACGATACCGCCCGCCGGGCTCTCGCGTGGTCGGATCGTATTCCCGGTCTCAAGGTCGTACGGGTTACGGAAGGTGTGGTCGTCTGCCCGAAAAAGAACGCGCTGGTCGCGGGTATCCGATCCGGCGCCGGGGAGATCATCCTCACGACCGATGCCGACTGTATCCCCTCCTCCGACTGGATCGCTGCCACGGTCCGCGCCTTCGACACCGACGTCGGCATGGTCGCCGGATACGCGCCTCTTCTGCCGGGAAAAGGGCTTCTGTCCAGATTGCTCGCCCTGCAGAGCCTCGTGGTTTCCACACTCGCGGCGGGAAGCATGGGCCTTGGTCTTCCGCTGACGTGTTCCGGGCGCAATCTGGCGTACCGCAGGGCGGTCTTTCACGATGCCGGCGGCTTCGGACCCATCGGTCATATACGCGGCGGGGACGACGTCCTGCTGATGCGGCGCATCGCCACCCGGACGGCCTGGCGTATCCGGTTCAACCCCGATGCCAGGGTGGATTCAAAACCCCATACCGACGGGCTCTTCCGCCGCCAGGTTCGCTATCAGTCGAAGGCGGTCCATTATGGATATTCAGTCTTGCTTGTGGCCGCGTGTGTCTATATATTCCACGTGGCTCTCGCCGCGGCGCCTTTCCTCGCGTGGCATCACCCGGCGTTCCGCGTACCGTTCGGTGTGATGGTTGCGGCGAAATTACTCGCCGACTGGCTGCTGCTTGCCAGAGCCGCCCGCCGTTTCAACGCGCGGAAGATCCTCCGGTTACTTCCGCTCCTTGAACTGATTTCCGTACCCTACGTGGTTGTCATCTGCGCCGCAGGCGCACTGGCGCCCTCCCGCTGGAAGTAGATATGCTTTCACTCAGACTGTTGCCCGGAACCGTTGCGCGCTATCATCGGACGCTGACGGTACGGCGGGTCTGGAACGCGGCCAAGGTCGTATCCTCGTACATGCTCTCCCGCCTGGCCGGCCGCGATATCCGCATGGGACGCCCCTTCGTCCTGATGCTCGAGCCCACCAACCTCTGCAACCTCAAATGCCCGCTGTGTCCATCCGGGAACGGGGGGTTGACACGGCCGCGGGGTACGATGGAATTCGAGGCCTTCAAACGGATCTTCAAGGAACAGGCAAAGGACCTTCTGCTGCTGATGCTGTGGAACCAGGGCGAACCCTTCATCAACAAGCGGCTGACCGACATGGTCCGTCTGGCGAAAGCGCACAACGTACCCACCATCACCAGCACCAACGTCCACTACATACGCAGCCGAAGCGACGCCGAGGATATCGTCACCTCCGGTCTCGACGAAATCGTGGTTTCCCTGGACGGCGTGACCCCGGAATCCTACGTCAAATACCGGGTGGGCGGAAATTTCGACCGGGTCCTGGACGGGATCCGCCTTCTGAGTACGGCCAAGAAGGCACTGAATGCGGATCATCCGGTGATCCACCTGCAGTTCATCATCTTCAAGCACAACGAGGCCGAGATCGACGCCGCCCGGAACCTCGCACGGGAACTGGGCGTGGACCGTCTCTCGCTGAAAACGGCCCAGGTTTATACAGATGCGGAAGCGGAACATTTCCTTCCCGAAGACGAATCCTACAGCCGTTATCTTTACGACGCGGACCGGCTGACGATGAACGGCAAAATCACGAATTCCTGCAGGCACCTGTGGTACAGTACCGTTGTCAACTGGGACGGAGCCGTGTCTCCGTGCTGTTTCGACAAAGACGTGCATTACGGTCTGGGCAACGTCCTTGAAGACCGGGACTTCGACAGCGTCTGGTCCGGGGAGGCATATAACGGCTTCAGAAATGCCATCCTCAAGGACCGGTCCGCAGTACCCATCTGCAACAATTGTTCGGAAGGCATCAAGGGCATGTTCTACGATATCGAAGAGGTGAAGTAGCAGGATCGAGCATCCTGGCGTCGAAAACCGTCTATTGGCGCCGTTCCCGTATCGGGCCGATACAACACACTGCCAACCGCGGATATCCGTGATTACGTCTCTTGTCCATGCGTTTCTGCTGATATCGACGGCAGTCTACCTGGGCGCCGCCCTGGCGTTTCTGGTCGGCCTGCGCCGAAGGCCCCGGCCCGTTCCCGCCAACGCCTTTCCGTTCGTATCCGTCGTCATTGCGGCCAGGAACGAAGCCGGCTTCATCGGCGAATGCCTCCAGGGATTGGTCAGCCAGTCCTATCCCGCCGACCGCTGCGAAGTCCTGGTCGTCGACGACGGTTCGACGGACGGGACGATGCAAATCGCGACGGGTTTCGCAAGGGCTTATCCCAACGTCCGGTGTATCGAATCCACCGACGCCTTTCAACACATGGCCGCAAAGAAACGGCCCCTTTCAGAAGGCATCCGGGCCGCGCGCGGGCGCGTCATTCTGACAACAGACGCGGACTGTTCGGTTCCGGCTACCTGGATTTCGGGCATGGTATCGCAACTCGAGAACGGCGCCGACGTCGTCATCGGATTCTCGCAGGTAAGAAATGCCGGTGAACCGCTCACGCCGGCGGAGCGACTCCAGGCCTTCGACTTTCTCGCCCTGATGTCCGCGTCGGCGGGCGCGGCCAATCTCGGGGCGCCGCTGGCCGCATCGGGACAGAATTTCGCTTACCGGAAGGCGCTTTTCGAAAAGGTTGGCGGCTTCGAGAAAATCGCCCGTTGTCCTTCCGGCGACGACGTTCTCCTCCTTCAGTTGTTTCGAAGGGCCGGTGCAAGAATCGCATTTTCAGACCACCCGCATACCTTTGTCAGCACACGAAGGGCGGAATCGATGGCCGGTCTCTGGACCCAGCGGCGGCGATGGGCGTCGAACGCCCGGAGAATGGCGTCGTTGAATCCCGTCTTCTTCGTCTATCTCGCAAATGTCTTTCTGATCAACCTCCTCATCCCGTCCGGAATTGTCATCGGAGCAGTGGAAGCCGCTGTCGGCCTACCCCTGTCGTGCCTGGCAGTCAAGACGCTGGCGGACCTGGGCGTGGTATGGCGAGGCGCCCGGCGCTTCGGACGGACGGACCTCCTCCCCGTATTGCCTGTATGGGAACTCGTACAGATTCCATACACGGTCCTGGTGGGGTTGTTCGGGACATTCGGAAGTTTCGTCTGGAAAGGCAGGACGCACCCCGCCAGCCGGGTGGGATCGACGATCGGCGGCTTCTTTTCCCGATCGGTGTTTCGGGTCCGTTGAGCGTCCGACAACCGGCCTTTCGCCTTACCGCACTCCCAGCCAAGCGATATGGATCTTTATACGAACCTGCGGCGATCGATACCCATGCTTCTCAGCCTGGCGCTCTGCACCGGCGCCGCAGATGCCCAACGGCCCCGCGCACGAGATCTCGGTATCCGCATCGGCACGCTTGCGCCGGGCCCGCACAACGCCATCACGGACGTCTCCGGCGTGGGCGTGGGGCACGTCACCCTGATCAGCGGCGAGGGGGAACTGGTTGTCGGAAAGGGACCCGTCCGCACGGGTGTCACCGCGGTGGTTCCGCACCCCGACGACGTCTATCTGAACCAGGTCTTCGCCGCGGCGGAAGCGCTCAACGGCAACGGCGAGATGACGGGCATGGAATGGATCAACGAGCGGGGCCTGCTGGAGGTGCCCGTGGTCGTCACGAACACGCTGAGCGTCGGCGAAGGGTACAGCGGCGTTGTGGCCTATATGCTCCAGCAGAATCCGGGGCGTGTGCCTCTTCCCGTCGTGGCCGAATGTTACGACGGCGGCCTCAACGACATTGCGGGCCGCCACGTGAAAGAGGAACACGTCATCCGGGCAATTGAATCCGCGGCGGGCGGACAGGTTTCGGAAGGGTCGGTGGGCGCCGGCACCGGCATGCGCGCATACGGCTTCAAGGCCGGCATCGGAACCGCATCGCGTGTACTTGACAGTGCCCAGGGCGCCTATACCCTGGGCGTGCTTGTCGTGGCAAACTGCGGTCGCCGTCCCAACCTGGTCATCGACGGCGTTCCCGTGGGACGGCATCTTCCGGTCGCGCCGCGTAAACCGACTCGTGACGGATCCATTGTCATCATCATCGCCACCGATGCGCCGCTGATCCCGGTTCAGCTTCGGCGGCTCTGCAAACGGTCCGCGCTGGGCATGAGCCGCACCGGCACCTTTTCCAGGACCAGCAGCGGCGACCTCGCGCTCGCGTTCTCCACGTCGCGCCGCATCCCGCGGGACCCGGCGATGGTGGATACCGTACATACACTGCGCGACCACCGCCTCAACCCGCTCCTGCAGGCCACGGTCGAGGCGACAGAGGAAGCCATCGTCAACGCGCTTTGCGCCGCGGACGCCATGACCGGACGGGACAACAGGACGATGCCTGGAATTCCCGTGGATCGACTGGTCGAGATTATGAAACAGCACAACCGGATCAAGTAAACCGGGATCTTCAACGCGTCGTTACAATCATCCACGGAATCCAGATACTGACTTACGCCATGGCCAACCTTCCAATTATCCTGGGTCTTTCGGTCTACGTCCTGCTGACGCTCGCAGTGGGACTGTACGCCGGCCGGCGGATCAAGGGTTCCGCGGATTTCATCGTTGCGGGCCGGAGGCTGGGCATCTGGCTGGCCACGGGGACCCTGGCGGCCACGTGGTTCGGGGGCGGGATCGTCATCGGCGCCGCAAGCGAGGCTTACAAGAAGGGTTTTCCGGGCGTCATCGCCGATCCGTTCGGCGCGGCCCTCTGCCTTTTCCTGGCGGGCCTTTTCTACGTCAGGGTCATGCGCAGGATGGGCCTGACGACCATCGCGGGGTTTTTCGAAAGCCGCTTCGGGCCTTCGGCGGGCGCTCTGGCCGCACTGTGTACCATTCCCGCGTATCTGGGCTGGGTGGCGTCCCTCATGGTCGCCTTCGGGCGCGTCATCCAGTCGCTTACCGGAATCGATCCCACGGTGGGCATCTGTATCGGCGCGGCTATCGTCCTGGTGTACACGACCGCGGGGGGCATGTGGGCCGTCACGCTGACGGACTTCATCCAGGTTGCCGTATTGACGGTGGGGCTCCTGGTCATCACGCCGCTGCTGCTGAACGATATGGGAGGCTGGTCGGCCATCAGCGCACGCATCCCCGAAGACCGGTTCTACCTCTATCCCCGGGATGCCGGCGCGCCCGGCTGGTTCGCGTACGCCCGGGACTGGCTGGTCATCGGACTCGGGAATCTGGCAGGGCAGGATCTGATCCAGCGCAGCCTTTCCAGCAGGAGCGAGACCGTTGCACAGAACAGCGCCTATCTTGCCGGGGCGCTCTATATCACGGTGGGGCTGCTGCCGGTCTTTCTCGGCATTGCGGGGACCCTCGTCTTTCCGGATATCGCCGACCCGGATTTAATCATGATGCAACTGGGTATGAAATACCTCTCACCCCTGGCGATGGCGGTATTCCTTGGCGCGCTCGTGTCCGCCCTGATGAGCAGCGCGGACAGCGCCCTGCTGGCCCCGGCCAGCGTGATCGGGTGGGACCTGGCCCGATTCGTCCGGCCCGACGCCGGCGAACGTTCCATTCTCAGGATCTGCCGCATCAGCGTTCCGATTCTCGGCGTGATCGCCCTCTACCTCGCGCTGGCGCACAATACCGTCTATACGCTGATGGTGAATTCGTGGTCGATCCTGCTCGCCACCCTCTTCGTGCCGCTCACCGCCGGCATCTGGTGGTCCCGGTCCAATCTGCCCGGCGCGCTCGCGGCCATGGTTACGGGCCTTATCGCCTGGATCTGCCTCATCTATCTGGCGCCGGACCTTCCGGCAGACCTGCTTGCCGTACCGGTCGCGCTGCTCTTTCTGGTCGTTCTCAGCTACAAAACGCAAGGCTCATTTCCGGCGCGCCCGCTCGTGGATACCCGCGGACGCCCCGTTTCACTGGAAAACCGCCTCGGCCTGGGACGCCGGTAACGGCTACGATCCACCCGCTCCGCGGTCCTGCGAGCGCGTGACCAGACCCGCAAAGAATCCCGCGCCGAATCCATTGTCGATATTCACAACCGCCACGCCGGGCGCACAGGAATTCAACGTCCCCAGCAGCGCGGCCAGCCCCCCGAAACTGGCGCCATAGCCCACGCTGGTCGGCACCGCAATCACGGGCACACCCACGAGTCCGCCCACCACCGACGGCAACGCGCCCTCCATGCCAGCCACAACCACAATCGCCGCCGCCCGGTCGATCTGTTCCCTGTAGGCGAACAAACGGTGAATCCCCGCAACGCCGACGTCGAACAGCTTCTTCACCCGGCTACCCATCGCCCCGGCCGTCACAACCGCCTCTTCGGCAACCGGCAAATCGGACGTTCCCGCCGAAATGACGAGGACCTCGCCCGCCGTGGCGATATCTTCCTGATCGCTTCCGTGTAACAGCAACGTCCTCGCGACCGGGTTGTAGTCCACCCCCGGCAACGCTGCCCGAACGGCGTCCGCGTGAGCGCGGTCGGCCCGGGTTGCCAGAAGCGTGGAGCCCGCCTCCGAAATCCGTCGTGCGATCTCCGCCACCTGTTCGGCGGTCTTGCCCTGGCAGAAGATCACCTCCGGAAACCCCTGCCGCATTGCCCTGTGATGGTCCACGTGCGCGAATCCCAGGTCTTCGAACGGCAGATTCTTCAACTGATCCATTGCGCTGTCGACGTCCAGTTCGTTTCCGCGAACCGCCTCCAGCACGTGCCGGACCTGCTCAGGCGTCAACGGACACCTCCTCTGCATTCAGCCGAACGGCGTTCAGAATAGCCTCGACCGCAACCGGGTCATCCTCTGTCATCAATGCACGCCGATATGCCGCCGCCCCATCGATGCCCTTGATATACGCGGCAAAATGCCTTCTCATCTCACGGACCCCGGCGGGCAACCCCTTGTTCTGCACCGAAAGTCGCAGGTGCCGGATCGCCATCCTTATCCGTTCGCCGGCGGCTGGTGGAGCCAGCAGCGCGCCGGTGGCCAGATACTGCTCGATCCGTCCGAACAGCCACGGGTCGCCGATCGCCCATCGGCCCACCATCACGAGATCACAACCGGTCAGCTCCATCATGTCTTTCGCCGCCAGCGGATCCCTGACGTCTCCGTTGCCGATGACGGGAATCGAGACGGCTTCGGATACTTCCCGGATCACGTCCCAGTCGGCCCGGCCTGAAAAACCCGCCTGACGCGTCCGGCCGTGCACGGCGATCGCGGCGGCGCCCATGTCTTCCGCCACGCGCGCGACGTCGGATGCCGTGTCCGCATCGTCCCATCCGCTGCGGATCTTCAACGTGACCGGGATGGACACCGCCCGCGCCATGGCCGATACGATCCTGCCCAGCCGCGACGGGTCCTTCAGCAGGGCCGCGCCCGCGCGCCGGTTCACGATTTTCTTCACGGGACACCCGCAGTTGATGTCGAGCATATCGGGATCGCGCTCGGCCGCCACCCGCGCGCCTTCGGCCATTTCTTCAGGTTCGGACCCGAATATCTGCACGGAAATCGGATGCTCGTCTCCATCGAAATCCAGGTATCGGCTGGATCGCTCGCTGCCGTCCGCCAGGCCTTTGGCGCTCACCATTTCCGTCACGGCCAGACCCGCGCCCTGCTCGCGGCACAGCAGCCGGAAAGACCGGTCCGTGACGCCGGCGAGCGGCGCGAGTACCGTCGATCCGGGGATCGCCGTTTCGCCTACGTATACCATGTCGCGGCTTTGCGCATTCATTCCACGGTCTCGATCAGCCGTCTCACCTTTTCCGCCCCCACCCGCGCCACTTCGCCCGGGTCCTGACGCCAGAGGTCTTCATTGAACAACTCGAGCGACACGGGACCGGAGAACCCCTGCGAAGCCAGCATCTCGAGCATCGTCCGCAGGTTCAATATCCCGTCGCCGGGATACACGCGGTCTCCGTCCGCAAGCGTCTCCCTCGGACGGTCCGTTCGCGGCGCATCGTCAATATGGAAAATGGACACCTGCGCCCCCGGCACCTTCAGGATGTCCTCGTCCCGCCCACCGCCGCGATAGATGTGGAACGCGTCCATTACGACTGTCGTTTCAGGGTGGTCCGCCAGATTCACGATGCTCATCAATACGTCCACGTTATTGACGTGCTCCACGAAACCCAGGAATTCGAGGGCGGGCAGACATCCGACCTCGTGGCCCAGTTCCATCAGCCTGCAATAGCGGTCCGCCGCCCGGTTCAGGTCCGCGCGACCGAGCGTGGGTCCGGCGATGATGCGCGGCGCGCCGACGGCCGCGCCCTGCTCCATCCGCCGCCGGGCCTCAGAGAGTAGCTCTGTCTCGAAAGCCGATTCCTCCGCGTCCATCCAACCGGAAAGGTGGACCACGTCCGGCACTTTGAGGTTGTGGTCATCCAGCATCCGTCTGATGTCGGACAATTTTCCGCCGCCCCGTTCCCAATCCGTCAGGTCGTCGTTCCAGAGCTCGATCGACCCATAACCCGCGTCGCCCGCTGCGCGGATCTTCTCGTCCAGGGACGCCGGCTTGATCGTACTGGTATTGAAACACAGCTCAAACCTGGCCATCGGTTCCTCCCGTATCACAGATCGAATTCAGCACACACTCCCCGCACCTGGGCGCGGGCAGGCACACCCGCTTGCCGAGCGCCACGATCAGGGCGTGGTACTCGTTGAAGGTCCGCGCGTCTGCCGGCAGCGCGGCTTCGAACCTGCGCTTGACCTCATCGTAATCGAGCGCCCGGTCGATCACCCCCAATCTTCCAAAGGCGCGGCGCGTATAGGCATCCACCACAAAGCTCGGTCTGTCGAGCGCATACAGCAGGATGCAGTCCGCGGTTTCGCGTCCGATCCCGTTTACCGACAACAGTTCCTCGCGCAGACGCCGCGTGGGGACTTCCACCATCCGTGAGACGTCCGCGCCGTACCCGGAAACAAAGTACGCCAGAAACGCCTTCATTCTCCTGGTTTTTACGCGGAAGGTCCCCGCGGGGCGGATCAGGGTTTGCAGCTCGACGTCGGGCATGTCCAGCATGGTCCCGGCATCCAGCGCTCCGGCGGCCTTGAGCCTTTCCACCGCTCGTTCCACGTTCGTCCAGGCCGTATTCTGCGTCAATATGGCCCCGACCATCGTTTCGAACGCGGTTTCCGCCGGCCACCAGCCCTGGGGTCCGAAGGCATCCATCAACCGGTCGAAGACCTCGCGAATCCTGTTCTGTCCGGAAGCCATATCGGCCGGAAATCTAACGAATCGACGGATGACGATCAACCCAAATCATCTCGATGGGATGCGCCCGAGTCGGAAACCGGAGCCACCGAGAGTCCGCCCGGCATTCGTCCCGGACAACAGAAAAGCGCCCGGACCGTCTCAGCCCGGGCGCTTGTTCAGCAATCGGTTCGCATGCGTCAGTTCGGATGGATGTAGAGTTTCTTCCAGAGCTGAATGACCCTCAACTGGTGCCGCACCCAGCAGTATCTCTTGAGAATTTCGATGACTTTGAGGCGTAGTGCGAATTCTCGCAGATCGGTGTTCATTCCGTCCTCCTTCCCGCTGCAGATCCTATACCTCATATATACGGATGCGGCGCTCGAATGTCAAGCCGGTCCGGCGCCGGGGCTTTCCGCTTTACACGTTTTCGGCGCCGGGCTATATTTGACGATTCAACCGTTCCGTAGATCCGACCCCTGTCGCGGAGATATCCATGCCCGAAACCAGCCTGAAAGCCAAACTGAAAGCCGGCGAAGTCGTCCTGGGTCCCTTCGTCAACCTCGCTTCCGGCGCGCTCATCGAAATCGCCGCGTACGCCGGCTTTGACTTCGTCGTTCTGGACACCGAACACGGTCCGCTGGACATCGAGACCACCGAAAACCTGTGCCGCGTGGCGAAGGGCGCGGGTATTTCACCGATCGTGCGCGTCAGGGAAAACGACCCGCCCCAGGTGCTCCGGGCGCTGGACATCGGGCCGGAGGGCGTCCAGGTCCCCCAGATACGCACCCGTTCCGACGCCGAGACCCTCGTGGAGGCGGCGAAGTACGCCCCTCTGGGGATGCGGGGCGTTTCACCCTACACCCGCGCGGCCCGGTACTTCGCGGAAGGCGGCCGGATCTTCGAGCGGCTGAACCGGGAGTCCATGGTCCTGATCCACGTGGAAGGCGTGGAGGGCCTGGAAAACCTGGACGCCATCATCGCCGTACCCGGCCTGGACGTCGTCTTCCTGGGCCCGTACGACCTCTCCCAGTCCCTCGGTATCCCGGGCCAGGTGAGCGATCCACGTGTGGTGGACCGGATGCGGGAAGCCACGGTTGAGATCAACAGGGCCGGGCTTACCGTGGGCACCTTCGCGGACAGCCCCGACGCAGCGAAGCGCTGGATCGACGCGGGCGTTCGTTACATCGCCCTCTCGGTCGATACGGGCATCTATCTCCACGGCTGCCGCAACATGGTCGAGGCCGTGAGAGGGTGATTGCGCGGATTCCGTCGATGCCAACGTCGGGCGTCCACAAGGGACGCCCCTACCACAACGACAATCCGCTGAATCTGACCTTGCGTTGACATATACGTACCAACAGCCGATAGACGGGAATCAAGCGGCCATCTCCAACCGTCCTGGAACCCCCTCGCCGTAGGGGCGCCCCTTGTGGGTGCCCTGGTCTTCGCGGTTACCTCACCTGTACCACGGGATCACGATCGCCTAAAGAGCAATATGGAATAAATCATTTATTTTACAATGCTTTAAATAGGTGGAAGTTCGTGCTTTCATTAAGGAAAGTGTAATCTTTCCCCTTGACAAGATGCAGGAAATTTGTGACAACTTACAAGGTAGGCACAAGCCGTGCATGCTGTTTGGAGTGATGAAACGTGTGAGGACTCTCGCTGGTAGATGTGAGGAATGGAGGACGTAATGGGTGCTGGTACCCTTGTTATGGGATGGATCAATCGAGTTGTGAGGGGGGCGCGCGCGGAAGACGTGACCCGGGAGGAGGATGAGAAGGCTGCAGAGGTAGCGCGAGCATTGCGTACCACCGAAGAACTGCGTACCGGCAAGAGCAGGATGTTGACGGTTGACGAGACCAATCGGGTTTTTGAGAAATTGGAGCGGAAGTGGGGCAGGCGTTAGGCGATGCGGATATGCGAAGGCTTACGTCGCAGGACAAAGTCGTTCGTCAAGAGGAAGGGTTCCGTTGGTAGAGCAGAAAGTCGTTATTCGGGATAGGGTAGTGGTATTTTTGGAGGATTTGCCGTCACATGTTGGACCTGTTCTTCTGGATAAAATCAAAAGCCTGGGGAATCCAGACAAGAGACGGGAGTTGAGAGCGACGAAGGTTGAAGGTCTCCCACCGGGAATTTCAGAGTACAAGATTAGACATGGTAGGTATCGAGTCTATTTCAGGCGGGTAGGTGACGAGATTCACGTCGTAGACGGGGAATTACGGCATAGTGGGTCGTATGGCAAGAAGGCACAAAACAGGCGCAAGAGGGCCAGGCGGTGATGAAAGGGGTATTGGGCGCCCACAAGGGACGCACCTAACGGAACGACAATCAGCTAAATCTGGCATTGCATTGCCAGTTGCTTACCAACAAACGATTGATGGTAGAAATGCGGCCATCTCCCACCAAATTGGAACCCCCTCACCGTAGGGGCACCTCTTGTGGGTGCCCTGGTCTTCGCGGCCCTCCGTCGCTGACAAAAACGGGCGCCCACGAGGGACGCCCCTACCTGAACGAAAATCCGCTAAATTTGGCCTTGCACTGCCAATTACGTGCCAACAGCCGATAGATGGGAAACAGGCGGCCGTCTCCAACCGTCCTGGAACCCCCTCACCGTAGGGGCACCCCTTGTGGGTGCCCTGGTCTTCGCGGTCCCTTCGTCGCTGACAGGGTCGGGCGCCCACGAGGGACGCCCCTACCAAAACGACTATCCGCTGAATCTGGCCATGTATTGCCAATTACCTACCAGCAACCGATAGATGGGAAACACGCGGCCATCTCCGACCGTCCTGGAACCCCTCACCGTAGGGGCATCCCTTGTGGGCGCCCCTACGGTGTTGACAGTCGCGAATCCGCAGAGGTTTGGCGTCTCATTCATGGGATGCCTTTCCTATGACGTTGTCGGTGGTTTCGGGGCGCCACGAGAAAGAAACTTCACGAGTTCCACCAGACCCAGCGTGTCGCGCTTGCAATATTCCAACAATTCGCCCACCAGCCGCTGGCGTTCGGCGTCGTTCGTTTCGGTATTGATGATGCGCGTATAAGCCGTTCCGGCAGCGTTACCGTCCTTGACTTCACCGAGCGTTCCATAGTCAAGATGCGGCGCCACAGTCGGCAAGACCTTCTTGATCGACCACGAACCCAGCATATCAGGGTGGTAGTAAGTCCGTCGCACAATGGAAAGCAGATCCACGAGTCGCTCGGTAAGCTTGTACAGATCGGCGGCAAGATCCGGAAAGCGGGTAGCCAGTGCGTTCAGGATTACCTTTTCATAGCTCCCGTACACGAAGACAGGACCTTCTTCACCTGCGATTCTCAACAGCGACTCCGCGCACGCGCGCATGGGAGCGATGCCGGTCCTGTCAAGGTATTCTTCGTGCCGCAGGTCTCCGGACGCAGCCTCAATGTGGCAGGACCATTGAAACGGCAGGGCCTCGAAGGGGCGCGTACCTTCCCAGATTGGGATGGCGAATTGGATTGCTTCGAAGTCGAGGTAGTAGCGCGGACAGCCGTATGCGCCCACGACGGCAGCTTCCTGCCTCAGTTCCGGCGTTCCCGCTATCGTAGCGCGGCGTACCCATTTCTGTCTTTCGTTTGCCAGCCGGCCTTCCGGAATTTCACGAATGTCGTCAATGCCTTCGGCGATCAAGCCGGCGATGACTTCAGCGGAACCTCGGGGACGCGGCATGCATCTGAGAGGGTATTCGGTCTCCTCGCCGCGGCAATAGCCTATAAAAGGACATGAATGAGGTACCGTGCAATGGGCTCCCATTTCGATGTCCGGTTCGAGGCCGCTCAGCACTTCCCCACAGCCCTGTGCCCATTGAGGGACTGAACGGATTCGTTCGCGCACTTCTTTCGTCACGTCCTCAAGGTGAAACAGGCCGCGATAGTCGCCACCACCCCGATACACGAATCCGTTGTCGATATGACAAAGCCGGATGTCCTTTACAGTAAGTCCCGCGCGTTCAAGAACCCAGGTCTGCACGGCGCAATCATCGTAGTAATGAGGCTTAACCGAGGTCGTGGACTTTACCTCGATGAGATCGAACCCATCACGGCTCGATTCTAGAATGTCTACCCGCACCAGAACGCCATCCGCCGCGATGGTGGCCTCGAAGATCGGGATACCGGGCCGTTCTTCCAGCAGACGACCGGTCTCCTCGATGGCAGCATTGGGCACGTTATCGAATTCGACAAGCACCCCGCCAGGATATTGAGCGCGAGCCACGTCATTGACGTCCTCACCCACCGCCATGCGGTGCTCCACACCGGGGTCGTATTCGATGAGGTCGGGCCGATGCACCTCCAGCCACAAGCGCTTCTGGCACTGGAGACCCGCCATGATTCTGGACTTGGAGAGGTATTGTCTTTCCATGGTTCACTTGGTTAATTTAGTCTTTTTTATTTTCGGAAACAACCTCACAATCCCAACGATCGAACCGTTTCAGTGAAACGCAATTTTGACCTCTTCGCCGCTTGAATGTGCCTTCGCCGGATGATCGCCATTACGGTTTTTTATTTCTCGCCTTTGCGGCCGATTTGCTCTCCTGCTCCATCTCCCAGAGTTCGTCGGCTTTGTCCAGCCCGTCCAGGGATTCCATCGTCGCGGCGTTCGCCTCCTCCTCGAAGTGCTCCGCCTGCTTCCGGTCCCCGGCCTGCCACTTGTCCGCAGCGGCGTCCCAGGCTGTGGCGGCCTGCCTTGCTTGCAAAAAGCCCCTTGCGAGGGCGCCCTGGGATTCCAATTCCGCACTGCGCTTCGTGAATCGGGCTTCACGCTGAGCGTGATCGACCAGGGCCTTCTCTGCGATCTCTCGCCACGTTGCAGCTTGAGCTCTGGCTTTTTCGGCCGCTTCCAGGTGCGAGGCCGCTGGCGTCCGGTGCTTCCCGGGAATGTGCGCTTCTTCGTTTTTCTCTTCGCCCATATCCAGTCTCCTCGCGCGACATATGAAGTCTCGACCCCGCTCAGGTTGCACGACGAGTTATCGATTCCTACGATCCAGTCGTCTCGCCTCTATTCGAAATCTGTAAAGCGCCTTCAGGGCCCGTGCGTACAGCAAGCGCAGGAAGGCATTCTTATCTGGAATTGGATGGATTCCCACGAATTGATGAACGAATTCCACCACCAGTGATGCTCGGCTGAAGAGATCGGCATAGAGTCCTTCATTGGATATTTCTCTCGAATCGACACGTACGAGAGTCAGTCCCTCTGCCGTTGATTTCTCTTCAAGCACTGGCAAGCAGAACGCACGGAGAACGTGCCTGATCTCTTCCCGCAGTTCATTAAGCGTTTCGCCGTACAATTCGTCAAGGTCGTCAGACCAGGACGCTATCTTACCATGCAAATCGTAGTTCACTCGACAGATATGATGGGTTGTGACAGGCAGAGCGATGTGACGTTTTCGAATCACCCGGTATTCCGAATCGTCCCAATTTCCAGACCTGTTGAACTGGTCCATACCGGAACCTTCATTTCCACAACCGGGGTTCACCTTTGAACTTCACCATGAATCAACACAAGAATTCAATCTGCCACGTGTTCGCCGGAATTCAATCCGATCCCATTTTTTCAAACACGGAAAGCTATTTCCCCAAGGAGCGCCGCCCATGTGCTCTCGCCGATGTACTTGCCGCCGATGATGACACCTGACTCCCCAACGCGGTACGCCCGATCAAGCCTCGCGACCAATCTTCCGCTCCTGTCGAACTTCAAGGCAAAGTCAGGAGTATAGTTAATCACGAATCCGGTTGGTCGCCCGAAAAAGGGAACAACCTTCGGAAGTGCCTTCCGTGCCTGTGTCGCGAATGTCTTGGGAGACGACCCCTCGTTCATCGGAATGATGCGATGGTGGGCGCCTCCGGTTACTGCGTACATTGTGATCTGCGACGGTGTCCTGCGCTCTGTGAGTATGACTGCGTGAGGCTTGAAAGACTCGCGATAGGCCCTGTCCTCCGCCGCGATCACTTCGGCGCGAGTGCCCTCAATAGCCTCATCTACCACCCTTACATCCACCTCAAGACCCCGCGCCAGTGCGCCGCGGAGTTTCTCGGCCATTTCAACGTGTCCGTGACAGACCTGGTCGATTCGCCGGCATCCTTTGGCGATATTGGCATATCCCATACGACGTACAAGTTCACCGCGCGTAACAGCGAGTTCCTTTTGACGCTGACTAATCATTCGAACCAGTGACAATGTCATGTGATCCACCTCTCTATTCCTTGTGAACGCAGAGGGAGTTGAACAGCGGATGGGTTCTTTGACGTGAAAATGAACCGGGCTCGTACTGCTTCCTTGGCCGCACGATGCGATCTCCATTGAGAAATCCAAGCCGTTGCGCAAACATCAACTCAAAGGCCACAGGCCCAAAGCTTCCTCGAAATAGATATCGCCAGTAACCAATCCTTATTGCAGTTCCCTTCCGCCAGGTCGTTCCCCTCGCATAACCAACTTCATCGGAACCCCATCCTGCCGCCGCCCGGCTTTGCGCGGCACTCCTCGGCGAGCGCATTGGCGATCCGTTCCGGATCGTCGAGAAATTTCAGGATTTTCGCCCGCTCGCGGACATTCGCAAAATCCGCCGGTGTGAGTTTGTCCAATGCGAGTGCCTCTGGAGGCGCTTCACAACCGTAGAAAAACCCGAACGCCCTCTCGACACGTTTCCGGTCCATGTAGAAAAACTCGACCCGAAAAAGGAAACGGCGGGCCGCCGCCGGATCGAGCGCCTCCCGGCGGTTTGTGGTGCAAGCGAACGGAAGCGGGTGACGCTCCATCTGGCTGAGCAATTCGTTGACCATGCTCGTTTCCCAGGAACGCACGGCCAATTCCCGGTCCATCAAGAGGGAATCGACTTCGTCGAAAACAAGGAATGATTGAGTGGCGACCGCCTCTGCGAACGCCGCGGCGATCTGCTGTTCCGTCTGCCCGACCCACTTGCTCAACAGGTCTGAAGCCCGCCTGGGCAACAGATCCATGCCCAACCGCTCGGCAACGTAACCCACATACGCGGTCTTGCCCGTTCCGGGAGGCCCGCAAAGGCACATCGCGAAACGGCGGGCGCTCATGGACGTGATTCTCTCTGTAAGCGCTTGCATTTCTACATCCGCGTGTACGAGCGCGGGGTCGTACTTCGCGATCCGTTTGCTATCGGGTGCGCAGACACCGTGCCGCAATTTCGCCTTCTGAGCGATATTGCGCCGGATGGTCTCCACGTCGCCATTCACCATTGCAGCCTGACGCGTCGCCATAGCCAGTTGTCTCGGAGTCACCGTTTTTTCCTGCGCCAGCTCAACGGCGAGTCGGCGCGCTTCGGCGTCCGGAATGTGTTCCCTGGTGAGTATGTCCGTAAACATCCGCTTTCGTGCGTGTCCGGACATCTGCCGGAATTCGATCGCGTGTATCATACGGTCGATGAAAAACGGCTGAAACACCCGGTAATACTCAATGGAGTTGCACGCCCAGATGATCGGTACCGGATTCTCTTCGAGTATCCGATTCAGCCAGTGCTTCTCCAAGCTTTCGAAGTCCTCCATTTCGTCGAAGAAGACCACGGCGCCGGGTTCGTCAGCCAGAGCCTCGAGCGCATATTCGAGTGCATCCGTGCGCGATACTGTACGCCGGGACTTCGGACCTACCTCGTTGGCGCCAACTGAGTACAAGCGCGTGCCCACCTCGCCACAGAGCGTGCGGGCGAACTCGGTCTTTCCGGTACCGGGAGGTCCGTACAAGAGGATGTTGATTCCCTTCTTCTTGTTGTGTGTTGCCGAAGCCAGGGTCTTTCTGGCGTCTTCAGCATCCCTTTCGAGATGCGAGAATGCCTCCCATGGGAGTTCCGCCGGGACCGGCTGACCCAGCCTGGGTCGCGCGTACTGCGTGGTGACGGTTCGCTCGAGTTGCTCGCAGTACCGGTACACATCCGCTTCCGTACCGCCCACAAGGCGGCTCGTTTCGATGGCCTTCGCGAGGATGCCCGGTGTACACTCGAGTTCGTCCACGAGTCGTCTGGCGCAACTGAAAGCGTCGATTCCATCGATCCCGCTCTCCGTCAGCATCCGCCGCAAAATGGCTGTCTGGCGCGACGGACCGTGAGCGTTAAACCTGACGACGAGTGAAAATCGCCTCAGCATACTTTCATCCAGGTCTTTCAAGCTATTCATGGTGTATATTACCGGAACGGGATTGTCCTCAAGGAGTCTGTGGTTCGAGAGGCGGGAGCCGGCGTCGGACTCAAGCGCGTCCTCGGCCTCATCGCACAGTATTGCAGCCGCAGGCATAGACTTAAGGAGCGTTTGAGCCATGCGCAACTCGTTGCGGAAATCAGCGCGGCGATCGCGAGTGTCATTGCACGATTCCTCGTCGCCACTACGGATTTCGCCAACTGAGAAGAGTGTCGTACCAGACGCCGATGCGACTGTTTTGGCAAATTCGGTCTTGCCCGTGCCGGCCCTGCCCACGAGCAGGATGTTGACACCCGTTACCTGCGTACCGGCGTGTCGCTTAGACATCGCTGCGTTCATAACCCGTTGAACTGCATCTCGTTCGACTACGTGGGCGAAGTCGTCGCTGCCTAACTGTGCGCTACACGGTTCACCGACCAGCCGCGAAGTCAATTCAGCCATATCACGCACCGGAGGATGCCACACCTCGTGGAACCAGTCGTGGATGAGGTTGTCGCGGTCAAGATATTTGTTCGGTCCCGTGCCTATCTCCCAATCTGAGATTCCGGAGCGTGCAAGTTCCCTGAGGCCGCTCTCGATCCGGTGGCATGGTAGTCGCAGGAGAAGCGACAACTCGTCAATCGGTCTGAAGCTCGCGTTGCTGACGTTTTCCCAAATCTCTTCAACTACAAAACAATGGGTGTAGCTGTATGCGAGCTCAAGCAGCGCCGCCGCCGCCGCGCCAAGCGAAAAACGTTCAATTACCAGTCTTGTTGCATTGGCTTCCGGTTCTAAGGACTTTCGTCGACGGATTTCGAACTTGAGAGCTCGAATCGCACGCTTGATGTTGCGGAGTACCGACTTTTTCTTGTAACCATCGCGCAAGACGCACCGAACGCCCAATGACTCCAAGAACGACTTCTGACGCTCCGTCCATTCAATGAGTTCTGACCGAACGCTCCGGTTGGCCATCGCGACACAAAGGATGTTCACCATGTAGTGACGTGCGAGATTCAGGTTGTAGTCGCTGCCCGGCGAAAAGTGACCTTCTTTGGAACCCGGTACGTCGACATTCCGTGTTTGCATGCCTGTAATATCCTCTGTCTATTTGCCTTTCGAAGCGCGTGGATGAGTATTTCCACGATCCAGATCTGTACGAAAGACCACAAAAAAGAGGCGCATTCTCAAAAGAACACGCCTCAAGGTAAACTGCATATACGACGAAACAGGTCGTATGAAATCAGGTTTTTTTGTAGAAACTCAGATTTTTTTCCATTTCGTCGATGATTTCCTCGCGCAGGGACGCCGGCGCCAGGACTTCGGCGCTGGCGCCATGGCTCAGTATCCAGGACTTGATTTCATATCGTCCGCCAGCCTCGAAAGAAAGGATGATCCGGCCGTCGTCGAGTTCCTCGATCTCCTGCGAGGGATGCCATATCCGCTGTCTGATATACGGCGCCTGGGATGCCGTGAAGCGAACCCTGACCGAAATTGGGGATTCCAGCACGACGCCGAACGCCTGGCGAAGTTGCTCTTCGATCTCAGAATCGACGGCGTCCTCAAAAGACTCGGTTGTGACTTCGAGATCCTGGATCCGCTCTGCCGCCAGAGTCAACAGATCGCCGTATTTCTGATTGCGGCACAGCAGATAGACGCCGTCATAGTGGTACAGAAACCTGAAGGGCATGATCGGATACGTCTTGTTTTGTCCGGTAGCAATCGCGCGGTAGGTGACGTTGCAGATTCGACGGTCCGTGATAGCGCGATGTGCCTCGCGAAATATCCGTGGGGTGACTTGAGCTTTCTGACCGCGAACCTGCGGGTGATAGGCCGCCTGTTCCAGAAACGCGCGCATGCTTCCCTTCAATGTGTTTCGGATCCTCTCAAACGTGTTTTTAAAATCCTCCTTGAATGGCGTACCCTCCACGATCCCGGCGATATACGTCAGAGCGACGAGTTCGCCCACGGGAAAGTTCAGGGGCGGCACCTCCTTGTCGTGAACGAGATTCCACAGGTTCTGGCGGCCTCGTTTTACCGCATAGAGCGGGAAGCCCGCGTCGCCAAGGTCGCCAAGATCCCGCTCGATCGTCCGCCGGGTTACACCGAAATCGTCGACGAGGTCCTGGATCGAGGCGCCATGGCGGCGCGCCCTGAGCACTCTCAGAATGTCCAGTTGACGAACGATCTGCCTGGTGTTTGCCATGATCCTGAACCCGGATCGAATCTGACCAACGTGTTGAATTGTTCGTGAGCAGCGGCGGACGAACGACCGCCTTCGGCCGTCCCCGGAACGAAAAAAGGCGATCCTGCTTCGAATCGCCTCTATTGCTCCCATCCCGCTCCACGTCAGGAGTCGTCGTCGCCGCTCATCGGAAGGTCCTCTGCAGAGATGACCCTGCGTCTTGGTCTCTCGACGAACTGCGGGTTCCGTTCCCGCTCCTGCTGGACCTGCATGGTATACCGCGCCGTGGGAATGGCTTCCAGCCGCATCTCACCGATCAACTCCCCCGACACTTCGCAGATACCGTACGTGCCTTCATCGATCTTTCCAAGCGCGTGGTCGATCTCCGCGAGTTCCCGCCGCTCGTTGTTGCCGAGCGTCGCCATCAACTCAAGGGAAGTCGCGTTTCCCGCCATATCGAACGGATCCGCCGAGCGGTCGCTCCTGAGTTCATTGATGTCCGCATCTTCCAGGAGCGTATGCTTCAGCAGGTCCTTTTTGCGGTCCAGCAAGAGCCTTTTGAAGAACGCAAGCCTTTCGAGAGACAATTTCTCAGCCATATGCCTTTTACCTCCCCGGCGCCAATCCTGACCTCTGAATTCTACATCCGATATCGACGGCACGTCACAATGTCAATATCTTTCTCCCGAAAATGCCCGAAAAACACACGACGTTTCCCAAATTGACAGTACCGGATCCGTTTTTTCGGACGGAAATTTATCCTTACGGGTACTGAAAGTCAAGCCCCAATTATCAGAAATCTTCCAGTTTTTCGCGACCCGAAAAAACACCGACCGGGCGTTCCCACCCGGTCGTAACGTGATGCGTAAACCGTGCATTTCAGATGGCGAAGAAAGTCAGGCGCGTCCTTGCGACGGGCATAGCGCGCCCACGCCGCACGCATCGCAGTCGGGCGCCCTGGCGCTGCATATCGCCCGCCCGTGATGGATAAACAGGTGCGGCAGGTCCACCCAGTCACTCCTCGGCACGAGACCGATCAGATCCTGTTCGATCTTGACCGGATCCTGCCGTCGGGTGAGGCCCAGACGATTGGAAATCCGGCGAACGTGCGTATCCACCACCACGCCTTCCGCGATTCCGAACGCGTTGCCCAGGACGACGTTGGCGGTCTTTCTCCCCACGCCGTCCAGCGCCACCAGTTCATCCATTGAACGCGGCACCTCGCCGCCATGTCTGTCAACCAGCGCCTGGCAACAGCCCTGAATGTTTCGCGCCTTGTTGCGGAAGAACCCCGTTGAACGAATCAGGTCCTCCAACTCCTCCGGCAGCGCATCGGCATAGTCCGCTGCCGTGGGATAGCGCTCGAAGAGGAGAGGCGTCACCATGTTGACCCGTTCGTCCGTACATTGCGCGGAGAGCATCGTCGCAATCAAGAGTTGGAGCGGGTTCTCGTACGTAAGCGAACACTCAGCGTCGGGATAGATGCCCTTTAATCTGCGAATAATCTCTCGCGTCCTGGAACGCCGCACCTCCGGATCTTCGTCGCGACCCATCATTTCCGGATTCCTCGTTTTGCCCGCGCTTACCACGGCCGTACCGCCGGTACCGGCTGTTCGAGTCCGTCGGCGCGTATGTTCTCCCCGTTCACCCAGCGGGATCGGTCCGAAGCCAGGAACACGACCACGTCCGCGACGTCTTCGGGCGTGCCCAGACCACCCATGGGAAAACCGTTCTCCTCGTAGGCGGCGAATGTTTCCGGCTTTTCATCACGAAGCCCGGCCCACCCCCCGCCTTCGAAAATGATCGATCCCGGCGACACCACGTTCACCCGGATGCGGTCGTGCACCAGTTCCAGGGCAATGGGTTCGGCCATGAAGATCTGGGCGGCCTTGGACGCGCCGTACTGCACCGCGCCGCTCAGCTGCGGAATCCATCCCGATATCGAGGAAATGAAAACGACCGACCCGCCTCCGCGTGCCATCATGTGGGGGACCACCAGCCGGGTCAACCTCACACCATGGAACACGTTCTTGTCAAAGGTCTCCACCCAGTCCTCGTGCGTCGAATCCATGAACCTGTCGCCGGACCGTCCTCCGACGTTGTTGATCAGGATATCGATTCCGCCCAGCCGTGCCGCCGCCTCATCCACGAACCGTCCCGCGTCGTCCGCATTCTGCACGTCGGCCTGAATGGCGGCGACGCGAACGCCGAGCGCTTCGATCTGGTGCGCCGCTTCCGTGAGCGTCTCCTCCCGCCGGGCGCAGATCGCAATGTTACACCCCTCCGTCGCCAGACCCTTCGCCGCTGCGAGACCGATGCCCTGGTTCGCCCCCGTCACAAGCGCGACTTTTCCCTTCAGATTCATGTCCATGGCTGACCTCCTCTCTTTTCGTTTGTTTTAGTCCGGATACTCGAGCCGGTACACCGGGCTTAACCGTCCACAATGCGCCGCCGACCGCCCTCGAGTCGGTCCAACTGCTCCAGGCATCGGGGCCTGCGCTTGTTCCGCTGTCTCAAAGCGGCCAGGTACTCTTGCCACTCCCCCTCGCGACCGGAACGGCTGAGTACATCTCTGACCTGGCGCAGATACGGTACGGCCTCCCGGTATCCGCTCGGCTTTACACGGGCGATTTCGTTCTCAGCCAATTCCTTCCAGATTGCCACGGACCGATCGGGATGAGTGGACGCGATGGCGTCGGCGACCTCATCGTCGAGGGGGAAGTCATGCAGCCAGTGCTCTACTCTGTTTCGGCCGTCATGGTCGTACCACTTCACAACCTCGTGGGGCTTCTTCTCGGCAATGGCCAGGCGGATCAATACGTCCACCATGGGCGCCTCGACTTCGCCACGAGCCGCCGGCGTCTCGACTTCCGGCGCAGGCAGGGGCCAAGCCAATTTGGGTTCGCTCTTGCGTTTCTTCCCGCTTCGAGGTCGCCGGCCGGTTTGCAGATAGTACCTGCACCATGCCTCGACGCCCTCGCCAACGCCCAGCCCGCGGGCAGCATTGCACAGGGCCTGGAAACTCTCCGCTCCGGGTCCGGCGAAAAACTCCTCAGCCTGCAGGGCCAGCCCGGCGAGTGGATTGCCGCTGCGCCGGTTGATTGTCTGCAGCTGCTTTCGAAGCTCCGCGCGCAGGCCCGGATACCGGTCGTGCATCGCCTCGAGTCCCTTTTTGCACCAGCGCCGCGCTTCGTCCCACGCGCCCTCGTCTATCAGGCGGTCCACGAGGCGATTGTAACTGAATGTGATGGGGGCTTCGCGCTCGCACAGCGGGACGATCTCAGTCCGCCTGTCGGCCTTCTCCAGGGCAAGAATGAGCCAGTCGGCGATCCGGTCTCGCTTATAGTCACTCGAACGCTCATCGTCCCGGACCGGCTGCTCCCACTCGGCCAAACGCTGCGTCCAGCGGTCGCACACCTCCGACCAATCGCTTTTCGCATAGTCTTCATCCCAGAGGTTTTCAAATCCTTCGCCACAAAGTTCGTACTCGTCCGACAGGGCCATGTCCAGGACCCATTCGATCCGGTCCGCGGGTGTCATGGAAGTTCTGTCCAGAGCATGAAAAAGAACGTCGAGGCAGGCGCCTATGGGTTCGGTTGATTCTGCCTCGTGCTCGTACTCCAGCGCCTGGGTGCCCGCGGCCAGCAGTTCCGGCCCCAGTCGCACGGCGGCGTCAGCCTGTCCGGACGCCACCAGCGCCTGGAGCATCGCCCTGAGGCGATCCGTATTGCGCACCTGGTACCCGCCGTAATGGTGACTTTCCCATGCGGGTTCTTCCAGGGCAGCAATCTCGGAGCGGATTTTTTTCAGCACCTTGCGGGTCTCCCCCGAGGTCAGGCTGCGGCGGTTTTCAAGCGATTGGCGCACCTCGTCGTGGGTTCCGGCGAGTTCCAACAGTAGCTCCACGAGTTCCGCTTTGGTATGCTCTTGCATGTAGGCGCGCAAGGAAGAGTCTCCGGATTGACCGGTTCCGGAGCTTTCCGAAAACGTCTCGGCAGATTCCTCGTCCGGTTCATCCACGTCAAATCCCAGCGGCTCCTCTTCCAGGTCCTCCTCCACGTCGAATTCCAGTGTCTCCTCGTCTTCTTCCGTGATCGCGTCCAACTCCTCGAGGCGCGGGTCGTCCGCCTCAACCCGGCCGACGGCGGTCCCCTTTTTTGTCATCTCCAGATATTCCACCACCACGGCCACCGCGTGTTTGCACGTCGTCCAGTAGGGACAGGTACACTCGGAAATCAGGTCCTTGTCTGCGTCGATGTTCACCCTTGCGGCGTAGAGTCGACTGCCCACAACCCAGGCGACGAGCGCGCCCTCTTCGTCGCGCTTCAACTCCCGAACAGCCCCTTTTCTCTGATAGGACCGACCCCGGGCGACGATGCGACTGCCGGCCCATTCCTCCAGATCGTCCCACGTCAGTTCCGAAAAGGGATCAATGGGCTCTTCCCGTTTGGTCTTTTTCTTTCGCGAAGCCATCTCGTTCGTGTATTCCTTACAAAAAAACGACTCTTGCATTTTTCCTGACAAGGGTTCCATGGCAGAAATGTACGCCCGATAATATCAAGTAAAGGTCTTGTTTTTAAGGGGTTACTACCAGAAGTGCCAAATGGTGACCTACTGCGCACTATTATAACCTCGGTATTACAGCCACGAGTTCCATTCGTTCATTCGAATGGTGACAATTGAATTTCTCAACAATGAAGATTCTCCTCGGCATACGTCGCCTCTTGTCCTCTAACTTCTACAGTATTTCGCCAATTCGGCTTGACAACTGTAATCCTGTTGGGTACTCATTCCGGAAAGAAACACAAATGACAACCACGGGAGTACGCAATGAACGGAGAAAACACGTCTTGGAGTAATGTACTCAAGATGAACACACCGACTATTGTTGCGCTTGCGGCTATCCTCATCACAGTGTTCGGTCTCTAAGCTGATATATATAGTCTCAAAACCGATATTGGAGAACTGAGACAAGATATCGAACGAAAACTGGAAAGAATCGATGCCCGCCTGGATTCCTTTGGGGAACGTATTACCGCAAACAAAACACGACTCGACACTCTGGATTAACCCGTTATCCCGTAACACGATCAACAGCCTGCCTGAATCCCAAATTGGCAGGCATTGTTATTTCTCCTCCCTTCGCCTCGTCTCCACCTGCCGATCACCCTACTTTCGGGAAGACCAACCCTGCAGGCGGCGCCAGGCCCCCACAACCTCCCTATAGCAGCGACCTGCGCAATACCGGATGCGGCGCCATGTAGGGCCCGCCGCTGCTGACGCCGGCGATCTCGTCGCCGCGCCAGCGAAACGTCACCATCTCATCTTCGGCGGACTCGTCCCGCGACAGCTCCTCCTCCTCGTACTCGGGAACAGCGAAGCGAAGCTCGCTGGTTGTATCCCCTTCGCCCTGCGCCACCACCACGAACCCGTGCTCCACCGTTGCCTCGACAGGCCGCCCGTCCACGGTCACCGAGCAGGTCCCCTCATCGGCCCAGCCCGGGAAACGCAGCCGCAGTTCCTTTCCGGTTCGGTTGACCACGGTGACCCGGCCCCCGGTTTCGCCGCGCTCCGCCCACACCCCCACCTCCGGCAGTTCGCGGTCGAAGTGGAAGTTGACGCGGACGACCTCTTCCTCGACGTCGACGGTCCGGGTCCAGAGCTCGATGAGGCTGTGGAGGGTAGCGGCGGTGAAATCTGTGACGCAGGTCTGGCCGCGAACGTGGCCGACCGATCCGCCGATGGCGCCAACGAAACGGTCGGGGAGGTCGCGGTAGCAGTCACGGGAGTCGGCTGTTTCGGCAGGCCGGATCGGAACCGGTTCCCGCACTTGAGCCGGGAACAGCCGGGCCCGCGCGATGCGCTCGGCATCGTCGAGCAGTCCGGGATCGGCGAACTGGTCCCACAGCAACAGGGCGACGTGGGCGATATCCCCGGCCGAGGCAATGTCGCCGCCGTAGCGGGCGCCGACGTCGTGGGTGATGAACCCGGAGCGGGTGATCATCCCGGATACGGCCTCCCGGTAGGTCTTGTAGATTATCTCCTTGCGTTCGCGCGAACCCTGGCGCGCGGCCAGCATCAGCAGGCCGCGGAGGGTATTCAGGTACGAATGGGTGTGGTGGTCGCAGCCCCCGCCGAGGCTGCCGTCCGCGCTCAGCAGGGTTCCGAAGTGGAAATCGGCCAGGCGCTCCGCTTCCTCCAGGGCGGCCGGATCGCCGGTGGCCGCGTGGAAACAGAGCAGACCCTCGATGGCGCGGCCGTGGGTGTATGCCGGGGCGGCGCTGTTGCCGTGCTTTGCCCGCACAGGCCCGCCGTCGAACGAGAATCTCCATTCCATCAGGTCCCGGCTGGCGCGGCTCATCCCTTCGATCGCCCTGCGGCCCCATTCGGCGGCGCGGTTGCTGCCGCGGCATTCGACAAGCAGTCCGAAGGACAGCATGGTCTCGCGGTAGGAGTGGATGTACCAGGTTGCCGGGTCCCGGGTGTCGACGTCCTCGAGGAAGATGCCGCTGGCGTTGTCAGACAGACGCCGGCTGTTTTCCAGCATCGCCGCTTCGATCTCCACGGGGATCTCGAAGCCGGCGGCGCGCTCGAGCCGCAGCATCGTGTTCCACCAGCGTCCGACGTTGTGGCCGGTGCAGTACGGCCGAAACTGGTACATCGCGCGCAGCTCACCGTCGACGGCCATGTGCCAGTACGGCAGATAGCCGTCGTCGCGTGACAGACAGCCGAGGAGGTTTCGGCCGGACAGCAACAGACGGTCTTTGACGTTCATGGGGTCAGGTAGTATTAAAGGTGTGAATTTGTGACAGATGAACGGTCGGCGAAGTTGGCTCAATGAACGCGTCGGCTTCAAGCAGATACGCCATCTAGAGTCCGACCTCCAGACTTGCCGCGAAGGCCCGTAACGTCGACGTCTTCTTAATACCGAGAAGCCGGAAGGACTCGGAAAACGAAGTCCGCCCCCCAAGTGTACTGGCCGCAATGGCGCCGCCAAACCGCCGACCTACGCGCGGCTTGAGCGTTGGATGGAAACTGCCGCCACTCTTCGGTTCGATTGTCTTTATTCGATCCAGTTCCCGGCCGTAGGCGAGTCCAAGTTCCTCGCGGTTGAGTGCACCGACGTCGTGAAGCCGACGCAGCACCACCAACGTGCTGACTTTGAAATCGTGAGCGAGGCGAATGAGCAGATTTGGAAGGTCCTCGTTTTCACGGTAACGCTGAATCAAGGACGCACGCGGCACGAGGATCTCCGCGGAGACACGGTTGCACCAGCCCTCGACTTCGTGGGCAGGTGCGGAAACGGGGTCTACATCGGAAAGCGCCGACTCGCCGAGCCAGATGTGACCGAGTTCGTGGGCCAGGGTAAACATCTGAGCCGCCTTCGCATCGGAGCCGTTAATAAAGACAAGCGGTGCAAAACCGTCGCTCAGGGCGAAACCCCGAAACTCTTCGGGGTCAAGCCTGCGGTGGGTGTGGTTCCCAACGAACCCGCTTGTCATCACCAATATGCCGAGTGCATCAGCCTGCTCAATAAAGCGTCTAAGTGCCTCGGTCCAGGTACGCATACTCCGCCGCTCCTCGACGTCGAAACCCAGTTCGGCTCTGATCTTTTTCGCAGTGGTTTCAACGTCGCTACGAATTGTAGCGGACCCCACAAACCGCAACGGATCTTCTCCCTCGGTGCGAGCATAGTCCCGGTACCAATCCTGGCGTTGTAAGCAGAGATAAACGGTGTCCCGGAGCTCAACGCTGTGCCGACCGACAGGCACATCGCCGATCGTTCGCATGTCAGGTATCGGGAATGGTTCATCAAGTGGCTCCGAAAGAAAGAAGGAACCGATCGGGGCATACGTGGCCCGGGCGAGTTTCTCCAATTGCTTGAGCGTGGGCTGTTTTTCTCCGCTTTCCCACTCAAGATATCTGGGAAATCGCTTCACCAGAGCATCTACGGGGATAGCCGCCCGCTCACGTGCCCAGCGAAACAACTCCGGTTTGACATCGACGCGCAACATCATTGGAGACTCCTGCATGTTTGAATGGCGCCAACACGAACGCCGAGCGACTCAATTCGGTGCGCCGCTGCTGCGAGCGTCTCTTCTCGCTGTACGGAGATTGCAATGTCACACCCATCCGTCGTCAAACCCGATGCCGTTGCGACACCGATCCCGCGGTTCCCGTCTGCCCCGAGCGCGATTTTACTTCCTAAATTCAAAACCATGGATGACTTACGTCGACTCCGATTGCTTAAATAAACTATCGGCGGATAGAGCTCGCTGGAAGTACGTTCGAAGCAGACAAAATCCTTGCCCTTCCCGTCGACATTTTCATTTGTAGGGGCGACCGGCCGGTCGCCCCTACAGAATAAGGATTCGCGAGTTGATTCCGCCGGGCCGTATCGTCAACCGGGTTCAGCTGACTGTTAATCGCTGATGGCCATTTTCGCTACTTTCATTGGGCACCAGGGAACCCCGGATTGCGGCATTCGACGTTGATGGTCGACTGCACGATTCCTATCGCGTCAGTTTCGTGACGTGTTTTTGTTTTTGGCGAAAAATGGCGAACATAAGCAGTATTGGAAACAACTCAAAAAACGCCGGTCATCAGTTACCTAGCGCCGTCGCCGCTCTTTCTGATGCTTGTTACAGTGTCCCGGACGAACGCAGCGACCTCCTGCAACTCGCATGTGTAGCTGAATCGTTTTTGCAATGTGAATCGGTATTCGTCCTGAAATTCGATTTCAAGCTTATGCAGAAGACTGTTAAATTTCTCAAGTGTCACTGAATCTGGTTGTCCCCCACGGAGAAACATCTCAAAACTCCAACCCCTTGGGTCGATTTTCGCATTGAGGACGATCTTGTCGTCGGAAAAGTCAGAATGCTCGACATCGTGGTAGAGAATGTCGTAAAGTCCATGCTTCTCCCGCCATTTGCCCTGGCTAACACGACCATCGTTTGCAATGTCGTTCAGTCCGTTACCAAGCTCCGAAACTGTCTTTCGGAGCTCACCCTTATACATGTCAATTTCACCGAAGAAATGCCTGGCTTTTTCGAGATTGTTATCCTTTGCGAGGAATTCAGCTGTTTTTGCATTCAATTCCCAACCCTCCCGCAGATTCTCGAGCGTATTCAGAAAATCAAGCATAAAGGTAAGATACCGGATATCAGCGTGTGCCACGTAGTCCCCATGAAGTGTGCGAATCTGCGCGACCAATTGCTCGTACGTGATATTCTTAAACCGACCAACGTCGCCACCAGGCTTGAGGGTGAGAAGGAACAGGTGTGGCTTGAGTTGTCTGTAGTGCGACTTCGCGTGTTTTATGTAGTCTTCCAACGGGTTGGCGATTTCATGAAAAATCTTGTTCTCGATCAAAATGACATGGGCATCCGACTGAATGAGCAGGTCAATACGATTTCTTTCATCGGTTGGTTCTTCGCGGTCTACCCTGACATTGCCACCTATCTTCCAGTCCGGCTCCGTTATGCCCCCAATCTGTGCGAGTGCATCCAGGAACAGCGTTCCGAGTCCGTGGGGCTTGGAAGGGTCGAAGAAAAAGGCGAGGATGTTACTGCACACGTTTTCGTAGTGGGGATAACCAAAAATCTCCATGAAGGTCGGCGGACGCTCCGGACGGGGCGGGACCTGCTGGTGAAATGCTTCAAGTAAATCTCCAGCGGCTTCCTCGCACCATTCGTCGTCCATTGAGGTCTTCTCCACGTGGGCAATTCAGAGTATTTCTGAAGACGAACTACGGACCGTGTTAGCTCCGGAGTCGACCCAGCGCCAGTTGATAATGGCGACCGATCCAAACGCACCTATTCTTCAGCGCCATCATATCGACGTATCAATCCGTGTCTTCTTACCTCCATGGACGCTTGGCTCGGCGCACCATTGATCGCGCAAAATGGCGAGCGACTCCATGACCCCGTCGGTCAGGCGCAACAGATCCACCAGAACGGCGCGGTCAAGGTCCTGGCGGACGTCATCGCGATACGCCTCGTTGGCCGGCAGAAATTTCCTGTCCTTGTAACGCTCGAATATATCTGCGGCTTGGGCAAACTGATCTTCACTGAGGGCGCGCGGATCCAGGACCGTCAATCGCGGCAACTGAGTAATCGTGATTCGAGCGCGCCCCTGCTGCTGTCGAGTCCCAATCCACCAGAAAGCAAGAAGACCCAGTGTCGTGTTTGCCCACAATACAAGAGGTAGGGTCCATTTCTCTTGCTCCAGGATGAAGTTGGGCCAAGCTGTGCCACCGATCGCTCTGGCGGGCGTGAGACAGGCCGCAAGACTCTGCGAGTTTATTCGAAAATCCAGACTAAAGTGTAGTTGTGAAGCGGTACGATTCCAGACGGATACCGCTCGTTCCTCGCACCCGGGACGCACCTCGCCCTCGTTATCGGGCCGAACGACGAGGTATCGTTCGCGTTCGGCGTCATGTCCCCAAAGAACCGGATACTGCGGAACACCCTGAATCGGAACGATATCAAACGGGCCCCTGGGTTCGCCATTACTGGTCTTTCCAGAAATATCCCGATGGAGAAGTCCCTTTTCGCCGAGATTACCGAGGTAGGTCAAAGCAAGCGGTTCGGAGAATCCTTGAGGAAGTCGGAGGGTATTTTCCAACAAACCCAACGCAGTGTCTGCGAGCCCGGTCTCGCGCAGGGAAGCGCATCCGCCCTGACGCAATGGCGCGCGGATGTACGTGCCAATGGTTTCAGCGTCGCCGATGCGCAGCCGTCCTTGTCGAGTTGCCTGCTCCGAGCACGCGGAAAGAGTGCGACGCGAGATCTGATGTATCGACCTTGCCATTTCAAATGCTTCCGCGAGGCTTCGCGGCCGGTGGTAAAGATTCGCGAATATTGCTTCCGGCGCAGCCTCGCATGTGTCACGGCGCCTGGTGGCGACGGCAAGGGCCTCGGCCATGCCTGTATCAGCCGAAAACGCCCGATCCGTATTCCCGTACGCCGCAATAGTTAAAACGACCAGGGCCTCGTACTCGCGATCCAACAGACGTCGTGCATCCTCCCACGCCCCGCCGCTGACAAACGAGGCAGGGAGTACGAGCGCGAGTACACCACCGGGTTTGGTCTTGTTGTGGGCAAGGTCTATGAAGTTGGAAGCCAACCCGGCGTTTCCGTGACCTGCTGGACTCGCCAACTTTCGGCGTACTTCGGCCAATCGCTTGGCCATGGCCTTCTGCTCATCTTCCTTGCGACGTAATCCGGCAAACGACGGCACCGGTACTTCGGCCGTCTCGTGGTTGGTTGGACGCGTGAATGGAGGATTCATAATTACAAGATCGGCCGTTTCAGCGGGGAGGTTCATTTCTTGACTTGATTTCGCTGCCGCGTCCGTACCCTCGCCGTGCGCAACCGTGGCGCCTGTCCCGAACAACGAAGGGGCACTGTCATCCTCAATCAGATCAAGTGCTCCCAGCGCCATCGTATGACGCTTTTCCTGGCTCTGCTCTCCGTACGACAACGCATGGACGCGGGTTTGGCCGAATGTCGTTCCAGGATGGGCGCTTGAAAGCATTGACGCAGTAAGGTGCGTTGCTGCAGGCATAATGTCCGCCGCGATTAGAGCGTTTTCGATCATCTGCCGATGCAACGATTGATCGTCGCCGCCTGTACGTCGAAAGCGCGCGGCCAGGGCCCGGTATGCGGCTGAAAGCAATGCCCCCGTGCCGCAGGCAAGGTCGGCAACCTGCAGTCGCGTGAGTGCCTCGGTATCTGACCAATCCGTTCTTGCATCCAAACGCGCAACAGCCAACTCACCAAGCAGGGCGGCCGAGGTCGGTAACGTATAGAACGTGGCAAGGAACTTCCGATCCGCGATCAGCCTTTGGAACATACGGCCGGAAAGGTCGTGCAGCGTGGTCGCCCCCAGACCCGCAAGATCGCTGGCCGCCTGAGCGAGGCGGTTCAGGACGGCATTAGCCGTGCCATCGGGAATGGGCAGAAGCAAGTCGGAGGCGATCCGAAAGATCGGATAGTAATTGATGTGATCGAGGATATGCTGCCAGCAAGCGAGCAAACGGCTCTTGCTGACGTCGTTTCGCCCCGGAATGCGCAATTGGTCGATCGTGGCAATCTTGTGCGCTTCCACAATCGCCGTGTGAAAGACGAGTGCGTTGGCGACGATTGCCATCGCCATGCGAGAGGTTTGCTCTCCGTCCTCCTGGTGAAGGGAATCCGCCATGGTCTCCAGCGCATTCGCACCTGCTGTATCTCGCAGCTTGTCGGCGGCTTCCCCAATGCTTTGCTCCAGAATTCGCGTTCCCTCAGCAAGTAACCGCTCGGACATAGATACGTTTTCAATACAGCCAGCGAGGTCGTCGACGCCACCCGCGAGCCAACCCGTGGTAGGCCAACGGACCGCAGCACCACCTTCTTGGAGCGAATACATGCAATAACGCATTTCGGCGTGCTCGATCAGGTGATTGAGGTCCGCCTGTGGCGCCTCGCTCAATTCCCTCGGAATCCGGACGGCGATCGTCTGTTCAATCCGGTCTCCCCCATATTTCAGATTGCTTCCCAATCGCTTCTTGGCGTCGTCCTCTACGGTACCAGCCGGTTCAAACTCGGTTTCGAGGACTACTGGGACGCCACCCGGTGCACGAATGACGACGTCCGGTTGCCACGCCTTGTCGTATATGACGTTCTTCTGTTCTGCGCTGATCCTGTCGCGCCAGCGGGGATGTTTCGTCCGCAATACGTCCGAAAGCAAGATATTGAAAGCGACTTCACTGGTGTGGGGCACGAAAAAACCTCATTTGTCGCATTCGTTGCTGAATGCACGCACTTCGAAAAAAGCCCGGGCGTCCAAGAGTTTCTTCGCATAGAACGCCACGTCATCGGACCTTGTTGGTTGAAGATAGTTTTCGAGTTGCCTTGACACAAGCGGCAAACACGCTTGCGGGTCGTGGTTTCGCGGCCAATGCTCTTGCTGTATGGGCGCTACGTACAGAAGGGTCCGTCGTTCTTGCTGACAGACCCTTATTAATTTCGGTATAACTCAATGCCTATATTACACTTAGAAACTATCCCAGGGCATTCCCTTCCTACGTGAGTACGCCCACGTCATTCCCGCCACCCGTTTCTTCAAGGTAAAGTCTCGTGGCCTCCATGAGGTTTTCCAACGCTTCCGTCGGGGAGGTGCCCTGGCTTACCGTACCCAATGCCGGACAATCGGCAACGTACAAATCATCCTCTCTTGTAATCACCGCGGTTAAATTTCTCGCATCCATTGGATCCTCCCGGAGAATCATCCGTCGTACCAAATTCCAAGACATTAAATAAGCGGGGCGGGCGCTACTGACTTTGTCCGGGCCTGACAGCGAATATATCAAACCTGACAATACTGTGAAATTGCTTTTCTACAAATCGCACAAATACAGGGGATCACCGCAGTCCAAGAACCGTGGGATTCCTGGAGATGAGGTTAGAAAAATGGATTCGATTGGCGATTGTGCACGGGTTTGACCCGGATAACGAAGTCAAGGTTGCCCTGGGTTCACGTTAGTTGCAATAGACGTCATTATGAACGGAGTGGAAGGTTCTTTCGCCGATTCCGTCCAGCGCTGGAGGCGAGTGTGCTGCCTCTCAGGTACCAACACGTGCAAATCGCACCGGGATGATCCCCTGCTGCAGTAGATCCTTCGTCGGCCTGCTCTGCATGGCAGTGTGCTCTTACATGTAACGGACATGTTTCGCCGAAGTCGTACGCAGGCCTCCTCTGGATGACAGTTTTGGCGAAGGTGTGGGCTCGACGTTTCGCCAATGGCTGTGGACGATTTTTCCATCCGTGCATTTTGCGCACTTTCGCGACTTTCCGAGTGAATCAAATCCGTTTTTGGACAGGTGTGACAGGATATGAATTCAAGCGGCAGCGCCTGACCTGACTGGCGAGGCGCCGTGTAGTCTTCCTACGTCTCTCGTCTGCCCCCCGACCGATCTTCAGGCATCTGACCCTGAGCAAGCTGTCGCAAAATGCGACAGTGACAGGTTTTTGGTTTTCCCTTTGCGTCTTCGTGCCTTTGTGCCTTCGTGTGAGAATTGCCTTCGAGGGCAACTGATGCGCGAGGTAACGGTTATCGCTCTGCGTTTCCCGCCTTGCGCTTCTCGAAGAACGTCCTGACGTCCACGAGTTGCTTTGCGAAGAACGCGGCATCCTCGTTCTCGCGGGACTCCAGCGCGGCGATGGATGCGTCGAACTCCGGTTCGCCGGCTTCGTTGTCGCCCGAGAGAATCTTCGTCAACCCGATGTATCCTTCGGCCATGGTCCGGTTATCCGGATTCCTGTCGTCCGACGCGCTGTGGTCTCTTGCGGCTTCAAATATCGACTGCGCCTCCGCGTACGACCCCGCCGCGATGAGATGCGCCCCGAGATGCCAAAACGTAAAGGCGAGTTGCGCGTCAGTCGGGTCCAGTTCATGGAGTTGCCGGACGGCGTACCGCGCGAAGGCAATTCCGTGCCGCATCTGCTCGGGCGAAATCTCCACGTCCGGTTCGTCCCAGCCGATCCACGTGAAGGACGCGGCGTTGGTGGCCATCCTCTTGGCCGAGAACCGAAGCTCCCTCGCGGAATCGGCGTCCTCATCGTATTCGCAGGCATGAGCGAGACAATAGTGGATGCCCGCATTGGCGAAGTGGATCACCTGCTCGACGGATTTCGCCTTCCAGTAGCAGTCGAGCATGAGGTCTTCAAAGACCTTCCCCACGTCGGTCTCTTCCCAGAGGCCAAGCACGAACTCGCTGGCTGCGTAGAGGTCCTTTTCAACGGCCAGAGATTGAACCGTATCGTAAATCTCCACGCGTGTCACGCGACCTCCTGGTCACTTGCAGTTGGTGACCTTCGGCGAATGGCTGCGAACGACATCGAACATGGATACACAGGATGGGCAGGATAAAAACCGAAATGCGGGAAAAGCGGAAAATTACGCAAACCTGGCGGCGCAGAAGTCGGCGCAGGGCGGTTTTGGGGACCTATCGGATGTCGATACAAGGGCACTTCGACAAGCTCAGTGACCACGTTTTGGTAGGTTCAACAACCGCTTCGACAAGCTTGCTTCGACAGGCTCTATCGCTGCTGTTGAGCATGAAAACCTCAGGTTGCTAAAGGCAAAATCGTTCAACCAAAGCGAGAACGACTGACGCATTTACAGTCTCTGGTCTTTATCCTGATTATCCTGTCCATCCATGTTTCCCCCTTATTTCGATTCCGCGCACCATGCCTGAAAACTATCCAGGGACATCGCGTTCAGGACATCTCCGGCCGTGAGTCCGCCTTTCCGGCCGACGCCGAGCCCGTATTCCATCTGCTCCAGTCCCTTGATGCTGTGGGCATCGGTATTGATGGAAATCTTCACCCCTCTTTCCCGCGCGTATCCGATATGCCGCCAGTCCATGTCCAGCCGGCGCGGATTGGCATTCAGCTCGATCGCGGTATTGGCCTCGGCTGCGGCGTCAATTACGGCGCGATGGTCCAGCGGATATCCCTCTCGCGACAGAAGCAATCGCCCCGTGGGATGTCCGAGGATGTGCACGTTCGGATTCTGGACCGCGCGCACGATCCGGTCCGTGGCTTCCGCCTCGGTCATGCCGAACCTGGAATGCACGGACGCGACGACGAGGTCAAACTCCGACAGGAATTCGTCCTCGAAATCCAGCCGTCCATCGCCCAGAATATCCACTTCGATGCCCTTCAACACCCGGATGTCATCGAGTTCATCGTTTACGCTGTCGATCTCCTCCCACTGGGCGCGGACCCTGTCCTCGGTCAGGCCGTTGGCATATGCCGCCGCCTTGCTGTGGTCGCATATCCCAATGTATTCGTATCCCAGACCGGCCGCCGCTTTCGTCATCTCTCTCAACTCCGCCCTGCCGTCGCTGTGCCGGGTGTGTACGTGAAGCGTGCCTTGCAGATCCGCGCGCGAAACCAGCTTCGGGAGCCCCCCTGTCCCGGCCAGCCGGACTTCACCGGCTCCCTCACGCAGTTCCGGGGGGATTTCGGACAATCCCAGCGCCTCGAATAACGCGGACTCGTCTCCACACGGAATTCGACGTTCGCCGTTGAAGAGACCGTGCTCGTCCAGCTTCAGTCCCAATTCGGACGCCCTGTCGCGCATCTGTCCGACGTGCGCCTCGCTGCCCGTAACGCGGTGCAGTGCCGTCGCGAACGCCGGATCCTCCACCATCCACAGGTTTGCGCGCATGCCGGACTTCAACACAACATTCACCCGCGATTCTCCGGACTCATCGACCTCGGCCACTTCTCCATAACCTGAAAATGCACCAGCCAGCGCATCGGGGTCCTTTGTGCTTGCCACGAGATCCAGTTTGCTATGCGCTTCCAGGCGGCGTCGTATCGATCCGGCCATGGCCACGCGGTCCACGTTGGCCTGGACTTCCAGGAACGCCAGAACGCCCTCCGCGTCGTTGCCCGCGTAGTCGCACAGAAACTGGCCCCGGTGCTTCTGCATGTATTGAATGCCGTTGGCGATCCGTTCGGCAGTCTTGCGGCCGAATCCGCTCATCGCCTCAAGATCGCCCGAGTCGCAGGCTCTGGATAGCGCATCAACGTCCACGATGCCCAGTTCTTCGTAGATCGCACGAACTCGTTTGGCCCCTAGACCCGGAATTTCAGTCATTTCCATCAATCCTTCCGGGACCGACGCTTTCAATTCCTCGTGGCCGGGCAGATGCCCGGTTTCCACGAGTTCGCCAATCCGCCCCGCGAGTCCCTTCCCGATACCCCGGACCGTGTCCAGCTTTCCCTCGGCTGCCAGCGCCGCGACCGGTTCACCGAGGGAATCGATTGCCCGGGCGGCGTTGACGTACGCGCGAATGCGGAATCCGCTCTCGCCGTTCAACTCCATCAACATCGCCATCTCTTCCAGGACTTCCGCGACTTCCCGGTTGTCCATAATCCCTCCGTGATCCGCTTGCAGACGGCGGTACGTTCCCCGACGCGGCAGTCTACTCCTGCGTCGCGGCCCGGGTACTTCCCACGTCGTCCAGCAGCAGGTTGTTCTTCCGGATATAGACGGGCGTGAGTGCGAATGCGACCATATTCACCAGAAGACTCAGGATCGCCAGGACCTCGTGGAGGATCTGATAAAACGTACGGCCCCCTTCGCCGCCGCTCCACAGCAGGTCGGCGTGCGCGCCGCCACCGATCATCGCAGCGGCCATGATCAGCAGAATACCCAGCGTCAGAAGGTAGAAGAAACCGCCCTTGAACGCGCGGGCCCGGGCAAGAAACTCCGGATTCAGACCACGCTCGCGCACCTCGGACTTGATCGCGGATCCCGTTCCCATAAAGTAGAACATCGTTGTCGTTTGCGTCAGCACCGTAAGAAACGCGGCGAGAAGCCCCACCTTCAGGTGGGCGCTCACCGACACCGACAGCAGGTCGAACCTGGACGCGTAGCCCATCCCGAAGCTGACCAGCAACAGCGGAACATTTACAACGAGCATGCCCAGAATGGCCGCCTGCATCGTCGTCGATCTGACCCCCTCGGAAGCACCCGTACGTTCCGACCCGGTTCCCACCGCGGACCTCCTGTTATTCACTGTAGACCTAACATCAATTCGAAAAAAGACAACCGTCAATTTACCACAAAAAGCACAAAAGGCACAGAAGGTGACGGTGCCAAAACGGGGTATCGAAGTCGTTCAAATTGATGAAATTTCCCCTCTCATCCAGTGACCTCAAGTAACCGGGACCTTTGACGTCATTTCGCCTTTGTTCTTCTGTATATATTCGACATTCAGGTCCCCGGATATCTACGAATCAAGGCTAACATCAAGAAGTCAACGCAATATGCGTGGATGTTCAATCATGCCTACCTGTATACGCTAATACGTTGGAATCCCCCCACCGCATCAGCCGTCGCCGGCCCCATCGGCAAGCTCAGGGCAACGCCTTCCAAATTTCGACATGCCCAACGCAGCCGGGCTCAGGGGACGGCTCGGCTTCTGCGACTCCCCCTCAAGGGGGGAGTGATCGGTACATCAAACCGGTGCGGGTGATCCCTGCCAGATATATGGTCGCGGCTGAGCAAAGCGATGCTGGGTCACAAAAAACCCACGAGGTTTCCACGCCGGGATCCAGCGAAAACCCGCTCGTGAATTCTGTGGACATTTGGGTCGCAGGATTTATCTTCTACGCCGTTCGCAGGAATATAGACAGAGAAGGCAACGGCGTCAACTTTCTCACATGATGCCTCGGGATACCACGACCAATGGCGACAGAGCTGAAGGTGGCAATAGCCGGACTGGGCCGGGCCGGATGGACCATACACTTCAATAAACTCAAAGACTCGCGTGACTTCCATCTCGCCGCCGTAATCGATCCGCTCCCCGAGCGCCTCGAAGAGGCGGCCGCTCTATCCGGCTGCCGGACGTACAGGACGCCCGATGCGTTCTGGAAGAAAGAGCGCCCTGACGTGCTTGTCGTCGCCACCCCCACGAGACTCCATGAGCGGCACGCCCGGCAAGCGCTGGGCGAAGGCTGTCACGTCATTCTCGAAAAGCCGATGACCACCACCCTCGAATCGGCCGACCGCATCATCGACGAGGCGGAGCGGCACGGTCGGCGCGCGCTCGTCTACCAGCCGCATCGTCTTGCCGCCGAAACGCAAACGCTCAGAGGGATCGTGGATAGCGGAATCCTTGGCCCGGTCTACCTTATCCGGCGCATGCTGACGCGTTACGTGCGCCGCAACGACTGGCAAAGCCTGCGCAAACACGGCGGCGGCATGCTCAACAACTACGGCGCCCACTATATCGACCAGTTGCTGTATCTCTCCGATGGCGCGCCCGTGGTCGATATACAGTGCAACCTCCGGGCCGTGGCGACTCGCGGAGACGCGGACGACGTGGTCAAGGTCTGGCTCAAGACACGGCAAGACCAGCTCCTCGATCTGGAGATCAATCAGGCGGCCGCCCTGCCCCTCCCGCCCTGGCACGTGTGCGGGCGGTACGGAACCCTCGTCCAGTCCGAAAACGCCTTTCATATCCGGTATTACAATCCCGAACAGGCTCCGGAACTGGAGGTTTTCGACGGGGCGGCGCCGGGACGCAGCTACGACAACAAGGACCGGCTCCCGTGGCGGGAAGAGACCGTGCCGATTCGTCCCGAAGCCCAACTGGACTTTTACGCGAACATCCATGAAACGTTGACCGGGACCGCGGAACCCCATATCAAGATCCATGAATCCCGCGAATTGGTTCGCGTCATCGAACAATGCCGGAAGCGCGCCGAATTCAGAAAGGAAAGCGATGCGTAAATCTTCCCGTGCTTTTCTCGAATCCATGCTCAATGCGCCCGGTCCGTCCGGGTACGAAGGCCCCGTCCGCGACGTATGGACGGCGGAAACGAAGAAATACGCGGATAAAGTGACCGTTGACGCACACGGCAACGCGATTGCCGTCCACAACGCCAAAGGCAGCCCGCGAATCATGCTGGCCGGTCATATGGATGAACTGGGGTTCCAGGTCAACCACGTCGACGACAACGGATTCATCTACGTCAACACGATCGGCGGCTTCGACATGAATATCATCCCGGGCAGGAAAGTCCGCATCCACACGTCGTCCGGCGCCATTCCCGGCGTATTCGGCAAGAAACCGATCCACCTGATGACGGATGAAGACCGGAAAAAGACGCCCCGTATCCACGATCTCTGGATCGACATTGGCGCAGCCGACAAGAAGGAAGCCGGCAAAGCCGTCGACATCGGCGATCCCGTCACGTACGATCCCAATTTCGAAGTCATCCGCGGAGACCTGGCCGCCTCCCGCGCTTTCGACAACAAGATGGGCGCCTACGTCGCGGCGGAGACCCTGCGCTGCGTCGCCCGGTCCGGCAAAGCGTCCGGAGCAGCTCTGTTCGCCGTCGCCACCGTCCAGGAAGAGATCGGGCTGCGAGGCGCCAGAACCAGCGCGTACGGAATCAACCCGCACCTCGGCATCGGCCTGGACGTCGCGTGCGCCACCGATCATCCGGACGTCGACAAACGACGGGACGGCGATTTGAAGGTGGGGGCCGGCCCCGTCATCGCCCGCGGCGCAAACATCAATCCCGTCGTCTTCAAACGCCTCGTGGATGCCGCGCGAAAGGCCGATGTGCCCTATCAGATCGAAGCCGCGGCCGGTGGAACGGGGACGGACGCGAACGCCATTCAGCTCACGCGCGCCGGCGTGGCCACGGGCCTCGTCAGCGTGGCGCTGCGTTACATGCACACGCCCGTGGAGATCCTCTCGTTGAAGGACCTGGACCGGACCGTCGCCCTGCTCACCGAATTCATCCTGGCAGTCACCCCGAAAACCCGATTCATTCCATAACGAGGAGAAGCCGGAGGCCATATGAAACTTTCCTGCACGTCGGTCATGCTTCCTCGATGGGACCTGGACCGCACTTTCGACAAGCTGGCCGAACACGGGTACGACGGTGTCGAACTGCGCTGTCGTTACAACCCCGATGACGACGCAGAGGATCCCTCGTTCTGGGGCCGTCACCTGTCCGATGTCAGCCCCGACAACATCATTCAGAAGGCCGAAGCGATCCGGGCGGCCGAAAGACGGACCGGCATACAGGTAATCGCCCTGGCCCCGAACGTGACGCTGGAAGAGTCCGAAGTGGTGGAAAAGCTGTTCCGGGGCGCCGCGTCGTTGAATCCGGACAATCCGCCCATGATCCGCATCGGCGCCCCCAGGCACGACCGGACGCAGCCCTACTGGCCCCAGTTCCTCGAAGCGCGGGCAGGATTCGCGAATCTCGTCGAGACCGCCCGTGCGTACAATGTCAAAATCCTTTACGAGATACACGTGGGCACCGTCGCCGTCACCTGTTCACGCGCCATCGAACTGCTGCGCGACCTGGACCCGGACCGGATCGGCGCCATCTACGATATTCCGAACATGCTTCGCGTAGGCCTTGAAGACACGAAGATGGGTATGGAACTGCTCGGTCCCTATCTCGCCCATTGCCACGTCGGCAACGGCAAGCCCGTCGTTACCGGGCGCGACGAGACCGGCGCCCGGGTCTGGGAGTGGGACTTCGCCGACGTACGGGAGGGTATCGCCGACGTCGCCCGGATCGTCCGTGACTTCAAAGACGTTGGCTACTCCGGGTACCTTTCGCTGGAAGACTTCGGGCCGGGTGACGACGATACCAAACTGGGCGAACAGGGGAAGTACATCAGACGGTTGCTGGAGGCCTGAACAACCAGGAAACTACGAGACTACGAATAAACGAGACTACGAAAAACAGAACTGCGAGAAGACGAAACTGCGAGACTACGAATAGACGAGAATACGAAAAACAAAACTGCGAGAAGACGAAACTGCGAGACTACGAATAGACGAGAATACGAAAAACAA
>JAPPNU010000058.1:0-55771 GCA_028873695.1 Gemmatimonadota bacterium | reverse complement strand
AACTGCGAGAAGACGAATAAACGAAAGACGAAACTACGAAACGACTAAAAACCAGGAACTGAATACTAAACTACGAATAACGCGAATAAACGCGAATAAACAAGAAGACGAGAATACGAGACTACGAATAGACGAGAATACGAGATTACGAGAAGACGAATAGACGAGAAAACCAGAAGACGAATGATGTATTCCGCTCTTTCGTAGTTTCGTAAACTCGTAGTTTCGTAAAGCGCCACTCCCGCCGGGAGGAGCACAGATTATGACTCAGCGTCAGTCCGATAAACATCCCATCCGGGTCGGCATCATCGGCGTGGGCCGGGGGCAGAGCTTCGCCCGGGGCGCGACCGACACGGTGGGCATGAAACTCGTGGCGCTTTGCGATACCTGGAAGGAGAAACTCGAACAGGTCGGCCGGGAATACGGGGTCGCCACGTACACCGACTACCATCGCTTCCTCGAGCACGATATGGACGCGGTCATCCTGGCGAACTACAGCCACGAGCACGCGCCGTTCGCCATCAAGGCGCTCCAGGCGGAAAAGCACGTGATGAGCGAAACGGCCGCGTGCAAGACGCTTGCCGAAGGCGTCGCCCTCTGCCGGGCGGTGGAAGCCAGCGGCCGGATCTACATGTTCGCCGAAAACTACCCTTTCTCCTCGGCCAACCAGGAGTTGCGCCGCCTCTACCGCAGCGGAGAGATTGGAAACGTCACGTACGCTGAAGGGGAATACAACCACGCGGCCGAGGAAGACTGGCGCCTGGGCATCTCTCCGGGGCTGAATCACTGGCGCAACTGGATCCCGCCCACCTACTACTGCAGCCACGCGCTCGCGCCGCTGATGTGCATCACGGGGACGATGCCCGTTTCCGTCAACGCGCTGTCGATCGTTGAAGAACCCACCCAGTCCCCCCACCGCGTACGCGTGGGGGATCAGGGCGGTCTGATCCTGGTCCGCATGGACAACGGCGCCGTCTTTCGGATTCTGGGCCTGCAGCTCAGTTCCGTCCACCGGGTACGCTACGAAATCCACGGTGAGCGGGGTCTCATCGCCACCGCAGAACCCAACCATTGGAACTGCGTCCGCATTCATCATGAAGACTGGCTTCGCGACAGGGGTCAGCCACTGGACCGGACATACACCGCCGACTGGCCCGAACATGGAGACCTCGCCCGGAAGGCCGGCCACGGAGGCGGAGACTTCTGGACCAATTTCCACTTCGCCCGCGCCATCCGGTCGGGCCGCCAACCTTATCTGAACGTGTATCGGGGCGTTGCCATGGCCGCCGTCGGCGTGCAGGCCTGGCGTTCCTGCCTCGAAGACGGCGGCCCGTTTCCAATACCCGATTTCCGGCGGAAAACGGCGTGCAGGCCGTACGTGGCGGACCACTGGTCGCCCTACCCCGAGGACGCCGGCCCCGGCCAGCCGCCCCCCAGCACGCGGGGCTACGTGAAACCCGGCTCTGACGCTATTCGATACGCCCGCGAGCGCTGGCGAGGTCTCGGTTACGAGGGCTGAAACGGAACGTCACGTCCCGGAGCGCCCCGGCGACGCGTACGGCTCCGGCTCATCGGAATCGGCTTGACTCACCCGGTATACGAACCTAGGTTGATGTCGCGAACGGTCGCGACCGGCTTTATTCCCGCACGCCGCCATATCAGACATGCCCGGACACGTATCAGACGTTGTCATCACGGATTTCATTTCGAATCCCGATCTTGAGAGGGAAATCCTTCGCGACGTTGCCGACGTCAGGGTTCTGAATGCGACACGCGAAGACGAACTCGCGGGCAGGATCGAATCCGCCGACGCCATTATTCCCTACCACTATATCGTTCTTTCCGCGCTTACGTTGAACCGTCTCCGGAATTGCAAAGTCATCGCGCGCGGCGGCGTCGGATTCGACAACGTAGACGTGGCCCGCGCCCGCGAACTGGGCATTCCGGTCTGCAACGTGCCGGACTACGGAACCGAAGACGTGGCCGACGCCGCCGTGGGCATGGTGGTCTCGATGATCCGGGGCGTCGCATTCCTCAACTCGCGCCTGCGCGCGTCACAGGGGCCATGGTCGCCTTCGCAGGCGGCGCCCCTGCAACGCGTTCGCGGCAGCGTGTTTGCCATTGTCGGCCTGGGGCGCATCGGCACGGCCGCCGCCCTTCGCGCACGGGCGCTGGGCATGGACGTGTGTTTCTACGATCCGTACAAGCCGGACGGATACGCCAAGGCCCTTGGAATACGCCGCGTGGAAACCCTGGAAGAAACCCTCGATCAGGCTTTCGCGCTCAGCATCCACTGCCCGCTTACGGACGAGACCCGCCACCTGATCGACGCCGAAGCCATGGCGCTCATGCCCGAAGGTTCGTACCTTGTGAACACCGCCCGCGGCGCGATCGTCGACACGTCGGCGATCCCGGACGCCGTCGCGTCAGGCCGTCTGGCCGGGGCGGGGATCGACGTGTTCGAGTGGGAACAGCTAAAGGAAGACGATCCCCTCGTCGTCGCCTGGCGGGACCCCGGACACCCCGCGCACCATCGCGTGCTGTTGACACCGCATTCCGCCTTCTACTCGGAGCAGAGCCTGACGGACCTGCGCGCCAGTACCGCCGAAACCTGCAGAAAGGCCCTGCTCGGCCAGCCGCTCAGAAATATCGTCAACCCTCCTTCATTCAACGGACCATAGCCGTTCGGTCGTCACCGGTTCACGCGTCTCTCGGAAGGGAGAACGCCAGGGTCAGGCGGCACCATGCAATCCGATCGAAACATCCTCCTGCTCTCAGACAGTCCCGGCGGAACCATCGGGGCCGATCTCGACGTTCTCTATCCGGGCAGGGTGAGACGCCTGGACATCAGAGACGAATCCTGCGACCGGGGCATACTCGACCCGTATGAATTCGTGATCACCGTGGTGAATGACGGACGCAATCTGCACCTGCTTGACTACGACGCCGTTACCGAATTCGCGGAATCCGGGGGGCAGGTCATCTCCTGTCTCTTCGAGTACGCCCGCAACCGGGGTCTGCATTTCAGCAAGACCCACGTGCAGGACCGCATCCGGCCCGGGATGCGAATCGAAGTCGAGAACGACGTGACCCGGGGCTATTCCGTCGGCGACTCCCCGTGGTGGTACGGAACCGTCACGAGCGCCCCCGATCAGAGCTATGCCAACCAGATGTTCCAGCGCCAGATCCTCGGTCTGGAAACCTCGGAAAACGTCTCCGTTCTGGGCATTTCCAACCTGAACGGCGGCGCCGTCCTGCTGGAAGAAAGCGTCGGAGACGGACGCATCGTGGCCATGGACCTCGCGTCGCCGGTGCGTCCGTGGTACAATTCCTGGGGCAGCACGAACAAGTATCTCTTCCTGGGCAACATCGTCAACAACGCCGTACGTTACGGCAAACACTATCCGGAACGACTCTCCTACGATGGATTCGTCGATCTCATGTACGACACGGCGGAACGGTATCCGGACCTTTTTCTGGAGGACGAAGGGCGTTCCAGTGACGGCAGGCCGATGTATTCCCTGAACGTCGGCGATGAATCCGGACCCACCATGTACTTCGGCGCCGCCATACACGGCTGGGAATGGGAGAACGCGTACGGCCTGCTGCGCCTTGCGGAAGTCCTGTGCCGTAATCCGGACGTGGAGGGTTTGAACACCCGCGATCTGCATTTCAAGATACTACCCGTGCAGAACCCGGGCGGATTCGACCGTTTTACCCGCCAGAACTCCCGGGGCGTCGATCTGAACCGCAACTTCGACTGCAACTGGGAGGGTTTCCACTACGCGCAGGACGTGCGGATGCCCTGGGATTACAACTATATGGGCACGAACGCCGCATCCGAGCGGGAGACGCGGGTCATCCAGCGCATTATCGACCGGCACAGGCCGCTATGCGTCATCGACTTCCACACGGCCGACTACATTATGATGCTGCCGCACAGGGGAGACGGAGAACTGCTCGCCGCCATCCACGAGGACATACGGGACCGCCTCAGGAATCGATACCTGACTCAGAAACCGTACGGGGGCGCGTACCAGCAGGTGAATATGGAACGCATCACCGAATTTGGTCCACCCACACCCTATTGCATCTCTTACGCGGCCGAACGCGGCACTCCGGCCGCCTTTCTCATTGAAATGTCCGGCAATCGCGACGACGTGCACGCCCTTGTCATGAACACGGATACGGTTGTCGAGATCTGCCTTGCAGCCGTCAAGCAGTGCCTGCTCAAAGGAGGTCCGACGTGAGAATCACAGACATCGATCTTTTCGAAGTGGAAGTCCCGCCCATACCGGTGATTGCCAGGTACCATCCCAAGATCTATTCCATCACGCTGTGCCGCATCCACACCGACGGCGGCCTCGAGGGCATCGGCGAATGCCAGGGCGAGCCGGCCCAATTCGCGGAACGGGCCGCGGCGCTGAACGGGAAAGATCCTCTCAGCCTGGACCCGTTCGCCCAGCCCGATCCCTTCACGTGCGCGCTCCTGGACGTCGCCGGGCAGGCCTACGGCGTCCCTGTCTGGCGTTTTTTCGGGGAGAAGGTCCGCGACCGCATCCCCGTCTCCTACTGGTCGTGCGCCATGCAGCCCGAGGAGACCGCTGCCGAGGCCGAGGTCGGCGCCGGACTGGGCTTTACGAACCACAAACTCAAGGCGCGACCCTGGAACATCGTGGAAACCGTCCGGCTGATGAGAGAGGCCGCGGGGCCCGATTATACCGTGGGCGTGGATCCCAACACGGCGTTTCGGCACCCCACCGTCGCCGCACGCCTGGCGGAAGAGCTGGAGCCTTTCGGCACGGTCGCCAACTTCGAAGATCCGGTCCTCAAGAACAATCTGGACTGGTATCGCCTCCTGCGCCAGAAAACCCATATTCCCGTCGCGTTGCACCTGGGCGCGCCCGGAGGCGTTCTGAATGCGCTGAAGGCCGAGTGCATCGACTACGTCAACCTGGGGGGACCGGCGCAGCAGGTGAAGAAGGCCGCCGCCATCGCGGAAGCCGGCGACGTCCCGTGCTGGGTGCAGATGGGCGGTCTGTGCCTGGGGGTCCTCGCCGCGTATTCCGTGCACGTCCAGGCGACCATTCCAAACGCAACCCTGCCGTGCGACGAACTGCCGTTCACCCGCGTGGCCGACGTCATGAACGGCGCCCTCGTCGTAAAGGACGGGCACTTTATTCTGCCCGAGGGACCGGGTCTCGGCGTGAAACTGGACGTGGCCACCGTGGAGAAATACCGCACGGGTTGACCATGTTTCGCATGTCTTCATGGACGCTAATTCGTATATGTGCAAGTTGATAAAGGCGATTTAACTGCGGATTACCAGGATACACCAAGTCGCTGGACGTGAGCGGAAACACCATCCTAATGAACGATCTCGATACCTCGTTTGGCACCGGACCCTTTTGTGTCTTTTGTGCTTTTTGTGGCCAATTTGACTGTTGTCTTTTTTTGAATTGAAGTTGATCGACATCCGTAACCGGAGGTAAACCATGCTCCAACTCGCACAAACCGTCCTGGCGCTCTACGGGCTTCTGCTGATCGCGGGCGGCGTCGTGGGCAAGCTCAAATCGGACAGTTCGGTTTCGCTCGCCGCGGGCGGCATCAGCGGCCTGGTCGCGTTGTACGCCTGGTGGACCGGACACACGGACCCGGCAACGGGATTGCTCATCGGCCTGATGCTTTCCCTGCTGCTAACCGGCATATCGCTCAGCCGGTTCATCAGAACCCGCAAGCTGATGCCCGCGGGCGTGCTGCTCATCGCCAGCATCGTCACGGCCGGCCTCCTGTCCTATACACGTAACCTGCTCGGTATCACCGGTTCCGTCTGAACCACGAGGGCCGCATCCATGAAGATCACCGACGTCCGGGTGCGGGAAGTCTCGGTGCCGCGCATCTATACCACCTATGCAGCGGACCCGCAGAACTTGCAGCCCGGGGAGGATCTCAGCCGGTCCCGATATCAAATCCTCGAGTTCTTCACGGACACCGGCCACCTGGGCCTGGGCGAAGTCCCGGACATCGCGGACCGGATGGATCCGCTCAGGGCCGGCGACCTGCGCGATCTCCTCCTGCGAGTGCTGAAAGACGGCGACGTGGCAGATCGAAACGACCTGGGCGCCCGCATGGCCGACGAACTTCCCGCCGGGATCCACCCGGAACTCAGGAGTCTCACGCTGTTCGGCGTGGAGGTCGCCCTGCTCGACCTTGCCGGAAAACACTACGGCGCCCCCCTCTACGAACTCCTGGGCGGGCGCCGTCAGAAACGCGTCGACGTCTGCTGGGTCGCCTATATGCGGCGGGGCGTCTCGCTGCTGGAGGAGCTCGACGCGCTTGAAAATGAAATCAGTACAATGGTCTCACGGGGGCTCCGGGCGTTCAAGCTCAAGGTCGGCGAGGACCATTCGCGCGACCTTGACCGCATCGTGCGTTTTCGCCGGGTAGCGGGTCCCGACGTGTATCTGAAAGCCGACGCCAGCGGCGCGTGGGAGGAGGACGAGGCCGTCGGAAAGATCCGGGACATGGCCGCGGCCGGCATCGACGCCTGCGAGACGCCGGTGGTTGCCGTGAACCGGGCCGTGGCCAACGACAATCCCGAACGGATCAATGAAAACGCCGACGCGGCGGCCAGCTCCCTTGCACGGGTCCGGAAAAAGACCTCCGTTCAGATCATCGAGCACGTGGCCGATTTCGACGACGGCTTTACAACGGCTCTCGTACGCCACGGGGCCGTGGACGTCATCAACGTCATCCCCTCCCAGGCGGGCGGCATTCTGCGCAGTCAACGCCTGATCCATATCGCGCAGGCGGCCGGCATCCCGGTGTTGCTGGGCAGCACCGTGGAGATGGGCCCCGGCACCGCCGCGTTCGTCCACCTGGCCGTTGCTTCCCAAAACGTAACGGTGCCGTCGGACCTGGTCGGGCCGGGCCTCCTGGTGGACGACATCTGCAAGACGCCGTTCAGGTACCGGGACGGCGCGCTCGAGCCCTTCGAAAAACCCGGCCTCGGCGTCGAACTGGACGAAGAAAGAATGAAACAGTGGGCGGTCTGACGGGTTAGCGGCCCGTTGACAAAGTCGCTATGACCGCGGGCTCTGACGGCCCTCTTCGACCGGCTGCCGGGCGACGTTCACCTCCACGGGGAATCCCGGCCGCACGGGCCCAGCGACTCCGCCTCACAATACTTCCTCAATTTGCGCATCGCGCCACCCACCTGCCGTCCTCCTCGCGTAATGCCGAACAGGTGCTGGCTGACCACGCGGCGAGAGATTCCCATAATCTCCGCGATCTCCCGCTGGGTTTTCCCGTGGCGGAAATACAGCAGCGCCGCCTCCCTCTGCCTGTCCGTCAGGCAATGCGGGAACGCTTCGATGATCCGGATGGCCGCATCGGCAACCCGGTCTTCCCACACGTACCGCAGCCGCCGGTCTTCGCGCGACTCGAACCAGATTCCATCCTCGTTGGGGACCTTCTCCAGGTCGCGCTGGTTCAGCCGGACTTCCCAGAAATCTGAATTGTACATAAACCCGATCATCACCTCCGAATAATGAAAACCCGCGCCTGCGGGCACAAAAATACCGCGGGACAAATCCCTATCCGCGGCTCCGGAGGGGCGATCGAGTTGCAACACGTACGGCTGCGAATCCGTCAGAAACCCTCTGGAGGCGGATAGGATACGTGGAAAATTCCGTTCAGCTTCATGTTTCGCCTCCCTTCCCGATGTCGTTCAGGTCAGTTGCTCGATGCGTGAAGATTCCGCGCACAGTCGACCAAAGCCGATGTGCGCACAACAGTCCTCCACAATATACACAGTAGCGGATGCACTTTCGAGGTTAAACTTCATCCGGTGCGCGTGCCGCCCGAGACTTTCGCCTTCTCAATGCTTCCCACCAGTTCATCAGTTCCCGGATCCTCTGTTCGTAACCCCGGTCGGACGGACGATAATACTCCCGGCCCTCCAGATTCTCCGGCAGATGGCTCTGCGACACAACCCCGTCGGGGTCGTCGTGCGCGTATTGATAACCCTGCCCGTATCCCAGTTCCTGCATCAGGTCCGTCGGCGCATTTCTGAGATGCATCGGCACAGGCAGATTCGGCTGCTCCCTGACGTCCTTCTGCGCCTCGCCATAGGCCGTGTAGACCGAATTGCTCTTGGGCGCCGTGGCCAGGTATACGGCCGCGTGCGCAATGGCCAGGTCGCCTTCGGGACTGCCCAGAAAGTCGAACGCGTCTTTCGCGGCCAGCGCAATTGAAAGCGCCCGCGGATCCGCGTTCCCGATATCCTCCGACGCGAACCGGACCATGCGGCGCAGGATGTAGTGCGGGTGTTCGCCCGATTCCAGCATGCGCGCCAGCCAATATAGCGATGCATGCGGATCGCTGTCCCTCAAGGTCTTGTGAAGCGCCGAAATCAGGTTATAGTGTTCCTTGCCGCTCTTGTCGTAGAGCAACGCCTTGCCGCCCATGGCCGCCTTAACGGACTCGGCGGTCACCATCGCGCCGTTCTCCAGCGACGCCGAAACCGTTTCCAGCACATTGAGCGCGCGCCGGGCGTCGCCCTCGGACGCGCCTGCAATCGCCTCCAGGGCATCGACGTCGGCGCGGAGGCCCGGCAGTCCGCGCCCCTCCTCCGCGAGCGCGGCATTCAGGATCTCGCATATCGAAGGAACATCCAGCAGATGCAACGTGAACACCTGGGTCCGCGACAGCAACGCCGCGTTCACCTCGAATGAGGGATTCTCCGTCGTGGCCCCGATCAGACTGATGGTACCGTCTTCGACGTGCGGCAGAAACGCATCCTGTTGTGCGCGATTGAACCGGTGAATCTCGTCTACGAACAGCGTGGTCCGCCGTCCGTTCCGGCGGTCCCCACGCGCACGCGCGACGATTTCCCTCACCTCCTTCACCCCGGAGGTGACGGCGCTGAAAGCCACGAAACGGCTCTTCGTGGACTCGGCCACGAGACGCGCCAGCGTGGTCTTGCCCGAGCCCGGCGGCCCCCAGAAGATCATCGACGGCGCCCGGTCGTTCTCGATCAGCTTTCGAAACGGCGCTTCCGGCGCGGTAAGGTGATCCTGCCCGCGTACTTCATCCAGGCTGCGCGGCCTCATCCGATCCGCAAGCGGCGCCTCCGGCTCCAGAGCGGCGAACAGGTCATCCCCGCCCATGTCCTCTCCTCAAGCGTATCGACAGCGATTTCAGCTTTCGCACCAGGACCCTCTCGTTTACGCGGTACGCGAACACTTCTTCCCCGTTTACGTGCACCACCGGGACCCGGTCGTTGTATCGGGCAACCAGATCGGCGTCAGCGTCGATATCGACGATTTCAAGCCGAAACGGGACCCGCCGGCCGGCGGACCGGATGCGCCCTTTCGCGACGTCGCACAGATGACAGTCGTTCCTGGAAAAAAGCCTGACTACGGGGAGGGGTTCGGACATCGGGTCTGACCGGCGGCCTGCCGGGCGGCGTGAACGGCAATTTGGACGACGCGATCCGTCGAAAAGTTAACCCGGAAGCCACCACGCGTCAAGCGGAAAGGGCGCGTGAATCCCTGCCCTGATTTCTCTTGTCCCGCCTGCAATAACCCATATCTTGAATTCGCCCGACGTCCTTTCGAGCAGCCGGGAACGCTGGCCCGTCACGCGCCGCCTCCCTGCCGCGGAACCTTGACGGCCCTTTGAACGAGCCCATCCGGGCTGCGACGGGCGTCACCTGAAAAGCGCCCGTGTCAACGGACTGTCACGGCAGCCGCTTTCAATCGTACCCTGAAGGGAAACTGAAATGGCCGACGCGGAGACCCGCGAGCGTTACGGATGGGCGGAAATAGACCCGTCAGGACCGGTCACGGCCGGGGCCACCGGCACGTGGCGCATCGTCTACCACGCCGGCAGATACGGCGTGGACGACGGCGGCGTCATTAAATTCGCCTGGCGCGACGTCAGCGACTGGCAGGCGCCGCAATTCGACAGGCCCGGCGCCCCCGGTTACGCCACCGTGTCCACGTCGGGACCCGCGTCGCTCCGACCCGCCTTCGAAAAACAGCGCTACGTGCGCCCGTGGCGCCTGTGCGTCACCATCGACGTCTTCGACGACTCTCTTTCCGAAGGCGACACGGTCACCCTCACCCTGGGCGACACCTCCGGCGGCGCTCCCGGGATCCGTGCGCAGACCTTCTGCAAGGACCGGTTCGAGTTCCGCGTGGCGGTCGACTGGTGCGGAACCTGGGTCTACGTGGAGGTCCCGTCGCCCGCCGTACCCATCGTCAGCGGCGCTCCGCACAAGCTTGTCGCCATCTGCGCTTCGGAAACCGCTCCGGGCGAATCGGCATGGGCGGGCATAAAGGCTGAGGACGCATGGGGAAATCCGTGCCGTGACTACACCGGCGAAGTCGCGGTGGACGCCGGCGGCCTGTCGGGGCTGCCCGGGACGTTCCGGTTTTCCCCTGGGGACGGAGGAGTCCGCAGGTTTGATAACGTCGTCGCGCCCCGGCGCGGCGTTTTTCGCATCGGGGCCGAAGACGGATCTCTGGGCCTGAAGGCGGAAAGCAACCCGATGCGGTGCGTCGACTCCGGTAACGGATACCGGCCATACTGGGGCGACCTGCACGGGCAGAGCGAAGAGACCGTCGGAACAAACCCCGTGTCCTCGTACTTCCGCTTCGCCCGTGAATCCGCACTTGTCGATTTCGCAGGTCATCAGGGCAACGACTTTCAGATCACCGAAGCCGTCTGGGAGGAAATCAGACACCAGGCGAACGTTCAGAACGAGCCCGGCCGGTTTGTCGCATTCGTCGGGTACGAATGGTCCGGAAACACGCCCGTCGGCGGCGATCACAACGTGTACTTTCCGGGGGACGACGGACCCCTGCACCGCTCCAGCCACGTGCTGATTCCGGACAAATCGGACGTCCGCACGGATTGCCTGCACGTAACCGACCTCTACAGGGCGATGAAGGGACGAGACGTACTGCTTGTGCCGCACGTGGGCGGCCGCTACGCCAATCTGGACTGGCACGATCCCGAACTCGAGCGCCTGGTGGAAGTCTACTCCGAGTGGGGCCAATTCGAATGGTTCCTCAAATTGGCCCTCGAAAACGGCTATCGGGTGGGGTTCATCGCCGGAAGCGACGACCACAAGGGCAGGCCGGGCGCCGCGTACCCCGGCAGCGGCTCCTTCGGCGTGTACGGGGGCCTTACGTGCGTCTTTGCCGCCGAACTCAGCCGGCGCGGGATATGGGAAGCGTTGAAAGCCCGGCGCTGCTATGGCACCACGGGCCAGCGAATCCTCGTGAACGTCGCCGCCGACGGACACCCGATGGGCTCGGACGTCAGGGTGTCGGGTCCGCCCGAAATCGCCGTTGAGGTAATCGGCGCCGGCCCCATCGAGCGCGTTGAAGTATTCAGGGGCCTGAAGCTCGTATACAGCTTTCCGGAGACCGTTCCCCGTGCGGATGACAGGGTCCGCATTGCCTGGTCGGGCCAGCGGATTCGTGCGCGCAACCGGCTTGTTCGCTGGGACGGCGGCCTTACCCTCAGCCAGGGCCGCATACGCCGCGCCGAAGGGTACGCCTTCGATTCGGCTTCGGAGGGTATCCAGTCTGTTTCAGACCGTGCCGTGACCTGGAAGTCCGTAACCACCGGAGACGCCGACGGCGTCATACTCACCGTCGACGCCGCGCCCCACGCGACCATTGACTTCAGAACGGACGTCGTCTCCCACGCCGTTACACTCCGGGAAATCGCGAAGGGGCCTGTACGGATACCCGCGGGTGGAATCGACATTGCCGTTGTCTTCGAACTGGCGCCCGCCGGCGCCGGAAGCGAAGCCGCCTTCACCTGCCGCGAGCCCGAACTGCCGGACGGCTGTCACCCCTACTGGGTGCGGGTGACCCAGACCGACGGCGCCAGGGCCTGGACAAGTCCCATATACGTCACGTCCGAAACCGGATCCCGGTGAAACGGCACCTGAAAAACGCGTTCTCGTCGCGGCTGTTCACTTCCGGCGGATCAGGTTTCGACAACCGAAAACCGCCAGACGGCAAAAAAACCCTTGACCTGCGCAGGGCGCGCTTATATTATCGAACCTGCATATATGTACAATTCGTGCGTTTGAAGGAGGGCCGTTCCAAGTGTCAGCCACGTTTCAGGAGGCCGCGGTCGTCGGCCAGCCCGAAGCCGACGCCGCAGCCGTCAACGTTTTGAAAAAGGGAGGCAATGCCGTCGATGCAGCCGTCACGGCCGCCCTGCTCGCGTGTGTGGTCACGCCGCACCACACGGGAATCGGCGGCTACGGCGGCGCCCTGATGGTTTGCATGAACGGGGAAATCGGTTGCATCGACTTCAACACCGTCGCGGCAGGGGCCGCCACGAGCAGGATGTTCAAGGTGGCACGCTCGGACGGACGATTCGGGTCGCTGGTCAGCGGCAGGGCCAACGAGACGGGCTGTCTTGCGGTTTCCGTTCCCGGCGTACTCGCAGGGTTGGCCGCGGCGCTGGAGAAATACGGAAAAATGCCGCTGGATCAAGCGCTTGTTCCGGCCATTCGCGCGTGCAAGAACGGGTTTCGGGTTTCACCTGACTACGCCGTCGCGGTGGGCGAGAACGAAAAACGAATCCGAACCTTCCCGGATACCGAACGACTGCTGCTGGTCGACGGCGCCGCGCCCACAACCGCAGACCGGGCGTCCAATCCGAGTCTGGGGCGGATCCTCGAACAGGTCGCGAAAAACGGCGTCGATGAGTTCTACCGGGGAAGAATCGCCGGGAGAATCGTGAAATACATTCGCGAAAACGGCGGAATACTCACGGAAGACGACTTCGCGAACTACCAGGCCCGCAACGTCGAACCCGTCCACGCTTCCTGTCTGGGATACGACCTGTACACCCCGCCCCTCTGTTCCAGCGGCCCTTCCGTACTTCAGATGTGTCGCATTGCCGAAATCGCGGAACTGGACCTCTGGGCCCGCGACGCCGCGCGTCTCGCCCATGGGCTGACCGAAACCATCCGCGCCGCCTGGCTGGACCGGTACAGATATTTCGGCGATCCCCGATTTGTCAAGGTGCCGATGGAAACCCTGACCTCCGATATCCAGATCGGAGCAACGGGCCGCGAGATCGCCGATCACGTGTCGGCGGGTACGCGCGGGCAGGCGTTGTTGCGTCCGCTCTCCTACGGCGGGACAACCCACCTCTCCATTGTCGACCGCGACCGCAATATGGCTTCCCTGACCCTGACCCACGGCCCCGGTTTCGGCTCATTTGTTACCATTCCCAGGATGGGGCTCATCATGAACGCCGGCATGTCCCGCTTCGATCCGGGTTCCGGGCTGCCCAACTCGGTGGACGCGGGAAAGTCGCCCGTCAACAATATGTGTCCCATTCTCATCATGAGCGACGGAGAGCCCGTGATGACCCTCGGCGCTTCGGGAGGAACCCGTATCCCGTCCTCCCTGTTTCAGGTGCTCACACGGCGACTGGTACTCGACGAGGACCTGGACTGGGCGGTCAGCGCGCCGAGAGTGCACTCCGAAGGCAACGAATGGGTCGCGGTCGAAGAAGGGTTTGGAGAGATCGCGCCCCAATACCTGGAGTCGGAAGTCAGATACACGCTTGGCAAGGGGAGTGCGGCGGCCAATGTCCGTGCGATTGAAATCACGGAAGACGACGATCTTCTCGCGACGCTCGACCCCAGAATCCGGGGCAAGGAGAGAGGAATCTGAAGCGCCCGCAGGACGGATGCCGGCCCGGGCGGGTTGTAGGCGCGACCGGAACGTCCGGAACCATAGCAGCCCGTTGACCGATTGATAAGGATATGCATTCGCAGTGAAGACATACCCCTTTGGCAGCGGCCGGCCCGACCCGGCCTCCTTTCCCAATAGAGGCCTGGCTGAAGCCGCAATGCGCATTCTGCCGGAACTGGGCGATGAGCTGGCGCGTTATCCCGGTTCGCTGGGTTACGAACCGCTCAGGAAGCTCATGTCCCGGAGGTTCGCCCACCGGGAAGGCGTTGCTCTACCCGTCGACCGGATTGTGCTGACCACGGGATCCATGCAGGCGGTTACGCTGGTGGCCCAGGTTTTCGTCGATTCGCCCGGCGACGTGATTGTGCTCGAGGAATACACCTATTCGGGTACGCTGAGCGCATACCGGAAGGAAAAGGCCGAACTCGTGGGGGTCCCGCTGGACGACCATGGCATGCGGATGGACGCCCTGGAAGAAACGCTGGCCCGGCTTGCATCCACGAACAGAAAACCTAAATTCATCTATACCCTGGCAACCTATCAGAACCCCACGGGTTCGATAATGCCGCTCGGCCGGCGCCGCCAACTGCTGGACATCGCAGGCCGTTACGCCATTCCGGTGGTCGAAGACCACTGCTACGCCGACACCGTCTACGAAGACCATCACGAACCCGCCCTCTGGACGCTCGAACACGATACGCCGGTGATTCACATAGAGTCCCTTTCCAAGATCCTGGGACCCGGCATCCGTCTGGGCTACCTGGCGGCGCCTCGAGATCTGCTCGACCGGATCATTCAGTATCGGCGCGACGGCGGAACAAGCTCGCTCAGCGCGGCCGTCGTCTGCGAGTATTTCAGAGAGGAACTCTGGTCGCACGTGGACAGAATCAATGCCATCGTCAGGAAAAAGCGCGATCTGATGTTCGAAATGCTCTCGCGTTTCCCCGATGCCTTCGAATGGTTCAGCCGGCCCAGGGGCGGTCTCTTTATCTGGGTCAAATTGCCCGACGTCACCGACACCGCCGCGTGTGAACGGCTCGCGGAGTCAATGGGTGTCGACTATGCGCCCGGCAGGGCCTTTCACGTATCCAATAAGGATGTGCCCTACATCCGGCTCGCCTTCGGGTTTGCCACACACGACGATATCCGTACAGGCATACCCATTCTGGCCGATTGCGTTCGCGGCAGCCGGAAACGGCCCGATTGAACGCGGCGCTCGCGGCCCCTTGAGGAAACACTGTATTGAACAGGCCTGAAAACATCCCTCGACCCGCGCCGATTCCGGGCGTCCGGCGCCTGATCGCCGTTGCCAGCGGCAAGGGAGGGGTGGGGAAATCCACCACCGCCGCGAATCTTTGCGTGGCGCTTGCCCGGCAGGGCGCCGCGGTGGGCCTGATGGACGCAGACATCTACGGACCGAACGTTCCGATCATGATGGGTGTGAACGAAACGCCGGACATGGACGCGAATGGCGGGATTCTTCCCCTCGAACGTCACAACGTCAAGATGATCTCGCTCGGTTTCATCACCGAAGCCGGAGCGCCGGTGATCTGGCGCGGTCCCATGCTGGCCAAGATGGTAACGCAATTCCTCCGGGACGTTTCCTGGGCGCCTCTGGACTTTCTGGTCATCGACCTGCCGCCCGGGACGGGCGACGTCCAGCTTACCCTGATTCAATCCGCACGGCTCGACGGCGCCGTGATTGTAACAACGCCCCAATCCGTGGCGCTTGAGGACGTGCGTCGCGGCATCCGCATGTTCAACACGGTCGACGTTCCCGTAATCGGCATCGTTGAAAACATGAGCGCGTATATTTGCGACAAATGCAATACACGAACCGATATCTTCGGGCAGGGCGGCGGCAGAAAGATGGCTGCCGAATACGGCGTGCCGCTTCTGGGTGAAATTCCGCTGGATCTGCGGATACGCAGGGCCGGAGATACCGGCGCCCCGATTACGGCCGCCGACCCCGAGTCCCCCGTCTCCAGGCGTTACGACGAAATCGCGTCAAGCGTCAGAAAGGCCGCGGGAGGTTGAGTCAACCCGCTTTCGACCTGTGCGTCGGTATCACGCACGTCCGGGCCGTCTGTACAATGGCCGCCCGGCGTCTTTTTTTGCGAAACATCATGCCCGTCTGGGGAGTCAAAGAGTGTGGGCAATTTCAGCCCGAGCCGGCGTCTTCCGAGCCGGCGATACATCTCCCGGAGGCCGCGCCGGACGAGGTCCTGAGCCCGACAAGCCGGCGGGACCATCCACATTTCGCACTTTAAGGATGTACGGATGACGGACACAACCATCGTTAGGAGTACTGTATTGCTGGCCGCGCTTCTTGGAGCCTGCGCGCTTGCCGGGTGCAGCGGCGAAAAGGCCGGCGAACAGAGCAAGACCGAGGCGACGGCGGATTCGACGAAGGTCGACTCGACAGCCGTCGACACGACCGCGGCGGCGAAGAAGAAGGAGAAGAAAGCGCCGGAGGGCGTACCCGTAAAGGTCCATCGCGTTCAACAGGGTTCGATTTCCTCATATATGCTCTACAACGCGAAGGTAGAGGCCGAAGAGACGGTGGACGTCTACGCCCACGGCTCCGGGCTCGTCAAACGCGTGCTGGCCGAAGAGGGCGACCGGGTTAGAGCGGGCGAGGTCGTTGTCCATCTGGTCGACCACCAGCTCAAGCTCGCAGAAGCGGAAGCCCAGGTCGCTTACCGGAAACTGGAGAGCAACTTTAAGCGCCGCAAGGAAATCTACGCCAGGAACCTGCTATCCAAAGAAGAGTATGAACGTGACGAATTCGACCTGGAACAGGCCAGGATCCGGTGGCAGCGCGCCCAGCTGGATCTGGATCATGCATCGGTTCGATCTCCGATATCAGGGATCGTGGCGGAGCGGATGGTCAAATTGGGCGACAGGATCGGGCCGACGACCAGACTCTACGTCCTGGTCAACCTGAAGAGCCTGATATCCCGGGCACACATACCGGGATCGGAACTGCCCAATATCGCCGTCGGCCAGCCGGCCCGCATCACCACGGATCTCATGCCCGACGTCGATTTCCCGGGCCGCATCATTCGCATCAGCCCGGTTGTCGATCCGAACAGTGGTACGTTCAGGGTAACGCTGGCCATCGACGACGAGCAGGGAAAGTTGCGTCCCGGTCTGTTCGTCACCACGAAGATCGTCACCGCCACGCACGACCGGGCCTTGCTGGTCCCCAAACGCGCCATCGTCTACGATGACGGATTTCCTCATGTGTTCGTCGTCCAGGACAGCACCGCGCGCAAGATTCAGCTCGACGTGGGTTTCGAAGATACCAGGAACCTGGAAGTGCTCAGCGGCGTCTCTCCGGGCGACAGCATCGTCGTCGTGGGGCAGAACGGCCTCAAGGATCAGGCCAGGGTCCGGGTGATCGAGGGCAAGGGTCTGCGCATTCCGGCCAGGCCGGACAGCACTGAGCACGAGCCGCAGGAATCCCCGGGCTGACAGCCCGTTGGAAAAGTCCATCCGGGCTACAGCCGCCCGTCGATAACGCTGACTCAGGGTCAGGATAACATGGACGACGACACCGCTTCCCGGAATCCCCTTTCCCGCACCCGGGAACAAATTTCCCGCACGTTCGAGATAACCACCCGCAGGCCGGTGGCCATTTTTATGGTCGTCCTCGCTGTCGCGGTCTTCGGTTACATCTCCTACCAGCAACTGCCGCTCACCCTGATGCCGGACATCTCTTATCCCACCCTCACGATCCGCACGGACTATCCCGATACCGCGCCGGAAGAAGTAGAAAACCTGATTTCAAGGCGCATAGAACAGCGGCTGGGCGTTGTCAACAATCTGGCGAGCATCGTCTCCATTTCCCGTGCGGGAATGTCGGACGTCATCCTTGAATTCGGCTGGGACACGGACATGAACGACGCGGTTCAGACGGTGCGGGAGAACCTGGACCGGCTGAACCTGCCCCGGGGCGTGAACAAGCCGTTGATTCTGCGTTACGATCCCACGCAGGATCCCATCATGCGCATCGGACTCTACGGCGATGCCGATCTGTACGCGCTGAGACTGATTGCCGAAGAAGAAATCAAACAGGCGCTGGAAGCAATGAAGGGGGTGGCCGCGGCCCGTGTGCACGGCGGCCTGGAAGAAGAAATCCGGGTGGAAATCAACGAACGGCAACTCGCCCTGATGGGGCTCGGCATCGGCGACATCAACAGACGTCTTCGTGAGGAAAACGTCAACCTCGCCGGGGGCAGTCTGTTGGACGGCCAGACCCAGTACATGGTGCGCACACTCAACGAGTTCCGGACGGTTGACGAAATTCGCGACCTCGTTATCGGACAGAAGGGCGGTGCGGATATCCGGCTGAGAGACGTTAGCGACGTTGTGCGCGGCCACAAGGATCGAGAGATCATCACCCGTGTCAACGGCGTGGAAAGCGTGGAAATCGACGTCTTCAAGGAGGCCGACGCCAATATCGTCGCCACGGCGCAGCGGGTTCGGGACCGTCTGTTCGGCACACCGGAGCAACTGGACTACGTGAAGCGACTCCGGGCCGGCGAAATCCAACAGGCCGAGGCCACGGACCGCAGGGCGCAGGTGCGGCAGTTCGTCGAACTGAAGGAAATGACCAGTTTCATTGCCTATTCGATGCCGTCCGGGATGCAGGTGGAAGTGCTGTCGGACCAGTCGCAGTTTATCAAGAAATCTATCGACGAAGTGAAGCAGACGGCCATAATCGGGGGCATTCTTGCCATCCTGGTGCTGTACGTTTTCCTGCGAAATCCGTCGCACACCGGCATCGTGAGTCTGGCGATCCCCATTTCCATCGTCGCAACGTTCGCGCCCATGAAGATATTCGACGTGTCTTTGAATATCATGTCGCTGGGGGGCATGGCGCTGGGAATCGGAATGCTCGTAGACAATTCGATCGTCGTCCTGGAGAGTATCTTCCGATGCCGCGAAGAGGGTGACGATATCGTCACGGCGGCGGTCCGGGGCACGGGCGAAGTCGGCGGCGCGGTCTTTGCCTCCACGCTGACCACGGTCGCGGTCTTTTTTCCGATTGTCTTCGTCGAAGGCGTGGCCGGCCAGGTCTTCGGCGACATGTCCCTTACCGTGGTCTTTTCACTCGTGGCGTCCCTCGCCGTCGCGCTCTTCTTCATTCCGATGCTGGCCTCCCGGCAGATACGGATCGCCGGAAGCGGAGGGGCGGGCGCGACAGTCGGCGACATGTTCAACTCGGATCTGCTGCAGTTCAGCTCACTCGCCCGGCTCAAGGAACTTGCGCGAGATCGATCTCCGAAACGGGTCCCGGTCCTGGCGCTCAAGGGCCTCGTCTATGTGCTCTGGCTGATCGCCGAATTCGTCTGGCGCACACACTGGGTCGCTCTCGCCATGCTGATCGTCGTTCTGAAAGCGGCGCTCATCATCCTTGCCCCGATTCTGTATTTCCCGCTCGCCGCGCTTGTGCTGAAGATCGGAAAGAAACCGGCGCATGCCTGGAAGGGCCTGTGCGCGTGGTCGGCAAACCCCACGCCGTTCGGATCCCGAATCGTCCAGGCCATCTGGCACGATCTGCTGGTATTCAACGCGCCGGTCCCTCTCGGGGAAGGTTTCGCCGGGTGCTTTCGATGGACCTGGAATGCCGCCCGGCGCACCTGCCGATGGCCGATGCGCAGCGGAGGTCTCGCCGTAATCCCGCGTATTCCGGCAGCCGGCGCCGGCATTCTGCTTCTGTGCTCCCTCTTTGTGCTCGGTCCCGTTTACGTCGTCTTGCGATTCTTCATCTTCCAGTCCATCTCCCTGCTTGGCAAACTGCTGATCCTGCTTCTGATGATTACCTTTCCACTCGGGTTGACGGTTGTGTCCCTGCTGGCCGCGGTTGCGGTACCGCTGCTCACGCCTGTCATTCACGTTTTCGAAGTCGGCTTCGGCGCCATCAGCCGGGTCTATCCATCCACGATCCGCTGGGCGTTGAAGAATCGCCTCGCCATCGTTGTGATGGCCATTCTGCCGTTCATTCTCTGCTGGTACGTCCTGGTGCCCCATATCGGCCGCGAACTCATTCCGGCCGTACACCACGGCGAATTCGACCTCGAACTCGCCATGCCCGTGGGTACGCCGCTTGAACGCACCCAGGAGACCGTTGCCGACGTGGAGTCGAAGGTTCTGAACGAATCAGGCGTTGCGCGCATCGCCACCGTCGTGGGCGTGGACAAGACCTCGGTTTCCACCTCCGACCAGGGAGAACATACCTCCAGGGTCACCATTGTCGTATCCGACGAATCGACGAACGGAGCCGGCGGGCCGGGCAGGTTCTGGCTGGACCTTCCCGAAAGAGTCTGGGCGGGCATTTCCGGCAATACGTTTCTGGCAAGACGGGAGGCGGATCTCATGTCCCGGCTGCGGGACCGTCTGGGTGATCTCCCGCAGGTCACCGTGGATTTTTCCCGTCCGGCGATGTTTACCTTCAAGACGCCCGTGGAGTTGGAGATTCGAGGCTACGATCTGGATAACCTCGCGAGGCTGGGTCGGAGCGTGGAACTCGCCCTGTCCGGAGTACCGGGGCTGTACGACGTGAAGTCCAGCCTCCAGCGGGGGAGTCCCGAAGTACAGATCGTGTACCGGCGCGACCTGCTTGCGTCCTATGGCCTCAATCTGCGAAGCGTTGCCACGCTCGTCCGCGAAAAAGTGCAGGGCGACGTGGTCACCCGGTTCAGGGAGGCCGACCGCCGCATCGATGTTCTCGTTCGCGTGGACGAATCCGACCGGTCCGGCGTGTCGGATCTGAAACGCCTGGTCGTGAACCCCGAGGGCGACGCTCCGATCTACCTTTCCGCTGTGGCCGACATCAACGTGCGGGAGGGTCCCAGCGAGATCCGCCGCATCGACCAGCAGCGCGCGGTGCTGGTGTCCGCAAACGTCGCCGGTATCGACCTGGGAACCGCGACGGGGCTGATCCAGCAGGCCCTGGAGAACGTCGACGTCCCTGCGGACGTGTCCTTCGTCATCGGAGGCCAGAACCGCGAGATGCAGACGTCGTTGCAGAGCCTGATCTTCGCGCTATGCCTGGCGGTCTTCCTCGTCTATATCGTCATGGCCTCCCAATTTGAGTCCTTCGTCCATCCCTTCGTCATCATATTCACGATTCCGCTGGCTCTGATCGGCGTTCTGTTCACGCTCTACGTAACCGGAATCTCGTTCAGTGTCGTGGTTTTCCTGGGCCTGATCATGCTGGCAGGTATCGTCGTCAACAACGCCATTGTCTTTGTCGATTACATCAACCACCTGCGCGCCAACGGCCAGTCCAGGACCGACGCGATCGTACAGGCCGGCTCGGTGCGGCTGCGTCCGATTCTGATGACCACAGCGACCACCGTCCTGGGTCTCCTGCCCATGGCGCTGGGCCTGGGCGAGGGATCTGAAATCCGCACCCCCATGGCCATTACCGTTGTTGCCGGCCTGATCAGTTCCACCGCGCTTACCCTCATTGTCATCCCGACCGTCTATTCGCTGCTGGATAGAGGGGATTGACGCCCGAAACAGGGGAGGGGCGCGCAGCCTTCGTTCCCGCGCCGCCGCGACCGTTCAGTGTTTGAATACCGGGAAGTTTTCACTTTCCTTTTCCGCGGAATTCTGTTTTCTTTTTGTTCTGTCGACAGCGGCGCAGGAGAACTTCCCCGTAACTTTTTTCATTCTGCGCTGTCTAAATGATTGGCCGGCGTCACGCCGGTCCTGTCGCTGCCGTGGAATGTCGACCCGCCGGCCGGAGTTTCCGGTCGTGCGTCGTTTTCCGCGAGATCGAAAGAGCCCGCAGGAGTCCAGATGATTACAGGAGCGCCCGGTATGTCATACGTGCTGAAAACAGCGATGCTTTTCGCCATCGCCACAGTCCTCTCCGTGCCGGTCGCGGCGGAAGAGGCGGCAGCCAAAGACATGCATCTCAGCCTCTCGGAATGCATCGAAATCGCGCTGGCCAACAACACCGAAATCGCACAGTCCCGATTTTCGCGGGAAATCGCGGTCGCCAGAATCGACCAGAATCGAAACAGCTTTCTGCCGCAGCTGAGCAGCAATTACGGTCTTTCAAGAAGCGTCACGGGCCCCAGAGAAGGCGCCATCTTCGACCAGACCACGCAAACAATCATCACGACGCTGGGCGAAGACCGCGTGGGCGGGTCTCAATCCGTTGGTTCGTCCCTGAGCATCTCCATCTTCAATGCCGCGACTTTCGCTAATCTTGCGGCCAGCAAGAAGACGGCGCGGGCAGCGGAGATGGACCTTTCCGGAAGCCGGCAGCAGACCACGTTTCAGGTGAAGCAGCGATATTTCACCCTTCTGCAGAGAATCGAGCAATTCGATCTGGCCAAAGAACAGGTGAGCGTTTCTGAAGAGAGCCTGCGACGCGAAAAGACAATGTATGAAATCGGCTCCCGTACGATTGCCGACGTCCTGAGCGCGGAGTCTCAACTGGCGAGCGTTCGCGTCGCGCTGATCGCCAGGGAAAACGACGTTGCCATCGCGCGCGCTCAGCTCGGGTTTTCCCTTGGCCTCAGTCCCGATGTCAACGTAACGCCGACTGAGAAGACATTTTCGGTCTCCCCCCCGCCCATCACGTACCGGGAGTCGCTGGATCGGGCGCTTAAGGGTAACCCCCAGATATTGGCGCAGCGACATAGAATGCTCGCAAGCAGGGATCAGCTGAAAGCCACCAAATACAATGTGCGATTCCCAACGGTTTCGGGCAGTGCAGGTTACAGTTGGCGATTGAACCAGGGAGACAGTTTCGGCGGCGTGGAGGATCTCTTCGTTAAGAACTATTCGTACAACGCGGGTATCAGTGTCCGGATCCCCATATTCAACGGTTTGAATACCGTAAACACCGTCAAGGTCCAGAAGCTGGAGTACCTGAGAAGCCGGGAACAGCTGGATCAGGCCAAACGTCAGCAGGCCATGGATATCAGGCTGTCGTTCCTGAACCTCGAACGGCTGCGGCGAAGCATAACCGCGAACGAAGCCGCGGTGAAAGCCGCTGAAGAAAACTTCAGGCTTCAGGACCAGCGGTATAACCTGGGCGGCGGCACCTTTCTCGAGCGCCAACAGGCGCAACTCCAGCTCTTCGAGGCCCGCAACCAGCTTGTTCAGGACAGATTTCAGTATCAGATCGAACTGGCCCAACTGGAACAGCACGTGGGCGGACCGCTCGCTCAAACCAGCGACTGAAGCGAAAGACAAGCCAAGCGCCATTCGATTTCCGGAGGATCTATGGACAGCCGAAAACGCGCCTTCGCGCTCGCCCTTGCCGTCGTCACGATCCTTGTCTCGGCTCTCCCGACGCAGGCGCAGCAGAAAACGAAGGACTTCCTCTACTCAAAAAAGTTCTATGGCGCGCTTTCGCTGGGAGCGAGCATCTGGTTCTTCACCGAGGCGCACGCTTCCCGGAAGGACGCGAACGACGCATATGAACAGTACAGGACGGCGACCTCCTCCCAGACCGCCGGAGACCTTTACAACGAGAGCAAGTCCGACGACACCAGGGCCGCCATCATGCTCGGCCTTGGGCTCGGCACCCTGGCGTACTCGGTCCATCTCTTTCTTTCTGATAAAGACGAGGAGCTTCCACCTCCTGAAAAGAGCGCCAATCTCGTCGAAATGAAGGGCATCGGCGTGGCTGTCAACGGCGACCTCAAAACCAGAGGCGTTCGCCTGAATCTCAACAAGGCATTTTAGCCAAAAACCCAAGGCGCACACTTACCAATCAGCTGCTCCGTCATCAGTTCCCGACGGGGGACACAGTACTGGCCGCCTGCAAGTCCTCTACCGTGAATAGAACTTGCGATACCTCCCCTTTCCCGTGCTGATTCATTCCTCGTAGCACAGTCCATTGCACAAACATAAGTCAATCCGCCGAACGATCGCCGCTTTGAATGGAACGGTAGGTTCGATTGGGATCCAGCCAAGGCAGCGAGTAATCTGCGTAAGCACAAGGTCAGCTTCGAAGTTGCCGCAGCGGTCATCATGGATCCGCTCTCAAAGTCGATTCCAGACGATGATCACAGTCAGTTCGAAGAACGCTGGATAACCATGGGCATCGCTCGAAACGGTCAGTTGTTGGTAGTGTCCCACACCTACTTCGAAACCGGCGGAGAGCCGTACGTGCGTCTCATTTCGGCTCGCGCAGCCACCCGTAGAGAACGACGTCAATACGAGTCCGACGAATGAAGACTGAATACGACTTTTCGAAAGGCAAGCGTGGCAGGTTCTGCCGCTTAGACGCTAAGGCAAGCTTACCCACCCTGGATGAGGAGGTGGATTGGGTTGGTCCCGACGGTCCCCTTGGCGAGTTCATTGTCACGGAGACGGAGAAGACCCTCGATTCATATCGAATGCAGCCAAGGCTGGTAACCGAACATTCCAACCAGGAATACGACACCGCCCACGGAGGATATGCTCGTCGACAATTGTTCGAACTCGTCCAAAACAGCGCGGACGCCTTGCTTGAAGCTCCGCAAGGCAAGAGCATCCTGATCCGCTTAACGAGACGTTTCCTCTACTGTGCCGACGATGGAAAACCCATCGACGAAGATGGTGTCGTAGGCCTCATGTTCGACCGCATTTCGAGCAAACGGAACACCTCTGCAATCGGAAGGTTCGGGAAAGGATTCAAGTCGGTCTTGAGGGTAACGGATGCTCCCGAGTTCTACAGCCGGTCTGGTTCGTTCTTGTTCGACAAAACGCACTCAGCGCAACGAATAGCCGACGTCGCGCAAGCGGATCAATACCCGGTGCTGCGATTGCCCGAACCCATCGATCCCTACAGTGAAAGTGATTCCGATGAGGAAATGCAGGAGTTGATGAGTTGGGCGACGAACATCGTACGCCTGCCATTGGAACCAGGTGCACATGATGACCTCGCCCAACAGATCAGGAAGTTTCCCCCTGAATTTCTGCTTTTCGTCGATCATGTTCGCTATCTAACCCTTGAGGATTGTGAAGTTTCCCGGAGCTTCATCTTGCAGGATCGAAAGGGGGAGTATCATCTTGACACCTGCGAAGGGACTTCGCGTTGGCGGCTTTTCAAAACAACTCATACACTTTCTTCCGAAGCACGGAGCGACTGGGGCTTGAACGAAGACAGTGACAACGTGCCGATCTCGTGGGCGGCACCGTTAGACCGATTGGATCGTCCAGGACGTTTCTGGTCGTTCTTCCCGACCAATACCGCGAGTCTGGTGGCAGGTATTCTGAATGCACCGTGGAAGACAAACGAAGATCGTCAGAATCTATTGCAGGGACCGTACAACGACGAAATCATCAAATCTGCGGCGGCGATGATTGCCAAAGCGCTCCCAAGTCTCGCGACATCCGACGATCCCGCTCGTCACCTGGATGCATTGCCGCGCCGACATGACGGGGCGGATACCGAACAGGCCGATCGTCTTCGCAAATACCTATTTGCCAATCTCCACAAACGTGAAATCGTCCCCGATCAGGATGGAAAGCTTTTTGTCTGCGGGGCAATCTACTACCCCCCCAGCGAACTCACCTCGGGCCAGCATATAGACGCAGAACCGTTCGAACAGTGGGCAGCGTACCAGGGGCGGCCACGCCATTGGCTTCATCACAATGCGCTCACCCCCATCAGGCTCGCGAGAATCGACCGGCTCTTTCACCCGAAAGGCGAGCCGCGAGGATGGTTATCGTCGGGTGCCCCGCGAGCGTCTATCGCGGAGTGGTTGCAGGCGCTTGTAGAAGGCAAAGAAGCAGACGAAGCAATCTTGGCTTCAATGGCGGCAATTCATACGGCCGTGTTGATACCATCTGAGAAAGGATCGCGCGCACACCTTGGCGATATCGTCCTTACCGCGAGCGGTGATTGGCGATCGCCAGATCCGGATAGTCTTTTCCTGCCGAATGACTCGCTAATTGGCTACGGAAACGTAGATCTGGAGTCGTGTGTCCACCCAAGACTGGCATCGGACCGCGACACCGTTTCGGCGCTCAAGAAACTGGGACTTAGACCGCAGTCGCCGGAAACAAAATTCAGGCTTGTCGCAGAGCGGATCCTCGAAAGTGACGCTGATGGTGAGTTGAATGCCGACGTTCACCGTGACTTCTGGATAACTTCCCGCAAGTTATCTACGGAATTGGCAACGGAAGTCATTCGTGGGTTCAAGGAATGGAAGGTAGAGACTTGGCCCATGAAGCTCCGTGTGCGGACGCGGGCGGGCGTTTGGAGACCGCTCCACTCCGTGCTGCTACCCGGTGAAATCGTGCCTGGCGACGGAAGCCGGGACAGTGACATAGCCGTGGATACATGTTTCCATGAAGCGGACGGTGAGTTGCACCGCGCTCTTGGAATAACGGATGCACCTCGTGACAGGTACGACCTGTCAGTAGAACCTTGGTTTCAGCGTTTCCTGAATGCCTGCCGCGAACGTTTCACCAGTCGTGACATGAAAAAAAATCCCCATTCGTATTTGCTGAATTTCGAAACTAACACTGGTCACGGTCCGTTGGAAGTTCTTCGTCTTCTCTCGGATGAAGGAAGAGCGCGATACACGGACAACCTGCTTTCACGCGAAACGACTTATCGCCCATGGACGATGGTGCACAATACGCAGAACCCGTGTCCATCGTTACAGTGTGAATCGCCAACTGTCTGGATGCTCAGACAGCACGGGCGAATCAGAACTGTTGGCGGCATCGTCCCTCTAGGCCACGCGCTTGGGCAACACCCAAAGAGTGCGGAAGCCCTGCACACGCTACTGACTCATCCGCAGGTTGACAAGATCAAAGCAGCCTTTGATCTAGCCGAACCAACGCCGGAGTTCTTCGGTGAAGATGATCCTATCCCACTGACCGATATTTGGCCCGGCCTTGGGCAATACCTTCCTGAATATCGGCGATCGTGCAGTCTCATTCGTTGCGAGCGGATACTCGTACTCGGACAATCTAGCGAGTGTGTTTTACACGCCTCCAATATCCATCTTGCTGACACCGTTGATGATGACGAGCTACGAAAACTCCAGCTCGTCGTTGACGAACTGGAGCTTGGGATAAGCCTTCAGCAGATTGTCGAGATTCTGAACCGTAAGACGCCACAGGAGATCAAGGAGAGACGCGAGAGAGTTCGGCAGTACACGACCGACGCTGAACGGCTTCTGGCTGCGGTGGGTGAACAAGTGTTGCGCGCTAGTCTACCCGACTCCCTTCTGGCTGTACTGGAGAGCGACGATGTCGCACTCACGGGTGTTGATTTCGCCGAGGCTGCCATTGCGACTTGGCACACCGACGCGCTCAAGCAACACAAGGCGGCATTGGATCCTCTCGATCCGCCATCCCGATGGGCCGGATCACAACGGGCTGTCGACTTCGTGCGGTCACTCGGGTTCTCCGCCGAATGGGCAGGGGAGCGGGACGGGAAACGCGATCCCTTTCTTGAGATTGAAGGCCCTTATTCGCTTCCCAGACTTCACGACTACCAGCGGACCATCGTAGACAATGTTCGTGAAATGTTGCGTAGCGAACACGGGGATGAGTCCAAGCGACGCGGAATTATCAGTCTGCCGACGGGTTCTGGAAAAACGCGTGTCGCCGTGCAGGCAATCGTCGAAGCGATGCGTTACGACGGCTTTAGTGGTGGGATCCTTTGGGTCGCGGACCGCGACGAACTGTGCGAGCAAGCGGTGGAAGCGTGGCGGCAGGTTTGGTCAAGCATCGGTATGCAAGCAGTTCGGCTACGTATTTCCAGAATGTGGGGCGGTTTAGAGAGGCCAAAGCCGACGCCCGAACTACATGTCATCGTCGCGACCATTCAGACACTTAACGCAAGACTCTCATTCCAGACCGAAGACTACGAGTTTTTGGCGAACTTTAGATTGGTTGTGTTTGATGAGGCACATCGGTCTATAGCTCCGACCTTCAGGTCCGTAATGCAGGATATCGGATTGACGCGTTTGCAAAGAGCGGATGAGCCGTTTATGGTCGGACTCACCGCTACGCCCTATCGCGGACATGACGAAGAAGAGACGAAAAGACTCGTTCGTCGCTACGGAAGTAGTCGACTGGACATGGGAGCGTTCGCTAGCGACGAGCCAAACGCCGTCATCCGCGAACTGCAAGGCATGGGTGTACTTGCCCAAGCCGATCATGAGACGATTGAGGGCGAGACGTTCCCGCTCGAAGAGATCCTGGATGGCTCGCTTGACAAGGAAGAAATGGAACGGATACTAGAAGAATGGCTGGCACTACCCTGGCTTCCTCAAAGCGTGGAGGAGCGCATCGGTCAGAGTGCCGAACGAACCAAACGCATCATCGAAGCCTATGAATCACACATTGATCCGGAATGGCCTACACTAATTTTCGCGACATCGGTCGAACACGCGCAGACTTTGGCAGCACTCCTCAACCGGAGGGGAATCCGGTCACGTGCTGTCAGTGGAACCACAGAGGCAGCGACCCGCCGCCGCGTAGTTGAAGGGTTTCGTAACCGCGAGGTAAATGCGCTTGTCAACTACGGGGTATTTCGTGAGGGGTTCGATGCGCCCAAGACTCGTGCCATCATCGTGGCGCGGCCAGTCTACAGCCCAAACCTCTATTTCCAGATGATAGGCAGGGGGTTACGGGGACCGTTGAATGGTGGAGACGACCGCTGTCTCATCCTCAACGTACGAGACAACATCGAGAATTTCGATCGGAAGCCTGCTTTCTCAGAGTTGGATTGGCTTTGGGCCTGAAAACGACCGTCTCTTTGTCTCCTTCAGTGAGGGGCGTTATGAGGTTTTCGCAATGCGGCCCGGAGAAGGGTTCTGCAGCCATCGGAGATCTTAGATGCGACGTCGATGACTCCGCGATAGGTACGCCTTGAGCAGTCGGATGCAAGAAGGGAAGAGCGTCCGGAGGAATCTATGGCCAATTCCGACGACTTGTATGAAGTCTTACAGGTACAGGACTCCGCTGATCCGGAAGTGATAGATGCCGCGTACAGAAGCTTGGCTCGCAAGTACCATCCTGACGTCAATAACTCTTCCGACGCCAAGGAGAGGATGCAGCGGATAAACTACGCATACAATGTCTTGAGGGATCCATGGAAGCGATCCATATACGACCAGAAACGGCACACGGACGGCCGTACTGAACGGCAACGTCAAAAAGAAACTGAAGGACGACAACGATCTTCAAACGCGCAGGAATCTTCGAGAATACCGGCACGCTTGGCCATCATATTAGGGATTTTGTCAACGCTGGCGCTCGTGTTGATCCTCTCGGAGGAAAAAAGAAGCAATGGAACCGCCAACACGTCTACTCCCCGATCGGCGCTATCCAACCAGTCACAGAAACCCAAGCAGCCAGTCCCCCCAAGAACACTGCCGGATAGAAGGCAACCTGAACCCCTTTATCCAGTACGTACCGTACAAAAACGCGAACAGCCAGCCGACAATTGGAGCGTACTGCTCCAGTTCCTTTTCCGTCTCGAACGAAGCCTCAAGTACAGTCCGGTGTGAACACCTCCCAAGCGGCACACTTCACTCTCGGGTCTCATGAGGACGATGTGCTGCGCATCCATGGCACGCCCGACGATATTGACACCTATGCTTATGCAGGGTTCAAGGTCTGGAGGTACGGGAGAAGCACGGTCAGAATATCCATAACCTCACGCCGGGTAACCGAGTGGGACAACGTAGGAAACCTGCACGTTCGGCTCGATCCGGGTACGAACACCACCCGGGCGACAAACTTCACTCTCGGGTCTCATGAGGACGATGTGCTGCGCATCCAGGGTACGCCCGACGATATTGACACCTATGCTTATGCAGGGTTCAAGGTCTGGAGGTACGGGAGAAGCACGGTCAGAATATCCATAACCTCACGCCGGGTAACCGAGTGGGACAATGCAGGAAACCTGCGCGCCCGCCTCGATCCCAATGGTACACTTCGTCAACCTTGAAGTTCAATGTGTTCCCACTCCGGCGCCGATGGCATCTCTAGCGTAGTACATCTGTAGCCTGATCCCTGAGCTTAGGCACCTACGACCGTGACAGAATTCGCCCGAATAACCTGGATTACTCGCCTCTGTCCAGGGACGCTTGTTGTTCACATCAGAAAATTGGCGCTCTCCTGCCAGTATTGCGCGTAACAGCGCTCCAAATCCGGCTCCCGGCCGATGTGGTCGTGACTCAAGCGTGTGAATTCGCACCCGTCCAAGGCCACGCCAACTCAGGGGTTCCTCCCCTCAACACCGTGCACATTTTGCACACCATATCCACGATACCCAACATTTAACCTTACAGACGAGTCAATTCACCTTCTTGCAATGGACCGGTCAAAGGACCGGTGCATGGCCGCATGTCCAGCAATCATATAACGCGCCGTTTCCGGTTTCCGGCTCAACTGTAAGGGGGAATCATGAATGCCTCGGGGCACGCTACTGCCGGATTCCACCGTGGTGCCGACCTGTACTATTGACTGCAAGTCGTCGAATTCTTAATGTCATTACGGGTAACGGAAGCCTTCCCCTGTCTCGACATTCCCGGCCAATTACGGGACCGGTGGCGGCGTGGACGAGGTGTCAAATGCGCCTGCTTGCTCGCACCCTTCAACTTGCGGGTCTGATCTACATGGGGTACGGCCTGTTCGTCGGCCTGTACGAAGAAGACATCGGCCGGGAGTTGCGCCTGGCCGTCATCGGCGGTCTGATTTTCCTGGCCGGCTGGCTGCTGCAAAGACGCGCATAAACGCGAGCCCGGGGTCCGCGCGCAGCGCCGTTTTCCCGAAGTTGGAATCCGGCCCACCGGCGGCGGCGCGTCTCAAATCTCTTGACAAAGTCAGGTCCGGAACCTAACCTCAAGGAGCGTCGCGGCGGGGTCGGGACCGGACGAAAAGGGAAAAACGATTCCGCGCCGGCTCCCGGGTCATCCGGTCGATGCAGCGCCCTGCGGCCTGCCTGTCGCCGGCGGCATTTGAAATCATCCGATCAGGAGGCGAACCGCGTGCCCACACAGAAACGCAGGCAGATGTCGGTCCTGTTTGTCCCCAATGACGGTTCGCGTACAGTCGTTTTTAAACTCGGCTACCGGTCGTTGCGGGTGGTGACCGGCGCGTTTCTCCTGCTTCTTGTCATGCTGGTCCTGGAATTCGCCTTCATCTGGAAGATTCAGGAGTGGAGACAGACGGCGCACACGCTCACGGAAGAAAACAGAAAGCTGCACACGGAAGTCGCCCGGGTAGAAGAACTGGCGCTCACCCTCAAGCGAATCCAGGGAACCGATCAGAAACTGCGTCAGATGCTGTTGCCCGATTCCGAATTGGCGCCGGCGGCACACGCGAATACCGGTTCAACGGATAGCACGGCAGTGATTGGAAGGGAAGGCCCGACGGTTGCCAACGTCGCCAAGCGTTCGCCGGCGTCAACGCGCGATACCATCGTTTCCAGATGAATTCGGTATCGTGTGAGAAGACGACACCGGCCCCTCAGCGGCATCGTCGGCCCGCCGTCAGTGCGGGTGTTCGGCCGCGCAGCGCAAGACCGGTTGAATTCCCGGCCATCAGGAACAGGGGAAACACGCTCAAGCGGGCATTGAAATGTTAGGGTTCAAACAGAAGCTGGAAAAGGAAGCCATCAAAACGGTGATTGGCAAAGACACGGTGATGGAAGGTTATGTAAAGACTGATGAGAGTATCCGTTTGGACGGAACGCTCAAGGGCGAGTTACATGCTTCCGGCACCCTCGTCATCGGACCTACCGGCAAGGTCGAAGCCGAAATCGTCAGGGTGAGAGACGCGGTAATCGGCGGGGAAGTCACGGGAAATCTTGAAGCCGAAGGCAGCGTCAAGCTGGAAGCCAGCGCCGTCTTTGCGGGAGATATCGCCGCGCGTTCGATCGTCGTCGAAGAAGGGGCCATCATCAAGGGCAAGTGTACCGCCGGCGATGACAGCGAGCTGTCACGGCACGCCGAGACGCGGGACGTCGAAGCCGGAGAGCCGGAGGAGGCATCAGCCTGAACACAACGCGCGTCCGAAGAACAGACAGAGGCGTTTGCGGCAGCGAACCGCAAACGCCTCTGTCATGTGACCGTAATTCAATCCTCGATGCTGGATTCCGTCGATCGCGCCGGGCGATTCCTGATCCGATCGACCTTCAGCTTAACGCTTGATCCGAAACCTTCCATCAGGCAGAAGCCGCCTCGTATTCTGCTGGCTCAGTTTGACCTCCAGCAGCACGTCGTTTCCTTCATAGGCGGTATTCAGTATTTCGCCCACCCGGTACAATTCCGAGAGCAGCTTTCCTTCCGCCTGTGGAATGCGCAGATTCATCACCGTTCGCCGCCCCTCGAGCCGGTCGTAAATCGCCCAACGCAGGTCGTCCAGGCCCCGGGCTTCCTGCGCGGAGACCCAGATGCCATCGGGAAACCCGGTCCGCAGGCGGCGCTGCATCTCCGGATCGCCAAAAAGGTCGATCTTGTTGAAAGCCATCAACGTGGGATACTCCGCAATGCCCAGACCCTGAAGGGTTTCATACACCGACGCTATCTGATCTTCGCACCTGGGATGACTGGCGTCGACAACATGCAGCAACAGGTCCGCATCCACCGCCTCCTCCAGGGTGCTCCTGAACGATGCGACAAGGTGATGAGGAAGCTTTCGAATGAAGCCGACCGTATCGGTCAGCAGGACCTCACGATTATACCCCAGAAATACCCGGCGGGTCGTGGAATCCAGCGTTGCGAACAAGCGGTCTTCCACCAGTACGTCGGCGCCGGAAAGCGCGCGCATCAATGTAGACTTACCTGCATTTGTATAGCCCACCAGGGAGACACGAAACGCATCCGTCCGCTGTTTGCGTCCGAGTACGCGGCGACGGGCGATTCTGTTAAGCGCTCTGGTCAGTACCCCGATACGACTCCGCAGCGCCCGCCGGTCCACTTCCAGCTGGGTCTCGCCCGGTCCCCGCGTCCCGATTCCGCCCGTTGTTCCGCCGTGGCCGGCCTGGCGCGACAGATGCGTCCACCGGCGCGTCAGACGCGGCAGCAGATAGTTGAGCTGCGCCAACTCCACCTGTGTCTGTGCTTCGCGGGTTTTGGCCCGACCGGCGAAAATGTCCAGAATCAGCCGGCTCCTGTCGATGACGTTGACGCCCGCGAGTTCCTCCAGGTTCTTGAACTGGGCGGGCGACAGGTCATCATCGAAAATCACCAGGTGCGCGCTGAGTCGCTTGACGCGCCGCGCAAGTTCCTCAGCCTTGCCCCGGCCGATAAAAAAAGCCGGGTCGATGCTTTCCCGCTCCTGCACGATCCGGTCCACAACCTGCGCTCCCGCCGTATCCGCAAGCTGCGCAAGCTCATTCAGGGTGTCTTTTGCATCCCAGGACGCATGGCCGGAAAGCGTCATACCAACCAGAATCGCGCGTTCCGGCTCCTTCCTGGTGAGTATTTCATGCACTGCCAATAGAAGGATCACCTCCCGAACATTCAACGCCGCGCCAGCGGCCCGATTCTATTTTCCTGTCCCGGGCTGTGGCTCCGCCCTGGGGGAAAGCGCCTGGAGCTGATCCCGAAGCTGCGCCGCCCGTTCGAAATCTTCAATTGCAACAGCCTCGCTGAGTTGTTCCTTAAGGTCTTGAAACAAGGGCCTCGGCCGATCTTTTCGGATCTCGTCCGCCCACTCCTTCAGGAATACGACCTCTTCGCTGTCTTCCACCAGGTCGGGCCGGTCGTAGTCTTTGTAAAAACCCTGGATTTCTTCGATACCGTTGTTGATTTCCAGAAGCGCCCGATCGAAATTCTCGGCTTCCAGTTCCTGAAGAACCACCGCACGCACGCGATGCCCTATCACGAAGGGTCTGTACTGCTCGAGAACCATGCTGTCCTCATCTTCCCGCGCGAATTCCTTGACGAAGTCGAACATGTCGAGGTTTCGCTGAGCATCCTCCTGGGCAAGTCGATATTCACCGAGCTCCAGAAAGCTGATCCGCCGGTGGTAATACTGAAGCCCTTCAACCTGGAGCGTCAGGCAGACTTCGGGATCGAGGTTGAACGACTTCGAGTCCCTTAACGCCGTTCCCGCTTTTTCCTTGTAGTAGTGGAGCAGAGACTCGTATCCGTGAGGACGCTGCCCGTCGGGGCGTCCGGCGACCTCCATCTGGAGGATCCCCATCTCCACGCGGAGCTGGATCTTTTCCCTGCCGTCCCTCCCCTTGATTCTCCTCACACAGAGCTTGTCGGGCTCGAACGGCCAGCTATCCAGAAGCGGCTGAATGTCATCCATCCCCATAGACGTTTTCCTCCAGACTCCCGCCTGAACTTCGAAACGAACGGGTATTCCGGGTTTCTTTGTGATTTTACCATAACGCCCCGACGTTGTCAAGGCTTTTGACCGCGCAGATACGGTGCGCAGAACGCGCCCTAAAGGTCCGCGACAACCGACCTGACTGCCGCACGCACCAGATTCAATTCCTCGTCGCCATGAGTCAGGCCCACGTACCAGCGGCCATCGGGCAGCAACTGTATACCCTCCTCCAGCATGCCGGCCCGGAACCTGGAGTAGAGCGCCATATCCGTTTTTTTGAGGTCCCTGTAATGCACGGGCGGAGCCTCAACGCCAAAGTGAACGTTGAAGACGGTACCCGCTCCCGAAATGCAAACCGGGATTCCCCCGCGGGCCGCGGCCGATTCTATCGCCTGCTGAATCGCGTATCCATGCCCATGCATCTGCCGGAAGGCCGTGGGATTTGCGCCAAGAATCCTCACCGTCGCAAGCCCCGCGGCCAGGTTGACCGTGCTGCCGTTATACGTCCCCGCGTGGATCGTCGCGCCGTTTCTGAGTACGTCGAACATCCTCCGAGAGCCTGCCACGGCGGAAAGCGTGAATCCGCCGGCAAGGGCCTTTGCGTAAACCGACAGATCGGGGATGACGTTGAAGTATTCCCGAGCGCCGCCGAGGGCAAGACGGAAACCCGTTATCACTTCGTCGAATATCGAAACCGCGCCCTGGTTCCGGCACAGGTCGACCACTCCCTTCAGGAACCCCTCCCCGGGCATGATAGATCCGGAGTTGGCCAGCACCGGCTCGGTGATCACCGCTGCGATTTCCCGGCCCCGCCTGGCGAACAGGTCTTCCAGCAGGTCGAAACGGTTCCAGGGAAGCGTTATGGTGTCCGCGAATTCGGCCGCAGGCTGGCCCCCGCACGCGGCCACGACCCGGGGCGCCTCCGGAGCGCCGAGGGCTTCGTCGGATTCGTGGTAACTCACCAGGATATTGTTCAACCAGCCGTGGTAGTGCCCCTCGAATTTAACGAATTTCACCCGTCCGGTGCCTGCGCGGGCAAGCCGCAGCGCCGCCTGAACGGCTTCGGAACCCGTATTCGAAAAAATCACCTGTTCCACGCCGGGGAGCGTTTCCACCAGCAGTTTCGCGAACGCGACCTCGCCGGGATGCTGGGCGCCCAGGGTATATGATTTCCGGAGCGCCGCCGTCACCGCCGCGTTCAGCTCCGGGTGGTTCGACCCCAGGATCAACGGCCCCCACGCCAGCGTGTAGTCCAGCAGTCGGTTCCCGTCCACGTCGTAGTAATAGGGCCCCTCCGCCCGTTCGAAGAAGAGCGGCGGCGAGGTCACGGCGCGCCTCATCCCGGAAGACACCCCCATCGCCAGGTAGCGGGAACTCGCATCGAAGAGCGCCGTGGATCGCGCGGTATTCATCGCGGTCAATCCTCTCCGGTTGCCGGTATGTACGTCTACACAGCCACGATCCGGGGCTTGATGTCACAGGCCGGACAGACGCGCCGGAGATGATCCCGCCGCGCTTTCCAGACCTCAATTGCCGGGACGAAGATCGAGTCGGCCCTGCCCACTTTTCCGCGGCGCTGCCTCCCCCTGCGATCCAGCGCCCTGTTCAGTTTCCCCGGCGGCACCGGACACAGCGCGGACCTGAATGCCAGCCCCGGGACCCGTTGCACGTTGCCGTCGGCCGGTACGACAAGATCGGTATTCCCGAACGGATCGATGCAGCCGCAGGGCACCGATAACTCCGCCACGTGGTATGCAGTCGTGGCGTTGTGATCGACGCCGAGCAGCACGATGTGCCCGTTTCCGTGCACTAGCCGGCCGATCGGGCTGTCCGGCGTCCAGAGTCCCTTCCTGCCGTGGTCCCTGCAATAGGCTTCGGCCCGCGGTCCCACGGCAGCCACGGCGTGCGTCGGATGGTCGCTTCTGACCGCGTCCGGTCGCCGCCAGAACGCGTCAGGGATCGCGCCGTTGGTCGTCGGCGTCGTCATCGGATTGTACACCCGTGCGGCCCGGTGATGAAACGACGGCATCATGAGCGTTCCGCGCTTTCCGATCACCGCCAGCAGCGACTCGATTACGGCATCCGCGCCGCCCACCACGTGTCCGATCGATGACAGTGAGCTATGCACCATGACGTCCATGCCCCTGGCGAGGCCAAGCGCGTCGAGGTCCTTCATCAGACGTTCGCGCGTCACCCGTTCCGATTCGCCGATCAGTTCCACGTATCCCAGGTCGCTGTGGGCTTCGAAATATTCGATTACGCGCTCCGTCCGGACCGCGTTCCCGGTCTCGCTCGCGACGGCCTGCGCGATCTCGCGGAGCGTCCGGTTGCCGTCCGCCCAGAACAGCGCCCAGGGCGAAAGCCCCGTCCTGCGGATCCGGGCGGCGATCTCTGCCGGCGTATTCTCACCTATGGGTGACAGCAGACGGGTGCGCCTCGGTATCCGGTCCCCGCCTTCAACGCGCCCGCGACGCGTTCTTCTCTTGCCCTTCGACGCGCTCCGGGCGGCTTCCCTCACCTCCCGCTCGTGTTCGGCGAACCGGGCCAGGACGTCCCGCCGTCGCCCTCCCCACATCCAGCGTTCTAGTTTCTCCAGGATGACCCGGTGCTGCTCGCGTTCGTATTCGACCTGCTCGACGGACGGGCTCTCCCCTTCCAACCGCCCGACCGTCCGCGCGGTTTCCGCGGCGGCGACATCCACGATCTCCGCTGTACCCGCGTCCGCCAGCCAGTACAGATAGCCCGCCATGGCCGTCGCGCAGGCAGCCAGCCCCCCTGTACTCAACAGATCCGGCGTGTCCGCGGATGAATGGTAGGCGTCGAAACCCCGCCCGGGCCTGTCGTGATGCGTGGTAAGCCAGGGACACGGAAACCCGTATTTCGGATCGCCGATCAGCGTATCCGACGTGGGTTGAAACGGTTCCATAAACAAACGATAGCCGGGATTCTGCAGTCGGAGCGTTTCCGTCAGAATCGTCTCGCCCAGCCTGTCTACGAAACCGGCCGACATCGGAATCGTGGCGTGCCATTCGATCCGTCCCCCGCAGACGGACGGTTTGCTTCCCACCGAATCGATCACGACGCCCGCGAGAGGGGTCTGCAGTCGCTGCGTGTCCTCCAGGTACTTGAAGAACCCGTGACACTCATAGGCACACATCAGGCGGATCGTGCGCCGGGGCCGTGACAGCTTACCGGCCGCGATCAACTGCTCGAGCACGCGGGCGATCTCGAGGCAGAGCGCCACGCCGGATGCATTGTCGATCGCGCCCGGCTCCGCGCTGTGCGCAAGCGCCCATACTTCATCCTGAGGGTCGGCCGCTCCCGGCACGACCCCGCTCACCTGATCGTGAGTGCCGGCATAATGCCGAATATCCACGTCGGTCCGGACCGTCAGCGAGCCGTGCCTGCAAATCAACTCGCGCAGCCGCTTACCCTGGTTTTCGGATAACACCAGACCCACCATCTGAACCGCCGCGTCCTGGATCGGCACGCCTCCCCACCCGAATTTCGTCCATGCGGTCGCGTCGGGCAGATTCGGCACCGGGTGATCCGTAACCACCGCCGCCGCGCCGGCTTCCGCGAAAGACCGCAACATTCCCCGCGGCTCCATTCGCGTGAGCACCACCTTTCCGCCCAGCCCGCCCCGGGGGACCCGGCTCAGGGCTTCCTTCGAATCCACGACCACCAGTTCGTTCTCCATCCCTCCGGGCGGCGTGGCGCCGCTCCACTGAATCACGTGCCAGGGATTCTCGCCGTAGTCCAGAATACGCTTCTTTACCGGATGAATCACGTCCATTGTCGCCGAGCGCACGTCCGCGGCTTTATGGATGATCCATCGCCCGGATCCGATGGACCCGCCGGTACGCATGGTATGCACCTCCGCCTTCGCGCCTGATTCCTCGAAACGGCTCACCAGATACCTGGTGGTCTCTCTGAACCGGTCGAACGAATTCCATCGGTCCGTCGCCACTACGGCGCGCACGTCCTCCAGCACCCGTGTGCCGTCCGTATTCGCGTGCAGCAGCGGCAACGTCGCGTTACAGAAATCGACGACCGAACCCGGCCGAACCGGCATATGAAATCTCCATCGTGAAAGTTAGAGGTTGTATAAGTTGCCGGTGAGTTCCCAAGCGCGAGCGAAGACCGCCGGGTTTTTTGGACAGCTTCTTACGCCACGGCGCCCGTTTCCGTCAGCGCCACGCCGAGTTCCCCGGCCACGGAGCGAATCTCCGACCACGTCGCCTCCTCCAGGGACACGCCCTCCGACTCCCGCCGCTTTCGAGTCTCGGATTCAATCTCTCCCGGTACGTAGATCCGTTCCACGCCCGGCATCGCCGGCGACGACTTCACCCAGTCGATCAGTTTCCGCACCTCTGACTTGAAGTCGCCCACGTCGACGAAGCTCTCGATCTTGATGGCGAGCGCCAGATATCCGCTCCCGCCGCGCGTGGGCTCCTCCGCGCTGCACCCGGCCCAGGAGAGACCGCCCGCAATGGCGTCGATCATCATCGCGAGGCCGTACCCCTTGTGGCCGGCGGGCCCCCCAAGGGGCAGCATGGCCGCGTTTCCGGCATAGAATTCCTCGGGGTCGGTTACCGTGTTGCCGTCCCGGTCCACCATCCAGTTCTCGGGCAAGACCTGTTTCCTCACGCGGCACATATCGACCTTGCCGCCGGCGGCGATGCTCGTCGTGATATCCAGCGTCATCGGCGGCCCGTCTTCCGTGGGCACGCCGATCGCGATCGGGTTGGGCGGCAGCCGCCGGCCTGTCCCGCCGAACGGCGCCGTGAACCGCCCCCCGCCGTTCAACATCAGGATGCCGATACAGTCCCGTTCCGCAGCGATTGTCGGGAAGTCTCCCAGCCGGCCGATGTGGCCCGAACGATGGACGGCAACCGCCCCGATCGTGTGCTCGAGAGCCCGTTCGACCGCCATACGCATCGCCAGACCGGCCACCGCGATTCCGATTCCGCCGCCCGCGTCGATGGTCATTGAAACCCGCGTTTCCCGGACGACCCTGTGGCCTCCGGCGGGTTTGATTGCACCGCCCCGGACGCCGCGCGCGTAGCCCGGCATCCGCATGATCCCATGGGAATCGTGTCCCACCAGGTTCGCATCCACAAGATGGTCCGTAACGATCCGCGCCTGATCCTCCGGCAGTCCCGCGGCCTCGAAAATCGCGTATCCGCACTGTCTGAGTTTGCGATGTGAAAAGATCGGCATCGAAGTTCCCCGAATCGTGTTGTCTGCATCCTTCTAATTGATGTACCGCTCGCGCAGGAACCGTGCGATTTCGCGAACGGTTGTCTCCGTGCCCCGGATCGCGTCGTGGACCCGAGAGTGCCACGGCTCGGGCCCAAGCGTCTCGCGCCAGTGCCGGATCGCGGCGACGTTCGCCTCGCCCGCAGCCTCGAGCGACTCGAGTGCCGCCTGAAGTTCGGCCTGAACGTCAGGGTCGGCCAGGTCATCCGTCGCCACCCGCTCCGCAACGCAATAGACGCGCCGGGCAAGTTCCACGTAGGTCATGACGACGCGGGTCTCATTGGCGCAATCCGGGCGCTCGAATTCGGAAGCAATCCGAATTGCCCGTCGGCACGCGTCGACCTTTTCCTCGAAGGACGCTTCACTATCGTAATACCGGAACATACCCTCTCCGAGATACGGTCGTTCTTTCCGGCGAATCATCTCAACCGCCTTCCCCCAGGAATAACAGACCGGAAAATCGGAATCGTAGACGTCGAACGCGACGGGTCCCGTCAGTTCCGACCAGTCCGCGAACGCCTCGACGTTGGCGAACCCTTCCCTCGTGGCCCACGCGATTGCGAACTCCTTTTCGGTGCGCCCGTTCAGGTTCCAGGCATACTCCGCCAGGGCCGCGACGTTGTATCCGCACGTCTCCCGTCCACAGGTCGCCCACGCCATCATCCCGAAGGCTCCGCTGTACTGCCGTCGAATCAGATGGCCCACAAAGTCCCGGATCCGGTGCGGCGAGGACTGCGGCACCTTGAATTCGGGGGTCTCCACCCGTCCGTTCGCATTGACGGGCACGTCGTAGCTCGCGATCCATCGTCCCTGCGACGCGTGATAATCCAGCAGGGGATTGGCCGTGAGATCCCGGGGCAGATGCAGCACGCGTTCCATACCGGTAGCGCATGCCCGCGCCACCTTCACCTCCGGAGGCAACTCCGCCAGGACGCGGTAATCCCGCTCCGACGTCGTCGTGGACAGAAAGATGCGAAGGGCGAAGTGAGGAAACCGCGGTCGAATCCGCTTCCAGGCATTCACAAAGGCCCGGGATTCGAGTACGAACTGCCCCTGGGCCGTGCAGTCGTTACAGCCACACTGGGCGGGCCTCTCGGTCAGCCAGCAACCCACCTCCGACGCGCCCTGTGAGGCGATGTCCGCCATCCACTCTTCCAGGATATCCACCAGCAAGGGATTGGACGCGCACGGCGCCCGGTGCCGGTTGCCTTGCTTGTGGGCGAAATACCGCCCCGCCAGCGCGCCGTCGCCCTTACCCGCCAGTTCGGGATAGGCACGGTACAGGCCGCGGTCATGCAGGAAGTTCAGATGGGTGATGAGCGGAACGTAGTTGAACCCGAGCAGTCGCGCCCTTTCCATAAGCGCACGATCGATTCGGGCGTGGTTGGGTTTCCCGCGCACCACCGTCGACAGTTCGGTAGAGTCCATCTTGCCGTAGTTCAATTTCATCGACGCCATCCAGGGGATCCATTCCTCCGGCGCCGGAAAGTTCCACATGCCCCGTTCGTCCAGGTCCGGCCAATCGGTCACCGAAACGAGCGGAATCCGGATCCTGCCGGGCGACAGACCCGGTTCGAGGAGTTGGTGAAGGGTGCGGGCCGCGTACATGATCCCGCGTCCGGACAGCGCGGCCAGCACCAGACGCCGCCCCTCCGGACGGATCGTATATGCCTGCTCGCAATTCGGCAATCTTCTCAGCCTGTCGGCATCCGGCCCGCCATCCACCAGGCCGATCGAAATGACAAATGCGCCGCCGGGGGGCTTGTCGGGCGCCTCCTCGGCCCCCGCGTGCGTGGCGTCCCGTGCTTCAGGCAGGCACAGCGCTTCCAGCATCGCCGCCGCATTCTTCCCGGCCGGTTCCGACCCCGGTTTTACCTCAAACAGAACCGCCTCCGGACGGCATTCGACGTCCCCCTCGAACGTGATTTCATGTGGAAGCGGCAGCAAATAACGCTTCCAATGCTCGAAACGATCTTCCATCTCTCATCCAGTCTTCAGAACGGGCTTCGACCGCGGCGACGCGTTGCCGTCCGCGGGCGTTTGAACGCGCCGGAACAACGCCGTATATGATTGCAACGGGGTACTGGAAAGTCAAGCCATAACAACAGTCCGTATCAACGGTTTCCTGCGTCAATTTCAGGAAAACTGTTGACAGCAATCGTGAGGATGGTTAATATGGTTTCATTGATAAACCCGCTCCCAGGCAGCCCCTCGACAAAGAAAGTGCGACGCTGGGCGAGTACGTCAAGAAAATCCGGATCAGACGGGTGGACCCGTCGCTCCCCCTGCCGCGCCATCAGACTCCCGGCTCGGTCGGATTCGATCTGCTCTGCAGGAAGGACGTCGTGGTCCCGCCGGGCGAAATCCGCCTTGTCCCGGCCAATCTCATCGTTGCCGTTCCTCCGGGGCACATGCTCCTGCTCGCCGCCCGAAGCAGCCTGCCGGACAGAAAGGGCCTGATGGTGCCGAACGGCGTAGGCATTGTCGATCAGGATTACCGCGGGCCCAATGACGAGATCCACGTCCAGGTCTACAACTTTACAGACGGCCCGGTGAGCGTCCGGCGACGGGAACGGCTCGCGCAGGGGATCTTCGTCCGCATCGTCCAGGCCGACTGGGATGAAACGGAACACCTCGGCGCAACCGACCGCGGCGGGTTCGGCAGCACCGGTCAGGAGTGAGCCGCAGGAGCAGCAGACAAAGAAGACCCCGACGCGTTACCGGGCGTGGGGACTCCACGACCATTTATCTCCGCGGATTCCGCAACGCGGTACCGCGACGAGACGACCCGATTCTGTGCCTTATGTGCTTCTTTTAGCCATTGATCCACCAAAAGCAATAGCCACAAAAGGCACAAAAACACAAAATGGGAAGGGTTGTATTTTGTGACCGACTGAGTGGGGGTAACGAGCACCGCCCAGATTCCATCCGGACGGTTGGCGAATCATCAAACTGGTTGGCTTTTGGTCCTTCTGTGCCTTTTGTGCTATTTGTGGTAAATTAACGGTTGTTTTCGTTCGAATTAAGGCTGGTAACGTCGACTATTTAACGCTCCCCGTAATAACGTCCACGAAAACATAAGAATCCTGGTTTGCCATGGCACGCAAATTCGACATTCCTGAGTTTTACAAGAGTCCGGTAATTTCGCGCGTGAAGGCGTACCGGCAGATGCAGGACATGCGCAAACGGGACTTTTCGCCCTCAGTGCTCGACTTCGGCCCGGTCCGATTTCTGCTGGCCCGTCATTTCGGGTTTTGTTTCGGCGTGGAAAACGCCATTGAAATCGCGTACCGGACGCTCGAGGAGCACCCCGACCGGCGCATCTATTTCCTGAACGAAATGATTCACAATCCAAACGTCAACAACGACCTCAAGGACAGGGGCGTCGAGTTTATCTTCGACCCGTACGGAATGCAGCTCATCCCGTGGAATTACCTTGCGCCGGAAGATATCGTCGTGGTTCCAGCATTCGGTACCACGGTTGAGATCCAGGAGGCCCTTGCGTCCCGCGGCATCGACGCCTACACCTACAACACAACCTGCCCCTTTGTGGAGCGGGTCTGGAACCGAAGCGCCAAACTGGGTGAGTCGGGATTCTCCGTGGTCGTACACGGCAACGATACCCACCAGGAAACACGCGCCACGTTCTCACACAGCATCCGAAACGCGCCAACGGTCGTGGTGCTGGACATGGAAGAGGCGCACGTGCTTGCCGACGTCATCAGGGGCACGGCGGACCGCCGCGTTTTCGAAGAACGCTTCGGCCACAAGTGCTCGGAAGGCTTCGACCCGGACCGGCACCTGCATCGCGTCGGAATCGTCAATCAGACAACCATGCTGGCAACCGAAACGCGGCACATCGCAAGAGTCCTTCGAGACGCGCTGGCGGACCGTTTCGGAGAGGAAAACATCCGCAAACACTACGCCGACACATCGGATACGCTGTGCTACGCAACCAATGAAAACCAGAACGCGACGTATGAACTCATCGAACAGGATGCGGATCTTGCGCTGGTTGTGGGCGGGTACAACTCGTCCAATACGTCGCACATCGTCGAACTCTGTCTCGAGCGGATGCCCACCTATTTTATCAAAGGCGCGGATGAAATCCGTTCGGAATCCCTTATCCGCCACTTCAGTCTGGACAAAAAAAAAGCCGCCCATACAACGGACTGGCTGCCGGACAAACGCCCCCTGAGCGTGGCGCTGACGTCCGGCGCGTCGTGCCCCGACGCCATTGTGGATGACGTGCTTCTGCGCGTTCTTTCCTTTTTCGAACCCACCCGATCCCTCGACGACGTCCTTGCCGGCTACGCCTGAGCGTTACGAACCCCCGCCCGGACACAGCTCTTCGCGCCGGCGCGGATAATCACCTTCCCGGCGCTGGCCACCGCCGCCCGACGGGCGTCGCCCAACCGCGGCGTCGACAATCAGATGGATGTCAACGGCCCGAGCGCCACCACCGCCGGGTCGCAATCGAGAGGGTAACGCTCCAGGTATTCGGCCACCCGGCCCGGCGTAACGGCGTCGATCCCGGCCAACTCTTCTTCCAACGTCTTCAGCGGCGTATCCGTACTCAGGCTTCCGACGATCTGTGAGAAACGCCGGAGTCCGTGTTCGCCGCCGACGACCAGAGCGGTTGCCTGTTTGGTCCTGGATCTGGCAAGGGCGTCTCCGTCCACGCCCTCCTTCAGGCCGCCGATTTCATTCCGCACGATCTCGAGCACCTGCGGGACGTTTTCCGGATCGACGGAGATATACACGTAGAACAGGCCGGTATCGCTGAAACCGTAGAAATCCGCCGAGGCCTCGTCGGCAAGCCCCTTCTGTACAACCGACCAGTAGAGACGGCTGTTGCTGGCCGCGCCGAGATAGTGCGCGAGCAGGTCCGCGGTCGTCGCCCAGTCATCCGAGTCGCAGGGTGCGGGAAACGCAAGGGCGATATGCTCGCGGATCACGTTCGGGCGCTCCAGCACGCGCGTGTTCGGGTGGAACGAGGGCTTCAACTGCTCACGAGTCGCCCTCCCCGGTTCCCATCCGCCGCAATGCCGTTCAGCCGTGCGAATCATCGCGTCCCGATCGAATCTGCCGGTAACGACGAGCGTCATATTATCCGGCGCGTATCGCCTGGTGAAATAGTCCGCCATCTGCTCCCGGGAGATCGGTCCGATCGTGTCCTCGGTTCCCAGTACGCTCTGTCCGAGCGGATGCCCCGCGAATGCCTCCTGAATCAACTCGTCGATAATCAGCGCGTCCGGCCGGTCACGATACATCGCGATCTCTTCCAGAATGACCTTCTTCTCCATGTCGAACTGGTCTTCCGGAAGCGTGGACCGCATCATGTCCGCAAGGATCTCAGCCGAGCTTCCCGCCCTTTCGCTCTGCACCCAGTGAAAATAGGCCGTACCCTCCCACCACGTATAGGCGTTCCACATCGCGCCGAGATCGTCGACGTCCAGACTCAGCTGGCGCCAGTCGCGGTTGGCCGTGCCCTTGAAACACATATGTTCGAGAAAGTGCGACACCCCGGCAAGTTCAGCGGGTTCGTCCCGCGAGCCGGTATGCACGTAGAATCCGAGCGCCGCGGAGTTGATCCTGGGAATCGACTCGAACACCAGCCGAAGCCCGTTGTCGAGCGTATGGGTGGAAAACGGTGACTGCATGCAAATCTCCCGTAAATCCCTACCGGACCCGCTATGATTCCAGGGCCTGCGGCCCCAGGGTCACAATCGTGGAAGGAGACGGTGGAAACGTCTCCAGGCTGGCTGATATCCGGTCCAACGTCACGCCGTCTATTCCCGCCGCGATCTGCCCTGTGGAGCGCGGACGCCCATTTATAAACAGACCGTCCATCATACTGCCCACGCGACCCTCGGGCAAATCACCGGCTGTGAACAACTGTCCCTTCAGGACGGTTTTTGCCCGGTCGAGTTCGGCCTGCGTCACGTCCTCCGCAACCCGCCCCACCTCTCTCCGGCACACGGAGAGGGTTTCATCGGCACGGTCGGCCGTGGTACCTGCATACAGCGCGATCAGACCGCCGCCTCGGCGGGCGCGATAGGAGGCCGAGACGCTGTACGCCAGCCCCCGCTTCTCCCGTACCTCGGTGAACAGCCTGCTGGACCCGCTGCCGGAGAGTACGGCAACCGCGAGTTGGGTCGGGTAATAGAGTGCGTGCCCCCGCGGCGCGGCGCAAAAGAGCAGACAGATGTGCGCCTGTTCGGACTGCTTGGTATGGTGTACCGTCCGGTCCGCCACGGAAATCGGCAGCGGATCCCGGGCCGCAGGCCCGGACCTCTCCCAGCCGCCGAACGCCTCGTCGACCGCACGGAACATTGCTTCCGTCTCGAGGCCGCCGGCAACGGAGATGAAAAGACGCCGGGGGCTGCACAGCCGCCGCCAGAACCCGCGCGCGTCGTCCGGTTCGATCGCTGCGATCGTCGGGGCTTTCCCCAGGGGATTGCGCCCCATCGGATCCCCCAACGCGGCCTGATAGGTCAGATACATTACCTGGTGGGTCGGATTGTCTTCCAGGCGCTTGAGTTCCTCCAGCGCAAGCGTTTTCGCCACCTCAACCTGTTCGTCCGGAAAGGACGCGCCGCAAAATACCTCGGCGTAGAGCCGCAAACCCTCTGAAAAATGCCGGGGCAGGAGCTGTGCATGGAACTCCGTGAATTCGACGGCCGTGGCCGATCCGCGTCGCGCGCCGAGGGAATCGAATGCGTCGTAAATCGAGCGCGCGTCCCGATTCGGCGTTCCTTTGAAGAGCGTCTCTTCCGCAACCCATGCCAACCCGAGCCGATCGGCAGGATCGTCACGCGCCCCGAATCCGAACCGGAAGGCAACCACAACGGATTGGGCGCCGGGCATGGACTCGGCGACGACTTCAATCCCGTTCTTCAGGGTGTGTCGCTGCGGTTCAAGGGAACGCATAATCACCCTTCCATAGGACGATACCGGGCGGGGAAACCGTTTCCGACCGGCAGATTGACGAAACACGAAGGAAGGAATATAGGATACGGAGCGTACGAGCGAAAGAAAAACATGCCCGCAAATCCACGTTCCCGACGTCGACCACGTCCTCTTCCTGCGCGAGGCGCCGGATTCAGGACCCGCTCGCGATCTTTCCACTTGACACGGACCCGCCCATTGTCTAATTTGTTCTTTTCGAAAGGCAAGGGTAGAGGCGCAGGTTTTCAACAGTACCCGGTGAATGCGAGGCGTATCCGGCACACCGGCGAAAGGGTGAACCTGCCGAAGTCCCGAATCTGTTCCGCCGCAGACAGGGGCTGGTCCAATCGGATAAGATCCGTTGGACTGTCACGGAATGCTCCGTGGAGTGCTCTCTTGCGCCATCCATGCTGGAACTTGCACGGCCGGCCTTGCCTCCATCCCCACCGGGAACCGGCTGTTTTTTTTGGGTTCCCCTAAACAGCCCGTTGAAAAAGCCCATCCGGGCTACGGCCGGCCCTTGCGGTCGAAATACTGCGTTGCGCTCCCTCGTCGAATCGCTGGATGGGACTCGGTCGCGCGCCTTGTCTTCGGCCACAATGGCTCGGCCTCGCCTGCAGAGCGACTTTATCAACGGACTGCTAACACAATCCGGAGGTGAACCCATGTTATTCAGCGGATGTTACACGGCCCTCATCACACCCATGGATCCTGACAAGGGCGTGGACGAGCGGGGCCTGGAGAAACTCGTCCAATTTCAGGTTTCACAAGGCGTTAGCGGTGTACTTGCAGTGGGCACCACAGGCGAAAGCCCAACCCTGAACAGCGGTGAACACAACAGCGTCACCGAACGGGTCTGCTCGCTGGCCCGGGGTGAATGCCGGGCAATCGCCGGCACCGGCGGGAATTCCACCGGGGAGACCCTGCGCGCAACGGAACACGCCGCCCACGCCGGCGCCGATACCGCGCTGCTGGTAGATCCATATTACAACGGCCCAAGTTCGCTTGAAATCCGCCGGGAATACGTCGCGCCCGTCGCCGAAGCCTTCCCGGAACTCCAGATGGTTTCCTATGTCATTCCCGGCCGTTCGGGAACAAAGCTGCTGCCGGAAGACCTGGCCATCCTGCATCGCGAACACGGAAACGTAAACACCGTCAAGGAAGCCACGGGCGACCTGGAAAACATGGCCCGGACGCGTGAAGTCTGCGGCGACGATTTCTACATACTCTCCGGAGACGACGACGTCACCTACGCGATGATGACCGACCCCCGCATCGGTGCAGCCGGAGTCATCTCCGTTATGTCCAATGTGGTACCCGGACCCATACAGCGTTTCACGCAAGCGATCCTGGATGGCGATATGCGCGAGGCGGACCGGCTGGCGGACGCGCTCGGTCCCCTTTTCGGCATGGTCACGGTTCTCTCCGACGAAGAAACGCCCTTCGGGACCACGCAGGTCAAGGCCCGTAACCCCGTGCCAATAAAGACATTGATGAATATACTGGGCATGCCGGCCGGTCCGTGCAGGCGGCCGCTGGGTCGAATGAACCGGGGCGGTCTGAACCAGGTGCTTGAAATCGCCAGAACCGTTCAGTGCAACAATCCCGAACTGTTCGCGCCCATCGAACAATTCTTCAGCGTGGACATTTCAGATCGCGTCTCTGACGCCTCGGTCCTGGAAGGCCTGGCGTACGCAGACTGACGGTCACAGGATCCGGCCGACTGCCTGCGCGCAGACCCTCCGCAACGGCAGGCAGCCCGGACGGGCTTTTTCAACGGGCAGTTAACCCCTCGAATCCCGGAAGGAGTCGAATGCGAAACACGAGAACCACAAACCGTAAACTACTGGACTGGGTCAACGAAGCCGCGAAGCTATGCCAGCCGGACGACATTTACTGGTGCAACGGTACGGGTGAAGAGTACGATCGACTTGCCGACCGGCTTTGCCGGGCGGGGACTTTCACCCGCCTGAATCCCAAGCTTCGCCCCAACAGCTTTCTCGCCCGCTCGGATGCGGGCGACGTCGCCCGCGTGGAGGACCGCACCTACATCTGTACGCCGGACGAAGAGGACGTCGGCCCTACGAACAACTGGCGGGAGCCGGTCGAGATGAAACGCACGTTGAAGGGTCTGTTCGCCGGTTCGATGCGCGGGCGGACGATGTACGTCATCCCGTTTTCAATGGGTCCCGTCGGCTCCCCGACCTCCAAGATCGGTGTGGAAATCTCGGACTCGCCATACGTCGTATGCAGCATGCACATCATGACCCGAACGGGCGACGCCGTGCTGGACGCCCTGGGCGACGGCGACTTCCTGCCGTGCCTGCATTCCGTGGGCGCGCCGCTCGAGCCCGGAGAAAATGACGTCTCGTGGCCCTGCGACGCGGATCAAAAATACATCGTGCACTTCCCTGACGAGCCCTCCATCTGGTCCTACGGCTCGGGCTACGGCGGCAATGCGCTGCTTGGCAAGAAATGCTTCGCCCTTCGCATCGCGTCCACCATGGCGCGCGACGAAGGATGGATGGCCGAGCATATGCTCATCCTCGGTCTCACGTCGCCGGCAAACAGGAAACACTACATCGGGGCCGCGTTTCCTTCCGCGTGCGGCAAGACGAACCTGGCCATGCTGCAGCCCACGGTCCCCGGCTGGAAGGCCAGTTGCGTCGGCGACGATATCGCATGGATGCGCCAGAGCCCGGACGGCGCGCTCCGGGCGATCAACCCGGAGGCCGGATTCTTCGGCGTCGCCCCCGGCACGAGCCTCAAATCCAACGGTCACGCCATGGCGGCGCTGGAAAGAAACAGCCTCTTCACCAACACGGCGCTCACCCCCGAAGGCGACGTCTGGTGGGAGGAAATGACAGACGACCCGCCCGCCGAACTGGAAGACTGGCTCGGGCGCAAATGGACCCCGGCATCGGAAGACAGTGCTTCCAATCCCAACGCGAGGTACACCGCCCCCGCCGCGCAGTGCCCGGTAATCGATCCCGAATGGGAAAACCCGGACGGCGTCCCCATGTCCGCCTTCGTCTTTGGCGGCCGACGTTCAACGGTGGTTCCTCTGGTTTTCGAAGCGCTGAACTGGACGCATGGCGTATTCCTCGGCGCCATCATGGCGTCCGAAACCACGGCAGCGGCCGCCGGGGCCGTGGGCAAGCTGCGGAGAGATCCCTTTGCGATGCTCCCCTTCTGCGGCTATAATATGGGCGACTATTTCAAGCACTGGTTCGAAATGGGCGCCCTGCTGGGCGACAGCGCACCCAGAATATTCTACGTGAACTGGTTTCGCAAGGACGCCGGTGGGAACTGGCTCTGGCCCGGATTCGGCGAGAACAGCCGCGTGCTCAAGTGGATCTGCGAGCGGATTGAAGGCACGGCAGACGCTATTGAAACCCCCATCGGCTACGTGCCCACACCCGATGCCCTCGATCTGGACGGCCTGGAAATCTCCCGAACCGACGTTGAATCGCTGCTTGCCGTGGACCCGGACGCCTGGCGGGCAGAACTGCCCGACATTCGCGACTTCTTCGCGGAATTCGGTAATCGGCTGCCAGGGGAACTGCAGACCGAACTCAACGCCCTCGAGGATCGACTGAGCGCATAGGGTCTTGATCGTGGTCTGCACTGTGTGTCCGATCAGCTGACGATTCATCCCGTTTCACTTCGTCAAGGGTCCTTGAACTTGCTGTAATTCCCACCTTGAAACGTGGTCATTGCCTGTGCCGGGCCTGTCGAAGGGCTTCGGGCCGAGCGAATCGTCCGCGAAATTCAGGCTACCTGTCTCCGGGACAGAACACGGGCGGAGAATCCACATGACAAACCTGGTTATCTGCGGCATTGCGGGCCGCATGTGCGGCCGCATCGCCCACCTGGCTATGGAAAGCGGCGACCTGGGCATCGCCGGCGGCGTGGAAGCCCCCGGCAACCCGGCCGTCGGGCGAGACATCGGAGAGATCCTGGGAACGGAGCGCAACGGCCGCCTCGTTGTCGACAGCCTTGAATCCGTGATCGAATCCGCGGACGTGGTCGTCGCCTTCACCGCGCCGCCGGACGGAACGCTGGAAGCCGCTCGTATCGCGGGGAAGGCGGGCAGGCCGATGGTCGTGGGCACCACGGGCATGTCGACACGGCAACTCGCCGAATTCGAAACCGCCGTAAAGGACGTCGCGTGCGTCTTTGCCCCCAGCTTCAGCATTGGCGTGACCGTACTGACCAGACTGGTCGAAGACGCCGCGCGGATGATGGGCAGCGGGTACGACGTGGAAGTCGTCGAAGCCCACCACCACTTCAAGACCGACGCTCCCAGCGGCACCGCCCTCGCGCTGGCGAATGCCGCGGCCAAGGGTTTGGGTCGAAACCTCGACGACGTGGCCCTCTACGGACGTCATGGGGAGGTCGGCGCGCGCACCGGGGAAGAAATCGGCATCCATGCAATCCGCGCGGGAGATCTGGCCGGGGAGCATTCCGTCATCTTCGGCGGCACCGGCGAGGTCTTTCAGCTCGTCCACCGCGCCCAGAGCCGGGACTCGTACGCCGTAGGGGTCATTCAGGCGATCCGCTACGTCGTGAACTCACCCGCGGGGATATTCAGCATGAGAGACGTGCTGGGTATCGAATAGATCTTGTCCTGCAGGACGCGAAACACGGACCGACGACACGCCGGATGGTGTGCAACGGCGTTTCCTGTCCGGTACGACGTGAAGGGAGGCCCCAGAATGGCAATCGACGTCTCGGCTGTCGCGGAAGCGATCGAAAGCGGACAGTCACTCGCCGCGGCGGACCAGGTTCTCATCGATCCGCAACCGGGCGCATTGGCCGGCCGCGTGGCGGAACTCCTCTCGGTTTTACAGAACGACGATCTCCATGCCGCCGAGGTATGCCGCACGCTGATCCGGCTGGGCATGAACTTCGTGGGACGAGACGCGGAGATCGTGGGGTACCGCTCAGACGAATCCGACCGAGCGCTCGATCAGGTACTGGCCGTCATCGACGATCTCGAAGGGGCGGTAATGGCGGGCGTGGTGGCTGAATTCCTGGCCGATATGGATTCGGTCAACCTGAACGACAGCCTCTCGGGCCTGTTGGCCGAACGCATCGGGGCGGAACTGAACAATGCAAGCCCGGGCCGTTCGTTTCTGACGCTGCTCAGACAACAGATGCGCGGCGGCGTCTACTGGAGGATGATCGGCGACAACTACTGTAAATTCGGCAACGACTTTGCGCGCGGACTCGAGTACCTGCGCCACTATGGATTCTGCCAGGTGTCAACGAACCCCGTGCTGGCAGCCAAGGCCTTCGACGAGGACGGTTCGCTCGCCGAACGACTCAAGAGCGAAATCGAAAAACACGACGAATGGAAGCGAGACCCGGAGGCCCACGCCGATGAAATCGCCATGGCGGCCACCCTCATCGCACTCTGGCCCAACCTGTCCATCTTCCGTCCGCTCGCGGTGCATACGGACCTCAGGGACTACATGGTCAGCTTCCAGCTGAATCCCAACATCGCCGACAGGGCGGATGAAAGCATCGAGGATGCGCAGAATGCATACCGGCTGGCCGCGGATTTCCTCGAAGGATACGACCGCCTGCTGGGTATTGGCGACCGTTCCGGCCGGGTCAATCCGAACATCGTCTTCAAAGTCGCCGCAAGCCACGAGGCCGCGCGTAAGATCACCACGACGCTCAACGGCAATGCGATCGGCTCCAACAACACCGTGGTGTACACCGTGGCCCAGGAAGTCCAGTTGATACTTGACGCGTTCGAGGGCAAGGCCCGGGCCGCAAAGGCCGGCGAGCAGGTCGTGCGCACCTACGAAACCAACATGGGCGGCCGGTTCGTGAGCCACCTTCGGGAAGTCGAAGCCGAGAAGATCTTCCTCGCCGCCGCGGCAAGAGCCGGCGAGGGCAAGGCGGCAGAACTCCTTGGCGCACTGGCCGCCGACCTGGGCGCGGGAGACTCGCCCGGCGGTTCTCTGGCCGAAAGTGCCCGGGCGGTCTGCGCGTACGCCAATCTCAAATCCCTCGACCACCCCATCGTACTCGAAGCCGCCGGCGCCGCGGGCCAGTCCGCTGACGCCGTCCTGCTTCTGGAAGAAGACCTGAAGAAGGCGGGCACACTGGTGGCGCGGCGCGTCTACCGGGTCTTCTTCAGTCCCGAAAACCGCCCGAAATGGGTCGACCATCTTCAAAAGACGTACGGCGTGACGGACGACCAGGCGCGGTGGATCGTGGATTCCATGGACGTCCTGCCCGCCTCCAAGCGTATCCCCGAAGACTCCTTCCACACGCTGGGCGCCTCCAATATGTGCAATACCGAGTTTCCGAATCACGCAAGAGCCGTTCAGATGGCTTCCGAGGCCGACGGGTTCAACCTCGAAGACTTCAGGGACGCGGTGTTGGACGGCTACGAACCCGGCGTGGACCAGCGCCTCCGCGAACTGCCGGATTTCTGTCGCGGATACGATCTGACCCCCTCTCTCAAAGACTTCCTGGCGAACGTGGTGGGCATCGACGTCGCCGGCTGGCAGACCCGGGGCCTGGAACCGGGCGACTGGCCCGATTTCGGCTCAGTGCAGAAAACCAGCGCCGAGTTCCGCGACGCCTACGACACCTTTGCCGCCAGGTGCGTGGCCATCGCCAGAGAGGTTGCGGGTTGAGAATCGTGGGTTCGAGTGGAGCGGATGAATCCACGGACCCGTCAGCGCGCGATCGGATGTTCTCCCGTCGGGCCGTTCGAATGACAGACGCACCGAACCGACCGATTCGCAGTATGACGAATCATCCCGTTCCGGTGCGTTTCGTACAATAGCAGTCCGTTGATAAAGTCGCTCTGCAGGCGAGGCCGAGCCATTGTGGTCGAAGACAAGGCGCGCGACCGAGTCCCATCCTGCGATTCGGCGAGGGAGCGCAACGCCGTATTTCGTCCACAAGGGGCGGCCGTAGCCCGGATGGACTTTTTCAACGGGCTGATAGAGGGTCGCATCGGTACAAACCACGTCGAGCGCACGCTTTCCTCATGAAAACGTCGTCAATGCCAGATCGAAATGATTGGCCCCGGCAGCTCGACCGGACCGTCGATGCGTTTCAGGACCGCATGGTGGAGACCAGGCGGCATCTCCATACCCATCCCGAGGTCAGTGGAGAGGAAACGGAGACCACGCGGTACCTGGAAGAACAACTGGCGTCGGACGGCTTTGAGGTCCGTACCGGCCCCGCGGGCCGGGGGGTGATCGCCGAATCCGCCGGAAACGGGTCCGGACCCGGAATCGCCATGAGGGCCGATCTGGACGCGCTTCCCATCCAGGACGCCAAATCCGTAGCCTATCGCAGCAGCGTGCGCGGCGTGATGCACGCATGCGGTCACGACGCCCATGCGGCCGCGGTGCTCGGGGCCGCCCTGGCGCTCGACGCCGCCGGGAAGTCGGGGATACTACCCTGGCCCGTTACCTGGCGGGCCATCTTCCAGCCAGCGGAAGAGACCAACCATGGCGCGCTGGAAATGATCGAGGCCGGCGCGCTCGAGGGCGTCGGCGCCATGCTGGCGCTGCACGTGGATCCCTCGAGGCCTGCCGGAACCATCGGGCATCGATCAGGCGTCCTGACCGCGCATTGCGACGAGATGCGCGTCCTCATCCGGGGACGCGGCGGCCACGCCGCCCGACCCTACGAGTCCAGGGACCCGATCGCCGCCGCGGCCCAGTTGATCAACGCACTATACGTGGCCGTGCCGAGGTCGCTGGATCCTCGGCATACCGTGGTCCTTACAATCGGCTCGATTGCGGCCGGAAAACGGTACAATGCGATTCCCGATCGCGCGGTGCTGAAGGGCACCGTACGCAGCCTCGACGAAAACGCGCGCCGGCGGGCAGTGGAACGCGTGCGGGAAGTTGCGGCGGGCGTCGCCCGTGTTTCCGGAACGGAAATCGAAGTCACGTTCAGATCGGGACCGCCGTCGGTCATGAACGATCCGGACCTCACCGATCTGGTCCGGCAGTGCGCGGTCGATTTGCTCGGGTCAGACCGGGTCCAGCATATCGGAGAGCCCAGTATGGGGGGAGATGATTTCGCCCATTATCTCAAACGCGTTCCCGGCAGTCTGTTTCGCCTCGGATGCTCGCGTCCCGGGGCGGCGTCGACGGGCCTGCATACGCCTGACTTCGACGTTGACGAACGGGCGTTGGGCATTGGCGCGAAGATTCTGGCGCGGGCGGTCGTGCGCTGGTCGGAACCGGAAACTCACGAGAAAGAGGCGAAACGATGAGTCGGATGGAATTCAACTTCAGCCGCGAACCCACGGTCGGCGTGGAGATTGAACTGGCGCTGGTGGACTGTCGGACGATGGCGCTGTGCAGCGCCAGCCGGAGGCTTCTGGACCGCGTTCCGCCGCAACTGGAGGGAACGATCAAGCCGGAACTGATGCAGTGTTACGTGGAAATCAACTCGGATGTCTGCATGACGCTGCAGGAGGTCGAGGCGGACCTCAGGGCGAAGCTGTGCGCGCTGGAGGCCATCGCCGATCGGGAGGGCGTGCGGCTCTACTGGTCGGCAACCCATCCGTTTTCCACGTGGCAGGACCAGGAAATCACACCCAATAAACGCTACGTGGGCCTGGTCGACCTGCTCCAGGATACGGCTCGTCAACTGGTCACGTTCGGTCTTCACGTACACGTGGGCGTGGACAGCGGCGACAAGGCGGTGATGATCTGCGAGTTCATATTGCGATACATGCCGCTCCTGCTGGCGCTGAGCTGCAACAGCCCGTTCTGGGAAGGACGCGACACGGGTGTCTGCTCGTGGCGGTCCAAGATCATGGACGGGCTTCCCACCGCCGGCCTGCCCCCGCTGATGCGAAACTGGAGCGAATACGTCTGGCTGGTGAATCACCTCGTGGAAACGGGTTACATCGAGACCATAAGAGAAATCTGGTGGGACGTTCGCCCTCACAACAGATTCGGTACGGTAGAGATCCGCATCTGCGATATTCCCGGCAATTTCCATGACACCCTGGGCCTTGTGGCGATGATGCAGTCCCTTATCAAATACCTCTCCGACCACATCGACCACGGTATCTACCAACACGACTGCCACCCCATGCTCATTCGCCAGAACAAGTGGCGCGCGGCCCGCTACGGACTCGACGCCGAACTGGTCGACTCCGACACCTACGAACTCAAACCGGCGCGTGAACTCGTGGTGCGCCTCGTCAATCAACTGATACCCACCGCACAGGAACTGGATTGCGTACCCTACCTCGAACGGACTCTGGACCTGGCGTCCAGCCCGACCTGGGCGCAGAGGCAGGTGGATATCCTGAAAAAAACGGGCGATGCCCGGTCTGTCGTACGGAAACTCACCGACGCCTCCCGCCTCACGCCCCCGGCCTGACGCCAACCCTCGATCGACACCAATAACAAAAGGCGCATACCTCACGGCATGCGCCTTGAATCCAAAGCCGCCAGCCATCCTGACTATCCCGCCGCTTACAGTCCGTTGAGAAAGTCGCTCTGCAGGCGAGGCCGAGCCATTGTGGTCGAAGA
>JAPPNU010000063.1 GCA_028873695.1 Gemmatimonadota bacterium | reverse complement strand
GCGCGCCGAGCCCGTAGCACGCTTCCCGCCGGACCTCGTCCTGTTCGTGCTGGAGCGCGTCGAGCAGGTGGGGCAGGGCGGCCTTCCCGCATTCCGCCAGGGTATAGGCCGCGTGCAGGCGCCTCTGTTCGAGTTCGTGGGTCAGGTCGCCGGCGAGTGCCTCGACCCGTTCCCCGTCTGCCTGCCGGGCTCCGGCCGACCCGTTTCCGGCGAGCCAGTGCCACATGTTCCTCCACATGGCGCTCCGGGGATCTTCCGCTAGGTCGCCGAGGTCGATATCGTCGCATTGCCGGTTCCACCAGGGGCGCTCGGGCTCCGACATCCGCGTGAACTGGAACTTCATCATGTACCGGACCTTGTCCGTCTGGTTCGGAAACGCCCGGTGCCAGAGGTCGAAGTGAATGATCGCAACGGTTCCCGCCTTGCCGCTGGCGGGAAACCCGTCGGGGACGGACCCGTTCCCGCCGACCGTCTCCTCGCGGGACTCGATGTAGTGGCTTCCGGGGATCACCCCCGTCGGACCGATTTCCACCGGGGTGTCCTGGGGATAGTACATGGCCATGATCCAGCGCGGATGGTGGTCCCGCACCTTGGTATATCCCCAGTAGCTGTCCTTGTGCCAGGCGCCTCCCCGGCTGTTCGGCGGGTTCACGTGCGGGTGGCGGTGGGCGTGCATCACGTAATCCGGTCCGAGCAGGCTGGTCAGCGCGCCCTGCACCGCGGGATCGTCGTAGACCTGCTGGATCTCCGGCACGCGGGGCAGCAGGTTGTTACCCGGATTCCCGTCTTCGTCGATGATCGCCTTCGTTTTCTCGTAGATGTCATCATGCAGCGCGACCGGCTTGTCCACATTGATCACGTGATAGCCGTTCATGATGAAGTCGCGCATGGCGTCATCGTCGAAAAGGTAGGATCTGTCCATCATGAGTCACTGCTCCTTTTTGGCAAGGCTCCATTTTGGCATGGTTTCTTTCAGCTCATCCATCCGTGAAGCAGACCGACATATCTTCAAGAAACGCTTCAGGTTTCACAGGTTTAAACCGGTTCTCGAACCACGGCCGGGAGGTCGTTCCCCCGTCGTGATGATTCTCCGTGCTTTCACGGGGAAGACGTTCCAGGCTCTCCCGGATGACGTCCGCGGCGGAACCCGAGGCCCGGACGTCCAGATTCCCATCCTCACAGTCGTAGTACCAGACGGATTTGAGCCTGCCTCGCAACAGTTTGTACGCGTAATGGGAAAGGGGTTGATCCACGTCTCCAGGCATGAAGGAAGCCGGCCAGTAGACCCGGTTGACCTGGTGGCGGAATACGGCTTCAAGCATCCTCACCGGTGTCGCCGGGCAGAGATGCCAGTTGGTCTCCGGCCAGACGTCGAGCCATCCCCAGGCGCTACCCATCTCCGGGATGGTGAGGTCCTGGTCCCCGTTCCGCGTGTGAACGTGTGCTTCCCGTCCCCCTATGAACGCATGATGCTGGGGATAGTTGAAAAACTCGCCCCCTTTCGAACGGAGGCAGTCGTAGAAACCGGTCGCCAGGCCCAGCACGGCGGCACCCAATCCGATCACCCCGTCTTCCAGCCGGGGGGAAACCAGACCCACGCGATCCTGTGGATGGTAATCGGGATACGCTTCGGAAAACGACAGGACCACGGATTTTGAATCCTGCCGGCGGCGATAGACGAAATTCGACTGCGTTATGCGTTCACTGGTATGCAAAACGTCGCCCGGTACCCACCTTCGGTAATCGTGATTGATTCGCCGCGTAATTTCCGGGCTCGCCGGCTGCGCGTCAAGCAGAATCTCCACCGTCTCATGCGGTAATCAGGGGGTATGCACGACGGTTTCCGGAAGCTCGCCCAGTTTCAGTTCGACCATCTCGATATCGGATTCTTCCACCAGCCAGTCATACACTTCTTCGACAGATCGCGTATAGGCGTAATCCTCCGCAAAAACGATCCGGCGTATCCCCGCCTGGATGGACTTCTTCAGACAACCCAGGCAGGGCTTGTTGGTCGCATAAAGCGTCGCGCCGCTCGTAGAAGACCCGTGACGCGCCGCGAAGATGATGGCGTTCTCCTCGGCATGCATGCAGATACACTCGTCCAGGTTTGCCCCGGACGGTCCGTCCGAGTTGCATCGTTTGCATCCACCGTCGAAGCAGTTGGGAATCCCCTTGGGGGTGCCGTTGTAGCCCGTGCTGGTGATGATCTTGTCGTTCACGATCACGGCGCCGACGTGCCTGCGAATGCAGTTCGAACGGGCCGAAACGGCATAGGCGATGCGGAGGAAATACTCGTCCCAGGAAATTCTTTCCATATACTGCGCCTTCTTCGTCTGTAATGCGTCAGAAGTCGTATTCGGCGATGTCGTACTGTTCGAACTTGCGCAGAGGTCCGGTTTATCCAGGCAGGACCCCGTCGCGTCTAAGCCGGTTCTTTTAACGAGTGGGCGCCCTTCAGAAACCTCTTGTAGTAGGAGTGGGCAAGGAACGTAACCGGCAGCGCGATCAGCAGCCCCAAAATGCCCAGCAGCTTGCCCCAGATGGACAGGGAAAGGAGGATCACGGCCGGGTTGAACCCGGTCGCCCTGCCCATGATCCTGGGCACCAGGATGGCGTCCT
>JAPPNU010000059.1 GCA_028873695.1 Gemmatimonadota bacterium | reverse complement strand
CCGCAGCCCGGGGCTTTTCTGTGTCCGGCTTCGTCACTCTCGTATATAATCCCCATTGAAATCCCTATTAGATGCGTTCCGGAAGGGAATCTCCCGGCAAATGAGGATGTGGTCGATCTGTTAAGCGAAAACGCTACCAATGTCAATCAACTTCAAAGAGATTTCCCCTGGTGCGACCTTTCGAACATTCTTTCGGATATTGCCGGTTTTCAGGTCGATCCAAGAAATTTCGAGCGAACCATAGAGGGTCTCTCGCTCGCCAATTACGAGAGCGGCACGCATTTTTATATTGCACCCGCTGACGAAACCATTCTTGCGGACATCAGGTCAGAGCAATCGGACAGAACCAACGAATTCAGCAAGTGTCTTCTAGGTTTCTGCAATCGGACGTTTGGGGTGGATAACCCTCTGCCATTAGAAACGGCATTCCGTTTCTGGCGTACAGATACAAACTATGAGGATTTGATTGGTCCAAATGAGTTTTTTACGAAGGAAGACTTGGCTCTGTCCGATCAATTCGTGAGCGGCAATATTGATGAATACGGCCAATTCAGGGGAAGGGTAAGGGTTTATGACCAAGAATTTCCTGATCATATTGTTTCGTGGAAGGATGGCGGAGGTAAGGCAACGGCATGCGGACCCTTTCAGTTGGAATTTGGATACCTGCAAGGAGTTCAACGGGAAAGCATGGCGGATCCCGAGGACTGGGCTACGCTGAATGAAAAACTGGACAGGATCGGCGGGCTCTACGTTTATCGGGATCTGATTCGAATCCTCCCTTATGGAAATTCGGATATAGATTGGCTCGATATCGAGCTACGCCGAAATAAGGGTATGGGTTACTACTTCTTTTCGTATAGGCGGATATATGGTGCGGTGTGCCTCACGAAAGAGAACAACGCGTCACTAAAAGAAAAAGCGGGGCGTGAAGGTTTCCAAAAAAATAAGGCTTACAAGCAGTTCAAGAGCGTGTTGGAGAACGTCTTTATTCAGTTGGCGGCCGACTTTTTTCGCAAGGAAGCGCCCCAAGGAGAGTATTTTCACGAACGCAAGGACGAACTCGATCGGTTGGAACGTGCCCGAAGGAACAGAGAAAAACAGACAACTGCAAAGCGAGACAAGTTTGCCAATGCACTTGACATATTCTTCACCAACACACAAGATGCGTTACCTGAATTCGAAATTGCTGAACTTCGGCAAGACATACAAGATAGGATGAAAACTGTATCTGAAATTGCTGATCCTGACATTGCCTCCACCGAGCTTCTTGACACTGAACGGGAAGCCTATCGAAAGCTCGATGAGATGCGGACGAAGTATTCGATAACTCGGCCTCGAGGCATCGGTTTGACCAAGAGGCTTTCCAGCGATTGGGAAGCGTATCATACGGAACGCGACAGACTTGAAGCTGAAGTCTTTGACCCATTTGTAAAGGAAGTGGGCGAATCACTCGTATCAACGGCGGATGTCGCAAATATCCATATTGACCAACGTCGACGCATTCAGGAGCTTATTCAGAATGTCGCCGAAACGCAGAACACAGCTTTACGCATGGAAACGACCGCATTACGCCAGGCAGCAGGAGATGCACGACGTGCTGCTATTAGTGCAACAAATACGGCCCTGCAAGAATTGCGTAATGCAATTGCAGAAATTGAGTTAAATCTCGCTCATAGCGACCTCAGCGATCTCAAGCCAAAGCAGATCGAGCAGAAAAGGTCAGACTACCAACAACGAATAGATGCTATAGCTTCAAGAAACACAGGTAGACTTGAAGGGGTTCGCGAAATGTTGACAGGTATTGCTGAAGGTATTAATGAAGGTATGGACATTAGCCAACTCGACATCGCCGAAGCCCTGGAAACTGAACTTTACTCCCTACAAGAAAAGGCTGATACGGATGAAGAGCTAGTCCAATTGGGTCTTGCGATTGCAGTGATAAACCACGAATTCGAGGCTGTAATCAAGATGATACGCAGAGATCTGAGAGAACTCGGATCGTGGGCCAAGGCGAATGACGGGCTGCAACCCATTTACCGCGGAATCAGGACAAATTTCGAACATCTTGATGCGCATTTAAATCTATTTACGCCTCTACAGCGGCGACTATATCGTCAACGGATTGACATAACTGGCAGGGAAATCGTCTACTATGTTCGTGCACTCTTCGGCGTACGGCTTGACCGACATACGATCCATCTAAATGCGACACAGGATTTCGTTGATAGTATAGTTCGCACGTACCCGTCAACCATTTATCCGGTATTTGTCAATCTTTTGGACAACTTCATTTTCTGGCTAAAGGACAAGCCCGGTGAGCGTCTGATTCAGTTAGATTGCACCGACAACGCCTATTGCATTGGAAACAACGGACCACCGATCCCACGACGAGATGCGGAGTCCATCTTTGAAAAGGGATTTTCGCGCAAACCACGTGGCCGAGGCTTGGGTCTATACATCTCGAAAAGAGTATTAGGCAAGGAAGGGATGACCCTTACTCTCGACGTGAATAGAAGCCCTGACGATGGGGTCCTATTCCTTTTGTCTTGGAATAAAGAAAATGACTGAAGTTAAGCAAACCGCATACGACAGGTTTAGCATCGAATCCGCCGAGCAGTATATAAAGACCGTGGTCTTGGTCGACGATCGGATATTCGTCGAAGGCCCGAGAGGGACTGCAACGCTAAATGCAAGAGACCCAAAGCCGATGGGCCGCAAGTCTGCTTCGAGTCGGACAGAGTCCACACGCGATACAGACGCGAGCGATAAAAAGGACAAGGAAGAGACTGATATTCTCCGCGATGCATCGTTACGCGAAGTGCAGGATAGTTTTGCGAAGAAACACATTATCTGTTCCCTGTACCAACCAGAAAATGACGCATCTTTCGACGATAAGTCGGAGGTGTACGGGCTGTGTTCATCTGCTGACGTCACTATAGTCGACTGGGACCTTGGGGATACGTCTGGAGAAAGGGCGTTGCAGCTAATTGGCAGCTTGCTGGAACACAGTCAGGCAACATCGCCACACCAATTGCGCCTCTTGCTCATCTATACACTGGAAGAGAATCTCGGGGAGATAGCAACAAAGATATCCAACAGACTGGACGGACTTCAACTACTGAACGTAGATAGCCAGTCTGAACAACTCGTCATTAAAACGGAATACGCAAGGGTAGTCGTACTGGGAAGACCTAGACGTGCACCACATCCATCGACATTGAACAACCGAGTGCCTGAGAGTGAGTTGGCGGAGCGCACAATTGGTGAGTTCTCGCGCCTTGCGGCGGGCCTAATGCAGGGCATCGTATTGAGGGGCATTGCTAAACTTCGCGATAACAACGGCCGTATACTCTCGAGGTTTCACAAAGAATTAGATGTTGCTTTTCTTGCACACCGTGCTCTCTTGCTTCCGGAAGAGACCTTCGGTCAGATAATTCCCCTATTGACAGATGAACTTAATTCAGTACTTCAGGACACGTTAGGTGACTACCCTCTCGGTTCCGTCTATCGTGCAAAGGAGATTGTTGATGCTTGGTGTGAGAAAAATTGGCAAGAAAACGAAGCGGCCAAACTGCAAGTTGGTGTGGGAGCCGACAGGTTACTATTCGCAAGAGACGTTTTTTGCAATGGTCCCGATCTTCGATACGACTATTCCAAATTTAGAAAGAGCAAGGTAAAGGGGCTGATTCAACAAGAGGCACAAGGCGCACCCAGGTGGAAAGATGGCAAGAAAGAACGAATGATGTTAGCCGATTACCTTTCGGGTAGTGGACAAACAAGACATCACAATGAGAAGTTTGGATCCTTGATGAGCCAGAGAGTGAAATACGGGGGTTCCGCAAGGACATTGCATCTAGGGGTCATCGTCAGGGAGTCGGGCTCCAACAGGCGCTACCTGCTTTGTCTACAGCCGCTTTGCGATAGCGTGAGAACAGGAGATGTTTACAAGCCTTTCGTATTTAGTGTCTTAAACGAGTGTGAAAGTACCGGGGAATTTACTCACTGTGCTATTGATCCCAACGGTGATGTAATTCGCCTTGAATACAACCCGAAAATTTCCAGCGTCTTGGTATCGAATTTTAAGTCAGGCGAGATTTCAGTCTGCGCCGAAAAGGACGAAACGGATCGATACATTTTCAAGGATGAGCGCGAGAATCGTTTTGAATGGATTGCAGAATTGAAGGCCGAACACGCACAACGCGCCGCTGAGCAATTTGCACGTGAATTGTCGCGTGTTGGTCTAACTGAGTCCGAATGGTTAAGGTTAAAGGCGAAATAATCTGCATCGTTCATTGTGGAGGAACGGGGAATGCCCATTCCTCTCGGCTACGCTGAATAACCCTTCCGCTATGTAAGTATTTCGCCGGACTTGCCAATGATTGCCTGACGAGCGATTCTTCCAACTTTCGATACTCATTATTGCACGAGATAGTATTGGCGACCATGGGCAGTGAATATGGCTTTACAATCCGCATTCAACGACTACATTGCGATCCTTTCCGAAGACAAAGAACTCGTTGGTCACGAAGACGTACGGCTCTATATCTCGCGCGATAGAACGCATCAGATTCGTTCCTTAGTTGAAGGATGTGAACGCACATCGCAGTTTAGACGTTTGGTGCAGGAAACAAAAACAGCGTATGCAGAACGCCCCGACCGTGAAGGGAATGATAGTTGGCAATCCAGTGTTAGCCATGTCTTGCGTCGATCCAGAATCTATGCCGCAGTGAATGGCGGAGATCATTCCCCTAACGAGCTGTTAAAGAGATTTGTCGACGCCTTTGCAGGATTGGAGTGTACTGCTGTCTTCATGGCTCCACTTGAGGCTGTCGAGTTTTCGGCAAATCGTCCACTTGACTTCGGTTCGTTCCAAATAAGGAAATTCTCAAGGGAAGAGCTCAGTACAATAACGGAGAACGACACCCGCTCACTATTTTATGAAGAGTCAGTTTTGGATATTTGCCTTCTCAGCCAATATTGGTGGCTCCTTGTACCTTATGTGCCTGAATCAATATACCCGGGGCAGAGGTTCAAGATTAACGTATTGAGATTTCCTGTCGAACGCAGGTACAGCTCTTTCCCTACACCGGTTGAGCGTACTCTACAGACACTGGTCCTTTATGATTGGGATACGAACTTGGATGCGAACCCAAGCAACGATCGCCGCTACGGTCCGTTGGAAGATAGCCGCACATGGTTGGGATTCAGTCTACCCTTTGTCATGCGTTTCGGCGGCAGTCTCTTCGGACCACCAAGCCAAGCCCCCAACGTCTCGAATCTTGCACTTGAGCCCTTCTTTAACGAAGATGGTGAAGAGATTGGAGAGCGCCCACGTTCGCCCATACACTATCTTTCTGCCGAAGAAACCCGCGCCTTTTGTCACTCTGTGGAGAAATTCGATAACCAGCTAAACACAATTCGCACACAGACCAAAAAGTGGCGATTTATCGATGTCGCGGTGAGCCATTTGGTGAAGGCATTCTTTGCATTTGAATTGGATCAACTTCTGTGGCATACGGTCGCGATCGAAGCCTTGCTAGGACAGCGCGAACACGCCCTGACCGATTCACTCGCCAAGAGATGTGGGTCGGTGCTGGGCTCCACTAAAGCCGGGCGAGAGCAGATCGGACAGTCGTTCCGCGAAATATACAGGCTCCGGTCAGACGTTGTGCACGGCAATGAAAAGCTAAGGAAGATCCACGACGGGCATCTTTCGGCAGGCAGGTACATTGCTCGGGACGTCACTGTTTGGTTCCTGGATTTCTTGTGCCACATAGCTGAGGGCATGCAACCTGACGATGAGCGCCTTCCTAGTCGTCGCGAACTCCTTTCCGCGCTTGATACGAAATCGGAACAGCGTAAGCGTATCTCACATATTTTTTCTCGTGTACCAATTGATTTTCCAAGCAACGATTGTTGGGACGACGAGCAGTGATGTGCCGTTACACGCTTCCTAGCGTAACTTGACCCAAAGGCCCATACCCTCGCGCCACTTTACAGCAGATGGTCATTCTTGACTTGTGCCTTAGATGAAATCATTGATATATTTGGTACAAATAGGAAATGATGTCTATGAAATGGCTAAGAGAAAATGCAGCAGCAATTATGGCTATAATGGCTATTCTGACTCCTTTGCTTCTTTATGCTTCAAGCATAGATGGACGACTTGATGCCATAGGAAAGGATGTTTTAGTCATAAAAAAGGATCTTTCGGCGTTGAAGGGAGATCTTTCGGCGTTAAGGGGAGATCTTTCAGCGTTGAAAGGAGATTTTTCGGCGTTGAAAAAGGATCTTTCAGCCATTAAGCGTCACATTGGAGTTTCGTCGGCTTCAATTGCAACCAGCGATAATTAGACTCAATCAAACCCACTGGATAAGAATTCTATCCAACGGGTTTTAAACAGCCTGGAACAGCAAACCGCTCAGTCACTGCATTGTGACTGAGCGGTTTGCCTTACTGATCGGGAAGTTCATTACGCAATACAAGATGTCGAGATTATTACGTCGTTTTTGGAAATTTTGAGATTTTCTCAGGAATTGCCACCAGCGTCTGGCTCTTATCCTCCAATACAGCTTCATCCTCCGCCGCTGCTTCGTCTTCTGTCTGTGACTCGTAATGTTCCAGAAGGCGCCGGACACGGTCCTCGTCCCAACCCTTTGGAAATCTGGCCGCGTTCTTCATCTTTCCTTCCATTTTTGGCCCAATTTAAAATCCGCGTTCGAACGTGTTTTCCCGGTGTCCATGCGATTGGAGCAATCGACACGCTCGTCCAGATCTCTCAGCCCGGTTTACACGAATTCGTGCTAGACTTCAAGCGCCTCAACGCCCTTATTACCAGAGTAACCTCGATGAGAATATCGTCGACCGATAAATCGAGACATAGGGGAAATCACATCCATGAAAGAACAAACCTTCGATCTATCCGTGCCTGTAACCCGTCCATTATTAGTATGTTGGAGCGGTCTTGGCGCAATCCAGGTTGCCAGCGGCGCCTTCGGAATTGCGCGAGGTGACAATGTACTGGGCGTTGTGCAGATAGCCTTCGGTTTGTTTTTCCTGGTAGGGGTTGCATTTATGCCGCGCATGAACCGGTATGTCATTGCGTTTGACGATTCGCATTTGACATTGGAAAAAGCCCTTGGCAGGACGAAAAAAATCTCCTGGGCGTCTATTTCTGAAATAGAAATACATCTGATGAGATTGGAAATAGCGCTCAAGGAGGGGAAGAACGTGAAGTGGAATTTCAATCTGAGCTATACGGACAACCAGATCGTGAAACCGCAGATCATCGCGGCGCTGACCGAATTCGCGGAGGCAAACGGGATTGCCGTCCGAGATAGTCGAAGTTGATGACAGGGCGCCGGATATCCATGCGACCGCCTAACGTGGGCCTGCAACCCGAAAACATGCCCTGAGATCCTCGTATGGCCTTGAAATCGACCGGCGGGCGACCGGCCGGTCGCCCCTACGAACCGGACGCGGGCGCGGATATCGCCGGCGAATTGAGAACGGGCCGGGATGGCGACATCCTATCAATATAGAGTTTCCATGGATAAGCAGCACGAGAGACCTGGCCTTGCTCCCTCTCTCCTGCAGGAGAGAGGGCCGGGGAGAGAGGTCTGCGGGGCAGGGTGGAGGGGATGCTTTTGATTTTGCCTTTTGCTTTTGATCTTAGCTGATTGCTGACGGCTGACAGCTGATAGCTCCCTCAAAGGGTCCGCGGGAGAGGTCTTATCCGGGTTTCCACGTCAAGTGTCCTACCCGCCCCGCCTCACGTATCCCAGCCAGTTCCTGAACTCGATCTTCCTGAAGCTCTTTTCTTCCTTCTCCTTCTTCTTCAGACCCGCCAGCAGATTGCGGAAGTCATCCTCCGCAAATATCGACGTGTAATTCGGCGCCCAGTGCAGCATCAGCTTTGCGATGTAGTCGTAGGGCAGTTCGGGATGGTATTGCGTGCAGGTGATGCGACGGTCTTTCGATACGACGGCCTGCAGCGTTGTCGCATTCTCTGCGACAATCTCGAACTCACGTGGCAGCCTGGCGGTCTCGTCGAAGTGATGAGCGGGCGCGTCGAACGGGCGAGGTTTGCCGCGATACAGGGTCTCGGCGAAATCCATTGATCGGACTGAGATGCCGGCTGCGATACCCATTTCGGGTCTGCGCGCCGGCGCCACCTCCCCGCCGCATACTGTCGTAATGACCTGAAACCCCCAGCAACTGCCCCAGACGCGAGGGACTTCCGATAGCACGCGTTCGCCCAACTCGAGTTGGCGGCGATTGAATGGATCGACCTTATAGATGTTGCCGCCCCCGCCCGTCCAGACCGCCGCGTCGTATCCGCTGAAGTCCAGGTCGGTCGGTCCGGCGACTACGTGCGTATCAACAATCCGAATCTCCGCCTCGGGCTGGCATTCACGGACGAGGGACTTGAAAACATGCGCCTGCTCCTTCACCCCGGCATGCGCGTGCGACCGATTCCCATCGCGGGTCCATCCGTCGACGATCAGGATCCGCATCACCCAATCACCTCTCTGCAAGTAGCCATTCGTCACCGACCTCGATTTCACCTGTTGCGGTCAAGACGGCAGGTCCCCCCACGTCCACGGAAACGACCTTTCCGTCCCTGAGCCGGGACGCCGAGTCCATCCTGCTGGGGCGACCCATCTTCACGCCCTGCGTCACAGACAGCTCCAATACACCCGATTGGATCCCGCTTCTCAGTCCCGCGACGCCCACAAGCGCCGCAACGGCGCTGCCCGTGGCCGGGTCTTCTTCGATGCCGTGTGAAGGCGCCGACATCCTCGCGTAGATCTCCGCTCCGGATTTCAGTTCGCCCGCAAAGAAAAAGATATCCGACGACCGTGTATCGGAAAGCAATCTGCCCCATGCCTGCTTGTCCACCGTTGCGCGGTCAACGGCTTCTATCGTTGCCAGGTGCGCGAAACAGAAGTCCAATCCCACGCCCGCGAAGAACCCGTCGAGGACGTCGTCTCTTTCGAGGGAAAGGACTTCCGCAAGGGACGCGGTCGAGGGTCCTTTCGCCACGTAATCCAGGGGCGCATCGCTGGTCAGGGTGCCATACAATACGCCGTCCACATTTGAGATCCTCACCGGAATGCGACCCATGTTTTCTATGAGAATAATCAGATCCGAATCAGTATGTCCTCCATAGCGGAGGGCGCAGGCCGTTCCGACGGTGGGATGGCCCGCAAAGTCCACCTCGGCCGCAGGCGTGAAGATCCGTACGCGAGCCGTCGCGGAATCATCGGCAGACGGAAATACAAACGTGGTTTCGGAAAAATTGAACTCGCGGGCGACCTTCCGCATGCCGTCCGCGCTGAGACCCCTCGCATCGGGCAATACCGCCAGTTGGTTTCCCCCGAATGCCGTCCGGGTGAAGACATCCAGAATGTAGAACCGATATTTCATGGGTGTCATTTCAGATAGAACGTGGACAGTTTCCGAGCGCCGTTTTCCGTTTCCTCAATATAGATACGAAGCGTGCATTGAGAAAGACAACTCGTCTAACGCGGGCTATTTGAGCGTGGCAGCCGCTGAATCTTTGGTTCTCCGTTTGTGGACTACGGGCTTATATTGTCCGTAGATCGCAGTTGATGTGTCCGGGCTGAACCAGCCTGAGTTCCGGACAAGCAGTGGATCGACGTCATTTCTCGCCTGGACGTATGTGATCAGAACACCACAGTTCGTACCGAATAGGAGGACGACTCCATGGAAGAGCGGACGTTTGACCTTACGGTACCCGTGACACGAGCATTTCGGGGGACCCAGACTGCTTTGGGTGTGATATTTATTATTCTGGGCCTTTTCAATCTGGAGAATAACACGGTATTGGGCGCCATTCAGTCGTTGGGGGGTTTGCTCATCGTGACTCTCGTTTGTCTCGCACAAAGGATTAACAAGTACATTATGGTGTTTAAGGATGAGAATCTCCAGATCGAGAAAGGCCTGTTCCGGCGCCACATTGTCCCCTGGACTTCGATCACGGATATCCACATACGCCTGATGAATGTCGAATTAAGGCTCGACAGCGGGAAAAACACGGAGATCAACTTTAGTAACATTAGCTTCAATGATAATCAGATCATAAAACCGCAGATTATCGACGCCGTCACGGCATTCGCGGAGGCGAAGGGGATCCCTATACAGGACGGACGGTCAGGGTGAGCGATCAACATGCGCGAAGAAAATTTCCGACGGGCGGGCGACCACAAGGGTCGCCCCTACAGATTCCAACACCGGCACGGATATCGCTGATTGAAATTGCATGTCCGTACCGCTTACCGATTCAAGCTGATCGCTGATGGCTGACTGCTGATAGCTCCCGCGAGGGGGCCAGGGGGAGAGGTCTAGCACTCAAACAGGTATTCGGTTATCGAGCGCGAAGTCTCTCGCGAGTACTTCCAGAGCAGGGCGCGTTGTTCCGTCCCGCACCGATTTACGTTATCCTCCGGGGTTGGCAGGCCAGAGGATCACGTGCATCCTGCAGGGTAATTCGCGCCATGCATAAGGCAGGCCCCGCGCCCAGCGGCGACTTTTGGTTCCTTTTGGTCGCTTCAAAAGGAACACGCCGTAGGCAGGGAATTTTGGGAGATGTTGTGAATCTGACATTAATCTTCCTGTCCTGCATCTATTCTTACTTCCGTTCGAAATTTCAAGCCTCTGCGTGAGCCGATTCTTAGCTCGTGAATTGCGGGCGACCACAAGGGTCGCCCCTACAATTCTAACACAGGCGCGGATATCGACGGTTGATATTGCGTGTCCCTATCGCTGACCGGTTCAAGCTGATTGCTGACGGCTGCCTTTACATTTGTGCCTTTGTGTGAGGATCGTGAATTCCGGGCGACCGGCCGGTCGCCCCTACAAATTCCAACACAGGCGCGGATATCGCTGATTGATATTGCGTGTCCATATCGCAGACCGGTTTTAGCTGACTGCTGAAAGCTGACGGCTGATGGCTTGTTTCCTGATCGCTGACAGCTAATAGCTCTATGCCTCTAATCAAATTCATCGCTTCGGGCGCCATAACCATAGTCGTCGTTCTGGCTCTGGATACCCGGATGGGCGGGTTTCCCGCAGCGGGAAGATTCCTGAGTCCATTCCACGGTTTCTGGCAGAACGCCGAAACACGGGACCCGCCGGCGGAAGGCGAACTGCGGCTCGCCGGACTGACAGAACCCGTAACGGTCCTCTATGACGAACGCGGCGTTCCGCATATCTTCGCGAAGAATGACCGGGACCTGTTCTTCGCCCAGGGATACGTGACGGCAAAGGACCGCCTCTGGCAGATGGAGTTTCAGACTGCCGCGGCAGGCGGGCGTCTTGCGGAGATCCTGGGGCCGGGCGCACTCGAGCGCGACCGGTACCAGCGGCGGGTCGGCCTGGTTTATGGCGCACGGAATACGCTCAAGGAAATCATGGCCGAGCCGGAAACCCGGCTGTCCGTTTCCGCGTACACCGGCGGCGTCAACGCATACATCAGCAGCCTGCGCGAGAGGAATTTTCCAATCGAGTACAAATTGCTGGGCTACGCCCCCGAGCCCTGGACGCCATTGAAATGCGCGATCCTGATCAAGTCTATGGCATGGATACTGAGCGGGCGGAACGCGGATCTCAGGATGACCAACACGCTCGACCGGTTCGGCGAAGAGGTCGTGCGGGACCTGTTCTCGTACCCATCCGGCGACGACACGATCATCCCACGGGGAACGTCGTGGGATTTCGAGCCACGAAGTGTCATCAGGCCGGACACGCCATCCATCCGAGGGTCGATCGGCACGGGAAACGGCAACGGAATCGGTAGCAACAACTGGGCGGTCTCGGGAGCCAGGACCGCCGGCGGATATCCCATATTGGCGAACGACCCACACCTGGGCCTTTCCCTGCCGTCGCTCTGGTACGAGATTCAACTCGCCGGTCCCTCCGTAAATGTCTATGGCGTATCCCTTCCTGGCGGTCCGGGCGTGGTTATCGGATTTAACCGTCATATCGCCTGGGGGTTCACGAACGCGGGAACGGACGTTTCGGACTGGTACGAGATCACCTTCAAGGACGACACGCGCCAGGAATACCGTCATGGCGGCCGGTGGCGTCCCGTTGAAACGGTAGTCGAGGAAATCGGTGTGCGGGGCGGCGAGACCTTTCGCGACACGGTGCGCTACACGCATCACGGACCGGTTGTATGGGATTCCGGCTACAGGCCATCCGACTCGCGGGTGCCGGAACGCCATGCGTTCCGCTGGACGGCTCACGACGGCGGAAACGAGTGGCTGGCCTGCCACCGCCTCAACGCCGCGCGCGGCTATGAGGAGTTCGTCGAAGCGCTCCCCCACCTCACCGCTCCAGGGCAGAACTTCGCCTACGCCGACGTGGACGGGAATATCGCGATCTGGCACAACGGCCGGTTCCCGGTCAGGTGGAAGGGCCAGGGCGCTTTCATCGCCGATGGCTCGGACCCCCTTCACGACTGGCAGGACTGGACTCCCCACGCCCACAAGCCCCACGTCAAGAATCCGGATCGCGGGTTTGTGAGTTCCGCCAACCAGCGCCCGGCGGATGAATCCTATCCGTATTGGCTGGCCAACGGCTATTCGTCCCCGTTGCGCGCGCGTCGAATCAACGAACGTCTGGCCGACATGAAGGACATCACACCGGACGACTTCCGAAACCTGCAGCTCGACACAAAGCACACCCGCGCTCAGGCCGTCCTGCCCGTCCTGCTGGCGTTTATCGAGCCAAAGTCACTCTCCCCGGATCAGGCCGCCGCCTACCAGACATTGAGGGACTGGGATTACTTCGCGAATGCCGACGCGATCGCCCCGACCATCTTCCAGGCCTGGTGGGGAAAACTCTACCGGGCGATCTGGAGTGATGAATTCAGCGGATCCGGGCCCGGCCTGCAACTTCCCTCAGGCGATCGAACGGTCAAGCTGATTCTGGGTGAGCCAAACGCCAGGTGGTACGACAACACCCGAACCGAACCGGTCGAGACGCTGGCGGATCTCGCCCGCAGTACGTTTGAGTCAGCCGGCAAGGAATTGGCTGTCAGACTGGGACCCATGGGCGACCCATGGAAATGGGGACGTTACCAGGGCGCGGATGTCAGGCACCTGTTGAGGATCCCCGAATTCTCGCGGATGGACCTGTTCGTCGGCGGCGGCCGCGACATCGTCAATGCGTCCCGCGGAGGCCACGGCCCGTGCTGGCGGATGGTTGTTTCCCTCGGTCCCGAAGTGAAGGCCTGGGGCATCTATCCCGGCGGCCAGTCCGGCAATCCGGGCAGCCGGCGCTACGACGACTTCGTCGACAAATGGGTTAGAGGCGAACTCGACGAGCTCCTGTTCATGAAGGCGCCGGAAGATGGCCGGGGGCGTATCGGGGAGCGGTTGACGCTGGTTGGATTGCGGTGAGAAGGTCGAAGAACGGCGGGAAGAGGTGAGAGGGTAGACGGTAGAAGAGAAAAAGAAGAAGGAAGAAGGAAAAAGGAAGAAGGAATCCTTGCCCGATAGTCCCTCCGATTTGCCGGCGCGAGGAGAAAACCCACAAGGCTGGTAATCTCTTCCCTCTTCCGTCTTACGTCTCCCCGGTTTTGGCAAGGCGGGCGACCACAAGGATCGCCCCTACAATTCAGACATCGGCATTGGAATCGACTGATCTATGTGGTACAACCGGTGGCCATGCTCCCTCTCTCCCGCGGGAGAGAGGGCCAGGGAGAGAGGTCTGCGGGGCCGGGGAGATGTGGATTGTGATTCTGGTTTCGATTTTAGCTGAACGCTGACGGCTGATAGCTTTCTTTATATGATTTCAACCGCTCTATACGTCCTCGTTTTCGGCCTGATTGCGGGCCTCGCGCTGCCCTGGTGGGGAATCGGCGTGGCGGGATTCGCGGCCGGCGCCTGGAGGGCTCCCACAGCGTGGAAAGCGCTGGGCGCGGGTTTTGGCGGCGCGGGGATCCTGTGGCTGACTACAGCCGGTTATGTCCACCTGAAATCCGGCGGCATTCTCACAGGGAAGATTGCGGGCATTGCCGGCCTTTCGGATCCATCCTTGCTTGTCGTGATCACGGCGCTGATCGGCGGCCTCGTCGCAGCGCTCGCCGCCGTGACGGGATACCATCTGCGGTTGCTACTGAAGAAGCCTTGACGACGTGAGTCGGCAGGGCGACCACAAGGGTCGCGCCTACATCGCAATTTGCTCCCCCTCTGTTGCTGGGAGAGGGGGCTGGGGGGTGAGGGCCCCGCCATTCGCGGTCGTTCCATAGTGGCGCTGACATCACTGATTGGCGTCGCGTATCCGTATCGCTAACCGGTTTAGCTGACGGCTGATTGCTGGTAACTGCCTTCCCCATTGTGCCTTTGTGCCTTTGTGTGAGCCGATTCTTGTGTGCAGCAAGGCGGGCGACCGACCCGTCGCCCCGACAAATCCGTTACGGGCGCGGATATCACTGGTGAACGTTGCTGAACCGTATCGTTAACCGGTTTTGGCTGACGGCTGATAGCTGACGGCTGACAGCTCAAAAACAAAGTTTGATATTGACAAATCCCCGGAGAAAATCTATCTTCTTCACCTTCAGCGTGATACGCCATCTTGCCCTTTGGAAGCCGGACGGAAAGCGCGGGTGTCGATGCAGGAACGTACATTGTTGATCATCAAGCCGGACGCGGTTTCCCGGAATGCCATCGGCGCAATTCTCAAACGGGTGGAAGACAAAGGATTCAAGATTCGGCAGATGAGAATGACGCGATTCACGCGTGAGGAGGCCACCCGGTTCTACGCCGTACACGAGGGACAACCGTTTTTCGACGGCCTGATCGATTTCATGTCTTCCGGTCCCGTCGTCCCGCTCGCACTGGAACGGGTAGACGCGGTGTCGACCCTGCGCCAGATCATAGGCTTAACCGATTCGGCGAAAGCCGCTGAAGGCACCATTCGCAGGGATTTCGGCACAACCGTTCAGCGCAACGCCGTGCACGCGTCGGACTCGTCCGAAACGGCGACCTGGGAGATCGCCTTTTTCTTCGGAGAAAACGCATAGAACGGACATTCGAAATCCACATGGGAAGGTTTCGATGATCGTCGCGCTCAACGAACTCGAAGAAGGCACAGCCCGTCTGGACTGGGAGGAAACCCCGGAAGAGCTGCATATCCAGGATGAGGACCTGCAATTCGTGGGTCCGATAAGGACGCAAATCGAGTTTGTCAAGATAGGCGAATCCATTTCGGCAAGCGGCCGGACGAATGCCGACCTTCGGCTCGAGTGCGTGCGCTGCCTCGAACCCGTATCGTTCTCCCTCTCCTCCGATTTCAAGTTCGTCTTCCAGAAAAATCGTCCGGAATCCATGGCGGATGATGAAGACGAAACGATGATATGGCTGGACGAATCCGGAGACAAGGTGGACCTTGGCAAGGAAATCAAGGACTATATCCTGCTGGAAATGCCATTGAATCCCCTGTGCAAGACGTCCTGCGAGGGGCTTTGCCCAATCTGCGGGGAGGACCTCAACCAGACGCAGTGCAACTGTTCGTCAACGCAGACCGACCCTCGTTGGGAAGCCCTGAGAGCGTTTAAAGATTAATCCTGAAGGAGCAATTCAAAATGGCACACCCGAAACGCAGAAGCTCCAATTCCAGAACCGGCAAACGACGCGCCCACTGGAAGCTCTCCAGACCCGCTTTCTCCGAGTGCCCCAACTGCGGCCAGCCTCGCAGGCCTCACCGGGTCTGCTTGAACTGCGGCCAGTACAACGGACGTGAAGTCACCGAAGGCGAAAGCGTCTGATTTCCGGACCGAGCGGCGCAACCCGATAATGATTCCCCCTATCGTCACCCTTGCCTATGGATAAAAAAGTCAATGCTTCCGTCACCGGCGTCTCCCGCTTTCTCCCCGAACGCCGGCTGACGAATGCCGACCTTGAACACATCGTGGATACCTCGGATGAATGGATTCGATCACGAACGGGCATAGCAGAACGCCGCATCCTCGACGACGGCCTGGGCGCCTCTCACATGGCCAGCAGGGCGATGGAATCCCTGCTTGAACAGAAGGGTCTGGATGCCAGTGAAATAGATCTGATAATCGTTGCAACCGTGACGCCGGACATGGTGTATCCGGCCACCGCGTGTCTGGTGCAGCACGAGGTGGGGGCCGGGAACGCGTGGGGGTTCGACCTTTCCGCGGCCTGCTGCGGGTTCCTTTACGCCCTGATCGTTGGCGGTCAGTTTGTCGAAAGCGGAGCCCACAGGAGAGTGGTGGTCATCGGCTCCGACAAAATGAGTTCCGTCGTCGACTACACCAACCGGGAAACCTGCGTCCTGTTCGGAGACGGCGCGGGGGCTGTCCTGCTGGAACCCGACGAATCCGGCGCGGGCATCCAGGACTTCATCCTGAACGTGGACGGTTCGGGCGGTCAGTATCTTTGTCAACCCGCCGGCGGCAGCCTGCATCCAGCCAGCCACGAGACTGTAAACAAGAAAATGCACTACGTTCACCAGGACGGACCTCGTGTGCTCAAATTCGCCAGCACCAGCATGGCGGCGGTATCGGCCGATCTGCTTGAACGAAACGGACTCAGCGGCGACGACATCGCCCTGTTGGTTCCGCACCAGGCCAACAAACGCATCATCGACGCAACGGCGCGCCGAATGAAGCTGGCGCCCGAACGCGTACTGGTCAACATCGACAGATATGCGAACACGACATGCGGTACAATCCCCATCGCCCTTTCCGAAGCGGTCGAACAGGACCGGGTGAAGCAGGGCGACTATATTGTACTGGCAAGCGCCGGGGCAGGCTATACGTGGGGAAGCGCCCTGCTGAAGTGGGCGTACTGATGCACTCATACCCGAGCCGGTGGTCGGAATCCACAGGCTGATTCGTATTTGGACCGTCATGTCCTTAGCATTCCTATTCCCCGGCCAGGGCGCGCAATACGTGGGGATGGCCAGCGATCTTTACCGCGCCTCACCGATCGCACAATACGTATTCAATCTGACCGACCGCATCTCCGAGACCGGACTGAAGACATTCTGCTTCGACGGTCCCGAAGAATCCCTCAAGCAGACGGCCATTACGCAGCCGGCGATCTTTGCGCACAGCATCTCGGTATTCGAAATCCTGAAAGACAGGGGCATCCACCCGGATTTCGTGGCCGGACACAGCGTGGGAGAACTGGCGGCCCTCGTCGCCGCAGGGGTAATGTCCCTGGAAGACGGTGTCCGGATCGTGGGCATCCGCGGGCGGGCCATGCACGCAGCGGGAAAAATGCGCCCGGGCACGATGGCGGCCGTCATAGGGCTGGAAGACGGCGCGGTCGTAGATATTTGCGCATCACTGGTGCGCGGCGTCGTGGTGGTGCCCGCAAACTTCAACTGCCCCGGTCAGGTCGTCATCTCAGGCGAGCCGACGGCCGTGAAACGGGCCATGCGGATGGCATCGGACGAGGGCGCCAGGAGGGTTGTGGAACTCCAGGTCAGCGGCGCTTTTCACTCGGGCCTAATGCAATCCGCTCTCGGCACGCTTGAAGGCGCCCTTGCGAACGTTCCGTTCTCTGCGGCGCGCATTCCGGTGGTCCCGAACACGACGGCGGAACCCACAACCGATCCTGACGTGCTCAAAGACCTGCTCATCAAGCAGGTTGTATCCCCTGTCCGATGGACGGATTCAATGACGCGGCTCGTTTCGGAAGGCGTGGACCGCGCGGTCGAAGCCGGGCCGGGAAAAACGCTGAGAGCCCTGATGCGGCGCATCGAGAGGCGCGTCGCCGTATCGTCCGTCGGAACCCTCGAAGAGCTGGACAGTCTTACGTTATGAATCGCCTCAAGGACAAGACCGCAATCGTCACGGGCGGGTCTCGCGGCATCGGCGAGGCCATCGCCAACCGTCTGGCCGACGAGGGCGCGCGGGTGGCGGTTTGCTCCAGCCGTACCCTCGAAAGTGCACAGGCGGTGGCCGATGCCATCGAGAACCGGGGCGGGAGCGCGCTCGCGCTGCAGGCGGACGTTTCTGACGCCACCGACGTCGGCGGGCTGTTCAAGGCCGTCCTGGACCGGTGGGGCGGGGTGGACATTCTCGTAAACAATGCCGGTATTGCCCGCGACGGTTTGCTGATGCGGCTGAAGCCGGGAGATTGGGACGCCGTTCTCAACGTCAACCTCAAGGGCGCGTTTCTGTGTACGCAAGCCGCCGTACGACCGATGATGAGGGCGCGGTCCGGTCGGATCATCAATATCTCATCCGTAACGGGGTTGATGGGAAACCCCGGACAGGCCGGGTACACAGCGGCGAAATCCGGGCTTATCGGCCTGACAAAAACCACCGCTAAGGAGCTGGCAAGCAGGGGAATCACTGCCAACGTGGTCGCACCCGGCTATATTCCAACCGAAATGACGGAAAAGCTCCCGGAACAACTCAAAGAGAAGATTCTTGAACAGGTCCCGCTGGGAACGCCGGGTAGACCCGAAGATATCGCGGCGGCGGTCGCGTTTCTGGCCTCCGGCGACGCTGCGTATATCACCGGACAGGTCCTGGTCGTGGACGGCGGGATGGTTATGTAAGTCGAACTGAACCGTCTGGCGACAGACGTGAACGGAAAGTTGGGCCGCGCCGTACGGCGCAACACCCCGTTCGCAATCAAAAAGGGAGACAGTTGCCATGGCTGAAGATATTCAGCAGAAAGTCGTCGATCTCATCGTTGACCAGCTGGGCGTGGATGCCGACAGCGTGACTCCGGAAGCCCATTTCATAGATGATCTCGGCGCGGATTCCCTCGATACGGTCGAACTGGTGATGGCCTTCGAAGAGGAATTCGACATGGAAGTTCCCGATGAAGACGCCGAGAAGCTGGAGACCGTGAGCGACGTCACGAATTATCTCAAGCAACGCCTGAGCGAATAACCGGCCGCGGCCCGGACGGTCGGATTCAGCGGGCTGTTTCCTCGCGGTTGGCGGCGCCCGTGAAGCGGCGTCCAGACCTCGGATTCTGCACGCAAGACAGACGGCGGCCGCGGCATGTTCGACGATGCCGCGGTTCCGCGCCGATGCATACACGATACTCCGGAGATGCTGCCCTTGAACGAAAAACGAAGGGTTGTGGTCACAGGCCTCGGCGTGCTCGCGCCGAACGGAATGAACACCGAAGCCTACTGGGAGGCGCTGCTCAACGGAGAAAGCGGCGTCGATCACATCCGCAGATTCGATACGACCGGATTCAGGGTAACGTTCGGAGCCGAACTGAAGGGTTTCGACGCCGAGCGTTTCGGTCTCGACCGCAGACTGGCCAGGCGAAACGATCTGTGCACCCAGTACGCCATCTGTTGCGCGCGGATGGCTGTAACGGACGCCGACCTGGACGTGGACGCCGGGAATCCCGACCGGACGGGCGTGGTCTTCGGCTCAGGCATCGGCGGCATCTGGACCTTCGAAGATCAACACACCGTTCTATTGGAGAAGGGCGCGCGGCGGATCAGTCCGTTCTTCATCCCCATGATGATTCCGGACATGACGTCGGGCCAGGTTTCGATCCTGCTCGGCGCCAGAGGGCCGAACTATACCACCGTGTCCGCCTGTTCCTCCGCCGCCCACGCCATCGGATGCGCCTTCAGGGAGATCCGCCACGACGAGGCCGACGTCATGGTCACCGGCGGCGCCGAAGCGGCCGTCAGCGCCATGTCGCTGGGGGGCTTTGCTTCCATGAAAGCGCTATCCACGCGCAACGAGGACCCGCAGGCGGCCAGCCGTCCTTTCGACCTTGAGCGCGACGGATTCGTCCTAGGCGAGGGGTGCGGCGCGCTCATACTCGAAGAACTGCAACACGCGCGGCGTCGGGGCGCACGGATTTACGCCGAGATTGCCGGCGCGGGTTTCACTGCCGACGCGTATCACGTGACCGACATGGCCCCTGGCGGCGAGGGCGGCGCCCGCGCGATGAGAATCGCCCTGAATCAGGCAGGGTTGAACCCGGAGGACGTGGATTACATCAATGCCCACGGCACGTCGACCCCGATAGGGGACCGGACCGAAACCGCGGCCATAAAATCCGTCCTGGGTGATCGCGCGGGAAAGGCCGCGGTCAGTTCCACCAAGTCCATGACGGGCCATCTGCTGGGCGCCTCCGGCGCAATCGAGAGCATCGCCTGCCTCCTTGCCATTCATCACGGCCGCGTGCCGCCCACCATCAACTACGAACATCCCGATCCGGAGTGCGACCTCGACTACGTGCCCAACGCGGCACGGGAAATGCCGGTTCGCGTGGCCATGAACAACTCCTTCGGATTCGGCGGGCACAACGCGGTGCTCGCGATGCGCAGGTACGAAGGCCGTTAATTCCCGGCATCCCGGGCCGTGACTGCATCGTAACGGTGATGACGCGCCGTCGTGCGCAACGACGGCCGGGTTTTTCTTCAGGAGATATGCAGCAAGGTACAGCTCCCACTCCCGCAGGATGAAGCTTATCGGACTAGTCAAATTTCGACATACGGTTGCACGCTGGCTCGCGCGCGACCGGGTAACGCATACCCCGGAGAGCCTGCAGGAAAAACTCGGCTATCGTTTTTCGGATCCCGACCTCCTGGTCCAGGCGATCAAACACCGCTCCTACGTCTACGCCGTTGACGAAGGGAGTATCACTTCCAACGAAAGGCTCGAGTTTCTCGGCGACGCCGTACTGGACCTGCTGGTGACGGAAAACCTGTACCGGAAGTTTCAGAACAAACGTGAGGGCGACCTCACCCAGATCAAGTCGGTACTCGTCAGCAAGGTCATTCTCGCACAGCGGGGCCGCGCCATCGGACTCGGTCACCACGTCCTGCTCAGCAAGGAGGAGGACCTGGCGGGAGGAAGAGAACGGACGTCGATCATCGGAGATGCTTTCGAAGCAATTCTGGGGGCTGTCTATCTCGACGGCGGCCTCAAGGCCGCGGACGCCTTCGTTCAACGCCACCTTCTGAGCAACATCGAAGCAATCGTCGCCAATAGCAGCTATCTCAACTTCAAGAGCGTCCTTCTGGAACACACGCAGGGCGAGGGCCGTGGACACCCCCGCTACCTGGTCAGTTCGGAAGAGGGGCCGGACCACCACAAGACGTTCAGCGTCGAGGTACTGGTCGCCGGCGAACGAATGGGCTTCGGAAAGGGGCGGAGCAAGAAAGAAGCGCAACAGATGGCGGCGAAAGAGGCATTGCAGAGGCTGGGAGTCTCCTGATCCATGCAGAAAACCGGATCGCGTCCCTGGCGTTTCCTGAACACCGGCTCGGGGAACGCCTTTTTCAATATGGCCGTGGACGAAGCCATCGCGCGCGGTGTTGAGGGGGAGACGTCGCCGCCGACGGTACGGACGTTCGGATGGACGCCGCCCGCCGTCTCTTTCGGCTACGCCCAGAGGATCGGCCGCGAAGTCGACGCGGACCGATGCCGGCAGCGCGGCATCCACCTGGTCCGCCGGCCCAGCGGCGGGCGCGCCGTCCTCCACTGGAACGAACTCACGTACAGCGTCACCTGCCCCGCCGGCGACCCGCTGCTGGGCGGATCCATTCAGGAGTCCTACCGGAGAATCAGCGCCTGCCTGGTTTCGAGCCTGCGACTCCTCGGCGTGTCCGCCCGGTTCGAGCCGCGGCGTAATCCTGTTTCGTCTCCGCGCGGAGAGGGCCTCACCTCACCCTGTTTTTCGAGTACAACCCAATACGAAGTGACGCTCGACGACAGGAAGATCATCGGCAGCGCCCAGCGGCGTCTGGGCGGCGTGCTGCTTCAACACGGCTCGCTGCTTCTGGGTCCGGAACACAAGCATCTCATCGATCTCATGCCGGACCGCCGCCAGGCGCTGAAGGAACGCTTTCGTCGGGAACTGGACCGGCACACCGTCTCCCTCTCGGAAGCGGGCCGCCCTGCGGACTTCAATACCGTGGCGCACGCGCTGCGGGGCGGTTTTGAAGAGACCCTGGACGTCGCCCTGACCGAATCGGCGTTGTCTCCCGAGGAAACGGCCGACGCAGAACGTCTCGTTGAAACAAAGTACGGCACCGAATCCTGGAATCTCGGGGACAGCGTGCGTCAACCCCGCGTCGTCCGCCGCATCATATAACCTCAATTCGAAGTATCAGCCTGGCCGTCTCCTTGCCGACTCACGAAAAGCATGGACAATCCGAAGACGCCCGAATCGGCAGCCGAACTCCGCTGGACGGTCCATCCCCTCCTGGAAGAACCGCCGGCGAAGACCGGCCTGCTCATCCTGGTTATCCTGGGTCTGTCGATTCTGATTGCCGTTGAATTCGACGCGCCGGCATACGGATTTCTGACGGCGGCGCTGCTCACGGCATCCATGTCACGCTACTTCCTCCCCACGCGATACGCGCTCCAGGAAAGGCATATCCTCATAGCGCATCTGGGCGCGAAGCGGACCCTTCCGTGGAACCGGATTCGCCGGCACACCGTCGCCCCCGACGGCGTCTTTCTCAGCCCGTTCGCCCGACCTCACAGGCTCGATCCGTTTCGAGGCTGTTTCCTGCGCCGCCGTGAAAATCTGGAGGAAATCATCGACTATGTCCAGGCCCGGCTCGCGGATAGAGCGCATTAGAACCTGGTGCGCCCACGCTTTCGCCGTCAACCCTCCGGAAAATCGCATCACGGAGGAAGAGCGCGCTCTGGCAGCCAGAATGGCGGAATTCGTGGTTCGCCGCCAGATGACCACACCCGCGTTGATGGTGCTGGAGGCAGGACGGCCGTTCAACTTTATAGGCAGTCAGTTTTTGGCTTTCCTTTCCCCCTTTGTCACCCTTATCTTTTCAGGCGTGGAATACGGTCGATTCGTGCGATTTCTGGAGAAACGGCAGAGCGTCCAGACGCTGATCGATACCCTTGTGGAGACGGAAAACCGACTGAATGGATAGACCGGACGTCATCATCGCCACGGACTGCGGCAGCACGACCACCAAGGCCATTCTCATTGAGAAAGTAGAGGACTGTTACCGGCAGACCTGTCGCGGCGAGGCGCCCACCACGGTCGAAGCGCCGTTTGAAGACGTCACCCGGGGCGTGCTCAACGCCATCCAGGAAGTTGAGGAAATCTCCGGGCGCCCCATCCTGGACGGCGAACGCATCATCACGCCCGCGGCAGACGGCCGCGGCGTTGACATTTACGTATCCACAAGCAGCGCCGGCGGCGGGCTTCAGATGATGGTGGGCGGCGTCGTCCAGGCGATGACGGGCGAAAGCGCCCAGCGTGCAGCCCTGGGCGCCGGCGCCATCGTCATGGACGTGCTCGCTTCCAACGACGGGCGCCTGCCCCACCAGAAAATCGAGCGCATCCGCCATTTGCGTCCCGACATGGTGCTCCTGTCCGGTGGAACGGACGGAGGAACCGTGAGCCACGTGGTGGAACTCGCGGAGTTCATCGCCGCGGCGGATCCGAGACCGCGGTTCGGCGCCGGCTTCAGGCTTCCCGTAATCTATGCCGGAAACACGGACGCACGGGACGAAGTTCAACGGGTTCTGGGCGAAAAAACCGCGCTGAAGACCACGGACAATATCCGCCCTCAACTCGAGCGCGAGAACCTGGGACCGGCGCGCCAGGTGATCCACGACCTCTTCCTCGAACACGTGATGGCGCAGGCGCCCGGTTACCGCAAACTGATGGAATGGACGGGCGCCCCCATTATGCCAACGCCCGGCGCGGTGGGCCTGCTCATTCAGACCGTGGCCCGTCATCGGAACATCAACGTCGTGGGCGTCGACATCGGCGGGGCGACCACCGACGTCTTCAGCGTATTCGGCGGTCGATTCAACCGTACCGTGAGCGCCAACCTGGGCATGTCCTACAGCATCTCGAACGTACTGGCCGAGGCAGGCCTTTCCAACGTGATGCGATGGGTACCATTTGAAATCGAGGAAGCGGACCTCAGGGACCGGATCAAGAACAAGATGATCCGTCCAACCACGGTGCCGCAAACGCTGGACGAACTGCAACTCGAGCAGGCCATCGCGCGCGAGGCATTGCGCCTGGCCTTCGAGCAGCACCGCGCGCTGGCCGTAGGACTGAAAGGCGTGCAGACGGAACGCACGCTTTCCGATGCTTTCGATCAGACCGCCGCGGGCGCGAGCCTGATTCATATGCCGGACCTGAACCTGCTCGTGGGCAGCGGAGGCGTACTTTCCCACGCACCGCGGCGCGCGCAGTCGGCCGCCATCCTCATCGACGCCTTCCAGCCTCAGGGCTTTACGAGGCTGGCCGTCGACAGCATTTTCATGATGCCCCACCTCGGCGTCCTGACAAGCGTCAACGAACAGGCCGCCGCCGAAGTCTTCGAACGGGACTGCCTGGTCGATCTGGGCACATGCGTTGCGCCTTCCGGGCAGGGAAAACCGGGCGAAGTCTGCGCCTCGTATGAAATTGCGCTTTCAGACGGCACAGAGTCCGGCGAGCTGAGAGTTGGCGCTCTCCACCTGTTCGACGCGGGCCCCGACCGGGAGGTTGACGTCAGCCTGCATCCGGAGTCGGGCTGGGACGCGGGGGCGGGCCCGGGTCAGTCGATCCGCCGCACCGTGAAGGGCGGCGTGGCCGGTCTGATTCTCGACGGGCGCGGGCGGCCGCTTCCGTTTTCGGACGGGGACGCGGTCGAGCAGGTTACCGCCTGGAACCTGGCCCTGGACCTCTATCCGCGTCACGGGACCTCACAAGGAGGCGAATGATGGCTAAAGCGTGCGTATTGGCAATCCTCGGGTTGATTTTCGTCTCGGCGGCAGCGGGCGAAGACGAATCCCCATGGCAAAAGGTTCAAAGAACACTATTGGATACGAAGGAAGCTCCGGCGATCGTACTGGATGGCACGGAGAGGGCGCCCGCCATGTACTCCGGCGACGACAAACCGCAATACGGCGACTGGATGGTTCGCCACGCTCTCTCGGATCCGGAGAATTTCAACCCGTACGTCTCCAATGACGCCGGCGCCAGTGCAGTTCATCAGTACGTATTCGAGTCGCTGCTGGAAATCGAGAACGAATCGCCTTACAATCTCAGAGGGCTGGTTGCGAAGAGGCCGCCGGCGGTATCCGAAGACAAGCTCACCTACACCTTCGACCTGCGCGACGACGTCCATTTCGCGGACGGCAAGCCCCTCTCAGCGGACGACGTCCTGTTCAGCATCAAAGTCATCAAGAACCCGAAGGTTCTTGCAGCCAATATTCGGAACTACTACGCGGCCATCAGCGACGTCGAGCAGGAGGGCAAATACAGAATCAGCTTCGTCTGCCGGGAACCTTATTTCAGGAACAACATCTCACTCGGCGCGATGGAAATTCTCCCCAAACACTTCTACGACCCCGACGGCCTGCTGGATCCCGTCGACATCCGGAGCCTCATCGACGGATCTTGGGAAAACGGGCCGCACGCGGAGCGCGTGCACCAATTCGCGGAGAAGTTCAACTCGGGATATCACCGGAGAATGCTGGGCTCCGGGCCCTATCTCGTGGAAAACTGGGACGCAGACGTGGTCACCGGGCAAAAGGTGATACTGACCCGCAATCCCAACTACTGGGGAGGAGACCGGACGGATCTGATGCCCAAGGGTTACGTCGAAAAGATCGTCTTCAAAATCGTGAACGATCAGGAGGCCGCGTTCATAGAGCACACCAACGGAAACATCGACTACTTCGGGCTCAGACCCCTTCAGTTCAAGGACAAGAGCTGGTCTCCGGATTTTATCGAGCGATTCAAGAAGAGCGTGATCTATTCTTCGGGGTACGTGTACATCGGCTGGAACAATGCGCACCCCATCTTCCGAGACAAGCGCGTGCGCAGAGCGATGACGTATCTCACCGACCGTGAGAGCATGGTCGTGAACCTCATGTTCGGTCTGGCGGAAACCGTTGAGAGCCCAATCCACAAATTCCGGCCCGAATACAACCACGGGCTCGAACCCCACCCTTACGATCCCGACAGGGCGCTTGACCTACTGGAGGAGGCCGGCTGGACGGACAGCGACAACGACGGCATCCTGGACAAGGTCATCGACGGCAAGAAACACCCGTTCAAGTTTGAATTTCTGGTCAACTCCGGGAACCAGCTCCGCAAAGACATCGCGCTGGCGCTGCAGTATGAACTGCAGGACATCGGAATCGTCTGCGAGGTGCGCGAACTGGACTGGACCATCTTTCTGGACCGGGTCGTTCGCAAGAAAGACTTCGCCGCCTGTACCCTGGGGTGGACCGGCAGCCTGCGCACCCCGCCGGATTCCTATCAGATCTGGCACTCCTCGCAGTCCGAGGGGCAGGGGTCGAATTACATCGGCTTCAGGAGCGAGGAGGTCGACCGCATCCTGGAATCCTATCGACGGGAGTTCGATATGGACAAACGCATCGAACTCTACCGGCGATTCCAGGAGATCCTGTACGACGAACAACCCTATACGTTTCTGTGGAAATCCCGCACCGCCACTTCCTACAGCAGGCGCTTCGCGGGTGACAGCTGGTATGCCGGTGGCCCGGATACCCAGGAATGGTGGGTCGGCGCCGCAAACCGGTTGTATCAATAGCCCGAACCGGACCCTGTTGCATTCCCGATGAACGGACGACCGCGCGGAGAGGCCTGAAAGCGGATGATCCAGTACATCCTGCAGCGCAGCCTGCTGATGATCCCGACGATGATCGGCATCACCCTGATTTCCTTTCTGGTGATGCATCTCGCTCCCGGAGACCCCGTGGATTTCTTTCTCGGCGGCATGGCGGGTGAGGAGGGCATCTCTACGGATCGGCAGTCCGATTTCGAAAAAACGCGTGAGGACCTTCGACGTCAACTCGGCCTGGACCGGCCGCTACACCTCCAATACCTGAACTGGCTTTCGAGCCTGGTTCTTCACGTGGAACCGCTCAGCACCTTCGAACGCACGAGCCGGCGCGTCGACAACTATCTCTCCGGACTGGATCCCGCGGAAAGAAGCGAATTGGCCGCACTGGAAGACGAAGCGCGCAAGGCCCGGTTTCTTCGCGGTTTCGAGAAACGTCACCCGGAGGAGGCGCGGGCGCTCGTCCTTTCCTCTTTCTGGGACAGCAAGACCGTCAAACTCGAGAACAACTACGAGTATACGGGCGCCGGCCTGCTCCTCTTCCACCTCTTCGACAGGCGCTTCGTGACGCTCAATTTCGGTCGTTCTTTCAAGGATCAGCAGCCGGTCATTTCCCATATCCTCGCTCGCCTGCCCATCACCATTGAAATAAACATCATCAGTCTGATCGTCGCTTACGTCATCGGACTTCCGCTGGGTATCTGGCTGGCCGTGAAACAGGACACCCGGACCGATCGCGCGCTGACCACGGGAACCTTTATCCTGTGGTCCATGCCTTCGTTCTGGGTGGGCATGCTGCTTATCGTGTTCTTCTGCAACAAGGAGTTCTTCTACTGGTTTCCGGCCTCCGGAATCCAGTCCCTGGACGCCTCTTCCGAATGGGGATTCTGGCGCCTGTTGACGGACCACGCCCATCACATGGCCATGCCGGTCCTGGCCTCGAGCTACGCCAGCTTCGCCGGCCTTTCCAGGTTCATGCGAACCAGCATGCTGGAAAACCTGAGGCTGGACTACGTGCGCACGGCCCGCGCAAAGGGCCTCCCGGAAAAAGTCGTGATTCTGAAACACGTCTTCCGCAACTCGCTGATTCCCATCGTCACCATTCTGGCGAATCTGCTCCCGGCCATCATCGCCGGCTCGGTCTTTATCGAGACCATCTTCACCATTCCGGGTCTGGGGTTTCTGGGCGTACAATCCGTACTCGTGCGCGACTATCCCATGGTAATGGCCATCCTGACCATAGGATCGTTCCTCTCGCTGCTGGGTATTCTTCTCGCGGACATTCTTCTGAAAGTCGTGGACCCGCGCATCGAGTTTTCTCGTCTTCAGGGATAGATTCATGCCCGACGCTGCAACGCGCGACCTGACCGAATCGGACGGAGCTACGTCCGAACAGGAACCTGTCGAGGAAGGTCAGACCTACTCTAAGCTCGTCTGGCGGCAGTTCAAGAAAAACCGCCCGGCCCTCATCAGCCTGGCGGCGATCGGCGTTCTCGCGTTCACGGCGGTGTTCGCGGATTTTCTCGCGGGCAACAAACCCTATTACATGAAGTACAGGGGCAAGACCTACTTCCCCGCCTTTCGCCAGTACGCCGTTCATCTCGGGCTGGCCGACTGGCCGGCGCCGCTCAGAAGAAGGAAGAACTTCAAACGCCTGAGGTCGGAATCCGCCATATTCCCGCCCGTCCCTTATGGTCCCAGCGACGTCAATCTCAGGGACAAGTACCAGCCGCCCGGCACAGCGCATTTTCTGGGAACGGACCGGCTGGGACGGGACGTGCTTTCGGGGTTGATCCACGGAACCCGCTACGCGCTCACGATCGGACTGGTCTCGGTGGCAATCTCGATGATCATCGGCGTCGCCCTCGGCGCGCTGGCGGGTTATTTCGGGGGCTGGACCGACCTGGTTCTTTCGCGTCTGTTTGAACTCTGGGCCGCCATACCCACCCTCTTCCTGATCATCACGGTCGCCGCGTTCTTTCCGCCCAGCCTCTTCTTCGTGATGATCATCCTGGGCTTTACCGGCTGGGTCGGGATCGCCAGGCTCACGAGATCGCAGTTTCTCCAGGTCAGGAGCTACGACTTCGTCGCCGCGGCCAAGAGCCTGGGATATTCCAGCGGTCGCATCATGTTCATCCACATTCTGCCGAACGCGATCGCGCCCGTACTCATTCCGGCGGCTTTCGGCGTGGCGGGCGCCATCCTGGCCGAGTCCGGCCTGAGCTTCCTCGGCATCGGCGTGCCCGCGGAGGCCATCACATGGGGCGCGATACTCGCGGGCGCCCGGAACAATACCGCGGCATGGTGGCTGGTCATCGTACCCGGTTTCGCCATCTTTGTCACCGTTACCCTCTACAACCTGCTCGGCGACGGCCTGCGAGACGCTCTGGACCCGAAGATGAAAGTCTGATAGGCCGTTTGGAAACCGCACCGGCCGAAGATCGTGACCGCCGCCGGCGCGCAGCGCCGGTTACGCAAACCTGAACAGTCCGTTGAAAAAGTCGCTCTGCAGGCGAGGCCGAGCCATTGTGGCCGAAGACAAGGCGCGCGAC
>JAPPNU010000041.1 GCA_028873695.1 Gemmatimonadota bacterium | reverse complement strand
ACACTTGTCGGGTGGGACTCCCACCCACTGGAAATCCGCGCCTTTCACGGCGCACATACGAATCAAGGTTAGACCCTGGTCGTGACAAGCGCACCTACGTCGTCATCACCGAATAGCCAGCCGGTGTCATCGGTGCCGAATCGTTCATTTATCTCGTTGGCATTGGGTAACAACGCGTAGGATTCGGAAGAATTTATCTTTGAAGTTCGAGGATCGAGGTGGTAGTCCAACTCCTCGCATGTGGGCAACTCGAGTCCCAGAAAATCGAAGATTTCCCTGGCGGCAGCGCGATTCGCCCCGAGGTCCCCGGTGTAGAGTTTCTCGTAGTAGACCTTCAAGTAAGTACCGGTTGCACGCCGTTCAGTCACACTGTTGTAGGCGTCCCTGAGCTCTTTCGCGTATTCAAGATCATCCCCGATCTTCTTTAAGGAAATTGGCTTCAGATTCCTGTACATCCGCCTGGTTTGCTCATTCAAGTCCGAAATCTGCCAGACGCACGTTTGTTCGGCTATACATCCGGAAACTTCGGCTCGTAACAGATTCGCTCTTTGCAGGAAAATGACGGTGACGTCAGGAGAAAGCAACAGATGAGTGTACAGCTCTTTTGAAAGTTGGTAGCTGAGGATCTTTATCCCGTTGTACATCGCGAAGAGATCGTCGAGGGCTTTCTCTAGCGACGGAACGTCCTCGATGAAGTCTACGTAGTTCCTCTCACCCGGGTTTTCCTTTGCATATCCGTGCCAGAACGGTTCTAACGCGACGTTCATCAGGGGATGCAGTTGCAGAATGCGGTAGAGCGTCGTACTTCCGCTTCGCGCATGTGCAAAGATGACGGTTCTTTCCGGAGGACTTTTCATCTCGTAATTCAAAAGTGCATCTATTTCCTGGGTACTCTGAATCCGCTTCTTCACGAATTACGCCATTCAACGTAGTGGGAGGCCAGATGTCCGAGGACGATCAGAGGAGTCAAGTAGAAGCTCGATGGGAACAAATCGGCGAGGAAACGCCGGCCGGGGATCAGGACCTGTGGCGTCCGTTGCCAAGGGGTCGCGGCGGATCGGGCCTTCCGGCGCATTGGGTGAATCACGTTGTGATTAGCCGGCTTCCGGGGACGTCGATTCCCCGAGTCGGCGAAGCGACGAATCCCGCAGATAAGTCCCGCAACGGGCGCATGCCTACCTGCTGAACGCGTCGGGCCTGCTGGAGTCCGAGGGCCAGTACCCGTCGCGGCTCGGGTGCCAGCGCTTGCCGCACAGGTCGGAGATCACGCTCCATTCGGGGGCGCTCAGATCAGGGTCCGGCTGGAACAGGAAGCGCTGCAGGCCGGCCCGCTCGGAGGCGGTCAGGATGCCGTGCAAATCGCGGGCGGTCATGGGCTCGCCCCCGTGCGGACGGCGCCCCGTCGACACCCAGGCGATCACCTTGTTCACATCCCCGATGGCCTCCAGCGCTCGGCGCGTCTCGTTGTACACCAGCTCCGAGAAGAACTCCTCGGGGAACCCCAGTTCCATGTCCGCCAGGGTCTGCACCCCGGGAAGCTCCAGCCCCAGGAAGGCCTTGACCACGGCGAAGCCGTCTGCCTCCAACAGGGTCGGGTTCCAGTCCAGGACCTGCTGCACCCAGCGGGCCATGGTGCCGTAGAGGCCGTCATTCCCGCGGTGCCAGAAGTAGTGCTTGGGGAAGACGTAGTCGAAGTACTCCGCCATCTCGCCAAATTCGTGCCCGGTCAGTGACGAGAAAGCAGCGGTGCGCGGAATGCCCCCCAGCTCCACCTTCCCTCCCAATCTCTGCGTCTGCGTGTGCACGGCGCGCATGAACCCCCGCGCCGCTTCGCGGCGGGCGCGCAGCCAGTACAGGGCATCCTCGTTCAGGTCGAACAGGTTCAGTGCCCCCAGCATGCCGCCGGACGCGTGGTAGCGCACCAGATCCGGAGTCAGGTTGTGGAAACGCTCGTTCAGGTGCGCCATGCCGCGGGCGACGCGCTCCACATCGGCGCCGATGGCTTCCAGGCGGTGCCGCATGCGACCGTCCAGTTCCAGTAGGGCCTGACCCCGATGGAAGGCAAGTTCGTAGAAGGTCTCACCGGGCTGGTCCAGGATGACGCCGTGGGCCTGGGGATAGGCACTGGCCAGGTCGTGCACCCCGGCGGCCACCTCGATGGCCCCAAAAGGGTCCTCCTCCTCGGCCAGGCCGCTGGTGGTACCCTGGCCCCGCTGGTAGAGCAGCCGGAGCCCGTCTCTGGAGTCGAAGATCATGATGTGCCAGCCCCGGGAGGCGGCGTTGTCGAGGAGCGCGTGGAGCTGCTTCTCCCTCTCGGGGGTGCGGGCCGTTTCCGGGGGCGGCTTGATGCCGAACGCGGCGTACACCTTTGGGTCCACCGCAAACGAGGGGGTGAGGGTGTCCCCCCACAACGGCATGCCGGCCTCGTTCCTGAGCCACATCCGTCCCACCACGATGCCGCCCACCCCTCCCGCCTCCCACGCGTCGAAGATGCGCGGGTAGTCGTCCAGCCAGCGCTCCAGGGGATTGTGCACGAAGATCCAGGGCACCATCGCGTCACCTCTCTCTCTGCATGATGGTCGGTTCCTTAACTGCACATTCAATGAGCATCCACAGCCAGAAACCCATCATGCCCAAGAGGAGGACAAGCAGGATTTCCCAAAGACCTATGCCGAACATTCTCGCCTCCCTTGTTTTCGGTCAATCGAATAGTTGATAATTATCTCGGGCTTTGGATTTAGGCTGTTGGTCTGATTCTGCGTTCTTATGCTACTTCCACCACAGCAAGAGAAATTTGGCGCTTAACGTTCTCGGGCCTTGCGAACCCGCCCTTGGCGTGTTGCCGTCAGGCCGAAGGTAGCAAACGCCACGCTGCGCAAGTGGATGTGTTTTGCGTCTGCAGAGGTTTTCGCAGATCAAGCGGCCAAACGGGCACCCGGAATGGGTTTCTCCGATTTTTGACTTTCGGTCTCATTTCCCCGAGCGAGCCAGATGCTGGAGCGCCAACGAAACTGCCGCAACCCACGACAGGACTTTGAACTCCCCGGTCCTCAACGCATCCTCCAACTCCTCCCGAGAAAGATGCAGAAGCTCCTGGTCCTCAATGTCATCACTCGAAGGTTCTGCTACCGGTACGGCATCGCGCGCCAGGAATAGGTACCGAATACCAACGCCTCGATTGGGATCGACTCTGTAGCTGCCGAGGTCAATCCATTCGGTCGATTGAAATCCGGTCTCCTCCAGTAGTTCACGCTTAGCAGCGTCTAGAGGATCCTCTCCAGGTTCGATCATTCCTCCTACTGGAGCCAGGGATGTTCCATCTACTGCATACTTCGTCTGTCGAAAACAGAGGAACCTGCCATCGCAAGTGGTGGCGAGGACAATCGCAGCGTCAGGACCAACAATCCATGGCCAGTCAGAGATAACCTGCCCATCCGGCCATTCCACTGTATGACTCTCAACGGTCAGGTACGGACCCTGATCTATGATCGTGCGACGGGAGAGGGTCTTGAACGGTCGCAGCTCCATACCTTCGGGTTCCATCTGTCCTCCGACGTTTACGCCCTGTTTCGGGAGGTTTTATTACGACGCCCGGTTGCCGTTTTTATCGTATTGGGGCTAACTCTTTGTACAGGAAAAGCTCCCCCAGATCGTCCTCAATCGGGAAAACTGCCAGAAACCCGCACTCGGAAAACCCCATGTGTCTATGCCATTTCTGCGGCTCGTATTCATCTACAACGCACGAACTCAACAGGATCCTGTGGCCTCGGCGCCGCAGATCACCTTCTACGAACGCCAACATAGCCTTCCCAACACCCTTTCGCTGGTGCTCACACGATACTTTTATCAGGCTGATGAATGCGGTGCCGCCATCACATGTCCTGGCCACAAAAAGCACGAAAGGCACAAAAAGCATCCGTGCAGAGCCGCGTGTGTCGTAACGCGGTGACCCTGCAGTTATTTCCTCAACGGACCGAAAAGGTCGTCCGGAAGCACATTTCTTCCGTTCACGTCCAGTGACCTGAAGTATCTTGGAAATCCGACGTTAAATCGCCTTTATCAACTTGCATATATTCGAATAAACGTCCCGGAAAAGTGACGAATCAAGGTCAAATCTCTGCCTGGTTCAGTCTCCCGCGTCCGCCCACTGGTACACGTGGACCTCCAGCGGCAGGAACAGATCGATGAACTCACGGGACTCGCTCTGCGCCATGCGATCCTCGAACAGCACCCTGGGCTGAACTGGTCCGTCGAACCGCCACGTGCCAAGGACCAGGGCCGGTTCCACGTTGACGGCGATCAGGGTGTGGACGCCGTCGTGCAGCCGCTCGATGAAGTGAATGGCGTCGCCCTCCTGCTCGAGCCGCACGCTTTGTACCTGGGTGCCCGCCGCCAGTATGGGGGCCAGATGTCGCACCTCGCTGGCGACCTTGAGCACCTCGGTCCATTGCCGCGGATAGATGGCCACGTCGTCGGTGTACTCCGTGCCGGGAATCTCGCCCCCGGGCGCGTAGAACAGCAGCCCTTTGACACCCCGCGTCAGGGCGAGGTAGTTCATGGACCGAATCTCCTCGCGACTGGGCCGGAAACCCCCTTCGAGGGTTACGACCTCGCCGCGCTTGCTGTCGAGACGATAGTCGAAGGCCTGGGAGATGAACCAAACATGCTTGCCCTTGCCCTCCACCCGCGCAGCCTCGAAGGCATCGTCGAGGACCAGCTCGTAGATCGAGGTGATCGAGTCGTCGGGCAGCAGCGGGTTCAGAATTGGGTAGCCGTAAACGAAGTAAGCGTCGCTGAGTCTCCCACCCCATGTGAGCATGAAGATGACCGGGTGGTCCGTGTCGTGCTGCCGGATGAGCTCGTAGGTCTCGGTCGCCAGGGGAGACTGGTTGTCGCTGGCGTACTCGTTCCACCACCCCAGCATGGCCGGGTGGTCCTTCGCCTGCTGCACCACCTCCGTGAGTTGCCCGGGCTCGCCTCTGCCCAGGGCTAGCGAGGCGTAGTACACGTGCACCAGCCCCTTCATCCCGAGATCCAGCAGATCGTCCAGCATCTCCCCGGCGCCTTCGCCGATCAGCTTGTAGTTGATCCCGGCCTCGGCCGCCTGGGCGATATAGGGCATCCTGCTCGTGGGTGAGACGTTCGACGAGTAGATTCCCACCGGAAAAAAGGGCTCGCCGTTGACGCGAAACACGTCCCCGTCGAAACGCGACTCCAATGAAACCGGCTCGTTGACGCCGAAGCGCCAGCGCAGTCGATTGCCGGCGTTGCCGGCGCGGTCGTTGACGACCACCTCCACCTGGTGGATGCCGTCCTCCAGGGCTCCGGTCTCCGAGAAGGTGAATCCGCCCTCCGCTACGGCGGCGCCGGCGGTGACGTCCTCGCCGTCCAGCAGGACCCGCACGGAGGCGACGTCGATGCCCGAACCCTCGTCATCGAAGACAGCCGAGATAACCGGCGAACCGTCGACCCTCGTGTCCGGCGCGGGGCTGGGGAGCACGAGCGCCGGCGGCCTGGTGTCCCTCTCCACCACCGGCGTGGTCTGCGCCATCAGGCGATCCCGCATCGATATCCTCAGGTCCTTTTCCGCCTCGTATTGAGTGACGATCTCCCGGTCTGACAGGGCGCGGTTGTACACCCGGACGTCGTCGATCTGACCCGTGAAGTGGCCGCCCAGGCCGGAGCCGTAGAAGCTGGCGCCGATGTACATCGGCGCCTCCAGGGTGCCGGTCGCGAAGGGCTCACCGTACCGCCCTCTCAGGCCGCCGTTCACGTAAACCCTGATCCCGTCGCCGTCGTACCTGCCGGCCAGGTGAAACCAGCTGTCCTGCCGGACGCCACCGCCGGCGGCGCTCTTGCCGTGCTCGGGACACTCCACCAGGGAGAACCGGACCGCGTTCTGGCCGAGGCTGAGCCGGTAGTTCTGGCGCAGCGTGCTGCAGCCGTTCTTCGACAGTACGGTCTGCCCGGATCTGACGGACGTGTTCACCCAGCAGGTCACCGTGACCGCATCGGAGAGTCTCAGCATCTCCGAGTCCGGGATCTCCACGTAGTCATCCACCCCGTCGAAGCGGAGGGCGTAGCCCTGATCCAGTTCCACGTACTCGGCCCCGTGAATGGCGCCCTGGAGGCCGTGGCCCGAGGCATCGCCGGCCACGGAGCCGGCCCCCTCATCGAACATGTAGTGCGCCACGAGGCCATCCTCCGTCGCCGCGGCGCCGACGGCGAGGGAGAGGAGGATCAGCCCTATCTTCGTTCCCATATTGACACTCGTATCTCCGAAAGGTCTGACTTGCGTTCCGCAGAACGTCCGGGCTGTTTCTGCTCCGTCCAACGCAGCGGGGCTTACGTCGCACGACGTAAGCCCCTTTTCGTTTCATCTCCTCGATGAGGTCCAACCCACGCTACCTTCACCGGCCCCACCCCTTCCGGCACGCCATCGCCCGGAAGGACGAGGAGAAGGGCGGTTTCGACCTGCTGCTGTTTCGGTCTATAGCAGATGGTCCAGAATGAGATTGGTTGATTCAACGATGCGTTGATCGCGAGGCCGTAGATCCGGCTCGAATGCCTCGCCCGTTAGATGTTGCAGACCCTGAATGTAGCGGACAGCGATTTCTCCCGCCTGCTCTTCCGTGAACTGCTGGTCCTTCTCGGTAACCATTCCTCGCGCGAATTCTTTCGAAAACGAAACCGGTTTGCCATCCCGCGTCAGCGGCTGTCCGCCGCCGTCCATACGCCAGAAGCGGCTCGAGTCCATCGTGTACAATTCGTCTGCCGCCACGATCCGATCTTCGGTGTTGACCCCGTGTTCCGTCTTCGTGTCCACGAGGATCATTCCGCGCTCGGCGAGATACTGGGAGACCATCCCGAAAGCCATGATGGATGCGTTGCGGAGCTCGTTGTATTGGGCGGGCGTGCAGACATTGTTGTCAAAGAGATACTGCGGATCGATCGTACGATCCACCTTGTCCTTGGTGCTCGGCGTATCCATCAGGTATGGCAGCACGCCATTGGCGGACAACTGATCCACGTCGATCTGATGGCCCGCATAGTCGAGCGTCGTCTCACCCGCCTCATTGGCTTGCAGCCAGTGCTGATAGAGGGACGTCGAGGTGCTGCTCTCGGCGTTATACATCCGAAGGACGTTCTCCACCATGATCAGCTTCAAGTTCTCTGCCGGAATCACCGTCGAACTGGCCTGAAGACCGGGCACCTTGAACTGGGAACTGCCCAGTACGTGTTCCACCAGACGCAGCATGTGGTCATGATTGGCAGCCAGCACCTGATCTTTGAACGGGATGGCCCCGCGATTCACGTCGTGCGTCGATATCCGGTTGTTCCGGAACATCAACCGGATCGGCTGGCCTTCGCCGGTCGCGAGGTTCTCGCCAAACACCGAGTCCGATACCTTCCCCTCCAGGATGGTGCAACCTTCGAGACGCGGAAGATCACCATCGGCGATAATCTGCTTGATCGGACGCCCCTCATTGACGCGCGCGCCGTGCTTCGCCACCAGTTCTCTGATCTGGGTTTCATTCAGCATCGGTACAGTCCTCTTCAGGTGAAGGCCTCTGGGGGAGGACACTCAAAGGAACGGCGATCGTCGTAGAGGCTGGCTTTCGGAATTGGATCGTTGTCAGGTCGGGGATACCATGCGGGGGGAGTACATGGGCGCAGCAAAAACCAGTCGGCTTGTTACAGTGGTTAAGATACATGGTGTGTTCGCGCAGAGCAAGGAAATCCTGCTCGAACATGGATTGGTGGCGGTTGTATCCCGGCCCAACCGGGTGGTCAGCGTTGATCGCTCTGCGATTTACGACCACATCACTTTCAGTCGTCCCAATGCCACCCTGATCCACGCCCGATCCTGTCAAGGGGTCGCCGAAGGCCAACGCTCCAATCCGCCGAAGGGGCAACCGAGGTATTAACCTTGATTCGTAATTCTTCGTGGACGTTAATTCGAATATGTGCTGTTTAATAAAGGCGATTAGAAGGCTGATTACCAGGATACACCAGGTCACTGGCCGTGAAGGAAAAAACGTCTTTCCATACGTCGATAACGACCTGTTTCGGAGGGTTTTATCGCGTCGCCGCGTTGCTGTTTTTTTCGGATTGAGGTTGAGCGACGTGGGTTTCTAACTCTACTTCGGGCCGGGAGTATCTCTCCTATCGGCTCCTGAGGCTGCAGGCCCCGCGCGGGCGTAAGCCCGTCGAGTGCGTCTGGCTTTTCGATGCCTTCCTTCGATCATGATTCCATGTATTTCTTGAGGCGTTGCCACTGACCTTCAATCCATGGATGCTGCGATGACTGAGCCGCAGCCCAGAAAATGAGCGAGGCCGCTCGTGCTGCCATGGCTGCGGGCAATGCGCCCATTTCTGCCTGCGACAGTTTTCGTCTTTGCCCATATCCTTCGAACAAAGCCGCGCGATTCCCTTCGAAATCTGGCTTGCCCCATGCGCCGGCAAGGACAACTGCGAGATCGAAGACATAGTGGCCGTACCCGAAATCATCGAAATCGATAAGGTATGGTATTTCCCCATCAAACAGGACGTTGCTGAAACTTGGATCAGCGTGAATCAAACCGTAGCGACCCCGATCCGTCCCAATAGCTTTCTCGGCTTGTTCAAGTGCTTTTTTCGCATCTTCAAGATCCGAGCGAAGCGGACCGTCAATGTTGCCCCAGCCTCGCATGACTTGCTCTCCTGAAGCACCGTGATTGCCGTATACGCCTCCACTGTCGCAACGGGGACGTACGAACCCCTCGGGCAGATTCCATTTTCCGGAAAACTCGTGGAGTTCTGCTAACATGACACCTAAGTTGGCATAGTGCTGTGGCGTCTTGTCATATTGCAAGATCTCTCCCGGAAGCCAAGAGCATATCGATATTCGAATTGCGTCCGCAACGAGACTCTGCGACGCCACCCAAAGCATCCCATCACTGTGCTTTCGCAACGGCTGAGGCGCTGGAAAGCCGCCTTTGGCGAGCGCTTCCAGGAACAGGAGTTCAGACTCAATAACTGATGTATCATGTCTGTCGGGATTGTAAATACGAAGATACCACTGCCGGCGGTCATGTTGAACCTGGAATGAGATGTTCACGAGATCCTGCAGCAACATGAGCGAGGCTCCGGTCAGTTCGAAGTCAGCAAGACTGGCTTCGGCCAGCGCGTGCAATGCTGCTGTTCTTTCGTCCTTTGATAGAAGCTGCAGGGATCGCTTGTCCACCAAATTAACTCCCGCTGGTCATAGTCACATCATGAGCCCTGAGAGACTATCTCTCGTGCCAAAACAACCCAACGCTCGCCCGCCAACCATTCGCTGCCGGCAAAACCGGCTTGTTCACGAGCAAAGGGGCGGCCACCGAATTTTCGATCAAGACGGTCTGCGGATTCCAAGCCAACAACGTGTTGAGTCCCGCGCCACGATATTCTATCACGTTTCGCAACGCTCCATTTTGCGTCAGCCGGCTAATCCAAAACAGATGCGAACGCCCCGAGCTTTTGCCGCGGCCGATCTTCGGTTGTTCGGCAAGGCAACAATCCGGTGGGATCAGCGCGATTATGGACAACGCTGGAAGAGGAATTGGTTGGGTTGATGGAACTCTCATGGTCGGGACTTCCATTTACTTTTCGTGCATTCGTCCAACCGGAAGCAGTTCCACACCATCATCGATGACTTACTTATCACCCTCGATTTCTGCGTCGCCGTTTTTTGTGAACCGACCGGCGGCGAACCTGAAGCTGAAAAGGTCCGCGTGTTTGAGTTGGAATTGCAGGCGCACGGGCTTTCCTGCGTAATACCCGGGACTGAGTCCAGACTGCCACGTGACGGGGTGGTCGATTTCGTCGCCCCGCAGCGGCTTGCAGTCGTACATCGTTAGGCCCTTCAAGGGCACGCCGTTTGCATCCTGGATTTCGACCCGGATTTCCCCGGCAGGACGGGGCCAGGAGATGTAGTTGAGCTCCAGTTGGCTGCCGTTGAGCACAAACGGTTTTGTCACGATCGTTCCGCCGTTCGGACCGGATCGGACGGAAACGAACCCGTCGACCCGGAATGTAAAACGCCTGAGCCGCATCCTCGGCACGAATGACTTCCTCTTCCACTCCGGCAGCGCGTCGCTTTCCTCATATCCGTACCCTTCGGTGGCGTAGACGAAGTACTCGCCCTCATTGCCACGAACCAGACCGTGGGCCATGTAGTTGGCGCGGTTGCCATCGCGTTGTTGGGGGGCACTGCAGGGAATCAATGGTTCCCGGCGTCGCAGGAACGAGTACCCGCCGTCGCGGCTGGTCATCAGGATGGGATGGACCTGGGCGTCGGCAAACCGGTCCGTGTATTCGGTGGGAAGGGCGATCAGAATGTGTGGCGCGCATTCATACGGAAGGACGCCGTTGGTGTACATCTCCCTGTCGACCTTGTCTGAATACTTCAGCGGGACGGGTTCCGTCCAGTTCACGAAATCGTCCGACACAGCCATGTGCACATTGCGCATATAACCTTTTAGCAGATCCCGCACGAATGCGACGTAGCGGCCGCGAACCGGATCCCAGAACGCCAAGTTCTGCGAATCGAATCGCCCCTTCGTAATCACGGGCTCTTCGGTCATCAACGTCCAGTGAAGTCCGTCCGGCGACTTGAAGGGATACATGCCGTAATCGGTGTATTTTCCCGGAATCTGGTGCGCACCACGAGCCCCGCGGACCAGTGCCTTGTACCGAGCGTCGGGTTTTACAGTGGGGCTGGTGTCGATGAACGGGACCATGTCGCCGCGCCATCCCAGGCCGGTGTGGGTTCCCAGTTTGCCTTGCCACTTGTCGGTGGCAAGGTACTTTCTGCCATCCCCACCGAGGACGATGTTGTTGTCCGAGGATCCTCTGAAGCTGAATAGACCGAGGTTTGGCTTCGTCCATCGGATGCCGTCGCGGCTTTCCGCGTAACACATCGGTTCGCCCCTGGCGTCCTCGCCGCTGCCGTGATGATGGCCGCGGTAGTACATGCGAAACAGATCTCCGTCCTTGAGTACCGAGACGTAGCCCAAAGAAGTGTCTTCCCAGGCCTTGTCGTTCATCAGCACGACCTCTTTGCCCAACGGCTCGTGCAGATGCAGCGCCGCGTCGCCCTCGAAGCGATCCACAAGCCAGTCATCAACGAGTAATTCCAGCCGTGAGCGGCTCTCGTAGAAGACTTCGAACTCGGTCAGCGGCGATGATGGACCGACGTCCGTCATCGGTTTACACCTCAGGTGAAGTGCTGGTGGCCCCTATCACGGCGAAGCCTTAAAGGGCATCCACAGCGGGCACACCGTCACCTAATGCCTTTATGTGCTTACACGTCGTTCAATCTAACAGCGAGAAGACGTCATCAAGGGATTGCAGAGTCGGCCCGTAGCTGTTTGAAGACGTATCAGTAGCTCGTAGCAACAACGCTGCGTCGAGTCCCGCCGCCCGCGCACCCAGGATATCCGATTCGTAATTGTCTCCGATGTGCAGCACCCGATCTCGCCTGACGGCGCACCGACGAATCCTGGTTAGTCGTTGCCGTGTCCGGGTGGACGTCACCTGTCGTCCACAGCCTGAAGCTCGTCAATCTTGTGGGTATTCAGACGTTCGTTGAGTTCCCATAGTGCGACTCTGTTGCTTTCCCATGTGAGCCGCCTCGTAGCTTCCTTAAAGGACAACCAGCTCACCTTGTCATGTTCATCGGACAATTCAAGTTCGTGACCACTTACGTCAACCGCAAACGAGTATTCAGGCACGACAAAGATGTCCCTGGGCCAGTGTTCTGTTGGTGAGAATGCCGTCCTGGGGACGGATGCACGAGAATCCAGCCGAAAGAAACGTGCGCCCTTTGGAATGCCTGCCTCCTCTTCCGCCTCACGCCGTGCGGTTTGCTCTGCCGTCTCATCGTCTTCGGCGCCACCTGCGACGAACTGCCACATAGAGTTATCCGCCCGATGGAAGACGGCAAACCGGTATCCGACGCTCTCACACTCCTTGAACGGTATCACGATCACTTGTAGGGGTTGCCTTGCCATGCCAACTGTACTCTCGGGCGGATTCGCTCAGAATCGTCTTTCACGGCAGAAATGTAGTCCGGCCGCGGTCTTCGTGTAACGAACCCGCCGCAGGGGGGTCCCCACCCATCCGAAAACCAGTCTGCCTTACGCAAATTTCTGTCCAGCTCCTCCATCAAGGACGAATAGTCACTCGCCATCGGTCTCTCCTTTGCTTTCTGAGGGGTGATCTGTCACTGCAGGCAAGACGTGCCTTGTGACGATGCGAAAGACCTGGTTGGCGACTGCGGATCCGTAATTCCCGCCTGTGAAGACAATCACCATCTCAACGTCGGGAATCACGAACAGGAACTGACCGCCATTTCCTTCGGCAACGAAGGTTTTGACAGGATGTCCGGCAACGCCGAAGCGATCCAGCCACCAGCCAAACCCATATCGTTCGTTTCCAAACTGAGGGCTGACAGATTCTTCGATCCATTCCGCAGGCAGCACCTCAACGCCGTTCCATACCCCACGGTCCAGGTACAGCTGACCGATCCTGGCCAGATCACGGGGTCTGAGGCGAAGACCTGCATGTGTTTGCGGCAATCCTGTCTTTGTCCGCCACCAATCACTCCGACGGATGCCCAGAGGTCCAAAGAGATGTTCGTCAGCGAAAGCGTCTGCGTGCAGGCCGGAAACCTTCCTGATCACCCCGGCAAGGAGAATTGCACATCCGCTATTGTAGTTGAATCTTCTGCCGGGTTCGTCAGACATGTCAGATGACAGTACATATCCGATGAAGTCGTCACTGTTCTCCATCTGAGCTTCCGAGTTTGGAGAACCAGGCTCAGAATTGTGCGCTCCCGATTGGTCCCACCTGAACCCGGAAGTCATCGTCAGCAGATGTCTCAAAGTGATCCGTTTTTTTGCTTCGGTTATGTGCGCGGCGTGATCCGGGAAGAATCGATGCATCGGCACATCAACAGAATCGATAAAGCCCTTGTCTATGGCGACTCCAATGAGCGCGGACGTTACACTCTTTGAAACGGATCGTGTGTCATGCAGCCGGTCCTTGTCGAATACGACATGCCCCCTCCACCCATCGGTGCCCGCGAAGTACTCCTCCAGTACGAGAACGCCTCGCCGAGCAATCAGAAAGCTGTGGAGATTCCTGTACTCACCATCCCGGATCCTGGCCAGACCCTCCGCTATCGTATCCGCATCCAGACCCTGCCCGGCCGGAGTACCAATCCTCCAACCATCGGATGCATCAGCATGACCCGTGATGCACAGCGTGAGGAACATTGACAGGAACAGACGGTTCACCGATCTGACTCCTATCCTTTCATGACGGCGGGTTGCCGGAGGCCGATGGAGCGTACGCGACCGGCCCGCAAGCGGACCTGTTATGCGTCTGCACAGCGGTTCGGAGTTGGAGCAGCCAACAAGCACCCTGTATCGGGTTCTCCCGGTTGTTGGCTTTCAGTCTTTTTCCCCTGAGCGAGCCAGGTACTGGAGCGCCAACGAAACTGTCGCAGCCCACGACAGGACTCTGAACTCCCCGCTTCTTAGCGCATCCTCCAACTCTTCACGAGCAAGATGCAGAAGCTCCTGGTCCTCGATATCATCATTCGAAGGTTCCGCTACCCGTTGAGCATCGCGGGCCAGGAACAGATGCCGAATGCCGACGCCGCGATTAGGATCAACTCTGTAGCTGCCGAGGTCGATCCAATCGGTCGATTGAAATCCGGTCTCCTCAAGCAGTTCACGATTGGCGCCATCCAGAGGATCTTCTCCCGGTTCAATCATTCCTCCCACTGGCGCCAGAGAAGTTCCCTCGACTGCGTACTTCGTCTGCCGGAAACAGAGGAACTTACCGTCGCAAGTGATGGCGAGGACGATCGCAGCATCAGGACCAACAATCCATGGCCAGTCAGAGATAACTTGCCCGTCCGGCCACTCCACCGTGTGACTCTCAACGGTCAAATACGGACCCTGGTCTATGATGGTGCGACGGGAGAGGGTCTTGAACGGTCGCAGTTCCATAAGGTGCTCGCATGGCAAGTTTCCGCCATTCCTCCAACTGATCGACTAATCCTGGCGTGCTTTGATCTCCATAGGTAAGCCGGTTCAAAAATGCCGCAACATCCGACATTTTGCCGCCAATCAAATTAGCGGTTCCCGGCCCCCCTAACAATCCTTCGAATTCGCCATGATACACATGTAGCAGAGCATCAATCAGGATCATCTTTTGTTGATATGATTGCGCTTTGGCAAACCCCTCAAGAAACTCACGAAACGACACTTCAAGCCTGGAAGATCCGAGCCGTTTCCTACGATAGGTTCTGTGATACTCCGGCCAGGATAATTGCCACTCACAAGAATGACATTGGAGTATTTCGATTGGTTCCTTTCGGCGGCGAGGCTTCAGGTCGCGATGGATGATGCTTCCGCAATTCGGACACGTGACTTCACCACGCATCGCCCCGGTCGCTATAAGGCGATTGGCCGTCCGGTGCAGCGATGTTTCAGCCAATTTTCTTTCCTTGGAGTGTATCAATTCTCGGCACCGTCTCACGGCGAAAATGCCGCGCTACATCTTCGATCGCTCTGGGATGACGTCGTATTTGCCGTTGGTACGTACATAGATGATGCTCTCCCTCCCGGTTTTAGACGAGATTTGATGTATTGACTCTCCCTCTGAGCTGAAATAGCTGCCTGGCTCTAAGGTCTTAGCTTCTGTTTCACTCACCTGGTACTGTGGTCGACCCTTGATTACTACACCGTGGAAGGTTGAGCCGCTGCTATTTATTCTTCCAGTAAATTCAGGCGGCAACTTGATAAGGGTCCCGTTCAACTGATCGCCTTGTGGGTTGCCCCAAAGAAAGGCCACTCTTGGCTCACTGGCAGAGGCCGACGTCTCGGACTGATCGTACCGGGTGATGATCGATGCGTCCAACCAGACAATGTTCGATGCGTCCACGTTTACCGGCCTTTCTCGGCTATCAAATGCCTTCTCTTTAGGTAGGACGAGATACGGGCCTTCCTCAATCTCTATGTACGCCAAATTGGAATTTCCCTTGGCCGCGGTTATGTGTAATTCTCCTTTTGGTTGCGTCCAGAAAGAGCCCGTCGGCATCCACATATCAGCGGCATCAGGATCATCATTATGAATGAGCCCACTAATGACCACTCCGCGGTATGAAACATTGTGGATATGGGGTGGCGATGAGAAACCATCCAGGAACTGAACGAGAAAGCCTGTCGGCACAGAGCCCTTCCGATCGCCCCAAAGAGTAGCAGCCTTTGGACTCTTGTCGCCGCGGGCCGGGTTGAGCGGCTCCCACTTGACTTCAGATGACAAAACAACCCTGGTAGCTGATTTCGTCGCGGTGTTATCGGCTGCGGCCTGTAACGTAACGCAGACGGATACGCCGAGTGCAAGCGTGAGCAATAGATACGTTCTCATGTTTATCTCCTGGCGGGTCAACGCGGTCAGATTACCTCAAAACCGGCAAACTCGTAACTCTACGAGACAAATCGGGGTATTTCAGTCGGCGTGGATCGAATTCAGCGACAGGATCATTCATTGTCGAAGGGGTGGTGTCTGACTCTTGGCTCTTGTGCACAACAAGCCGGGGTGGGGCTATCGGGTTTTGCCTTTGCGCCGCTTTCGTGTAACGTTCCCACCACATGCGAATCCGCCGCAGGCGGGTTGCTTTCAGGCCAAGGCGCCCGGAGGCAAGTTCAGGATATACTCCGCTACGCATTGCAAGTAGACGGGTAAGTGGCCTGTGCGGTCGCTGGTAGGCTTAACGTCAGCCCGAAAAAACTGCAACGCGGCAACGCGATAAAACCCTCCGAAAAGGTGCGTTATCGTCGTATAGAAGGACGTTTTTCCCTTCACGTCGAGTGACCTGGTTTATCCTGGTAATCCGCCGTCTAATCGCCTTTATTTACAATCACATATTCGAATTAACGGCCCCGAAGACCGGCGAATCACGGTTAAAACCCTGGACTCCGATCTCATCGTGTAGATTCTGATCAACAATGCAGCCAGGTTGCCGCACCTTCGCCGGGTTCTATCGCTAATTTCCCATCCGTTTCATTCCTCCCACGGCAGGAAACAGACTTTGACGGCATGAAGGTTTTCCAACAGGTCTATGCCTTCAGCGTAGCGTTCGAGCGGCAGCTTGTGCGTGACCAGCGCGGCCAGGTCGAGCTTGCCGTGGCGGATGAGGTCGAGCGCATACTCGGCCGATTCGCGCGAGTGGCCCTTGTACCCGCACAGCCGCAGCCCGCCGTAATGCCGCGGGCTGAACGTGTAGTCTTCGCGCTGCACGCCGAACAGGGCCAGGACGTCCTGGGTCCGGTCCATGAGGAACTCCACCGAAGCCTTAGCGCCGACGCAATCCACGGCCGACTCGAGTTTTGGCCGTTCCGGCCGCGCCGGGAACTTTTCCGACAAATCGGCCCGCGGGTCGTAGCAACCGGCTGCGCCGAGACGCTCGGCCATGGCGCGGCGGTCGGATATGAAGTCGAACCCGTATACTTCGCTGGCGCCCTCGGCTCTGGCCATCTGCAGCGCCACCAGCCCGGCCGGGCCCAGGCCGCAGACGCCGAAACAACGGCCCAGGATTGCGTCCATATCGCGCAGCATCCGGAAGCAGGCGCCTACGCACATAGCCAGTTCGAGTGGAGCCAGCGCCTCGTCGGGCAATTCTCCCGGGACGCGTATGACTCTTGCCGCGTCGATCGCGACGTATTGCGCATAGCAACCGTGATGCCCATCGCCGCTATCGCGCCAGGCGCACACGCGGTCACCTGCCTTCAAACGAGCCACGCCTTCGCCGACAGCCTCGATGCGGCCGACGGCTTCGTGGCCGGGCTTGCCCGGCGTGTACGGGTAGTGGAATGCACGGCCGACAAACATCGGTTCGTTGTGGCGCAGGTGCAGGTCCCACTGCGGGCAGGTCGTGACCGCCGTGATACGCATCAGCACCTCGTCAGGACCGGGCTCGGGAACGGGGACGTCGAGAATCTCGAACTCGCGCGGCGACGTGACTTGCAGGATCTTCATTGTCCGCGCTCCCGGCATGCCCATGAAGGTGCAGAAGTCTTCATCATTCCGCCTATCTTACGTGGCCCTGAATTCGCCCGAAGAGTTCGCGCAGCTTCTCCACACGCGGTGTATCGAGGTGCGGCGGGTCAACCACTGGCAGGTTCTCGCGAAACCGTTCCGGTCTGCGGGTCCCGACACAGCATGTGCTCACGTCCTGCGCGAGCACGAAGCGCAGCGCCGCAGCGGGCACACTGTAGGGCTTCAGGAAATCAAACAGGTCCGGATCCGTGTACGGCGGCCGGGACGGCAGATAGCCCGCCGCGACATGCCGCCGCACGCACTCCAGCGCCGCCGGCACACTGACCAGACCGGACTCGTGGCTCGCCTGGTTCAGCGGCATCATCACCGCCGTGCCGACGTCGTGCCGGGCACACAGCGGCAGTACCGATTCCACCGCGTTTTGCAGCAGAAAATTGATCGTGAGCATCACCACGTCCAGGGCGCCAGTGGGAACCGCGCGTTTCAGGATCTCGTGTGTTCCGTCAACCGTGGAGAGCTCGCTGATACCGATGAACCGGACCTTGCCCTGCTCACGCAGCCTGGCCATGGCCTCGTAGCAGCCATCGTTCATAAAACGGTCCAGAGATTCGAGCGTGCGTATGCCGTGGCCGAGAAGAATATCAAGACGATCACGGCGCAAGCGGCGCAGGCTCTCCTCGGCTGAGGAGGTCAATGCCGCCGCTGAACCCGTATATGCCGCATCGCCGTCCCAGCCATCGTAAGGCTGATACTTGGTCTCGACAATGATAGGGTCGTGGCCCCGCAACGCTTCGCCCAGCGCGCTCTCGCTGTCGCCGTTGTCGTAATCGGCGGCGGTGTCGACGAAGTTGACGCCGCTCTCGATCACTGCGTGTACGGTGGCAATGAACTTCGTCCGGTCCTGCGACGCGCCTCGTGCCGCACCGTAACTGAGTTCCGAGACCTGCAGTTCTGTTCTTCCCAGGCGGCGATACCGCATGATCAGCCTCAATACAAAAAAAAACAGCTTTCGGGCTTGTAAACTGACCACAAGTTGACAAGATCCCGATATCTGAAGATATCACTCAGAAACCGTGTTGCTGTCTTTCAATGGCTCTCCAAAAGTGAGAATATTGCCATCCGGGTCCATCACTTGGAAGTCTCTCATTCCGTAGAATTGATCTGCTGGTTCCCGGTGGATTCTGACGTTTCGTCGGCTAAGGAAAGCGAAATATTCATTCACACCGCTCATTTCGACTACTGCTGCCGACAAACCTGCCCGGTACCCATCTTCGTTCCCAAGTGGATGATATGTTCATCCATACTCAAAACGGAGTAAACGACATCATTTCTAAATATCTCCTCAAAGCCAATACCGGTGTAATAATCAACCGCACGGTCAATATCAGAGACGATTAAGACCGGTCTTGTAGCTGTTATTTTCCAATTTTCCGGGTTCGACATTTAGTCCTCTTTATGTAATGATCCTGTAAACGAAACCTGTAGAAAGGCAACGTAAAATTCACAGCCTTTGATGTATGAGGCTTAATTGGTGGGAGAGACTGCGGTTACTTAAAGTTCAGGAATAGAGGTTGCGCGAAGGGAGTATGCCCGAACCCGGGGACGGACGGGTTATGTGAAGTGCGCTATTTCCCTCTTAGTCTACAAAGTCATGGATCCTTTGATACACGCTCAACTTGGCCGGATCCAATTCTTGTCCATACTCTCGAAAAAACAAGGAAACCCACCTCCCACCCAGATTTCTGCGAATGGTATTGTACGCGGCGACAAAGTCGAGATATCGATCTCCTATACCTGCATACCCCCAATCAATGTAGCCACTCAGGTGGCCATTGAGGATTATGATGTTGGGAAGGCAATAATCCCCGTGGGTGAACACAACGTCTTCTGACGGCAGGTCGGCTCGTATGCCTGCCAGTTCACCCCGCAGGACGTTTCTGGTGCCGCCTTTGGGGATCTGACCATCCAGCACTCCGGAGTCAATCAGGTCTGTCGCCCACGCAAAATAGCGTTCAAAGCGCCAATTCAATGGACACGAATCGACTGGAACTGCGTGAATCTCGCGAAGTCCATGAGCGAACAGACGTATCAGACCAGGGATATCTGTCATGGCGTATTCGTGGACACCAGAGACGCCGGCGATCCGGGTCATCAGCAGATACTGAGTATTGTCTTCTTCGTGGAAGCAGACCATGCCAGGCACACTCAGTTTGTCGTGCAACCAGGATATGGCCGCTTTTTCGGCACGAAGATCAGATTCTTGTGGCGCAGCGAGCGCATCTCTGATTTTGAGGAACAAATCCTGCTTGCTCGGATGAGCAAATGAAAATACATCGGCGCACGATTCAGTCCTGAGGTTGTCGCCGTTTGAGACGAAACCCTTCAGATGGGCTTGGACCGGGTCTGGTAGATCCTGGACTATCAACGTCAACCTGCGTTCGAGAATTGTCTAAAATACATTTCACATGACGTCTTGCCGCTTCCCGAACCCGATCGGAACGAGGAAGGGTTGGGTCGGAGGGAGCGCAGCGACCGGAGCTGGGAAGCGGCTTTTGCCCGCCGTTTCCATCTTCTTGACGATCCCGCCCCAGCCTATTTATCCACACATGTCTGACGCCAGCAAGTCCGGCGGTGCTGTTGTCGCCGTAGGTCAGGCCGTCAAGGAAATCATTCACTTCCCAGGCCTTTCCTTCGATCAGGTTGGCTGCGCCGGCCCTGCTGCGGGTCCTGACGTCCTCACGCTGAGCCATGAAGTCGTGGAATCGATGGATCAGCTGATCGACGAGAACCATCTTTTCCCGGCACCCACATGCGTGAGGAAATGAACTCAAGAACTCCTCATAGTATGGTTCCATCCCACCCGCAGCGAGCCGCCTGCCTTTGTAGAACTCCCTGATCGCGAACCCTGTGCTGACCCAACCGCAATCACACGCAATTTGCCCTTCGGACAGCAGATTGGCCTCGACGACTTTTGGGCATAGCGGGCACTTGACCTGATGTCAAAATCGGTGTTAAATTGGACAGAAACGACGGTTCAAAAATGGACACTTCCGTGTAGGATCGCTGTAATACGAAGCGAAGCCCTGCCTGTGCTTATAGTAGGGATATCCACACATATCCCAAAAAGCACAGGAGGGCTCGTACCCATGATATTAAGAGAAATGTCCATGCAAATCAAGTAATTGAGTGAAGACGGTGTTCCGAAGGCACGGATTGCCCGACAGTTGGGCGTTTCACGGCAGACGGTTTATAACCACCTGAACCGTGAGGAGGTGTTTCCCAATGGAAAAAGGACCTGCTCATGCCACCCTGATCCACTCACCATCCTGTCTATAGTGTCCAGATTTAAACCGGTGTTGACAGAAAGCGCCGGAGCCGGGTATGCCGTTGTTAGCCGCCATTCCCAAGGACACGTCCCTCGGAATCTCACTCCCGGCGAGACAATATCACGCGCCCTCACACCTGGATCTCAATGCGCTCTAACCAGAACGCGGTTCTCAAATCCGCCCATCGTGCTTCCACCAACGGTCACCCTTTCAGGTGATCCGCTTCCGTCTGGCTCGAAAATGAGATCGCAGCAACTTGCTTCAATGGAGAATACGTTCTGATCCTTCGGGATAAGCCTGGACTTACGTAGCCAGAGATTGTAGACGAAAAGGCTGCCATCCTCCAGCTTGACTTCGTGCTTCGTGGTGCCATATCTTGGCGCGCCTTCCACGGTCACATAAGTCCCCACAAACGACCGAAGATAGCTTTCAGGCTTTGGATCATCCCCTTTGAAAGGCACCGATAGAAAGTTAAGAATTTTCCTTCGACGGTCTCTCCAATCTCCGCCCGAAGTCTCAACGCCAATTTTCAAGCAGTCAAACTCCGCGAATAATTCATCGGTTAGGCCTCTGCAAATGCGGTAGAATGCAACAAGGCCTCCGAATCCAGTCAGATTCTCACTTCGGGCGAATGGCTTGGTTGTAATTTCGTCCACGAACCAATCCTGCCAATCAGCGCCTCTTTTCCTACAGATTTCCCTAAGCGCGAGTTCAACATCATCTTGATAGAGATATATAAGAATCGGTTTTAGGTGCCCCACGACAGCCTGAACCGAATGCACGAATTCCTTGATCTCGTCCCGCTCGGCATTCGCAAGCAGTAGCTCTTCAACCGTGCACTGGAAGATGCTGCTCTCAAGAATCGTGACGACGTCCGATCCTCCGGCTCGACGTGCGAAAGAACGCCACTTGGCGAGCGTCGTTTCGACGAATTCATGCGTATCTTGGCCGTCCGCCAGTTCCGTGTAGATGGGATGGTCGCTCTCGGTTTCGTAGAACCACCTTGCCTCGAACCCATTCCGTTGAAGTTGCATGGCCAGATATTGCGCTGTTGTTGACTTGCCCGATCCCGGTAAGCCATCAATAAGGATCAGTTTCGAGGAGCGGGTCAACGGAGTCTTCACCATCAGGAATCGGCTCTTGGTCTCGTTCGTACTTTAAAACGTATGACGGGGATGGGGCAATGGCGGCCAATGGGCCCGTAGTACCCAAACTTGCCGAAGGCATGTTCGGTCGAAAGGAGCGTAGCGACTGAAGGGCGCGAAGCTGCAAACCGTTGTTATGGGTCTGTGCCTCCGCCTTTCGTGAGGCAACGAACGTGCGGAGATTGCGCGCAAGCCTTCAGATTTCCCCCCGATGTCTCGATCTATTGAGCAATCAGCCTCAATCCGAAAAAAACAGCAACGCGGCCTCGCGATAAAACCCTCCGAAACGGGGTGTTATGGACGTATAGAAGGACGTTTCTTCCCTACACGTCCAGTGACCTGGTGTATCCTGGATTTCCGCCGCCTAATCACCTTTATTTACAATCACATATTCGTATTTTCGTCCCCGAAGACATACGAATCAAGGTCATGCTTTGGTTGCAACGATCGCCAGCAGAGATGGGAGCGTGTCACCATCCAATTCGGCAACTGATTCGAGCCGCAAGTCAGCAGCGAGCAGTTTGTTGAAGAGTTCGGCAAGAGGAACGTGCCGGACACCCACCTTCGACCGAATGCCCTCACCCAATCCAGGACCTTTGAAAACTCGTGTTGTTTCCCGGTAACCCGGATGGATCCTGGCAATTCCCGTGTCTCTCTCGAAGGTCGCAAAGGGTCCCAGAAAACAGGGATGTGAGCCCAGGATAACGAAACGCCCGTGACGATCCAGGACGCGGTGTGCTTCCGAGAAGAATGGCCCCACATCATCGAAATCAGTGAGTGTCAATACCGACACGACGCGTCGAAACGTGGCTGACGAGAAAGGCAGACGACACGCATTGGCCTGGACAACCCTCGGAGAGCGATCCCTTGCCAGTCGAAGCTGGTCGGCTGAAAGGTCGACTCCAATCACGGACCAGCCAAGCGATTGCAGTAGCTGGAGATGCACACCTGTTCCGCAACCAATGTCCGCACAGAGACCGGAGCCGGGCCCAACCAAACGGGATAGATGAGCCGGGATGTTCTCGTAGAAAGGCATTTTGAGATATTCATCGTACCACGTCGCCCAGCCGTCGTATCGGGCGATACCCTGGTTGGAATTCAAGGAAGGCATAGTCTCCTGCTGATTCCAGACGGCTTCCGGTGTTTCGCACCCTTCCGGCAGCTACGATGCCTGGGGACGCATGGCCCATAACTCCGGAATTACCGACAGACTTCTCACTCACCAAAAAACGGGTACGGCTCCCCGGCTTCCACCAGCATTTGTACCAGACTCGAGTACTTCAACACCTCCGTCAGCCGGGCACGCCAATGCGGGGCGTAGAAGTCGACGAATTCCTGGAAGAACGCCCCCGCATCCTCACTGACGCCATCGAAGTATTGTGGCAGCAAAAACCATGGCTGGTCGCTGGCGTAGTTTAGCCCCCGCCGGCGGATCGTGAACTCTGCGGCGGCCCGTTTTTTTACCGAGATCATCAACGAGCGCCTGAGCTTGTCCGTGTGATAGCGGCCCCGATGAATGCACAACTGGGTAAACAGCACCCCGTCACCGGGTTCCTGGTGGAGACGAACGGCGCCTGGCATATCGTTCGAGCGGTTGTGGATCCCATCATCGGCGACGCAGATCGCGTGCTCTTCGGGGGAGTAGTCACGCAGATGAGACCCCGGCACCACTTCGAGATCGTCCGTAGGGACCAATGCGATTTGCATCTGCAGCCCGGCTCCGGTCTCCGGTATTCGGGATACGTCTGCTTCTGCACCGATCTTGTCCTTGTGCCAAAATCCGTCCTGGCTTTCTCCGGTCGGATTAAAGTAGAGACTGCTCAAGGCGAAGAGGAACTCTTCATCCAGGGCTGCACTCAGCGATTCGACAACCTGGGGCGACCCCATGGCATTGAGCAGAAAGGCAAGATCGTCGGGGTGATCGCGGTGATATTCCGGGTCGTTCAGGTGCCTCATATAATTGGCCTGGGGCCCCACCGGTGGATTGTCACAGCGAGGAGCGCGCCGCCACTGTTCCAGCACTCGCTCACAGATCTCGCGCAGCCTTTCTGTCGTCGCTGCGTCGAACAAACCGCGCACCACGGCGTGAGAGTGTTGGCGTAGCTGCCCAGGGCACGGTTCAGTAGAAATGTCCATTATATCCTCTTGTGTTGCTGCAAGAATTGCGTCGTAATTGGACAGCAAAAGTACGGACAGGCTGTCTCGTGCTGTCTAACTACGTATGGAAATCAACGCTCATTTTATCGCCGCATAACTACGGTATTACCGAACAGTTACGGCAACACGTACCTGATCCGAAGATATGCGAACGTTCGTGAACACTCCACACTGAAGCTTGTCGCCCGAGCATGCTCAGGAATGCTCCCCATCGTGGCATCGACTCTAATCAAAACCTGCTTCCCTTTCTTCCATCGGTGCATCCCGCGGCCTCCGCAAAGTCGCTCTCAAAACGAGCCTCACCTCTCCCCCCACCGGTTCCGCAACTCGATCACGGTCAGCATGGTCAGTTCCCCGGTCGCCTCCAGGCCGGCATCCGCCTGGAACTTGCGCAGCGCCTCCCGGGTGGCGTCGTTCAGTTCCCCGTCAACCGGTCCGGTTTCGTATCCCAGGCCATTCAGGATCGTCTGCACTTCGTAGGTGTGCTCCGGCCCGGCGGGCATGTCGGACGGTTCTTCGGATTCTTCAGGTTTCTCTTCAACAACCGCCGTGTCCTCCGAGATCAGTACCCACCGCAGAAGCCTGACTTCAAAGAATACGGCCACCGTTCCCACCATCCACAGCACGCCGAACAGCAGCGCAATCCCCCATCGTATCGCGAGGTCCCCTTCACCGCCGGCCGCAGTGCCCGAGCGATCGAAGACTTCGGGCGCGAGCAGATAGTGCATGCAAAGCCAGAGCACCGCATGCAGGATCGCGAGGACGATCGGCGTTCTGGCTGGCACCCTGAGAGGTGAACGCACGGGACGCCAGAACCGGGCGATCGCGAGGGTCCAGAGATCGACGAGGATCAGAAACAGGGGAAATGCCGCGAGGAAGCCCACGGCCCGATCCGCAGCATCGGGCTCCCGCGTCCAGGCCCACCACGCCGGCCCCGCCAACGATACCGCCAGCACAATCCACGTGCCAGCGCGAAGCAGCATCGCCGTTCGCGACCGCTCGGGGACGGGTGTGGAGGACCCGGTTTCAGGCTGCAATCGGTTCATTTTCAATCCTCCGCCGGGGATGTTCTTCCGCACAGCCCTTCCGGGACGCGGGTCACTTGGCTATATTGTATGGTACGAGACCCGATCCCGCCCAGAATTCAACCGGGCTGCGAACCATGCGTCCAAAATCCGAGATTCTGGCCGTCGAACTGGTTGACGGCAACAAGATGGCTTACTATACCCGCGCCGGACGCGAGACCCATCCTTTTTCACCCTGGCTGCTGGTCGAAGCGCCGGAGGAGTGCGACAGGGCGGGCCTGGCAGGCGTACGAAAGATAACCCATCTCAAGGGCGGCGGCCAGTTCCGGTTTGTGGTCCATTTCCACTCCTGGAGCGATTTTCTGGATGCCCGCGGGCGGCTGTCCGCCGACGGCATCGCCCATTTCGACTTCAACAACCCGGTTAAACAACACCTGATGCTTTCCGGAAACACGCTCTATCGCGGCCTGCGTTACAATGACGCCCATCGCCTGCAACTGGATATCGAAACCACAGGGCTGAATCCCCAAGCGCGGGACGCACGCATCATCCTGGTCGCGCTTTCCGACAACAGGAATTACGAGGAAGTACTCGGCGCCGGCGGGATGTCCGAAGGCGCACTGCTTGAGGCGCTGAATCACCACATCCGGAGCCGTGACCCGGACATCATCGAAGGCCACAACATCTTTGACTTCGACATCAATTATATCCAGGTGCGCGCCCGTGCGTTAAACGTCAGCCTGCCCTGGGGCCGCGACGGCTCGGAACTGAAGGCCGGGTACGGCATGCGCCGATACAGGGTGGGCGCCCGAAGTCCCACGTTTCGCCCCGCTTACGTTCACGGCCGTCATATTATCGATACCTATCACCAGGTCCAGCGATACGACGTCGGCGGGCGCCTGGAGAGCTACGGCCTGAAGAACGTCGTCCGTTCGCTCGGGCTCGAGCGCGGGGACCGTGTTTTCATCGACGGCGCCGATATCCGGAAGACCTGGCGTGACGACCCGGACCGGGTCGCGGACTACGCGCTGGACGACGTCCGCGACGTGCGCGCGCTGAGCGAAATGGTCGCCACGACCGAGTTCTACCAGACCCAGGTGTTGCCTTACCGATTTCAGGATGCCGCGATCGCCGGACCGGGCGAAAAGATCAACGCCCTGATGATCGGCGCCTATCTCCGCCGTGGCCTCGCCGTGCCGAAACCTCAGCACTCTGAAGCGTTCGGGGGTGGATATACAGAAATCTTCGCATCGGGCGTTTTCGACCGGGTTGTCAAGGCCGACGTGGAAAGCCTTTACCCATCCATTATGTTAAACTACGGCATTCGACCCGGCTCCGACACAGAAAACGTATTCCTTCCAATGCTGCGGCGCCTCACCGGACGACGCCTCGAGGCGAAAGCCAGCCTGAAGGATGCCCGTACCGATGCCGATCGGTCTTACTGGGACGGCCTGCAGGGAAGTTACAAACTCCTGATCAACTCGTTCTACGGATATCTGGCGTACGGAAGGGCGAATTTCAACGACTACAAGGCGGCGGCGCGCGTCACGAACCTCGGCCAGCGGATCGCCCGGCAGGTCGTGACGATGCTGCGCGAACGGAGCGCACGGCTCATCGAAGCGGATACCGACGGTGTGTATTTCGTCGTACCCCCCGAAGTCAGATCGGAGCGCAAGGAACACGAATTCGTTGAGGCGTTGTCCCGCGAACTGCCCGATGGCATCCACCTCTCCCACGACGGCCGGTTTCGGGGTATGATCAGCCTCAAGGCCAAGAACTACGTCCTGCTCGACTACGACGGGCGCCTCATCGTCAAAGGAAGCAGCCTGCGCAGCCGCCGTGACGAACGGGTTTTCCGTGAGTTCATCCGTGGGCTCGCTCCGCTGCTGATCAGCGGGCAATCCGATGCCGCGTCCGCCCTCTACGCGCAATTCGCCGACCGCCTCGGGGCGGGTCAATTCGATCGGGCAGACATCTGCCGCAGGGAAACCGTCACCGAGAAGACCTTCTCGAATCCGAAGCTGCGGCGTCTGGCCGTAGCGGCGGCGGGATGTAAGGCGGGGGACAGGATTGCGGTGTACCAGAAAGTTGACGGCAGCCTGGCACGAATTGAGAACTACAATAACGACGAGGACAGGGGTTATCTGTTGCGAAGACTGCACGATATGGCGGGACGCTTCCGCGGCCTTTTCGGCGAAATCGAATTCGATCGACGCTTTCCACTCCGGAAACATCACGCGGACGGGCAACTCAGCCTGTTTTAGGAACCCGGGCCGGCCGGGGACCCCCGGAACGCCTCTCTGCGGCTTCCTACGAGCCACCACAGTACAGGGCACAGCGCACATCCGGTGACCGCCGGAACAAACGCCGTCAACGCGACGCCAGGGTAGTGGTTTGCGAAGACACCCGCGCCCGCGCCCGCGACAACCAGGACCAGCATCCACCCTGCCGCGCGGCCCTGTTCGTGGGCTGCCAGCAGTGTGGTGTGGGCCAGGCCGCACAACACGAAAGGCGGCACACACCAGACCAGCTGCAGTGCGAACGGCAGCGCGGGAAGCCAGGCCTGCCCCAGAAACCACGTAACCGCGGGTTCAAGCATCAACGTTACGGCCACCGAAGCCGCGATGGCGATGCCTGCAAGCGTAACCGCGGACCGGACGACGAGCTTCGCGAACGCCCGCCGATCGTGGAGCCGCGTGCTCAGGGCGGGCAGGACGGCCTCGAAACTCGCACCCGTCAGCACAAGCAGCGCCGCCGACAGGCGGTACCCGACGGCAAGATATCCGGCTTCGGCGCCGCCTCCGGTCTGATAATAGATCGTCAGGTAATTCAGACTCAACAGGTTGATCAGGTAATACGCCGCGGGCAGATGTTTCAACCCGTCCACGATCCGGCGACGATTGAACCCCGGTCGAACCACAGGACCGAGTTCGCCCGCTGCCCGCCTGACAAGGACGAACCCCGCCGCGAGATAGCCTGCCCGACAGACCAGATAGCATATTGCGACGCCGACGAGACCCCGGCCGGTAATCATCGCGCCGGTCCCGCTCGCCAGCAGGAGGACGTTAAGCCCCAGCATCAGCATCGCGCAGGTTCCGGACCGCTGGAGACCCTTGAATACCGCGCTGAGCCCATCCCCCATACTCATCGAAACCGTGGAAACGCCCACGAGCAACACGGCCAGCGCCACGTCGGGCCCGGCGCCGATCATCCAGGCGACTCCCGCCATGATCGCCAGCGACGGGAGCGCCATCGCCAGTTTGAACGACAGCGCCTCCCGGCACGCAATGCGGCCGTGGGCCGGGCCGGATGCCGAGGCCTTGATGATCCGGTTGTTCGTACCCGCGTCCAGAATGGGCACGAAAAAAGCGGTCAGGCCGATGACAAAGGCGTAGTCGGCCAGTCCGCTTTCCCCGAGAAGCCGCGCAACGCCCACCAGAAGCAACATGCCCCCAAGCAGGTGGGCGCCTTTCTCCACGGTGATGAAGACCGCGTTTTCCGAAACCCGCGCCAACGTTCCCTCCGATGCCGCAAAAAAGAAAAGCAGGTCAATGCCTGCTTTTTCCAATTGCCAGTGTGAAACGCGCTCAGAATCCAAACCCCAGACGGTCGTCCACGCGCACCGTCACGGTGTCGGGTTCGCTTGTAATCGCACCTTCCGCAACAACGATATCGTCCACGACGCGCAGTTCGAAAACAAAGTCGGCCGGCGCAACGGCCCGGAAAACCGGCATGCTGTTCGCGGCGTCGAAATCAACCCCGGGGCCGTCGAGCTGCCTCCAGGTATACCGGAGGGGGTCCCGATCCGGGTCCGAACTCCCCGTGCCGTCCAGTGTCACGCTGAGTCCGCTCGAGTATGCGATGATTCGGTCCATCCCCGCATCCGCGACCGGCGGTCCCTGGGTGACGTGAATCTCAACCAGCCCCTCCGTAATCGTGCCCGATTTCCCGTCGTCAACGACAACCTTGAGCGTATAGACACCGGTTACGATGGGCGCGATCCAGACCACGGTCACCGAGTCCTGAAAAAGCCCTCTCAGGGAATCCTGGTTGCTGGCCGCGAACTGCCCGCCCTCTTCCCGCTTGAGGTCGGTCCAAAGATAGTCCAGTTCGTCATTGTCCGCGTCTTCGGTAAAGAGCGTGATCTGGACCTTGCTTCCGCGGCCCACGGATGGATAGTCATCCTGGTCCGTGCTAAGCTCCACAATCTGCGGTTGTTCCTGTCTGTCCAGCAGACCGCATCCGGTCAGGAAAAGCAGGCAGACAAGCACCAGTGTCCAGCGCACGAAAACACTCGGAAATAACATGGGAGGCGGAACTAACCTAGCCTGAATTATTCATAAAAAAGGTAGTTTCCATACCCAAGTCATTGTATTATA
>JAPPNU010000047.1:25096-31099 GCA_028873695.1 Gemmatimonadota bacterium | reverse complement strand
AAGTCTTTCCGGTACTTTTGTACATTTAAATCTGAAAATACTCGCTTAATTTGAGGTTAGTACACCTAACCAATTGCTCCGGGAAGCATATGCGGATCGGATTACCGCGACATTGCAACAACCTGGCATCCCACCAACGCACCACACTGACGTCTCGGAGGCGACAACTGAGGACCATTTGACATCGGCCCGAATCGATTCCGAGTATCGAAAAGTAATCGATTTTCCTGATTTAGCTACGGTTTCAAAAACCGTGCCCAGCACCAGTTTCCATTTGCTCCAGGAATGGGAGGGTTACGTAATCTTGAAGGGAAAGGAAGACTTTACGGTACGTCTGTGGGATCTTACAGCAGACTCCACATATGAAGAGGAAGAAGCGGTTATTCCATTTTCGGAAATCACGGACGACGAACGCAAATGCATGCGCCTTGGTAGCATTTTTCGCTGGGTCATAGGCTACGAGCGATCAGCAAGCGGGACTAAACAGCGTGTGTCCCGGATCGTCTTTCGCGATCTTCCTATGGTTACCGAACGAGAAATTATGGAGGCCGACCAACGGGCAAAGAGGACCTCTCGGCTATGGGCAGATTGACAGTAGCTAACGAACTACCAAAACAAGACGAATTCGAAATAACCCTAATGGGACCTGGTTACGGAGAGTGCATTCTACTTCACATAGGTAACGGAAGTTGGGCAATTGTCGATTCCTGCATTGGTGTGGATTCGCGCCCTGCCGCGCTGGCGTATTTTCAAGACCTTGGACTAAACCCTGCTGATGTCGTTCGACTTATAGTCGCCTCACATTGGCATGACGACCATATACGAGGTATGGGAGAATTGGTTGATGTCTGCGTTAATGCGCATTTCTGCTGTGCATCCGCGCTCCGAGCAGAAGAATTCCTCGCCATGATGGACTCCGTAGCAAGCCGTCCGATGTCCAAAGTAGCCTCTGGAATGAAGGAAATCTATAGGGTCCGATCGCTTCTCGAAAGCAGATCAGTCAGACCGCTATTTGCAATCGCTAATCGCAGAATCTTCAAGCTTGACTGTTGCGAATTTTGGTCCCTCTCGCCTTTCGATAAGCATGTTGATAGCTTTTTGCGCGAAATAGACCGAATCCGCCCTCAAGAAGGTGAGACAAAGAGGCGAACTCCTAGCTTAACCCCCAACGAAATTGCGGTTGTCCTATTAGTAAAAATTGGAAATACGGCGATTCTTCTCGGTTCCGATCTTGAGGGACCGGGCTGGTTGGAAATACTCTCCTCAGATGAAAGACCGTATTGCAAAGCGTCAGTCGTTAAAATCCCGCATCACGGTTCCAGAAACGCCCATCAGGATCGAGTATGGAGTGAGATGCTACACGACAATCCGATAGCAACTCTCACTCCCTGGAAAAAAGGTGGACGCAGTTTGCCAACTGAGACTGATGTAAAACGAATCTTGTCGTTTACCCGAAAAGCTTACACGACCTCATCGTTACGAGTTTCCGGTCGCAATCCCGCACGTAGGCGAACTAAAACGGTCGAAAAATCCATGCGAGAAGCTAGCAAAAGAATCGGTTCCATAACTCGGTCTTCCGGCATGATCCGGCTGCGCAAGGAGTTCGCGTCACAACTGGATTGGGATATTAGGACAGTTGCGCCGGCGCGCCAATTGGAGGATTAACGATTGATTCATGTTCAAACTTGCTACCGCTACGCTTCATTTTCACGCCGGAGAGCGACATGGACGTGATCGTGGAGTTCGAGCCGGGCAAGACGCCGGGACTGGAGTTCATTACCATGCAGGACGAGTTGTCGGAGATCTACGGGAGAAAAGTCGATCTTCACACCTTCAGGGGGGTCGAAAGCAACCCGAACTGGCTACGTCGGAAGGAAATACTAGGTTCAGCGGAGGCGGTCTATGAGCAGGAGTGACGACCGTGTAAGCCTGGTGGAACTGTTAATGTAAGCCAGGGATCAGTAACGTCCGATTGAGCAATTGGAAACTATTTTAAAGAAAGAATCGTAGAAACACAGCGCGGCCAGATCGTTGAATTTGACCGGACTCTCCGGCGTTCAACGATCTGGCCGCGTTTCGGTGATACCTGTATCCTGCCGTCATACGGTGACGGCAGACCGCGCGAAGGCGGCGGCGAGGACGTAGAGGATCCAGAGTCCGAAGACGCCGATCCCTGCGAGTCTTGTCCGTATACCCGCAACAGCCCCCAGACCCACCGCGATCAGCAGGTATTTCCAGATGGCGAATACGGTGATCATGGACAGGAAGTGGTCCGCAAAGCTCCCTTTCATGGATTCAGACACAAGGAGTCCCAGACCGACCTGTACTGTTGCTGAATCCCATAACGTGGCAAGCAGCAACGTTACAATGGCGGCGGGGATGACCACGAGGGAACTGTAGCTCACAACGGCCAGGGTCTTTTTGTACGTGCCGTCGCCGCCGAATACGAAATTGGCGAGTGCGAAAAATATCACCGCCTGGATGAAAATCGTCACGGCAGTTCCGATGGAAGGGAGGATAACCGCGCCCAGGCCCATCATCCTCTCCGCGCTTTCCAGGGCCAGCGCCCGCTCTTCTTCCGTAAGGGATTCATCTTTCGCCAGTTGCTCCTGCACGGCTTCCATACCGGCCGTCTGCGCGGCGGGCATGAGCTGGTACGCGGAAATCATGCCCACGACCACGATAATGATCATGGGGAGATACCAGTCCCGGTGATCGACGTGCGCGTTAATGGCGGCGAATGTCCGACCGGGTGAGATCAAGGCTCCGATCATCCTGCTGACGATACCCATCCCCTCTCCGTTCTCAACGTCCTGTGCCTCTGTAGATTCTTCCATCGTACTTTCCTCCCGATTTGTGCTTCGTTAATTTCAGCTTGATCTTGTAATTCGAAATGCGAACCTCTCGACCAATATAACCTCTCCGGAAGCAAATTCAACACGGATACCGCGACCCCGCCCACCTCCACCGGCCCGTTTACGCCTTGCATTAGAAGGGATGTTTCGGCAAAATGGGAATTCGTGGACGCGACGTGATTTGCGACCTTTTCTCGTGAACTGAAAGGAGTGGACACGATGTCAATTGCGAAAGAGCGAAGCCGGTTTGTCAGCGCGGCGATGCGGTCGAACGCGGTAGCGAATGCGGCCAGACACGGATGGGCGCGCGAGCAGCAGGAACGCGCGGTTGCGGCTGCCGGCGAGTGGGTTGGCCGTTCGGACGAAGCGCTGTGGGAAATGATTACCGCGCAGGAGCTGCCGCGGACGATCTACACGAATGAAGGCGTGATCAATAAGGGCCAGCAGCCATACTGCCCCGGCTGCGGCGAGGAGGCGCCGGCGAAATCGGGGCGCGAATGGTGGGAGTTCGACGATGCAAAACCGTGGAAGATCTGGTGTGAACACTGCAAGGAGGTCTTTCCGAAGAACGACTTCGGGGCCTTCTACGTGACAGCCCTGGACGCGCACGGCATGTTCAGGCGTGAACTGGGTGACCGGTCGCTGCTTTTCAACGCCGATCATCCCGATCCGTCGGATCCTCGTCACCAACTCTATGTCGACGACGGCTACGGCATGTTCGACGACCGGGGCAACCGGCACGACATCATCGCGTACTACAATTTCGAAGCGGTATGGCGCCGCATACAGCGAGGCGTTGCCGCGCTGGCCGAAGCGTACGCGCTCACCAGCGACAGACAATACGCTCACAAGGCCGGCGTGCTGCTGGACAGAATCGCCGACCTCTACCCCGAGATGGACTACCTGCCGCTGCACGAACTGGGGTTTCAGCACAGCCAGGGCGGCTCCGGAAGAGGTCGTATCGAAGGGTGCATCTGGGAAACATTTGTCGCGCAGGGCCTCGCTCGGAGTTACGATCTCATCTTCGACGGTATCCGGGACGACGATGACCTGGTGGCGTTCTGCTCCGAAAAAGCCGGACGATTCGCTCTGGGGGACAAGAGCAGCATTGACGCAATCTGTGGTCACATTCACGATCGTCTGTTGCTGGAGGTGCTCGCATCGGTGAAGGATGGCCGGATCAGCGGCAATACGGGCATGAACCATTCCTCCCTGGCAACCGCTGCGATCGCCCTGGACGACCCGGATGTGACGCCGGAGTGGCTGGACTGGCTGTTTGATCCGGGTTTTCCAGGGAAACACGCAGCGCAGAAGGACCCGGTGACCTGGGTGCTGACCGAGGGGCTCGACAGAGACGGCATGGGCGGCGAGTGCGGCGGCTACGGGCTCATCTGGACCCGCCACATGCGGGAACTGGCGCAGATTCTGTCCACGTATCCTGAGTACACGAAACACAATCTCGTCGCGGACTACCCGAAGCTAAAACAGGCTTTTCTCGTGGAGTCACGGCTGAACGTGCTGGACGGGATGATGCCCAATACGGGCGACAGCGGCGCCGTGGGTGCATGGGGTCGTCAGGGCAATGCCGCGACCTATGCCAGGGCGTACCGGCTGTACGGGGACCCGCGTTTCGCGGCGCTGGCGTGGAAGGAGCACGCCGATCACGGGTCCACACTGCGTCTGGAAGACGATATTTTCAGGGAGGATCCCGACGCACTGATCCGAGAGATAGAAGAAGCCGGACAACAGGGGAGGGGCGACCTGACGAGCGAGCACTTCGGCCGGTACGGGCAGGCGCAGTTGCAGACCGGAAGTCCGAAAAACGGTCGCGCGGTGTTCATCCACTACGGGCAAGGAAAGGGTCACTCTCACCACGATTCCCTCAACCTGGGGCTGCTGGCGAAAAACGTGGCGATGATTCCGGATCTCGGATATCCGGAATATACCGGGTCCTGGCCGAAACGGCACGCGTGGACGGCCAACACGATCAGTCACAACACGCTGCTGGTGGGGGATACGAGGTCGGCATACAGTCCGGGCGGGCAGATCGAGTACTTCGCCGTCGAACCCCCGTTGCGCGCCATCCAGTTGGATGCGCCCGGCGCCTATGAGGGGATGCGCACCTACCGGCGTACGGTTGCGCTGGTGGACGTGGACGAGGACAACAGCTACGTGCTGGACGTGTTCCGCGCGCGGGGCGGGACCCATCACCGTCTGTCCTGGCACGGCGCCGCGGAGAAGGCGCATGTTGACGGCCTTGATCTTGCCCGGCAGGAAGGCGGTACCTTCGCCGGACCCGATGTGCCGTTTGCGCTGCTGGACGGCGACAGTGCTGAATTCTACAAGGAGAGTGGCTTCACGTACCTGTATGACGTGGCGCGCTCGACAGGCGCCGTACAACAACCTTACACCGTTGACTGGAAGATCGAAGAGATCCACGGCCGGATTCCGGAGGGCAACGAACCCCATCTCCGCCTCCACGCGCTCACTCCCTGTGACGAGGTCGCGCTGGCTACGGGAGACTCGCCCCGCCGGCTGCAGCGGCCGAGATATCTCATCCAGAGCAGGCTGGGCGAGAGCATGAAAAGCCGGTTTGTCAACGTTCTCGAACCCTACGATTCCAGGCCGTTCATCGTTCGGGTACGTGAACTGGAGGTGAGGCACGACGGAGACGCCTGCGCGGCCGCCGCTGTTGCCGTGGAGCTGGCCGACGGTCGCAGGGACATTCTGGTCAGTTGCGAGGAGACGATGAACGTCGATGTGGAAGGCGGGATCAGATTCAGCGGGATGTTCGGCATGATCCGGCAGGTGGGCGATGAGGTACGGTCAATGCGAATGATCGGCGGCACATGGCTCGCTACAGGGGCCGCTGAACTGACTTCGGAACGGGCTGCCTGGCGTGGGAAGGTTGCGCGGATCGACGCGTCCGACGCCGCGGACAATACGGTCGACCTGGATCCGCCATTGCCGCGGGATGCAAGCCTTGCGGGCCGCACCATACACTTCGTGAACGATCTGCCAATGGATACGAGTTACCGGATCGCAGCCATCACGCCCAACGGGGTCTCGACGGGCGACATTACGATTGTCAAGGGGCTCAGAGAGGGTACCGACCTCGCCGGCGGGTATACGTACCTCGTCAATCCGG
>JAPPNU010000047.1:0-24996 GCA_028873695.1 Gemmatimonadota bacterium | reverse complement strand
GGGACGAATACGTTGTACCGACGATCACAGGGGTGGGAGCAAGCACGTAAAATTCCCTCACACAAAGACACAAAGGCACGAAGGCACAAAGGAAAACCGAAGAAAGCGGTCAACATCATGAGGAAAACCACACAACGACACCCGGACACAAAAGGGCAAAGTCACCAATCAGCAGACAGCTTGAAGCACGAGGCACAAAGAAAAACCGAATAATGCGGTCGATATCGTCAGGGTGACTCAGAGAGGGTACCGACCTCGCCAGTGGGTACACGTACCTCGTCAATCCGGGGGACGAATACGTTGTACCGACGATCACAGGGGTGGGAGCAAGCACGTAAAATTCTCTCACACAAAGACACAAAGGCACGAAGGCACAAATAAACAAAGGGAAAGACGGCGGATCGGGATCAGCGGAAAGCAAGGAACACCAACAGCGAGGACGCACACGAAGACACAAAGGCACGAAGGCACAAAGAAAAACCGAAAAAATGGTCAACATCGTCAGGATGACCCACACTACACCGGGACACGAAGAAAACCATCAAGGGCTATCGACGCCTTGGGAAAGGAAATAATCAGATAGATGAATGAAAATGAAATAGGTGCAAAAGTCGTGAATTGTGCGTTCCGACTACATATGAAGCTCGGGCCCGGACTGCTTGAATCCGTCTACGAGGTGATTCTCGCAAAGCAGCTTCAGACGGCCGGCCTGAAGGTCGAAACTCAGGTGCCAGTTCCAATTGAATATGAAGGGATACGGTTCTCCGAAGCGTTTCGCGCGGACATTATTGTCGAGAACCGCGTGATACTGGAATTGAAGTCAGTCGAGAAAGTCACCAGAGCACACAGGAAGCAAGTTCTGACCTACCTTAAGTTAACCGGTATGAAGCTCGGATTCGTTCTGAACTTTGGCTCTGAGACAATGAAGGACGGCATTGCTCGCATCATCAACGGCACGATTACATGAATGAGGGAAAGCACGTAGAATTCTCTCACACAAAGACACGAAGGCACGGAGGCACAAAGGAGAAACGAAGAAAACATAAGGAAAGGCGACGGATCGGGATCAGCGGATAGCAAGGAACACAAACAGCGAGGACTCACACAAAAACACAAGGACCCAAAGGAAAAAGACAGCGTTCAGGGGTCAGCAGACGGTCTGAAGTAAGGGGCGAAGAAAAAAAACCGCACAACGCGTTCAGGTTCAACGGCGGAACTCACACATAGACGCAAAAGGAGAAAAACACAAGAAGGGATCAGCGAATATCGGTCGGACCATCGTCTCAATCGGAAACGTGCAGGTGGTGAGACGAAATCTACAAAGGCGCCGTGCATCCCGTTTGCTATCTCAACAGCACGATTCCTGACCCGCCTTGCATTTCTTTGTGTCTTTGTGCCTTCGTGCCTTTGTGTGAGATAGGGCTCCGCTACGGCACCAGGTGAAGGTTGTGACCCGCGAAGTTGCCCATTCTCCGGATTTCTTCCTTCCCGGTGCCGCGGTCTGCGGCGAATCTCAACCCTTAGCCGAATACACCAATTCCATCCCGTCTTCAACGTCCACGGTCACGCGCAGAACGCCCGGTCGGACGACGGAGACCGGCATGGGTTGGTTGTTAACGCGGACCCGGGGATACCGGCACCATGCCGCGGGTACGTCCGCGTCCAGGGTGAGCGCCCGGCACGTCACGCGGTCGGACAACCCGTCCAGGTTCAGGCGGTAGCGTCGTTCGTCGGCGGTTTCGGCAGCCGTCGTGAGGGTGGTATGGCGTCGGGTGAGATGATAGAAGACGGCTTCCTCGGGCACGGCGCACCACACGTCTTCCCCGCCTTCCTCGACAACGGCATCGAAACGGCGCCGAAGCTGGTCCGCCGTGCAGTCCTTGTTCCGATGGACCGCCTCATCCAGCGGGCAATGGCAATAGTCGATGATCCATCCGCCGTCCGCTTGCGCGTGGCGTATGTTCCGGTACGGATCGAACTCGCTGTAGAAGGGTTCGTAAAACTGGTCATGCAGGGCCGTTCGGTTCAGCCAGAAGAGTTCGTCGCCGGGCCGGTTGAGCGCATCCGTCAGACTCATCGCGCCCAGGTAGCCGTACTCGCGGCACGCTTCCAGTACGTGGTCCGCCATATTCGTATTGTTTCCTGGCGAGCAGTAGAGGTCGACCGGTCCGTCGATGGCCTCCTCCAGCACCTCCTTCGCCTCCCGCAACTCCCGGTCCAGCATATCCGGCTGTATCACTTCGTGGCTCCACGAATGGTTGCCCACGCCCCAGCCGCGGTCGACCATCTCCTTCATTTCCTCACCGGTCATATGCCGGAAACCGTTGTAGCTGGAAGCGCCGAGTCGCCGGATTTCGCCGATGTGGCCCGCTACCGCCTCCATGTGTCCCGGTATACCGAATGCTTCATGAATCGGTACTGCGCGCTCGTGCAGTTCGATCAGGGCTTCGTCGTACGTAATGGAGTAGACCCATTTCTTTCCGTGTTTCCAGTCACAAATCCTGACAGCCATTGAATCTCCCCTTCTAACCTGAATTCACGGCATCCATGAACGCCTCGAACGTGGTGCTGTATCCGATCTTCCACTCGAAAATGTGGATGCCGTAACGTGTTGCAAGACGCTCGCCGAAGGTATCGGGACGTTCCACGCCCACCGTCCCGTCGCGCATCAATATGCATCGGTACCCGCGGGAGAGCATCGCCTGTCCGCCGCCTTCGGAACCCAGAACGCACATATCGGCCGCGAATCCCGTGTAGACCAGGGTATCGATGTCATTGGCTTTCAGATATGCGTCCAATGTGTCGGTATAAAAGACCATGGGTTCGTCACCGACGGGAGACACGATTGCAGCCCGGCGCATCTTCGCGAGCGGCGAGTGCTTCATATAGTCGGGGCCATGCGCGCGGTCCAGCATTTCCTTCTGGCGGCCGGTGGGTTTCCGGACGTTCGACCTGTCCCGTCTGGACGGGATGTCCGGGTATTGTTCGTCCATCCAGTCCGCTTCCACGTGTACCACGGGAAGGCCGATCGCCCGCGCCGCGTCCATGGCCGGGCGCATCACCTCGCACATGATCCGGTACCCTTCCGCCGTCGCCTCGGGCCAGCCCAGGTCCACGCAGTAGTCCATGTTCAGGGGAGGACCGTCGGGGCAGCCGATATTCCAGCAGTGCATGCCGATGAGGGCCGTTCGCCGGACGGGAAGCTCGAACGTGACCGGTTCGTAACCGGGGTTGTCGATCGGCAGGGCGCGGTAGTAACGCGCGTTCAGATGCATGGTTGAAGCGTCGGACATTTCATGCGCCTTTCAGGAACGACGATGAGACTGGATGTTCGGCCGGGATACGCGGGGTCAACGCATCGGCCCTCGGCCGTGAATGAGAATGTCAACCGGGTGGGATAGCCGGACCAGGTCCTGGATGTCAAACTGCTCGAGCAGGCCGAAACAGAATGCAACCGGCTCCTGCGTGTAGTCCACGCTCCAGTCGATAAGCCGGCGGAGCGTATCGGGAAGGTTGGCGCGCAATGCGTCGACGCCACGGGGCCGCAGGGCTGCCGCGCACAGGGCAATCAGGCCGGTGGAAAGGCCCTGGGTGTTTATGTCCATGGAACGCATGCCGGATCTCGACTCGATCCAGCGCCGGAGGGCCAGCAACTGCGCCGTACAGATACCCAGGGGACGGTCGCCGGCGGCGGCGATGCATTCCATAAACAGGTAGTGATACTCGCCGTCCGCGATAACCTGTTCGCCAAACGCAAGCAGGTCGGCGGCGAAAACGCGTTTGCCCGCCTCGAGCGCGTTCTTTACAGCCCTCGCCGCGCCGGCCCGGCCGTTTTCCGGGAGGACAAGCAGGACGTCGCTCGATCCCCGCGGATCGAATTCCGTGACGGGAACATTCCAGCGGTCCATTTTCAGAAGATGGTGCGAGATGCTTACGACCGCCAGCGTCCGTGACTTGAGGGCGGTTCGCGACTCCACCGCGTAAGCGGACGGCAGGCGCAACACCCTCGAAAGGCGCCTTCGGTCCTGCTGCCTTGAATCGGCGGACGGTCGTTTCTCCGGCAGGCGCCGGGCGATGTCTCCGGCGATCGAGAGGAACGTGGGATTGCCCGGCGGGAGCCCCACATTGAGTTCCCACTCGGAGCGAATTTCGTCGTCGCACGGAATATCCCCGGTGGAGATATCGAGGGTCCAGGCATTCTTCAGAAATTTGTAGAGTTGCTCGCGGATGTCTTTCTCGTAGTTGTGGGTGCCTGGGTCTTCATTGGCGTAAAAACCGATGTGATTGGACGCGCCGAGTTTCTCATAGACCTTTCGGGCGGGCGTATACAGGGCCGGCCGCATGAATTCCGGGCGAAATATACTGTCATTGACGCTGTGTACAAGCAGCGCCGGACGGGGCGCAAACATGGCGGTGAGGGTGTCGTAATCCGCCACGGTGCAGAGATCGACGGGCGTCTGTTCCAGGTCGCCGTGGTCCTGCCATCGCCTGGTTGCCCGGTGCCAGATCGGGGAGTGTCCCGAAACCGGCACGGACACGCCGATGCGTTCATCGATTGCCGTGAGTACGGCCGTCTGCCATCCGCCGCCCGAGAGACCGGTCATGGCCACCCTGTCGGGGTCTGCGTGTTCGTGAGCGAGCAGGACGTCCAAGCCGCGTTTCATGGCCAGGTACATGGCGCTGACACCCGCTACGCCGCACAGGTCGACGTGGGCCTGCTGCATGTGGTTGAGTGAGCCCTGAAGTTCGCCCATGCCGATGAATTCGAAGTTCAGGGCAAGCATGCCGCGTTTGGCCAGGTTGATACACCGTACCTGCTTGTAGTCCATGGCCTTCCCGCCCCGATGGTGGCCGTTGGGGTTGAGCACCGCCGGTACCTTTCCTCGCAGATTCTCGGGCTCGTACAGCAGTGCGGGGATCCGCATGCCCGGATACCCTTCGTAATGGAGTTTCCGGATGCGGTAGCCGTTACCCTTTAGAACGCCGCGCCACCGGACATCCGGCGGGCGATCGTTGACGTCCGGATCGAGTCCGTTCAGGAAGACTTTCTTCAGGAGGTCCCCGCGAATCCTGGCGGTTCGGCTTTTCCACTCCGCGGCGGACGCGGGCGTTTCCAGACGCGGAAGCTTTTCCGCATAATAGTCCATCATGATGCGGGTATGCCGGTTGCGCAGGAGCTTTCGCGAGAGCGCGTACGCGATCTGGTTGGACGAGAGAGACATGCGGGCGGTTCCAGAAAGGCCGAGCACAAAAACGCGTGCCGATCAGTTCAGCGAATAGGTCTCATACGGGTTTTGACAGGGGTTGTTCCTGCTCACGTGCATGCGGCCTGCATCGGTTTCGATGATCACGGAGAACGTGGTCGCCCAGTACCCTGTCGTGGGATGATCGTTGGGATGGCGGCAGATGGAGGTGGGATGGTCTTCATGATCGCTCAGGGCAGCCTTCAGGCTCTCGATTGCAAAGGGGCGTTCCATTTCATTGAAGAGTTTCTGGATCCGGATTTTTCGGCCGCCCGACTGGATGAGTTCGGGGAAGACATCGTTGTTGTGCGCCAGTTCCGGATGCTCGCAGTGGTTTGTATGCGTCACCAGGCCAACGCCGTCGTCCCGGATCACGTGTACGTTTTCCAGGGTCACTTCCAGGTCCGCGGGCCCCTGCGGTGTGGAGAGAATGATGTTGGCGGGGATGGCGCGCCTCGCCCTTCGCACCGCCTGCACGGCGTCTTCCATAGTGGCCGTCTCGTAAATGCCGCGGACCGTGAAGTAGTGCGGCACACCCACGGGGCGGGAGGGCGCGGGCAGCGTATTCAGGCAAAGCCCGATTCCCTCGCTGTTCAGGCCGATGTAGGCGATGATGCCGGCCTGGGTAATGTTCAGGATGGCGGGCTTTCCTTCCGGACGGCGGGTGAGGACGATGGTATAGGGGTTGAGCCCGGGGTCGTTGTCCCAGTTCTGGCCCACAATATTGCCGTGTCCGGCGGGGGCGGTAAGTGAAAATGAAGTGCAGCCGGAATCCGCTTCCGCCTGAAGCTGATTGCGGACCTGGAGCATCATGAGATCGTCCATCGAGACGCCGGAGGACTCGGAGGTGCCGCGCATCTCGTCGAGCATGTGGGGTGCGTACCGCTCCACGTACGGGATGCAGTCCCGGGCGACGCCCATCGCCCTTTCCACCGGGACGCTGACGCTCTTGTTCACGCGTTCAAGGGCGATATCCGCAAAGCCCCGCACTTCCTCGCGGGCAGCCTCGCCAATCTGCCGCCCCATCTCCAGCGCCGAGCCGGCGACTTCGATCTCACGATATCGTGTGTCTGACATTCGGATCTCCTGGGTACTTGAGGGCGGGTAGAGGGAAGTAGAGGATCGAGGTAACGCCGGTTGCCGGGCGCCCACGAGGGACGCCCCTACAAAACAAAGGTCCACGAATTGAATTCTTCGGGTTCCCGCGCCGATGTTGCACTTGTAGGGGCAACCCTTGTGGTTGCCCAAATAATGGCGCTGGCAACCGTGAGTTGATTTCGCCCGGCCCAACCGCTAACCTGGTTTAGCTGACGGCCCTGTGCGAGGGGCCCGGGGGAGAGATCACTGACAGCTGCTGTTGCCTCTTTGCGACGCGCGGCGCCTACGCGCGATTTCGATCCGCCACATCACTTACAATCTGTGCGGCGAGTTCACAGTGTTCGGGTTCATAGCGTTCGCAGAATGACGTCCAGCGAACGAAGGACTCCAGAAAGTGCTGTGCATTGGGGCACGTATCCCCGCTGTACGTGTACGCTCTGGAAGCCGGTGGCCTGGAATAGGGATACAGCTTCTTCTCCGCTTTTTCGGTGAGAAAGGGCAGCGCCGGAGGCAACAGGTAATACCGCCCCGTGCCCGCGCCCGGGATACCCGCGTCCGCGACCTGTTGCGCGAAATCATCCGGTGTACACGCAAACGCATCGGCGTCGACGCTGAACCCGGTCATCCAGCAGGAGTAGACGTTCATATAATCCGGGATGGGAAGCGGCGTGATGCCCGGTATATCTTCCAGCCTCTCCGTGAGCAGGCGGATCATCCGGTCGCGCTGCTCCACGTTGGGACGGATGATCTCGAGTTGCGCCAGTGTGACCGCAGCCGTGCACTGAGGCATGCGGTGGGCGAACCCGGGCACGACGTGCTGCCTTCCGAACCCCTCGAGCATCTGGCCGCCGCGGCTGTGGCCGATGAAACGCATGCGTTCGGCCAGATTATCGTCGTTGGTCACCACACAGCCGCCAACGTCCGAACCCATGGTTTTTTCCGAGTCGAAGGAGAAAGCGCCCGCATCGGAGAGAGACCCGGCCAGCCTTCCCTTGTATTCCCCGAAGACGGCCTGGCAGACGTCTTCATAGAGAAAGAGACCGTGTTTGCCGGCGAGTTCGACAATGGGGTCCATATCGCAAATCGTACCGGTCATGTGCACAACCAGAATCGCACGTGTGCGGTCTGTTATACAGGGTTCAATCGAGGCCGCGCTGCTGATCATGGTACCGGCGTCCGTGTCCGCGAAAACAGGGATGTAGCTCTCCCTGATGATACCCTGCACGGTGCCGTAGTCCGTCGCTGAACTGACGATGATCTCGTCACCGGGTTCGAAGTCCAGCGCGCAGGCCAGAACGGCCAGCGCGGGGGTACACCCGGGCGTGGCAATGCAGTGTTCCACGCCCATCTCTTCGGCGAACGCGTCTTCAAATCGCCCGATCATGTTGCACGTCAGACCGGAGTCGACCACCTCCTGAAGATAGGTCATCGCGTTGGGTCCGATGGTGCGCGGAAAGGGCTGCGGCAGCGTGCCGGCAAGCCCCGCGGCGGCATCCGCGCCGTACCTCGCCCGTTGGACGGTCATGGTTCATCCTTTCCGGCAGTTCGCGCTGCCTGAAGTCTATTTCTTCTCCTGCGCGGCAAACATTTCCTTCGAATAGACGTGCGGCTGTATCTCGTGGTTAGTTGCCTCAATCATTCCCTCGAGGTATTCCACGGTTTTCCGGACCGCAGCTTCAACCAGAATCTTCCCCAATTCCTCGGTAGCCTTCAACGGCTCCTGGACCTCCTGGTCCGACATGGCATCGTGGCGGATGTTCTCCGGGCAGATGACCATGGCCATGGCGGTTTCGTATTCGCCTGCGTGGCCCGGCACCCGGCTCGTGCAGTGCTGTTCGGCAATCTCCCGACTCAGGTTCCAGTAGGAATGGAACTGCACGTTGGCGTCCGGCGCCGTCATCTGAAAGAAGAGCTGCCACTGCCGGAGGATACCCATCATAGGGGCTTCGTTGCCCCCGTGTCCGTTGAGAATCAGCACGTTCTTGACGCCGTGGCGAACCAGGCTCTCCACGGCGTCGAAGAGTACTGCCAGCCAGCTTCCGGGTTTGGCGGTGACAGTTCCCTTATGAATCATATGATGTTCGGAGATACCGACCGCCATCGGTACGTTCACGACAACATTGGGGTAGAGCCTTCTGGCAGCTTCGGTAGCCACGTGTGTCGACGCGCGGATATCGTACTCCATGGCCAGGTGCTCGAGGTGCTGCTCATTGCTCCCGGTTGGGATGATGGCGGTTCCGAACCGTCCGGCTTCCAGGGCTTCCCGGAATTCCCTGCGGGTGAACTTTGCCAGCGCGACTTCTTGGTTGGACATACCGATTCTCCTTCTCGCGTTTTTCATTCAGAAAACGGATCATACATGGATGAACAGGATCGACAGGATAAGAACCATATAACCGAAAGAATGCTCCCTACTGCCGGATGATGGCGACGATTCCTTCAACTATAGATCGCACAACACAACTCTGAAAAATCCGAATTCACAACTGAAGGGGTTGCTGCTGTATAATACACTGAATAATTAATAGACAACCTTTTATCAAATAAACTCACAGGTTTATGCGGCTAATCCAAGCCCCGACTTGACCGGGAAAGAATCGGGAACAAGCCCTGAAGAAAGTTCACGCTGCAGCTGCGTTTCAGGACCGGGTTCAAACGCCCGCCTTGATACGCGCAAAGTGGATGGTGTCGTCCAGTACGATCAGGGCCATATACGTCGTCACATCGGTGCGGGTTGGATCCAGGCCCGCGATGACACCGCGGAACCAGGTGCGCCGCTTTTCGTTCCAGGGTTCGATCGTGCCGATATCGCGGTTGAAATCGCTGATTTCCCGACTGGATTTGCAGTGGCTTTCATTGAGCCACTCGAAGATCTCCTCGTCAGTTCGGCCCGCCCTGATGAGATCGGTGAAATCGCCCATGGGGAACCCGTAAAACTCCGCGATCTTCTTGTCCAGCCCGGAATCTTCCGCGTACTCGTATTCGCCCAGCAAATGGTGGATTGCCGCCCTGCCCTTGTCGATCATCCGGGCCAGGCCGAAGAGACCGCCGACAGATGCGTCGTACGGGCTTCTGGGCGGATGGCGGGTCAGGTCCACTACGCCAAAGGAGACCTCGTCATCCACGTCGAGCAGGTCGAACCAGGTGGTGATGTCGGTTCGATTCGGCGCGGCCTTCGCGAGCGCCGCCTTGAAGATCGCGCATTCCTTGATGTCTTCCGGGCCCTTTCCGGATATGCGATGGTTGAACTGCGATATCTCGCCTGAATGCGCACGGGTGTGTTCCCGTACCCAGTCCCCGAGTTCCAGGTCGTTCGGATTCTGATAGGCGGCTTCCCTGAAGTCCTCCGCCGTAAAGCCGGCGAAGTCGGTGATCGCCTGGTCGATCGGGCAGTTGTAAATATACTCGCCGAGGGTCCCCGCCATTTCCGCGCGGGCCTTGTCCGCCATCCGCGCCAGACCGAAGATCCCCGCGACCTCCCTGCGGTACGGGGACCGTGGAGCCCGTTGCGAGAGATCGACATCTCTGAAGTTCGCCCAGTCGTCCAGTTCGATGGACTGGAACACGGTGACGATGTCGGTTCGACCGGGCGCGAATTTCTCGATGCGGTCCTTCAGCCGCTGTCTGCCCGCCTCGTCGTCCGGCTCGCGCTGGAGATGGTACTGATTGAAAGCGTCGATCTCCTCGTCCGTCCGGTCCGAAACCTCCCGAATCCATCGCCCGAGATCCGCATCGCCATAGCGCCCGGCGGCATCGGCAAAGTCGTCGTGCGAGACCTCCAGAAATTCCAGCAGGATCTTGTCCAGGCCCGAATCGTCGCCGTACAGGAATTCACCCAGCTTTCGGCGGTTGTATGCGCGGGCCTTGTCCGTCATCCGGGCGAGGTTGACGATTCCGGCGATGGCGACGTTGGAAGGTCGGCGCGGCGGTTGGCGACTCAAGTCCACATGGCTTCCTTTCTCAGTCTACCATTCATTGCGTTCTACTCGTTCGCAACCCATATCGATCGCTTGAGCTATTTCTTCAAGGTTGTGCCTGTCGATTGCACCAGCGAACCTCAACAGGTATTCCCCCGGAATTCCTGCCGATTGGACGTTTGTCAATGACCGGGCAAACTCCAGGACGCGTTCCTGTCGTGGCATGTCCAACTTGCGAATCTCTTCAAGGATATCTCTTTCTACAGCTGACTCTGCCATGTTTTCGTTCCAGCTCCATCTGACGGAGACCAGTCAATTTTCAGGTATTGAACGACATTCAGCGTACGATAGTTTGCCCAGTCTCATCCTTGAACTGCGCGCGACCTTATATTAACGATAGCCTTGAAGAACTTTCACGTCTTCGGCATCCGTCGACGTACTCGTGGACATTTCGTCACACCGTATGCGCAATGGCTTCTGCTTCGATCTCTGCTCGTTCTACGTGGTAACCAGCCGACGTCACGTCTGCGATTGCCGACAAAATGGCGGTTTCAAGGGATTCTCCCTCACGGCAGAAATCGATTGAGAAAACCCCGTTGCACAATCCTGGCGATCCATCGTCGCAACCGGCCCTGTACAATTCGTCTGCGATCTCTACGGTCAATTCGAATTGGCCCTTGAGTATCAAGGCAAACTCGTACTTTGCCATCGGAAAAGCCCTTTCCAACTTATCACCTATATTGCGTGGTGCGGACACTTCTCAACGGACCGTCGGATTGCTCTGGCATGGTCTTCCGGATTCCTTGGCGTTGAGTAAACGGCCCTCACACAGCCGCTCCGATCCCGTAACGGGCAAAACAGACGGCCCCAGGTGTGGGCGCGTGGCCCCGCCTTTCGGAACGTCCACCCGTGATCCAGGACGTGTGCAATGGCCACGCGAATATGCCTGTTGGGATGATCAGACAATAGTACGCAAACCCCCATGCACTGTCAAGGAATCAGGAAAGTCCCAACCGGTCCTTGATCAGCGCGAGGGTTGCCGATGTTCACATTTACGTATTCATCCGTGTGAGCGTATCGCGGTCGTTGAGGAAGGGAACGGATCCGTCCAGAAAGGCTTGAAGAAGGCCGTCCGGGGTCAGATCGGAGGTATCGATTTCAAACTTGCGCATGATCCAGCATGCGCCGTACTCCGCCTGGAATTCGTCCAGGATTTCCCGGATGTCTTCCCTGGGGACAATGTGATACGTATGACGGTCCTCGTCCATGCGTCTTTCGATGACGTCGGCGCGGGCCTTGAGATGGACCAGAATGGTGTCCTTCGGCATTTCCGCTTCCCAGGCTCTCGGAGTCTCGGAGAGGCGGCCCACGGCGGGATAATAGTACCGGGGGCCGTAGATGTTCTCCTCGATGTGAAATCCGCCCAGCAGAATGTGTTCGTATTTGTTGATCAGCCGGACGTGATAGGCAAGCTGGAACCGCTGGTAACGTTCCTTTATGGCTTCCGGCAGGCCCAGCATGATCCGCTGATCGCCTTCGGTCTTGAGCATCTGGCAGTCGGGAATGCTGAAGTGGTCGTCCAGGTGATGGACGATGCCCCGTTCGCGCCCCCACTGCATGAGGCCGTCGAACAGGGTTGTTTTTCCGGTGTACTCACAGCCGATCGCGATGATGCGCATAGTGCGTTCTCCTTATCGAATCAGCCAACGCGCGCCCCGAAGCACGCTGAGGCATAAAGTGCTGTGGAATTGGACCGGGGGAGAGCCGTCAGACGTGCGGCGTGACGGCCTGAATGAAGGAACTGACGCGGTTGGCGTCGGTGACATCGTGTGAAAATTCCGGGGGACGCAGCTCCCCGCCCATGAAGGCGTTCGGATTGCGGTACGTCATCCGGCCGGGAACGCTGCTTCCGGCGGCGACGTGAATCTCGCGGGCGCCGGTGCCGGCCACGACTTTCGCGACGTTGCGTTCCGTAATGCCGCCGCCGGGCATGATCACGATCCGGCCCGCGGCCCTTTCAATCAATTCGGCGATGAGATCCATCCCTTCCAGCGCCGAGATCTCCTGGCCCGAAGTGAGTACCCTGTCCACGCCCAGCGAAATCAGGTCGTCCAGCGCACGGTGGGGATCGGCCGTCATGTCGAACGCCCGGTGGAACGTCACCGGAAGCGGGCGGATCCGTTCGATTAGAACGCCGGTGCGCTCCAGGTCGATCGATCCGTCCGGATTCAGAATGCCGATCACGATCCCGTCCGCGCCACTTTCGGCGGCCGTTTCCACGTCCCGAGCCATGGTTTCGAACTCGACGTCCGAATAGCAGAAGTCGCCTCCGCGCGGCCGTACGATCACGTTGAGACCGACGTCGATATGCTTGCGTGCAACCTGAACGGCGCCCGCGCTGGGCGTGGTGCCGCCTTCCATCAAATTGTCGCACAACTCCACGCGGTGGGCGCCGCCTTCCTGCGCGGCGATGGCGCCCTGTGCGGTGCCGACACAGATTTCAAACGTCACCGGCGAGTTCAATCTTCACCTCCGTTCTCGACGTCGGGGATCCTCTGAAGACAGGAAAGAAGCCTGTCGATGGCGCCGTAAGCCCTACCCAATATACCCGAATTCCATATCGTCCATCCAAAGGACCTGGTCGGGTTCTCCACCGGAATCGAACGCGACGGACACGGTTGTGTAACCCGGTTGGACGTCCAGTTCCGCCCGGTACTCCGTCCATGCCTCAGCGGGTCTGACGGGAACGTCGATATGGGTACCCTGCTGTCCCGAAACGGTCACGTGCGCATGCGTGGCGCTGCCCCTTGCCTTGAATCGCAGGCGGTAACGGCCGGTCGTGCGGAGGCGCATCGGCCGGCTCTTGAGCGAAATGGGGTCGGTGGGCCTGGTAAACTTGAGGCACGCGCCGCCTGCCACGCCTCCCTCCATGCGCCACGCCGGCCAGCCGGTATCGTGAGTGCGGGGGTGCTGCACGTTCCAGTAACGCGGCGGGTAATCCACGATGCCGGCTTCAAAGCCGCCGTTGCAGAGCAGGTTGATGAGTCTGCCCTTGTGGCTTTCTTTCAGGTGAGCGTGAGCCTCCGGTCGACCGTCCGGCGGATAGCGGAGGAAGATCTCAGAGCCCTCTCGCAGGCAGCCGGTGACGCTTCCGGTCCCCCGTGCGCTCACGTCCGGGTCCCACCGGTCTTGCACGAGCAATTCCGTGCCTTCCGCGACGAGTTCATAGAAACCCGGCACGCGCGGCGTCAACTCTCCGAAGGCAATGATATCCCCGTTGTCCGCGATGGCTGTCTTCAGTTCCAACGTCTGCCGACCCTCACTGTCGGCAAGCGTCAGTTCAAGCGGTTCCGGGGTCGCCGTCAGATCCGTGACCGGGTCGATCCACAGGACGGATTCGCCCGCGTCGTCCAGGTCGACTACAACCCTCCCGTCACGCCACGTGAAATCGATGGGCCTCGCGCTCCCCGGACGCTCCGGCGGACAGATGAACATCGAGCCCGGCGCACGGGGAAGGAAGAGGGATAGCCGCACGGGCGTCCGGCGCCGGACCTGGACGTGCGCGGCGGCGCTTCGGGTGTCGTAATTCGCTGCGGCGTCGCACTCCGCATCGGCGGTCAGGAGAATCTCTCCGTTCAGGCTGAGCCGGGCGCCGCCGTGAAGCAGCCAGCGCTCGAGCCGGTCCCCGGTATGGCAGACATTAACGACCCCGCCGTCCGTCTGAATACCCGCGCCTTCAACGAAGCCGCCCTCCCGGTTTCGAAACAGGACGCACTCGGAGCGGTTTCCGGACTGAAAGTTGACGCCAACGGCGCCGTCCGCCTCCACGCGGCGGATGTTGTCAACCCGCGGACCTTCGGCATTTGAATACGCATGCAGTACCGCGACCAGCCGCGCACTGGTCCTCTTTTCGGTTGCAACCCGGATATTCCATTGCTGGGGGAAGGCTTCGGTAACCCGGCACCAGTCGCGTGTCTTCAGCGGAAACGGCCGGTCGTTGTTCTGCGAGTACCTCAGCGTACCGCCCGCCAGGTGCCGGACCAGGAGGCGCTGGTCCCGCTGGGGGATGGTCATGGATTGACTGCCTTCGTCCATGTCCGCGCGTTCGAACGTGTTGAGCGTCCAGGCGTATTCCCGCGGCTCGGGCGATTCAAGGTCGTCGCAGATGACGAAGACGTCGGGGCGGATAAAGAGGATATGGCGGTGAAACCTTTCGAGTAGCTCCCCATACGCGCCGGATGCGTCTCCGGTGAAGAAACAGGCGTCGGGCGTATTGAAAAAAGCGGTTATCTCTCCTTTGTGGGCGATGCCCCGGCGCTGGCTCTCGCCGTCGACGAGGATGGAATTGTGCGTCTGCGTGGTTCGACTCCATTGCGAGTGGTAGACGTCGCCGGCGTAGGTATAATAACCCGCATCGCACGCGAGGATCTCACCGCCGGTGTGGATGACGAATCCGTTCTGGTCCTGGTGGGCGTGGCTGTGATCGCCCCACGGGCTGCTCCGGAAGAAGATACGGCTGCTTCCGTGATCGTAGAACCGGTCGTACGCCGCGAGTTGACCGACGGCGGAAAACAGGCGGGCCTGCGGGATATCGACCGGCGGCCTGGACCTCACGCCGCTGCCGGCGAGGTACTGGAGCGGGAGATGCACCGGGTTGCAGACCCGTATGTCGCTCCACCATTTGACCGCGGGATCCCCGGTCATCGCGGCCAGAAAAGCGGACACGTAGGAATCGGCATCGCTGCCGAGATTCGGGTCGATCAGGGAATAGCAGTCCCCCCAGTGGTTCCACCAGTAATTGAGAGACATGCAATACAGCCAGAACGAGCCGGTATTCCGCCACCGGGGTTCGCGGAAGACGTCCATACCCGTCGCGGTCTTGAGTGCGGCCAGGGCTTCCAGTATGAACTGAACTTTATGGCCGTACTTCTGGCCTTCGGTGTATCCCCCGTCCACGCTTCCCCATGCAACCCGGTTCGCGTATTGACGGATGAGGTAGTCTGCCCATTCCCGGGTCTGCGCAGTTTCGGTCGCAACCGCCAGGACCGAGGTAAGTAGCGCGTGCATGCACTGTTGACCGTGAGAATTCTGATAATTCAGATGGATCTGAAGCCCTTCCCGGATCCACTTATAGGCCGCTTCGCAATGATACACGATGTGGCTTAGTACCGTTGAACGTTCGCGTGGCGTAAGCAGATCGTAGAGTCGATCGTACGCGAGGGCCATGCCCTTCAGTCCGTATTCGTAGCAGTAGACGACGGTATCGTGCTGGCCCCTGTCTTCCTGGTGGCTGTCGACACGGAAGTTCGAGATAAAGGCCATCCAGCGCCGCGCGGCCGCGGCATACGTTTCATCGCCCGAGATCAAATAGGCAAACGAGAGCGCATTTACGGTATCGGCGCCTCGTTTAAGTTGGGAGATCTGGAATTCCGCCGGGAACGTGAGGCGTCCGTCTCTCAAATGAAATACCTGACCGCGGCGTTCGTCCAGGCCCTCGGGCACGGACTGCAGGTTCAGATCAGGCGGTGCGCTCTGAACCAGGGCGTCCGCCCGGTGTTTGAGATGGCGCCAGGCTTCACGGCCCGGCCCATGCCTGCGGGCGCGGAACGCCTCCAGGGTTTCAGGGGTTACAAAGATGCGGGGGTGGTCCGGCATCGTGTCGAGGATGCGTTCCGACGGGGGTACGGCAAGCGGTACGGATTCGGGCGTGACGTGAAAACGGCGCACAGGGCCGGGTAGGGACCTTTCACCCCCGGACGTCACCGCGAAGTAACGCCAGTACCAGGTTCCACGCTCGAGTTCGACCGGCGGGTTGTAGAAGGGCATGTCGATGCCTTCGCGCCGGATAACCTCCCTCTCAAATCCGGCGCCTGCGCTGATCTCGACGATGTATTCGGCGGCCCTGTCGTCCGCGCGCCAGATCAATGCCGGCGGATTCTGGATCGCGATGGAACCGTCAGCAGGCGTGATCGGAGGATGGCGGTCCGGCTGAGGCGACGTGTCAATGGAGAAAGCCAAGATCTGGTATCCTCTGGAATAGCGGCGTGAAGCGGCCGAATGAAAGTGAAATCCCGTCGTTCTCGCGGTGTTCCCGACACAATATAGCAACCCGTGCGGTACACGGGCAAGCACCTTGACATGCCGTTGGCGCCGGGCTATCTTTCTACGATTGGAACAACTACGGGCTGTTAAGCCAAGGAGATGCTTATGCCACAGTTGCGATGGCCTGCAATTGCGTTCGCCGCGTTCTGGATTGCCGGGTGCGGCGCCCGCGATCCCGTTCAGGAAATGCAGAGGAGCCTGGCGAACGCGCCGGAGTATATGATCATACTCGAAGATATGAGGGAGGACGGCGCCTACTTTACTGATTATTATCACAGATACACCGTCGTACAGGGAGAGCGGCGGAGAACAACCGACTGGATAGAGGTCCCCGAGGAAGTGTACCGGCGTTACTCGGCGTTTCTCGGCATGGCGTTGGTCGCCAAATCGGACGAAGGGGTGAACAATACCCCGCATCCGCCGGGATATCACTACGTGGGGAACCCCCACTACGGACACTGGGGCGGCGGCGGGAGTTTCTGGGTGTTCTACGGACAGTACGCGTTGATGCGGGACCTGATGGGCGGGGGCTACGGGCGGCAGATTTACCGCAACGACTACGACGACTATCGCAACAGCCGCGATCGGCGGCGGCCGTATTACGGGCGCAACCGCGAGTACGGTACGGAAGGGTCGGTCACGAAGAGGCAAAAGCCGGCGTTCTATCAGCGCCGGCAACGGGCCATTGCAAACAGACAGCGGTCCTTTTCCCAGAGGGTCACGGACCGGTCCGGCCGCAACCGGTCGGGCTTTGGCAGCCGAAGCAGAGGGAGGTTTGGAAAATGATGTGGGACAGTTTGCTGGAAACGGGGATTTACCTGGTCTGCGCGTACGTGTTGTTCTGGATTGGCAAGCTTGTGTACGACTGGACCACGCCGAGTTACCGTGTGAAGGAAGAGCTCGCGGAAAAGGACAATACGGCCCTGTCTGTGGCAATGGTAGGCTATTTTTTCGGGCTCGTATTGGCCATCGGAGGGGTGATTTCAGGGCCCTCGCACGGGCTGGAGGTCGACCTGGTCGACGTACTCATCTACGGTCCGCTGTCGATCGTGCTGATGAATCTGTCTCGGGTCATCAATGACAGGCTGATCCTGCACCAGTTTTCGATCCGGGACGAAATCGTGCGTGACCAGAATGCGGGTACCGGCGCCGTGGTTTGCGCCTCGTACATCGCCACGGGTCTGGTGATTTACGGCGCCGTGTCCGGTGTAATCGGCGGCGTTGTCACGACAGTCGCGTTCTGGTTGTTGGGACAGGCGGCGCTCGTGGTGGCGGGCATTGTCTACAACTGGGCCACGCCATACGATCTGCATGCGGAGATTGAAAGGGACAACGTGGCTGCGGGGGTGGCATTTTCGGGTGCGCTGGTGGGTATCGGCATTGTCGTTCGGCACGCGGTGGCCGGAGACTTTATTTCCTGGACGACGAGCCTGCAGTACTTTGGGCTGGAGGTCGTCATCGGACTCGTCCTGCTGCTGGTGGTACGGGTTGCCACGGACAAGGTCCTGTTGCCGGGCTTGAAGTTGTCGGCGGAGATTTCGGATCCCGATAACCCGCATCTGGGCGCCGGATTTATCGTCGCGTTCTCATACGTCGGAGCCTCGCTGCTGGTTGTGTGGACCCTGTAGGTAACGTTTGCCATGGCAAATCGCCTGAAAGACAAGGTCGCGATCGTGACGGGGGCCGGATCGGTCGGACCCGGATGGGGAAACGGCAAGGCAACGGCCGTTCTCTTTGCGCGTGAAGGCGCCCGCGTCTTCGCCGTGGACATAAATCCGTTGGCCGCGGAAGAGACCCGGGACATCATCGCGCGCGAGGGAGGGGACTGTACGGCCCACGAGGCGGACGTGTCGCGGTCAGAAGACGTGGAAGCCCTCGTCGCGCGGTGCCTTGAGACTTATGACCGTATTGATATTCTGCACAATAACGTCGGCATTCTGCAGGTGGGCGGATGCGTCGAACTGAGCGAGGAAGACTGGGACCGCGTGGTCGACGTGAATCTCAAGAGTATGTTTCTGACCTGCAAGCATGTACTTCCCCGGATGGAACGTCAGGGCGGCGGAGCGATCGTGAATATTTCTTCGATCACGTCGATCCGCTGGCTGGGCGTGCCCTATGTGTCCTACAGCGCGACCAAGGGTGGGGTGAATCAGTTCACTCAGAGTATCGCGATGCAGTACGCCAGGAAGAATATCCGCGCCAACTCCATACTGCCCGGATTCATGAATACGCCCATGGTGGCGAAATCCCTGGCCGAATTCTACGCACAGGGCGACGTGGAGAAGATGATTCAGATTCGTGACGACCAGTGTCCGATGGGCAGGATGGGCGATGCCTGGGACGTGGCTTATGCCGCCTTGTATCTGGCTTCGGACGAGGCGAAATACGTTACCGGCGCCGAACTCGTCGTGGACGGCGGGTTGACGTGCAAGGCGGTCTAGTGTCCTGTCCCATAAATTCCTCACCATTCGACCGCCGATTCATCCTGTCTCGCTACGTTCCCCTCGCTCGCCGACCTTGCGCAGGTCGCCTGCGCTCCGGCGCCTTGCGAGACAGGCGACTCGACGGTCGAATTTAGGCAACTTATTTCCGGGACAGAACACTGGCGCGGGACAGAAGAAGAGGGTATGGCCGCATTGGACAGCGTCCCCGGAGACCATGGCGGCAAAGGCGCGCCCCCTCCCGTATCGTCGGGAGGCTCGGGAAGCGGCCGCCTGTTGAAGGCGTGCCTGTTCGCGACCGGACTGGCGGGCATCGTCGCGGAATTCGTGCTTTCCACGCTGGCCAGCTACCTGCTCGGAAACCCCACGCTGCAGTGGACGCTGGTATTGTCGCTGATGTTCTTTACGATGGGGCTCGGAAGCCGGCTTAGCCGGTATCTTTCGGAGCGGCTGCTGGACCGGTTTATCGCGGTTGAATTCACCCTCTCGGCGCTGTGCGCGACGTCCGCCGCAGCGGCCTATTGGGGAACGGCGTTCGTCGAGGCGACGGGCGCCATTATTTATGGCTTTGCCGGCGCGATCGGATTCCTTATCGGACTTGAGATTCCCCTGGTTACGCGCATGAACGACGCGTACGAGGAACTCAGAACCAATATCGCGTCGGTTATGGAGAAGGACTATTTCGGCGCACTGGCCGGAGGACTGCTGTTTGCGTTTTTCGCGCTGCCGAAGCTGGGGCTGACCTATACGCCCATCGCGCTGGGCACGGTGAACTTTGCGGTTGCATCTACGCTTTTGTGGCGATACCGGGGCCTGCTGGCGCGGCCGGGCGCGCTCGTTGCCGCGTTCTGGATCACCGCGGGAGGGCTTATTGCGCTGGGCGCATTTATGAAGCCCATCATGCGGTTCGGCGAGCAGAGCCGGTATCGGGACCGGGTGGTATTCGAGGCGCAGACCCCGTACCAGCGGATCGTGATGACCCGGTGGAAGGGGCACCACTGGTTGTACCTGAACGGCGGCATGCAGTTCAGCACCTATGACGAAGAACGGTACCACGAGCCGCTCGTGCATCCGGCGATGGGACTGGCCGCGTCTACGGAGCGGGTGCTGATTCTGGGCGGCGGCGACGGACTGGCGCTCCGGGAAGTCTTGAAATACGGCGACGTGAAACGGGTCACGCTGGTGGACCTGGACCCTGAGATGATCCGGCTGGCGCGCACCCATCCGGTGTTCGTGGAAGCGAACCGGGGGGCGCTGGAGGATGAACGCGTGGACGTGGTCACGCAGGACGCGGGCCGGTTTCTGGCGGACGACACGGGAATCTACGATGTGATTCTCATTGATCTGCCGGATCCGAAGGGTCCGGACCTCGCCCGGCTGTATTCGAAGGAATTCTATACGGCGTGCAAACGGCGCCTCTCGCGACACGGGATACTCGCGACGCAGAGTTCGAGTCCGCTCCACGCCAGGCGGGCGTTCTTATGCGTGTACAGGACCTTGAAATCGGCGGGGTTCCAGGTTGTGCCTTACCACAATGCGATTCCGACCATGGGAGATTGGGGCTGGCACCTGGCCATGAAGGAGGAGGTCATCACGGAACCGCGTCTGAAACGGCGAGCGTTGGCGCTTCGCTTTTCGGGCGTCGAAACCGACTTCATCAACGGGGAGGCAATGGTGGGCATGTTGCATTTCTGGAAGGGGATGTTCGACGGGCTGGAAGACGTGGAGGTGAGTACCGAACTGGCGCCGGTGGTGGACAGGTATTACCGGGAAGGAGATTGGGGATGGTGAAGACCAAGAAGAAAGGAAGAAGGAAAAAGGAAGAAGGAAGAAGGGAAAATCGGTCGCTTCAAAAGGAACACGCCGTAGGCATGATTTGGAAGGGAACGACAAACGAAGGTTCTGTCCTTGCATGCCAGTTCTTTCCTCATAAATCCTTTGTTTTATTGTTATTTACGTCCTTTTTCTTATCCGCGTAAGAAAAAGGACCAAAAAGAATCGCGCCCTTCGGCAGGGGGCCGGTTTTTCCGTGAATCACTCCAGAGCCGCAACCGGCATTCGGGCGGCCTGCAAACCCTTCAGCAGTACCAATGCAAATGCAATGAACGGATCAGCACGGAAAAACCCCCCGTACCCCCGGTCGCGGGTTGTGAAATGCATTGATTGAGCGAAACCCGCTTCTCCTCCCTCTTTCCTTTAGGAGAGAGGGCCGGGGAGAGAGGTCACTGACGGCTGATAGCTCGAATTTGTTTTTGAAAGGTCTCCAACAATGGACTTCGACGAAATCAGACGCCGGCTGTCCCGGCTGGATACCGCGTGCGTCTGCGATGGGTATAAAGCGCTTGATAGACCCGTCAGGGCCGTAGACCCCGCCATCCGTCCCGTCACGCCCGGTCATAGGCTGATCGGGCGCGCCCACACGCTGACCTGCCACGAGGATTTTCTGACCGTGATCGTGGCCCTGCGCGACGCCTTGCCGGGGGAAGTCCTGGTGATTGACTCTCAGGGTAGCCGCAAGGCGCTGACCGGGGAACTGTTTCCAACGGAGGCGCGGCGCAAGGGGCTGGCCGGAATCGTGAACGACGGGCCATGCAGGGATACGGCCGCCATCCGACAACAACGGCTTCCGTATTACGCCCGTTCGGTCAACCCGGTTGCCGGTACGACGGTTCGGCTCTTCGAGACACAGGTACCCGTCACGTGCGGCGGCGTAACCGTTCATCCGGACGAGATCGTCTTCGGGGACGACGACGGCCTGATTGTCGCATCCTCCGAGGAGATTTCGGAGGTCATTCCCGTCGCGGAAGAGGTGCAGAGGAAGGAAGCGCGTCTGCTTGCGGAGATGGAGAAAGGCCGGAGTCTTATCGATATGCTGAACCTCGAGGATCACTGCGCCAGAATACAAGCAGGCCGGGAGAGTAAATTGCAGTTTCTGGTTTGACCTCAATTCGAAAAAAGACAACAGTCAATTTACCACAAAAAGCACAAAAGGCACAGAAGGGGACGGCGCCAAAACGGCGTATTGAGGTCGTTCATAAGGTTGAGATTTCCCTTCACGTCCAGTGACTTCAAGCATCCGGGACCGTTGACGTCCGTTCGCCTTTGTTCTTCTGTATTTATTCGACATTCAGGTCACCGGAAAATTGCGAATCAAGCTCAAATGGAAAACGTGGCGGACGACAGAATGTCATCCGCCACGTTTCGTTAATCGAGAATTGTCTACTCCGTCGGCAGTATGTCCGAGAACTGGTACTCTTCGACGATGTCGCCGATGGAGGCTTCGAAGTCGTCCTCGCCCCACTGTTCGATCGTCAGCGTCTTCCGTTCGGAATCGTCCAGGTACTCCCAGGTAATCAGTTCCCGCGGGGGTCCCTCGCCATTCCTGTAGAACTCACCCGCATCGGACGATTCCGCATAATAGGTAACACCGTCGCAGGTCACCTCTTCGGGAGGGTCTTCATTTTCCACGATGTGCGTTCTCAGGTCGCCGTCGATCCGGGACACGGGGATCTTGCTCGAAATGGTCCAGCAAGGACCGTCGTCCTCCTCGCGGTCCAGGTACATCACTTCATCGGCGCAGGTCAATTCCCATTCGTCCACGCGGTCTCCATCGAAATCGTAATGGTTCTGCGCCGTCACCTTCCACGTCTTCAGGTCGTAGTCGACCACGTATCCGGGCTTGAGGTCGGAAAGCGTAAAGTCGACCACGGGATCGGCTTCATCGGTCTTTTTTCTGAACGGATTCCAGTTCATGGGTTCGCCCCTGCGGCGCCTTAATCCCTTTCTACCGGGACACTGCGTGCCGGATCTACGCCTGGATTCCCATCTTACTCTTGAGTTCGGCCAGTTTGTCCGCGCCCGGACTCTTTTCCTGAAGCGCGGCGTCGATCTCCTCATCCACGCTCTTGGAAGCGTCCGCCACTTCGCCGTAGGCCTCTGAGAGGGACTCGTCCTCTTCCACCCGCTCCTTCATGCGTTCGAGCATGGCGAGCGTGCCGTTGGAGTCCACTTTCGCCAGTTGCTTGTTGATCTTCTTCGTTGCCGCGGCCGTCCGGGCCCGGGCGCGCAGCGTCACGAGGTCGTTTTCATAACCGGCGATGGAGGACTTGAGTTTGTCCACCTGGGTCTGCAGCTGCGCGGCCATCTCCTCCTGCTTGCGGGCGTTCTCGCTGAGCGTGGCGGCCCGGTTTACGTTCTCTTCCTTGCGGGCAAGCGCTTCGCCGGCCAGGCGATCGGCTTCGGCCGTATCGATCTGGTCTTTCTGGGCCCTCTGAAGCAGCGCCATGGCTTTGCGTTCGTAGTCCTCAGCGGCCTTCTTGCTGTCCGATGCCTGTTTGCGCAGGCGGATACCCTGCCCCTTGACTTCGGCGAGGCTGGTCATCGCGTTACTCAGATCTTTCTTGAGGTCCCGGATGCCCTGTTCCGTGAGCCGAATTGGATCTTCGAGTTTGTCTATTGCCGCGTGAACTTCAGCTTGACCGACGCGAAAGATGCGTTGAAAAATGCCCATATGGTACTCCTATCTGATGCGGGATTCGATGGCCGGAGGTTGGCGTTCGTATTGGATTGAATTTCGGAGAATCGGATCCCGACTCTCTCTATTGTCTGCTGTACTTCAAGAGTTCTTCGGCGTTTTCGGCCAGCGCCAGGCCCAACGCGTTGACGGCGCCTTCGATTTCCGCCCTGTCCAGCGTTTCCAGAAGAAGGGTATCCCGGAACAGAACGGTCCCGGTCTCCTCGTCTATGGCGAATGCGCCGTGGATGAGCGTCCGGTTCAATTCCAGCAGGCGCTTGTAAAGGTCGCCCGGGTTCCCGGGGATCGGCATGATGGCCTGTTCCAGGATGAGAATGGGATCTTCACAATCGACGATCAGCCGGTGGATCCCCCGGTCTTCGTCGGTGACGACGACCAGTTCCTCTCCGGAATCCTCTTCTTCGATGACCAGTTCCAGGTCCTGAAGAAAGCCCTTTACGGTTTCAAAGTGCCGCGACATGAACACTCCTTTTGAAATTGCGGTAACAGGATCTGTCCGCACGTTGGTGAATATTTGATTCTCAAGGGTGTGATTAGTTTCAAAAAACGTCGCCGCTTCAGAGCCCCAGCAACTTCCCCACCCGTACGGCGAGGGATATGGGGGTCGCGGGCTTTTCCATGACGTGGCCGCGTGAGATACCCAGATCGGCGAGTTCCTGCAGGCGCTCCGGATCCGGGTTTTCGACAAGCACCAGCATTGGAAGGCGGGCGAGCATTTTTCGAATGAAGCGAATGCAATCCGGTCCGCAGATTTCCGGCAGATCGTATGCGAGGATGACGAGGGCGTACGCCCTGGGATTCGCCGCGAGCGTCTCCAGGGCGCTGCGGCCGTCGGTAACCACGTCCAGTTCGACGTTCTGGTGATCGAACAGCCCACCGGCAAGGCTCATGGCCGTTGGACCATCTTCCGCGAGGAGAATTCTGGGCAAACCGGGAACCGTTTCGATTTCACGTTTACTCCGGGTGGCGAATCCGAATGTCAAATATACCGAATTCGCCCGACGCACCAAGAATTATATTTTAGTGAAAGGCATTTTCAACCGCCGGACCTACCCCCTGGCCCCCTTCCTGAAGGAAGGGGGAACGGTGATGGGCGGATGTACAGGGAATGCGATGTTGCCGGAACAGCGTTGTCCCATCGAACACGGAATTTCGGATGGCCGGCAAGGCCGCGCTCAGTCTCGCTCCCTCTCTCCCGGTGGGAGAGAGGGCCGGGGAGAGAGGTCTGCGGGGACGGGAGGAGGTTTTGAATTTGGTCTTGCCTTTTGCTTCTTGGTTTTGGCTGAGTGCTGACCGCTGATGGCTGATAGCTCCGTTCGTGAGGTCCCTCGCCACGGCACGGATATTGCATTTCGAAGACGCAGTGCCGCAGGTCTTCTGGTTTTCGCCTTTTGCTTTTGATCTATGCTGACAGCTGATCGCTGCTTTTTCTGACAGCCGATCGTTTGCCTCTGACGTCCGCTCGCACCCTGGAAACCAAACCGTTTACAGACGCGAAGACTTTACAGAGTACTCCCAGAGCAGAGCGCGCGGTTCCGTCCAGTACCGGGGACCGATGTACATCTGATGCTGGCAGGGCAGCAGATCCGGTGCATCCTGGTAGGCAATTCGCGCTATGCATATGGCAGGCCCCGCGCCCAGCGGCGACTTTTGGTTCCTTT
>JAPPNU010000067.1 GCA_028873695.1 Gemmatimonadota bacterium | reverse complement strand
ACTACGAAACTACGAGACTACGAAACTACGAGACTACGAGACTACGAAACTACGAAGCTACGAGACTGCGAGACTACGAGACTACGAGACTACGAGACTGCGAAACTACGAAAAACAAATTCACGAAAAATCCGTGGCTGAGATCCATTGCCACAGGAGGCCCAAAACCATAACGTTGCGCGTCAGCCTGGCAATGCAGGGATTTTTATCATAGTGGGTGCCCCATGCGGGGCATGACGACTGTTTTAAAATTACCGGTGAGTTCCCCACCGCCGCTTGTGCAGCCGCGCGAAGACCGCTGGGAATTTTAAGACAGCTTCTCAGGCGGGAAGGTCGACTGTGATGTCAGATCTGACGGAATGGCATGGCCTCGACCGAGTGGTCGACGCCGCGATCAGGGAAGACGTGGGCGACGGCGATATTACTACCGCGTGGACCGTGCGCCCGAACGCGCGGGCACGAGCCGTGCTTGTTGCCAGGGAGTCGGGTGTGATCGCGGGTCTGGCGGTGGCCGGACGGGTATTTCACCGGGTTGACGCTCGAATCCGGGTGACGGCTCGAACCGGGGACGGCGCGCGGGTCGATGCGGCGGACGTGCTGGCGGAGGTCGACGGTCCCGCGCGCGGCATCCTGACGGCGGAGCGGACGGCGTTGAATTTCCTGCAGCGCATGTCCGGTATCGCGACTCTGGCCTCGGCCTACGTTGCCGCAGTTGCAGGAACGGGCGTCAGGATTCTCGACACGCGGAAAACATCGCCCGGGCTGCGGATGCTGGACAAATACGCGGTCGCCGCAGGGGGAGGAACGAACCACCGTTCCGGTCTGCACGACATGGTGCTGTTAAAGGAAAACCACATCGAAGCGGCCGACGGTATCGGGCCGGCGGTGGCGGCGGTGAAATCGGCGATGGCCAGGGACCGCAGGCGGGTGATGATCGAAGTGGAGGTGAAGACCCTTCGCGAACTGGACGACGCGCTCGCCGCGGGCGTGGACCGGGTGATGCTGGACAATATGGATCTGGACGCCATTCGCCTCGCGGTGGCGCGGGTGAGGGCTGCCGGGCCCGAAAGCCCGCTTCTCGAAGCATCGGGCAACGTCACCCGCGAATCCGTTCGAGCCGTCGCCGAGACCGGCGTGGACCTGATTTCGGTTGGCGCGTTGACACATTCTGCGCACGCCCTGGATATGAGCCTGCTATTCCAATGAGCGCAAAACGGGCTTGTTTTTCGAAGGGATCTTCAGCCCTTGCGGGTGGCGCCGAAACCCCTATTGCGTATCGGGTTCTCGAGACGCTCGGCAGGAAACGGGCAACGCGCGTTCCCGTTCCGGATATTGCCGTTGCGCTCTCCTGCGGACCCGGCGACGTGCGCGGCGCGGTACAGGCGATGCGTCGTCTCGGCTATTCTTTGTCGGATTGTCCCGGAGCGGGCATTCGCCTGGCCACCGAAACCGACGTGATCGTCCGGAGCCGCCTTCTGGAGGGACTCGGCACCCGTGACCTGGGCCGGTCGCCCGTCTGCTTTCTGGAACTGGATTCGACGAATGCCCTGGCGACCCGGGCCGCCCTGACCGGTGCGCCGCATGGTACCCTGGTGCTTGCGGAACATCAGAAGGCCGGTCGGGGGCGCCAGGGCAGGAACTGGTTTTCCCCGCCCGGCGTGGGGCTCTGGTTCTCGCTGATACTCCGTTACGATCTGACGGTTGCACGCGCCTGGATGCTTACCCTCGGCGCGGCCGTCGCTCTCGCCGACGCCGTCGAGGCTTCAACCGGCGTCTGCCCGGACGTCAGGTGGCCGAACGACCTGTACCTGAACGATCGCAAGCTGGCGGGCATCCTTACCGAGGTGCGCAGCGGCGTCGACCGGCTGGACTTCGCCGTTCTCGGAATCGGGATAAACGTCAATCAGGAAAAGGCCGACTTTCCCGCGGGCCTGCAGGATACCGCGACCTCCCTTCGGTGCGGCACGGGCCGGACACACGACCGGACGGTGTTCCTGGCCGAAACGTTGCGGGCGCTGGAACAGGTATACGCGGTACTCGATGCCGAACGGATCAGGAAACTGTGGACGGGTAAGGCCCGGATGCTGGGCAAACCGGTTTGCGTCATGACGGATGCGGGCCCTGTCCGGGGCGTGGCGGAGGACGTCGGAACCGATGGCGCGCTGCTGGTTCGGGGCGCGAACGGCGGGGTACGGAGGGTCATGGCCGGGGACGTGGGATGCGATGCGAGTGTCTAGGGGTCCTTCGCGGACAAGACCTTGATTTCGGGTTCGCGGTTATCGGACGGCAGGCCAAATTCGCTGAACTGAATGTTTCTAGCATTTGACATCGGGAATTCCAGTATCGGCTGCGCCGTGTTCGACGGCGAAGACGTGCGGATCCGCTGGCGTATGGACACGGACGCGGGGCTCGCCAGCGCGGTGTACTCAACGTGGCTCGGCAGTGCACTGAAGCGCGCGGGTATCGAGGTCCGCGAGTTGGACGGCGCCATTGCGTCGTCGGTGGTCAGGGGTATGACGGAAGTGATGGGCGCGGCCGTACGGTCGTTGGGGGGGTGTGATCTGATCGAGGCCGATTCCCGGACCGATCCCGGAATAGAGGTCGCCGTCGAACGCCCCGAGGCGGTCGGCGTCGACCGGCTTCTGGCTGCCGGGGCCGCGTTCAGGCGGGTCCGCGGTTCCGTCATCGTGGTTGACGTTGGCACGGCCCTTACCATCGACCTGGTTTCCGCCGCGGGGTGTTTTATGGGCGGCGCGATCTTGCCGGGCCTCAAGGCCATGGCAAAAGCGCTTGCGACGGGGACCAGCTTGCTTCCCCATATAGACCTCACGGCGCCTGCATCGGCGTTGGGTCGGGACACGTCGGAATGTATACGGGCGGGTGTGGTATTCGGGGCGGCCGGAGCCGTGGATCGCGTGGTCGAAGAGCTGAGCGCCGCGGACCGCACGCCGCACGTACTGCTCACCGGTGGCGATGCGCAGTTTCTTTCAGCATATCTCGGAACACCGCACGATTGCGTGCCCGACCTGGTGCTTCACGGACTGGCACACGCGTTCCGCGAGCGCCGTCGGCGAACGCAGGATGGCGGCTGGAAAATGGTAACCGGCTGAAACGCTCCGGAAATTGTAGCGGGCCGTTTCTCGCGCGCGATTATGTTTTCGCGCTGCCGTTCGGTTTCCGGCCGGCCGATTCGACGAGGGATTTCAGCGTAATCAGGTTACGTTCCGCGGTAGACAGCGCGTCTTCCATGGGAGGCGTCTCAAATACGAGCGGGCCGGCGTATTCCACGTCAATCAACGCTTTCAGGCAGCCTTCGAGGTCGATTTCACCGTCGCCTACGTAACATGGCGCCCGGTCTGTTCGCGGATCTTTAATGTGGACCTGTACAATCCGTTCTCCCAGGCAGTGGATATCGGCTACCGAGTTGCTGCCCAGCATCTGCGCATTGCCAACGTCGAAGTAGGCGCCAACGTTCGGATTGTCCACCGTATCGATCAGTTCCATCATCTGTTCGCCGGTCACGACGTGGCTGCGCCCCACGTTCTCAAGGCCGATTCGGATGCCCTGGCTGGCCGCCTGTGATGCAACGGCGCGGGTTTCGTATGCCCAACGATGGGCGGCCTCGCGCTGGGGCAGTCCCAGCGGATTGGTAACCGGAATGAGTATGGTTCCGATACCCAGGGCGTTACAGGCGTGAATGGCCTGGAAAACGATCTGTTTGGCCATGAATCGGTTCGCCACGTCCGGGTCGGCAAAGGTGAAATTCCAGAACGTGTGAAGACACACGGAGAAAATGGGGACCTCAGCCGATTCAGCGCGCCGTCCCAGCGCATCGATGCCCTCATCGTTCCAGAGGTCGGAGGCGCGGTAGGTGCTTGCTCGAACGCCCAGCTCGACGCCGTCGTAACCGAGAGCCTTCGCTCTCGGGAACACATCCACCCAGTCTGATTTCAGTACGTCTTCCAGAATACCGAATTTAAAGCGGTCCACTGCCTTCCTTCCCGATATCGATGGATCCGGTCGATCAGTATATTCGTCTCGCCGGATCCCTTGCGAGGATATGGTCGGATCGGGTGCGGCCGTCCGGATCTCACAGCGTCTAAAGTAAAAAGGGTCCGGGTCCCTGTCAACCGGATCGTCTATTCACGCGAGCGGAGACTTCCCGGTATCCGTTTCGTCCGTCCGGTCGATCGAATCGCATCGGGATACCGTCATTCGGTTTGACATCGGATCGTGGCCGGGGTATTATGAGTCCATTTTGGGGGAGACCGGGAGATGAAGACGGCACTGTGTACGATCGCGTTTAAAGACCGGCCTTTGGAGGACGTTCTGGATCTTGCCGCCAGGGCCGGTTTCGACGGTGTCGAGCCCTGGGGAAAACCGGATCATATGCCCGTCGCGTATGACGCGCGGGAAATCGGGCGGATCGCACGCGCCATTCGGGAGCGAGGCCTGGAAGTATCGCAGTACGGATCGTACATCAATCCGTTCTCGGGCGGATTCGAACGGGAGATGACGGAGGGCCTGGATACCGCATCCGAACTGGGTACGGACATTATCCGGGTCTGGGCAGGCGCCTGCGGGTCAGGCGAAGCCACGGACGGGGACTGGCGGAAGGCGATATCCGGATTCCGCCGGTTCGCCGACCGCGCCGGGGACCGGGGCGTGAGCCTCGTCCTGGAGATGCACCTGGGATACCTGTGCGATACGGCCGCGGGCAGCCTGAGACTGGTGGAGGGCGTGGACCGGCCCAATTTTCTTTTGAATTTCCAGCCGATGTACACGGACGGCGCCGCGCGGGTCATCGCGGTGGCGCGGAACCTGGCCCCGCACGTGGCAACGGTACACGCTCAGAACTACATCGCGCCGGGGCGGAACGCGCGCAGCCTGATATCGGCCGGTTACGTGGACTACCGCGCGGTCGTCCGGGAACTGTCGGCGGCGGGTTTCGACGGATATCTGGAGGTCGAGTTCGTCAGGGAGGACGATCCGGAGGCCGCGCTGATGGCGGATGCCGCGTTTCTTCGCACGCTGTGCGAGGCAACGGATTGATCCGGATTACCGGGAAAAGGAGGCCGGAAGATGGAATTTCTGCTGGCGTGTCTTGTTATTGCCGCGGTGTTGACCGCTGTGGATTCAGCGCGCGCCGAGGGTCGGCCGATCTACACGATCTATCGCGCCGGCACGCCGATAACGGTTGACGGACGGCTGGACGAACCGGCGTGGGTCGCCGCGCCCGACGTGGGCGCGTTCGTTTTTCCATGGTACATCGACGGCAAACAGGAGCAGACCGTCGCCAAGATGCTCTGGGACGATACCCATCTGTACGTGTCGTACATCTGTGAAGACGCCCACGTCTGGGCGGACCACACCCTGCGCAACAGCGAGGTGTACGACGACGACTGCGTGGAGGTGTTCGCCGCGCCGGATCCTGACCGTCCGCACGTTTATTTCAATATCGAGATGAATGTGCTGAGCATTTTTCTGGACCGGTTCAATCCGAAGGGGGCAGGTGAAGTCGTGGACACCGGGTGGCGGGCAAAGGGCCTTCAGGTTTCAACGTTTATCGCGGGTACGTTGAACGACGATGCCGATACCGACTCGTACTGGGTCCTCGAGGCTGCCATACCCTTCGAGAATTTCGCCGGCGTTGCGAAGAATACGCCGCCGGCGCCGGGCGACGTGTGGAACCTGAATCTGAACCGGCTTGGCGGCAAAACCAACGCCCAGTTCAGCCAGTGGCGCCCCAGCCGGACGCCGGAGCCGCAGTTTCACGCGCCGGACGATTTCGGGCAGGTCAGGTTCTCGGAGGATGCGAGTCCATTCTGGAGGCGGTAGCGCTACGCCGGGCAGGAAAACTGAACGGCCGTAGCGCGAAGTGCCATTTCGCGTTACGGGGGCATCTGATTTTCCAAATCAACGCTGGACGGAGGGACCCTCATGACTGACCGGGAAGACGCCGCACGCCTGCACCGGGACGCCCTGGTGATCGATTCGCACAACGATGCGATTGTCAACCATATTCGCCGGGGGAATCTGGGTTTTTCCGGGGATCCACCGCCTGACGGAGACCGCAGGAACGCCAGCGTGGCAGGATTGCGAGGGCTTTTGGACCGGCCGGCCCGTGAATCCCCCGTGCAGATCGATTTTCCCAAAATGAGAACGGGAGGCCTGGATGCCGCGTTCTTCGCCGTTGACGTCACGCTTGCCGTGAAGAACCATCTGACGTATGCGCTGGATGCAATGGGGTATTTCGATTCCGAGCTGGAGGCGCACAGCGACGACGTGGCGTTGGCGAAATCCGGAAGCGATATTGTACGTGCAAAGCAGGACGGCAAGCTGGCGGTGATTCTGGCGATCGAGAACAGCGACGGGGTGGAGGGAAGCGTGAACGTGCTTCGCATGCTGCACAGGGTGGGCGTGCGTTCGATCGGCCTGACGCACGATGTGAGCAGCCTTGCGGCGGACGGAAATGCCGAGGCGCGCAGCCGGGGCGGACTCACGCGTTTCGGCGTGCGGCTTGTGGAGGAGATGAACAATCTGGGAATGCTGGTGGACGTGTCTCACATCAGCGAAACAGGATTCTGGGACGTGATGGACGTTTCTCGAAAACCGGTGATCGCGTCCCACAGCAATTGCAAGGCGCTCTGCGACCACCCGAGGAACCTGAGCAACGAACAGATCAGGTCTCTGGCGAAGAACGGCGGGTCGATGGGCGTAACGTTCGTACCCCGTTTTGTCGACAAGACGGCGCCCTCATTTACGCGTCTTCTCGACCATGTGGACCACGCCGTACAGCTTGCCGGCGCGGACCACGTGGGCATCGGATCGGATTTTGACGGCGGGGGGACGCTGATGAAAGACGCGACATCGTTTCCGCGCATCACCGAGGGATTGCTGGCGAGGGGTTACACGGAGGCCGACGTCCGCAAGATTCTCGGCGGGAACCACCTCAGGGTACTGAAGGAGGCCATCGGCAATTGAAACCGGCACGGGAATCCCGACTGCGCCGATTCCGTGGCTGTCCCGGGCGGGAGCAGGTCGCGCCTGACGATTTCCGCCGATGCTGGGTTATCCAATGGACGGGACCTCGATTTTCTTGCCTTTGTTGATGGATTCTTCCAGCGCTTCCAGCACGGCAACGGGCATGAGCATCGACTCGCGCGTTTCATCCGTGTCGCCGGTCTTGAACATATCACAGAAGGCCGCCGCGCCGCCCAGATATGGATTCTCGTCGTAGCCGATGGTGCGGTCGACGCGTCCCTTTTCGCAGATGACGGACACGTGGAACGCGCTGTGCCCTTCCGTGAAGAGATTGAGCGTGGAGACCGAGCCGCTCGACGAATACAGTGTGCCGGTATGGTTGCACTTCCCCCGGTTGACCTGCACGTGGGTGACGTCGTTGTCGAGTAGCCGCACGGCCATGTCCACCTGGTGGATGCCGTAGAAGAAAACGCCGCCCCACTCGGATTCGATGTCGCAGGGCCCGGTCGTGACCACCGAGACAACCCGCCCCAGATCGGCGATGTCTTTCTTGAGCTGGCCGAAGGACGCTTGTCTGGGTAACACCGAAAAGGAGCAGACGGGGACGCCGAGTTCCGACGCGCGGTCCAGGAAGCGCCGGCCCTCGGAGACCCGATAACAGAACGGCTTGTCCACGAATACCGGAATTCCGGCTTCGATCAGCGGCCAGACCGCGGGCAGGTGGTATTTCGCATCGCGATGGTCCACGCACGCGGCGTCGACCTGACCAATCATGTCTTCGGGGCGCTCGACGATATTCGGAATCTGTCCCCGATCCTGTGCGTCTTTGGCGTACCGGGCGGCTTCGCCCCAAACGTGGGTGACGCGGCAGTCCGGTACTTTTTTGTCGATGTTCAACGTCTTTGCGATGGCGACGGTATGGCTGTTTTCAGCACCGACGATGCCAATGTTGATCATCTCCTACCTCCTTGTTTTGCGTTGCCGTTTGCGCTGCGCGGGTTGGTCCGTGCGATATTCAGGGCCTGGCGGGAGAGCCGTCGGGCAGGCGGGTCTGCGTCCAGTCGATGATTTCATCCTGGCAGGGATATTTCGCGGCGAGGTCTTCGTTGAGGTCGATCCCGAGGCCGGGCCGGTCGTTGGGATACATGTAACCGCCCCTGACCTCGGGCGTGCCGGGAAAGATTTCGCTGACGCGGTCGTCGAAGCGGCACCACTCCTGGATTCCGAAGTTGGGCGCCCAGAGGTCCAGGTGCAGATTGGCGGCGTGCCCGACGGGAGAGACGTCGCCCGGTCCGTGCCAGGCGGTGCGAATGCCGTACATGCCCGCGAATGCCGCCGCGTTACGGGCGGGCGTCAGGCCGCCCATCTGGCTGACGTGCATTCGGATAAAGTCGATCAGCCGGTCCTGGATGAGCGGGGTCCACTCCCGCGGATGGTTGAAGAGTTCCCCCATGGCGATCGGCGTGGCGCATTGCCGCCGGATGTTGCGGAACCATTCCAGGTCTTCCGGCGCGAGCGGGTCCTCCAGGAAGAACAGCTTGAAGGGCTCCGCGTCTTTCGCGAACTGTACCGCGTCGATCGGTACGAGGCGTTCGTGGACGTCGTGGAGGAGTTCGACGTGGGGGGCCGTGTTTGCGCGGACGTGTCCGATCATGTCGAGCACCCCACGCGCGTATTCCCGCGGGTCGTAGTACGCGCCTTCCTGCGCCCCCTCGGGGGCGCGCAGTCGGGACGTCCGTCCCCCGTACCCGCCCATCTGCACGCGGATGTGCTGATAGCCCTGTTCATGGAATTTCAGGACGTTGTCCAGGACTTCGTTCCTGTCGCCACCGTCGGCGTGCGCGTAGCAGGCCGCGGCCTCGCGGCATTTGCCGCCCAGAAGCTGGTAGACGGGCATCCCTGCGCGCTTGCCCTTGATATCCCACAGCGCGATATCCACGCCGGAAATCGCATTGTTGAGTACCGGGCCGTTGCGCCAGTATCCGTTGACCATGGACGTCTGCCAGATGTCTTCGATGCGGTCGACGTCGCGTCCGATGAGGAAGGGTTTCAGGTGTTTTTCGATCGCGGTATGGACGGCGTGAAACCGCTGGGTGAACGTAGCACATCCGAGACCGTAGAGGCCGGGTTGGGACGTGACGATCTTGACCACGATGAGGCGCGATCCGGCGGGCTGTGTGAGGATGGTGCTGACGTCGCGAATGGTGACGGGCAAGGATCGACTCCAGGTGATTGGAGATGGATACGGCCGCTAGACCGGTCCGAGGGCCTATCTAATAAAGTCCGTGCGGTGAAATGTCCAAGGATATTTTCGGGTGTTGCCGGGAGACCAGTCCGAACCGACGCCCGCATGGGCGCGCCGGTCCGATCGGAGGTCTACAGACGTCCTTCCTTTTGAAGAATGTCTCCCGCGATCGCGTAGGTTGTGCCGTGCATGCCGATGACGACGAGACCCAGGCCCTCGGCAAGATATCCACCGGGATACATGTTCGGAATTGCGGTACATTCATAGTTGTGCGGATGCGTGGGCAACTGATGGACCTGGAAGCGGTAATTGTCGTATTTTTCCACCGGGCGAAGGGGTGGAAACCCTTCGAATAGGGAATAATCCGCGATGCCGCCGATTTCGAGGATGACGTGATCGACCTCGAGCGTCTCCCGCGTGCCGTTGCGGCAGAGGTTGACCAGACCGGCGGATGCTCCCTGTTCGAAACCCGAGACCCGGGTTTCGTAGCGCGTATCCAGGCGCGGGGACCGGCTTTCCATGATATCGGCGATCCGCGCGTAGTAGGGGAGACCGTAGCGGCTGTCCGAAATGAGGCGCCAGTGACGATCGAAGGGCTGGCGCATGACGTAATGGACGTGCCTGCCCGCGTCGTGCAGTTCAGTTGCCGCCCAGTCGGCGGACCGGCCGCCGCCCACGACAAGGATGCGTTCGCCGGGATAGCTCTCCGGTTGATCGTAGGCGGAAGTGACGAACGGCAGGAGCTCGCCGGGCACGTCGAGCTTGCGGGGAATGCACCGCTGCCCTACCGCGTAGACCAGGTACGTGCACGTGTAGCGGCGAGGGATCTCCGAGCCGGCGACGCGGGAGGTGAGCAGAAAACCGGCGTCGTGGGGCCGGATGCGGGTCACGCGTTCGTGTGTGCGTATATGATTTTCGACGTCGAAGCGGCCCGGTACGGCGTGATAATAGTCCAGGAGGTGACGTTTCGAAATCAGGGCGTTGGCATCTAGACGTATCCGTCGTTCACGGCAGTGTCGGTAGAGAGGATAGAACGGGAATTCCATCCATTGCCCGGGTGACAGCGTGAGCATGTTATCCGGTACATTGTTCCATACGCCGCCGACCTCTTCCTGGGTGATCAGCAATACGTCGACGGGTTCGCGCCTGCGGAAGTCCAGAGCGATTTCACCCTCGCCGCGGAACTTCTGTCCCGGATGGTGCAGAATGCGGAACAGGTCCACGGGACGGATGCCGGCGTTCACCAGCGCTCTGAAATCGAGGCCGAGCAGCGTGCCGTCTTCGTTTCGAAGGTAGCGGTCGACCTGCCCGTATCGACTTCGGAAGAGGTCGCCGCCCCGGTAATACGGGCGCCACCCGCCAAGTACAACGGCCAGCGGCAGGCCGGCGGGGCCCCCGCCCACGATGATAACGGTATGGTGTTCGGTTTTAACCATGGGACTCTTGCGAATACGGCAGGATCGCCCCGGGCCGTGGGACGCGGGCCGCCGCCCGTACGCGACAGGCGGACGGTACGGAACCGGCGACGTAAACCCCGCGGGTAGGGGGGCGGCCCGGCGCGTGGCGGTCCGGCCGGGTATGAGCGGGGTAGACCTTGACTTCAGGGGTTGAATGGCGTATGATGGACACCTGCGGGAGCGGTTACAAAGTAGATCCGAGGACACGGAGAGTCAAGCCGAATATAGGAAGCTGTCTTAAATTTCCCAGCGGCCTTCGCGCGGCTGCAAAAGCGCCGGTCGGCGTTGGTCAAAGCCGCCCGTCTTACGAGATCGAGGCTGCGCTTGCTCGCCTCTCATAGCCGGATTTTCCCGCCTTGAACGCCGCTTTTTCGCTCGCGCTCGGGAACTCACCGGTAATTTTGAGACAGCATCTAACGGGAGAAGCCGATGGCTGACGCACGTCAACTGGACGTTGGGGAGATTCGGGCGCAGGACCGCGCGCACGTGTGGCATCCGATGGTACAGCACCGGACGCTGGAGCACCGGGATCTGATGGTGATCCACAAGGGAAAGGGAACCACGGTCGTGGACGCGGAGGGGCGGGAGTTCCTGGATGCGTACGCGGGGCTTTGGAACGTCAACGTCGGATACGGCCGCCGGGAGATCGCGGAAGCCGTGTACGAACAGATGCTGCAGCTTTCGTACTATCCCCATCTGCACGTGAATCTGCCCGCCGCGAAGCTTGCATCCAGGCTGGCTGATCTGCTGCCCGGGGACCTGAATCATCTCTTTTTCTCCAACAGCGGCTCGGAGGCGAACGAGACCGCGCTGAAGATTGCCAGGCAGTACGGCCGGCAGAAATACCCGGGAGAGAACCGGTTCAAGGTGATTGGGCGATACCAGGGTTATCATGGGTTCACTTTTGGCGCGATGTCCGCGACGGGACAGGTTGCCAGGCGGGCCGGGTTCGAACCTCTGATGCCGGGCTTCCTGCATGTGAATCCGCCCTATTCCTATCGCGGCGGTAAGAAACTGACCTATCCCGACGGCGGCGCTGAGTGTGCGAACGAGGTGGAAGAGGTCATCGTCCGGGAAGACCCGGCAACGGTTGCGGCGGTCATTGCCGAGCCGATCATCGGCGGCGGCGGCGTGATCATCCCGCCGGACGGTTACCTGCCGCGCCTTCGTGAAATCTGCGACCAATATGGCGTGCTTTTGATCCTGGACGAAGTGATCACGGGATTCGGACGGACAGGCAAGCTGTTTGCCGCCGAACACTGGGGCGTGGTTCCGGACGTGATGACCATCGCGAAAGGCGTGTCCAGCGGATATCTGCCCCTGGGCGCGTGTGCGGTTACGCCGGAGGTGTTTGAAACCTTCATGGGCGAACCCGACGAGCATCGCGAATTCTCCTCGGTGTCCACCTATGGCGGACATCCGGTCTGTTGTACGGCGGCCCTGGCGAATCTGGACATTCTGACGGCCGAACGACTTTGGGTGAATTCCGCGGAAGTCGGCGCTTACCTTCTGGATGGGTTGCAACGACTGGATTCTCCGTTCATCGGCGAGGTGCGGGGCAAGGGGTTGATGATTGCGGTCGAACTCGCGGCGAAGAATGGCGAGATGCTGGACTCGGCCCGTGTCGCGGCGGTGCAGGCCGGCATCCTCGAACACGGCGTGATCGTGGGACGCATGAGCCACGTGATGCACGGCCCCGAGAGTATTTTCTTCCTGGCGCCGCCTCTGATACTTACACGATTGGAAGCGGACCGGATCGTGTCGGCGTTCGAAACGGGTCTGAAGCGGATCTCCTGACAGAGGTGACTGCGGCGGACGACTGCGGAACATCCGAACCATCTTGATCGACACGTTTTCGCGCGCGCTCGGGACTTGCCAGGAGGTCTGAAACAGCCTCTTACAACCGAACGCCTCGCGCCGGGCGACCGGGAGGCGCTTGCTTCGAATAGAACAGCCAGCGACCGGCTGACGTGGCCGGCATCCTGATTTACCCGGGGTTGGCGACGCCGCTCCTGCTGACACTCTTGTAGACCGCATATGCAGACCTGTTTTCAACACTATGTCACCCTCAGGAGGGAGATGGAAGCCTGGCTGGCGCAGAGCCGGCGCATGGACCCGCCGGGCAGGCACGGCGGGGGCGAGGACGAAGCCAACTACGCCCTGGCCTGGTTTCCGCACTATCTGGTGACGGGCAGTTCGGCGGCGGTGGAGCATTTCGAGCATCTCCGGGATCAGCTTGCGGGCTGGGTCCGCCGGAGATGCCTGCACGGTTACGAGCCGGAGGCCGAGGCGCATCACGGCACCGAACCGTTTTTGCTATTTCTCCCTCGCTACCTGGGTCTTTTTCCGGAGGACCCGGTGGCAGCGGGACTGCTCGCGGATGCGGCCGAACACATCGGGAACTGGGAGACTGGGATTCCCGCGTGGTTCGACTGGGACCGAAACCGCTTCTACGGATATCACATCGGTACCCGGACCGTGGGGCGAGACCGGGAGCACGCGGTGGAACTGGCGGAGCATTTTCGATTCATCCACGTCGCCCTGGCGGCTTACCGTGCGCTGAAACAGGATCGGTACCTGGAATGGTCGTTGCGGTACGGACGTCGTCGCGCGGAGATGATTGTGGCGGCGCCGGACGGGGATTTGCCGGTGATGTGGGGGCCGGACGGGCGGCCTTTGAGCGAACGTGACTATACGGAATCGCAGCGCCGAATGAGCGCCGCAAGCCACCATCTGCCGGACGACCCCACCAGGGGCGTGGAGGTGCTGCTTGCCTCCGGCGCGGTCCACGCGCTGGGCGATCTGTTTCGGCTGTCCGGCGAGACGGTCTTTCGCGACGCCGGGCTTCGGATTGTGGATCCACTCGTTGACATGCTTCACGACCCCTATTGCGATCCGGGCGCCGCTGCCGTCTCCTTCTACCGCTGCGCCTTTGGTGACGACACGCTGGATGGTCGCATCCGTAAAGTGGTCGGGCGGCTTCCGGAAGAGGAGTCCGGCGAACTCGTGCTGATGGCGCCCGAGATTCCAAGGATGGTCTTTCCGGGCGTCGGGAAGCGGGCGGATATGCTGCACTGGGGCGTGCAGACAGACGGCATCGGCCGAATCGCGCAGACCCGCGAGCCGTGCACGGCCGCGCTGACGCTGTCCTACCAGATAACCGGCGACGTGTCATTTGCATCGCGGGCGTTGAAGCAGGCGGCGCGGAAGCTGAGGCTGGCGCGGCGCGTGTTGAGGGGTGGAAGAGAACACGCCGACATGGGCGGGGCGGTCTGCTCCGTGGCCGCCGGCCACGGCAGAAACTGGGGCGCCGGAGCCGTAACCGGATGCTACGGTCCGTTGTTGCTCGGCGCCAGGGAGCAGCTTGGCGCGCTGGCGCCTGCGGTGGAATTCCGCCGGTCGGACGATGAGACGGGTCTGCCGGAACAGGTGGTGTCGCTGGTCGTCCCGCCCGGCCCATCGGCGGGAAGCGCCCGGATCTTCAACGGCGGTGACGCGGATGCCGCCTTCTCGTGGAGGCAGCCCGGAGCCGCGTGGCAGCAAGTCTCGCTCCCGCCCGGCGGGGAAACCAGAGCGGTATTGAAGGAGGGTGCGCAGTGAAATACCGTACGCTGGGACAGACCGGACTGACGGTCTCGGAGATCGGGCTCGGCGCGTTTCCGATTTCGGGAATGCAGCGGCAGGCCGATGGTACACGGTTCGGATGGACCGGAACCGGGGATTCCGAGTCGATTGCGCTGATTCATCGGTGCGAGGAACTCGGCATCAATCTGATCGACACCGCTGAGAGTTACGGGGACGGGCACAGCGAGGTCCTCACGGGCAAGGCGCTGCGCGGACGGAGAGATAAATGGGTTGTGGCCACGAAGGTGCAGCCGAACGCGGGCATCGATCCTGAGTCACGGGATGAGTCCGCTGTGCGGCGTCGCATCACAGAGGCGTGTGAGCTCAGCCTGACGCGTCTGGCGATGGACCACGTCGACGTCTATCAGTTGCACGCCGTTCCCCATGAATGGGCGATGCCGGCGGTCATGGACGCGCTTGCCGGGCTACGACAGGCGGGAAAGGTGCGGTGGTACGGGATTTCGACCAACGACAGGCAGGCGGTGGAGAAGCTCCGCACGTTCGGATCTGTCCATATGTTGCAGGTGGGCTACAATCTGCTGGAACGTTCGGCGGATGGTTTGCTGCACTGGGCGAAGGCGGAGAATATCGGCACGCTGATTCGAGTGCCGCTGGCAAAGGGGCAGCTGACGGGCAAGTATTTCGGCGCGGAGGCACGGACGATCCCGGAAAACGACGTGCGGTACGAACGATTCAACAAACCCCAGACGGTCGATGGGCTCAAGCGACTGCCGCGGCTGCTGTTCCTGCAGAACCGGACGCGAACCATGGCGCAGGCGGCGCTGCGCTTCGTGCTGGATCACCCTGGTGTGTCGTGCGTGATTGCCGGGGCGAAAAACCGCCGGCAGGTGGAAGAGAACGCCGGCACTGTCGAAATGCCTCGGCTGACCGATGCGGAGCTCGAACGGGCGATCCCGATCGCCGATACCATCGGTACGCCGGGTTGGATCTGACGCGACGCTCGGGGCCCACCGGCGTTACCGCGTATGCCGTTTCGCACCGGTACCTTCTATGCCTCATTTTCTTCTTTTAACCATTGATCCACCAGAAGCAATAGCCACAAAAGGCACAAAAACACAAAATGGGAAAGGTTGTATTCTGTGACAGACTGAGTAGGGGTAACGAACAACGCCCGGATTCCATCCGGACGGTTGGCGTTTCTTCACACTGGTTGGTTTTTGGTCCTTCTGTGCCATTTGTGCTTTTTGTGGTAAATTAACGGTTGTTTTCGTTCGAATTAAGGCTGGTAGCGTCGACCATTTAACGCTCTCCGTAATATCGGATCTGTTCTTCTCGATTCGGGGTTAGACGGCAATTCTGGAGATCGTCGATGTCTTCTGTAATCCGGATTGGCGTGATTGGTTGCGGGCGAATCCTGAACGCACACCTTCGCGGGTTCCGCATCCTGCAGGAAAACGGGTTCGGAGATTGCTTCCGGATTACGGCGCTTTGCGCAAGGATGCGTGAGGATGCGCTCAGATTTCGAACGCGGGGCGAAGGCCCCGGACCCAGACCCCCGCCGGTGGAGGCTCCCGGCGACCCGTTGAACGCGCCGCACGCGTACATCAGCGATTTGCATCCCGATCAGGACACGGCGGTATTCACGGACTATCGGGAGATGCTCGAACGCGGACCGGTCGACGCGGTGTGCATCCTGACGGGGCACGATACCCATCACACCATCGCCATCGATGCCATGCGCGCCGGCAGGCACACCATCGTCGAAAAGCCGATGGCGATTTCGGTAAGAGCCGCCCGGCGAATGTGTGAAACGGCTTCCGAGACGAACACGGTGTTGAGCGTTGCGGAAAACGTGAATTTCACGCCCGCGGTGCGGGCGAGCCGGTGGGCTGTAAAGGAGGGATTGATCGGCGACGTGCAGATGGTCTACCGCGGGGCGATCGGGTTCCGGTCTCACCGACCGGATCTGGTGGCCGCCCGCACACCGTGGAGGCAGTCGAAGCTTGGGGCCGGCGGAGGGGTATCGATCGATCTGGGGGTGCATCTGTTCAACGGCGTTCGGACGATCTGCGGATCTGTACATTCGGTGCAGGCCCTGTGGCGGATTCTGGAGCCGGTCCGGGTGCTGATGTCCGACGACGACAGTGACGTCGCCGATGAGGTCCGGAACCAGGTCGACGACGCGTTCTTCTCCAATTTCAGGCTCGCGAACGGAGCGATCGGTCACATGGCGGTAGCCCGCAGCGCCAGGGGAACGCAGATCGGGGTTCCGGGAGGCACGAATGTATTCGGCAGCACGGGGGCGCTGTCAGACGGGAAAATCTTCTCGGGGGACGGGACCGGGGAAGACGTTCTGCAGCGGTTCCGGCGGGATGCCACGGATCAGGAGCGGGACGAAGCAATGCCCGGCGCGATCACGGATGCATTCGCGCTGGAGAATCTGGACTGGCTGCGGGCGATCCGCAACGGTTCGCCGGTGCGGATGTCGGGCGAAGAGGGGACGATCGACCTGGCCCTGAGCTACGCAATCCTGGAGTCGGGACTGCTGGGCCGGGAGGTCACCCTGGACGAGATGCTGCTCGGCGACGCGGACGGGTACCAGAGGCCGATCAACGCGCACTACGGGTTGTAGGGCTGCGGGCAGCGCGTGGACTGAGACTGCGGGAGCAGCCCACCGGCGGCCGGGCGGGTGAGCTTTCTGTTCCGGGCGTCAGCGTTTTTCGACGTCGAGGTTGCGGAACCAGATCCGGCTGTTGTGGTCCTGCAGGCCGATGTACCCTGTTTCGGTCATTTCGCAGTATGCGCGGTTGAATTTGTTGGGCGTGCCGTCGGGGTTCCGGCCCGGGGTGGTCCAGCGGCTCAGGTCCATTTCGGTGACGCGCTCACCGTTCAGATCAACCTGGATGTGGTTCTCCACGGCGCAGACGACCATGTGATTCCATTCGCCCGGGGGTTTGCAGGCGTTGTGCGTGGGGGCCTGTACATCGTAGACCGCGCCGCAGCATTTGGCGGTTGCGGGGTTCCGGCCGTACGTGTCCAGAATCTGGATTTCGATGCCGGTCTGCACGGGGTCGTCCAGATCGGTCCATCGGAAGAAGACGCCGCTGTTGGCGCCGGGCGGGTGCCTGAACTCGAGGGAGAGTTCGAAATCTCTGAACCGGTCTTTCGTATAATACAGGTATTCCCCGCGCTCCGCGGTGCAGAAGATACAACCACGATCTACCTTCCAGCCGTCGGGATTGCCGGTGGCTGCCCATCCGTTGAGGGTTTCACCGTCGAACAGTTGCATGTTTCGTCCTTTCAACGATTGTGTTGTGGAAACCGGAAACCACGGGGTCTATCCCGTCTGCCGGGGTCAACCGCCGGGGCGCGGGAACCTTCGCCGGGCAATATCTGTCAAACCGGACGAAAAGTAAACCGAAAGTCACTCACAGTGTTCTCTCCCGGAAATCGGCGGCCGAACGGCGGGATATGTCCGGGACGGGACACCAGGAGGAATTGCCATGGTGGGTCGCATTGCACGCGGGTTCTGTCTGTTGTTTCTGATTCCGGCCGCCGTTCACGCCGAAAACTGGCCGCAATGGCGCGGGCCGGAGCAGAACGGGGTGAGTTCGGCGCGGAATCTCCCCGCGTCCTGGAGCCTGGAAGAGAACGTCATCTGGAAGGCGGAATTGCCCTCGTGGAGCGGCAGCACGCCGATCGTCTGGAACGACCGTATTTTCCTGATGTCTCCGTCGCCTGCGCAAAAGCCGGAAGAACGGGAGCCCGGAGGCCCCGAGATCTTCATTCTATGCCTGTCCCGAAAGGACGGACGAGAACGCTGGCGGTACAAATTGGACGAGGGCAACCAACTCTGGCGGAAGCACAACGATACGTCGCCCTCGCCTGTGACTGATGGCGCGCACGTCTGGGCCGTTACGGGAAACGGGGTGGTGGCGTGTCTGAACATGGACGGTGAACTGTTGTGGAGCCGCGACATTCAGAGGGACTACGGCGAATTCGGCCTGAACTTCGGGTATGCGTCGTCGCCCATTCTGCACGACGGCAAGCTCATCATACAGGTGCTGCACGGCATGCACACGGATGAGCCCTCTTATATCGTTGCGTTGAACGCCTCGAACGGACAGGAAGTCTGGCGCGAAGAACGCGCGACCGATGCCGTAAGGGAATCGCCCGATTCGTACACGACACCCGCACTGTTGAAGCAGGGAGGAAAGACTCAGATTGTCGTTACGGGCGGCGATTGCGTGACCGGGCACGACCCGGAAACGGGACGTGAAATCTGGCGTGCCAATGGGTTGAACCCGGAACAAAGGGGGAATTATCGAATTGTCGGCTCACCGGTCGTGGTTGACGGCATGATCTATGCGCCGACCCGGCGGCGTCCGTTGCTGGCCCTGGCCGCGGGCGGGACCGGCGATGTCTCCCGAAATGTGAAGTGGAAGTGGGAGGGCGCCGCCGCACCGGACGTGCCGTCGCCGGTCTGTGACGGAAAGTATTTTTACATGGTTGACGATCGCGGTCTGGCAACGTGTCTCGACGCGAAGACCGGCGCCGTTATCTGGGGACCCGAAAGAACGGCGCAGGGTACGGTGAGCGCGTCGCCTCATCTTGCTGACGGGAAATTGTTCCTGTTGAACGAATACGCCGTGACGACCGTCCTGGCTGCCGGACCGGAATTCAAAGTCCTCGCGACAAACGAACTGGACGATACGTACACGCTCTCAACTCCCGTGTCTTCCGGGTCTCAGCTGTTCGTGCGGACGGCAACGCATTTATACTGCATCGGCTCCAGGGGCGAGTAAGGATTGGCAATCATTGCGAATTCGGATAGGCGTTGACACGTCGATGCAGAATCATATATTGGTGCCGTTTCAGAAACGGATCCTGAATCGGACAAGAAGCTGTTTTAAAATTACCGGCGAGTTCCCGAGCGCGAGCGAAAGAGTGGCGGTCAAGGCGGGTAAACCCGCCCATATTTGTCTATACGGGTGGGTTTGACCAACGCCGACCGGCGCTCTTGCAGCCGCGCGAAGACCGCTGGGAATTTTAAGACAGCTTCCAAGGGGGGAATCTATGGCCACGAGATTGAATATCGGCCTTCTGGGATATTCGTTCATGGGAAAGGCGCACAGCAACGCGTTCCGCAAGGTATCGATGTTCTTTCCGGAAACCGGCGTCGAACCGGTCATGAAAGTGATCTGCGGTTCGAACAGGGAAAACGTGGCGGAAGCCGCCGGGACGTTCGGATGGGAGGAGTACGAAACCGACTGGGAGAACGTGGTCGCCCGTGACGATATCGACGTGATCGATATCTGCACGCCCGGAAATCTGCATATGCCGATGGCGATCGCCGCCCTCGAAGCCGGCAAGCACGTCATCTGCGAGAAGCCGCTTGCAAATAGCCTTGACGAGGCCGGGGCCATGCTGCGGGCCGCTGAGAACGCCCGCGCGAAGACGATGGTGGCGTACAACTACCGGCGGGTTCCTGCGGTCGCGCTGGCTAAACAACTGATTGAAGAGGGACGGATCGGACAGATCTATCACTGGCGGGCGGTGTATCTGCAGGACTGGATCATCGACCCGGATTTCCCTATGGTGTGGCGTTTCGAGAAGGACAAGGCGGGCTCGGGGCCGCATGGGGATTTGAATGCGCACATCATCGATCTGGCGCTGCATCTCGTGGGCGATATACAATCGGTTGTTGCCGCCGATACGACGTTTATCAGGGAACGACCGCTGGCGGAATCGGTCGACGCGTCCCTGGGCGCCGCCGGCGGTCAGTCCGATCGGATGGGGACGGTGACGGTGGACGACGCAACGCTGTTCCTGGCGCGTTTCGCGAACGGCGCGCTGGGATCGTTCGAGGCCACCCGCTTCGCGGCCGGCAGGCGCAACCACAACCGGTTCGAAATCAACGGAAGCAAGGGCAGTCTCGCGTTCAATCTGGAAAAGATGAACGAACTGCAGTTTTATTCCCGCGAGGACGAAGGGCATATTCAGGGATTCCGCGAGATCATTGTGAACGAAGGCGTACATCCTTACATGTCGGCCTGGTGGCCGCCGGGGCATATCGTCGGGTGGGAGCATACGTTCGTGCACGAGGTCAAGGACTTTTTCGAAGCGATCGTCAATGATCGGGAGGCGTCACCGAATTTCAGGGAAGGCGCGCGGGTGCAGGCCGTACTCGAAGCGGCCAGCGAGTCGGCCGAATCAGAACGGTGGCGTCAGGTCCCGGTCGTATAAACCCCTGCATCCGCCTGCATTCGTTGCCGAGCAGGCGCAGGCCGGGAGAATCTGGAAGGAGCAGCGGCTATGGCGAGACCATGTACTTTGTTTACGGGCCAGTGGGCCGACCTCCCCCTCGACGTGATGGCGGAGAAGGCGGCCGAGTTCGGATACGATGGTTTGGAACTGGCCTGCTGGGGAGACCATCTGGACGTCCGCGAAGCGGCCTCGAGCGACGGCTACTGCCGGAGCCGGCACGAGATCCTGGAAAAGCACGGGCTGAAGTTCTGGGCGATCAGCAATCATCTCTCGGGACAGGCGGTCTGCGACAATATAGATGAACGCCACCAGGCGATACTGCCCCCGCACGTATGGGGCGATGGTGATCCGGACGGTGTGAAGCGCCGCGCGGCCGAAGACATGATGACGTCAGCGGAGGCGGCGAGGGCGCTGGGCGTCAGCGTGGTGAACGGTTTTACGGGATCCTCCATCTGGCATCTGCTGTATTCGTTTCCGCCGGTGTCTCCGGATGCGATTGACGCGGGCTTCCGGGACTTCGCGGATCGATGGAATCCCATTCTCGACGCGTTCGCAAAGCACGACGTCCGGTTTGCCCTCGAGGTGCATCCGACCGAAATCGCATTCGATAACGCCTCGGCGGCACGGGCGATTGAGGCGCTGGACGGCAGGAGCGAGTTCGGCTTCAATTACGACCCGAGCCATCTCGTCTATCAGAACGTGGACTACGTGGCGTTTATCCGGGAGTTCAACGACCGCATCTATCACGTGCATATGAAAGACGCGTACCTGTCGCCGCTGCCCACGCGAGCGGGGATCTTCGGCGGCCACACCGAGTTTGGCGACCCCGATCGCTCGTGGGATTTCCGGTCCCTGGGCCGTGGCAGCGTCGATTTCGAAGAGATCATTCGCGCGCTGAACGACGTCGGTTACGGCGGGCCCCTGTCCGTGGAGTGGGAAGACTCCGGCATGGACAGGGAACACGGGGCCGCAGAGGCGTGTGCCTTTGTAAACAGCGTGGATTTCGAACCGTCGGCAGTGGCGTTCGACGCGGCGTTCGCGGAATAGCAGGCAGATGTTCACTTGAAGTGTCCGGTCCCCGTAACCGATTGCTGAATGGCGACTTGTTTACGGGTCGCGGGACTCGCGGTCAGCAGGGCGTGTCACAGAACCTGCCGGCCGCTTTTTCGTAGAAGCCGTGTTGGAATTCCCGGGGCGTTCCCGACGCGATTGCAACCGCGTGAAGACCGCTCGGAATTTTGTTACAGCTTCGGAAGGAGAGTTCGTCAATGCGGATGCGTCTTTTTCTACTGTTCCTGTTGTCTGGCGTCGTCGCCTGCGAGGCGGAGCGTCCCAGAACACTCGTGTTTGGCAGGGGCGGCGATACGGTGGGGCTGGATCCCGCACTGGAGACCGATGGTGAATCGTTCAAAGTCTGCGATAATATTTACGACAACCTGGTAACCTTCAGGCCGGAAAATACCGAACTGGCGCCGGGTCTTGCGGAGTCCTGGACGGCATCGGATGACCTGAAAACGTGGACCTTCAAGCTCAGGCGGAACGTCTTGTTCCACGACGGGACGCCGTTCAATGCGGACGCGGTGGTGTTCTCGCTTGGGCGGCAGTTCAAACCCGATCATCCGTTTCACCGCGTCGAGGGCGCGTTTCAGTATTGGAACAGCATGTCGATGAGCGAGATCGTCAGCGACGTGAAGAAAGTGGACGACCATACGGTCTCGATAGAGCTGACGCGTCCCAATGCCCCGTTTCTGTCGAATCTCGCGATGAATTTCTGCGGGATCGTGAGTCCATCCGCCGTACGGAAACACGGCGCGGACTTTCCCAGGCACCCCGTTGGCACGGGTCCATTTCGATTTGTGCAGTGGATCAAGGACGACCGAGTGGTGCTGGAGCGAAATCCCGACTATTGGGGTGATGCGCCTCAGATCGACAGATTGATTTTCAGAAGCATTCCGGAGAATTCCGTGCGTCTGATCGCGCTCATCCAGGGTTCGATAGACGGAATGGATCATCTGGTGCCCGATTTTATTCCGAATATCGAAAAACATCCTAACCTTCGGCTTCTGACGCAGCCGGGAATGAACGTCGGGTACCTGGCCATGAATATGGACCGGGCGCCGTTCCACCTGCTGAAGGTGCGAAGGGCGGTGAACCACGCCATCAACAAACGGGCGCTGGTGGACAATCTGTATCAGGGTCTGGCGTTGCCGGCGGTCAACCCGATTCCACCGTCGATGTGGAGCTACCACGAAGGGATCGAAGGATACGGCTACGATCCTGAACGGGCCCGTGAGCTGTTGACCGAGGCCGGCTACGAGGATGGATTCAAGACCACGCTGTGGGCCATGCCGGTGCCCCGCCCGTATATGCCGCAGCCAAGGAAAATCGCCCAGGCCATCCAGGCCGACCTGCAGGCCGTCGGTATCCAGGCCGAAATCGTGAGTTACGAATGGGGAACCTATCTGGACAAGGTTTCCAGAGGGCAGCACGATATGGCGCTCCTGGGATGGACGGGCGACAACGGCGACCCGGACAACTTCCTGTACGTCCTGCTCGATAAGAGCGCGACGCAACATCCCGCCAATAATATCGCCTTCTACCGCAGCGACGAACTGCACGAGGTGCTGGTGCGGGCGCAACGGGAAGTGGACGTCGCCGTCAGGACCGGGCTTTACCGGACGGCGCAGGAGATCGTGTTCCAGGATGCGCCGTGGGCGCCCCTCGTACACGCGGCGCAGACCGCCGCATTCAAGAAGACCGTTACCGGCTTCTCGCTTCATCCGACTGGCAGCAAGTGGTTCCAGAATGTGAGGATCGCCGATACCGAGTGAACCCGCCGGAACGTCCGGGCGGCGGCCCCTTTCCGGGAACTGTGAGGCAATTCGCGCGATGGGCGTTTACATCCTGAAACGTCTGTTTCTCCTTGTCCCGATGCTGCTGGGAATTGTCGTCCTGGTTTTCCTGATGGTACACTTCGTTCCGGGCGATCCGGCGCAGGTGATGCTGGGTGAGCGGGCCAGCGCGGAACAGGTGGCCGAACTGCGCAAGCAACTGGGTCTGGACCAGGAGTTGCACGTACAGCTCGGCCTGTACCTGTGGGGGCTGGTCCAGGGCGACCTGGGACGTTCCTTCAAGTCCCACGCGAAGGTGTCCTCCGAGCTGCTTGCCAGGTTTCCCGCAACGCTCGAGCTCACGGTGATCAGCATGCTGCTGGCCTGCGGGGTCGGGATCATTGCGGGGGTGATTTCGGCATCCCGCAAGGGTTCCGTCATGGATTACCTCGGCATGACGGTATCCCTCGCGGGGCTGTCGATGCCGATTTTCTGGCTGGGCCTGATGATTATTCTGGTGATGTCGGTCTTTCTGGGGTTATTCCCCGTGTCGGGGCGGCTCAGCACCCATCTGTTCATTCCGGAGGTCACCGGACTCTATCTCATCGACAGCCTGTTGGCCCGGGACTGGAGGGCTTTTGGCGACGCCGTCTGGCACCTCGTGTTGCCCGGTCTTACGCTGGGCACCGTACCGATGGCGGTGATCGCACGGATGACGCGATCCAGCCTCCTGGATGTGCTCAAGGAGGATTATGTGCGGACGGCATGGGCGAAAGGGCTGTCGGAACGGATCGTCATCTTCCGGCATGCGCTTAAGAACGCGTTTATTCCCGTGTTGACCGTAATCAGCCTGCAGTTCGGATTCCTGCTCGGAGGCGCCGTCATTACGGAGACGATCTTCGCGTGGCCGGGGGTTGGGCGGTGGCTGCTGCTGGCGGTATACTCCAGGGACTTCCGGGCCGTTCAGGGCGGTGTGCTTCTGGTTGCGCTGATGTTTGCGCTGATCAATCTCATCGCCGACGTGATGTACGCCTGGCTGGACCCGCGCATCAGACACCGGAACTATTCATGAACCGATCACTCCATCCGGCCGGGGGAACGGGGGTTGAAACCGACGGGTCACAGGTCCTCCCGGGCGCCGGCTGGGGCGGGCTGTTCTGGAAGCGGCTCGTGAAGAACCGGCTGGCTGCCGCGGGCGGCGTGCTGCTGCTGGGATTCCTGCTGCTGGCTGTCGCAGCGCCCATTGCGGCGCCTCATGATCCCTTTGCCCAGAATCTCTATGAACGCCTCCAACCGCCTTCACTGGCGTATCCATTCGGTACGGACGACTTCGGAAGAGATGTTCTGAGCCGCGTCATTCACGGTGCGCGTATCTCGCTGCGGGTCGGGGTTTCCGCCGTGCTGATCGCGCTGGTACTGGGCGTTCCGATCGGGCTGGTTTCGGGGTATTGGGGCGGCGCGCTGGACCAGGTATTGATGCGGGCGATGGATCTGATGCTCGCGTTTCCCAGCATCCTCCTGGCCATTGCCATTGTAGCGATCCTGGGCCCGGGGTTGGAGAATGCGATGCTGGCGGTCGGCATTGTCGCGGTACCGCAGTATGCCCGGCTGGTGCGGGCATCCGCGCTGTCCGTGCGGGGTCAGGACTACGTTCAGGCTGTTCGGGCGCTTGGCGCGGGGGATTTCCGCATCCTGTCCTTTTCGGTGCTTCCGAACTGTCTGACGCCCCTTATTGTGCAGTCCACGCTGGGTCTGGCGACCGCCATTCTCGATGCGGCGGGCCTGAGCTTCCTGGGATTGGGTGCGCAGCCGCCCGCGCCCGAGTGGGGCGCCATGCTCACCGGCGGCCGGGAACTGGTGCTGCGGGCGCCGTGGGTACTGACGTTTCCCGGCGTCGCGATTTTCCTGACCGTATTGGCATTCAACCTGCTTGGAGACGGATTGCGCGACGCCCTGGATCCGAGGACCTGATCCGGCAGGAGAAAGCCTTTGACTTCCCCTTTCTGGTAGCGTATATTTCGCGTACACAGAAAGGAGGTGGTCAAATGAGCGAAACGACCAGTGGAGGTGGCTGTAGTTAGGTGCGCTGCCGGGTGCGGGAGAACATCTCGTCTGGTAACGCGCCTGGCGAATCTAAACAGCCATCGAAAGACAGGCGATCCGTCGTGTTGACGGGCCCCGGCGACTCATGCGGGGCGCCGTGAGATGGATGCCGTCTCAAGAGTTGCGCCGTGAGGAGATGTGGCCGGTATACCGGCTCCCGAATCGCGGCGCATTTTTTTGAAAGGGTTTGTGCTTGACAAAGTTACGCAAGCTCTATATCTTCAGAGGCTTGACAATGCGTGGAATTGTCACGGAGAGGGGGTGAGTTTGAATTCGGCGTCGATGCGGACGCCGTTCGGATTTATGAATACGCCAAGCGCCAAAAAATCTGACGTCGAACGCAGATGGTTTCTGGCTGATGCAGAGGGCAAGGTGCTGGGTCGTTTTGCCAGCGAGGTTGCCCGGATCCTGATGGGCAAACACAAACCGTATTATACGCCCCACGTGGATACCGGCGATCATGTAATCGTGGTCAACTCCGACAAGCTGATGGTCAAAGGCGCAAATAAACCGGACCAGAAGGTTTATACACGGTTCAGCGGATATCCTGGCGGGCTGAAAACCAAAACCCTCAAGCGGGCGCTCGAAACGCAGCCGGAATTTGTGCTGGAGCATGCGATTCGGGGAATGTTGCCGCGCACGAAACTGGGGCGCGGCATGATGAAAAAAGTCCGGATTTACACGGGTCCCGATCATCCGCATGAGAGTCAGGCGCCTGAAGCGATCGACCTTGCCTGAGTGCCGCCGCGTCCAGTCTCAATTCGAAGGAATCAGCAGCGTGGCGCCGGGGCGAAAACGCCCGAGACCGGGTGTAAAGGTCGTCCAGCGGGATGTTATTGGTTCACGTCCGGTGACATGAAGCATCCTGGTGATGCGACGTCAAATCGCCTCTAATCATTTGCGAATATTCGATTCAACATTCCCGGAAAATGACGATTCAAGGTTTAGTACCGTTGAACGAGAGGAGGTAGGGTCTTGTCAGAGATCCTTGCTTCTGCCAGAGGCCGGCGCAAGTCGGCCACGGCAAACGTAAAGCTGTTTCCCGGAGCCGGGGAGATTACCATAAACGGCAGGCCGATACTGGATTATCTGAAGCGCGAGACGCTGGTGATGATCGTGGAGCAGCCGCTGACGGTTACGGAGACGGCCGGTCAATACAACATCGTCGCCAGTGCCAAGGGAGGCGGTCTCAGCGGCCAGGCCGGCGCCGTTCGGCTGGGTATCGCGCGGGGCCTTCTCGCCCTGAATGAAGATCTCAAGACGCCGCTGCGCGAGGCCGGGCTGTTGACCCGTGACGCGCGAGAGGTGGAGCGAAAAAAGCCGGGCCGCCCGGGCGCGCGCAAACGGTTCCAGTTTTCCAAGCGTTAGTCGGCTGTTGTTTTGCTATCGGCGTGTTGGGTACGTGGCGACGCGCCTATTTCACATGTGCCCCGACCTCAGGCCCGGTGTCGGTTTCCGACTGGCCTGCGGAATGACGGTCACAGAGGATCAACCAGCAGTACCGGGAGGTTTGTATGGCTGTCGTTGAAATGAAGGCCTTGCTTGAGGCCGGTGTCCACTTCGGGCACCAGACACGCCGTTGGAACCCGAAGATGAGAAAGTTCATCTTCATCGAACGCAACGGCATCTACATCATCGATCTGCAGAAAACGCTGAGGCAGATCGAAGAAGCGTACCGCGTTATCAGCGAGGCGGTGGAACAGGGCAAATCGATACTTTTCGTGGGAACCAAGAAGCAGGCGAAAGACGTCATTCTTCGTGAAGCGAAGCGCTGCGAGATGTTCCACGTAACCGAGCGCTGGCTTGGCGGCATGCTGACGAATTACCAGACCATTCGTCAGAGCATCCGGCGCCTCGAATCGCTCGATAAGATGGGTACGGACGGAACCTACGAGAAGTTGACGAAAAAAGAGGTATTGCGGCTGGAGCGCGAGCGTGAGAAGCTGGAGAGGTCCTTGAGCGGTATCCGGGATATGGGCCGCCTGCCCGGACTGGTATTCGTGGTAGACATAAAGAAGGAAAAGATCGCCGTTCACGAAGCGAGACGACTCAATATACCGGTCGCGGCCATCGTCGACACGAACTGCAATCCGGACGACGTCGACTATCCGATTCCAGGTAACGACGACGCCATTCGGTCCATCGGACTCATCACACGCCTGATCGCCGACGCGGTGCTGGAGGGGCAGAGGATCCAAAGAGAAGGTCCCGATCGTACGGACGACGAACCCCAGATGCTTGGTCCGGAGATTACCGAAATTACCGAAGTCAACGAATAACGTCCGGAAGGCGCTACGCCTGCGGGGAGAACAAATGGCTATTTCTGCGAAGATGGTTCAGGAACTGCGGGCCAAGACCAACGTGGGGATGATGGATTGCAAGAATGCCCTCGTCGAGAGTGACGGGGATATGGAGAAAGCCGTGGAGCTTCTTCGGACGCGCGGCGTGGCCAAGGCGGAGGATCGTGCGAACAGGACGGCGAAGGAAGGCTTGATTACGTCATACATTCACACTGGCAGCAAGCTCGGTGTGATGCTGGAAGTCAACAGTGAGACCGATTTCGTTGCCCGAACGGATCAGTTCCAGACGTTTGCCCGGGATCTTGCAATGCACATCGCCGCCAGTGCGCCGATTGCCGTGAGCCGGGACCAGCTGGATGATGCGAACATCGAGCGGGAAAGAAGGATCTTCAGGCAGCAGGCGCTGGACGAGGGCAAGCCCGAGCGGGTTCTCGACCGGATCGTGGAAGGGCGTCTGGAAAAGTATTATCAGGATGTCTGCCTTATGGAACAGCCCTTCGTGAAGGATCCGGACAAGACCGTAAGAGACCTGTTGATGGACCTGATCGCCCAGTGCGGTGAAAACGTGACCGTCAGACGGTTCGAGCGGTTCGTTCTTGGAGAAGAAAGCTGAGTTTTTCACGAAGGGGCGAATCAGATGGTCGACGAGATTCTTTCAGAGACCAGGCAATCGATGGCAAGAGCCGTGGAAGCGTTTCAGCACGAAATGTCAACGGTTCGAACGGGGCGGGCGAACACGGCATTGCTGGACAATATTCGCGCTGAATATTACGGCGCCCAGGTGCCGCTGAACCAGGTTGCGACCATCGGCGTACCGGAACCGAGGCTGATCGTAATTCAGCCGTGGGACAAGAGTGCGATTCCGGCCATCGAAAAGGCCATACAGACGTCGAATCTGGGCCTCACGCCGTCCAGCGACGGGACCGTCATCCGCCTGCCGATACCCCAGCTGACGGAGGAACGCCGTTCTGAACTCGTGCGCGTGGTACGCCAGATGGCGGAAGATAGCAAGGTGTCGGTAAGAAATGCCCGGCGTGACGCCAACGAGATGTTGAAAGACGGTCAGAAAGAGGGCGAGATACCCGAAGACGATTCCAGGAAGGGGCAGGACCAGGTACAGAAGTTGACCGACGATTTCGTGGCGGAAATCGACCAGTTGCTCGCGCGGAAGGAAGAGGAAATTATGGAGGTCTGAGTCCCTTATGCCGTCCGCCGCCAATCGCTGCTTTCCGGTCTTCCGAGGGCGGCGGTTTTTTGTTTGCGTGCCGTATCACCCAGAAGCGCAAGGATTTCAACCGGGTTGTCTCGGTGTACTCGATTCGGACGAGGGGACCTGGAGCCGGTTACCGGCGATTGGCTGGCCTACTTCGAAACGCCGTTCTATCTGTATCGCTGGTTCGTCGGATTTCAGGCTGTCTCCTGACGATTCAATATGCTACTGCTGACGGTAGTCGCCATCGTGTTTGTCGCAGCGCTCGTCCATTCGACGCTCGGGTTCGGGACTGCCCTGGTGGCGATGCCGTTGCTCGTAACGGTCCTGGATGTCAACGTCGCGACGCCTCTTGTCGGCCTGACGATGCTGACGACTATCGCCCTGCTTCTGGTCGGGTCCTGGCGGGACCTGGACCTCAGGTCTGCTTTGCATTTGCTCGTCGCTTCCATTCCTGGAATTCCTGTCGGTCTGCTGATCCTGCGTTTCGCACACCAGGATGTCTTCAAGGCGGGGTTGGGCATTCTGCTCATCACCGTGGGTCTCTATAACCTGCGTACGTCTGTATTGCCCAGGCTGAGACATATCGGTTGGGCGCACGCGTTCGGCTTCGTGTCCGGCGTACTCGGCGGCGCGTATAACGTCAACGCTGCGCCGGTGGCCGTCTACGGGATCCTGCGGCGGTGGCCTCCGGAATACTTCAAGGCGACGCTGCAGGGGTATTTTCTGCCGTCTACGCTGCTCATCGTGGCCAGCCACGGATTGGCGGGCCTGTGGACGGGGAACGTCATCGGATTCTATCTGCCGGCCGTGCCAGCAGTCATTCTTGCCGTCGTGCTGGGCCGGTTCATCGGCGCGCGCATTGCACCCGATCGATTTCAGCGCGTTCTCTACACGGCGCTGCTGGCGTTTGGCGTGATGCTCCTCGTGTCACCCTTGTTGTCGCCCGTGAATTGACCCATCGCGATGTTCGTAGTTTCGTGTATTTTTCGTAGTTTCGCGGGTTTCCAATTTTCGAATTCTCGAGGGTTTTCGTATTCTCGTACACTCATATTCTTCGCGCCTTTCGTAGTTTCGCAGTTTTTTGTTCTCTCGTAGTCTCGCGCCTTTTCGTAGTCTCGTCTATTCGCAGTTTCGTCGTTTAGCGCGTTTTTCGCCTTTCGCTTTTTTCGTGTAATTCGCGTTATTCGTAGTTTCGCCTTTCGTTTTTTCGTCTATTCGTTCTTTCGCAGTCTCGCAGTTTCGGTTTTCGTAGTCTCGTCTATTCGTAGTCTCGTCTATTCGTAGTCTCGTGCCTGTTTGGTTCTTTCGTATTCTCATAGTTTCGTTTTTTCGAAAGGGAGAGTTTCGTGAACGCTACTGAACCCATGGTCGTCCACTACGTCACGGAAATGGATAGAGCGTTGCCGTTCTACCGCGACGTTCTCGGACTGAAGGTGGAGTTTGAATCGACCGGATGGTGTACGCTGCGCTGCGGAGGATGCATCGTGGCCCTCCATATCCTATCCACCGGGATGAGCGAAGGCGCCGTCGCCCACGCGGGTCTGAATCTCCACGTGGATGATCTCGACGCCGCCGTTAAGGAAGTCGCGGCCGGCGGAGGAGAGGTCAGGAACGTCCGGGAGGCCGGGGGCGGCATACCGGTGCGCATTGCCGCCATCTCCGATCCGTCAGGAAACGTCTTCGAACTCCGCCAGTACGTCGGCGACTGATTCCGGGACCTCTCCCCCAGCCCCTTAAAGGCGGGGAGACGCAAGAAGGAAGAGGACCACACCCCGGCGCCCAGACCTCTCCCCCCGGCCCCCTCTCCTAAAGGAAAGGGGGAGAAAAGCTAAGTGTCGCCTTGCCGATAGGTTGACCAATCACCATTCCCCCTACCTTCAGGAAGGGGGTGAGGGGGTAGGTCCTGAGAAGGAAGACGGGAGAGGGGAGAGATTGCCTGCCTTGTGAGGGTTCTTTTCGTGCCGAAGGCAGTGAGGAAAGGCATACCGGGCAAGGATTTCTTCTACCGTCTCACGTCTACCGTCTACCCGATTCATGCTCTTCGTGGCCAATTGAGCCGTTGTCTGTTTTCGAATCGAGTTTAACCACTTGAAGGAGGTCTCTTCGTGTAGAACCGTGTACTTGCTGTCGTTCTGGCCGCCGTTGTCCTGTTCGTCTGGGGGTTCGTCTCGTGGACGATATTGCCCTGGCACAATGCGGTTGCAAACAAATTCGCGGACGAATCGGCCGTTTCAGCCGTTCTCAAGGAAAACGCGCCTTCGGCCGGGATGTATTATCTTCCCTTTGCGCAGGAAGACCTCAAGCCCGGGGTGTTGTTCGCACTCGCGAATGTCTTGCCCGACGGCCTCGAAACTGGCATGGGCGGGATGATGGGCGTTGCCCTGCTCGGTCAGGCGGTCTCTGCGCTGCTCGTATTTCTTCTGCTGTGCAAGACGTCGAACCTGGACTATTGGGGACGGGTCCGTTTCGTGGCGCTGGCGGGCGTCGCCATCGGTTTCGTTAGCCACTTTCCGTATTGGAACTGGTTCGGATTCTCCACGTCGTACACGCTCGTCATCATCCTGGATACGCTGATCGCATGGACTCTTGCCGGCCTGGTCCTGGCCAGATTCGTCGAAGGGAAATCCGGGTAATGTAACAGCCGAGGTGTCGAATGGCTTCAGAGCAGTCCGGAATGACATCGCAGGCGCACAGGACGAGCAGAACGGCGAACCTGGCGGCTTGCGTGCGCGCGTATCATTGCCGCTGGCACGCGTCGCCGATCTTCGCCGACACCTACGCATATGACATGATATCGGGTTTCTGGCGGGCGATTGCCAGGCACCGCCTGTCCAGTTGGATAACCGTTCACACGGTGTTCCGCGCATTCCGCCCCATACACACGGAAATCGTCCTGCGTTCCAGGTATGCCGAAGACCGCCTGATGGACGCCGTGAATACCGGCGTCGCGCAGTACGTCATTCTCGGGGCCGGGCTCGATACGTTTTCCATGCGCCGGGATGCACGGTCGGAGGAGTTGCGGATATTCGAGCTCGATCATCCCGCAACCCAGGCAATGAAGCGCGAAAGGGTACAGGAGGTTTATGGCAGGATTCCCGCCAATCTGGAGTTCGTCCCCATCGACTTCGAAACCGATCGCCTCGACGAAGCGCTTGCGAAGTTCGGATTCGATCCTCTGAAGCCGTCGTTCTTTTCCTGGCTGGGCACGACCTACTATCTCTCAAGAGACGCAATACGAGAGACGCTGGGTCGCGTTGCCGGCGTTGTTGCCCCGGGCAGTCGGATGGTTCTGGATTATAAGCTTGACAGGGACCTCGTTCCGGAGGAGAGCCTTCCGTTCGCCGATAAACTGGACCGCTTCGTGGCGAGGCGGGGAGAGCCGATGCTGTCCACGTTCACGCCGGAGGAGTTGAAGGACGTGATGTCCGGTTTCGGCTTTGCGGAACTTGAGAACCTCCCGGCCGGAGAGCAGAAACGTCGGTACCTGAACGAGCAATCCGGCCTGGTGGATCCGGCGCCGAATTTCTCGTTCGCGTTATATGGCGCGACTTGACCTGAGGTTCGGGCGACTGTGACAACGCGTCTTCATCGTGAAGAACTGTGAATCCGAAACGAAGGGACCGGAAATTGACAGACCCAAAGCGACAGATCGGCACAGTCAGCTTACGGCAGGGTCTTTTGTTGATCTTTTTCCTTGGAAGCGCCGGACTGGGCGCTGAATTGCTTCTGCTGGAGCATTTCACGGAATGGCGGCAACAGGTGCCCCTGGCGCTTCTTGGACTGGGCCTCATTTTAATGGTGACGCATCTGGTCTATAAGCGCCGGGTCGTCGTGCGGTTGTTCAGGCTGACGATGCTGGCGTTCGTACTGGGCGGTATCGTGGGCGTCTGGATTCACTTCGACGCGAACATGGCATTCGAACTGGAGATGTATTCGAAGCTGAGCGGCTGGTATCTGATAACCAGGGCGGCCCATGGCGCCCTCCCGGTCCTGGCGCCCGGCGCCCTCATCCAACTCGGTCTAATCGGCCTGCTCTACGCGTACCGGCATCCCGGTCTCGGAGCTGGACAATCTGAAGTGGATTAGCGTATTCAGAGTGATTGCGTTAAGCCGTGATCTAGCTCAGGTCTGCGGCAATCCGATTTCCGGACCGAAAAGCGGGTGAAAGCAAACAGCGGCGCGTCTCGGGGGAGACGGGCCGCTGTTATTTTCGTACAGCCGGCGGATGTCGAGAATTGGAACTCCTTTCGGATAACCTAACCTTGGTTCGTAAGTCTTCGGAGACGTTAATTCGAATATGTGATTGTAAATAAAGGCGATTAGACGGCTGATTACCAGGATACACCAGGTCACTGGACGTGAAGGGAAAAAACATCGTTCTTTACGTCGATAACGCCCCGTTTCGGAAGGTTTTATCGCGTCGCCGCGTTGCTGTTTTTTTTCGGATTGAGGCTAATATTCTATACGGTCGTCCATGTTGCGCCATTCGCGAAAGACTGGCAGCGCCTCGTCCCGCATGAGTTGATGGGACGGGATTCGCCTTTCGGTCCCCGGCAATTGAATTTCCCGGTAGAAGAATTCGTCGTCGAAACCGATTTCCGCTGCGTCCTGGGCGGTATTGGCGAAGTAGATCTTCTCGATCCTTGCCCAGTAGATTGCGGCGAGGCACATCGGACAGGGCTCGCAACTGGCGTAGATTTCGCAGCCGATCAGGTGATAATCGTGAAGTCGTGATCCCGCTCTCCTGATCGCCAATATCTCCGCATGGGCGGTTGGGTCGTTGCGCGCGATCACCTCGTTGGATCCTTCCGCAACGATTCTGCCGCCCTTCACGATGACGGCGCCGAATGGACCGCCGCGCCGCGACTGCATCCGGATTCGAGAGAGCTCTATCGCTCTTTCCATAAATTCCCGTCGCATCTCAATCGGCTCCTCAAGTGCGTCAGGTGTTTTATAGCGATCCCGATACCTTGGGATCGGGATCGTCGGGTAACCCCACGTGGTCGAGATTCGCGTCCGCGCCGACGGAAGGCACTGAAATAATTCCTCGGCATATGGTCTTGATTCACAATTATTCGGGGACCTGAATGTCTCATGGACAGAAGAACAAAGGCTAATTGACGTCAACTGTCCCGAATAATTGACGTCACTGGGTGTGAAGGGCAATTTCATCCATTTAAATGACAATAATGCCCCGTTTTCGCACCTTCACCTTCTGTGCCATTTGTGCTTTTTGTGGTAAATTGATAGTTGTCTTTTTTAGAATTGAGGTCAGTCGGAAATATTCACGGTCTTGACAGCGCCGCAGCGGAAACCTATGTTCCTGACGCCCCATAAATGTGTCGATTATGCGTACCGGGCGAGGTAGTATATGCGACAGATTGCGTCATACCCAACCGATTCTCCGCTGCCCCGCGTGCGCAACATTGAAGTGATCCCGGTCGACCAGGGCGGCGGCCGTATGTTCTACGTGCGCGATCCGTTGGAGATCGCTCCGCAACCGCTGTTGCTGGGACCGGCGGGGATGCTCGTCCTGTCGCATCTGGACGGTCGGCGCACCATGGATCAGATTCTCGAATCCCTGCAAAAAGCGATTCCGGGTGGCGAGGTGGGGGTTGGCGAGGTCCGTCGTGTGCTAGGCAAGTTGAGCGAGGGCTGTTACCTGGACGACCCCGTGGCTGCGGACCGGATCGCCCGCGTGCGTGACGAATTCGAACGCGCCGAAGTTCGACCGGCCTGGCATGCGGGGACCGCCTACCCGAACGACCCGGGAGAACTCGCCGGGATGCTCGACGGGTTCTTTGAAACCGCCGCTTCGTCGGTGGAGGCGCGACGTGGAGACAGCTACGGGGACCGGAAAGGGCGGCTTGCCGCCATCATGTGCCCGCACATCGATCTGCGCGCGGGCGGGGAGACGTATCCGCCTGCCTTCAATGCGTTGGCCGCGGCCTCAGGCTGCGAGTCCTACGAACTTTTCGTCATTCTCGGCGTGGCTCACAACGGCGGAACGGAGCCGGGCAAGAGCTTCGCCATTGCGACCGGCAAACACTACGAAACGCCGTTCGGACGGGTGGCAACCGACACAGACGTAATCGGGGACTGGTCCAGCCGCACCGGGCGCGACGTCACCGAGCAACAGTGGATGCACCGCACCGAGCACTCGGTCGAGTTCGCCGTGCTGTTTCTTCAATATATCCAGGCACGGGAGGACCTGGCGCCGTTCCAGGTGGTGCCGGTCCTGCTGGGAAGCGTCGATCACTACCTGCGGGAAGGGCGGAATCCCTTGCATGCTCACGAAGTGGCCAGTGAACTCGAGGCGCTCCGGGAGGCGGTATCTGCGAGGGGAATGCGCGCCCTGTACGTACTCAGCGTGGACCTGGCGCATATCGGGCCCAAATTCGGCCATCCCGACCGGGTGGACGATGCTGCCGCGGCCGCGTGCGAGTCGGTCGACCGCGACCTGCTGGGCTACGTGCAACGATTCGATGCGCCGGGGTTGTTCCGCACGTTGAAAGCAGACGGAAACGGCCGGAACGTGGATGCCGTCTCCGGTCTGTTTTCGCTCCATACGCTTCTGGCCGGCGCCGAATGCCGCGGCGACCTGCTCGGCTACGGGCAGAACCGCCAGGACGATACCGGTTCGCTGGTCAGCTATGCCAGCATGGCCTTCTATCAATCGCTGGAAACGTCCGCTCCGAGCGAGTGAACCATGCGCTCTCCCGCGCCGGATCGCGTCCCATCCGATCGGATGCAAGCCGACGGCAGCGCGGGAACGGTTTTTCCCCGCATCAGCGTTCTTGCTTCTCGCGTACTTCCCTGTCCCGTGTTATATTCCCCGTGTTCCCCGAATTGGCAAACTTCCAGGAGGTCGTTATGCCCCGGAGGTGGTTGCGCGTCGCCGCCGTCCAGATGCACGCCGACGATAACGTGGAAAGAAACGTTCGAAACATCGTCGACCGGTTGAACACGGGCGCTCGTGAGAGGGTCGACGTGGCCGCGTTCCACGAGGGCGTCCTGTTCGGCTATTGCGACCGACCGGATTTCTGGTCGAACCTGGATCGATCCCGTATCGAAAACGCGGAACGGCAGATCGTCAGGGCCTGCAGGGAAAACGGCATCGCGGCCGTCGTGGGATCAACCCATCAAGACAACGGAAACCGCTATAACAGCTTGCTTGTCGTGGACAGAGACGGCACGGTGCGCGGGCGTTATGGCAAGATCCACCTTGCGGGCGAGCAATGGTTCGAGCCGTCCCAGCACCTGCCCATTTATAGCCTGTGCGGCGTACCGTGTTGTTTCCTGATCTGTCACGATATCCGCTATCCCGAACTTGTGCGGCTGCCCGCGGCCGCCGGCGCGAAGGTCTGTTTTTTCTGCAGTTGCGAGAGTTCCGTCACTAACGAGCACAAGTTGTCGGCCTACAGGGCGATGCCCATCAGCCGCGCTACGGAAAACGGGATTTACGTGGTCATGGCGAATGCGCCGGCCGATCGCACGGATATCGACCGCGCGGGGTCGTCTCACGGCGAATCGAAGATTATCCATCCGGACGGCAACGTGATCGTGGAAGCCGGTATGTTCTCGGACGAGATCGTCATTCGGAGACTCGACCTCCACGAGGCGTCACGAAATATCGCGATGCGCGCCGTAAACGACGTCACCTGTATCAGCGGCTGGATGAAGGAGGGTGTGAGTTTCGTGGACAGGGGAGGCGCCTGACGGCACGTTTCAATCCGACGGAGGAGGACGCATGAAGGGATCCAGGCCGAATATCCTTTGGATCTGCACGGACCAGCAGCGATACGATACAATTGGGGCATTGGGGAATCCCCACGTCGACACGCCAAATATAGATCGTCTGGTCGCCGAGGGATTCGCGTTTACGCATGCGTATTGCCAGAGTCCCATTTGTACCCCCAGTCGTGCGAGTTTTCTGACGGGACAATACGCGAGCGCCGTCCACGTGAACGGAAACGGTAATTCACATTTTCCGGATGCGCCCCCGCTCGTCACGAAGTCGCTCGCCGACAGCGGCTACGATTGCGGATTGATCGGCAAATTGCACCTGTCCAGCGCATTCGGACGCGTGGAAGCGCGGGTAGACGACGGGTACCGGTACTGGCAATACAGCCACGCGCCCCGGGACGACTGGGAGACCGGACACGCCTACGCCGACTGGGTGCGGTCCAAGGGGGAGGTACTGGGTGAATTGATCAAGAGCCCGGATGGCGTACCCGCGGAACTGCACCAGACCACCTGGTGCGCGGAGAAAACCATCGACTTCCTGAGCGAGGCACGTGAAGGTCCGTGGCTGGCCTCAGTGAATATCTACGATCCGCATCCGCCGTTCAATCCGCCACGGACGTACCGCGACCTGTTCGATCCTGCACTGGTGAACGATCCACTGTTCAGAGACAGCGATCTCGTCCAGCAGAAAGAGCTGGAAGGCGTCGACTTTCAGTCCAGAGGGCGGCATCCCGACGACCTGGATATCAAGAGTCCGGTGATACCGTGGACGCAGACCCACGGACTGGTGGGGCCGGAAACCGCCGGAAAACGGGATGCCAGAACCCTGATCGCCGCGTATTACGCCATGATCAAACTGATCGACGACCAGGTCGGGCGTATCATGGCCGCTCTGGAAGCCACAGGACAACGCGAGAATACGCTCGTGATCTTCACCAGCGATCACGGCGAGATGCTGGGGGACCACGGGCTGATTCAGAAGGGATGCCGCTTCTACGAAGGGCTGGTGAGGGTACCGCTGATCTTCTCGTGGCCGGGACACGTGACGTCCGGCCGGAAGAGCGACGCGCTGGTGGAACTGCGCGACATCGCCCCGCTGCTGCTGGAACTGGCGGGGTTGCCGGTTCCCGAGCGGATGCAGGCGCGCTCGCTGGTTCCCATGCTCAGCGGCGAGAATCCGGCCGGCGAGCATCGCGAATTCGTCCGTTGCGAATTTTACGATGCGCTGGACCAGGCCGACGGGACGTTCGCCACGATGTACCACGACCGCCGGTACAAGTTCGTCGTCTACCACGGACACGGCCTGGGGGAACTCTACGACCTCGAGAAGGACCCGGAGGAGTTCGATAACCTGTGGGACAGCCCCGGTCACGCGGACGTGAAACTCGAACTCATGCAACGCAGTTTCGATGCGTCCACGCTCGCCATGGACCGGGGCCCCGAACGCATCGGGCCGATGTGAGGGAGGTGGGCCATTTGGGTGCCGCAACCAAATAGGTGGCAGAGAACGCGCGCGCCAGTTCGATTAATCAATCACTCCCCCTTGAGGGGGAGTCGCAGAAGCCGAGCCGCTCCCTGAGCCGTTGTCCTGAGCCTGCCGAAGGATTGTCGAAGGGCCGGCGACGGCTGATGCGGTGGGGGGATTCCAACAAATGTCAGGAGGAACAATGGGAAATCCGGTAGTCCACTTTGAGATCGCGGGCCCCGATGGCCCCGCCTTGCAGCAGTTCTACCGAGACCTCTTCGGATGGAACGTGCAGACGCAGGGCGAGGAGATGGGCAACTACGGTTTGGTGCAGACCAACGAAGGGGGCATCGGCGGCGGTATCATGGAAACCACTGAGGATATGCCTGCCAGCAACTATGTGACCTTCTACATTCAGGTCGGCGACCTCCAGGCAGCCCTCGACAAGCTTTCCGGGATGGGTGGAGCCACGGTGATGCCGCCGATTGAGATTGCGCCCGGAATGGGTTCCTTTGCTATGTTCACGGACCCCGCTCACAACACCATTGGACTGTACTCCCTGCCAGCAGAATGGGACGGCGAGATGCCGCCAAAGGGCAATGCCCCACCAGTCGTGCATTTCGAGGTTGGTGGAAGCGACTCGGAAACGCTTAACGTCTTCTACACTGAAATGTTCGGCTGGAAGACCACGCTTATGGAAGAGATGAACTACCGCCTCGTAGAAAAAGAGCCGGAAGGTATTGGCGGCGGTATGTTCCAACACATGGATGGTATGCCGCCCAACGCCCCCTCGGTTGCCGTGATGGTTGACGACCTGCAGGCCTATCTTGACAAGGCGGCGAGTCTTGGAGCAACGGCCGTGATGCAGCCAAACGGGATTCCCGGCGGCTTCGGTTCGCTCGCGATCTTTAGAGATATTGCGGGCAACCGGATTTCCCTTTTCAAGCCGCCCGAGTAGCATGTCTGTCCACGCAACTGACAGTTCATTAGTAACGCCACGAAGCGTGGGCGCTGCGTCAGGACGGCGTGGTCTGAAACGAGCGCCAGCCCATTTGTTTCGACGCCGGGGTGTGCGGTGCGCCGATGGATGTACGTCAATTCCCAGTGTATCCCTTCGACGACCAGACCTTTCGGTCCAGTTTCTTGGCTTCGTCGGACGGTTCGATTTAGCCGAGGATGCTGGAGGGTATCAGAAACTGTCAATGAAAGCGGTGAAGACGATCTCCAACTTCGTGGCCACGTATAACGATTTTGAGCGCATTTTTGCGGCGTTTTTGGATCGCGCCGAAGACGTCGCCCGTTTTGAGGCGCTCGGGCAGACAGAGCAGGGCAACTCTGCGAAGACGTTACGCATCGAATATCTGAAACGAAGCGGGGCGTTCGGATTCTATTGTCCGGACTGGGTCGTCGTTCAGGTAACCGATGGCGGTGAGGTATACTGGGTCATGGAAACTAAAGTCCGAGTCTGGGACGGGACTGTCGATAAGGATATGGTAGCGCGGGAGTGGTGCAGGCGGGAAAGCGAAGTCACCGGAAACCTCTGGAAGTACACATCCATCGATCAGTCCGAGTTTTCCGACGAATACACGACGTTCGGCGCGTTGCTCTGGATGCGAGCGCTCAAAGCTTCGAGTGAACGCCATCGAGAGATGTTGCCGGTGGCGCAAGACGAAATTCGCCGGTGGAAAGAGGAGGGCCGACGCTGATGGCGACGGTAATCGACGCTTCCGTTGGAACCCAATAGAGGCGGGGTTGTGTACCGAGCCGGAAAATTGGCATAGGGGCAGTTGTTACAGTCGGCGTTCCCGGGAGCGAGGGCATCCTGCCCTCGACGGCTCATTCTCGAGGCCCTGGCACCGTCATTTTCAATGTGATTTCGGATGCTAAGGAGACAATAGGCCCTTCATTCGGGTATAGATGGGTCACACGAAGTTCGAGGGCAGGATGCCCTCGCTCCGGATACTGGTGGAAAAGGTCGTGATAGCGGGCAGGTTGCCTTCGGTCGCAGGCCGCTCGCGTCCGGTTCCGATAGCCGCTGTTCAACCTCACTCCCCCGTGTATCCCTTTGACGCCCAGACCTTTCTGGCCAGCTCTTTCGCCTCGTTGGACGGTTCAATCTCGCCCAGGATGCTGGAGGGCGGTTGTCCTTCCCTGTTGCGGGCCGGGTCGGGCGACCAGTCGTCGTCTTCGTATTGCTTGCGCACGGATTCGACGCGAAAGTCGGGCACGTCCATCGACGTCGAATCGTTCAGCGCGGAACGCCAGGCCTGGATGCCGGCGATGCTCATGTCCAGGCCCCGGTAGACGTCGAGATACGGCTGTCTGCCCGCGCGGATCGCCTCGGCGAAGTGGTAGGACGTGAAGAAGTCGCCGCCGCCGTGGCCTGTGCGGGTCGCCCGGTCGTGGTGGACGGGGAAATCGGGCTTGTAGACCGTTTCGACCGGATCGCCCTTGCGCTTTTCCCATGGTTCGTACCAGACGCGCAGCCGCTGTTTGTCGCCGTGTCGACAGTTTTCCATCACGCCCCTGTTGCCGTGGATGCGGACATAGTTGCCGTGCCCGCGCAGCCCGCCGTGCAGTGATTTCATCACCGCGCCGTTGTCCATCCTGCAGATGATCACCGCGGCCGTGTCCGAACGCCTCATGTGCAGCGTCTGTGACGGATCGGTAGAATCGAATGGGATGACGAAGCCGTTCACCTTCGTGGGCCTGGTGTCGGTGATATACATCACCGGTGCGATGGAGTGGGTGCAGTAGTACGTGGCGGGGATCCAGTTGCGCCAGTGATTTCGTCCGCAGCTTCGGGCCAGCTTCACTTCCGGCGGGTCCGGGTGGACGTATTCCCCCTCGCCATACTTGAACTCGCCCACACTTCCTTTTTCATAGAGCCGCCTCATCTCCTGGTTGAAGACCATGTAGGGGTAATTTTCCGCAAACATATAGGTCCTGCCGCTCTTTTCGACGGCCCGGGCGAGCGCCGCGCCCTCGCCCAGCGTATGGCAGGCAGCGGTCTCGCTCATCACGTGCTTGCCCGCGTTGAGCGCCTTTATGGCAAACGGCGCATGCTCGTGGAAATAGTTCGCCAGCACAACCGCTTCCATGTCGCAGCCGAGGAATTCGTCGTAGTCGATGTACGTCCGTACATTCAGCGCTTCGCCTTCCGCGAGAAGGCGTTCTTCCCAGGTGTCGCAAATTGCGACGAGTTCCATGCCCGTCGCTCCGGCAGCCCGTGCAAAGGAGCGGCCCCGGCCGACGCCGACAACGCCGACGCGAATACGCTGTTTGCTCTTTCTTCCGGCCATATGTAAATTCCCCGACGTTGCAGTGCAGTGGGCGAATTAGAGAATTCTGAATTCAACATCCGGTCTACCAAAAGATAGTACTGATTTTCGCACTTCATACTGAATTTTCGACCGCGCACCATCTGTCGAAAGCGCACATTTCTTGTTACAATAAACAGTAGCGGGTCGACTCAGCTGATTTGTGTCCGTCCATGTCCGGCCTTCGACGCCGCATCGATCGTTCAGGACCCTTTGGGAGACATATCGAATTGGAAACCGCAACGAGGGAAAGAACAGGACTGACGCGGGCGGAACGTTATTTCTTCGACGTCAACGGCTACGTGCTGCTCGAGGGGATCTTCAGTCCGGCAGAATGCGGGCGCCTGATCGACCTCGCGGATCGGATGGACGCTGACGACGGCTGCGCGTACAAGCACGACGGGTATCCGAAGACGCCGGCGCTTACGATACTCTCACGTTGTGCGTGGTATCATCCGCATCTGCTGGAAACGGCGATGCATCCGGTCCTGTTTCCAATCATGCAGGACGTGGTGGGGGGTGACGTGCGCCTGGAGGAGCATCAGTATCTCATCAACTATCCCGTTGGGCCGGAAAAGGATAAAGAATTCCACGAATGCCGCGTGGCAGATGAGGGATGGCACCGGGGCATCGCGCCGAACGTCGGGAGCTTCGAAGCGAACGGGCACTATCACTGCATGTTCACCAAAGCCTTCATCTACCTGACCGACAACGGCCCCGGGGAGGGCACATGGGTAGTGCCGGGGAGCCACCGGATGGACATGCCCACCGGAACGCTGCGCGAATTCATGGACGGTACTGTGGCGCGGCAGCTCGAATCCCGGGCCGGAGACGTACTCATCCTGACGGAAACGCTGATACACGCCGGTCCCAGATTGGTGGCCGGCGCACGGCCTCGCTATTCGCTGGTCTACGGGTACACGGCGCCGTTCATGCAGACGTGGAATCGCTACGACCCGCCGGCCGATCTGCTGGAACGGGTAACGCCCGAACAACGCAGCCTGCTGACCGGCGAACTCAGATACGCATTCCGCCGCGGGAGATTCTGAGGGTCCGCGGGAAATCCGGGATGCAAGCGGCGCGACAGACGGCGCACGGGAGAAGTCGGATATGGCGAAAGAAAAAAGGATGACTTTCCAGTCGGAGTACGTTCGCTGGCTCGTCGTCATCCTGTGCATATACGTGCTGCTCGTCGCTGTCGGCGTGATCGGCAAGGGCTTTCGCCTGGAGTTCGGGAAGGAGGGCGTCGCATCCCTGTTCGCACTTGGAACGAACCCGTTCGTCGGACTGGTGCTGGGTATACTGGCAACGGCGTTGCTTCAGTCTTCCAGCACGGTGACCTCCATCATCGTCGGTCTTGTCGCCGGGGGAATGCCCATCGCCGTTGCGATTCCGATGGTCATGGGCGCCAATGTGGGGACGACGATCACCAATACGATCGTCAGTTTCGGGCACGTGGGTCGCGGCGACGAATTCAGGAAAGCATTTGCAGCCGCCACGGTGCACGATTTCTTCAACGTTCTGAGCATCGTGATCTTCCTGCCGTTGGAGCTCGCATTTGGCATTATCGACAAGCTGAGCGGCGAGTTGACCCATATCGTCGAGAACATCGGGACAGTCGATGCGGGCGGGAAGGGTATCTTCAAGGTCGTCATCGGTTTCGGTACCGGGCTTGTCGAGTCTCTCGTCTCCTGGCTCCCCGACGTGTGGGCGGGGTTGGTTCTGATCGTCCTTGGAATCGCGCTTATTCTGGTGTCGATCATGTACCTGGGCAAGGCGCTGAAGAGCGTGTTCGTGGGCAAGGCGCAGAGATTCCTGCACGCGGCTGTCGGCAAGGGACCGGTTACGGGCATATTCTCGGGTACGCTGGTAACCGTACTGGTGCAGTCGTCCTCGACAACCACAAGCCTCATCGTGCCTTTGGCGGGGTCGGGCGTGATCCGGCTTCGTCAGGTCTACCCGTTCACGCTCGGCGCAAACATCGGGACGACCATCACCGCGCTTCTCGCCGCAACCGCGATTACGGGACCCACCCATGCCGTCGCGCACCAGATCGCTATCGCGCATTTTCTCTACAATCTGGTGGGGGTTGTCGTGATCTATGGCATCCCCTGGCTGCGGGACCTTCCAATCGTGGGCGCCGAGTGGCTGGCGCGCCTGGGCAGCGAACGGAAGTGGCTGGCTATCATGTATATCGTCTTTGCGTTCTTCGGCATTCCGGCGGCGCTCGTGTTTGCCAAGTCGTGGCTGTCCTGAGTACCGAAAGCAACGTAACGTCATTTTTCGGAAAGAAGGAACGTGTCATATGGCTTTCGGCGTCGCGGTGTTGGGGACGGGCCGCATCGGCGGCAGCTATATCGATGTCGTGAAGAAAACCCCCGGCGCGGACATTAAGGTTGTCGCGGAGCCCGGTGAGGATGCCGCCGCACGTTGGCGGAGCCGGCATCCCGACGTCGACTTCGTGTCTGACTACCGGGAAGCCCTGAAGCGCGACGACGTCGACGTTGTCATCGGGACCCTGCCGCACTGGCTCCACTACCAGGCGGCGCTGGATGCTGCGGCCGCGGGGAAGCACATCTTCATGGAGAAGCCGCTTGCGGTCTGGGCGTGGCAGGCGGAGGAGATGCTGGCCGCGGCCAGGGAAAACGGCGTCAGGCTCATGACGGCGCACACGCAACGCTACTTCCCGGCGGTGGCGGCGATGAAGGAGGTCGTCGACAGGGGCGACCTGGGGTCGGTGATCATGGTCTACGATATGTGGCACAAGCCCTACGTTCCGTACAACCGGCCGGAGTGGATGCTGGATCGCGAACGCGGCGGCGGCATGGGTCAGATGGACGGCACCCACCAGATCGACCGGCTGCTGTGGATCCTCGGGAACGACGTGGCGACGGTTTCGGCGCGGCAGGGGCAGTTCACCTACCCGAAAACAGAACATCCCGCCATAGACTGCGACGATACCGGAATGTATTTTATCCGGTGGCGCAGCGGAATCGTCGCCACGGTCAGCCGCATGGCGTGGGAACGCGGCGCCACGGAATACGGCGGCGACTGGTTCTTCACGCGCGGTATGGCGCGATTCCGTCTGCCCTATGGCCGCGGCGAGCCCCCGGCATTGTTTATCGCCGACACGGCGGACGGGACATGGCGCCGTGAACCCGTGCCCGTTCGAAACAGCCTGCTGGACGAATTTACCGATTTTATCAAATCGCTCGAACGGGGAGACGACGACACGCCGATACCGCAGGTTCACGGCCTGAACGTGCTGAAGGTGCTCGAAGCGACTGAAACATCGACACGCACCGGACGCGAAGTCGAGTTGAGTCTTGAGTGAAGACTGGAGTGTGTGATGAACGAAATGCGCACGTTCTTCCAGGAAAACGGCTACTACCTGGCCAGGGGCGTCTTTTCGCCCGGCGAAGTGGGCCGGCTTGAGGATGAATTCGATCGCATTGTCCGGCAACTCGGCAAAGATGCCGAGGGTGCTTCGAATGACAACGGTGTCTTTGGCACACGCAACGTGCAGCAGTATTCGGGATTGTGGATGGCGGCCCTGCTTCACGTGAAGTTCCTCGACATCGTCGAACAGCTCATCGGTCCCGACATCGTACTCAACCATTCCACGCTCTTTGAGAAGCGGATGACGACCGGTACGACGCCGTTCCATATGCACCAGGACTGGAGCTATCTGCCAACAGAAAAGAACACCATGATCGCGGGAATGATCCATATCAGCGAAGCCACGGAAGAGATGGGCTGCCTCAGAGTCTATCCCGGCTCGCACAGACACGGCAGGGTGGAGGACTCGACCGCCACGAATGCCGCGTTTCACGAACGGTTTCCGTTTGAGGGTTCCACCGCGATTGAAGCCGAGCCGGGCGACGTCACCTTCTTCGACTATTTCATTGTACACGGGTCGCCTTCCAACCGCTCTGAAACACCGAGGAAGGTTGTCATTGCGCGGATGTTCTCCGGCAAGGACCGCAAGGAGGACGTCCACCAGTTCAGTGAAAACCTGGTGTTGCGAGGTTGGAACTACCATACGACCGCCGCAACGGCCAGGAAAACCGTCGTAAAGGCCTGAGAGTGAATCCAACGGCGAGTACGTCCGCGAGCGCGCCTGGGCGGACTGCTAAGCCCGAACCGTTCCTGTCTATGTCATTTCAGATCAGCTTGCTGATCCACCGGATGAAATATTAATTATTTAATTGACAAGAGCGTCGTAGTTTCATAAATTAAGTTATTAGTAGAAAGAATTAGGCGCCAAGTCGGGAGGTCGGCACGGCGACCCCTCTCCCTGCCCCTGCCCCTCCCCGGCGCGGGGAAGCGAGCGGACGTGCTGCCTGTGGGGTATCGACGAGTGTAAGTCGCTCGTGGACAATCCGATGCCGCAGTAGATCCTTCGTTGACCCGGGGGGCCTCCTATCCCATTCCGACAGGAAAACCAAGATGCGGGCAGACAGGAATGTCCGTCCCACCCTCACACCCGTTTCCTGAGCAATACGGTACACACTCGCAAGGGGGTGCAAAATGAAGACCGTCATCCTCATATTCTTCGCGCTGATTTTGCCAGGAACCCTAATGGCGAAGGCGACGCTGACGTTGGACGGCGCTTCGACAGACAGTACGATCACCATCTATTACGTCGTTCCGGAGTCATCGCACGTCCAGGTGAGGATCGTATCGACCGGCGGCATACTCGCGGCGCCGCAATACGGATTCCAGGTGTCCGGTAACTATACGATCGTACTGGATAAATCGGGATTTCCACGGGGCGATTACCTTGTACAGCTGATTTTGGATCGTGATCGAGACCAGGTCACCCGGCGGAGTTTCCTTCACAGCCCTTCGGGGAGGCCGATTACGCGGTCCAGGCAAACGCTGACCCTCTACAATCGATCTTTTATCAGCACCATGTTCGACCCGAAACAGGCTGTAAAACTGTGGAACGAACTTCTCACCGGTTATCCCGACTACACAGACAGGGGCGGGGCGTTTCTACATTCAATCCCGGCCAGAATGTCTGCGACAGACAGTATCGACGTCCATGCGGCCGCGGACAGCGCCGCAGCGTTGTTCCCGTATCCCGGGACATATTTGACCATCGGTCGATTCCTGAGCGGACTTGAAGTACCAGCCATCGTAGAGGCGCGGTACCCGGAAACTGCGTTACTATATGCGGAAAGGGCCGTAAAGCACATAGGCGATGTACCGGAACCCTACCGCAACGAGGCACTCTACCGCTGCCTGCACCTCAGGGGCTACTGCCTTCAACTCATGGGAAGTTTCGATGAGGCGGAAACTGCCTACAACGAGGCCGTTGAGACGCTCACTTTATTGGAGGGTGCTGGTACTTATTCGGATTTCCAGCAGGGGGTCTGGGCGCACGAGGGTCTCGCCTCGCTTTACGAAGCGCGCGGCATGCACCGGCAGGCGCTCGAATTCTACGAAACGGCCGTCAGGAGGAAACCCAGGGACCCCGAACTCTGGATGGCCTTGCAGCGTAATTTCAACCTCGCCCATGGGTCCGACACCGGCTATCGGGAATACAGCAGGAAACTGGAAGAAGAGGTACCTGGTGGCGTGCCGGAGAAACAGGACGGCCTGGTGGGCAAGCCGCTTCCCGGATTTACGCTGACGCGATTGAGTGGAGACGCGTTGACCCTGGAGCAGATCAAGGGAGACGTGACCGTTCTGAACTTCTGGGCATTCTGGTGCGGGCCCTGCATGGCGGAGTTGCCCGTTATTGCCCGACTCGCGAGAGAGACTTCCGGAAGCGGAGTCAAGGTGATCGCCGTTCACACCCCTCTTGAATCCGTTCCGGGTATCACGAAAGACCAGGTACCAAACCTCGTTCGAAAAACCGCGAGCAAGTACGAGGGTACGTTCGAGACCGCCTGGGACAGAAAAGAACAGAGTCTCTATGTGAAGACCGGGACGAAATCCCTGCCCGTAACGCTGGTCGCGGACAAGGAGGGGATCGTCCGCTACCGGATGGTCGGCTTCGATCCCGAGAACGCCTACCGGAAACTCAAGGCCGTCGTGGACAGCCTGAGCGGTCCTTCGGCGACACCCCGATAGACTATGGCGACCGGCCGGTTGCCCCTGCGCATGGTGGCGCAGTCGGGCCATTGAGAACAAGCCTGCGAGGGTGGGGCGGACATTCCTGTCTGCCCCTTTCTATTGTCATTCCGCCGAGATGGAGACCGAAGAAGGGCCTGTGCGACCGGCCGGTCGCCCCTGCGTGTGGTGGTGCATTCCGGACATTGTGGGTCTTGCTCGGCGATGCAGGCGGTGGGCGCATGCAACTATTCATGTAGCCCTGTATCCGCACGACGGCGTGTAGGGGCAGGTTTCAAACCTGCCCTTTCTGTTTGAATGTCGAGCCTGGCCTTGACGTAACGCATTGGAGGGGAACCGATTTTCCCGGGAGGCGTTAAAATGGACATGGACTGATATGCAGATCAGCCAATCGCCAATCGCCCGATGCGTCCATCACCCGTTTCGTGGTCGGTCAATTTCCGTGCGCTTCCAACCGTCGCAATTTGCGACATTCGGCAGGTTTCCGAGTGCCATCAAAGAAAGGCGCGTCAATGAGAACAATTCCCAGGACCATTTGTCTATGGCTTTTCTGTACCGCATTTACAGCGGCCGGAATCGGGGCGGAGACCGCCTCCCCGCTGCTGCAGGCCATGCGAGAGGAATTGAACCGCTCCGTTGACCTGCTCAAACGGCAGCCGGTCCCGCCCTATTTTCTGAGTTATGAGATCACGGAGACCCACGAGGTTCGCGTCGAAGCGTCCTTCGGGGCGCTGACCCGCGAACGGGAAACGCGCCGTCGTCTGTTGGACATCGATCTGCGCGTAGGGGACTACGCCTTCGACAATACGCACCCTGTCCGCGGCCGCATACCCAGTTGGAGCCGTCGGTATTCAAGGATAGATATCCCGATTGAGAATGACCCCGACGCGATTCGCAGCGTCCTTTGGTACCACACCGATAGAAAGTACAAGCGCGCCATCGAGCAGTTGACAACCGTCAAGACGAATGTTCAGGTCAAAGTGGAAGAGGAAGACCAGTCTGCGGATTTTTCACGGGAGCCGGCTGAACGGTATATGGAGGAACCCGCATCCTTCGATATCTCTCGTGACGAATGGGTGGCCAGACTCAAGAAATATACGGCGCCGTTCGCCGCGCACGGTGACATCTACGAGGCTGATGCCAGCCTCACGGCGAATATCTCGACTCGTCAGTACGTCAACAGTGAGGGCAGCGAGGTCCAGACCTCCCAGGTGCTCTACCGGCTTTTTATCTATGCCTTTGCAAAGGCTGACGACGGCATGGTGTTGCCGCGTTACGAGTCTTTTTCCGCAATCGCTGAGGAGGGCTTACCGGGCGATGACGAGATTGTTGAAATCGTCGAGCGCATGATCGCCGATCTTCAAGCCCTCCGAGACGCCCCGGTCGTAGCACCTTATACGGGCCCGGCCATCCTGTCAGGACGCGCAAGCGGTGTCCTGTTCCACGAAATCTTCGGTCACCGCATCGAGGGCCACCGCCAGAAGCGCGAGGAAGAGGGCCAGACGTTTAAAAAGAAGATTGGCGAGAGGGTACTGCCCGAGACGTTTTCAGTGTATTTCGACCCCACCACGCACAGCATGGCAGGAAAGGACCTGGTTGGCGCCTACGCGTACGACAATCAGGGTGTCAAGGCGCGGCGTGTGGCCGTTGTGGAAAACGGAATTTTCCGCCGCTTCCTCATGTCCCGTTCGCCGATCGAGGGGTTCCCGAACTCCAACGGACACGGGCGAAAACAGCCGGGCTACAGCCCTGTCGCGCGTCAGTCCAACCTCGTTGTGGAGACGTCCGAGCCGCTCAGCCGTGCCAGGCTCAAGGAAATGCTCATCGAGCAATGCCGCAAGGACGGCAAGGACTTCGGCCTTTACTTCGAGGATATTCAGGGGGGATTCACCATAACCGGACGCTTTATCCCGAACGCATTTAACGTGCTCCCCATAATGGTCTACCGAATCTACACCGACGGACGAGAAGAACTGGTACGAGGGGTCGATCTCATTGGAACACCGCTTACCGCCTTCAGCCGGATCGCCGCTGCCGACGATCACGTCGATGTTTTCAACGGCAGGTGCGGCGCCGAGTCGGGGCTCGTGCCCGTGGCCGCGGTTTCCCCGGGCATCTTCATCACACAGATCGAGGTGCAGAAGAAACCGAAGTCCCAGGAGCGGCGCCCCATCCTCGAAGCGCCGTCTTCCGATACGCCTGACGAAGGCGAAACTGGAGGCCTGCTCTGATTCCCATTTTATGCCCCAGGAGCCATCACATGCACAGGGTGATTTCCTCCCTAATGATCGCGGCCGTCGGCCTTCTGGCGGCTACGGCCGCCCGCGCGGAAGAAAGCATACTGCAACGTGCCCTGCGTGACGAACTGTCGCGCTCGATGAAGGAACTTCAGCTTGAAGCCCTGGATCGACCGTACTTTATTTCATATCTCGTGCGCGAAATAAAGGCCAGGGTAGCCTCGGCGACCTTCGGCAGTCTGCTGGAGAGCAGGGAGGTCCACTCGCGCACGCTGCACGTAGAAGTGAGGGTGGGAGACTACGCCCTTGACAATTCCAACTTTCGCTCGTTCACCTTCGGCGGATCGGGCGTGGTCCGTATGCGGGGCGGCCGTGTGACATTGCCCGTGGAAGACAGCTATAGTGAGCTCCGGCGCAAGATCTGGCTGGCCACCGACGGCGCATACAAGACCGCGCTGGAGGATCTGGCCAAGAAGCGCGCCGTGCTGCAGAACAAGACGCGCACCGAGGAGATACCCGATTTCAGCAGAGAGGCGCCGACAACCGAAGTGTTTGAGGTGGCGCCGATCGTTGTGAATCTTGACACACTCGAACAGCGAGCGCGCCATCTTTCCGCGCTGTTCCGTGACATGCCCGACGTCTACACATCACGGGTGCGAATGAGCGGCAATAACACCAGATACGAATACGTGAACAGCGAGGGCACTTCGTTTTCGGTAACAACCTCCGGCGTAGCGTTCACTGCGGTTGCCGCCACGCAAGCCCTCGACGGCATGCCCCTCGAAGACTTCGTCGCCGCATACGCCCGAACACCCGAAACCCTGCCTGGCGACAGGGAACTTGCCGGCAGGATCGGCGCTATGGGAAATCGCCTGAGTGCATTGCGTCATGCGCCGCTCGTCAATCGCTTTACCGGCCCGGTAATTTTCGTCGGCCAGGCAGCGACGGAACTGTTCAATCAGGGGTTCGTGCCCTACCTGCTGTCGAACCGCCGTGCGTTGCACGACAATCCAGAATACGAAGGCTATTACCCGCAAAAGAAGGAGAATCCTTTCCTTGACAGGATCGGCGTGCGTGTCCTGCCCGAATTTCTGAATGTGCGCTCCGTTCCACAGATCGACACCTACAAGAACCAGCCACTATTGGGCGCGTATCGTATCGATGATGAAGGCGTGCGTGCTCGCGAGGTCCAGCTTGTTCGGTCCGGCGTACTGGAAAACCTGCTGACGACTCGCACTCCCGTTCGCGGCATCCACCGCAGTACCGGAAGCCGTCGCGGTCCCGGGGTCGCGCCGGGCAATATACTGGTTGAACCCGAGAAGGGATTGAGCGAAGAGCAGATCCGAAAAGAATTTTACAAACTGATAAGAAGACAGAAAAAGGAATACGGATACATCGTCACACGCATGTCTAATCCGTCGTACCGTGTGTCCGAAGCGCCGGTCGTTGTAACATTCGGCGGCTCGGAAAGTGGGGGAGCCAGGCTGCAAAACCCGATCGTCATTTACAGGGTCTATCTCGACGGGCGGAGGGAACTGGTTCGAAATGCGGAATTAGGTGGTACGGGCGCCTATACCTTCAAGGACATCTTCAGGGTGTCCAGGACGCATGAAGTCAATACGGTAACCTTTCGGTCGGAGGACAATTCCTCGCCGTTTTCCGGGAGTGGCCGCGGACGTCTGGCTCTTGTAAGTATCGTCACTCCCCGAATGGTCCTGTTCGAGGACATCACGCTGAAGCCGCCCACCGGCGAGATTCCAAAGGCGCCGGTTTCGCCGCACCCCTACTTCGGCGGGTGAGTACAGGGCGCTCCGCGAACGGGCGCCGTCTTCCGATTCCGGTTCAGACGCCGGTGAACGCTTTGGCCTTGTCCTCCCTTCTAGACGGCCGCGTCCGAGCCTCACCGCGCAGCTCGCCCCACAGGGCGATCGCGATGCCCGAGAGGATGATGCCGCCGCCGATGAGTTGCGCGGGCATGGGCACCTCGCCCAGGATGAGTCCTGCGAAGAGTACGCCGGCCACGGGCGAGAACGACGACGCGGTGGCGATGTCGGCGGGGCGCACGCGTTTGATCCCGGCAAACCACGCCAGCTGCCCGCAGGCCACCACGATGCCGCCGTAAAGGACCATCCAGCCCCAAAGCACCGGCGAGAAGACGTCCGCGAAATGCTCGATGCCGAACAGGTAGAGTCCGATTCCGAGGAAGAAGATTGCGCCAAGCAGGTTCCGGTAGACGCTGAAGATACCCAGGGGGATCGTCTGAAGCTGCTTTCGGCCGATTTCCGCACCGCATACCAGCAGTACGGTCGCGGTCGCCGCGAAGACCTCACCGCTGCCCACGCCGCCCCGCATTCGCGCCGCCGCCATGCTTTCCGGCGAAGCATCCATCTGCAGCAATAGCGTTGTCGCAACGCCCCCGACCGCGCACAACGCTCCGAATACCGCCGTTCCGCTCGATTTCTCCCGATAGAAAATCCAGGCCAGCAACAGGACAAGCGGGATTTCGATCGTCTCGATCAGGACGATATTGGTGACCGAGGTGCGCGAAATGGCCGTAAACATCATGGCTGGCGCGACCGCGCCCGACGTTAGCGCCAGGACGGTCTGAACCAGCCACTGACGGCGCGACAGCCTTCGCAGGCGGGAGGGGCGCCATTCCCGTTGATTGAGGGCGAACAGGGTCAACGCCGCCACGAGGTTTCCGCCGAAGAGCAGGTTACAGAAGGAAATGGGATTGCGGCCGTCGATCAGGTTAGCCTGACCGATTTCAACCAGGCGCGCCACGACCGATGCGGCGGCGGCGAAGATCAGAATTGCAATCCACAGGTAGATTCTTCCCCAGGTCATCGGGCCTCCTGCCTGACGCGGTAGAGCGTCCCTGAATCCCACGGTCGAGACGCGGTAATGACGGGAGCGCGTCGCGTGTCGTCTCGAATCTCCCGCTTGACGTACATCAATTCGCGCTCTTTATTGTACCCAATACCCGACACCCACGCAATCGGGTAATGCCTCCAGCCTGGCCGCCCCTTCAAGATGGCAGTGCCGGCCGACGCGTCATTCTGACCATCGCCGGGCACCGGAAGCGACGCGTTGTCGGAAATCTCGAAAGGCAGACCGATGGGCAGGACACCCTCCACGAAACTGACCGGCATGAGCCCTCAATTCCTTGTCGCCGATCTGGACCGTTCGATCGGATTCTATACTGAACGGCTCGGATTCGACCTCGACTTCCGGTACGAGCATTTCTACGCGGGAATCGTGCGGGACGGCCACTCCATCCATCTCAAGCTCGCCAGAGCGCCGCGTGACGAGAGGGAATTCCGCCGGGAGAACGAGCACCTGGACATTACGTTTACAGTGGACGATATCCACGCCGCGTACGAAGACGTACGAAGCGAGTCGGTCCCGGTCATTCAGCCGCTCAGGGAGATGCCGTACGGCCATGAATTCTACGTCGCCGATCCCGACGGGTATATCCTCGCCTTTGTCGAGACGAAATGAGCCGGGCAACCAGCCTGACATTCGAGGGCGGGTTTCGAATGATCGACGTCGGACTTGACATCGTCCACTGATTTTTTATACGTATAATACACGTATATCTGGCTTCCGTGCCGTCTGAATCGGAGAATTTCATATGCGCAAGAAGCTGACCATTACCATTGATAGAGAAGTGTATGAAGGCCTGCATCAAATCATCGGCCGACGGCGCATCAGCCGCTTCGTAGAGACGTTGGTGCGTCCGCACGTGCTTCGCCCCGACCTCGAGAAGGCATACGCAGAGATGGCGCTTGACGACAAACGGGAGGCCGAAGCCGCGGAATGGGCGGAAGCAACCGTGGGGGACACATTCGATGCACAGAGGTGAAGTATGGTGGGTGAGTTTCAACCCGTCCATTGGCGGCGAGGTCGGCAAGAGACGCCCCGCGATCATCGTGAGTAACGACGCATCCAACCGGCATTTAAATCGTGTTCAGGTTGTGCCGTTAACGAGCAATCTCGATCGCCTCTTTCCCAGTGAAGCCTATGTGACTGTCAGTGAAGAAAGAAGCAAGGCGATGGCCGATCAGTTGACAACGGTAAGCAAACACCGATTAACTACGCTTCAAGGGCATATCTCCGCTTCGGATATGGAGAGCGTGGAACGCGCGATAAGGACGCAGCTAGGCCTGTAATGTCCCTTGCGCACGCTTACATTGTAGGAAATCTCCACTCGCCGTTATCCGCGCAAGAGGGAGTGGCACACGCCGGCTTCGGCAGGTGACATTTACAATCGGAGGCATACTTCAAAGGGGGCAAGGCAAATACAATGGCGACCATTAATTCCAACTACAACAAGCTATCGGCCGGCTATCTGTTCCCGGAAATCGCGAGGCGAACGGGGGCATATCTGGACGATCATCCCAACGTCGAGGTGATGCGCCTCGGCATCGGAAACACCACCGAGCCGCTGCCGCCAAGCGTGATCGCCGCGTTGCATTGTGCCGTCGACAGACTCGCCGCCGTCGAGACCTATACCGGTTACGCGGACGGGAGCGAAGGCGAGTTGCCTCTCAGAGAAGCGATCGCCGGTCGATACGCGCAGCGCAGCGTCGTGCTGGACCCCGACGAGATATTCGTGAGCGACGGAGGAAAGCCCGATTCCGCGAATATTCAGTCCATTTTCGGCCTGGACAACGTGGTGGCGGTCCAGGACCCGGCCTATCCCGTCTACGTGGACAGCAACGTGATCGCCGGACGGACCGGAAAGGCGGAGGCGGGTCAGTACGAGGGAATCGTATACATGCCCTGCACCGAGGCGAACGGCTTCTTTCCCGAATTGCCGGCGGACAAAGTGGACCTGATCTACATCTGCAGCCCGAACAACCCGATCGGGTCCGTTGCAACCGCGAGTCAGCTTCAGACGTTTGTAGACTATGCCCGCGAACACCGGGCGGTGATCATTTTTGACGCGGCGTACTGCGCCTATATTTCGGATCCCGAGGTGCCGCACAGCATTTTCGAGGTCGACGGCGCGAGTTCCTGCGCGATCGAGATCAACAGCTTTTCCAAGGATACCGGTTTTACAGGCGTGCGGCTGGGCTGGACGGTGGTCCCGCGGGAACTCGCCGTGGAAGACGCCGGGCCCGGCGTTGTGAACGGGCTCTGGCGCAGGCGTCAGAATACGATGTTCAACGGCGCCTCCAATATCGTGCAGGGCGGCGGACTGGCGGTGTTTACGGAGGCGGGAAAGGCGGAGTGCGCCGCGATGGTCGCCTATTATATGGCCAACGCCGCGCGCATCCGTGCGGGACTGGAAGGGATGGGACTGACGGTCTACGGCGGAGTCCACGCGCCGTATCTCTGGATGAAGACGCCAGGGGGCATGGGCTCGTGGGAATTCTTCGACAAGCTGCTTTCCGAGGCACACGTCGTCGGGACGCCGGGAGCGGGATTCGGCCCCAGCGGCGAGGGCTTCTTCAGATTGAGCGCGTTCGGACACCGTGAGGACATCGAGTCGGCCGTGGAGAGCATCGAGAGAAATCTGAGGCTATAGCCGTTTTCGATTCAAAAACAGGAACTTACATGGATAGACAGGATCGACGGGATACGAGGAAAAACCGACCACGATTAACAGGATCAACAGGATTGCACAGGACTGGAAACCAAAAGCAGGATCAAGACCTGATGTAGAATATGAGACAAGAACAGCGCAACTGCTCAATCTTCCAGATAATTCTGATGGATCCAAACGCCATACATACACTGCGCGACGGTAAAATGAAAATGCGACTGCGGGTCCTTGTTTTCTGCATGTCGATGGGGTTGGCCGCCCCGGGCGTCTCGGAGGAGAAGAAAGCGCCGCCCAAACTTACGGTTGCCTACCGCTTCACCTCGGCATTCGGCCAGAAGGGCGGGGGAGTCGGGCACTTTCATGAACCGTCGGCCATCGCCATCGACTCGTTCGGCAATCTCTACGTGGCCGATACGGGGAACGACCGCGTTCAGAAGTTCGACACGGACGGGACCTATGTGTCGGAGGTGGGCACCTTCGGATGGGACCCCGGTCAATTCAGCCAGCCGGCGGGGGTTGCGGTGGGAAAGGGCGGGCTCGAGGTGTGTGTCGCGGACGGGAGAAACAACCGCATCCAGATCTTCAGCCCGCACTTCCGCCTGCTGGGCGTGGTCGGAGGGCGGGACGTCGACGGCCCGATCCGGCTGGGAACGCTCGGCGGGATCGCGGTTTCCGAAGACGGTGAGCTTTACGTGTCGGATACCGATGCCGACCAGGTAGTACAGATCAGCGATTACAGCCCTGTGGAGAACCAGTTCGGGGGCTACGGATACGGCGCCGGCCGGCTTCGACGTCCTCTGGGACTCGCCGTGGGACAGAAGAATGAAGTCTACGTCTGTGACAGCGAAAACGATCGGGTCGCGGTATTCGACCGGTACGGGGAGTTCAGGAAGAGTCTGGTGGAAGGATCGCTCTCCGAACCCGCCGGCGTGTGTACAGGCCCTGAGGACGTACTGTTTGTGGCCGATTCCGGACATCACCGTATCGTGGTACTGGACCTTCGGACGGGGGAGGCGGCCTCTCTGATCGGCGGGCCCGATGCCGGGCAGCGGCCGGGCGCGTTCAGGGCGCCCAGGGACGTGGCCTTCAGCGCCGGGAAATTCCTCTTTGTCCTGGACGCCGGCAACCATCGTGTTCAGAAGTTCGAAATGCTGATCACCAGACGGTAGGGCGTTCAGTCCGAACGTCTCAATCCGGATTCGGGAGCCGGCGGGAGGGGCCACCGGGTCTTGAGGGCCAGCGGCCCGGATGGGCTTTTTCAACCGGCTGCCGGGGTCAGGATCCGGTTCCTCCGATTCCCGACCCTTTTTTTTATGCGCAAGGTCTTTTCTATTCTGCAGGTCTTCACAGTCTGGGCGGTCGCGTTCACCGCGGCAGGCGCGGCGCCGCCGCCCCAGCGGTTGACCGTCTTCGACGCGGAACGGACCGTACGGGCGGATGGCGGCCGCGGGCCCTATCGTATTTCAGACCGGCCCATTCTGGTGGATAGCGAACGCGTCTGGGTTGGGGACAGCCTGCTGGTCAGGGATCTGGACTACGACCTGGACTACGCCGGCGGGTTGTTGCTGTTGGCGCGGGAGCGGCCGCGAGGCGTCGAGGTTCTGGTCCGGTTCCGGCAGTTGCCCCGGGTGCTGTCCCGGGTTTACAGGCGTCGTGAACGAAATGTCCGGCACGCGCCGGTACGGCCGGCCCCGGTCCCGCGCCGTCGCCGTCGCGCGGCAGCGAAAGCGCCGGAGGCGTACGGCGAGGCGCAATCCCGTCTGGACGTGGGGGGCGCCAAACGTATTCAGGTCACGGTCGGGGGGAACCGCGATCTGGAGCTCAGCCAGGCGCTGCGGGTGCATATTACGGGACAGATGGCGGACGGCGTCGAAGTCACCGCGCTGCTGTCGGACCGGAACCTCCCGTTGGGGTTCCAGGGAAGCACCCGCAGCCTGCAGGAGCTGGACCGGGTGATGTTTCAGGTTCGTTCACGGAAGGTATCGGCCTCACTCGGCGATCTGGACGTTGCGTTCGGCGGTACCGCGTTCGGGCGGTATCGCCGCAGGCTCCACGGCGCGCACGTCGCGTATGCGTCTTCCGGGAGAGATCTGAGGATATTCGGGGCAGCCGCTGACGGACGCTGGATCAGCCACCGCCTTCTTCCCGTCGAAGGGTATCAGGGCCCCTATCGGTTGCCCGCTGACGCCGGCGTACTGGGCGGGAGAATCGTGGCGGGTTCGGAACGCGTCTGGCAGGACGGACGTCTGCTGCGGCGGGGCGAAAGCCAGGATTACGTCGTGGACTATGAAATGTCCACAATCACGTTTACCCCCGTCAGGCCGGTAACCGGACAGAGCCGCATTACCGTGGAGTACCAGTACGAGGCGCCCGGTTCCCGCCGGCGCTTGATGGGCGCGCGCGGGACGCTCGCGCTCTCCAGCGACCGGTTGAAACTCGGAGGCACGTTCATACGGGAGGCCGACCGGGACCGCGCGGTCCCGGGTGTCGGCATTTCTTCGCCTCCGTTTCAGCCGTACCGACATCAGTTGGCTGTGATGGACGCAGCGTATGAACCGGTTGCGGGCGTGCGCCTGGACGGCGAACTGGCGCTGAGCCAGGCGCCAGCGCAGGTGGACGCCGATCGGCAGCGGCGTGGCCGCGCTTTCAGGCTGGGACTGGACCTGTGGCCGGATGCGCTGCGCCTGGGCGGATATGGCATCGGGCGGTTTCGACTGACGGGCGCATTCAGGCAGATCGGCGCGCGGTTCCGCGGGATCGAAAGGCCCGTGAGGGTCGCGCGCGAGGGGCGGTGGGGCTGGCGGGCGGACGGCCCGCAGGCCGGAGACCGGATGGGCGAAGTTGCATTGCAGTATGCCCTGAGGCCCGGCATCCGGGTGGACGCCGGCTACGGCAGACGCCGCGGAAACGTGAACGCGGTCCGGCGCGACGTCGGGCTGCAGATATCCGACGCGCGCGGGCCGCAAGTGTTCTATCGATTCGACGAGGTGTCCCACGGATCGGGAATGCTGGCCCGGCATCGGGGTCGCATCCGGGCGCCCGTACGAGGGATTACGCCTGGGTTTCGCTTCGAGTCGGAAACGGCGACGGGGTCGTCGGTTACGCATTCCACCCTGTTCTACGCCTCGGCGCCCGATTCCGCGCATCGCGGGATACGCATCCGGGAGGGGGCGATGGACCTCTCCACGCGCGTGATGGACGCGGTGTCATGGACCTCGGAGATTTCAATCCGGAGAATACACCTCATGGAACGCGCGTGGCAGGACAGCCTGCGCGCCTGGACCACAACTCACCGCGCCTCGACGTCCGGCTGGCGCGGGCTGTCGTTTTCCGGGGAGTACAGGAGGAGCAGGACGAATTCGCCCGTGCATCCGGAAACCGGGCGGTATACGGACCTTGCCCGCATAAGATGGGGGTACGACGTTCTGAACGGCGCCGTTTCGCACAGACTCTCCTATCGCATCTCCAGTACCGGGGCGCCGGTCAGTGAACCGGTGTTTATCGACGTCGGACGCGGTCGAGGCACGCATGCGTGGGAAGACGTGGACGGCGACGGGTCCCGGGATCCGGAGGAATTCGTGACCGACACGGACGGCGAATACGTACGATTCTTCAACCCGTCCGCCGGATTCCGCCCGGTGCGTGACGCGGCGCTTGCGGCACGGACCGAGTTTGTGCTGAAGCGTCTGCTGAAATCTCCCGCAGGCAGATGGCTGCGTCTTCTCTCGGGCCTGTCGCTGGACGTCTCGCTGGAGGCCGACCGGCAGGCGCCGCCGGGCAATGCCGGCGTGGCGCCCTGGCGCCTGTACGGTTTCGGCGACGGCGAGGGGATGCTGAACGGCAGGCGGGAACTGAGGACCCGGCTCTACATGTTCCGATACGGCCGTCCCGCCACGCTGCGTCTGTCCGTTCGCCGGGGTTCCCGGGTGGACCGGGACTTCACCGGCGGTGCGCTGGAAACGAATTCGCAGGCGTCCGCGCTGGGACGACTCGCGCTTGGGAGGACGTCTTCGCTGGAGGTGACGTTGCATGGCGAGACGCGCGACAGGCCCGGCGAAGGGCCTTTTTTCTACCGGATCCGATCGCGCCGGATCTCGATGAACGGGTACCGGCACCCGCCCAGGTCCTGGCAGACCCGCATGGAACTGTCCGTCGGCAGGGATCGGGAGGAGAACCGGGCGCTGGTAGCCCGCTATGTCTCCGTCCGCCCCGAAATCCGGCGCGCCCTTCCCGGTCGTGGGCGATTGAGGGTATCATGTGACTGGACGCGTGTTTTCGGGTCGGGATCCATGCCGTTGTTTTTAAGAATGGCCGACGGAAACCGGGACGGAAACAACGTGGGCTGGCGTCTCGGCGTGGACTACCGGCTGGGCCGTTACATGACGGCCATGGTCCTGTACGACGGACGCAAGCGTCCCGGAAGAACCCTCCTGCATCTCGGGCGCATGGAGATGCGGGCTCTGTTTTGAGAGGTGCAGCGTGATTCGACGTCTACGTATGTGGCGCTACAGCGTCGTCCTTTCGCTCGTGGTGGGCGTGTGGGTGGACGCGTCCGTGGCGGGTCGGGCGCTCGTGCGGCAGGTGCGGATCGACGGGACGCACCGGATTTCCGAGGACCGTGTTCGCGGCTGGCTGATGACGCGGGCCGGCATGCCCCTGGACAGCCTGCTGTTCGAGAAGGACATGGCGCGGATTCTGGAAGGCTATCTGAACGAGGGCTACTGGCAGGTATCCGTCGCGTTTCCGGAGGTTGATCTGAAACGGGGGCGCGTGCGGTTTCGGATCGAGGAAGGCAGGCGGACCCGCATCGACGCGGTGCGGATATCCGGAAATGAACACGCTGCGTCCGACGCTCTGATGGACGAGATGCTGTCGCGCAGCGGGTCGCCGCTGATCAGGGAATCCCTGGAGTTCGACGTCGAAACGCTTCTCCGGTATTACGAAAACCGCGGGTTTCCCTATTGTTCGATCGCGCCGGATGTGAGCCTGGCGCCCGGCGGCGACGCGGCGCAGGTCCGGATCACGGTGGACGAAGGTCCCTTCGTGCGGGTGGATACGATCCGCTTCACGGGCAACCGGATCACCCGCGTGGAGGCGCTGCTCAGGGAAATGCGGATGGCTCAGGGCGGGTCCTACGATCAGCGCCGGGTCGACCGGGCGCTTCGTGCGCTCAGGCGTCTTCCATTCCTGCTGGACGTGGATGACCCGTTGTTGGTGACCGAACCGGACGGACGCACGGCGCTGGTGGTTGCCGTCCACGAGGCCCCGGCAGGCAGGGCCGAAGGCGTCCTGGGCGTTGTGCCCGCATCGCGCAACGGCGTCCAGGGGCTTACCGGGTCGTTCTTGACCGCGTTCGTGAATCTGCTCGGAACCGGGAGGCGGGCGGACGCCTCCTGGTCGCGCAGCGGAAGCGGGGCGTCCGACCTGGACCTGCGTTACCATGAACCCTGGATCCTGAGGCGACCGCTGGCCCTGGAGGCGGGGCTTCTGATGCGGCATCGGCCCGGATTTGCCGAAAACCGCATGGGTCTCGGCGTCCGCCTGTCCACGGCCGGCGGCGCCGAGGTCCGGCTGGGCGCTTCCAGGGGCGGGCTCCGGCCGGCCGAGAGCGGGGCAAACGGGTTTGCAAAGGGCCGTATAACGTCTCTGGACGGTGCGCTCGAACTGGACCGGCGGAACGATCGATGGAATCCAACGTCGGGTTCGTTTTATCGCGTGGGCCTTGCGTGGAGCCGCGTGACGCAAAACGACCGCGCCGGCCGAAGGTTGCGCGCAACCGCGGACCTGCATCGCTTTCTGGCTCTGGGACGGCGGACCGCGTTGGCCGCCTCGCTGCATGGCGCGGGCGTGGCCGAAACCGGCGTCCGGCTTCCGGACGGGCCGCTGCGACTGGGAGGAGCCGCGTCGATACGAGGCTATCGCGAGGAGACGTTTCTGGTGAATCGGGCGCTCTGGATGAACCTGGAACTGCGCCTTATCCTGGCGCGCCGGTCAAGGGGGTTTCTTTTCGTCGATGCGGGTGTTCTGGGAGATGCCGCCGCGGGTGAAGGAAACGCGTTTCACTTCCCGCTTGGATTCGGGCTGGGCCTGCGAACCGTATCCCGGGTGGGGACCATCGGGCTGGTTTACGGGCTGGCAAGAACCGACAGTCCGGGTCGCGGAAAGGTGCATGTGCGCATGGTGAACGACTTTTAACAACCCGGCGACGTCCGCTCCGCCCGGCAAATCTCAATTAGAAAAAAGACAACAGAAAAATTGGCCACAAAAAGCACAAAAGGCACAGAAGGTACCGGTGTAAAACGGGGTATTGAGGTCGTCCGGAAGGGCATTTATTCCGTTCACGTCCAGAATCCTGGCGTATCCTGGTAATCCGCAGTTTAATCACCTTTCTCAACTTGCACATATACGAATTAACGTCGCCGAAAAACGACGAATCCTGGTTAAAAGGGAAACAGGACCGGGATGTTTTCAGGCGGGAGGGCGCCGCCGTATTCGCAGACCTGGAAGGCCTCGGCGTAGCGGACGGCGCGTCCTCGGCTTTCGCCGTAATGTTTCACGAGAATGTCCCGGTGCCGATCGGCAACCGCCCTGAATTGCTCCAGCCGGTGTTCCAGCCACTTTCTGCGTTGGCGCGGCGATTTCGGCACTTCGTCGAGTCTGCCCGCATTGAAGGGTAACCACTCGTACATCTGCGAGGTGTGATAGTGAAGCATATCGAGCTTCTTGTCGACAACGGCGTCGATGTCGATGGCGACCTCCGGCGTAAACGGAGCGGGGTACCTGAAGTTGTCGCTCAGGTAGGCGATTACCGGATTGTACGCCAGCGCGGGAACGTCCGTACAGACGTTCGGGACGGTGACCATATACGCGGCGTCCTGAACGAGGATCCCCGCGTACCGGTGGTCCGGATGATAGTCGTTGGGCCGGTGGGTGAGAATAAGGTCCGGCGTGTAGGAGCGGATCATGCGGATGACGTGCTTGCGGTTCTCCAGCGTGGGTTCCAGCTCACCGTCGTGAATGTCCGTTACGTGGTATTCGATGCCGGCCACGGCGCCGGCGGCCTGGGCTTCCGCCCGGCGTCTTCGCGCGAGCGCGATGCCTCCCATTTCGTGATGGCCCGCGTCTCCGTTCGTCAGGGAGACGAATCGGACCTCGTGGCCGAGCGCCGCGTAGTTGATTGCAAGGCCGCCGGCCTTGATGTCGCAGTCGTCGGGATGCGCGCCGAAAACGATGATTCTGAGAGGTCGGTTGGCCACGGTATACTCAGTTCGGATTCGGGTGGAAGACGGCTTCGATCGATGCGGTGGATCGACCTTCGGGAACGGACACGAAACCGACGCGTTCGCGGTATCGGACGTCCCTGTCCGTACGCGCCTTCTTCCCGTCCACGCGAATCTCGCCGACCGACGCGCCGGCGAACCGCAGCGGGATCTGGATGCGGAGATCTGGGTGAGGCGAACCGCCCTGCAGGCTGAATCCGAGTTTCGATCCGTTCCATCGCAGGTCGGCGAAGCGCCACGTATCGCGCGCGCTCCAGAAGGCCGCCCACTGGTCGAAAGACCAGATTGGCAGGCCTTTTTCATTCGCCAGGCGCAGGAGTTCCCGGCCCTGTTTCTCCGAAAACTTCACCCAGTTTCCCGGATGGATACAGACGCCGTACGGTGTGTGGAAACGGGTCGCGATATCGGTGAAAATGCGTTCGATCATCACCGAGAATACCGCCGGCGACAGCTTGTACGAATAGTCCTGCGCGCCGAACATGCCGTCGTCGGTGAGGTGGGTGTGCTGCTGATAGACGTTGACGAGGCGCCCGTCCGGGTGGCAGAATCGCATCGGGAGCGCCGCGCCGAAGGCGGCGTAGGGCGCGCTTTCCCTGTCTTTCATGTAGGTCCCAGAGAAGTAGTTGCCGTCCATTTGCACGCCCAGTTTTTCCATGACGTCCACAAGGTCCAGATAGCCGGCCCATGCCGTGCAGTGATTGCGCACGGTAAGCGCGGGAGTCCGGAACGTCTTTTCGAACAGGCGGACCTGGCGCTCGAACTCGGCAACGCGTTCCCGTACGGGACGCCCGTCCAGCGGGCGAAGGTTCGGATGGGGTCCCACGTCGTGGAGTCTGGCGTATCTCGCCACGTCGTCGGGCGTGGACTTCGTATGATTGGGGATGATATACAGGCTCATGCGTCCCCCCGCACCGGCGACACCGTCGAATTCGTCCTCGTTGGACGCCACGTCCGCGTAGTCCTCGTCTCCGGAGTAGAGCAGAACGCCCGGCGCGGTCCGGGGAAGATGGGACAGAACGGGAACCGGCGCGGGCAGGTACCTGCGGACAAGGTCCGTAAACAGTCGCGAAAGCAGGTCGGCGTGGGGGATCCATCCGGCATCATAGGGGCCCACGCGAGCCGCCATGTGCGTCGGCCGCGCGCAGCCGTCCCCGTCCGGGATGTTTTCAGCGAGTTCGGGATCGCCCTGGCGCAGCAAGAGTACGCAGCGCGGCAGGTCGAAGGCGAAGGAGACGATTCGTCCGCCGCCGAGAACGGTCTCCGCAATGCCCGCGGTTTCGCCGCCGTAACGTCCCGGGTGAGACAGATAGGCCAGCGGCTTCGCGGTTTCCGAGCGTTCCCACGCGTGAACCGGACCCACGACCGGAACGAATTCGCCGGCCAGGCCACCGGTGGGATACGCCACGTTGCGCAAACGCAGCGGCGGTTCCTTGGTGCCCCGTACCTTCAGCCCGGCCGCACGCGCAAGCGCCCGCCCCGGGAGGAAGCAGAGAACCGTGCCTCCCCTGCGGGCGTAGTCGGGCAGCGCGGCTTCGTCATGATACGCCGGACACACAAGCACGGGGAATTCGGCCGGCGCGAGACCGGGCACCATGTCACCCGAGACAGGCGCGAAAATCGGCAGGCCCCACGTCTTGAGAATCTCGGCGATGTACGCCGAAAGCTTGGACTGGTCCGTCATGATGCCGATCTGCATCAACCTGTCTCCCCGGGCATGGCGCCGTTGGGCCTGGCGTCCGTCGGACGAAATTCGGGCACGCTCATTGGCCGCGTGCCGCAATCGATTGAGTCCGCCGCGAGGATGGCCGGCGCGGCTGTCTCGATAGCGCGGTAGACGTCGAACTCCGGGACCTTCCCGTCGCGGACGGCGTCGCGGAACGCGGCGTGCACGTAGTAGTCGGCGTCGCCATGGCCGCTTGCACGCGCTTCGGGCGGCGCGTCGGTTCGCTCGAAGCGCCAGTCGACCTCGGCCATATCGTGCATCTGGTCCTCGGCCAGCCACATGAGCGGTCGCCCTCTCTGCGAACGCTTCCATTCAACGCTGCCCCGTGTGCCGAGTACCTGGTACCAGTGGTGACCCCGGCTGCTGGGGATCTTCTGCGTAAACCCGGCGGCCATCCGCAGAATCGCGTCCTTTTCGGTTTTCATCAGCGCCACCTGGATGTCGGGCTGGCCGATTTCGGGATGGGAATAACTGGGACTGGACGTGCTCATGGCCGTCACTTCCACCACCCGGTCGTCCAGTACCCGGAGCATGGGGCTCAGTTCGTGAGGAAGGTAGTGGATGGGCGGCATTTCGTGCAGCCAGGTCGGTCTGGCCCCGGAATGCTCCCCCAGCTGTTCGACCGCATGGAATGCTCCCGTGACCGGATCCTGAAAGAACTGGCGTGTGCCGTAGTAGCCGATGTACTGGCCTTCGCAGAAAGTGACCCTGCCCAGCCTTCCCCGCGCCACGAGGTCTCGCCACGTGTCCACGAAACCCCAGTACCTCGTTTGCTCCGCCAGATGGTAGACCAGGCCCGTGCGTTCAGCCTGCGTGACGATCCGCCAGCAGTCTTCCATGGTGTGGGCGGCGGGCACTTCGGAGTTCACGTGTTTTCCGGCTTCCAGGGCCATGGCCGCCAGCGCGCCCTGTTCCCTGCAGCGGACGCAGAGGGCGACGGCGTCCACGTCATCGTCGGCCAGAAGGTCCTCGTACGTCGCATACGCGGCGGCGGTGTTATCAAGCGCGGCGAGCGCACGCTGGTGCAGGGCGGCGATCGGGTCGCACACGGCTGTGATCCGGTAGCCCCTGAGGCGCTGGAGCATGCGGAGCCAGTGCAGGCCCCTGTGTCCGAGGCCGACGAGGCCGACGCGAATATCATCCATTGAATACCTCAGAACGAAACTGCGAAACTACGAGATTACGAGATTACGAGACTACGAAACTACGAGAATACGAAAAACAAAAAGGCACGAGGCTACGAATAGACGAGAATACGAAAAACAAAAGGGCACGAGACTTCGAATCGACGGAACTACGAAAATCCTAAAGCGCCTGTTGGGAACTCAACTGGAACTCTACGACAGCCTTTGCCACGGGAATGGCGGAATCGAGGCTTATTCGGACGGAGGGGGCGGGATTCGGTCGAATATACGGATCTGATTCCTGCACGCAAGCGCATCTTCTCCGCCGAACCGGGCGTCGTCGTTCCGGGCGGGTTTATTCCAGGCGGCGTCCGGGACCGGGATCGGATGCCCTGTGAGCGTAGTACAAGCCGATGCCGCAGGCCACCGCCCCCAGGGCGAAGACCGTGCCGACGGCGAAGGGTATGGACGGGCCCCAGTCGATGAGTTTGCCGCCGCCCAGGCTTCCGGAGAGCATGCCGGCGCTCCAGGCGACGTGCGCGCTGCCCACCACCCGACCCTCTTCGCCCTCGCGGGCGGTCAGTTGGAGTATACCCGGCATGGTGGTGGAGAGGGACCAGGCGAAGACGGACGCCATGATCCCGAAGATATACAGTCCCGCGAGCGTGTGGGCCGTAAACGTCAGACCCACCGCGCTGACGGCCACAAGCGAAGAAGAAACGACGACGGGTTTCCAGCGGCCGATACGATCCACGAGCCGGCCCGTGAGCAACTGGGAGCCGCAGGCGGCGACCAGGCTGATGGCGCTGTACGTGGTGACGGACGCGTTGGTTCCCGAGACGCGAAAGATGAGCAGCGGTATGAGCAGGGACACGGCCCCCCAGTAGCTGGTGGGCAGATACCGGATGGCCAGCAGCAGGCGTACCTCCCGCCGCCGGCAGAGGTCGACAAAACCCGCCAGAGATCGCGTGGCCGATCGCTCGTTGTTTTCGGGACGCGGGATGCTGGGCAGAAGGACCAGCGACAGAACGACGATGCCCGCGGCGGTTGCGCATGCCAGATGCCCCAGCCGCTCGTATCCCAGGTTGTCGGCAATGGGGCCGGCCAGCAGGTTGCCCGCGGCGCTGCCGAGCGTGCTGCTCAGGAAATATCCGCCGGAAGCCATGCCCAGGACACGGGCGGGAACCGAACCCAGAAGATAGCTCTGCCCGCCCGTACTGCTGAAGCCGAACGTCATGCCCAGGCCGATACACAGAGCCGACAGGAGAAAGGGGTCGCCAGTGAGAAAGATCGCGCCGGCCAGCAGCGGCCCGAACTGTCCCAGGATCAACACCCGCTTGATGCCGAAGGCATCGCACAGCATGCCGGCGGGAACGGAACAGAGACCCCCCAGCATGAAGAAGAGTCCGCGCAGGCCGGCCGAAAAGAGCGGGGACCGGGCAAGGCCGGCTTCCACGTAGACCGGAAGGAGTGAGGAGTAGAGGGGCGAGGAGACGAAACTGGCAAGAAAGGAAACGGAGAGAAGGGCGACGAACCGCCGGTTCAGCAACTCCTGGAAGCCTGCGGAGGATGGTTCGGACATTGTTGAACCGGGTTATGGCGATTCGCGTTCGAAAGCGCTGGACATCGAAATGCGGCGAAAACATATTATGGACGATCACGGCGGGGATGTCAACCCAAAAACGGGATTCGGATAGCCGGCGTTGGGGCTGAAGCCAGGCGGAATCGCGATCGCACAGGCGACAGGCGACGGTGGAAAGGCACGCGGTATGGCGAAAGGGGGAAGAAGGGTAATACCGGGCTGGACCGGGAGGTCCTACGAGGATTTCGCCGTGGGTGAAGTTTACCGGAGCCGGTTCGGAAGAACGGTGACCGAGGCCGACAACCAGTTGTTCACGCACCTGACGCTGAATACCAATCCGCTTCACTTTGACGAGGCGTATGCCAGGAGCACGCGGTGGGGAAAGATCCTGGTGAACAGTACGTTTACACTCGCACTGGTCGTCGGCATGAGTGTGCCCGACGTGAGCGAGAAGGCGATGGCGAATCTCGGCTGGAGCGAAATCCGGCTTCCCAATCCCGTATTCGTGGGCGATACGCTCTATTGCGAAACGGAGGTACTCGCCAGGCGCGAGTCGAAGTCGTTCCCGGAAGCCGGAATCGTGAAGGTGCGTACACGCGGAGTGAATCAGGACGGGCGGGTCGTCATCGACCTGACGCGCAGCGTGATGGTCTACAAGAAGGCGAATGCGCCGTCGGGAGCGAACTTTCCGGAGATACGCGAGGAGAAGGACGGGTGAAGACGATGCGGTCCTGGCTGTTTGTGCCGGGGCACCGGCAGCGGATGATCGAGAAGGCATTCGGTCTGTCGACGGACGTCGTGATCTTCGATCTGGAAGACGGCGTACCGGGGGGCGGGAAGGACGTCGCGCGCCGGCAGGTCGCCGCGGCGCTGGTCTCCGCGCCCACCGGGGCGAACGCGTTCGTGAGAGTACACGCGGCAGGATCCCCGGAAGTGCACGCCGATCTGCGGGCCCTCGAAGGGGCGCCTCTGCGTGGACTCGTGTTGCCCAAGGTACAGCGTCCGAAAGACGTGCTTGAATTTCACGGGTGGCTCGACGGACACGAGAAATCGGTCGGATTGCCATCCGGCGCGGTCAGGCTGCTGGCGACCGTTGAGAGCGCCGGTGGTCTGGTTCACGCTCCCGCGATCGCATCCGCCACGCCCAGGCTGACGGGGCTCATGTTCGGCGCGGAGGATTTCGCCCTGGATATGGGCCTTTTTTCGCATCCCGGTGAAGGCTTGTTCGACTATGCCCGGTCGGCGTTGGCCGTCGCCGCGGCCAGCGGAGGGATCCGGGCCATAGACAAGGTCTTTACCGACATCCGAGATTTAGACGGACTGGCCCTCGAAGCGCGTCGGGCCCGGGACCTCGGGTTTGCCGGAAAGGCCGTGATCCACCCGGACCAGGTTGGCGGGGTGAATGAAATCTTCAGCCCGACGGGGGACGAAGTGAAGCGGGCCAGGAGGATTCTCACCGCGCACGAACGCCGTGCGGACGGCGGCGCCGAAGCCGTGGACGGCCGGATGGTCGACCGGCCGGTACTGGAACAGGCCCAAATGATTCTGTACCGACACGGCGAAGGGCGCGCGTAAGCCGGAACGGCCCGCAGACCTTCAGGGGGCGCGCGGCGTTCGCGATCGCTCACGGCAGATGACGGACGCTTCGATCCGGTGCGTGTCTTTTTCCCTGTGTTTTTCTAAAGACGAGAGGGTCACTTGCAGGAAGGACACCAGCACCCGCCGCTGGCCGGAATGAGGATTGTCTCCGTGGAGCAGTTCGGCGCGGGCCCGTGGGGGACGATGATGCTCGCGGACCTTGGCGCGGAGATTATCAAGGTCGAAAATCCCGGGACCCGCGGCGACGTCGCGCGTTACGTGCCTCCCTATACCACAGATCGGGATAGCCTGTATTTCCAGAGTTTCAACCGGAACAAGAAGAGCATTACGCTGAATCTGCGAAATTCTGGATCCGGGGAGGTGTTGCACCGGCTGGTGACGGTTTCCGACGGTGTGTTCAACAACCTGCGCGGAGACCTTCCCGCCCGGCTGGGTCTGGACTATCCGTCCCTGAGTGAGGTCAAGGCTTCGATCGTGTGCTGCTCGCTTTCCGCGTTCGGGCGCACCGGGCCTCGCGCCGACGAGCCGGGATATGACTATCTGATGCAGGGCTACGCCGGATGGATGAGCCTTACGGGGGAGCCTGACGGCCCGCCGACGAAGACGGGACTCTCTCTGGTGGACCTTGGCGCGGGCGCAATGGCGTCTCTGGGCATGGCCAGCGCGATCTTCCGCGCCAGGCGGACGGGGCTGGGGTGCGACGTGGACGTGAATCTGTTCGATACGGCGCTCGCCCATCTGGGATACGTGGGGGCGTGGTACCTGACCGGAGGTTACGAGGCGAATCGGATGCCCGACTCTTCCCATCCGTCTCAGATTCCGTCGCAGGTGGTGCCCACAAAGGACGGCTGGCTGGTGGTGATGTGCGCAAAGGAGAAGTTTTTTCAGAATCTCGCAGGCATTCTCGGGACGCCCGAACTTGCGGAGGATCCCCGGTTCCGCTCCTTTGCGGACCGCCTGGAAAACCGGGAGGTGCTCGTCCCGATTCTGAAGGAGCGCTTCCGCGAGAGGACAACCGCCGACTGGCTGGCGCTGCTCAGGGGCAAGGTGCCCTGCGCGCCGGTGAATACCGTTGCGCAGGCCTTCGCCGACCCGCACGTGGACGAGAACGATATGATCCTGGAGTTGCCGCATCCTGAGTTCGGCACAGCCAGGGTCGTGGCGAGTCCGATCAAGGTCGCGGGCCCGTCCGTCGAACCCCGGCGCGGACCCTCCCTCGGAGAACACAACGAGCCGATTCTGCGAGACCTTCTGGGCTATTCGACGGCGGAGATCGAAGACCTCCGCGGCGACGGCGTCATCTGAATCGTCGCATCGGGGACCTCTACCCCCGGCCGAGACCTCTCTCCCCGACCCTCTCTCCTAAAGGAAAGAGGGAGAAAGGCCGGACGTCGACTCGGTGGCTTTCTATAGAGACTCTCATTGAAAGAAAATCGCCGTTCCGGAAAGTCTGCAAGTCCGGTACATTCGCCGGTTACCATTCCCCCTTCCTTTAGGAAGGGGGTTAGGGGGTAGGTCCGGGAGAGGGCAGAGATAACCAGCCTTGTGGGGGTTTTCGTTCGTGCCGGAGGCAAGAAGGGACAAAAAAGACGGGCAAGGTTTTCTTCTACCGTCTACCGGCTCACGTCTTGCGTCTACCCGCATTTCTTCTACCCACTACCCGCATTCAGGCTCTTTATGACCAATACAACGGATGTCCTTTATCGAAATGAGGCAAAGAGAAGGGAGACCCGATGGGTGAAACGCTAACGCTTCCGGCGCACTACTACCGTCAGCACGACGCGGACCTGGGCGCCGACGTTCCCGGGCGCGGTTACGCGGGCTGGACCACGCGGATGCTGGACGTGCCGCTTGAAAGCACGGCGCTGGTCAGCATGCACGCGTGGAATCCCGGCCTGGTGGACGAAATCCCCCCAGGCCCGGGGTCGCCGTACGACGGCTGGTTCCGCATGGTGGAATATCTGCCGAGGGCGATGAGGATTTCGCAGGACGTTTTTCCACCGCTTCTCCATGCGGCGAGGCAGGCGGACCTTACCGTAATTCACGTCGGATCGAGCGAGAGCTATACCGCGTCTTACGACGAATACCGGCGCATCAAGGGGATGGCGGGCCCGGAGCCGGAATCGGCGCGAGGCGCGGTGGAAGATACGACGAAGAAACAGTGGCAGGCGGACCGGGGCAGGCAGATGACAGGCGCGCACAACCAGCCGGACATCTCGGCGGGGTTCAAGCACATCGACTTCGCGCCGCAGGCGATTCCCCAAGCCGGCGAGCCCGTGGTCATCAACTCCCATCAGCTGAATGCGGTCTGCCGGGAGCGGGAAATCTGGCACCTGATCTATATCGGATTCGCGATCAACTGGTGCCTTCTCGCCAGCCCGGGAGGCATGATCGACATGGGTCGGAAGGGGTACGTCTGTTCCACCATCCGGCAGGCCACGACGGCGGTGGAGAACGGGGAGAGCTGCACGGAGGAATGGGCCAAGGAAATCGCGCTGTGGCGGGTGGCGCTGATGTTCGGGTACGTGTTCGACGTTGACCCGGTGATCGACGCGCTCGGGCAATTGTCGGATGAATGACCGCGGGTTCCGGAGCTGATACGTCGCGCCCGGCGGCGGGCATTGATTCGCAATTGTTCGGTAATCTGAATGTCGATTATATGCACGAGTACAGAGGCGAATTGACGTCAAGGGTCCCGGATACTTGAGGTCACTGGACGTGAAGGGAGATTTCATCCATTTAAACGACCTCGATACCCCGTTTTCGCACGGTCACCTTCTGTGCCTTTTGTGCTTTTTGTGGTAAATTGACCTTTGTCTTTTTTCGAATTGAGGCTAAAGCGCGGTGGCCAGCGCTATGCTCCCCACCACGAGCAGGGAGACCGCCCAGATCAGATCGAAGTTGATCCACTTCCGCCGCAGCACGGCCAGCCCCAGTTTGCGGTAGACGATCCATGCGACGGCGCCCATCACGAGCCACATGACCAGTGTGTGAACGCCCACGGCCAGAAGGACGTCCGTCATCGAACTCATGTTCGGCGGACCGTGGTGGTTGGCGGTCGCCACGCCCAGAAGGGCCGGTATCACCATCAACCCCGCGCCGTGGGCGGTGGCCATCAGAAACGACCAGGCGAAGAGGTCTCCGGGCCCGACCTTCATGCCCACCCATCGAGGATGCCGGTAATAGTTGAACAGCTTGTAGATTCCGAAGGCGATCAGCAGGAAGGCGGTCATCCACTGCAGGGCGGACAGGGAAATGAAGCGCAGGCCTGCCAGTACAAGCCCCGCGACGACGGCTATAGAGGCGGCATGGCCTGCCGCGATGGGGAAGAGGGCGATCCAGACGGCGCGTTCGCTGTTGTGCTGGAGGCCCAGGGACAGGGCGAACAGCCAGCCCATGCCGGGATTCAGCCCGTGAAAGGCGCCGAAGCCGATCATCGCCAGCCACGGCCCCATCCAGTCAGGAAGGGTAGCAGAAAGAATCGGTAGAGGCATCTCCTCCTTCCAATCGGACCTGGTGGACGCGCGTGTCGCCGAATTCGATAAAGAAACCGGGATCCAGTTCGAGGCCGCCATCGGGGTCCGCGCAGGCTTTCGCCATCCACCCGTCCATCCCCGACGGATAGAACTGGTCGTCCCAGGCGCTGTAGAGCGAGTTGGTAAAATAGATCCTCCGGCCGTCCCGGCTGACCTCCACCATCTGAGGGCCGCCCGACAACGAGCCGCCACGCTCCGTGTGCGGCTTTTTGCTTACAATGCCCCCGATTTCCACCTTGCCGGCAAGCACGGGCTCGAACGGATCGGAAACGTCGTACTGATGCAGTTCGCCCAGTCCCCAGCAGGAGACGTACAGAAACCGGTCGTCCAGCGAAAGATCGATATCGGTGACCAGCGGCGGTACGGCTTCGAACCCCTTCAGCAGCGGCGGCAGGTCCGCCGCACCGGCCGGCACGGCCGGAATCGTAATCACCTTTCGCATTCGCCACGAGCCGTTCTCGCGGAACCAGGTCCAGATGGAGGCGGACAGGTCCGCCGTGCTGACGACTACGCCCGCGAAGCCATAGGTCTTTCGCGGATCATGAGCGGGCCGCAGTTCCAGGAGCATCTGATTCTCGGGGCCGATGTCGACCGTCTGATCGAGCCGGCGTTTTCTGAGGTCCCAGAAGTGGAGCCGGTGGCCGTACCGGTTCGCCAGCAGGTCCTCGGGCACCACCCCGTTCTCGAACTGCGCCGGCTTTCCCCATTCGCTGCTCATCATAACGTCTTCCGCCAGGTGCCACCAGAAGTCGTACGCCAGTTCCTGCGATCCCCGATGGATTTCCCACGGCCCGATGACGTCGAAACTGAAGTGGTCCAGCAGGAAGATTCCTCCCGGACCGTCGCTGCCGTTCGCCGACCCCAGCGCGCTGACGTAGATCGCGTCGGGACCGCAGTGTACGGTGTGGGGCCGGCTGTAGCCCGATCTGGCCATAAGCTCGTCCGGCTCTATGATCTTGATAATATGGGGCCTGGCGGGGTCGGGCCTGGTATCCACGACGTATATGCGCGATGTACGCAGGGCGGGCAGGATCAGGTAGCGTCGTTCCAGGTGGGGATGAGGCGCATAGGGACACAGGGCCGAACTGCAGGCATTCCAGCCGAAGTGGTGGAGTTCATCCCCTTTGTACGGCATCTCGAGGGAGTAGATGGATTGACTGTACGTGGGAGACGTCGGATCCAGATCAACGACGCACAGGGCATCGGGTCTGCCGTTCGCGCCGGGATTGAGAGCGGACACGTATCCGTATCGTTCCGGCGGGGCCTGCATGGCCATCCTGGGCGACGGGTAGAACGATGGATCGGGCTTCCACAGTGGCATTGTCGCGGGTTCCTTCCAATGAGAGACTACCGGGTTTTGCCGTGGCCGGAGAGTTGAAGGCGTGGCGGTGACGGGACGCGAGGCCCCGGGTCCTGCGGGAAATGCTTCGGCCGCCGTCAGAGCTTCCGATAGTCGATGGAAACCGGCTCCGAAACAAGGAAACGTCCTGAAACTTCGAGAACGGAGCCGGCGGCGAACGTGCCGGCGTCCACGCTTTCATCCACGGTTCGGACGTGCGCGAACTCGGCATCCGTCCGAATGTCGTTGAATGCGACCGTGTTGCCGGGTCCGGCCGTGAGTACGGTGTCGGCCAGGTTGCCTGTGCGAATGCGAATGGCGCAACCCGAGGCGTCACCGGCGGCGTCGATTTCGGGCGGGGGCGTGTCTTTCTGATAGGGGACAAGCGCCACGATACAGAACAGCGGACTCCAGAACCAGTCGTATCGCAGCCGCGGATGGTCGTGGAACGTTTCTTCGCGCCACCGGCCCGGCCAGGGCGTCGCAATCCGGACGTCGCACCGGTTTTCACGCCTGCGTCCGATTATGGAAACCCTGTCCCGCCCGCACGCCAGCCGATTGCCGGCGGCCGTGTGCAACAGCCAAGACAGCATCGGCCGGTCGTGCATTTCAAAATCCAGGCGGTCGACAATGATCACGGCCGCGGGCGTACCGCGCGCGTCGGGTAGGCAGAGCAGGCGCCGGACGAATCGCTGCGCGCACCCGTAGCTGCCGCCCGCTTCGGCCTCGATAAAGGGGAAGGCGCCCTGGATGTCCGCGCGGACGATGCCGTCCGCGCCTCCGGGGCCCCTGCGCTGCATCTCGCCCATCACCAGCGGCAGATTGTGGGCCTCACCCAGCGCCCCCAGGCGAAGCACTTCGGTCGTGTCGGGGAGCCGCTCGAGGGCGTATCCGGAGTCGCAGGCGAAGGTCTCTCCGAGGGCGTGCAGCGCGAACTGGTTGCGATCGGCCTGCCGGTGTCCGCCCGCCGGGAAGACGTCGCACAGAAATGAAAGGAAGAAATCATCGGACCGCCACCCGGAGCGGACGTCCACCAGCCCCCGGTTGCGAAAGTGCCTGACCCCCGGCATGCCCGAACGATCCGGCGGCGCGGGTTCAACGGACGGGTCTAGATATAGCAGATAACGCGTGATGGAGTCGCTCCAGCCGTCGGCCGGCAGATGCCAGTATTCGCCGTCGGACGGGGGTTTATCGATGCTCTGCCAGAGCCATTGCGCGAGGCCGCTGCCTTGTTGAGACGCCAGCAGGGCGAGCCATTCGACGTGGAACCCGTCATTGCAGTCGTTCAGCGGATTCGGCCGGCCCGTCGCCGGTATGAGCTCGTACACCAGTCCCTCCGCGATGCGTTCCCATCCGGCGTGGGTGGCGAGTTCCCGGTCTCCGCAGACGGCCAGAGCCAGGGCGAACGGCGCGAGATAGTGCAACGTGGCGCTGCCGTACGCCGGTCCTTCGTAGAACGCCCCGTCGCCGTCGTGACCCTTTTCGAGGAAGAGCCGGCAACGCTTTCTTGAAAGCGCCAAAGCCGAATTGAACCGGGACTCGTCCAGCACGCCGTAGTTGCGGAGTACGAGCCCGAGCAGGCCCAGGCCGATGAGCCCGATCGCGGCCATATTCCAGTCCGGGCGCGTCTCCCCGGGATCCGGTGGGTTTTCGAGCGTGAAGTCGATGAACGGCAGACAATAGGCGCCGATTTCCGCACGTTCCGTGTCCGTCAGCTCGTGCCGTAACAGGTCCAGTCCGATGGCCAGAACCATGGAACTTGCGCCGGCGTCCAGGCAATTGTCCCGCCAGGTGCTGTAAGTGCGTCCGTAGTTGGTGCCTCCACAGTTCTCCACGATGCGGTGTTTCACGATCGTCTGGAGGATGTTGCATGCCTCGGTGGCGTACTTTCCGTCGAGGAGAATGCCGCCCGTGGCGAGGGTTTCGATCGACCTGGGAAGCAGCCGGCCGCCGGGCCTGGTCAGCCAGAAGTCCGATTTGCGTTCGTTATAGTCGATGTATTCGGGAGATGCCGAATCGAGATGGTTTTCGCAGGCCTTGCGGAGATTTCGTTTCAGCGAGGAAACGATGGGGCTGGCGTCAACCCGCCGGTTCTCCAGGATGGGACGAAACAGAGATTGCGGAATATTCATCGCTGATTCCTTTAATTCTCCGGCGCGCTGCACCGGCGGCGCACGGGACGAGCCGGGTTCAATCCCCGTCCAGTTCCGGCGGCATGAAGATTTCCCGCCGCCGGCCGTCGCTGTATCCGTCCACCTCGCTGAGTACGACGCCGGGACTGACCAGCGCCGCCCTGACGATCCGGCGGTTGAATGTGTGTACGTAGTCGGACGTCAGGTAGTCTTCAACGGGCATCCAGAGACATTCCTCGATTTCTTCGGGTTGAGGGACGATATCGTATGAGAGCGGCTTGAGTCGGCACACAAAATAAATATCGGACTTGTCGTGGCGGTAGCCATGCCAGTGGCGGAAGCACACCATCGATTCAAATGAGGTTTGAACCCCCGTTTCCTCCCGGATTTCACGGACGACGGCCTCGGCCAGGTGTTCTCCGGGATGCAGCGCGCCGCCCGGCAGCTTATAGTAGGGCCTGCTGCTGCCGCGGTGTTTTTCGCAGACAACCAGAATCTCGTTTTTCTCGCTGATGACCACCCCTCCCGCGCCAATGTAGTGGGTGGCGAAACCGGGAACGAACGCGTCTTCGACCAGCGGTCTTGTCAACTGGAGATAAGCCTCGCCGCTGTGGTGAAAGGAAAAACCCGCCTGCACCGCGACGGGTATGAATTCCGACCTGTCAATGGGAACCTCCAGCCATACAAGCTGGAAGCCTCCCTTCTTCCAGGTCTCCAGGGACATTGAGAGACGATGGCTGAACGTATCCACGTCTGATGGAAGGCTTTCCGGGCTGATGATAATGCCGTTGAATGCATTGGTGGTATGTTCAAGGACTTCCATATCGGGATCCCCCGGATCCTTGTCGGCGCGGCTGGCGGCGACCTGAATTTAAACAGCCCGCGGTCGGTTTACAAGTGGTTTTGATACGGAAAGGTTTTGGCTTGACACGGTATGGACCGGGGTTGATATTGACGGTCCTTTTGGGTTGCGGAAAGCGGAATTGCCTTCGCTTTTTCGCGTTTGCATGGAGTGCCGGATCGGAGTCCTGGAGGTGGTGGATGAGCAGCGTTTATGAACGCCTGGGTATTCGTACCATAATCAACGCGTCCGGGCCGTCCACCCGGTTGAGCGGTTCGATCCTTCCGGCGGAGGTGGCGCAGGCCATGGCCGAAGCCTCGCAGCATTGCGTGGATATCGCGGAATTGCAGGCCTGGGCGGGTCGGGCCATTGCGGACGTCACGGGCGCCGAGTCCGGGTACGTCACGTCGGGCGCCGCGGCGGGAATCATGCTTGGCGTTGCGGCGTGCGTGACCGGGCTGGACCCGGGCAGGATGAACCGGCTGCCGGATACGGCCGGGATGAAAGACGAAGTGATTATCCCGCGAAGCCACAGGAACTTCTACGACCATGCCATACGCGCGGTGGGCGTGAAGCTCGTGGAGGTGGGAATTTCCGACCGGTACAGCGGGGCCGGGGTCCGGGATACCGAAGCGTGGGAGATTGCCGATGCGATTACCGACCGGACCGCGGCGGTTGCGTACGTGATGAACGCCCGGGCGCGACCGGACCTGACGGACGTTGTGAGAGCGGCCCACGATCGGGGTGTGCCGGTCGTCGTGGACGCGGCCGGACAGCTTCCGCCCCAGTCGAACCTGCAGCGTTTTGTCGAAGCCGGGGCGGACGTGGTCTGTTTCAGCGGGGGAAAGACCATCCGCGGGCCGCAGAGTTCAGGAATTCTGTGCGGTCGGAAAGACCTGGTATCGGCCGTCGCGCTGCAGCACCTGGACCAGGACGTGTTCTACGACCTCTGGAATCCGCCGGCGTCGCTGATTGACAAAGACCGCCTGCCGGGCGCCCCCCAGCACGGGATCGGGAGACCCTGCAAGGTGGGCAAGGAGGAGATCGTGGGTCTGATCACGGCGCTCAGGCTGTTTGTCGCCGAGGGGGACGAGGCGCGACACGCCCGGTGGGCCGCCTCAATACAAAGCCTGGCGGCAGCGCTTGAAACCTTGCCGAATGTGCGCGTCAACGCGACGATCGATCCGGGCAGACCCGTGCCGGGTCTGCGACTCGAGATCAATGAAGCCGCGGCAGGCATTTCATGTCTGGAACTGGCACGGAGGCTCATCGAGGGCGAGCCCAGCATTCACTGCAATACGGCGGACGTGTACGAAGGCGTGTTGGGGTTCGGCCCCATGTGTCTGCGGGAAGGGGACGTGGAGGCGATCGGAAAGCGGATGGGCGAGTTGCTCGCTTGACAGAAGAGAAGACGCGCCGGCACAGGACAGATTCCGGAGATTCAGCTATGAACGTGGATTGGGTAGCAACGGGCCGGGAAGCGGTGGACTGGCATTGCAGGCTGCTCCGATTCGACACTACGAACCCGCCGGGGAACGAACTGCCCCTGGTCCGGGACATCGCCGGGGCGCTGGCCGGGGAGGGACTTTCACCCGGCGTCCTGGAATCCGCGCCCGGGCGCGGGAATCTGGTGGTGCGGCTAAAGGGCGACGGGTCCCAACGCCCGCTGCTGCTCCTGTCGCACATAGACGTGGTTCCGGCGGAGCCTGCCAAATGGACGCGCGACCCGTTCGGCGGCGTGGTGGACGCCGGGTACGTGTGGGGGCGTGGCGCGATCGATTCCAAATTGACGACGGCCGTCGGACTGCAGGTCCTGTTGTTGTGCAAGCGCCTGAACCTGCCGCTGACGCGCGACCTGGTCCTGGTGGCCGCAGCCGACGAGGAGCTCGGAGGGGTGCATGGGGTGCGCTGGCTTGCGGCCAATCACCCGGAGGTGTTCGACGCGGAATACGGCATCAACGAAGGCGGCGGCTTTGCATTGCTGGTCGACGGGCGTCCGGTGTACACGTGTCAGGTGGCCGAAAAGGGCAGCGCCGAGTTGAACCTGGTTGCGCGCGGACGGCCCGGACACAGTTCCGTTCCACACAGCGACAATGCCGTTTTTCACCTGGCCGGTGCCCTGGAGCGATTGAGCCGGGCGAAGATGCCGCACCGGATTACCCCCGGCGTTAAGGCGTTCTTCGAAGGCGCCGCCGCAGCGCAGGTCAGGGACGAGGTGGCGGATCTGCTGCTGGGGGTACTGGACCCGGAGCGCTGCGATGCTTCGCTACGGGCATTGCCGGTTGACGAGCCGACCCGGAAGATGTTCGACGCGATGGTGCGCAATACGTGTGCGCCGACCATGCTCGAGGCCGGCGTCAAGCGCAACGTTATCCCTTCCGAGGCCGTGGCGCGGCTGAGCGGCAGGCCATTGCCCGGGGTGGACGAAGACGGATTCGTCGGGGAAGTTCGCGCTTTGGCCGGCGAGGGCGTCGCTTTCGAAATGGAAAAGGCCTTCAGGCCGGGAACGGAATTCGACCATCGGACGCCGCTTCTGGACGCGGTCAAGGCGTCGATCGCCCGTTTCGATCCCAATGCGGCCGTGGTCCCGTACATGCAAACTGGCGGCACGGACGCGCGTTTTCTGCGGGACCGCGATATCCACGTCTATGGATTCCTGCCCATGCGGTACGAAGAGGGCGAGGCGTACTTCGACCTGTGCCACGGTCACGACGAACGGGTGTCCGTCGCAAACGTTAAATTCGGGGTGCAGGTGCTGTTCGACGTCGTGTGCCGGCTGAACGGCATCGGGTAGTGGCCAGTCGATCGTGCGCGGGGCTTACCGATCCAGTACGTGCCGAAGCGCCCCTTCGAGTTCGGGGTGTTGAAAGTCGTATCCGGATTCCTGCAGCCGGGCGGGCGTTACACGGGCGCCGGACAGCAGCAGGGCGTCCGCCATTTCCCCGAAGGCCAGTCTGGCTGCGAACGCGGGCATGGGGAAGAGCGTTGGACGGGAAAGGACGCTCCCCAGTGTCTTTGTGAATTCCCGGTTTGTCGCCGGCGCGGGTGACACCGCGTTGACGGGGCCCTCGAGCGATTCCGTGTTGAGCGCGTGGACGATGATTCCTAACAGGTCGCTCAGCGAGACCCAGCTCATAACCTGTGCGCCGCTGCCAATCACGCCTCCCACACCCATTTTGAACGGGAACAGCATCTTGGCCAGCGCGCCTCCGTCCGCGCTGAGTACGATTCCTATCCGCAGGGTTACCGTACGTACGCCCGCGTCAGCCGCGGGGCGCGCGGCATTCTCCCATGCAATGCACGTTTCCGCAAGGTAGTCGGCGCCCGGCGGGCTTTCCTCGTTGAGAATTTCGTCGCCGCGATTGCCGTAGTATCCGACCGCCGACGCCGAAATCAGAACGCCGGGAGGCGTCTGCGATTCCGCAATGGCCTGTGCCAGAAGTTGGGTGCCGTCTTCGCGGCTGCTGCGGATTCTGCTCTTCTTTGCTTCGTTCCACCTGCCTGAAGCAATGTTCTCGCCGGCCAGATGCACCACGGCCTGGATTCCTTCGAGGGCGGCCGGCGCAAGTTCTCCCGTTTCCGGGTCCCACCGGCGCTCCACGTCGTTTTTCGGGCTCGCGCGAACCAGGCGCAGGACGCGGTGGCCGCCGGCTTCAAGGTGAGGAACGAGAGAAGAACCGACCAGCCCGGTCGAACCCGTTACGAGTACGGTCATGAGGTGCCTCCTTGTGTGTTAGAAGCTGTTTTAAAATTGCCGGTGAGTTCCCGAGCGTGAGCGAAAAAGTGGCGGTTATGAGGCGCGAAGGGCGTGCAGCGCCGACGGGCAAATCCGGCTATGAGAGGCGAGCAAGCGCAGCCTCGATCTCGTACGACGGGTGGGTTTGACCAACGCCGACCGGCGCTTTTGCAGCCGCGCGAAGACCGCTGGGGATTTTGAGACAGCTTCTTAGAAGCGGTAAAGCATTAGATAGATGATGACGCCGCTGACGCACACGAACATCCAGACCGGCCACACCCAGCGGGCGATGCGTCTGTGAGTCCGGAAATTCCCGCGTAACGCCAGCCATACAACAGCGAGGATGAACGGCGCATTCAGTGCGGCCAGGACGATGTGCGGGATCAGGATGGCAAAATAGACGCCGCGGGTCCAGTCATGATGAGGATAGGGTACGGACCCCACCTCGACGTGATAGTACAGATACGTAGTCAGAAACAGGGCCGAGAAGACAAGGGCGAAGACCATCATTCGCCGGTGTTGCCGGATGTTGCCACGCCTGATCTGCAGATAGCCCATCAGGAGAAAGACGGCGCCAATCGTATTGAATAGCGCATTGAGGGCTGGCAGATCGTTTACGGTCATCCTTATCTCGATAGAAGCTGTTTCCGGGACGGGACACCAGGCCTCGCCCGCAGAGCGACTCAATCAACGGACTGCTAAGTGTACTCATTTCTGCAGGGTTTGGCAACCGCATGGGAAGAAGGCGGACCGGGGAATCGGACGTCGCCGGACCGCTTGACACAGGATTGGATTTCTGCTATTGTCTTATTCTGAGAATGTCTTTAAGCCGTGTTAAAACAGGAGGATGGTGGAATGTCTGCAACGGGCGGCCAGTGGATGACACCCGGAGAAATCGAGAAGGCTCTCGGGCGAAGAAAGTCCAGGGAGGTCTTCGAAGACCTGATATATGACCGGCGCAAACGGCGTGAGATCCTGGATCTGCTGATCGAGGCCACGGGATGTAACGAGTTTTCGGCGGAAGACTTCCTCAGGGAAATCGTGAAGACCAGGCAGTGAAATGCCCGGCTGCGGGGCGCGCGCGCCAACGAAGGGATTGATTGATCATGTCGGAAGTCCGGAAAACGGATTACCTTGTCATCGGCAGCGGCATCGCCGGGTTGTCTTTTGCGCTCAGGGCAGCCGAGTCCGCCACCGTCGCCGTGATTACCAAGAAAGAGTCCCACGAGTCGAATACCAACTATGCTCAGGGCGGCATTGCCGCCGTCTTTGATTCGGACGATTCCTTCGGCCTCCACGTAGAGGATACGCTCGCCGCCGGGGCCGGGCTCTGCCGCCGGGACGTCGTGGACCTCGTGATCGGACAGGGTCCGCGGATGGTCAGAGAATTGATGGCCTGGGGCGCCGCGTTCACGAAGCAACGGGACGGACGCCGCCTGGCGCTCGGGCGGGAAGGCGGGCACACCAGGAACCGGATTGTCCACGCGGCGGACCTGACCGGAAGGGAAATCGAACGGGCGCTCACGGAGGCGGTTGAAAACCATCCCAACATAACGCGGTTCGAACACCATATGGCCGTCGACCTGATTACGGAACACCATCTCTTCGGCGCCAAATCGGAACCGCGGGGACGAATCCATTGCTGGGGAGCGTACGTTCTGGATGCGGCATCGGGCCGGGTCCGGCGGTTTCTGGCGCGGGTAACCCTTCTGTGTTCCGGTGGCGCCGGACAGATCTACACACACACGACCAATCCGGGGATCGCAACCGGCGACGGGATCGCCATGGCGTACCGGGCGGGGGCGCCGATCGCCAATCTGGAGTTTATGCAGTTTCATCCGACCACGCTCTACCATCCGGAGGGAGACTCATTCCTGATTTCGGAGGCGGTCCGCGGCCACGGGGGTGTGTTGATCGATGGGAACGGACGTCCTTTCATGGACGCGCATCACGAATTGGGAGCGCTCGCGCCGCGTGACATTGTCGCCAGGGCCATCGACGGCGAACTGAAGAAGAGCGGCGCTCCCTGCGTGTATCTCGACGTCACCCACGTGCCCGCCGCCGAAATTCAGGAGCGTTTTCCCGGCATCAACCGGCGGTGTCTCGAGCTCAACGTCGATATCACCCGGCAGCCCATCCCAGTCGTGCCCGCCGCTCACTATATGTGCGGCGGCGTATCGACGGATCTGTGGGGCCGCACCGAAATCGAAGGACTCTATGCCTCCGGGGAGGTGGCGCACACGGGCCTGCACGGCGCGAATCGCCTGGCCAGCAATTCACTTCTCGAGGCGCTGGTGTTCTCGGACCGCGTACATCAGCACGCGTCACGTTGCCTGGACAGGGCCGCCGGCTTTCCCGACGTACCGGACTGGCGGGATGACGACGTGTTCAACACCGAAGAATGGGTGCTGCTTTCCCACGACCGGGTGGAGGTCAAGAAGTTGATGTGGGACTACGTCGGCATCGTGCGTTCCGACTTCCGGCTCAAACGGGCGGCAAGGCGAATTGGCGTCATTGCCCGGGAGGTAGAGGAATTCTACAAGCGGACGCGGGTTACGGAAGCGCTCCTCGAGTTGAGAAATATCACGACGGTGGCCGCGCTCGCGGTTCGCTGTGCGCTGAAGCGGCGCGAGAGCCGGGGACTCCATTATAACGTGGACTGCCCCGATGACGGCTCAGTGACTCCGGAGGATACGGTCCTGTCGGTAGGGGAGACCTGGCAGTCATCCGAAATCGACTGGCAGACGGCCCTGAACGTCTGAGAAGCTGAAACAGAGCTCCTGTAGAGACCCAAGCGCGAACCACGGGGGAGCATCGATGCACAACGGCATCGCCGTGCTGGATTTCGGGGGGCAATACGCCCACCTGATTGCAAACCGCATCCGCCGCCTGCAGGTCTGGTCGGAAGTCTTCCCACCCGACGTGGACGCCTCTGCGGTCGACGGATTTTCGGGCCTGATCCTGTCGGGCGGCCCCGCAAGCGTCTACGACCCGGATCAGCCGGCGTTCAATAAGGCGCACCTGAGTTCCGGGCTGCCCGTACTTGGACTGTGTTACGGCCACCAGCTTGTGTGCCAGGAACTGGGCGGCGAGGTCGCCAGGGGGGACGTCCGCGAGTACGGTTCGGCAAAACTGCGGATTCAATCGGCCAATGGCCTGTTCGCGGGCATGGAGTCGCCCCTGGTGGTGTGGATGAGCCACGGCGACGTGGCCAGTCGTCTGCCGGCGGGATTTGAGGTATTGGGGACGACGGACGACTGCGCAACGGCCGCTGTCGGCGACGTTCGGCGGAATCTGTACGGACTGCAGTTTCACCCGGAGGTCGCGCACACCGCCCGTGGGATGGACATACTGGACAATTTCCTGAATATCTGCGCCGCGCCGCGTACCTGGACCATGGTCGGTTACGCGGAAACGGCGATGGAGGAGATCCGGGAGCAGGTGGGCGAGAAACGCGTGTTTCTTCTGGTTTCGGGCGGTGTGGACTCGAGCGTGGCCTTCGCGCTATTCAACCGCGCGCTGGGACCGGAGCGCGTGCTGGGGTTGCACATCAACAACGGGTTCATGCGGAAGTGCGAGTCCGACCGAGTAGCGGACGCGCTTCGGGACGAAGGATTCGAAAACCTGATTGTGGAGGATGCGTCGGAGGATTTCCTGCTCAGCGTGGAGGGCATGGTGGAGCCGGAACAGAAACGGCTGGCCATCGGCCGGGCGTTTCTCGAAATCAAGGACCGCGTCCTGGACCGGATGGGCCTGGATTCGGACGGCTGGCTGCTGGGGCAGGGTACGCTCTATCCGGATACCATCGAGTCGGGCGGTACGGAACACGCGGCGGTGATCAAGACGCACCACAACCGGGTGGACGTGGTTGAGGAACTGATCGCCCGCGGACTGGTCATCGAACCGCTCGCGCAACTGTACAAGGACGAAGTGCGCGAACTGGGGAACGCCCTCGGACTGCCGCCGCATCTGATCTGGCGTCAGCCGTTTCCCGGCCCGGGGTTGTCCGTGCGCTGCCTCTGCTCCCCTGGTGCCGGCGCGAGCCCTCCGGACGGGAAGGCCGAGGAAGCCGCGCGCGATATTGCGGCCGGCGCCGGGCTCGGGCTCCGCGTGCTCCCGCTTCAGAGCGTAGGCGTCCAGGGCGACTTCCGCACCTATGCGCACCCCGCGGTTGTCTGGGGCGAGACGGACTGGACGGTACTGGAGGACGTTTCCACGCGCATTACGAATACGATCTCCTGGATCAACCGGGTGGTCTACCTGCTGGCGCCGACGGCGCTTCCCGCGCTGAAGCTGAAACGGGCCTTCCTGACGCAATCCCGTCTGGATCTTCTCAGGGACGTGGACGCGCTCGCAATGGCGGCCCTGGAGCGCGAGGGCCTGTCGAAGACGGTGTCTCAGATGCCGACTGTCCTCTTGCCGTTGACGTCCGACGGCATCACGGAAACGGTGGTCTTGAGGCCGGTGGAAACGCCCGACTTTATGACGGCGCGATTCAGTGCGCTGCCCTTCGATTTCGTGCGGAAACTCGCGCGCGATATTTTGAATGAAGACGGCATCGAGGCGGTGTTATACGACGTAACGCACAAACCGCCGGGAACGGTCGAGTGGGAGTAGGCCTTAATCCGAAAAACGGCAACGGCGAAATTTACCACAAAAAGCACAAAAGGCACAGAAGGAATCAGCGCAAGAGCGGGACATCGAGGTCGTACAAATGGATGAAATTTCCTTTCACGGCCAGTGACGGGGTGTATCCTGGTAATCCGCAGTCTAATCGCCTTTATCTACTTGCACATATACGAAATAACGTCACCGAAAAACGACGAATCCTGTATAATTGCGGCCCGGTCCATCGCGATCAGGCAGTTCAACCCGATCCGGAGGAACAGAAATGTACGAGGTCAATTATCTCGCGGTACTGGTTGCCGGCGTTGTCCCGATGATCGCAGGCGCCGTCTGGTACGGACCCTTGTTCGGAAAGCGCTGGCTCGGATACATGGAGACCACGGAGGAGGAGATACGCAAGGACTTCAACCCCCTAAAGACGTACGGCGTCAGTTTTCTTCTGGCGCTCCTCACTGCTTTCATCCTTGCGCAACTGCTTGCCGGAATGGGTGGGCCGCAGGAAGTCTCGACGCTGCCGGGGAGCGGGGGAAGGGCGATGGCGGGCATCCATCTGGGATTGATGGCGCTGATCGCCTTCGTACTCCCGGTAGCGCACCAGTCGGTGGCCTTCGAGGGGCGGAAGGCGGGCCTGTTCTGGCTCAGCCTGGGGTACAACGGCGTTTCGCTTCTCGGACAGGGCCTGGTCATCGCGGCCTGGCGCTGACGTGACGGGACACACGGGTGGGCTGTAAGGGAAATGGTCAGTCGGAAGCGACGGCCGTTTTTTCGTCAAGGGCCAGACCTTCAAGTGCAAAACGTTCGATCGGGACGGCCTCTTCGGCGTTCCGGTGACGTGCGGCGAACGCGGCCTTGACCCTCGAACCGAGCAGCACGCAGATGAAGAAAACGGCGCCGCCGGCCAGCATGAGGTTAGTGAGATTCAGCAGATTTCCGATCAGCGCAAAGAGAAAGTACCTGGGGAATCGCCCGAGAAACACGGCGACGAGGTATCGCCGGAACGGGTAACCGCTTGCCGGACTGAGGATCCGGAAGATATAGAAGGGTATGAACGGAACCATTGCAGCGAACCAGATTGCGATAAAGGGCGCCTTCCTGAAATAGTGAACGGCGCCCTTGTAGACGTCGCTTTCGCGCGTCCGCTTGATTCGGGGGTTCCGAAAAGCGAAGTTGATGGCCCGGTAGTCCACGAAGCAGGCGATCAGGGTGCCTGCAACGGCCGCCGCGGCCACCGCGAGAGGATGATAGGCGCGGCCAAGGAAGACCAGCGCGGGTTCGTGGGGGAAGGGTACGAAAGAGTTGGCGGGAATGCTGTAAAAGAAAAGAAGCGACAGGTTGCGATATTCGGGCAGCAGGAGCGCCGCTGCGCCCGCGAGTGCGAACAGGCCGGCCGATACGCCGAGGAACACCTTCCAACCTTTGCTCAGTTGCATAACCGTCAGACCCTTTTTCGGTGGGAAGTCCTGTTGCGTCAATATAAGTGAATCTTGTAAAAGCGTCAACGTGTTTTCAGTTGACATTCTGAATATCGCCGATACGCAGTTCCTTTGTCGACTCCGCAGGGGGCAGACGGTTCCAAAGAAGCTGTATTAAAATCCCCAGCGGTCTTCGCGCGGCTGCAAGCGCCTCGGTCTGCGTTGGCCAAATCCACCAGTATCCATAGATACGGGCGAATTCGGCCGCCTGGACCGACGCCCTTTCGCTCGCGCTCGGGAACGCACCGGGAATTCTAACACAGCTTCTAAAATGTACTCTCCGGGGTTGTATCAGGGCACCAGCGGGCCGTTGTCAACGCGGGAATGAGCGCATGCAACGCCGCCGGGGTTCCGATTCGTCTGAGCGCCTCTGCGGCGTTCCCGCGTGCGTAACGATTGGCATCCGCCAGCACGTCTCTCAGGTCCGAAACGGCGGCTTCGGCTGCAGGACCCAGTTTGGCCAGAGCCAGCGCGGCAGTGCGGCGTACGTCGCCGTCGTCGTCCTTCAATTGCTTTTTCAGTCCCGGAACCACGGCCGGCTCCGCCCGTGCAATATTACCAAGGGCTTCGGCCGACCATCGACGGACCTCGGGATCTTCGTGTTCCAGGGTGTCGACCAGCCGCCGGACGGCCGCTTCGGCGGCTCCGCCGATATCCGCCAGGATCCGGACGGCCTGGGCGGCGTCGTGTGCCAGCCTGTCGACCAGGGTCGGAACCGCCGGCGCGCCGATGGCGCTGAGGGCATAGGCCGCGTTGAGGCGCACGGATTCAGACCCGTCGTCCAGAAAATCCGAAAGGGTGGGAATGGCGGAGGTCCCGATCGCGGCGAGTCGGTAGGCGGCATTCAGGGCCGTGTTCTCATGCCCGTCGCCCAGGTCCCGCGCGGCGTCCGCCACGGACGCGTCCAGGCCGTTCGCGCAGGGACGTCCCCGGTGCCAGTCCCAGAGGTGGTTCCACAGCAATGCGCGGTCGTCAGTGCGCTTCCAGCCACCGCGCGCGGGACCACCGTTCCCGGATTGCCGCCAGCTCGGGGCATCCGGTTCGTGCATCCGGGTAAAGAGGAATTTCATCATATAGCGGGGCCCGTCGCTGGCATTCGGCATGGCCCGATGCCACAGGTCGTAGTGGACGATGGTGACGTCGCCCGCGTCCCCGCAAAGCGGCAATTCTTCGTTCGCATTGGCGTCACAGGTGTTGTTGAAGTGGCTGCCGGGCACCACGCCGGTCGGACCCAGGCGCTTAGGTGTGTGCTGGGGGTAATAGAACGCCATGGCCCACCGTGTGTGATGGTGCCGCCGGTTCCACCCGTCCATATGCATCCGCTGCCCGTCGCTCCCCGGCGGGTTGCAATGGCAATGCCGGTGGGGATGCATGTAATAGTCGGCGCCAAGTAGGCCGGTGAGCGCGCCGGCGACGTTCGGGTCCTGGAAGACCCTTTGGACTTCCGGCAGCCGGGGCAGGAGGTTGTTCCCGGGGTTGCCCTCTTTCTCGAATATATCGTTTGTGCGTTGGAAGACGCCGGCGTGAAATTCCGGAGGAAGCGCCGTTTTGACGGAGATAAACCCGTTGACGACGTAAAACCGCATCTGTTCGTCGGTCAGCAGCCTGATTTCTCGCATGTGGGAGTACCTCTCTCTCGAACGTCAGGCCGGATGGCGCCCGGCCCGCCGGGGATGCGCCAGCAGGGCTTCTTCTACGACCTCCGTGCCCCAACCCGGCCCGTCGGGAATCGCCATGCGTCCGTCGACGATCGATGGCGGTTTCGTGACGAGGTCGTCTTTCCAGGGCACGTCGTCGATGTCAATTTCCATGATGCGCACGTTGGGAAGCACGGCGCAAAGGCTCGCGCTGATGAACGATGCGAGGTGACTGTAGTAGTTGTGCGGGGCGACGTTCGACTGATAGGCTTCAGCGAGGTCTCCGATCTTCCTCGATTGCGAAAAGCCGTTCCATGGTACGTCGATCATGTACACGTCGGCCGCCTGGCGCTTAAAATAGGGAATGTATCCACGCATATGAAACAGATTCTCGCCTGTGCAGATGGGCGTGGCGGTGGATTGTCTGATCGCAAGGATGGCATCCGGATCGTACATGTCGATTTCAAGCCAGAGCAGGTTGAAGGGCTCCAGAATTCTCGCGATTCGCCGGCATGCCTCAGGCTTGAAGTTGAAATTGAGGTCCAGGTTGATGTCGACGTCGGGTCCCACGGCTTCGCGGAAAGTACCCACAAGCGTCTCGATATGCGACAGGAGCCGGTTCGATATGGCCTGATCGGTCGTACCAGGTCCGCCCGCAAAACCAGGGAAGTAGACGGCCCCGGGATCGCCGGGCATCAGAATGTTGGTTTTAAGGGCCGTAAAGCCATTTTCCACCACCTCCCGGCCCAGCGCGGCGACGTCGTCCAGGTTGCGCAGCGGCGGTGTCCCGATGAGTTCGTGCGCCCGGATCCTGCTGGTGCCGCAGTGGGACCAGTACAGCCGGACATCTTCACGCGTGGGCCCGCCGAACAGTTCCACAACGGAAATGCCGAGTGACCGGGCCTTGATGTCCACCAGGGCCAGTTCGATACCCGCAATGGCTTTCATGGTCGCGCCGTCCGGACTCTGGCGGCTCTGTCTGACCATATCCTGGAATCTCATTTCATATGGGCGCGGGTCCCTCCCGATCAGCACGGTTTTGAAGTCTTCAATGGCGCCTGCAACGCTGAGAGGCATCTTGTCGTCGCTGCACTCGCCCCAGCCCGTGATTCCGCTGTCGGTCTCCACTTTGACAAACAACCAGGAACGCCAGCCCGCGTCGACGTGAAACGACTGGATGTCCTTGATGCGCATTGTGTCGCCTGTTCCCGGCCGCCCGACGGGCAGCCGTTATCATATCCGGACAAAGAAACAGGGGGTGCATAGCTGCCCCCCTGTCCGTGTCGCGTGTGAACCGTGCTTTACGGTCTTACGCGTCGAAATAGAGCGCGAATTCGTAGGGGTGCGGCCTCAGCCGCATCTCGTCGATTTCGTTTTTGCGCTTGTAGTCGATCCAGCTGTCGACCACGTCTCTGGTGAAGACGTCTCCCTCGAGAAGGAATTCATGATCGGCTTCGAGGGCGTTGATGGCTTCTTCCAGCGACCCGCACGTCTGGGGAACTCTGGCCATGTCTTCCGGTTCCAGTTCATAGAGGTCCATGTCCAGTGGTTCGCCCGGGTCGATCCGGTTCCGGATGCCGTCCAGGCCGGCCATGAGCATAGCCGCAAAGGCCAGGTAGGGGTTGCAGGACGGGTCCGGGCAACGGAACTCCATTCGCTTGGCTTTGGGACTGGGTGAGTACATCGGGATCCGGACGCAGGCGCTGCGGTTGCGCTTGGAGTAGGCCAGGTTGACCGGGGCTTCGTACCCGGGTACCAGGCGTTTGTAGGAGTTGGTGGTTGGCGCGACAAATGCCAGTAGCGCGTTTGCATGCTTCAGGATCCCGCCGATGTAGTGCAGCGCCATGTCGCTGAGTCCGGCGTATTCGGAACCCGCGAAGAGCGGTTCGCCGTCTTTCCACAGGCTCTGGTGAACGTGCATCCCGGTGCCGTTGTCCTGAAAGAGCGGCTTGGGCATGAACGTGGCGGTCCTGCCGTGTTTCCGCGCGGTGTTTTTGACGATGTACTTGTAGAGGATCAGCTTGTCGGCGCAAGACAGCAGCGGCGCGAACCGGAAATCGATCTCGGCCTGGCCGCCGGTGGCCACCTCGTGGTGGTGGGCTTCGACTTCGATTCCGCAGTCGAGCATATGCAGGACCATCTCACTTCGGATATCCTGAAGGCTGTCGGTAGGCGGCACCGGGAAGTACCCCTCTTTGTACCGGGGTTTGTAGCCCAGGTTCGGCTGTTCGTCGCGTCCGGTATTCCAGCGGCCTTCAATTGAATCGACGTAATAATAGCCCGTATTGTTTGTCTGGTCGAAGCGGATATCGTCGAAGACGAAGAACTCCGCCTCGGGACCGAAGGTGGCCTCGTCTGCAATGCCGGTTTCCCTGAGATAGATCTCGGCCCTTCGCGCCACGGTACGTGGATCGCGGGTGTATTGTCCTCTCGTGATCGGATCCTGGATCTCGCAGAACATCGCGAGCGTGGGAATCTCAAGAAAGGGATCGACAAAGGCCGTATCGGGTTCGGGCATCACAAGCAGGTCGCTTTCATGGATGGACTGCCAGCCGCGCATGCTGGAACCGTCGAAGCCGAGGCCGTCTTCGAAGGTGTCTTCATCGACTTCCTCCGCCGGCACGGAAAAATGCTGCCAGAGCCCCGGATAGTCCGTAAAACGGAAATCCACGATTTTTACGTTGTTTTCCTTGACCATGTCAAGGACGTCTTGAGGCGTCTTGCCCATGCTGCGGCTCCTTTCGGGTGTGGGTAGTTGTATGGTCTCCACTTATGCCGGGACGAATATGGAACCGCGCAAATATACGGGCGTTATATTTCGTATAGATTTCAGTTATGTTAAATATATATTAATAGCGGCACGGTTCCCGATGAGCGGGCGATACCGGCCGCACGCCGGTTCCCGAGTCCGGAAACCGACGCGGAACAGCGCATTTTCGCCGTTCCGGATCTGCTGCAAAAGGCTTGACAATGAACCTGCATTCCTTTATCATTTGTCGGAATATGGATTTATGCGGATTCTGAACGCCTCAAGCTACCCCTGCCGTCCGCCATGCCGATTGCGTCACCCTTCACGTGGTCCTCTTTCCTCCGGAAGAAGCCGTCTTCCGACAAGGGTTGTTATGCTTCGACTCAACGGGCATCTCCTCCGGCCCCCGCGTTTTTTCTGACGCCGTGTCTTCTGTCCCGCGATCCATCGGCGGGACGAGACATTTTTAGAATGGGTGGGTCGTATGTTGCAGCTACAGCAGCGTGAAGCGGCAATTCTGAATATACTCATCAGCAGGCATATCAATACCGGAGAGCCCGTGGGGTCGCGCGCCATTGCCCGGTCGGGTCTGGGTCTCAGTTCCGCCACGGTACGCAATTCCATGGCGGACCTTGAGGAAAAGGGCCTGCTCACCCATCCGCACACGTCAGCCGGCCGCGTACCCACGGACAAGGGCTACCGCTATTACGTCGACAAGGTGATGCCCAGACAGACAATCAGGGAGGAGGAGCGCGAACAGATCCGCGAGCGGGTGAGGGCATACGTCCGCGAGGGGGATATCGAGGCCTTGCTGGAGCAGATGTCCCGTTTGATCGCGGACCTCTCGATGAATCTGGGAATGGTACTCTCGCCGAGGTTCGAGCGGGGCGTCTTCGACCGCCTGGAAATGGTCCATCTGTCTGAAGGCAGGCTGCTGCTGGTCCTTGCCATCAAGTCGGGGCTGGTGAAGACGATGGTGATGGAGGTGGATTCGGCGATATCGCCCGGCGAGCTGGATGAGACGTCGCGAGCGGTAAACGAACGGCTTTCCGGACTCAGCGTGGCGGAGATCCGGGATTCGGTTGCGGAGCGACTCCGCGAGGTTTCCGGCGGATCTCCCAGGCTGCTGCGCGTGCTTTGTGACAGCGCGTCGAACCTTTTCCGGTTTCAGAGCGGAATGGATCTGCATTTCGGAGGCGCCGGCAACTTTATCATGCAGCCGGAGTTCAACCGCAAGAAAAACGACCTGGCCGCCCTGATGGAACTGCTCGAAGCGCGGGAACCGATGATTACGATTCTGGACGAACGGACCGAACACGACGGGATTTCCGTTACGATCGGCGCCGAGAATGATCCGCCGCAACTCCGGGGATGCAGCGTGCTCACGTCGCGATACCGCGTTGGCGCTATTTCAGGTGTCATCGGGCTGATCGGGCCCACACGCATTCCGTATGCGAGGCTCATTCCCCTCACGCGGTATATGGCGACGCTGGCGGAAGAAATGCTGGATCACTAGCGAAGGAGGTTACTCGCGCGAACATGGTTAACTCTGACGAAGTCAACGGCGAGGAGAAACAGGAGGAAACCGCCGAACCGGAAGGTAGCAGGGAGGCGGAGGCTTCCGGCGAAGAAGACGCGCCGGACCCGCTCGAGGAAGCCATTCGGGAGTCCGAAGAATACAAGGACCGGTGGATACGTCTGGCGGCAGAGTTCGACAATTACAAGAAGCGGAGGACGAGGGAATTCGATGCCCTGATACAATCGGCCAGCGAAAACCTGATCCGGGACCTGCTGCCCGTTCTCGACTCGGTCGCGCGTGCGCTGGAGCACCGCGCCGAAGGCGAGGAAGATTCCGACGGATTCAAACAGGGCGTGACCATGATTATGGAGGCATTCCCAAAAGTGCTCGAACGCCGGGGTCTTTCAGAAATCGAGGCCGCCGGGAAGCCATTCGACCCCAACTACCACGAAGCGCTGATGCAGATGGCTTCCGAAGATCACGCCGAAGGGGTCGTGATGGGTGTTGTGGAACGCGGGTACCTGCTTGGCGATAAGGTGATCCGCCCCGCGAAGGTCGTCGTGAGCGGCGGAAGCCCCGGCGAGGAATCCGAAAACGAAGCAGAGGGCGAGAAGGAAAGTGAAGCGCGGCAAGCCTGAGCAGGGCCGGAATCCGGCTCTGTTCTCTGTTTTGCCCCCAGGAACGACCCATGGCCAAACGTGATTATTATGACGTACTCGGCGTGGAGCGCGGCGCAGCCGAGGGCGACATCAAGAAAGCCTACCGCAAGCAGGCGATGAAGTACCATCCGGACCGGAACGCGGGCGATGAGGAGGCCGCGGCCAGATTCAAGGAAGCCGCGGAAGCGTACGAGGTCCTCGGCGACGCCCAGAAACGACAGGTCTACGACCAGTACGGACACGCGGGCCTGGGCGGTCCGTTCCAGGGCGGCGGATTTCAATGGTCCGACTTCACCCATGCGACCGATTTCGAAGACATTTTTTCCAACCTGGACGACGTGTTCGGCGGTGGGATCCTGGGCGACCTGTTCGGCCGCCGCGGGGGTCGGCGCGGCCCACAGCGCGGTGAAGACCTCCGCATACCGGTCCGGTTGACGCTTGAGGAAATTGCGTCGGGCGCCCGGAAGAGGATCCGGTTTGCCCGAATGGACAGGTGCGACACATGCGCCGGAAGCGGCGCCCGTTCCGGCGCCGCCGCCAGGGCCTGCAGCGTGTGCAACGGGATGGGGCAGGTGCGTCAGGCCACGAGGTCGTTGTTCGGGCAATTCGTGAACGTCACCACGTGCCCTCAATGTAACGGCGAAGGCAAGGTGATCGGCGACCGCTGTTCCGACTGTGGCGGCGAAGGAAGGGCGAAGAAGACCGTCAGTCTCTCCGTCAATATCCCGGCGGGCGTCACCGACGGCAACTACATACCGCTGCGGGGGCAGGGCAGCGTCGGACCCAGGGACGGGACCGCGGGCGACTGTATGGTGCTGATCGAAGAGGCGGAGCACGAGCATTTCGAGCGGCACGGCAACGATATACTCTACGAGTTGCCCATAAGCTTCAGCCAGGCGGCGCTGGGCGCGGAGGTCACCGTGCCCACGCTGAACAGCAGGGCCGAGATGAAGATCCCGGCGGGGACCCAGTCCGGGCAGGTCTTTCGCCTGAAGGGCAAGGGGATACCGGAGTTGAACGGGTATCGAACGGGAGACCAGCTGGTCCGAGTGATGGTCTGGACGCCCGCTCGCCTCAACGAAGAGGAAATAGCGCTCTTCCGGCAGCTGGCCGAATATGAAACCATGCAGCCTCCTGAGGGAGGAAAGGGCCTGTTTGAACGCATGAAGGCGGCGTTTGGCGCGTAGCGTCCGTTACGGGCGAATAGGTATCCAACGCCGAAGGACACGGTGCGGGATCGTCTTCTCGCGCCGTTCGTCTTCTCGTTTCTTCGTAGTTTCGTTCTCTCGTATTCTCGTAGTTTCGCTCTTTCGTAGTTTCGTAGTCTCGCTTTACGAAACTACGAATTTACGAAACTACGAAAAAGCAGGAATACATCACGCATCTTCCGGTTTTCTCGTCTTTTCGTCTTCTCGTCTTCTCGTCTTCTCGTAGTCTCGTTTATTCGTAGTTTTGCCTTTTCGTAGTCTCGTAGTCTCGTTTATTCGTAGTTTTGCCTTTTCGTAGTCTCGTAGTCTCGTTTATTCGTAGTTTCTCATGTCAGCCTTGGAAAAAGGGGCTGGCTTTTTTGTATCCGGGATGTCGAGAAACCGGTTTCGATTCTATTGGCAGTACCGGGAAGAAAGGGTCTCAGTACCCGCGAGATTTCCAGAACGGATCCGACCCAGGCCGTGAGGTGTTCAGACAACCTCCCGGCCTTCTGTCCTTTCAAAAGTTCCCAGGGGCGTGCCGCGTCGATCTCGCGGTTCAGCTCTCCGACTCGCTGCCAGATCGTCCGGAGCGCGCCGGCGAAGTCGAACGTGTCCAGCGCGCCGCTCAGGTCAGGAGGTATCCGGATGTCGCACGAATCCACCGGACCGTGACCGGACCTCTCGCAGAGGGCTTCCAGCCGGCGCACCAGATTCCCCAGGCCATTCGCCAGGTCCGCATTGTAGAGGTCCCGGAGCCGGGCTTCCGAAACGTCTCCGTCCTCTCCTGAGCGTACGGCGCGGAGCAGGTAGTACCTGAGGGCGTCGGCGCCGTATCGCCGGATCAGTGGGAACGGATCCACGGCGTTGCCCTGCGACTTGCCGATCTTGCGACCCTCCACGGTCAGGTGTCCGTGGACGAAGATCGTCCGGGGCAGCGGCAGGCCGGCTGAGAGCAACAGTGCCGGCCAGTATATTGCGTGGAATTTGAGGATGTCTTTGCCGATCACGTGGATCCTGTGGGAGCAGTTCTCCCAGTAGCGTTCGAAATTGCCTTCGTTTGAGCCGTAACCGGGGCCGGTGAGGTAGTTGGTCAGGGCGTCGAACCACACGTACATGACCTGCGTCGGGTCACCGGGCACGGGCACGCCCCAGCCTCCCGATCTTTCCCGATTGCGGGAAATGCTGAAATCCCGCAGGCCCAGGCGGATGAATCCAAGCGCCTCGTTTCGCCGGGTTTTCGGGAGAATGCGCAGCCTGCCGGACGCGATCAGGGTCTCCAGCGCCTTCTGCCAGGCGGACAGGCGGAAGAAGTAGTTCGTTTCCTCGACGGTATCGGGTTCGACGGCGTGTACGGGGCATCGTCCGTCCGCCAGATCCCGCTTCAGATAGAAGTCCTCGCAACCCACGCAATACAGACCACGGTATTGTTTGAGGACGATGTCCTCCCTGCGGCAGGCCAGCCAGAACCGGGAGGCCCCGCGGAAGTGCCCATCGGAGGAGGAGCGAATGAAGCGGTTGTGAGAGATATCGAGGGCGCTGGCGAGGTCCTGGAAGACCGCGGCGTTCCGGTCGCACAACTGCCGGGGGGTCAGGCCCTCGCTTGCGGCGGCCTGAACGTTCTTGAATGCGTTCTCGTCGGTACCCGTCAGAAAGAACGTGTCGTCGCCCTGCAGCCGGCGCCAGCGGGCGATCACGTCGGCCTGAACGAGCTCCAGCGCGAAGCCCACGTGTGGACGGGCGTTGACGTAGGGAATCGACGTCGATACGTACGAGGTCTTCATGGCGAATCCTTTGGAAAAAACAAACCCACCGCCGATCCGCCGGCGGTGGGTTTGTCGATTACGGTTCCTGTGTCCTTCGGTTCAATGCATGGGATGCTCCGCCGCGGGATGTCCGTTGGAGAAGGAGGACATCATGCACATCGAAATCGCGGCGACACGGGTCGACGCATCGTCATGCGGAACGGCTGAGGGTCGCCCTGATACATGCGGCTGGTTAACTGAATACTGAACGGAACTCATCTTACGCTCCCTCTATTGTGTGAGCATAAAGATAGATGGACTTGCAGGAAATGTCAAGGCTAACTGGCGGACGTGCTGCCTCTCGGGTATTGGCACGTGCAGATCGTAAGGGGATGATACCATGCTGCAGTAGATCCTTCGTCGGCCTGCGCATCTTCGTGATGACATAGAGAAGCGATGGACTCCCGGTCGACAAGTCAATCCAAGCGCGCAGGCCTCCTCTGGATGACAATTTTGGCGAAGGTGTGGGCTCAACGTTTCGCTAACGGTCATTGCATGACATGTCATTCAGTGCGTCGCCGAAGCAGAACCCGTACATCGTGAATCTGTTATCTAGCCCTTGTCCTTTTCGCGGGATGGGCTTACATTGTCGAAGAGGGGAAAATCGGCGACTGGCCCGGCGGTCGCCCGGATACAGGCCGCACCGGGCGCAGCCTTACTTTTACGGACATTAATAGGGATTCGGATTTGCTTTTCTGGCTGGGAGAACGTTTCGCGGACGTTTACGGGCCGCTTCGGTTGTTGACGTCCTATCTGTTTCTGGCCGTCCTCGGCACGGCGCTGGCCGGATTCTTCACCTGGCGTCTGCTGCCCCGGCTGTGGATGCGGTTGCCCAAGGACCGGGGCCGGGAGTACGCCGTCGAGAACGAACAGAGCCACGGCAAACCGGTTGGCGCCGGCATCATCTTCATACCGATCTACGTCGCCGTGTGTATCCTCGTCCTCCCGCCGGGCTTTCAGTACTGGCAGATCCTCGGATGCGTCCTGCTCGCGATGGTAGCCGGGTTTCTGGACGACCGGAGTCCGGGGGGATGGGGCGAGTACCGCGTGGGCGCCATCGACCTGGGCATATCGTTACTGGGCGCCATGGTCATCTGCCAGTTGGAACCGGTTCAACTCTGGCTGCCGCTGATGAAGACGCCGGTCTCGGTTCCGCCGTGGATTTTTGTGCCCGGCGCCGCGCTGTTGATCTGGGTCTCTATCAACGCCACGAACTGTACCGACGGCGTGGACGGGTTGTCGGGAAGTTTGAGCGTGATGGCTTTTGTCTACCTGGCGACGATTCTGTACGGGATCGTGGGGCACCGGGACATCGCCAGGTACCTGCTCGTACCGCATTACCCGGATGGCGCGGTCTGGGCGTTGTTTGCATTTATCATGGCCGGATGTCTGGCCGGCTACCTCTGGTACAACGCGTATCCCAGTTCAGTCCTCATGGGCGACGCCGGCTCCCGCCCGATGGGCTTCCTGCTCGGGATCCTGGTTCTGGCGTGCGGCAATCCGTTTCTGATCGTCGTCGTCGCCGGCGTGGTTCTGGTGAACGGCGCCACGGGGCTCCTGAAAGTTGCGTTTCTGCGGTTTCTGAAAATCGGGATATTCAGGACGGTTCGTTATCCGCTGCACGATCATTTCCGGCACAAGAACGGTTGGTCGAATACCCACGTGCTCGTGCGGTTCATCCTGCTTCAGGCGTTCGTGACGCCGATCCTGCTGGTACTGCTGGTCAAGATTCGTTGAATGACCCGTGAGAGGACTATATGGACGGAAAAGAGGCATTGAAGCGAAAGATCTGCGAGGCCATCGACCGGCGCCGCGGACAGATCGAGCGGATCGGGGACCAGATCATGGCCCATCCCGAGACCGGATTCAAGGAATTCGAGACGGCCAGGCTGGCGGAAAATACCATGGAAGAGTTCGGGATTTCGCCGGAAACCGGGCTTGGGATTACGGGCGTAAAGGGTATCCTCCGGGGCGCGAAGCCCGGCCCGACGGTGGCCCTGATTGGCGAGCTGGACTCGCTCGTGGTACCGGACCATCCCATGGCGGACCCCGATACCGGCGCCGCCCACGCGTGCGGCCACAACGCCCAGATGGCCGGACTGCTGGGGGCGATGATGGGGATGGTCGACACCGGCGCGGCCGAGTCCATGGCCGGAAACGTCGTTTTCTTCGCCGTGCCGGCGGAAGAATACATCGAAGTGGAGTACCGGATGGGACTGGTCAGGGAGGGAAAGCTGGAGTTTCTGGGCGGGAAACCGGAACTCGTGCGGCTCGGGCATTTCGATGACGTCGACGTGGCGGCGATGATCCACACGCACAGCGATAACAATATGAAGAAGGCGGCGATTTCCGAGTCGTGCAACGGTTGCCTTGTGAAGATGATGCACTTCATCGGCAAGGCCGCGCACGCGGGAGGCGCCCCCCACCGGGGAATCAACGCATTGAACGCCGCGCAGATCGCATTGGCGGCCATTCACGCACAGCGGGAGACGTTCCGGGATAGCGACGCGATCCGGGTGCATCCGATTATCACCAAGGGCGGAGATATCGTGAACGTGGTGCCGGCGGAGGTCAGGATGGAGACCTACGTCAGGGGAAAGACGAACGAAGCCATGCTGGACGCCAACGAAAAGGTCGACCGTGCGGTCCGCGCCGGGGCCATGGCGGTGGGCGCGCGCGTGGAGATCGAAACGCTGCCCGGGTATCTGCCGCTTCGGAACGATCCCGCGATGAGCGCGATATTTGAAGCGAATTCGAAGGCTTTGTTCGGTGAGGACGAAGTCTGCGAGGTCTCGCACCGGACGGGGTCCACGGATATGGGCGACCTGTCCCACATCATGCCGGCGATCCATCCCTACATGGCCGGGGCGGAGGGCGTGGGGCACAGTGCGGATTGGCACATTTCGGACAGGGAGATGGGGTATCTGGCGCCCGCGAAATCGCTGGCTCTGCTGGCGGTGGACCTGCTTCACGGCGAGGGTGAGACTGCGGCGGGTCTGCTCAGAGATTACACACCGGCGATGACAAAAGAAGAATACCTGGCGTTTCAGCGTGCGCTGTTCAAGACGGAGATCTTTGACGGGTCAGGCGTGGGTCGCGATTAGTACGTCCGGTTCCGGAACCTGGCGGCGGCGAGTCTGAGGATTTCGCGCTGCCATGCCAATTGTAGGGGCGTCCCTTGTGGGCGCCCGTTTTGGTCCCGTGACGGGAAGTGATCTGACCAGGGAGAATGAAAATGTCACATTCGAATGAAGGTACAATCGGCTGGAACGCCGTCAGCAGTACGGGCGCGGTTGCCGCGGGCGGGGCTGGCGCCGTGGCCGCGGGGATCGCAATTCTCGAACGCGGCGGGAATGCCGCGGACGCGGCGGCGGGGACCATCCTCGCGCTGAACGTGACCGATCACGGCGCGTGCTCGATCGGCGGCGAGGTGCCGGTGATCCTCTACGATGCCGGTACGCGGAATGTAAAGACGCTTTCCGGGCAGGGCAGGGCGCCGCTCTCGCGGGAAGCGATCGACTGGTACATGGAAAACGGCATTCCTGACAGGGACATGAAGATGGCGCCTGTCCCCTCGGTCGTGGATTTGTGCACGACGCTGCTCATCCGGTACGGTACGCAGTCTTTCGAAGAAATCGTTTCCCCCACGCTGGCAATTCTGGACGATGGCGGGGAATCGTGGCATCCCAGGCTTGCGGTGACGCTGCGCAGGCTGGTCGAGGCGGAGCAGGCCGCGCGCGGAAGCCGCGAGGAGAAGGTGACGGCGGCGAGCGACCGCTTCTACGGAAGAAACGGGGCCATGCAGGACGTGGCAGACGCGCTGGAAGCAGACTATGTGGAAAAGGGCGGTTTTCTGCGTAAGGCGGACCTGGCTGCGCACCGTACGCTGATCGAGGATCCCGTTGTCGTCAACTACCGGGGATACGACGTATATAAATGCGGTCCGTGGACCCAGGGTCCGTACCTCTGCCAGGCGCTGCGCCTGCTGGAGGGCTTCGACCTGAAATCCATGGGCCATCTTTCCGCGGATTACGTTCACGTGGCCGTTGAAGCGCTGAAGCTGGCGATGGCCGACAGAGACGCGTACTACGCGGATCCGGAATTCGTGGACGTGCCGATGTCAGACCTGCTGTCTGATGAATACACACAAATCCGGCAGCCGCTGATCGATATGGCCAATGCCTCGCTTGAAGCTAGGCCCGGCGATCCTTACGGAATGAAGGCGCTTCGCGGCGACGGCGTGTTTGAACCGGGCATCGGCGGTACGACCACGTGCGTGGTCGCGGACCGGTGGGGAAACGTCGTTTCGGCAACGCCGAGCGCGAACGTATATCGCGGCGAATCTCCTCTGGGCGGTCGGACGGGGGTGTCGTACGGGAACCGCCTGCGAAGCCTGAACACGACCCCGGGACATCCCAACTGCATTCAGCCGGGAAAGCGCCCGCGCATCACGCTGACGCCCACGCTTGTCCTGAAAGACCACAAGCCGATTCTGGCGATCAGCGTCGCGGGCGGAGACCTGCAGGACCAGGCGACACTGAACCTGCTCCTGGACTTCATCGAGTTCGACATGCTTCCCGAAAACGCCGTCACCGCGCCGCGCTTCGCCACGGCCCACCACGAAGACTCGTTCGATCCGAATCCCGATCGTCGCGCGACCTTTAAACAGGTCGGCTCTCTTGCAATAAGCGACCGCGTAAGCCGGGAGGTACGCGACGATCTCGTTTCGCGCGGGCATCGCGTGGCATCGAGCGCCGGTCCGATCGCGACCCCGGTCATGCTTTACGTGGACCCGGAGGACGGTCGGTTTCACGCCGCCGGCGATCCCGCCGCGGGCCGCCACGCTGCGGGGCTGGAGGGATAATCCTAGAGAAAACCCGTCAATTCGCAAAAGACGATCGATAGACGAACGCTTCCGCTACAAGACGAAAAATGAAAAGGGCCCTGCCGACAACGACGTCAGCAGGGCTTTTTTTATGTCAGGTTAACCCTTCAGGGATAGACGGCAACCCACGGCCGCGGGTCTGCAGACCGGTATCCCCGAGAGTCCCGGTTGTTTTACCGATAAATCACGATAATATCACGTATATGGTCTGAAATCTTCACCGCAATGTTATTTTATAATGGATATTATCACGATAATTACATATTATATGCGAGCAAGGTAGACCGGAGACCGTCTCAACCGGAAGATCACTCTGTATGCGCATCGTCGCAGACGATTCATGGATGCTGGATCCCGTGACGGACGTGGCCGAGGACCTGAGCCACGATCCCGTGACCCCCAATGTCGATCAGCCATATGCAGGAGATTCATATGCGTAGAAGCAGATTCCACGACATTCTGTTTGTGGTGGTGGGGACCCTGTGCGTGGCCGTTGCCGGCAGTCCTGATGCAGCCCATGGCCAATCCATCCCATCCAGCTGGTTTGTCACCACGTGGCGAACGACAGCGAACAACCAGTCCATCACCATTCCGGCAAGCGGCACGTACACGATCGACTGGGGCGACGGGACCGTGGAAGAGAACATTAGCGGCAGGCAGTCCCACCGGTATGATGCCGCCGGCACCTACACGGTGAGCATATCCGACGGCATCACCAGATTCCACCTCGCCAATCGCGCGGTAGCGCCAAAGCTGGTCTCCATCGAACAGTGGGGGACGGCCGAGTGGACGTCGATGCGCGAGGCATTCCAGGGCGCATCCAACATGGTATACAACGCCACCGACGCCCCTGACCTCTCGCGCGTCACGGACGCCAGCTACATGTTCTACAAGGCGACCTCCTTCAACGGCGACGTCTCCTCCTGGGACGTCTCGTCAGTCACTCACATGTCGCACATGTTCTGGGGCGCCAGCTCCTTCAACCAGCCGCTGGACTCCTGGGACGTCTCGTCAGTCACCGACATGTACGCCATGTTCTCCCGCGCCACCGCCTTCAACCAGCCCCTGGACTCCTGGAACATGTCGTCGGTGACCCGGATAGCGCGCATGTTCTCCACCGCCAGCGCCTTCAACCAGCCCCTGAACTCGTGGGACGTGTCGTCTGTGACCAATATGTTCTCCATGTTCTCCAACGCCCACTCCTTCAACCAGCCGCTGGACTCCTGGGACGTGTCGTCGGTGAAAACAATGAACGGCATGTTCAACCGCGCCTACGCGTTCAACCAGCCGCTGGACTCCTGGGACGTGTCGTCGGTGACCTACATGTACGAAATGTTCCGCCACGCCCGCTCCTTCAACCAGCCCCTGGACTCCTGGGACGTGTCGACTCCGAAATCAATGCACGGCATGTTCGAGGAAGCCCGCTCCTTCAACCAGCCGCTGGACTCCTGGGACGTGTCGTCGGTGAAAACCATGAATTACATGTTCCGCGGCGCCACCGCCTTCAACCAGCCCCTGGACTCCTGGGACGTGTCGTCCGTGACCGACATGGGCAGCATGTTCCACGGCGCCACCTCCTTCAACGGCGACGTCTCCGACTGGAACGTGTCGTCTGTGACCTCCATGGCCGGCATGTTCTACGGCGCCACCTCCTTCAATCAGCCCCTGGACTCCTGGGACGTCTCGTCTGTGACCAACATGTACAGCATATTCGCCGGCGCCACCGCCTTCAACCAGCCGCTGGACTCCTGGGACGTCTCGTCCGTGACCAGCATGAGCTACATGTTCGAAGACGCATCCGCCTTTGAGCAGAACCTGGGAAACTGGCACATCGTGCTGGATGACCCATCAGTCGACTATAGCGATACAACGGGAACCGTCGGGCGCATATCCGCGCAGAACGCCTACCTTGACCGGCAGAACCCCGTCTACGGGATAGGCCCGGGCGGCGACTCCGGCTCCTTCGAGCTGAATGGCGCCAAACTCGTGCTGAAGGAGGTCCCCACCAGGGACTCGTACACGGTGACCATCACGGCGACCTCCACGGGAGACTTTGGCTCGGGCAATTCCCGGACGTTTACCATAGACGTCACGGGTCTGCCCAACTACTTGTCCCGGTCGGCCTTTGTCACCACGTGGAAGACTACCGCGCCCGGCCAGTCCATCACCATTCCGGCAAGCGGCACGTACACCATCGACTGGGGCGACGGGACCGTGGAAGAGAACGTTAGCGGCAGAAAGTCCCACCGGTATGATTCCGCCGGTACCTACACGGTGCGCATATCCGACGGCATCACCCGATTCCACCTCGCCGACCGCGCGGTAGCGCACAGGCTGGTCTCCGTCGACCAGTGGGGGACGGCCCGGTGGACGTCGATGCACGAGGCGTTCCAGGGCGCGTCGAACATGGGATACAATGCGACGGACGCCCCCGACCTCTCGCGCGTCACCGACGCCAGCTACATGTTCAACATGGCCACCTCCTTCAACGGCGATATCTCCTCCTGGGACGTCTCCTCGGTGACCAACATGTACGGAATGTTCTGGGACACCTCTGCCTTCAACCAGCCCCTGGACTCCTGGGACGTGTCGTCTGTGACCTCCATGCACAACATGTTCTTCAGAAACCCCGTCTTCAACCAGCCCCTGAACTCCTGGAACACGTCGTCCGTGACCGACATGGACGGCATGTTCTCTCACGCCCGTTCCTTCAACCAGCCGCTGGACTCCTGGGACGTGTCGTCCGTGACCGACATGACCGGCATGTTCGCCTTCACCCCATTCAACCAACCCCTGGACTCCTGGGACGTGTCGTCGGTGACCGACATGCATGCCATGTTCTCTCACGCCACCGCCTTCAACCAGCCCTTGAACTCATGGAACACGTCGTCTGTGACCGACATGAACCGCATGTTCCAGGACGCCTCCTCCTTCAACCAGCCCCTGAACACCTGGGACGTGTCGTCTGTGACCGAAATGTTCTGGATGTTCCGCAACGCCTCCTCCTTCAACGGCGAACTGGACTCCTGGGACGTGTCGTCTGTGACCGACATGAACAACATGTTCCGCAACGCGTCTTCCTTCAACCAGCCTCTCGACTCCTGGAACCCCTCGTCTGTGACCTCCATGGCCAGCATGTTCTCTGGCGCCTCCTCCTTCAATGGCGCCGTGGACTCCTGGGACGTGTCGTCTGTGAAGGACATGGTGTGGATGTTCGCCGGCGCCTCCTCCTTCAACCAGCCCCTGAACTCCTGGGACGTGTCGTCCGTGACCAACATGTTCGACATGTTCTATAACGCCACCTCCTTCAACCAACCCCTGGACTCCTGGGACGTGTCGTCTGCCACCTCCATGAACAACATGTTCGACGACGCATCGGCCTTTGAGCAGAACCTCGGAAGCTGGTACATCGTGCTGGATGACGCGTCAATCGACTATAGCGATACGCTGGGAACCGTCGGACGCCTTTCCGCGCAGAATGCCTTCCTTGACGGGCAGAACCCCGTCTACGGGATCGGTACGGGCGGCGACTCCGATTCCTTCGAGCTGAATCGCTCCAACCTCATGATGAAGGAGGTCCCCACCAGGGATTCGTATACGGTGACCATCACTGCGACTTCCACGGGAGGCTTCGGTACGGGCAACTCCCGGACTTTCACCATAGACGTGAGCGACTCTACCGGAACGGCGCCTTTCACCGATCCACCCTGGTCGACGACGTTGACGGTCGACGCCCGGAACGGCTATCGGGGCTACTCGAGGATCGCCAGTCCCGATCTGGGTGGGGTGTCCGACTACAGGTTCCAGTACAGGTCGGGTGCCTACGAGGCGCAGATCGTCGTCGCGTATGCCGACGGCGTGGTCTTCCAGGTCCGCAGCCGCGGGGAATCGCTCTCGGACCTGACCATGGAGTGGGCGGGTGAGACCCTCCCGTTGAGCGCCGCCGTGCGTAACGGCGACCGGTTCACCTGGGGCCAGACCTGGCTGGATGCCAACGCGGCGTCGCTGAACGCGACCACTTTCGCGACGACGCTGCCCGACGGCGGTACGGGCGCCGTCTGTCTGCGCACCTCGGCGCAGACGTGCCCGAGCACGACGATCACTCCGACGATCAGCGTGTCCGATACCAGCGCGACGGAGGGGTCCGCGTCCCCGCTGACCGCGGCGTTCGAAAACGCGCCCGGCGAGCACGACGGGTCGAGCGGGTTCACGCTCGAGCTCGCCTTCAACGCAGAGGTGTTCGACGGCAACGAGGGCTTCAACAAGAACCGGGCGGTCCGGGATGCCCTTCAGGTGACCGGCGGCACAGTCAGAGGCAGTCGCCGGACGGACCCCGCGGAGTACGACCGGTGGATCGTGCGCATTAAGCCGTCGGGTTCGGCTGACGTGACGGTGACGTTGCCGGCAACGACCGGCGGCTGCGCCGACGCCGGGGCGATCTGCACGCCGGACGGCCGGGCGCTGTCGAACACGCCGAAGGTGACGGTCCGGGGCCCGCCGGGTCTGTCGGTGGCGGACGCGGAGGTGGAAGAAGGCCCCGACGCGGCGTTGGCGTTTATGGTGACGCTCGACCGGTCGGTCTCGGGGCCTGTGACCGTGGCCTGGGCTACGAGCGACGGCACGGCGATTGCGGGCATAGACTACACCGCGGCGAGCGGGACCCTCACCTTCGCCGCGGGCGAGACAGAGAAGACGGTGTCGGTGGCGGTGCTGGACGATACGCATGACGAGGAGAGCGAGACGATGACGCTCACGCTCTCAAACCCGTCGGGGGCGTACCTGGCCGATGCCACGGCCACAGGGACGATAAAAAACTCCGATCCGCTGCAGCGGGCGTGGCTGTCGCGGTTTGGACGGACTGTGGGCGCGCACATTGCGGACGCGGTGGGCGATCGGTTGTGGAGCGCGCCCGGACAGGGCTCCCACCTGACGGTAGGTGGCTACCGGCTGCCCCTGGGCTGGAGGGCCGCGGGTGCGGCTGAGGATGGCCGAGGAGCCCTCGCCCCCGGTGGGAGCGATCCGTGTGAGGGAGAGCCGGCCGGTTCGACCGTTGGGGTCCCCGGCGCTTCATCCTCTACGGCGTTAGCGGTCCTGGCCGAAGTGGCCGGAGTGCTTGGGATTGGGCCGGGCGCGGGCGAGGCCGCCACGGATTCCCCCTGGCTCATCGGCCCCGGCCCGGACACCCGATCGGGGCTGAGCCGGATCCTCGATTTCGGCCAGACCTTCAATCTGCGTGAGGTCCTCCTGGGGAGTTCTTTCCGGCTCAACCTGAACGGGACCGGGGCCGGCGCCGCGATGCCGCTCCTGACGGCCTGGAGCCGGTTCGCCGGCGCCGCGTTCGACGGCCGGGACGGCGGCCTGGCGATCGACGGGGACGTGTTCACGGGCACCGTGGGCGTTGACAGTGAATGGGACCGGCTGCTCATCGGCGTGGCGGCAGCCCACAGCCGGGGTGGCGGGGGGTACGCCGTGCCTGGGACCGGGAAGCGCGGGACGGGCGACCTCGAAACCGTCCTGACCAGTCTGCATCCCTACCTGCGCTACGCCGTCACCGAGCGGCTGGACGCCTGGGGCATGGCCGGCTACGGCCGGGGTGACTCAAAGTGGGCCGTGCCCGAAGGGACCCTGGAGGCGGACACGGATTTCGTCATGGGTGCGTTCGGGGGTCGGGGCATTCTGCTGACCGCCCGGAATACCGGAGACCTTCAACTGGCCGCGCGCTCGGATGCCCTGTTGACGCGCACGAGTACGGACGCGGTCGCCGGGCTGGCTGAGACGGATGCCGACGCGCACCGTGTGCGGCTGGTCCTGGAAGGGAGCCGGAGGGTGACGTGGGCCGGCGGGCGCCGCCTGACGCCGACGGTGGAACTGGGCCTGCGGCATGATTCAGGGGACGCCGAGACGGGCTTCGGCCTGGAAGTGGGGGGCCGGGTGCAATACGCAATCCCGACCCTGGGCTTGACCCTTGAGGGCACTGTGCGCGGTCTCCTGGCTCACGAAGATGAGGACTATCAGGAATGGGGGGCGAGCGGGATGGTACGCCTGGCCCCGGTGGCCAACGGCAAGGGCCTGACGCTGACCCTGGCGCCGACCTGGGGTGCGGCCCGGAGCGGCATAGACGGCCTGTGGTCGCGGCAGACCACGCAGGGCCTGGCGCCGCAGAAGACCCGGGGAATGGCTGGCCGACTGACTACGGACGTGGGCTACGGGATGCCCGCGCCGTTCGGCATGGGCATCCTGACGCCGTATGTGGGCGCCGTTCTGGCGGAAGGCCGGACCCGTGCCTATCGGGCTGGGACGCGACTACGAGTGGACACCCGCCGGGCCGCGGGCCTGACCCTGAATTTCGAAGGCCGGCGCCTGGCGCCCACAGGCCGACAGCCGGTCAGCCAGGACCTCCGCCTCCACGCCGCCTGGACCCTCTGACCCCGTCTGTCCGCGAAATCGGGGCAACTCCAACCTCCCGGAAGCCACAAATCACAAAAATGACATGCCATTGACAAGCGTACGGATCATCCCTGCTGTTTTGGCGCTGTCTGTCGCGAGTGTCGTGTCGCGGGCGGGCGGAGTCGCTGCCCCACTCCTCCTCGTGCTCGCCGGACTCGCGGCCCTCCCCGGAACCGCGGCGGGTGCAGCGGTTGTGGACCGCTGGTCGGCAACGCTCACGGTCAAACGGCTGGAGATGGGAGCACGGGGGTGCAATAATGCGGCAGATGGTGCCAATTGCAGCACGAGTTCAGTACTGACCGACGACGATTTCACCTTCGCTTCCAGCACGCTCACCGTGAGGAAACTCCTGGTGCATACGAGCGGGGCTTCCGCCGGCAGGCTGGAACTCGAATTCGTGGACGACCTGCCGAGCACCGCCGGCCTGCTCTACCTCTCTGTGGATAACACGGATTTCGCTTCCAGGTATTTAGAGTTCAAGTACGCTGATTCAAAAACGCCCTCAGGGAGAGGCTGGAACAAAAGCGGCCTGTCATGGGCGGTCGGCGACCGCGTGTCGCTCAGGATTGTCGAACAGTCCAATAGCCCCTCGTTCGGCGTGCCGACCATCTCGGGCACTGCGCGGGTGGGCGAGACGCTGACGGCCTCGACAAGCGACATTGTGGATACGGACGGCCTGCGGAACGTGGTATGGCGCTACCAGTGGATGCGGGTCGACGGAACGACTGAGACCGACATAATGGGGGCGACGTTAAGCACCTACAGGCTCACCTCAAACGAGCAGGGCAAAAAGGTCAAGGTGGCGGCGTTGTTCCAGGACGACGCGGGGTTCGACGGCATGAGCACCAGCGACGCTTACCCGTCCAACGGGACGGTTACGGCCACCACCACCAACACTCCGGCCACCGGGCAGCCGACCATCTCGGGTACCGCGGGGGTGGGCGAGACGCTTACGGTCTCGACGAGCGACATCGTGGATACTGACGGGCTGCGGAACGTGGTGTGGCGCTACCAGTGGATGCGGGTCGACGGCACGACTGAGAACGACATTATCGGAGCAACGTCGAACACGTACACGCTCGCTTCCGCCGACCAGGGGAAGAAAGTCAAGGTAAGGGTATTGTTCCAGGACGACGCCGGGTTTCCCGAAGCCCGCACGAGCGTAGCGTTTCCTTCAACCGGAAGGATTCAGCCACCACCACCACCGCCCCCGCCACCACCGCCCCCGCCACCCCCCCTTCCCCCGGTGTCTCCCACAGTGACGGGTGTGTCGACAACGAGCGTGGCGTTGCAGTGGAAGGCGCCGACCGGCGACGGTCCTCTGATCAGGAACTACGACGTGCGTTACCGCGAAGGCAGCGTGGAGGAATGGACGGACGGCCCTCAGGACGTGAGGGGTACCAGCACAACCATAGTGGGTCTGGACCCGGATACGGAATACGAGATACAGGTGCGGTCCAGCGGCAACTCGGAGCACGGTGCGTGGACGTCCCTGGAGCCGGTGTTTACGCTAGCGTCGCCGCCTCCGCCGGTGGAGCCCAAGGCATTGGAGACGTCACCGGGCAGCGTGACCATCGGCTGGACGGCACCGGCAGCCGATGACGGGCTGGTCGTTACGGGCTACGACGTGCGGTATCGTGAAGGCGGCGAAGGGGAATGGATGGACGGACCCCAGGACGTGACGGACACGAGCGCGATCATCGAGGGTCTGGACCCCGATACGGAATACGAGGTGCAGATTCGGTCGAACAGCGCTGCCGGCGATGGCGACTGGTTGAGCCTGGGGCTGGTGCGGACGGAGGTCCTGGTGCTGTATGACCTGTTTTCCCTCTCGCTGGACCTGGATGCGTCGGAGAAAGACCAGAACCTCTGGACGATGCGTGTCGTCCCCGGTCGAGTCGTGTCCATACAGATATTCGGCGCGGATATCCGGGAAACGCGCGGTGTCGATCTCCGGGTGGGCTATGACACGACGCAGGTGGTGTTCGAGGGCTTCGACGCGGGCGATGCGTTGCCGGGAGTGACGGCGCTTGTCAAGAAGGACTCGACGTTTGTGGAGATCGGCGTTTCGTCGCTGGGCGGCGCGTCACAGGTGGATAGCGGGAAGGTGGGCACGGTGCGGTTCACGGTGACGGAGGGGTTGACGGAGACGGAGGTCCGTACGGCGGGAGCCGACCTGGTACGTGGGGAGCATCCGGAGACGATGACGCGTACGGTGAGCGTATTGCTGCAGGCGCCCGCGCCGCTATCGCCTGATTTCGACGGAAGCGGTACGGTGGACTTCGCCGACTTTGTGTTGTTCTCCGGCGCGTTCGGATACCGGGAGGGCGACGAGGGGTACGAGTCCAGATACGACCTGGACGGGGACGACCGGATCGCGTTTGCCGATTTCGTGGCATTCGCCGGGCGCTTCGGAGAACGCGTGAACCGCATTCCCGCGTTTGCGCCCGGGCAACCCGCAACACTTGGCGTTGCCGGTGGCACGTCACCGGGCCAGCCGTTCGGGGACCCGGTCGCAGCGACTGACGAGGACGGGGATACGCTTACGTACAGCATGTGGGGCGCCGATGCGGAGCACTTCGACGTCGACCCCGGTTCCGGGCAGTTGTTGACGAAAGGCGCGTATGATTTCAACCAGAAACGCGGATACACCGTGATCGTGAGGGCCGCCGACGGGAAGGGGGGCAGTGCAAACATCGTCATCGGTATCCTGATCACAGGCAGTTCGGGGTAACCGCGGCGCATTATGCGACACACCTGCCGTGCCGCGAACTGCCAATTCGATGTACCTCTTCCCCGGCTCCGCTGCCTGTGCCGGGGCGTCCCTTGTGGGCGCCCTCTCCCTGTTTACGTTTCCGTGGACGCCGTTTCCGTACCCTCCTGCTTGCCGATGCGGTAGCCGACGCCGTGTTCCGTGAAAATATAGCGAGGTTCGTCGGCGTCGTCTCCCAACTTCCGCCGCAGCCGCTTGACCAGCGTACGGACCCGGCGCAGGTCGCCGCGTTTCCTGCCCCAGATTCGACGCAGCAGCCCATCGTGCGTAACCACCCGACCGGGGTTGACACAGAGCTCATACAGCAACTCGTACTCATGCGCGGTCAATTCCACGCGGCGTCCGCCCACGGTCACGCTCCGTTCCTCGAAATTGACGGTCAGGTCCCGCAGCACGTACGGCGCTTCAGGGTCTTTGCGAATCGGGCCCGACTCGCTGCGTAGCGCCGCCTTGATTCTGGCGACGAGTTCCGAAGGCGAAAAAGGCTTCACGATGTAATCGGATGCGCCCATTTCGAACGCCCGGGCAACGTTTTCTTCCTGGCCGTACCCGGACAGAAAGATCACCGGGATCCTGTCGATCTCGAGGATGTCTTCCATCAGTTTGAATCCGTCCGTTCCGGGCAGCACGAGGTCCAGGAGAACCAGGCGAGGCTCGCGCGATTCAATCAGTTCCGCAACTTCGCCGGGGTCCCCCGTAACAATCGCCGCGTATCCCGCTCGTGTAAGGATTTCGCGAACGGACCTCAAGGTCTGCGGGTCGTCATCCACCGCGAGGATTGTGCCGCTGTGACTTTCGGTATCGCGCGCATGCTCACCCGTCTGCGCCGGGATGCGGACCGCGGACGCCGGGATCTCCTCCGCAACGGGTACCGTGAACGTGACTTTGGTGCCGAGGCCCGGTCCGTCGCTTTCTGCCCACACCCTTCCACCGTGGGCCTCAACGATACCCTTGCAGATGGCGAGACCCAGCCCGGTGCCCTGGCTGACCCTCTCATCGTTATCGCCGTCGATTCGCGAAAACTTCCTGAAGAGTTGTGGCAGGAGATCCTCGGTCAGGCCCCTGCCTTCGTCGGCAACGGAAACGTGAACGTGGAAGTCTTCACGCAAAGCGGCCAGCCGTATCGGTGATGACGTATCGGAGTACCTGGCGGCGTTGAAAAGGAGATTGTCCAGCACCTGGACGATGCGACGCCTGTCTACCATAACCCAGGGCAGGTCCGGCGACAGGTTGATTTCTATGGCGCGCGCGTCGCCGCCGCGCAGGAAGGTATTCCTTGCCTCATCGACGATTTCCCCCACGTCAGCCGGCTCCGGCGTGATCGCGAGCGAACCCGTCTCGATTCTGGCCACGTCGAGCAGGTCGCTGATGAGGTCCCGCATGCGATCCGCCTGCTGGTCGATGATCCTGTAGAACTGCCGCGCTTCGGCGGGATCGAGGATCGAACCATCGTCGAGCAGGGCGGTGGTCGAGCCCTTGATGGACGTCAGCGGGACCCGAAGCTCGTGACTGACCATCCCCAGGAACTCGGCACGGAGGCGCTCCAGGTCCTCCAGGGGCGTCATGTCCTGGATGGTCACGATCACCGACTCGATATCCCCATCCTTGGAACGGATGGGGGTGGCATTGACCAGCGTCGTTACGGACCGGCCGTCCGGTACAAGGAGGACGATCTCCTCCGCGCGCAGCGTCTCCCCCGAGCGCAGCAACTGGGCCAGTTGGGACGATTCCAGGGAGACCTCCCGACCGTCAGCGCGCCGGAACGTCATCACCTCGAGAAGCTGCTCCTCCGGATGGCCCGGCGTGCGCAGGTCCCCCACGATTCTCTTTGCCTCGCGGTTGAACGTCAGGGGTGCGCCGGACCTGGCGTCGAAAACCACGACCCCAACGGGTGAGGTGTCGATCAGTGTCTCCAGGTCGAGCCTTGCCTTCTGTTCGTCGCGGTGCCGGCGTGCATTGGCGATGACCAGCGCCGCCTGCGAGGCAAACGTCACCAGGGTTTCTTCGTCTGCCGCCGTGAACGCGTCTTCGCCTCCCTTCTCGCAAAGACTGAATGTCCCCACGCTCTGGCCGCGGTAGCGGATCGGCGCTGCCAACGCCGCGGGGGAGGGACTCAGAGGTAATTCAGGGCGGAACTCGGGCAGGCCTTCAGACCGGAGGTAGCTGTGGAGATTCCGAAGCCGCAGCGGCTCACGTATATGGGTGAAGTGTTCGAAGAGCCTGTGCCTCTCCGGCCGTAACCACAATCGCCTGGACTGATTGGGCGATAATCCGGACGTCTTGCAGTCCTGCACCCGCCCCTCATCGTCAAGCAGGACCATCAGGCCGTACGTCGCACCGGTCAGCGATCGGGCGCTGTCCAGGACCTCCTGCAATACGGCGTCGAACTCCAGACTCTCATTGATTCGAAGGCTGGCCTCGCTCAACTTTGACAGGCGGTCGCGGAGGGCCGCTATCTGTTGATCACGTTCGTCGATTTGCATCTCCTTCTAACCTCGGTCGGTCGGTTTCTGCACCCGCGTCAGGTTTTGCCCGGCGCCGCGGACAGGGGGCACTTCCGGAGTTACGAATCAGTTGCAGTCCAATGGAGCGAAGGACCGGCCTAACAGGTAATTTCACGGTGTGTTCTCGAACGTCACGCGATGTGCGGTAAGTTCACTCGATTGGTCACAATATAGGTCAGGATGTTTCCTGAATCCAGCGCATTTTCGGAGCGGCGCGTCAATTCACCTGGAGTCACGTTTCGACGTCCGGGTCCTCTATGTCTCCGAGACGATATCCTTCCCCCGGCTGATTGAGGATGTAAGTGGGATTGTTCGCGTCGTCTCCCAACTTGCGGCGGATTTTCTTTACCGTTGTTCGCAACCGCCGCGTGTCAGTGGAGTCCAGCGTGTCCCAGACCCGCCGCAGCAGATCCCCACTGGTCTTCAGCCGCCCCGCGTCGGACGACAACTCCACCATCAGACGGTACTCGAGCCTGGTCAGATGTATCGGCCTTCCCGCGATCGTCACTTTACGCCCCTTGAAGTCAATTCTCAGATCTCCCAGAACGAACGGATCTTCCGGTACGGGGTTTTCCCGCTCCTTCCGGCGACGCAGCGCTGCCCTGATTCTGGCCGATAGCTCGGCGGGCGCAAAGGGTTTGACCACGTAGTCGGCTGCACCGGCATCGAGTGCGCGGGCGATCGCTTCCTCGTGCGCGTACGCAGAAAGGAAGATGACCGGAAGATCGGGATCGGTAATAACGTCGGTCATCACGTCAACCCCGTCGGTTCCCGTAAGGACCAGATCCAGCAGCACGAGGGCCGGTCGGTGTTTCTCCAGTAGTCCGGGTATTTCGTGCGGATTGGCGGTCACGCGGGGGTGATATCCTTCTCCGGTCAGAAAGTCATTGACTCTTCGCAGTGTCTGAGTGTCATCGTCCACGACCAGGATGGACTGCGGCTCCCGCCCCCTCGTACGCCTGTCCGCGTCGAGTGCAAGATCGCTGCGCCGCCGCACCAGATCCTCCAAAGGTGCCAGATCCTGCAGCGTCACCACAAGCCACTCGACCCCGCCGTCGTCTGTAAGAATCGGTCTGGCGTTCATCAATGCAGTCACCCGTCGGCCACCGCGGATCCGGATCTCGACGTCCGCCGCCCGGATCGTTTCGCCCGCGCTCGCCGCCCGGGCAACTGGATGCTCCTCGAGCGAAAGCATTCGCCCGTCGCCTCGTCGAACGGAGATCGTCTTCAGGAAATGACCCATCGACTGCCCTGGCGTCAACAGATCGCCGGCGAGCCGGCTCGCCTCCGGGTTGACGGTCGACAGCGTTCCCGTTACGACGTCGATAATGACGATGCCAACCGGCAACGTGTCTATCAGTGCGCTCAAGTCGAGGCACTTGTTGATCCGCACGCTCGTTTCACTCAACGTCGAAAGCTGCGCCCGATACGTCAGGTTCTCGCCTTCAGTCCGTTCCCCGGACCCCATGGCCTCTCCATAATCAACTGATTGAACTCCGTGACGTTCCGGAATGTGTTTGACGAAAACTTCACGCCGCAGGATTACAGACCCTGTGGCGAGGAGGTTTTTGTTGAACGACTAGATAATCACAATAAAATCACGAAAAATCTTGCCATAAGTCACTATTGAGTCACATTAGTATTGTATATTAGTCAACATAGGCGGCCAACAGATGTCCGTCAAGGCAAATTGAGGTCAAAGGCCCTTGAATTATCATAATAAAGCCGTACCCGTAACTGCTCAGGGAAGGCCCGGTGCGGATTGGGAGTGCTGCGGACATGGGAGACGATCGCGGAGCCAGGCGGAATGGACACGGCCGAAACAAGAAGGGAGAGATATATGCATAGAAGAAGCCTCCGACTCGCCGTACGGATCGGATTGATCTCCATCATTGTCGGACTGAACGTCCTTCAGGGTCCGTCCGAAGTTTTCGCCGACCACGAGATTGCGACCATGACGGCCATGAACGTGATCTCCGTACCTCCGGATTCCGCCTTCTCCAGCGTTTTCTTTTCGAATGACCCCAATGGGGAGACCTACGGGCTGGGAGAGATCATTGAGATCGAGGCCACCTTCAACAGGGGCATGCGGGTCACCGGCAGCGGCGATGTCAAGATGGACCTCACCGTCGGCGACTCGACGCGGACCGCCACGTATCATCGTGGATCCGGCACGAGAAAGCTGGTCTTCCGTTACGAAGTGATAGCGACGGACACGGACACCGACGGGATCAGCGCACCCGCGACAGCCTGGAGGGGCAGCGGCACGGTGAAGACCTCTGTTTCCAACTTTGCGGCGGTGTTCACGCCCCTGGGGCTCGAGACCCAGTCCGGTCACAGGGTGAACGGCAGCCTGGGGCCCTGGGTCACCAACGTGGAAATCGCCTCCACCCCTGCCTCTGGCGCCACCTACCGGCATGGAGAAGAGGTCGAGATCGACGTGACGTACACCGCTCCCGTGCGGGTCGACAGCGTCGACCAACCCTGGTTGCCCTATTTCTGGAACAGGGCGTCGGATGGCACGGAACAGCAGAATCTTGCCTGGTACCGGAGCGGGACCGGTACCGAAACGCTACGTCTCTCCTTTACGGTGAGATCCGAATTCAAGGACACCGACGGGGTCCGGATCGGGAGTGCCGCCCCTGACAGCCCTGGCCAGTACTGGGAAAGAAAGGTCTGGGCGTTGAACCACGAGGGTGTGAGGGCGCCCTGAAAAATGTCGGGGCTCGACGCGGATCCCAACCACCAGTTGAACGGGGAGCCGTACATCAAGGGGGTTGCCGTCACCTCGAGCCCGGCATACGGCGCCACCTACCGGCGGACGGAGGCGATCCGGATCGCGGTCACTTTCGACCAGAACGTCCGGGTAGAGGGCACCGTCACCAAGGGCTTGAAGTTCACCTATGGCGACGGCGAGTTCACCAGCCCGCATGCCCGATACGCCTCCGGTAACCGTACCAAAGCCCTGGTCTTCAAACACACCGTCGTGGAAGAGGATGAAGACACGGACGGTCTCACCGTCCTGGCGGGCGATGACGGGGGGTGGGGAGGGGGCGGCAAGATCTGGTCGTCGCGCCCGGATGGTTCTTTGGAGACTTCAGTGGAAGCCGACCGGAGCCACAGCGAAATCGCGAACGCCGACAGTCACAAGGTGGACGGAGGGCTGACCCTGCCCGTTCCCGGCGTCTCGTCGGTCGTGCTGGTTACGGATCCGGGGGACGACTCCACGTATGTCGCCGACGACTGGATCGGCGCGAAGGTGACCTTCGACGAAAATGTGTCCGTCACGGGAACGCCGCAGCTCGAGCTGAGCGTCGGGACAACGGACAAGATCGCCCGGTTCGGGCAGGGCTCGTTCGAGGGAAGTGTCAGCCCCGGCGACAGGACCGCCGGCCCCGAGGTGGTCTTCGGCTACCAGGTGCAGGAGGGCGACCTCGACATGGACGGCATCGCCATCGGGGAGGACAAGCTCACCCTCAACGGCGGCGCCATCAAGCAGGCCGCGACCAACGTGGCCGCGGACCTGAGCCACGATCCCATCGCCGCCGATGCAGGCCACATGGTGGATGCGGTGGCCCCGGTCCTGTCATCCATCGCCATCAGCTCCCGTGCGGGCGGTGACAGGCTCTACGCCGTCGGCGACAGCATCGAGGTGACGATGACCTTCAGCGAGGAGGTGACTGTTTCCGGCGCCCCGCAACTGGAGCTGGACCTCGGCGGCGAGGCGAGAACGGCCACCTACGACTTCACCGGAGACTCGACCGCGGTCTTTGCCTACGTGGTTCAGGAGGGTGACGCCGACGTGGACGGCATCGCCATCGACGCCGACACCCTCAGTCTCGACGACGACGACGCCATCACGGACCTTGTGGGCAATTCAGCGGAGCTGGCCTTCGCGGCCGTAGCCGCCGACAGCGCCCACAGGGTCGACGGGGTATCACCGACGCTCAGCAGCGCGGAGGTCCATCACACCGGCAGCAAGGTCAACCTGTTCTTCAGCGAGCACGTCGACGTTCCCCGGATTCTCTACACGATCAGGAGTATCGTAAACGTGAATCTCGGCCAGTTCTTCATAGCGGTCCTGACCCTTGAGGTGGACGGCGATCAGGTGAGGCCCAGTTCCGCCTCTATTCACGGCCTGTCGTTGCAGTTGCACCTCTACCCCTCGAATCGGGTGACCGAGAGCCAGGGGGTCGAAGTATCCTACGACAACATCTTCGCCCGCGATGCGGTGGGGCTCTTCATCGACAGGGCGGGTAACCCCTTGGCCAACTTCGAGGCCACCAGCGTACAGAATGCTTCCAACCAGGCGGACTCGGCGGAACCGGACGTGGGTGAACTGGCATTGAGCCGGACCGAATTCAGGATCACCGAAGGGGAGAGAAAAGGGTATACGGTGGCCCTGGCGTCCCAGCCCTCCGACAGCGTGACCGTTGCCGTCAGCAGCTCCTCGACCAAGCTGTCGGCCAATCGCGACAGCCTCATCTTCACCACGGACAACTGGTATACGCCGCAGCGGGTGAGGCTCACCGCCAACCACGACGACGACGATCTGAACTATTGGGTGGCCGTGACCAACAGGGCCAGCGGGGGCGGCTACCAGGGCGCAAGGAAGTGGGTATTGGTGGTCATCGACGACGACGACGGGGAATAGGAGAGAGGCGTGACCAATCAAAGCTGCAGGATGAAAGCACTGATGTTCTTCCTTGTCACGATGTATCCGGCCCCTTTGCGGGCAGACGCGCCTTCTCCGCCGGATACGTGGAACCTGGTTCAAAACAGTCTGAATTTCAATGTTCGGACCATCATATATCCGGCGGAAGGAAATGAGGATCCCATTCCCGTGACGCCCTATCTCACCCTTGAATTGTACCGGTGCAACTCCTACAGGCTCACCATCGGGGTCCGGGCGGCAGCGGGGTACAGGTTTCCCCGTTTCCTTCCAAGCCAGCAGGCTCTCGAACCGGCTCCTGAATCGAGAGCGGTCGTCGCGTTCGGCTACTATACGCTGCAATCCGATACCCTGCGTTTCAACGCGCATTATCTGAGCCTGTTCGAGGACGACGAGGACCTGGAAGACGTCGTCAAGCTGTCCGGTAGCGAGATGGCACTGGAGGAATACAGGCTCGTTATTACCTTCGTAAACACGGTTTTTCTCGAGTTCTTCAACGACCTCTACGCTTACCTGACCCGCAACCGGCTGGTCTTCATGCTGACCGGCGACAGCGATTTTGCCGACCCTTCCGTGGATTCTGACGAGGAAATCGTCTGGGAACTGGCGCGGCCGGGAGGCCCCTCGTCGATTTCCCGGACGGCGGTACAGGCCACCGTAACGGGCGACGCGGCGGAGGCCCTGACGGTGGAATTCGCCCGTTCGGTATCGGGGCGGCCCCTGCAATACGCCTGGTGTGCGGTCACCGACGGCGGCGGCCGCGCGGCGCTCGACGTCGTCACGCTGCACGGTTCGGGAGTCACCGGCTACTACAGCGCTCGCGCCCGCAATGAATCCGGCGGGATCGTGGGCCGATGGCACAGCATTCCTCTCAACGAGGACCACCGTCAGATCCTGGAACTGACGCCGGGGGGCGGCGCCCGTGTGCTGGCCAGCCACGCGCTTTATTCAGCCAGGATTGCACCGCCTGAGAACCCACAGCCTGAAGCCGGGTTGGCGCCCAATTTTCCCAACCCGTTCAACAGCAGCACGCAGATCGTGTACCATCTGGCGGACGCGGGTCCGGTGCGTCTGGAGGTCTTCAATTCCCTGGGACAGCGCCTGGGCACGCTGGTGGACGATCACCAGGCTGCGGGCAGGTACGTGGTCCGGTGGCATGCGCGCGACGGGCGCGGCAATGACGTGGCCGCGGGTGTCTACGTGATGCGCCTGTTCCATCCGGGAGGCGTGGACGCCCGGCGCATGCTGTATCTCAAGTAACGCGACTGAATTCTTTTCCGGTCGGGCTTGAATCACGCCGCTGAATAAACAGAATCGGGGATAGGAGGAAATGCAATGAAATACGCACTGTTTCATTCGACTGTCGCGACAATCGTTCTGGCAACCGCTGTCGCGGCGGAAGAGGATCGTATGGAAGGACAGGTTTTCGATCCGAAGTCCCATCCGGTCAGCAGGGTGCTGGTGGAGGTTTACAGGCTCGATGATCCGCGCCAGCGGTTGACGGCGTTGACGGATGAGAACGGTGGTTTCTCGCTGCCGCTGCGAGACCTCGTTCCGCCGAGACCGAATGCGCTGCTGCAGAATCATCCGAATCCCTTCAATCCTTCCACCCTGATACCCTTTGAGATCGAAAAGGGCGGGCACGTGCGTCTGGACGTCTATAATATTCTGGGACAACGCGTGATCACGCTGGTCGACGAAGAACGCCCGGCCGGACTCCACAGGGTGCAGTGGGACGGCGCCGACAGGCTCGGCAGGGGCGTGAGCGCCGGGATCTACATCTACCGGCTCAGCACGGGAAACTGGCACGATGCGCGGAAGCTGATGCTGCTGGACGGCGCGCCGGGACGTGCGGGCGGTAACGCAGCGGAATTCGTGGAAGATGCAGGGGCTCACACGCTGGGGGTGAAGATCTCGGGCGAGGAGATCCTGCCGGCGATCTTTACCTGGGGTCCGGGCTCGGGGCCCCTGGTGGCGGAAGTGAAAGGAATAGAAGACCTCCTTCCGCCCGAGGTCGTGGACTCCAGGACCGGGGCCAATCCCTTCTCAGGAACCAGCCTCGCCTCGATCGTTCAGATTATTTCCGGACGCTGAGCAGGTTCAGATATCTTCATAGAGACCGCTTCCTGCGGACAACGACAACGCCCTGCCGATCGACCTTCAGCAGGGCGTTTTTTATATCGTTTTTTTATATGGTGACCCCGAGGGGAGTCGAACCCCCGTTTCCAGGGTGAGAACCTGGTGTCCTAGGCCACTGAACGACGGGGTCACCTTGTCAGAACGGGCGAAATCTACCCAAAATGGCCTATTTTGTCAAGAGATACCGCTCTTTCGCGGTTCGACAGGCGCGCGGAGTTCAGACGTTCGATCTTTGCCTCAATTCGAAAAAAGACACCTGTCAGATTGGCCACAAAGAGCCTGAATGCGGGGAGACGGTAGACGGGAGAAAAAGCCCTTGCCAGGTGTGTTTTTCCTCCTTGCCTTCGGCACGAAAGGAAACCTCACAAGGCTGGTAATCTCTACCGTCTTCCGGACCTACCCCGTAACCCCCTTCCTAAAGGAAGGGGGAACGGTAACCGGTGAATGTACCGGACTTGCAGACTTTCCGGGACGGCGATTTTCTTTCAATGAGAGTCTCTATAGAAAGCCAGCGAGTCGACGTCCGGCCTTTCTCCCTCTTTCCTTTAGGAGAGAGGGTCGGGGAGAGAGGTCTGGGGCGCCGGGGGGAGAACTCCCGTTCACGTCCAGTGACGTGGCGTATCCTGGTAATTCGCCGACTAATCGCCTTTGTTTACAAACACATATTCGAATTAATGTCCCCGAAAAATGATGAATCCTGGTCAGTCCCGCGGCGGAACGGCGCAAAGGAAGCTCAGGGGCTCTTTTCCGGTATTCTCGAACTGGTGCTGCTCGTTGGGAGGAATGTAGACGATGTCTCCCGGGCCGATGTCGAAGACCTCCCAGCCCATCAGCAGCCGGGCCGTGCCCCTGAGGACGTACACGCCATGGTCGTGGTCGTGGCGGTCGAAGGAGGTCTGCCCGCCGGGCGCGATTTCGTAGTACCGCATGCCGAAGTTGACGGCGCCGTCGCGCTTGCCGATGACGACCTGTTTCGAACCGCCCACGGCCCCGCCCCTGTCGTAGGTCTCGACGTCGACGCCTTCCCATGCGTAGCCGCCATGCTCGCCTGTAAAGCGATGTAGAACACCCATGAGAGCCTTTCGGAGTACTCCGTCTTCTGCGTTTACATGAAGTTCCTCACGCCGCTGCCGTGGAGCTCGGAGATACGTGCGGCGGTCTCTTTGTCGAAGCCGACCTGAACCAGTTCCCGAATACGCTTGTTGTGCATCGTACTGTAGAGGTCGCGCACCAGGGAACGGCCCTTCTCGATCTGTTCGGGCGAGGACCCGCCTCCGGCGAGGGTCATCATCGCACTCAGCACGAAGGGGCTGGCGCCCGAGACCTGCTGCAGGAAGGCGGTGCGTTTCTCCGCAGCCTGTGCAAGCCGGGTGATGACCTCCGGCCGCCGCTGAACGTGGTACCCGATATGGGAGAGCCCGTAGCCGACGTGACGGCCCTCGTCCTGCCGGGCGAGCTTGAAGACGCGAGCCGTGACAGGGTCCGGCGACGCTTCCTCGAGAAACCTGAGCAGTTCCATGAACGTTCCTTCACCCAGAACGTGGAGGAGGAAGGAGGCGTCCGTGAAGTCCTCCTGGGCGAGCAGGCTCTGCAGGGACCATTCCGTAGCTGAGGAGACGTACTGCAGCCCGCCGCCGTTGGCCAGCGCGCGCTTGGTGAAGACTTCCACGTGCCTGGCCTCGTCCATCACCTGGCTGGAGAGAAACAGGATGACTTCGGAAAAACACGGGTCGATGCGTCCGATGAACTTCGCGGGAAGGTACAGGGCCAGATATTCGTTCTGGATCATGAACGTGCAGATCTGGCAGACCGCGCGTTCCAGTTCGTCGGGAAGTTTGGGCAGGTCACGCCAGGGGATGTCCGTCGTGGCGTTCCACTGGCCCTGTTTGGCCTGTTCGACCAGTTCGGCGATATTCTCGGCCCAGACCTCGGTCTTCTGGACGATGCCGAAGTCGAAGTCGGGCGTCTTGGGGTCCACTACGGAGCCCCGTTGCGCCAGACCTTGATTGGGCGGCGCCCGGTCCGGAACGGCGCCCGGCCTGCCCACGAGACAGTCAGGAAGGAAGATGCCCCGGCCGTCGCGCGCCGGCACCCTGATGCCCCAGTCGGGATCGCCCCATTCGGATGTGTCGGGGAGAATTGGGTCCACGATTCGCCGCTCCTCTCGTGAAATATCGCGCCTATCCGGAAATCATCGGCCGTTGTTGAGAACCCGTTTGACGAAGTCGCCGAAGTCGGTCGTGTCAAAGGTCCTGTACGACGTCAGCATCGACGGCGTCCACTCGTCGTGCCATATCCAGGCGGTCCATCCGATATTCCGGGTCTGACAGAACTCGACGAGGGGCATGGCATACTCCTGCCTGACTCTTCCGGGGTCTTCCGAGTGACCGTAGCCCCACTCACCCAGGAAGACCGCATCGGTTTTATCCAGGTTGAAGAGAACGCCCTTCCACGCTTCGCCCTTCCAGGGGTAAGGATGCGTCTCGTACACGACGTTGGGACGGTCCACGGGGTCGTCCAGGGCGCCGCTGAGGTCGTACCCCCAGTCGATGCCGGAAACCAGGACGAGGGCGTGCGGGTCCACGGCGTGGACGACGTCCACCAGGGTCTCGGCAACCGGGCGCCACTCATCCCATGTGATGAACGCGGGTTCGTTGAACGTCCCGTAGATGACGTGCGGCAGATCGCTGTACCTTCGGACGATCGCGTCCAGCGCCTCGATCGCCAGCGACAGGTCGGGGTTGTACGGATTTCCGCGCCACGGGTGCAGGTACCCCCAATCAGGGTGTTCCGTCTGTCCGGTGAGCGGGTTCCCGTGCGCGTGCCAGCCAATAAATATGTAGACGCCGCGCCGTTGTCCCCAGTCGACGATCGGATCCACGAACGCTCGAAGGTAGTCCCGGTACCCTTGCCAGAGGTCGGGGTGAATGGGTACGCGGATGACGTCCACGTTCCATTCGTCCGCCAGGAAATCGAGCGCTTCCGTCCCGCGGCGCGAGGCGGCGTGCAGGAAGAACGGATCGATCACCGCCACGCCGCGCAGCACTGCGTCCACGTTCTGACCGAATGCGTCCGCAAAGGCCAGAAAGTCGGCGAAGTCGACGTCGCCGCTGTCGTCAAGGTCGTATTCCTCCTGAGTCGTACCGAAGGCGTCCGCAAACAGAAGAAAATCCGAAAGGTCCACCCGCCCGCCGCCGTCGAAGTCCGCGTCCGCGGCCCTCGCGCTGACGATTCTGTGCCCCTCAACCCGCAGTCTGGACAGGCTCTCGGCGGCATCCGCAAGGGTTGGCGGGAATGCCAGGGCCAGGATCAAAATGGTAGTGAGAATGCTTCTGGACTTCCGGACTTCAATGGGCATTAGCGAAATGAATCCTTCAAGTGTTCGCCTTGACTGTTATGCTGAGGAGGCATGCGCGCTCAGATTGACACGTTGGCCCATAGCCAGGCGCGTTGCTTTCCACTGTCATCCAGAGGAGGCCTGCGTACGACGTCGGCGAAACACGTTCGTTACACGTGAGAGCAGACTGAAATTCAGAGCAGGCCGACGAAGGATCTACTGCAGCATCGGATTGTCCACGCAGGATTTCCACGTCGCGACACCTGAGAGGCAGTACGTCGGCCAAGACTGACGTCCAGAGAGGGCCGAAAAGCAGGCTATGGGTCCGCGCACAAGTTCGTCCACGATGGCCCTGGGCGCCACGTCCAATCGAGAAGACGGGAGATTCTTCGCTCCGCTCTGAATGACATGTGTTGCAATGAGCACTGGCGAAATGTATCCTTCATGCGTCGGCTCGCAATGTCATGCGGAAGAGGCCTGCGCGCTCTGAAGGGCAAGTTACCCTTTGTCATCCCAGCACAACCTCTCTGCGAAAGATAGGAACAAAACCCACGTCGAGCAAGGCCGAAGGGGATTTTAGAGAGCGTCTGCAAATATTGACATCGCAGGCAGGAAATGGCATCTTGATAGAGTAGACATAAAGACAACAATCGTACCCCGTGTCGAACTGAAGCGAAAAGGGTCGCTCGAAATGACGGTTAAATTCCGACAAGGACGTGCGGATTACCCGGATTTGACACCAGGGCAGGAATACGGGGTCATAGGGATCGAAGCGGATGATTTGCGAGTCTTAAGCGATCAGGGACGGCCCTACCTGTATCCCGTGGAATTGTTTGAAGTCGTAGATTCTCGCGAGCCGGGAGATTGGGTTACGGAGTATGGAGATGAAGGCGAGCGGTATGCGTATCCACCGCCTTTGAATGTCCACGGTTTCTTTGAAGATTTCTTCGATGAAGACGAGGAGGCTGTTACTGTCTTCTGGCGAACCGTGAACCGGCGCCTGGCAGCCACGATGGCGCTTTAATACCCATTGGGAATTGCATTTGCCCTGCTCAGTTCGGCAGGGTTTTTTTGTGCCGGATAAAATTCGACACGGGAGCTATGAAAACTCCGGCAACGACCCGCGTCTGGAGCAGGGCCGATCACGTACGGCGGTCAAAAAATAATGTACGGAACGTCGTTGACCGTGCCATGGGAACGTCGAGCAGGTGGAACACCGCCTGTGTGTCTGAATCGCGACAAAACCGACGCCCTGGAATCGCTTTCATATAATGGAATTATCTTGTAAGCCCCGTCGACTGGCGTTATATTTGAAGCTTTTGGGCGGATCTGCGTAAAGACCGATCTGTCAGGCCGGCGTAGCCATGACGTAAACGGAGACTGTTCGATGCTGAAATACATCGCATGGCGAATCCTGATGATGATTCCCACGCTCTTCGCCATTTCGATCGTGTCGTTCCTGATCATCCAGCTTCCACCGGGCGACTTCCTCACCTCGTACCTGGCGCAGCTCACGTCGATGGGCGAGACGGTGAGCGAGGAGGTCATCGAGGCGCTCCGCGCGCGGTACGGACTGGGCAGTCCGGTCTACGTACAGTACTGGACGTGGATGACCGGCATCATCACGCAGGGCGATTTCGGGATGTCGCTGCTGTGGGGTCGGCCCGTAAGCGAGTTGCTGTGGGAGCGTGTGAGCCTGACGGTGATGGTGAGCGCGAGTTCGGTGCTCTTCATCTGGGTGGTCGCGATTCCCATCGGCATCTATTCCGCGGTGCGGCAGTATTCCTTCGGTGACTACATTTTCACGTTTCTGGGTTTCCTCGGGCTGGCCACGCCGCCCTTCATGCTGGCTCTCATCGCACTGTGGATCGTCTTCGTGTCCACCGGAAGCGTGCTGGTGGGGCTTCACTCGCCGGAGTTCATCGACGCGTCCTGGTCGTTCGCCAAGGCGTTGGATCTGCTCGCTCACCTGTGGATCCCGATGGTGATCCTGGGAACCGCGGGGACGGCCGGAACGATCCGCGTGATCCGCGCCCAGATGCTGGACGAACTGCACAAACCCTACGTCGTCACCGCCAGGGCGAAAGGCGTGTCGGAACTGAAACTCCTCTTCAAATATCCGGTGAGGATCGCCCTGAATCCCTTCTTCAGCACCCTGGGCTGGCTGCTTCCCCGTCTGATCGCGGGAGAGATCCTGGTGTCGATCGTGTTGAATCTGCCCACAACCGGGCCGCTTCTGCTCGGCGCGCTCACCAATCAGGATATGTACCTGGCCGGGAGCTTCATGCTGATCCTGAGCACGTTGACCGTAATCGGAACGCTGATTTCGGATATTCTGCTGGCCTGGGTGGACCCGAGAATCCGCTACTCGTAAACAACCGGATATTCGGAAGAACGGATAGGAGTCTATTAAGATCGCTACGGAATCACAGGACAGAACACGCTCGGAGAATCCGCTTCCGCCCAGGTCGTTGAGGGGTATATTCGGGACGCTGCGGGAGAACGGATTTCCGGGATTTCGTCGCCGTCGCAAGGGCCGCGTTACCGGCGAGGATACCGGAGCGCGGGTGCTCGTTGCTTCCCAGTGGCGGCTGATGTGGTGGAAGTTCCGGAAACACCAGCTGGCGAAGATCGCGGGCGCGGTCCTGATTCTCTTCTATCTCGTGGCTGCATTCTGCGAGTTCGTCGCGCCGCACGATCCGCACCGCCTGAACACGAAATACATCCACGCGCCTCCTCAGAAGGTTCGTTTCTTCGACGCAGACGGGGCGTTTCATTTCAGGCCCTTCGTCTACCGGCACATCCAGCAGCGCGACCCCGTCACGCTCCGCCTCTCCTATCACGAAGACCGCTCCGAACGCTTTCCGATACGATTCTTCGTCGCGGGCGATCCCTATACGTTGTGGGGGTGGGTCCCGATGCAACGCCACCTGATCGGTCTCGACAACGGCGAACGCCTGTTCCTGCTGGGCGCGGACCGGATGGGCAGGGACCTGCTATCGCGAATTGCCTACGGCGCGCGGATATCCTTGTCCATCGGCCTGATCGGCATTGCCATCAGCTTCGTGCTGGGATTGATCATGGGCGGCATCTCAGGCTATTTCGGCGGGAGAATCGACGATGTGATCCAGCGGCTGATCGAATTCATCATGGGCATTCCGGGCCTGCCGCTCTGGATGACGCTCAGCGCGGCGCTGCCGCCCGACTGGCCGATCATCCGCGTCTATTTCGGCATCACGATCATTCTGGCCTTCGTTGGCTGGACCGGCCTCGCTCGGGTGGTGCGCGGGCGGTTTCTGGCATTGAGGGAGGAGGATTTCGTGATGGCGGCACGCCTGGGCGGCGCCCGCGAGAGCCGGATCATCGCCAAACACATGGTGCCTTCGTTCCTGAGTTATATCATCGCCGCGCTCACGCTGGCGGTACCGCAGATGATTCTGGGCGAGACGGCGCTGAGCTTCATCGGGCTGGGATTGCGTTCCCCCGCCATCAGCTGGGGGGTGCTGTTGCAGGACGCGATGAACATCCGTGCGGTGGCGCATTTCCCCTGGCTGCTGCTGCCGGGCGCGTTCGTCATCGTCGCGGTGCTGGCCTTCAACTTCCTGGGGGATGGGCTGAGAGACGCAGCCGATCCGTATACCAGGTAGAAGGGAATTATGGACCCATCGGTTCTGCTCGAAGTCCGCGATCTGCGGGCGCATTTCTTCTCCGACGAAGGTACGGTACGGGCCGTGGACGGGGTGGATTTCCGGATCATGAAGGGTGAAACGCTGGGCGTGGTGGGGGAAAGCGGTTGCGGCAAGAGCGTGACGGCCCAGTCCATTCTCCAGATTCTGCCCAAAAACGGCCGGATCGTCTCGGGGGAGGTGCTGCTGCAAGGCAACGGGAAGGTCGTCGACCTGGCAAAGCTGAAGCCGAACGGCAGGGAGATCCGGAATATCCGCGGCAAGGAAATCGCCATGATGTTTCAGGAGCCCATGACCTGCCTTAGTCCGGTCCATACCATCGGGAACCAGATCGAAGAGGCCATCCGGCTGCATCGGAACGCGGACCGGAAGGAGGCGCGTGAAATCGCCGTCGATATGCTTCGCAAGTGCGGTATCCCGGAGCCGGAGCGGAGGGTGGACGCCTATCCCCATCAGCTGAGCGGGGGCATGCGGCAGCGGGCGATGATCGCCATGAGTCTGTCCTGCCGGCCGCGCCTGCTGATCGCCGACGAGCCCACCACGGCCCTGGACGTAACCACGCAGGCGCAGATTCTGGACCTGCTGAACGCACTGCAGGAGGAGATCCAGACCTCCATAATGATGATTACGCACAATCTGGGTGTGGTGGCGGAGTTGGCCGACCACGCGATGGTGATGTACCTGGGCAGAGTCGTCGAGTTCGCCCGTTGCGAGACCATTTTCAACGATCCGAAACATCCGTATACACGCGCCCTGCTGAAGTCCATTCCAAGGCTGGGACACAAGGCGAAGGAAGGACTGCTGTCCATCGAAGGATCGGTGCCGAATCCGTACGAACTGCCCAACGGCTGCATGTTCCATCCGCGGTGCCCGGACCGGATAGACGGCGTGTGCGACCGGTACGAGCCGGAGCTGACGACGGTCGGCTCCGAGCACGGCGTGAGCTGTTTTCTGTATTCCGAACCGACCAGGATTAAGCAGGATTAGAAGCCAAGATCAGAACCGGACCAGGATTAACAGGATTAACAGGATTAGCAGGATTAGAAGCTAAGGGCAAAACCGGACCAGGACTAACAGGATTAGGCAGGATTAGCAGCCAAGATCAAAACCGGATCAGGATTAACAGGATTAGATACAAAGAGCAAGATCAGAATCGACCAGGATTGAGCAGGATTAGAAGCAAAGAGCAGGTTCAAAAACCAATGCAGGATGAGAGTCAAGAGCAGGACAAATGCTCCCTCTTCCGGTCAAACCTTGATTCGAAATTTTCTGGTGACCTGAATGTCGAATAAATGCAGAAGAACAAAGGCGAACTGACGTCAACGGTTCCGGATAATTGAAGTCACTGGACGTGACGGGAAATCTCAACCTTATGAACGACCTCAATGCCCCGTTTTGGCGCCGTCCCCTTCTGTGCCTTTTGTGCTTTTTGTGGTAAATTGACTGTTGTCTTTTTTCGAATTGAGGCTAAATCGATGAGTCCGACCGTTCGCAAGGAAAATTGACCATGTCCGATAGCAATTCCGTACTCCTGGACGTGAAGAACCTGCGGAAGTACTTCCCCATTACCGAAGGGTTTCTGAAACGCGTGGTGGGGCAGGTGAAGGCCGTGGACGGCGTCAGTTTCGCCGTAAAGAAACAGGAGACGCTCGGCCTGATCGGCGAGAGCGGGTGCGGCAAGACTACGGTCGGCAGGAGCATACTCCGCGCGATCGAACCCACCGACGGCGAGGTGCTCTTTGAGGACGGGGGAACGATGGTCGACGTCTGCCGGCTGTCGCGGAGGGAGCTGAGGACGTTCCGCAGACATATGCAGATGGTGTTTCAGGATCCCTATTCGTCCCTGAATCCCCGGATGACCGTCTTCGACGTCGTGGCGGAGCCGCTGGTGGTGAACCGGATCACCCGCGGCGCCGAACTGGAGGACCGCGTCGCGGAATTACTCAGGGTCGTGGGGCTGGACCCCCAGTTCATGCGCCGCTATCCCCACGCGTTCAGCGGCGGCCAGCGGCAGCGGATCGGCGTCGCCAGGGCCCTGGCGCTGAATCCCCGGCTGATCATCGGTGATGAACCCGTTTCGGCGCTGGACGTTTCGGTCCAGGCGCAGGTGTTGAATCTGCTCCAGGAACTGCAGGAGCGGATGGGACTCACGTATCTGTTCATCTCCCACGATCTGGCGGTGGTGGAACACATCAGCGACCGGATCGCCATCATGTACGTGGGGCAGATCGTTGAACTGGCGGACGAGGAGACGTTGTTCGCCACGCCGAAACATCCCTATACCGAAGCGCTGCTGTCGGCGGTCCCCAAACCCGATCCCTCGTACAAGAAGCGGAAGATCCTGCTGCAGGGCGAAGTGGCCGATCCGGCCAATCCGCCGTCAGGGTGCTATTTCCATCCACGCTGCCCGTACGCGGAGGACGTGTGCCGGGAGGAATCGCCGGAACTCGTCAACGTAGCGCCGGTGGATTCAGACCCGCATTACGTGCGCTGCCATTTCAGCGACACGTTAAACCTGATCGGCATCGAAGCATGAAAGTCTTCCACAAGACAGCCTGCCGCAACGCGGGCATCCTGGCCCACTCATTCATTTTGCTCGCGTGGCTGTATTCGCCTTTCGCTGCTGAAACGCGGGCTTCCGATGCGGCGCTGAATGAAGCGCCGATGCTCCGGGAACGCGTTGCGGCGGGGGTGCTTCCGCCATTGCGGGAGCGGTTGCCCGATGCGCCGGCGGTGGTGCAGCCGGTGGAGCGCGTCGGCCGGTACGGCGGGACGTGGCGTCGGGTGCACATGGGCATGCCGGATCGGGCCGGGTGGATGCGGCTGACCTACGATCCGCTTCTGCGTTGGTCCAAGGACTACGCAAGGGTGGAGCCCAATCTCGCACACTCCTGGGACGTTTCGGAAGACGGCCGGGAATTCACCTTCCATCTGCGAAAGGGGATTCGGTGGTCCGACGGGGCGCCGTTCACGGCCGACGACTACATGTTCTGGTACGAAGACGTGATCCTGAACGACGACCTGAATCCCGTCAAGCCGAGTTGGCTCACGATCGCGGGTGAACTGGGCGTTGTCGAGCGCGTGGACGACCATACCATCCGGTTTCGTTTCGTGAAGCCGAACGGCGTGATCCTGCAGTGGCTGGCATCCTGGACGGACATCGTCGCCGGGCCGCCGCCGAAGCACTATCTCAAGCAGTTCCACCCCAGCTACGTTCCGAAAGCCGAACTGGACGCCGTCGTGGTCGCCGAGGGGTACGACACCTGGATGGCGCTGTACGATACCAGGAGCATCGCATTTCTGAATCCGGATCGTCCGGTCCTGTGCGCGTGGCAGGCTAGGACCGGAGCGGACGCGGCCATCTTCATCGCGGAGCGCAATCCGTATTACTGGAAGGTGGACCCGGCGGGCAACCAGCTTCCGTATATCGACAGGGTGGAGATGACGCTCGTGCAGAGCGCGGAGACGGTGACGCTCAAGGCCATCGCCGGAGAGATCGATATGCAGAGCCGGCGGGTGGAGTTCATGAACTACCCGCTGCTGATGGAGCACCGGGAGAGCGGCGGATACCGGGTCCTGCGCTGGAAGCCGGCGACGACGGGGCAGGGCACCGTGTATCTGAATCAGAATTACGCCCACCAGGACCCGGTAATGGGCGCTCTGCTCAGGAACCGGCGATTCAGGCGGGCGCTGTCGCTAGGGATCGACCGGCGACAGATTATCGACCTCTTCTACATGGGCGTCACCGAACCCAGACAGGTCGTCCCGTATACGGATGAACTGCACGGTGTACCGAGTACCGATACACTGTACATCCAGTATGATCCGGACCGGGCGAACCGGCTTCTGGACGAGATCGGGCTGGACAGGCGGGACAGTGCGGGTTTTCGGCTGCGCCCCGACGGCAAGCGGCTGAAGTTCACGATTGCCGGATTCACGCCGGGCACCGCCTACGTGGACGTGGCGGAATTGCTGGCCTCCCAGTGGACCGCGCTGGGCATCCAGTCCACGGTCAAACCCGAAGACGTGGCGCTGTGGGTGACGCGCGCGACGGCCGGCGAACATCACGTCTCCGTATACGCAGCGTCGGGCGGGTTTCGGCCGCTGATGGATCCCGTATGGTTCTTCCCGTCGGCGTCAACGGCGTACTGGGCGCCGCTCCACGGACTCTGGTACAGCAGCGGGGGCAGGGCGGGAGAAAGACCGACCGGAGAAATCGCCCGCATCGTGGAGATCTACGAGCAGGCGATGACCACGATGGACGAGGACGAACAGGTGGCGCTCGTGAAGCAGGCCGTGCGCATGCACTCGGAGAATCTCTGGCGAATCGGTGTGTGCGGCGGGTTCGACCAGGTGTTCGTGGTCAAGAACGATTTCCGAAACGTCCCCGAAACCGGCCTGGGCGACAACCCGCTGCTCACCCCGGGCTACACCCATACCGAGCAGTATTTCTTCGATCGGTAGACGCGGCGCACGCGTTGGTGTCAGATTGCCCCTTCCTTCAGCACAATCCCTCCTTTCCACGCATCTTTCCTCGCTTGCACTCGATTCCCTGACTGTCATCCAGAGGAGGCCCCCCAGGCCGACGAAGGATCTCCTGCAGCATTTGATCATCCCCGCGCGCCTTACAGGTGTCGATACCCAGGAGGCAGCACGTCCGCCTCTGGTCCTCGCATATCCTTCCTGGTCTGCACTCGATCTTCCCGTTGTCATACCCCGAACATGAGGGTGGGGCGGACATTCCTGTCTGCCCGCATCATGGTCTTGCTGTCGTTGGCATCCACGTAACCGCAGGCGATCTGGAACACCCGTTGCCTAATAAGGTCCCGATACGAATGCGCGACATAACCCTGGTGACGCCCGTCACAAAGCGCACCGACGATCCGAATTAAGATGCCCTTGCGCGACTCCAACTTCCGCAAAAGCATCGTACCGCCGTCGCTGCTCGTCACGCCGCCGTAAAAGTCCGCTTGGACTTTCTTGCCCGCATTGCTTGCAAATCTCAACGCTGTTTACTTATCTTGTGCCTCGGTAGTTTCCTTTCTTCAGGTTGTTCTATTTTCTCACCCCCAAATATAGGGATAAACAACCTCTTGTACAAGGAAACTAACTCTTTTCGTGAATGATCCGGGTTAGCCGTCCGTCCCTGTCTGCGGATCGGGGCAATCTCATTGAAACGGTCTTACGGGTTGGCGACATGACGATGTCTTCTGAATTCAGGAATCAAGCAAGCGTGCGTACCCGTCCGGCCGGATTGGTTTACCCGGTGACCCACGCAGGAGTGATCGGACAGCGTTCCCCGATCGATATACTCCCAGACCCATCGCAATTGGAGATTGTTGAATGTATTCGAGACGGACATTACTGCTGATCGCCGCGTTAACAACGGCGATTCACACTGGATGGGCGTGGCTCCTGTTTGGGCAGCAACTAAGCCTGGAAACGCAGATCGAGACGCCTCCGCAGAACAATAACGCGCTGGAAATGCCGGAAAAACAGGCGGGCGACGGCATCCAATTTCAGCTATTCGCGCAGGGTGCAGCGGGCAGACAGATTCAGGAATATGCGGACGAACTGGCATTGCGCGGCAAGACGTTCGGCAGCTATATCGATGGCGTTCCCGGGACTGACTTGAACGGCGGTACGCTTCTGTCCAGGGTCTCGGCAACAGGCAACCCGACGCTGTCGATGCTGTCCGTGTCTGCGGTGACGATTCCGTCGAGTGGATATCTGGGTCTGGCGGGCATGATGGCGAGCCGTGCGCTTACGTCGTCGGATGTGCTGACGATCCGATCAGTCTCGACGGCGGACCCAGGGGGTTTGCAGAATCTGAACGTGTCGCCTGCCATGCTGACCTTTACGCAGGCGCCGCCGTGCCCCGGCGATTTCAACGACGACGGGATCGTGAACCTGGCTGATTTCCTGGCCTTTGCAGGGGGCTTCGGCACCCGTTCCGGGGACGCAAATTACGATGCGCGAACAGATATGGACGGCAACGGCTCGGTCGATCTGTCGGATTTCCTGGCCTTTGCGAGGGTGTTCGGCACGACGTGCCCAACCCTGCCGTCCTCGCCGGTGTCCATCCCCGACGCGAACCTGCGCGCCGTTATCGAGGACAGCCTGGGCAAGGCGAGCGGCGCTCCCATCACACGCGCCGAGATGGCGACGTTGACGCGGCTCGAAGCACAGAAGAGGGATATCAGTGACTTGACCGGGCTTGAGTACGCCGTCAACTTGACATTGTTGAATCTTGGCGCCAACGGCATCACGGACATTTCTTCCCTGTTCGGCTTGATCAACTTGCAAGTTCTGTATCTTTACGAAAACGGGCTTTCTGACTGGCGGCAACTCCTGCGCATGACCGGACTCTCGGCTTTAAATCTTGCCTACTGCGACATTACGGATCTGTCCGTTTTGTCCGATTTAATCAACCTGACGTACCTGAATCTTGCCAGCAACGGCATCACGAACGTGTCACCACTATCTACTTTGACCAGACTTGAGCGTCTGGATCTCTGGAATAATCGTATCACCGATGTGTCGCTGTCGGCATTGCCCATCCTGAAAGAATTGGATCTCAGATGGAACAGCATCACTGACGTGTCGTCGTTCTCAGACTTGAACAGCCTGACACACCTGAACCTTTATTCCAACAACATCACGGACGTATCGCCGCTATCCAACTTGACCAAACTGGAGGTGCTACGTCTTGATCAAAACACCATAGTTGAGGTTTCGTCGCTATCCAACCTGACCAACCTGTGGCGCCTGGGACTTAATGGAAACAAATTAACAGACGTATCTGCACTGTCCGGCCTGACCAACCTTGGTGCACTGCATCTTGATAACAACAGAATCAGGGATCTCGGTCCGCTGGTGGCAAACACAGGATTGGGTTCCCGAGACAGAGTTTACGTGAAAGGTAACCCACTGAGCGCCACGTCAATTAACGTACACGTTCCGGCGCTCGGGGCCAGAGGCGTCAGCGTCTCGTTCGACGAGACAATCGTCTTTACCGATCCGCGAATATACAACGATAACGTGTTCGTCCTGCCGGTCACGGAAAACCTTGCGGCAGGCCGTTTGCCGCTGGACGAATACGCCAAGCGCTTCTATTCGTATTTCAGCGATGCGTTCGATTTCCTGGTCTTCCTTCCGAGTCTGTCCTGGTCACAGATCGATGCCGATGCGTTCAGGGGCGCCTTCTATACCGACGTCGGGAACGACGTACAGGGTATCGGCAAAGGTGCTTTTTTCAACGATCGCTGGGGGTCGGCGGGGAAACTGCAGGGCGGTCTTTTCTTCGCGTACGTTTCCGCCTCGGTCTTGGAACACTCGCCACTGGTCCAGGGTCCCATGCTGCACGAGTTGATGCACCGCTGGGCGAATTTCATCGTGGTGCCTGCCGTACCCCATTGGGACTACACCAGCGCCAACGGCATCCTGGGCGGATTTGACATTGACAATCTGGTCGATCATGGGGGAGGTCGCTACAGCGCTCTGAACGTGCACACCGGAGGATTGGCGCGCAATCTCAGACCGTACAGTCCGTTCGAGCTGTACCTGGCGGGACTCATCCCACCGGAGCAGGTGCCCGACCTCTGGGTCGCGGAAGATGGCGTGATTGTGAAATCCGGGCGTGGCGGTGATCCTGACGAATTTACGGCAAGCAAGGTCAAGACACTTACCGTCGAAGATATCATCGCGAAGCATGGGAGGCGCGTGCCCAATCACACCCGGTCCCAAAAGGCCTTTCGCGCGGCGGTCATCCTGCTGGTGAGCGAGGACTATCCTGCGGTCCGGCAGAGCCTGGAGATGTTGAGCAATGACGCGACCCTGTTCAGCCACGCGGGACACGACCAATTCGATGAGTGGTACAATTTCCACGAAGCTACCGGCGGCCGGGCAACGATCGCGATGGATGGGCTGTCGCGGTTCAAGAGCAGCGGCGCGTCAAAGCGGCCCGCGGTGCGTTCATTCGGTACACCGCCGCCGCCCATCATGTGTCAACCGGAACATTAGCGGATTCGTGAGCGTTGCCTGGTCTTCGCAACTGGTAAAGTGCCGCGCCGACGCGTAATTGCGCTCCGTACGGCCGACCCCGGTCTGCCTGCTGCAGCGGTCCCGGCAGGCAGCAATTCCGCTCCCCTCTCCGTGCCGGGGAGAGGCCGGGGGAGGGGTCGCCTTTCCCGACGTGAGGGTGCGGCGTACATTCCTGTCTGCCCGCATCGTGGTTTTGCTGTCGGATTCCGCTGAAACCCCACTGTCATCCTGAGGAGGCCCCTGGGGCCGACGAAGGATCTACTGCAGCATGAGATGATCCGTGCGCTCCTTGTACGTGTCGATACCCAAGAGGCAGCAAAACCCCTCCTCCTCGCACATCCTTCCTCAATAGCATTCGATTTCGCGACCGACATTTTTAGGAGTTGTATGTGAGGGTGGGGCGGACATTCCTGTCTGCCCGCATCGTGGTTCTCTTGTCGGATTCCACTGAAACCCCACTGTCATCCAGAGGAGGCCTGCGTACGACGTCGGCGAAACACATCCGTTACGCGTGAGAGCAGGCTGCCGTACACAGCAGGCCGACGAAGGATCTACTGCAGCATGAGATGATCCACACGCGACTTGCACGTACACATACCTGAAGGGCAGCACAAATGCCTCTCCTTACTGGACCGACGAACCTGACTTGATTCGTGCTGATGTTGTCGTTCTGCGGATCAGCAGGTGAAAACACCAGAATTCATTAACAAATCATCAACAAACGCCTGAATATCAGAGATACTTCAAATAAATTGTGTTATCTTATGCTCTGCGCACTGGCGCAATTTGCAACACATTCGCTGACCATAGCGTCGAAGTATCATTCGCGAGCGGTATCGTTTCAAGATTCGAGACAGAATGTCGTCCCGGGATTTCGCCTTCCTGAGCTTCAGCGAGCCACTGTTACGGTTCAGGATACGACCTTCAACGACTGCTTTCAGCCTGGCGTCCCCGTCAGGCAAACCTGACTCACCGGCATGCTCGATGGTTGTTCCCGTTGAGACGCCGCCCTCCTCGCTTTTCTCCTTATTTGCCGAAGTCCATCCATCCGTGACGAGAGCCGGTATGTGCGAACGTCTGCATCTGATCGGATCAATCCGTGTGCGGCCCCCGATGCGTTCCTGCCGACGGACGTCCACCCACGACAACGCAGTTCTGGTAACGCTTCCCACTTTGAAGTCAATTGGAAATACACACGCGCTGAATCCGGGCGCTGCTCAATGGGCGCCGGGCCGTCGCAAGGCCTGCCGCGCCCCTTCGCCTCATCGCCTGGCTGACGGTTCATAGGAGGCAGCTATGTGGAAGAATCTGGCGATATGTTTATGCCTGGCAGTCACGTTGGTCGCCGCGACGTGGATAGGAGACATCGGCGTAATAAAACCGCAATCCGTGTCTGCGCAGTCCGCGACATGCCCTGGCGACTTCAACGGAGACGGGGCGGTGAACCTGGCGGACTTCCTGGCCTTCGCGGGGAGCTTTGGCACGCGATCCGGAGACGCCAACTACGATGCACGCATCGACTTGGACGGCAGCGGCGCCATCGATCTGTCGGATTTCCTGGCGTTTGCGGAGGTGTTCGGGACTACCTGTGGGCGGCGTCCCGTGGGTGATGACACGGTTCCAGAAAAGACTGAATTGAAACACCCCAAGGTGGGGTCTGCTCTCGACGAGTTGATTGCTGGGGTCGAGGCCGGGGCAATTTCCGAGGAGGAAGCCGCTCAACAGACGCCCCTTTATCGGGGGAAGTCGGTGGCGGTGACGATCTACGTGTCCAGCAACGTGGACGGGTTGGTGAACCTTTTGGAGGCAAACGAAGTATCTCCGAGAAACGCGGGCGAGGACTACATCGAAGCCTTCGTGCCAGTCCTTTTGCTGCGAGACATTTCGGGCCTCGCTGGGGTTCAACATGTGCGGCCTATCATAGTTTCGCAACCACCTCAAGCGGGGCCGCAACGAATTAATGGCGATGGCCCTGCAGTACACGGCTCACTGGATTGGAACGAGGCCGGTCTAAATGGCCAAGACATAAAGGTCGGGATAATTGACAATGGGTTCATCGGCCTTAGCGAGCATTTGGGACATGAGCTTCCAGAGGAGATTGAAGCCAGATGTTACCGAACCGATAACGATCTCCCTTCTACAAAGCTGCAGGATTGTGAAACTGAAACTATCCACGGTACCGCCTCTGCTGAGACGATTATCGACATCGCACCCCAAGCGTCGTTGTACGTAGCGAATGCGTGGACAGAAGGTGACACGGAAGACGCCGTCAGATGGATGATATCTAATGGTGTAAGGGTCATTAACGGCTCGTTACGAAGAATGTTTGACGGACCTGGCGACGGCACATCCCCGTTCAGCAACAGTCCACTAAACGTCTTAGACCGGGCTGTGAATGCGGGAATAGTCTGGGTGAACTCCGCAGGGAACGATTCGCAGACTACTTGGTACGGCGCGCCATCCGATGAGGATCGCGATGGCGTATTGGAATTTGGGAATAGTAGAGAAGAGATCACCGTTACATTTCCGGATAGTAAATGGTCACTGACGCTTCAGCTACGTTGGGCAGGCAGTTGGGGCGGTGAAACTCGCGATTTGGATTTTTATGTCTATGACACTGACGATACGGTTGTCGCAAAAAGCGTCGATCCCCAAACGGGGATGCCATGGCACAACGCCTACGAGTTGGTTTGGCTCAATGGTGGAGGGACGTACCGAGTTAAGGTGGTCTCCAGAGGCAATGACTTACCCCGATGGATTCAGCTTTTGTCAATGATTGGCCGCTTTGACCATTACACTGGGAACGGAAGCATCACCAGTCCAGCCGAGAGTGCCAACCCAGGTATGCTGGCAGTCGGGGCAGCCCATTGGCGTAGACCGGACGCCATTGAGTCTTACAGTAGCCTGGGGCCCGCACCTGATGGCCGCACAAAGCCCGATATCGTCGGAGCTGCGTGCGGAGAAACGGCAACCTATAACGTCTACTGTGGGACCAGCCAGGCGTCGCCGCATGTGGCTGGGATGGCCGCGCTCGTGCGTCAGCGGTTTCCAGATCATACTCCGGCCCAGGTCGCCGACTACCTGACGGACAACGCGGAGCAGCGGGTGCCCAACCCTGATCCCAACAACACCTGGGGACATGGATTCGCGGTTCTCCCGCCTCTGCCAGGGGACACCGCGGACTGGTCCGCGCTGGTGGCGCTCTACAACGCCACAAACGGTCCTGGTTGGACGAACAGGACAAACTGGCTCAGCGACAGGCCGCTGGGTGAGTGGTACGGTGTCACCACGGATGCCAACGGACGAGTGACGAGCCTGCGCGTTTCCGAGAATAATCTGAGAGGGTCCCTCCCTGCGGGACTGGGCAACCTGTCTAAACTGGTCCAACTTGACCTCAGCCGCAACGATCTGACGGGCAATATACCGGCGGAACTGGGAAAACTCACGATCCTGCGAGAGTTGAACCTTTACAGTAACCTGTTGACCGGCGGCATCCCCTCGACGCTGGGTAGTCTCACCAACCTTCAAAGGCTGCTTCTTTCCTACACCCGGTTAACGGGCGCCATCCCGGCGGAACTGGGCGGCCTGTCAGACTTGCAGACGCTGGATCTCTCTTACACCCGGTTGACGGGTAGTATTCCAACGTCGTTGGGAAATCTCACGAACCTGACACGGCTGGATCTCCGTAAGTCGCAGTTAACGAATGCGATACCATCGTCGTTGGGCAATCTGAGTAGCCTTCAATACCTGTATCTCTACGGCAACCAGTTGAGGGGAACTATCCCGTCTGAGTTGGGCAATCTGAGCGAACTGCGATACCTGGAACTTCAGGGCAATCGGCTAGGTGGCGCGATTCCGTCGTCCCTAGGCAATTTGCGCAGTCTGCTATGGCTACGTCTCTACGGCAACCAGCTAACCGGCGCGATTCCGCCGTCGGTTGGCAACCTGAGCAAACTGCAGGAGCTGCGCCTCAACGACAATCAGTTGACAGGCAGCATCCCTTCTGAGCTGGGCGCGCTCACCACCCTGGAAGGGCTGTATCTGAATGACAACGCCGGTCTGTCGGGTTCCCTGCCCGCTTCGTTCACCGGTCTTCGCAACCTGAACGACCTCAGCCTGTCCGGCACCAGTCTGTGCGCGCCTGCGGATGCCTCTTTCCAGGCGTGGCTGGAAGGCGTCGTGAATAAGGGCGGTGTCGTCGACTGTGATGATAACGGCGCGCCAAAGATGTACTGGACGGACGCAGCGCGGAACAAGATCCAACGGGCGAATCTGGACGGGAGCGGTGTCGAAGACCTCGTCGCAACCAACGAGGAATCGATCGCGCCACTCGGCTTGGCGTTGAATGTGGGCACCGGCAAGATGTATTGGGCGAGTTCGGGGGTGAACGGTGGTCCGGGAAAGATTCAGCGGGCTAACTTGGACGGGGGCGGAGTAGAAGACCTCGTCAACACCGGATTGGCCCACCCAGTGGGCTTGGTGCTGGACGTGAGCGCCGGCAAAATGTACTGGACGGACTATAATGCGGGCAAGATTCGTCGGGCGAATCTGGACGGATCCGGGATGGAAGACCTCGTCACCACGGGAAATCCAGCCGGCCTTTTTCTTGATTTGAACGCCAGCAAAATGTATTGGGCGGCTGGTACCAGTGGTGGTGTGATCCAGCGGTCAAACCTGGACGGGACTGGCGTCCGAAACATCGTATCGGGATTGGGCGATCCACACGGGTTGGCCTTGGATCCGGACACCGGCAAGATATACTGGACAATTAAGGGGTTTTACCGAGGTGCGGACAAGATTCAGCGGGCGAACCTGGACGGAAGCGTTGTGGAAGACCTCGTCACCACGGGATCGGGCGCGCCAAACGCCCTCGCTTTGGATTCCAGCAAAATATACTGGACGGAGCAGGGGCCAAATGTAAGGACTGGCAAGATTCGGCGCGCGAACCTGGACGGGTCAGGAGTCGAGGACTTGGTCACGGAATTGCACAATCCATTCGGTTTGGCGCTGGATATTTCAGGGCAGATAGGTACGGGAGATGACGGCAGTACGGAGGTTTTCATTCCGGACGCCAACCTGCGCGCGGTGATCGAGGACAGCTTGGGCAAGGCGAGCGGCGCGCGCATCACGCGCACGGAGATGGCGATGTTGACACGCCTTGAGGCACAAAACAAAGGCATCGGCGATTTGACCGGGTTGGAGTACGCCGTCAATCTGACCCGGATTGATCTCAGCGAAGAACAAGTGTCCAGCAGTTCTGTCGCCAATAACAACTCCTTTTCGGACCTTTCGCCCCTTGCGAATTTGACCCGGCTGACATGGCTCGACCTCAGCTACAATGACAATATCTCGGATATTTCGTCGCTGTCGGGGTTGATCAATCTGACACATCTGAATCTCAGCACGAACTCGAGGATTTCTGACTTTTCTACTCTGTCAAGCCTGGCCAATCTGGCCGATTTGTATCTTTTCGGGATTTCGGATGTGTCCGTGCTGTCAGGCCTGACCAATCTGAAAACGCTGAGTATCAACTCCACCGATCTTTCGGACATATCGTCCCTGTCGGGCTTAACTAATCTGAGTGAGCTGCGTCTTACCGGTCCCTCTACCATTGGTACCGATATTTCGGACCTTTCGTCTCTGTCAGGTTTGACCAATCTCACTAAGCTGCGTCTCAGCGGCCATAGAATCGCTGATATTTCGTCTCTCTCGGGCTTGACCAATCTGACAGAATTGTATTTTAGTTTCGCTCCTATCTCTGACATTTCTCCTCTGTCAGGTTTGACCCGTCTGACAAAGCTGGGTTTTCACGTCAGCAATATCTCGGACATTTCATCATTGTCAAGCTTGACCAACCTCACGTGGCTGAATTTTACCTTCGGCGACTTTTCTGATATTTCGTCTCTGTCGGGCTTGACCAACCTGACGTATGTGCGCCTTATCCACTGCAGAATCTCAGATCTCGCCCCCCTCGTCGCCAACACGGGCCTGGGTGATGGAGATGAAGTTAATGTGGAAAACAACCCACTGAGCGCAATGTCACGCAACACTCACATTCCTGCTCTTCGTGCAAGAGGGGTTGACGTTCGGTTTTAGCGTGTCAAGACGTGTCGCGACTCGTTGGGGTGTCGTGCCTGATTCATACTATCGTATTGTCCTGCGTTTGCGAGTCATTCAACTGTCCGTTTAAGAGAACCGCGATTCGGTCCATCCATTTGGGCTGTCGGCAATCACCATTAATCGTCCTGAGGAGGCAGCTATGGGCCATCGTTTTGTTTCATGAGTATGTGCGGTATTTGTGTTGACCGGCCAGGCATGGCCCGGGGATCTGACCCGGGGATTGACCATCACCGGCGGCGGGAACGCCCTGGCCAAGCTCAAGTTGGAGCGGGCGCGTGACCGGATTGCTGGCGACGGTCTTTTGACGTTGCTGGTTTCGTTGGCGCAGACTCGAGACCTGAAGGGATACGGATTCTCGCTGGAATACGACCCTGCCAAATATGAGTTCGTGGAAGCCAGGGAAGCGAACGGGAGCCTGCTGAAGTCGGGTACCGGGCAGGAGACTCTGTTTCTGGCGTCGGACCGGACGCCGGGCAGGGTGGATATTGGTGCGGTGAGAGTCGACGGCGAGGGCGTCAGCGGCAATGGCACGCTCGTCGAGCTCGTCTTTCAGGCCAGCGAGACGCCCGCGGCGTCAGATTTCCAGATATCGGAGAGCGTGCTGATCGGCATGGATGGGTCGATAGACCTGTTGTCACACGTTGAAATCGGCGATCTGAACCCGCTGCCGGATCGATTCGAGCTGAAACAGAATATGCCGAACCCGTTCAATCCGTCGACGGTTATCGGGTATCAACTTGCGGAGGCGGGACCCGTGCGTTTAGCGATATACAGCGTGCTGGGCCAGGAGGTGCGGGTGCTGGTGGACGAACGTCACGAAGCCGGCGGGTTTACGGCGACGTGGGACGGGACGGATGATCTGGGCCGTCGAGTCGCCAGTGGTATCTATCTGTATCGTCTGGAGGCGGGGGATTTCACTGCGGCCAGGCGGATGCTGTTGCTGAAATAGGTCGCGCGAAGACTTGCAAGCGATGGTGACATTGTTGGGGTGAAGGCATTCGTATCGACATAAACCGGGCGCCCTCAGACGACGGTGAGCGAGACCCCTTGCAATGATCAGATCGGTTTCGGATACCGAAAGCCCGAATACATGTCTATTAGACAGTCCGCAGGTCAATCAGGTAACGTCATATGGCGAATTCAATGGATTACTCCTGGGACACGATCGGCTGCGCGACCTTGGAGCCTTGCCATTCACGGGATAATCTCACTTGCTCCGAATACTTCGTATTGAACGATTCCAAATAGGCAATGTATCTGCGCGAATCATGACCACACGCTTCAGACATGGCCTTCCGGCTCTCTCGGATGCTCTCGATCAGTTCATGATATGTATCCATGACTATTCATCTCCCATGAGTTCCAAAGGTGTTATCAACAATGGCACATAGAGCCCTAAGAGAGTGTTGATCCTGCGAATGTGCGCCATCTTATTGGCATTGGCAAGGTGTTCGCAGTTCCAGGTCAGGAGAAAATCGAATTTGTGAAATGAGGCCAGGGCCAAATGTAATGCATCTCCAAGCGGATTGCGAGGCATAACTTTGCGATCAATATACACTTCTACGATTCTGCCTATTTCATCGTCAGGCGCGATTGCAGGCAGCGACATCGCGAGGTTGAGAGCTTCGTTTCGATGGGGTAGATTTCCGGTATCCAGTTCAGCAAGAACTGCCGTACTGGTTGCTAACAGATACCGGTGCCTGTGATTATCCCACCACTGGCGTGTCCAATCCTTCATGGCAACTGCTGCGGGGCTGGTACGCCGCTCGAAATAGAAGCTGAAAACCGATGTTTCAATATAAACCGTTTGGGCCACGGATCAAATGTTCCTTCAGTTCACTCGGTATTATACAGATCAGGTGAATTCATACATTATCGATGATTTGTACGGCATTCACAAATGGAGTTTTCGATGCTCGCGCATACGCAAATCAGTACGTATGACACTCCCGAAGGAGGCAGCTGAACCTGCTGAACGTCCGATCCTGCCATCGGATTGGCGCAGTCTCGCTGAACCGGTCTTCAGGGCTGGCGACGCGACGATGTCTTCGGAATTCAGGAATTAGGCGAGCGTAGGAATCGGTACGGATGGGTTGGTTTACCTGGTGACCCACGTAGGAACGATCGGGCGACGTTCCCCGGTCGATATCCTCCCAGACACATCACAATTGGAGGTTGTTGCATGTTTTCGAAACGCCCATCACTGTTGATCACCGCGATAACGCCATTCATTCTCGCAGGTCAGGCGTCGTTCTCATTCGGACAGCAACTGCGTCTTGACACGACGATCGAAACTCCCGCGCAGAACAACAATGCGCTGGAACTGCCGGAAAAACAGGTGGGCGATAGCATCCAGTTTCAGCTCTTCACGCCAGGGGCAGAGGGGAGACAGATTCAAGGATTTACGTTCGAACTGGCATTGAAGGGCAAAACATTTGGAAGCTATATCGATGATGTTTCCGGGACCGATTTGAACGGCGGTGCGCTTCTCGCCCGGGAATCGGCAGCGGGTAACCCCACGCTGTCGATGCTGTCCGTGTCTGCGGTGACGATTCCTTCAGGTGGGTATCTGGGTCTGGTGAATCTGAGCGTGAGCCGCGCGCTGACCTCGTCGAACTCGCTGGCGGTTCAGTCGGCGTCGATTGCAGGTCCGGGCGGCGTGCAGAATCTGGACGTTTCGCAGGCCGTATTGACCTTTACGCAGGCGCCCGCGTGCCCCGGCGATTTCAACGGCGACGGGATGGTGAACCTGGCGGATTTCCTGGCCTTTGCGGGGGCGTTCGGTACGCGTTCCGGGGATGCTAATCTCAAATTAAGCGAGTATTTTCAGATTTAAATGTACAAAAGTACCGGAAA
>JAPPNU010000025.1 GCA_028873695.1 Gemmatimonadota bacterium | reverse complement strand
GACCAACGCCGACCGGCGCTTTTGCAGCCGCGCGAAGACCGCTGGGAATTTTAAGGCAGCTTCTAATGTTCTGTCCCGGAAATAAGTTGCCTAAATTCGACCGCCGAGTCGCCCGGCTCGTAAGGCGCCCGAGCGCAGACGACCTGCATATGGTCGGCGAGCGAGGGGAACGTAGCGAGACGGGATGAATCGGCGGTCGAATGGTGAGGAATTTTTGGGACAGGACACTAAGGGCCGATCGAAGGAAGTGCCGGTACTTTGCCGCCGTCCCGCGGGAAGGGTAGACCGGCCTGCTTTATCTCGATCCACGTTCCCGAAAGACGCTATGGACGCCGCGCCCGAACCTGTTATTCTCATCCATTACCACGAAATCGGCCTGAAGGGCAGGAATCGCGGCCGGTTCGAACGGCAGCTGCTTTCGAATATCACTCGCGCGTTAAAGGGCCTGCCGCGCGGGGCCGTCCGACGCCTTTCAGGTCGCCTCGTCCTGGAACTTCGCCCGGACGCTCGGACGGGGGCCATACGGGAGCGCCTGGCTGACGTGTTCGGAATCGCGAACTTTTCCGAAGCCGTTCGTGTCCCCAACGCCATCGAAAACATTCGGGCTGCGGCGTGGGAGGTCGTTCGACAGGAGGACTTTCACTCGTTCAAGATTGCAGCGCGCCGCGGAGACAAGACGTTCCCGCTAACGTCTGAGGAAATCAACCGCGACGTGGGCGCCCACGTACAGAAGTCCTCCGGCGCGCGGGTCAAACTGGATGATCCGGACCTGACCTGCTTCGTGGAGATTTCCTACGAGGGCGCCTTCATCTATACGCGGAAAACACCCGGGCCGGGCGGTCTTCCCGTGGGCGCGAACGAGCGTGCGGTCAGCCTGCTTTCCTCGGGCATCGACTCGCCGGTTGCTTCGTACAAGACGATGAAGCGCGGCGTGCGGCTCTCGTTCGTACATTTCCACAGCCAGCCGTATACCAACCGGAGCTCACAGCGCAATACCGAGGAGCTTGTCCGGGTGCTGACGCGGTTCCAGTACCGGTCGACGCTGTATCTGGTCCCGTTCGTCGAGATCCAGCGCCGCGTGATGACCCACGCGCCGCCGGGTTACCGGGTGGTCCTCTATCGAAGAGTCATGTTGCGGATCGCCGAAGCGATTGCCGAACGGGAAGGCGCGCAGGCCCTGGTCACGGGCGAGAGTATCGGCCAGGTCGCTTCGCAGACGCTGTCGAACATCCGCGCGATCGAGGAAGCGACGCCGCTTCCGCTTCTGCGACCGCTATCCGGGGACAACAAGGAGGAAATCATCGAACTTGCACGGCGCATCGGGACCTACGAAATCTCCATCGAGCCCTATGAAGACTGTTGCACGGTCTTCGTACCCAGACATCCGGAGACCCGCGCCAGTCTGAGTACCGTACGTGAGATCGAGCCGAAACTGGACCTGTCCCCGTTGATCGACCAGGCGCTGAAGTCGACCGAGGTGAAGACGTTAAACTGCTAAACGTCGCGTGGGTCTTTGTGCATACCGTCCGCTGGTATCCCGAACCGGTCGAAGACGGCGTCGAGCAGGCGCCGGATCGCGGGTCCGAAATACCGCCCCTGTCGCCAGGCCACGCCGATCTCACGGCCGAATCGCACGCCCTGAACCGGTACGGTCACCAGCGCTCCCGATGTCAGGGAATCCTGAACGGTCAGATGCGGCAGGAAGGAAATGCCCACGCCCACCTCCACCAGCTTCCGCATGGCCTCCGGACTCCTCATTTCCATGACCACGCCAGGGGATACGCCGGCTTCGGCGAACCGCTCGTCCACGATTTTGCGCGAAACCGAATCGGCGTGAAACAGAATCAACGGCTCCGCCGCAACCTCTTCCAACGCCACGGACGAACGCCGGGAGAACGGATGCGACGCCCCTGCCACCAGGGGCATGGAGTCCCGATGAATGGAAACCGTTTCCAGCTTCGGATGGGCGAACGGCAGCGAAATTAACGCGAATTCGGAGCGGTTCAGCAGCAGATCGTCCACGAGATATCGAGAGGGCGCCACCTGTACGGAAAGCGCCACGTTGGGGAAATCCCGCATATACGCCTTCAGGATGTCCGGCAACAGATAGGTAACGGCGGCGTCTATCGCACCGAACTGAAATCCTTCGCCCGGAAGAACGTCCCGTCGTCTCAGCCGGTCTTCGGTGGATTCCACAAGGTCCTGGATCTGCATTCCGTAATTCGCGAGCGTCCTGCCCTCCATGGTCAGGCCCACGTGCCGATTGCCCCGGTTGAACAGCCGCACGCCCAGGGTGCGCTCCAGGTCAGCCACGCTGCTGCTCACGGTGGGCTGCGTCACGTGGAGTTCTCTTGCCGCCCGGCTGAAACTGCCCTCGCGCGCGACCGCCAGGAAATACTTCAGGTGTTGGAGGTTCATATCGAGAGTCCGTAAAGGGGCAGACGCAAGACGTTAGAGGTATCGTTTTCGCCGGTGACCGGGCGCCTACAAGGGACGCCCCTACAAAAACCAGAGATCCGTGAATTGAACACTCCGGGTGCCGCGCCGGCGATACACCTGAAGGGGCGTCCCTTGTGGGCGCCCGGATTATGCCACACCTGGAATAGACGTCATATCTATAGAGAAATCCTATAAATAATATAGCAATTATTCATTTGTCAAATATATAAATGTGGCTATCTTTTCGTCTGTCTGCGTATGGATCGGCAAATGGTTACCCGTTAAAGGAGTTTTTCAATGGCCAGAAAAGTCAAGGTTGCCATCGTCGGCGTTGGCAATTGCGCATCTTCTCTTGTTCAGGGCGTCCAGTATTACCGGGATGCTCCCTCAGACAGCTTCATACCCGGGCTGATGCATCCCGAACTGGGCGGCTATCACATCCGCGACATCGAATTCTCGGCGGCGTTCGACATAGATTCGAACAAGGTTGGCAAAGACCTCAGCGAGGCGGTCTTCACCGAACCGAATAATACCGTCAAATTCGCGGATGTTCCTCACCTGGACGTTCCCGTTCATCGCGGTATGACCCATGACGGCCTGGGCCGGTATCTCAGCGAAGTCATAACGAAGGCCGACGGGAGTACCGTAGACGTTGCGGAGGTCCTCAAAGCCACCGGAACCGACGTGGTTGTCAACTATCTGCCCGTCGGCAGCGAAGAGGCCACGAAGTGGTACGTGGAGCAGGTTCTTCAGGCCGGTTGCGGTTTCGTCAATTGCGTTCCCGTCTTTATCGCGAGCGCGGGGCACTGGCCGGAGCGATTCGAAAAACGTGGCCTGCCCATCATTGGAGACGATATCAAATCGCAGGTTGGGGCAACCATCGCCCACCGGGTTCTCACCCGTCTCTTCCGTGAACGAGGCGTCAAGCTTACCCGCACCTACCAGTTGAACTTTGGCGGGAATACCGACTTCTACAACATGCTGGAACGATCAAGGCTGGAGTCCAAGAAGATCAGCAAGACCAATGCCGTGACTTCCCAGCTTGACTACGACCTGGGAGAGGCCAACGTGCACGTCGGCCCAAGCGATCATGTGCCGTGGCTGGAAGACCGGAAGTGGTGCCACATCCGGATGGAGGGTGAGACCTTTGGCGGCGTGCCGCTCAACCTGGAACTGAAGCTGGAAGTCTGGGACTCGCCCAACTCCGCCGGCGTGGTCATTGACGCGGTTCGTTGCTGCAAACTGGGTCTGGAACACGGCCTGAAAGGACCGTTGCCCGGCCCCTCTTCCTACTTTATGAAGACGCCGCCCGAGCAGTTCAGCGACGACGAGGCCCGGGAAATGGTGGAAGATTTCATCCTGCAGTACGGGCGAAAATAGCCGGACCTCACCGGACGAAACCGGTACCTGTTTCTCCGGCCGGCTCCGTGCCTGAACAGATGGGCGGGGGCAGTTGCTCACTCAAACAGAACACCAGGCGTGATTCCGAAGAATCGGAACAGATAAGGGCCGCCGAATTCACGGCGGCCCTTTCCCTATACGTATTGTCCGCCCTAATTGTTGTCAAAAATCACCACCACCACGATATCCTCGCCGTCCTGATCCACGGCCAGCCCCATGTGTTTCCATTCGCCGTTCAGAATGCTATGCCTCTGGGCCGCGCCGTGCATCATATAGGTAAATACCTCCTCAACGGAGGGACCCCGGGTAATGCTCTCCGCGCCCCAGGCCATCGGTTCGGCCGCAGGGCCGCTCGACGACAGGACATCCCATAGTCTCGCCCCGGCCGCATCCATCAGCCGTGGATGCGTCTCGAGGGCCGGCAGCCCAAGTCGGCCCCGCGCCGCGTTGATCATCCGAGACAGGCGGCTTCGGGCGTCGTCCGCGCCTCGAAACGGCACAATCGCGAGTACCATCTTCTCGAGCGCGGACGGATTCCCGATGATCAGCGGCCGGTCCGCGACAACGACGGATTCGCCGGGAAGTTTCGCCAGGACCTGTACTCGATAATGTCCGGACGCAGTGAGGACGCTATCCGGGAACACGCAGGAAAACCGGCCTTCCTCCGGCACGACGGGCAATTCAAACACATTGCCGTCCGGCAGCCGGAAAATCGCCGCCAGCAATTCATCGACGTCGGAACTCAAGGCGCCCGCCACGCGCAGGCGGCTTCCTGGCGGCAGCCCTTCGGGGGTTTCGTCGACCTCCGCGAGACCATCCCTGACGGTTCCCCAGTACCTGTATCCGTTCACGAAGGTCCTGATCCGCGTCCCGTCCGGAAACGCCTCGACCTGGTTGCCTTCGGAGTCGCTCTGTAAACGCCGGCCGTCCGGAAACGTCTCCAGCCGGTTGCCCCGGACGTCGGTCTGTACCTTCCGTCCGTCGGGAAACGCCTCGAGGCGGACGCCGTCCGAGCCCGTCTGCACCTCACGCCCGTCAGGGAACATCTCGACGGTCAACCCATCCGCGTGTCGTTCGACGCGGACGCCGTCAGGTTGCTCAATAACCGAGGAGCCGTCCTTCAATGACGTTCTCCTGGTCCCGTCGATAAATACCTCCACCCGCTCGCCGTCCGGGCCGCGCTGTACCCGCCGCCCGTCGGCGAATTCCTCGAGCACCGTGCCGTCTCGTGTCCGGGTAAGCCTGCGTCCGTTCGGAAATACGGTGATCCGGTGACCCTCACCGGTTACGGCAACGATTCGGCCGTCCGCATGGCGGGTCTCCTTCATTCCCTCGGGAAAGGTCATCTCCACGGTTCCGTTCCTGCGCCTGACATGGAGGGTGCCGTCCTCGAATCGCGTTTTCTCGCTGCCGTCGGGAAAAATAGTCCGGCTGGTTCCGGTCTTGAAGTACTGGACGATACGCCCGTCTGCAAATCGCTCTTCCCGGTTGCCGTCCGCAAATGCCACGGCCCTTCTTCCGTCGGGATGCGTCACACGCACGTTTCCCCTCGAATCCGTCATTTCGATCCTGCCGTCTGCGTGGCGGTTTTCGCGCGACCCGTCCGGCAATTCCACCTCCACCCGGCCGTCGGGGAACACCATCCGCTGCCTGCCGTCCGGAAACGTCGTCCACTCCCGTCCGTCCCTGTAATTTCGCTTGCGCATGCCCGAACCGGGCATCGTCTTGCTCCCGGGTTTCGGCCACACGCCGGCAAGCACGCGCAAATACCCATCGGGTGGCATCTCCGCGCGTACCCCGGACCGGTGGCGGAGCCGTGGAAAGATGCTTTGATGCACGCCCACGGCATCTTCCAGAATCAAGTCGCTCTCGACAGGGTTTCCGGCAGGAAGGGCCAGTTCGTCGTAGACGCGGGGGTGCAGATGGAGGTACAGATACTGAAACCTGCCCAGCGTTTCCCCTTTTTCGCTTCCCACGACCGTGCCGGTACCAATCACGGAAGCCACCATCACCCCCGAGTCGGTCCGGCCTTCCGCCAGCCACGCCTGCGGAACCCGATACTCCCTGTCTTTCCACTGAATGTTGAGGTTTTCTACGGGCCGTACCGTATCCATCTGCACCTCGTACGTCCGAAACGGCACGAAGATCAGGTCCCCTGCAAAGACCACGGGCGAAGATACCAAAGGCCACCACGACCGGCTCGTCTCCTCGCCGGTCAGGCTGTCCCGCAATACCCGGATCAGCCTTCCCTCCGACACAACCGCTTCCGCCGTGTATCCGCCGGCGGCCGCTACGTAATCGGCCATGGACCATTCCTGATTGTGTGCGTATGGACCCGGGCGCGCCACTGCGCCCGAGAGGGTAACCACCGCCGCTTTCTCCGTGCATGCGGACAGAAAGACGGCCAGAGCCAGCCAGGCAGGCGGGTTGACGTTCATGGCTCGCTCCATCGCAGGCCTTGTCGCTGCCCCATTTTTTTTGATGTCATCGGCTGCTCCCGTCCTGCTCCCGGATCCTCGGAGTGAGAAGCGTTTTTAAATTACCGGTGAGTTTTCGACCGCCGCTTTTGCAGCCGTGCGTAGACCGGTGGGAATTTTGAGACGGCTTCTGAGGAACTTCCTACCTGATCGTCAATCTTGTGGTTCCCGTCGTCGTCTGTCCCGACGCCTGGTCCGTTACGGTCACCCGCAGGAATTTCTCCCCCGGATCGGAAGCGGCCATGTCCAGTTCCACGTATCCCTGGTCGTCTTCACGGTTCCCGATATGGGCGTATTCGATCGAAATCGACGCCTGATCGTGTTGCCGGATATTCAACAGTTTGCCAATTCCACTTCGAATGCGTGCGCCCACCGATCCGCTCAGAGCCGACCGCATTTCATAAGCCACCCGGTAACGCGTGGCTCCGAAATCGTCCCGCTTCAGATTGTAGACTTCGTAGTAGATGAAGACAGATTGCCCGCGTTCATACGTCCGCGTGGGATTGGGTACGACCTGGATATCTCCCTTTCGGAATCGATCGTCCGTTGCGGGTCGGATGGACGCGGCCATCTGGATGCCGCTCAGCCTCAGATAACCGCGGGCGAATGACGGCAACAGGACCTGCTGCTCGTAGACCTGGGACCTGCCTGTACCGGTATCGATCACCTGGACGGACATCCGGTATCTGCCAGGCGGCGCCGAAACCCGGAGAATCTCCGGAACGAACGCTCGTCGGGCTGTATCCGCCGCGACGTCGGAAAACAGTTCGAAATCTCCGTCTCTCCGGAGCACGGGCTCGTTCGCATCGTTGTAGAGCGCCACGCCGTTTTTCAGTCGGGCGGTCGGCTTTCCGTCCGGGCCCGGATTGAAGGCCAGTTCCCAGAGCGGAATTCCGTAGTACACTTCAAGATTCGAAGCGTCCTGCGCTCCCTTGAAGCCCGCGGAGTCGAAGAAATACGCCAGCGGACCCGTGGCGAACGTGGGCCTGTAGAGTGTGGGCACGCGGCGACCCACGTGGTCCAGTTTCAATTTGGGATTCATGCGCTGCCACGTATACAGGTGGCGGGAGTGTCCGCCCTTTCCGCTGGGCATATCGGCGAATTTGAACGTCGTCTGTCCCAGCGTTCGGGTGAACGTAATCTCCATCCCGGGTCCCACGTCAGTATAGATCCAGTACTCCCAGACCTTGCCGGACACCGGATAAACCGGCCAGCCCAGGATGCCGGACGTCATCCGCAAATTGCCGGAAAGATCCCCCGAGCCGTCGCTCAACGGGATCGCCCCGTATCCGCCGTCCGCTGTCCGCGTGACGCCTGCCTCCTCCGACTCGCGCAGCGTCCCGCTGACGGGTCCCAGAACACTCGCCTCGCCGAGGTCGCCAACCCTTCCGCCGTGGGAAGTCGTTTCGCTGTTGCGTATCCTGAGCATATGAGATAACGCGTCGCCCGCATGCAATGCGATCCGTTCCTTGATCCGTATTGCCTTCGGGTCGGTCTCGAAGCGGATGTTTTCGGAACTGCTCACGTGCGCGGGGCGGCCGTAGCGGACGTAGACGTCGCCGCGCACGTCCCACGGGAACCGGTCCTTTCCAAAGTGCTCCAGCGAGTAGGCCACGCGGCGGTAATGCTCAAGCTTTCGCTCGTTCGCGGCCGTTGCCGGGGCAGGGTCGCGCCCCGCCCAGTACGCCTCGGAAAGCGCCTTCCATTCGGCCGGAGGCGCTGCCTCGAACCGATCCCGCTCCCCGCTTTCCGCCACCTTGCGCAGGTCGTAGTATACCGCCTGCGTGTCCGCTCCCAGACCCTCGAGATACCGGTCGAACAGGACGTCGGCGCGGTCGAATTCGCGCTGCTTCAGGCAGGCTTCGGCCAGCGCTGCGAGCGACCGCTGCTGAAGCGGATTGCCTGATTCCACAAGCGGCGTGAGAACCGGTACGGCCTCATCGGCCCTCGCCAGTTCCGTCAGTACCTCGCCCAGATCCAGCCGCGCTTCTACGTGATCCGGGTTGACCTCGAGTTGCCTCCGGAAGGCCGCTTCAGCCTTTTCGCTCTGGACGTACTCTCCCGCTTCGCCATTCTTGTAGATGCGACCGATGCGAAACCAGACGTCCGGATGCGTCGGTACGATCCTTGAAAGTCGCCTGTACGCCATCAACTCTTTGGTGTCGCCGATCGCGCGGTACGCCCCGGCCAGATTATAGTACGCCTCGGCGTAGGTCCGGTCCACCGAAATTGCATCCTGGAAGTACCGGATTGCCCACTGCAACCCCTTTTCCTTCCGCATGTAAACCATCCCCAGCCCGTTGTGGGCGGGTCCGTATTTCCTCTTCCGGCGCCGGGCATCCATAAACGCGTCTTCGGCCTTGTCCAGGTCGCCGCGCTGCAGATGCACGTGGCCCATGCCGACAAGGGAAGGTGCATGCTTTTTGTCGATACCCAGCGCCTCTCTGAATTTCTGCAGCGCGGCCTCCGGGTTTCCGGCCTCGAACAGCCGCATGCCCTCTCCATAAAGCGTCTCAACCGGCGTCCGGCGGGTATCGTCGGATTCGGCGCAGGTCTCGGGTGCTGCACTCAGGACAATTGATATCGCGATAGGCAGAATGTATCTCATCTTGCGACCCTCCGCAGGGGAACGGCCGGCTCACGTCCCGACGTTTCATGCCGTCTCAACGCCACCTGAGCGGACCCATCTCCGGGGCGCGCGCCACGTCGCTCAGTTCGGCCGCGGTCGCCGCGCCGCTGGAAACAGTGCTGACCCTCGGGTCGGCGAGGACGTACCGGAACGCATTGCGCGCAACGGTCCCGGGTTCATCCCGGAGGCGTCCGATGATCGCTTCCGCACGGGCGCGTTCGGCGGGGTCCTGCAGGTTTTCAAGTGCGGCCTTTCGCCGTGGTTCGTCGGAGAAAAGCCCTCCGGCGAGCACGGTGGCAACCACAATGCCCATCCCGCTTGCGGCTGCCGCCGGTAGGACCGCTTCGGCGGCCTTCTGCGAACAGGGGTGGTAGTCGTGAAAGACGAGCAGGGTGTCGAACTCGCCGGAAGCGGCCAGTTTCGCCAGCAGGGGTATGGCCCTGTCCGTAATGCCGATATGGCGGCACAGGCCGCGCTTCTGCGCTTCCCGCAGGCCCTCCAGGGTCCCGCCCCTTTCCATGATGCGTTCCCATCCGGCTTCGCTCACCTGATGGATCTGCGCCGAAAAAAGCCTCGATATTCGCAGCCGCTTCAGGCTTCGTTCGAGGCTTCGCAATACGCTGTCGCGCCGATAGTCGAAGTCTTCGGGGTCGAATCCGACCTTTGTGGCGACGTGCATACGCGCCTTCGCAGCTTCGAGGGCATGGCCGAACAGCGCTTCGCTCCTGCCATAAAGGGGCGCCGTGTCGACATAGTTGATACCTGTGTCGCTGGCGCGGCGGACGATCTCGACCGCGTTTTCCCGCTCGCGTTCCGGATCGGCTCCTCTGATATACGCGCCGCCCAGGCTGACCTCGCTGACACGGATGCCCGTATTGCCGAACCGTCGGTATCGCATTTCACGTCCCTCCGGCCGGAGGTGTGGCCACGACGATGGTTTCGGAATGAACGTATTTTCCGTTCACGTCACTGGACGTGAACGGAAATGTCTTCCTTAGAAGCTGCTTAGAAAATAACACGATAAACTACGAAGAAACGAAACTACGAGACTACGAAGAAACGAAACTACGAGACTACGAAGAAACGAAACTACGAGACTACGAAGAGACGAAAAACGAGAAAACGAGAAAACCAGAAGACGAATGACGTATTCCCGCTCTTTCGTCCATTCGTTCCCCCGTACATTCGTAATGTCGCACCTGTGCCTTCTGTGCCTTTTGTGCTTTTTGTGGCCAATTTAGCCGTTGTCTTTTTCGAATTGAGGTTAGAGTTCGTCTTCCGGTAGAGGAGGTCGGTCAGGCACGTGATCCAGGATGCTTTTTAGGGCCCCCTCTCTTGCTCGACCGGCTCTGGCGGACAAATACGCTTCGGTCAATATAGCCGAGACCTTCTCCGACACCGCGGTCGAGATAAACTGATTGATGGAAACCCCTTCGAGTCTGGCGATCTCTTTGATATGACGATGGATAGAATCGGGTAATCGCAGGTTCAGTGCTCCCATTTCAATTCCTCCAATAATTGCCCCGGGGTGATCGCTCGAATACCAAACTCCGTCGTTCGCCTGAAATCTCTGACATTATGGGTGACAATCGTTGAGGTGGAAGAGGCCACCGCCAGTTCCAGAATATGATCGTCTTTGGGATCCGATAAACAGGGCCGCCAATGAAAGTAAACGACCTGGTGTTTACTACGCCGGCAAAGATCATCCAACAATATCCCTATCTCCGCATCTGTCAGATTCAGCGTTTCTCGATCTCTCTTTAAGACCTCTTCGTATTCGAAGACCAGTGTCGTCGAGAGGACGATTTGGATCCGACCCTGTTCCAGCGCAATCAAAACCTGATGCGAGGCGCCAGTTGCGGAATACAAGCCCGCATAGAGCACATTCGTATCGAGGATGGCATCGATTGAGTCCACGGAATGATACTACATATAGCACCATTCAATGTCAAGGCGAAAATAACATCGCGCATTCGTCGTCGATGCGACGTCTGAACGGGTACATCTTCACATTCGACGCCAAACACGGTATATTTCCTTATATCAGCGCTTTCCCGCCCCATCTACGGCCCGCGCGCCGGCCGGCGTTTCCGGGCACGAGAAAGGACCGTGGAAATGGTCCCGCGTGCGGTTGTCCTTCTCCTTTTCTTTGCACCGTTAGCATCGGCCCTTCACGCGAATCCCGCGTCAATCCCGCCGGTGTATGACAACCTCAAGGACCTGCACCTGAACACCGTACTGGTGGAGAACGGCCGGGCGGCCGCGACGATCGTGGTTCCCGCCAATGGGATCTACGACGCCGACGCGGCGCGCATCCAGGGGGCCATTCTCGAACGGACCGGGGTGGAGGTGCCGGTGGCGCGGGACGATTCACCCGCCGGTTCGGTGCCGATCGCGGAGAATCTGATCGTGCTGGGCAACAGGTCCACGAATCGAACCATTTCCGCGCTGTACGATCGCTATTACACGTTGCTGGACCTGAGATATCCGGGTCCGGGCGGCTACGTCGTGCGTTCGCTCCACAATCCCTTCGGAAACGGCCGCAACGGGATTGCGGTCGGGGGGAGCGATGCCGCGGGGGTCGGTCAGGCGGCGGAAGTGTTTATTGGCAAGATTGCCGAAAGCGGGGGCAGTGCCGCCGGCCTGTCGGTCGGCTGGATGATGGAAATCCGTCCTGGAGAGGGCGTGCAGATCCCGGAAGAACTCCAGGAATTCGAAACCTGGGAGGCCTCCGCGGGTTACCGGTCCGTAGGGTATTTCGGGTGGAACAGCATCAGCAAACATATGTCGATGTACTATATGACCGGCGACGAACGCCATGCGCGGGAATTTCTCCGGCTGGCCTTTCCGGACGCTGCGGCGAAGGCCCAGATCGCGGCGATCGACGGTGAACGGATCGAGAACAAGGATGAGCCCCTTAGTGGACCGTACCATTACACCGCGCATATGCTGATACTCTACTGGGACCTTATCGAGGAAAGCCCGGTCTTCACGAACGAACAGCGGCTGCGGATCACCAACGCGTTTGCGAAGCAGTTTTCGCACGATCCGTACGGTCAGAGCCGGACCGCCATGATTGTTCGCAATCTGGAAATGGACAGGGACGTATATGACACGCCGCCCGCGGGCGTCGGAACGCGGCACCACCAGTGGGCCGCCATTGCGCTCTACTGCCTCGGCAGGTACTTCCAGAAGGATTACCCGCACCCGCTGTGGCAGCACTGCATCTGGGCGGCTGAATGGCAATTCTCACCATTGCGCCACCACGCGTGGGTGATGGGCGAAGCCGACAACCTGTATTGGTACAGCACCGGCATCGCCCCGATTCTCACCTATATGCTCATCTCGGGGGACCGCGCGGCGGTGGAGAACGGCGTCCTGAAGACACTGCTGCGGGGACAGGAGATGCTGATATCCGGGCGCGAGCCGGACTGGGCCCTTCGCTACGCGTCCATCGGATACCTTCACAAAGCCGCGTATCTGACGGGTGACGGGAGATATCTGGAATACGCGCGCCGGACCGGGGTGAGCCTGGACGAATTCCGGCTGGGGCAGTCCTTCTGGCCGGAGTCCGGTCTGGTTCCGGTTCAGCCGGCCGATCTTGTCCGGGGGTGGCGCATCCTCGCATTGCCGGAGCCGCTGTGGAAACGACGGGCGAGCGGCCTGCCGCTTTCGGACTCGTTCCAATTCGGGAGTTTTCGTAGCGCCACCGACGGGACGGGCGATTTTATCCTGATTGACGGGCTGAACGGAGCGTCCCGGAATCCGTACCACTCGTTTACGGTTCTGGAACTCCGCCTCGACGGAGAAACAGTGCTCCAGGGTTACGAAAATCAGGTGCTGACCGGGGCCGATGGGCTCGTCGAGCCGCGCAGCCCGATGGACGCCGCGCTGCGCTATCGGGACGTAGTGGGCCGGACGGCAATCGCCGTCGCCGAGGTTCCCGATGCGTCGTTCTGCAACTGGCGCCGCGCCCTGGTGCAACGCGAAGGCCGGTACGCGCTGTTTGTGGACCGGCTGAGGTTCCGGGTGGACAGCGCGAATCTCGAAGTCCGAACGGAATGGACGGCGCCGGGCCGATGGCGCACGGTTTCAGCAGGCGGCGAGTCGCACCTCGAGACGGGCGGCACGCGCTTTGGAGTCCGGGCCTCCGATCCTGTCGAGATCAAGCTGAACGGGAGAACCGCAACCCTGGCCTGGACGGGCGCGGTATCGACCGGTGAAGAGCGCGCGTTCTTTTCGCTGATTGGCGCGGCAGGCGCAGATGGAGCCCCGGTCTCCTGTCTGCGGCTCGGAACGCGGGCGGCGGTACTCGGCCTTCCGGCGCCGGCCATCGCCGTCGACGGAGAATACGCCGGTATTCGGGGCGACGTGGTCCTGCTGGCAGCCGATCACCTCTTCGGAAAGGACTTGAAAACCGCAGGGTTGGAGGGGGTTCTGTTCAGTGCGGACGGGCCGGTCGGTCTGGACTGGGACTTTAAATCGGGGTCGGCGGTGCTCACGACGGCGGGGGAGACACGCATCCGCGCGGCGTTCGCTGAACCGGCTGACGTCCGGCTGGACGGCGTTCCTCTTTCGATCGTGGCAGATTCCGATAGCGGCGCCGTTTTCGACGTGCCGGAGGGGCGGCATGTCTTGACTGCCGCGATTCCGAATCCCGATCTGCTGTCCGACACGGTCGACGGGCTAAGCGGGATGTTGTCGCAGGCCCGGACGGGGCGGCGCCGGGATGCAATCACTCCCGATGCGCGGCCAACGCCGGAAGGTCCGCCCGCGCCTCTGTTTTTGAGGACGCGGACCGGCGGCGCCGTGACGGAAATGATTTCGTTCGCTGCGGAAGGCAAGACGTGGATCGCGGCCGCGGTGGAAAGAGGGGTTCATCTGCTGACGCCGGATGGACGGGAGGGTCGGTTTTTCGGTACGGACGCTCCGGTCCGGGTGATGGCCTGGTGGGATGCCTTCCAGTTGTTGCTTGTGGGGTGCAGGGATGAACGGGTAATCGCGTTCGACCTGGAAGGAAGGCGCCGGTGGACGTTCGTATCCGAAATGCACCCGGCGGTCTACCGGGCCGGAAAGACCTACTGGTTCAAGTCGGCGCCGGGCCACGAGGGCATCCACGGGCTGCATACGGGAATCTTTCAAAACGGAAAGAGCCAGGCATTCGTGGGTAGCGCGTGCACCCTGGAAATCCTGAACGGCAGGGGGGAGTTGGAGGAAAGGCTGCCGGTGTTCTGGGGGCCAGGAACGCGGTTCGCGCTTATCGAGAACCCCCGGGGCGGCGCCGATCTCCTGGTCGCACGACAGCCCACGGATTCGCACGCGCTTTCGGTGGTGAACAGCCGATCGTTGCAGGTGACCCGTGGCCGGTTCGCCGGGGTTCCGGCGGGCCACACGTATATTGGCGGATGGGCCTCGATGAGCCGCAAGCACATCTTCTACGAAGATCTGGATGCCGACGGGACGAGAGAGGTGATCAGCGAGATCAACGGCACGTGGAACCGGGTGACCGTATGGAACGAAAACGGCGCAGCCCTGTACAGCGCGAACTTCGGCCCGGGGAATCGGATTCCCGCCCAGAATATGCGCGACCTGGATATCGGAGACCTGGACGGAGACGGGAGACAGGAAATCATCGCGGCGACGTCGACCGGGCTCGTGGTCGCGCTTGATGCGCGGTGCGAAGGCGTTTGGAGCCGCCGGCTTCACAGCCCCCCCACGGTGCTGGCGTTCCTGCGCGCCAATGACGCGTCGTGGGTCGTGACGGGCTGTGAGGACGGCAGCGTCGTGGTACTGGACGGATCCGGGGAAGTCCGAAGCCTTGGAAGGGTATCGGGAAAGCCCACCCGCATCCTGAGAGTTGGAGGCGGCGCGGTCATCGGGACCGACTCGGGCGAGGTGACGGGATGGAAGATCGGCGGCCGCTTTCTGAATGACGCGCCGGCCGAACCCGCGGAGTACGCCCTGCATCAGAGTTTCCCGAACCCGTTCAACAGTGAGTGTCAGATCGCCTTCCAGTTGCCCGGTTCCGGCGACGTCTCGCTTGTCGTCTTCAACCTGCTGGGACAACGGATCCGGGTGCTGGAAGAGGGAAAACGGCAGGCCGGATACTACCAGGTGACATGGGACGGGAGGGACGACGCGGGCAGGGAAGTGTCCAGCGGCGTCTACTGCAGCCGCCTGGAGGTGGATGGCGGCAAGTTCACGGCCGTAAGGAAGATGGTGCTGTTGAAATGACGTCGGGTCCATGGACGTGGGGATTCGGCTTACGTGAATCAGGATAATTTCGCCGGCATTGGATCCGAGATTTACCTCTACATCAGCTACGCTTACCTTCCATTCGCTCTCGTCTCGATTTCGGCGCATTTTTCCATTATGGTCTCGAATCGCTCTTCGTCTTCAAGCAGCATCCCATCGCTGAGCATCTTTCCGTAGTCGTCTGCCATTGGCAACCATTTCGCTAACAGGTTCAGCCATCCAGGCAGGCATGACGGCACACGATGCGGCCAACTCCCGAAAGTCTTCGGCTGCGAGCTTGCGGCCAATCACGCCCAGGCCCGCCTCAACTTCGTCCGGGCCCAGCCATGACAGGGCGCGAACCACCGCGCCGGCGGGTCGGTGCGGCGCTGCCAGCTGCCACCGCGGGGCATGGCGCAGTTCCACTGTCAATTTGCCCAGGAACAGCCTGCGAGCAGGGCCGGAGGTCAGATAAACCGACCGCACCGGCACCTGTGTCGTGAGTCCAAGGGCGTTCGCCGCCGCGCCCCCACAGGGTACGATCGTCTCGCTCCAGAGAGCGGACAGCGATGCAATTACCTTCTCAACGGAAGGCGGGCGGGGACCGAATCGGGTCTGAATGGGCCGGACATAAACCCCCTGGCAGACCCGCAGGATTTCCCCTTTGCGGGCAAGTCGGGACAACGCCTGGTCTATCGCTGCGCGGCTTCCCATGTGAAGGAGAGCACTCGGGCACAGCAGTGCGCCTTCCGGTGACTCGGCACCTAGTTTCATTATCCGTTTAGGCAGGGTAGACATGATCAGCCTCCTCAATGTCAGAAATATTTATTAAAAACTGACATTTGGCAATAAAACTTCTGTGCACTGAAGCGCTGAATCGCTTCAATCACTGGACGCGTCTCCCAGCAGAAGGTTCACTTTCCGCCTATCGAAACGCTATCTCTTTCTGGGAATGTACAGGTCGGTCGCGGTGCCCAGATGGATCTCGGCGGCGATGCCCAGGGATTCGGAGAGGGAAGGATGGGGGTGGATGGTGTGCGCCAGATCCTCGGCGACGGCGCCCATTTCAACGCCGAGGACGGCTTCGGCGATGAGTTCGCCGGCGTTGGGGCCGACGATCCCCGCCCCCAGAATTCGGCTGGTTTCCGGGTCGAAAACCAGTTTCGTAAGCCCCTCGGTACGGCCGAGGGTTGCCGCCCGGCCCGAGGCGGCCCAGGGAAAGCGTGCGGTCTTGACAGGCCGGTCCTGCGCCCGCGCGTCGGTCTCCGTGAGGCCGCACCACGCGATCTCGGGATCCGTGTAGACAACGGAGGGGACGATGCCGTCAAATGCCGCGGGTTGCCCGGCGATCACTTCGGCGGCGACTTTCCCCTGGTGAGCGGCCTTGTGCGCGAGCCCGGGGCCATCCACCACGTCTCCAAGGGCAAAGATGCGGGTGTCGGCCGTACGCATGTGTCCGTCGACGACGATGTAGCCGGCATCCGAGAGCCCGACACGCGTGTTTTCCAACCCCAGGTCCCGGGTGTTCGGAAGCCGGCCGGCCGAGAGCAGGATGTTGTCGAAGGCCTGCGCGCCCGCTTCGAGGTCCCCTTCAAAGCTCGCGGCTACCCCGCTATCGCTTTCTTCCAGGGAGGCGACGGCGGTGTTGACGTGAATGCCGTCGAAAACCCCTTCAAGGTATTTCTGCAGGGGTTTGACCAGGTCCCGGTCCACACCGGGAAGGAGGCCGCCGGTGATCTCGACCAGCGTCACCCGGCTTCCCAGACGGGCGTAGACGGTACTCAGTTCAAGTCCGATGATACCTCCGCCTACGGCAAGCAGACGATCGGGGACGCGCTCCAATTCGAGCGCCCTGTCCGAATCCAGGATCTTCGGGCTATCGACGTCGAAGACAGGGGGTACCGCCGGCCGGGATCCCGTTGCGACGATGGCGTGGACGAAGTCGATCCGAGAGACGTCGTCGCCTCCCGAGACGCGGATCCGTTGGGAAGACTCGAATGCCGCGCGGCCGCGGATGCGCCGCACCCTGCGGCGCCGGCACAATGCGTCGAGGCCCTGCGAGAGCTTCGCGAGAATCCCGTCCTTCCAGCCCCGCATCTTCGCGAGATCGATTTCCGGTTCGGAAAACGTCAATCCGCACGCTGCCGCTTCGCGGGACTCCGAAATCAGGCCCGCGACGTGCAGCAGAGCCTTGGACGGGATGCAGCCGCGGAGCAGGCATGTTCCTCCGAGCCGGTCGTCGGCTTCAACCAGCGTTACCGGGATACCGAGGTCCGCCGCTCTGAAAGCGGCGGCATAGCCGCCCGGTCCGCCGCCGATGACGAGGAGATCGGTCTTGTGGGTGCCATTCGACATGGTCGCTCCGGATGAGGGCACGTGGCCGGCCGCCTGCATGCCTGTCCCCGCCGGGCAGGCTGCTGGCAGGCGACGCGGTCCGTCGGCAGTGGGTTCATCCCCCGAGGAGCATGCGCTCCGGATTCTCCAGGGACGCAACCAGATGTCTTGTGAATCGCGCGCCGTCGGCCCCGTCCACGACGCGGTGGTCGTAGGACAGGCAGATGGGCATGATGAGACGGGCCTCGATACGCGCATCGCGCACGACAGGTTCCCGCCGGGACCGTCCCATGCCGAGTATGGCGACCTCGGGGAAATTGACGATCGGCGTGAAGGAAGTTCCGCCGATGCTTCCCAGGTTCGTGACGGTAAAGGTGCCGCCCTGAAGCTCTTCGAGGCCGGCCCGTCCCTCCCGCGTGCGGCGGGCGAGGTCGTCGAGTTGAACGGCCAGTTCGAAGACGTCCTTCCGGTCGACGTCGCGGACGACCGGCACGAGAAGGCCCCTGTCCGTATCAACGGCCACGCCGATGTGATAGTATTGCTTGAGAACGAGCTGTCCCGCGGCCAGGTCCAGGCTGGCGTTGAACTGCGGGAAGGCCTTCAGCGCGCTGACAAGGGCTTTCATGACGAACGGCGTGGGCGTGAGTCTGCCGCCCCGGGCTTCTGTACCGGCCCTGTGCCGCTGTCTGAACGCTTCCAGGTCCGTCACGTCCGCCCTGTCAAACTGCGTGACGTGCGGTACCTGCGCCCAGGCCGTCCCCACGTTCTGCGCAATGGTCCTGCGAACCCCGGGCAGGGGCTGTCGCTCGACGCGGCCCCATCGCGTGAAGTCCGGAAGGTCCGGCGCGACGACCGGCCCTGCCTGCGCTGCTTCGTTCAGGGTGGACTGTACGAAACCCTTTACATCGTCACGGGTGATCCGTCCTCCCGCGCCGCTGCCCGGAACCTGCCGCAGGTCGACGCCGAGCTCCCGGGCGAATCGTCGCACGGAAGGGGCGGCCGGCACGGTGACGCGTGACGCCTCCGCGGCGACGGGGGTCCCTTCGTCCGCGTCCGCGTTCACCCCGGCCCGGGGCGCCTGCGGTTCTGCCGGCGCATCCGCGGGCGGGCGCTCGACTGTCTTGACCGTCGCGTGCGATTCCCGCCCGTCGCCGGCCGGCGCCGCGCTGACGGTAATAAGCACGGCGCCGGGCGAGACGCTTTCGCCGCTTCTGACGTTGACCGATGCGACGGTTCCGGCGATTGACGATGGGACTTCAACCAGCGCCTTGTCGGTTTCCAGTTCGATGACGGGCTGATCGACCGCGATTGAATCTCCTTCCGAGACCAGGATGCGCACCACGTCGCCCTGGTCGATGCCTTCGCCAAGGTCCGGAAGTCTGATTTCCTCAGCCACGTTTCCTCCTTTTTCGGGTGCCGCAAGCGCCGCCGGAACCCTTTCCCGGGAATAGACTCCCTGGTGGAAACCCGGTTCCGGCGGGGGAAGCTTCTATCCGTAACTCAATGTCGGGCCGGCCGCGACGGGATTGGCCTTCCCGGGATCCACGCCGAGGTCTTCGATAGCGCGCGCAACCGCGTCTGATCCGATCCTTCCCTGGCTTGCGAGGGCGTGGAGGGCGGCGACGGCGATGCATTCGGCATCGACTTCGAAGTGTCGGCGAAGCGCCTCCCGGGTATCGCTTCTTCCAAAGCCGTCGGTACCCAGCGCAACCAGGTCCAGCGGCGCCCATGGCCGGATCATGTCGGGCAGGATTTTCATGTAGTCGGAAGCAGCCACAATGGGGCCGCGGGCGCCTTCGAGTACTTCCGCAACGTAGGGCTTGCGCGCCGGTTCAGATGGGTGTAACCGGTTCCAGCGTTCCGTCTCGAGGGCGTCTCTTCGCAGTTCCTTGTAGCTGGTCACGCTCCAGACCTGCGCGGAGACGCCGTATCTCTCAGCCAGAATGCTCCGGGCGCGTATGGCTTCCCTAAGGATGGCGCCGCTGCCGAACAGTTGAACCTGGTGGTCCGCGTTTTCCAGCGATGCCGCCTTGAGCTTATAGATGCCTCTGATGATGCCTTCCGCGGCGCCTTCCGGCATGGCCGGCATGTCGTAGGGCTCGTTTCCCAGCGTCAGATAGTAGAAGACGTCTTCCTGCTCGCCGTACATCCGCCGGATCCCGTCCTGAACGATGACCGCGATTTCGTAAGCATAGGCAGGATCGTAGGTGAGCAGATTGGGTACGGTGTTGGCCAGTACGTGGCTGTGGCCGTCCTGGTGCTGGAGACCCTCTCCGTTCAACGTTGTCCGGCCGGCCGTGCCTCCGAGGAGGAACCCCTTGCAACGCATATCCGCGGCGGCCCAGATCAGATCACCGATGCGCTGAAAGCCGAACATGGAATAGTAGATGAAAAACGGGATCGTGTTCACGCCGCAGGTCGCATAGGCGGTGCCCGCGGCGATGAACGAGCACATGGAACCGGCTTCGTTAATTCCTTCTTCCAGGATCTGACCTTCCCTGACTTCCCGGTAATATAGCAACCTGTCAGCGTCGACGGGCTCGTAGAGCTGGCCAACGCGGGAGTAGATTCCGCATTGTCGAAATAGCGGTTCCATACCGAACGTGCGGGCTTCGTCCGGAATGATGGGTACGATGAGTTTTCCGACGTCGGGATCCCGCAGGAGTTTTGAGAACATGCGGACGAAGGCCATCGTCGTCGAGGCCTGCCGCCCCCGCGTGCCCTTCAGGAATTCGTCGAACAGGTCCAGCGAGGGGACGGCGAGAGGATCCGTGTTGACCTGCCGGCAGGGCAGGTACCCACCCAGTTCTTCCCGGCGTCGCTTCAAATATCTTATCTCGGGGCTGTCATCAGGAGGCCGGTAGAAGGGCGCGGCGGCGACCTCGTCGTCTGAGATAGGGATTCCGAAGCGGGACCGGAATTCCCGAAGTTCGTCCTCGTTCAGCTTTTTCTGCTGGTGAGTGACGTTCCGGCCTTCGCCGGATTCGCCGACCCCGTAACCCTTGATCGTCTTCGCCAGGATGACGGTGGGCGAACCCCGGTGCTCCACGGCCGACTTGTAGGCGGCGAAGACTTTCTCCGGGTCGTGCCCGCCTCGGCGCATCTTCTGCAGCTGCTCGTCCGAGAGGTGGTCGACCATGTCCAGCAGATCGGGATGCGCGCCGAAAAAGTCTCTGCGGATATATTCGCCCGATTCAACGGTATATTTCTGGTATTGGCCGTCGACAACTTCGTTCATGCGATGCGCCAGGATACCGTCGTGGTCGCGATTCAGCAACGGGTCCCAGTCGTCTCCCCAGATGACTTTGATGACGTTCCAGCCTGCGCCGCGGAACGCGGCTTCCAGTTCCTGGATCACCTTTCCGTTGCCGCGTACAGGGCCGTCCAGCCGTTGGAGATTGCAGTTGATCACGAAAATAAGGTTGTCCAGCTTTTCCCTGGACGCCAGGGTAATTGCGCCAAGGGATTCGGGTTCGTCGGTTTCTCCGTCGCCCATGAAGACCCACACGTGGGAGCCGGACGTGTCTTTGAGTCCCCGATCCTCCAGATATCGATTGAACCGCGCGTGATAGATGCCCATAATGGGCGCCAGGCCCATCGATACGGTGGGGTATTCCCAGAAGTCGGGCATCAGCCAAGGATGCGGATATGAAGACAGGCCGCCCGGACGCCGGAGGTCCCTGCGGAAATTCTCCAGGGCTTGCTCGTCGATCCTGCCTTCGAGGAACGCCCTGGCATAGACACCGGGTGCGGCGTGCCCCTGGAAATACACCTGGTCGCCCAGGAATCCATTGCCCCGGCCGTGAAAGAAGTGGTCGAACCCCACCTCGAGCAGCGTGGCGGCCGATGCATACGTGGAAATGTGGCCGCCAATCCCGTCGTATTCCCGGTTGGCACGCACGACCATCGCCATGGCGTTCCATCGGATGATGCTCTTGATACGCCGTTCGATTTCGCGGTTGCCCGGGTACGGGTGCTGCTGGTCCACGGGAATTGTGTTGACATAGGGTGTATTGGCGCTGAAGGGGATGACGACGTCCGCGCGATGCGCCCACTCCTCGATTTTCTTGAACAGGAAACGCACCCGGTCCGGCCCGTAGTTTTCCAGGGCGTAGTCGAGCGATTCGATCCAGTCCTGGGTCTCGGCGGGGTCGACGTCTCGGGACGGAACTCGGACGACTTTATCGGACATTCGTGGCCTCGTTAGCCTCTCTTGTACATAAACCCAAACTTACATGGGTGGTGTTGAAAGAGCCCGTCCGGGCAACGGCCGGCCCTTGCGGTCGAAATACTGCGTTGCGCTACCTCGCCTGCAGAGCGCCTTAATCGACGGACTGCCAGGCGAAGAATCCTTACCTCGGTAGCCCGCGCAACGCCACCGTGATCCATCGGCTCCTGAATTTACCCGTAGACGCCCGAAAAGTCAAATTTGTTGCCCTTTCTCGGGGTCTGTGCGGGACGAAAACGAAAAAAGCCCCCGGAGGCACTCCCCCGGAGGCTTTCTTTGCACAGATCCGTTAAATCTTCTACGGCGTATCTTCAGATAATGCCGGCCATCTCCTGGAGCATGCGCCAGTTCTGCAGGCGGTCGTCCTGGGCGGCCATCAGGGTTTCGGAAGGATTGCCGTCTTTGTCGAAGTGCTTGGCGAAACGCCCCTCGGTCCGGGCGAAGGTTACAAAGTCGACGGTTTCGCCGGTCTTGCGAATGGTGTACCAGTCGTCCTTGACGGCGGGGTTGCCCCGGAGATCGAGCCGCTCCTTGATGCGTTCTCCCTTGCGCGGATCGTAGATGAAGATGGGGAATGCCCTGGATTCCATGGCGAGTTTGGCCTGGTGTCCGGCCAGGTGGTCTCCCACGCCGTGTTCGGGCTGGCACGTGGTGAAGACGTTGATTACAGACGGGCCGTCGAACTCGTTGGCCGCGGCGATGGCGCGGTAGAAGTGGTTCTGCAGGCTGCAGATGGTCTGGGCCACGAAGGTGTCCGGATGCATCATGCAGATCTGGCCGAGTTCCTTGCGGCGTTCGGTTTTTCCGGGAACGGCGGAGCCGTGGACGGACATCTTGGTGTTCTGCCCCATGTAGCTGGAGGTGGAGGCCTGCCCGCCGGTATTGGAGTAGACCTGGGTATCCAGGACCAGGACGTTGATATCCATTCCTGACATGAGCATCCGCGAGAGCGCCTGGAATCCGATATCCAGCATGGCCCCGTCTCCGCCAATGACCCAGATCTTCTTGTCCTGCCAGCCCATCTGGTCCCAGCGGGCACGAACGCCCATGGCATCGGTGGGCCCGTTTTCGAAGAGGGAGTTGGTCCAGGGCACCGTGTAGGGATTGTACGGATACGTGGAGGTGTAGACGGTGTTGCAGCCGGTGGATGCGACGAGGCCGATGTTCTCGGGTCCGTGCAGATAGCCGGTGGATGCCAGCATCATACGCAGGGCAGTGGCTTCTCCGCAGCCCATGCAGGATCCTGCGCCGCCCACGTAGAGGAGAGATCGTTCGGCCAGCATCATGTCCTGAACGGATTTTTCGAGGATATATTCGCTGGGAGATTCAGGCAGGTCGTTGTGGAAGTCCCAGGCGGCGCGGAATTCCTCCAGGTTGTCTTCCGTCTTGGTGACCATTTTCAGCGCGTCTTTATCCGCGCAGACTTCGACGCACTCGGCGCAACCCTTGCACTTGGTGGGGTCTATGAAGATGCCGAAGTAGGCGCCTTCCTTGCCCTTTTTCTCGAAGTTCTTGTAGTACTTCGAGGTCTCGGAAAACTGGTTGCGCAGGAATTCTCTCGTTTCCGGATCGGTGGTTTTGGCCAGCGCGGCGTCCAGGTCTTCGCGGGTCGCAATCTTGCCGAGGATGGCCGTGTCCGGACATTCGGTGACGCAGTCCATGCAGCCGACGCAGTTTTCCTGGATGAACTCCGGGATCTCGGGGGCAATGTAGCTGAAGTCGCGAAGGGCGCCCGTACCCGGGCCCACCAGGCTGCGGGCGACGCCCACGTCGGCGGGCAACCCCTGTTCGGCAATGCCTGTATTGTATCCGGCCACGACCCTCCCGTTGAAGTCTTCGATATCGAGCAGGGTATGCAGGTTGAGCGGGGAAGAGGAGATCGGCGCCTCGTCCATCTCCTCCAACGAACTGACGCTCAGCAGTGTGGCGGGTTCGCTCTTGCCATTGGTCGACATGGTTTTTTGCTCCCCATCCGGCTTGGACGACCTCAACCGGCCGGATCTTTACGGTTTATGTTTCTTTCGACGTCATGCGGTCAGGCGACAGAAATCACGCCGTGGGCGGGATGGAAACAACCGGTCAGCATCCGATCGAGACCAGACCGGCCGGAAGTTCGTCCGTTTCCTGATCGATCGTGCTTTCGATCAGTTCCCGCGGGACTTCGAATACTTCCCGGTACCCTCTCATGATCGCGTTCATGTTGGCATCCACGACGCCCTTGCCCTTGCTGCCCCAGTATTTGTTGACGGCGTTTTCCACGTTGACGAACAGCTCGTCTTCCGTGAGATTCAGGTCTTTCTGGAACGGCGTGTGTTTCAGGAAGATTCCCAGAAGGACAATGCCCTGGAAACGTTGCATCAGATCCGGCGACGGTGCTTCTTCCAGGGCGATTTTGACGGCGTCGAGGGCGAGAGGTTTTATGTTTCTGGTGCGGAATGTCTTTTTGGCCCATCCGGGAACATTGTCCCATACCTTCTCCGCCTCCGTGTGAGGGCTCTGGATGAAGACCATGCCCCCGTCGACGACTCCGGCCAGCGGATTGGCGGTATTGAAGGCGTTGACGTCGTTGAGCGGCACGAAGTCCACCACTTCCAGCTCGGAGTGGGTCCGGATGTGCTCGTTGGCGGCAGTGAGGTAATAGGTGGTGGGCAGACCCTTCTTTTCCGATCCGTATTTCGGGTACGCCTGCACGTGAAGTCCGAGGTTCGCCAGCAACGTGGCGATAACCTTGTTTGTCGTAACGGATCCGTATCCGCCGATCGAGTGCCCGCGCATCGCAAAGGCGCCGACTTCCCGCGTTCCCGGATCGGGTTGTCGCGGAAGGGCCAGTTCGTGTTCGATATTGAGGACGAAGAGGTCCTTCCGCCGTGGCGCCGCCGCCTGCATATTCCTGACCGTGGCAATGAAGTCGCCCGGCCGAACGTCGCGGCTTCCCAGGCCGGCCATCCCCGACAGAATCTTGGGGATGCGTTCAATCCGCGGATAACCGTTCGATCCGCACGCGGCATCGGCAAAGGCAGACTTGATTTCGGCGGTAAGCGGATTGGACTGCGCAAGAGGGTTGTCCATACGCTCCACTATGGAAACGACCTTCGCGCTCTTCAGGGCTTCCACGATTTCGACGCCCGGGAACGGGCGGAACGACGTGACGTGCAGGGCGCCCACTTTCAGATCTTCGGTCTCCCGTAACCAGTCGACGGCGGTGAGGGCGGTCTCGAGCATACTGCCCATACCGACAATGACGTATTCAGCGTCTTCCAGCCTGTATCCGTCAATCATGTCGTATCGCCTTCCGGTCATCCTGTAGAATTCGTGCATGGCCTCCTGCAGGTCGTCGGGAACGCGATCGTAGAAGTACCGCTGGGCGATCTTGCCCTTCATATAGCTGTCCTGGTTCTGAACAACGCCGCTCATCATCGGATTGTCCACGTCCATCAGATTCTGAATCTTGTCTTCCGGGCGTCCGACGAAGAGCTTCATGAGTTCGGGCTCTATGGCCATGACGTTCTGCACCGTATGGGTTGTGAGGAATCCATCCTGCACAACCATGAACGGCGTCTGGGAGGCTTCCGCGGCACGGCGCGCGATGAGCGTGGTGTCCATGACTTCCTGCGTGTTGCGTGCGAACACGATGCCCCATCCGCAATCGGCAACGGCCATAACGTCGTCGTGGCCCGCGTGTACGTTGAGCGATTGCGACGTGAGCGCGCGCGCGCCGATGTGGAAGACGGCCGGAAGACGTTTGCCCGAGATGGTGTAGAGCACCTCTTTCATCAGAACGAGGCCCTGGCCGGAGGTGAAATTCGTGACCCGGCCGCCGGCCACGGAAAAGCCTTCGGCCGCTGAAGCCGAACTGTGTTCTGACTCGGGCTCTATAAAGATCAGGGTGTCGCCCCAGAGGTTGACGCCGCCGTTGGACACCACCGCGCTGTATTTCTCGCCCAGAATGGAGGAAGACGTGATGGGGTAGGCGCAGGCGCCCTGGCTGATGTGTTTTTCGACCCAGATCGCGGCATCGCCTCCGTCGCCCACGTCGGGGGTACCGGGAAACGGAAATTCACCCGGCCGGCCGTCGATTTGCATTCTGGCGCTTTCCGCCATTGCGGTTCTCCTTTACAATAGTACACGCGGCGTCGCGGGACCTGACGCCGGTCCGCCGGGCCGATCCGCGACCGGGCGCGATTTAATGTCATAATACGATAAATTAGTTGCGCTAAAACAATGGGATGGAACAGGCTAAATATAACGCAATCGCGTCCGGCCTGCAAGCGCTGTTTTGACCCGTCAATTTGGAGGAATTTCAGTTGGAAATGATGAATCGCCGCGTATGGTCGTTGAATCCGCTTGCCCGATTTCGAGCGGCCCTCCATATTCTAGCCTGACACTTAACCTGAATCAAGGATTGTTTTTACGGACGAAATACGGAGGCGATCGATGCCTGCACTCAGGTACGACGGCGGGGACCCTGCCCGCGCGCTTGCGTTTTTCCGGGAACATCGCGCTGACCTGCGGGCATTGCGCCGGGTTTTCGTGGGGCCGGAAGGCGCCACCGTAAAGGACATCAACGGCGAGGAGATGTATCTCGAAGGACTGACGCTGGGCCAGCCACAGCTGGAATCGCTGCTGAAGCTGGCGGGGGCATCCTACAATCCTTCGACGCTGCATGACCCGCCGCGCGGCCGAAGTCCAATCAAGGAATTCGAGATCGTCAAACAGGATCCGTGGGGACACGATCGGGTCTTGTAGGAGCGGGCCCGCCGCCTGCCGCCGTGACGTTTTACCGCCGATTGGCCGCCAGCCTGGCCAACTGGCGGTTTTTGGTGAATGGTCCGATCGTATTCTGCAGGTCGCCGATGCCGCCGAACGACATCCTGACGGTGTCGTTGAGCTGAAGGCCGTTGGGAAGGTCGGCCTCCGAAAAGACGATAGGCGTGCCCCAGTACAACAGTTGCAGGGTTTGTTCCGGCATCGGCAGGCGACTGAAAAGAGACCGCTCCAGGTGGAAGAGCCGGTCGGGCATGTTGAGGTGGTCCTGTCCGGTTCGTCCGGCCTTTCGGGCGATTCGCCTGTCGTCGCGCAGGACCTCGCAGGAGACGGTGACGCTGGCGTCGTCGAATTCGGAATCCGTAACCAGAGCCGGTCCCAGGCTGGCGCAGCCCCCGTGCCAGTTCTTGGCCTGGGGAAGATTCAACGGGTTTTCGGCTTCAATACCGTTGTCGGTATAGTCATTCCCGCCCGTAAAGCCCAGGCGCTCAATCCTGCCCCGGTTGTCCAGCCCGTAAACGGTAACCAGTTCGGTCTCCGGCACGAGCCGGCGGGTGCCTTCAGGGCGCGCGATCTTCCCCCGATGGCCGGCCAGCGCGTCCGGGTCGGTCTTCGCGAAGAGTTCGGGTATGCCGCCCTGCGCGCATTCTCTGTATTTCTGATCGTATACGTTGACAGCGCCGCCGGTCGCCTCTTTCGCTTCGGTTTCCCGGAGCCTGGCGCTGTCTGCATGGGTCACGCCCGCCAGCCACACCCGCAACCGCTGGGGCTGGCCGGGCGGCGGGGATACGGGCGGGATCAGGTGCGGGCGTCCGGCGTCCGGATCGCTGCGCATCAGATCCGCCAGGCTGTGGGAACGGGCGCCTGCCGTATCGATGTCTTCGACCACCCGGTCCAGTCCGATGCCGTCACCTCCATGGACATAATAGAGGTCGAAGACCGAGGCGGGGCAGGGCTCGCACGCCGTGAGATCCAGTACCACGTCGTTTTCGATCAGCCCCAGACGGGAGGGTTCCGGGGCGGATGGATCTCGAAATTGAACGAGTTTCACGGATCACACCTCCTCGTGTAACGCAAAAAAGGGGTACGGAAATTCGTTCGCTCGAGGCGGGAAATTCGACGGCCTCCGGATTTTCCGCTTGAATCTACACAGATTGTTGTGTAGATTAGTGTGTAAATATGGAGGCGGACCATGGCAACCAATCTTGCGCTTGACGACGCATTGATCGAGGAAGCCCGCAGAGCCGGCGGGCACAGAACGAAAAGGGCTGCAGTCACCGAGGCCCTGGAAGAGTATGTGCAGCGTCGCGGACAACTCCGGATACTGGGTCTGTTCAATACCATCGACTACGATCCGGACTTCGATTACAAGATACAGCGGAATCGGAAATGAAGGTGGTGGTGGACACCAGCGTCTGGTCCCTGTCGCTGCGGCGCAACGTCGTTTCGGAACATCCTGCCGTCGAGGAATTCGCTGAGCTTGTACGGGAAGTCCGGGTACAACTGATTGGACCGGTCCGTCAGGAGATACTGTCCGGAATTCGTTCGCAGGTTCAATTCAACGGACTTCGAAGTCATTTGAGTGCGTTTCCGGACCTCCGGCTCGAGGCGCCCGACTATGATTGCGCGGCCGAGTTTTTCAACCTGAGCCGAAGCCGGGGTGTTCAGGGATCGAATACGGACTTCCTGATCTGCGCGGTATCGCATCGGTACGAGATGCCGGTCCTGACCACCGACGGTGATTTTCTGCGATTCAGGGAATATCTGCCGATCGAGCTTCACGTGCCGCGGTCTGAAGCAGGAGCGTAAGGCAATGCTGATGCAGGATGAAATGGCCGGACTCGGAAGGCGGCTTCTCGCGGTGGTCATAGACATGCTGATGTTGAAGCTGCTGGACCTGCCGCTCTCCCGGACCCTGAGAGAAGTCACGCCCTCGCCCGTGGCGGCGCTGGTTCTCGAGTACGGGATCACGCTGGTATACTGTACCATCTTTCTCGCGCGCAGGGGACAGACGCCGGGGAAGATTATGACGAGTCTGAGGGTCGTTTCCGCCGATGGCGGCGCGATAGGGCGGGCCCGGGCATTTGTCCGTTCCGCGGTGAAGTGGACGCCTCTGTTTGCAATTCTGATCGTCCTGTCGGTCCTGAACCCCTATGCGGCGCCCCATCAGGTGGCATTGGATGCCGAACGCGTCCTGACGCCGCCGCCTGATTTCGATGCCGAAGGTTCGCGTCTCTGGTCGATCGTCCTCTATTCCGGTTCTTTACTCGGCCTTGCGCTCGTCTGGATCACGCGCCGTCATCCGGACCGGCAGGCGCTGCACGATCGTATTTCGGGCACCCTGGTGATGCGGCTCGGTTAGCCTCAATTCCGCAAGAGCCGCAACGCGGCACTGCGACGAAACCCTTCGACACAGGCCGAAATGGTCGTCATGAAGGACGTTTTTTCATTTCACGTACAGTGTCCTGGTGTATCCTGGTAATCAGCAGTCTAATCGCTTTTTTAACAGACACATATTCGAATTAACGTCCTCGAAAAATGAGGAATCAGGGTTAGCAGTCCGGACCGTGGAATCGCGCTGGCGGCCGAATGGCGGGGAACCTGGGGGACGGGACACCGCGGCGGCCGGCCGGACGCGTCTTCCCCCGGCGCCGCTATCTCCTGCGAGGGGGCGACGCAATCCGGAAAATGCTGTCCCGTTTGATGTTGCGGTCGGCATTCAGGTCCTTGACCGTCATGTGCAGCGAATAGCGACCCGGATCCGCCTGTCCCAGATCCAGTTCGACAAAGTCCGACACCGAGGTTTCCGTACCCGACTGTTCGTACCGGACTTCAATGGATTCGCCGTCTTTCCGGATTCTGGGCAGAAACGTCCTGGGGGATCTGTTGCTCGTGGACTTGGAGATGACCTCGAACGTCACTTCGTATCGGGTGTTTCCGAAGGCGTCTTTTTCGAGATTGTAGACTTCGAAGTAGACGAAGACGGATTTGCCCACGTAAAACGTGCGGGACGGCGCCGGTAGAATGTCCCAACCCTGACGTACGAATTTCCGATCGGATTCTTCACGGGCTTCCACCACGTTCTGGGCGATCTGGATATCGCTCATCATGAGTTCCTCGCCGCGATAGTCGGGCAGTTCCAGCGTCTGCTGATAGACCTGGAGCATGTCCGTCTTTTTTCGCCAGGCTTCCACCGCGAGCTGATAGACGCCTGGCGCGGCGGCAATGTCAACCCGGTCCAGCGCCAGCAGGCTTCGCCCCAGGTTGGCGTCGGTAACCGGCACGGCGAGGTCGTCGTTGCGTTTGTGAAGTCGGCCTTTGCGGCTGTCGACAAGCGCGACGCGGCGATTGACGACGACGGTCGTATCGATGTCTTCGCGCCTCGCGACATTGTCGATCGGCAGCCCGATGTTGAGTTGCAGTTCGGTTTTGCCGTCAAGTCCGCGAAACGAAAGGGCTTCGTAGTAATAGTCCAGCGGTTCCAGCGCTTCGAAGGCGTATCGTTCGGGTTCCCTGCTCGCCACCCTCGTCATCCGTGCCGCGGGGGCCATGGCGTTAAGGCGGTTGACCATGTTGCGGAACGGGCCGCCTCGGCTTTGCATGTTATATTCATTGATATCTTCAGGGCCCATGACGGGTTCCGGCGCGTAGTCGAAGTTGCCCGTATTGAACTCGTCCGTAAAGGCGATTTCAATGCCGCCGTCGATGTCGGCGTAGATCCAGACCGCCCAGGGTACGGCGGACCAGTCGCCGCTGGAGGTTATGGGCTTGTAGCGTTCCAGGCCGACCGCGGCCTCGTCGATTGTCTGAATGGGCTGCGAGGTTGCGCGGACCTCAGAGTTTCTCCATGTGTTTTCCGAGGCCTGTGCGGAACGAATGGGATACACCGGACCCACGAACGTCAGCGCCAGGGCTCTGTTTCCATAAAGCTGATGGGCCATGCGCTCCTGGACGCGCTGGACTCTCAGCGGCATCTGCGCGTTCAGTTCGCGCCAGCTTGATCGGAAGTCGGGCTCACCGTAGCGAATATAGATCTCTCCCCGCCGGTCATACGGGAATCTCTTCTTGCCGAAGAACGTACGGGCATACCAGACCCGGCGGTAGTGCTCGGCGCGGCGCATCGCACCGGCGGACGACTTGAAGGGATCTTTTCGGAGCCAGAAGTTTCGCAGGAATGCCTCACGCGTTTCCGGCGTCGTCGTGCGGTAGGCTCTCACTTCGTGGGAAAGGCCGACCAGCGAAATGTCTTCGAAAAGGGCCTGTTCCTCAGGGGTCAGGCCGTCGATATACTCTGAGAAAGCATCCAGCGCGCCTTCATAGTCGCGGTCGGCCATGAGCGCCTGGGCAACGACGGGCAGGCCTTGCGATCCACCGAGTCGTTCCGCGATTTCACGCGCCCTGTCGAGTTCCTTCTGTTTGAGGAGTTCAACCGCGAATTCATAGGCCGCGGTCTGGTCGTTGGGGCGCTGTTCCAGATACGCCTTATAAAACGTGAACGCGGCGCGGTTGTTGTTTTCACGCTGGTAGAGTTTTGCCAGAAACAGGTATGGCGCCGCGTAGTTCGGTTCAACCTGAATACTCTTGTCCGCGGCTCGCCTCGCGGCCGTGGTCTTCCTGGACCTCAGGTAAGCACGGGCCATCATGTAGTGGGCTTCCGCATACGTGGAATCCAGTTCCACCGCCCGCTGCAGCGGGACGAGGGCGGCTCGGGGTCTGTTCCGGAGTTCGAGCAGGACCTCCCCCAGGCCGAGATAAGCCCCGGCCAGCGTACTGTCCCGTTCGACAGCGGCGTCGAAAGCGACCTCCGCGCTGTCCGCCTCCTGCAGACGCACGTAAAGATTGCCGATACGGGTCAGCATACCGGCGGGATGCGCGGTGGCGGGCAGGGCCGCGTTGAGCCGGGAGACGACTTCGCGTACGTCCTCCATGCGCTCCGCGGAGTGTCCGCGTGCGTAAAGGGAATCCGCGGACGTCGGCGTCAGCGGGAACGCCGCGGATGGCAACAGCAGGAACGCGATGCACATCCCGGCGAGAAGTGTCAGTACATGTTCAACAGAGCGCATTGGATTCCTTTCGGTTTCGAACGGTCAGGAGCCGGAGAAGCCCACTCGCGGACAGGGCGATTTCCCGGCGGATAAGCTCAGATTTCCCCCGTTTTACGCCAATTCGGCCAAAATGTTTCATGTTTTCGTATACCCTGGAATATCCGCTTTCCGCTTGACAGTGCTGCCGGCGCAGGGTATACTCACACGTCGAAATCATTATTGTCCCCGGCGACCGGCAACTGAAAAAAAGCGACCCGTCAGCCCGTTGGAAAAGCCCATCCGGGCTGCGGCCGGCCCTTGCGGTCGAAATACTGCGTTGCGCTCCCTCGCCGAATCGATGGATGGGACTCGGTCGCGCGCCTTGTCTTCG
>JAPPNU010000006.1 GCA_028873695.1 Gemmatimonadota bacterium | reverse complement strand
TTCGACCACAATGGCTCGGCCTCGCCTGCAGAGCGACTTTATCAACGGACTGATAACGGCGCCACCCACGCGCGGCACGGGAGCATGGATCGGCGTGGCGGGACTTTTCATAACCTTTGAAGGCATCGACAGGAGCGGGAAAACCACGCAGGCCGAACGGCTGGCCGAACGGCTTCGTGCGGCGGGACGATCCGTGGTACTCACCCGTGAGCCGGGCGGGACCGGGCTGGGCCGGAAGGTCCGCAGCCTCCTGCTGGCGCGTCGATCGGAAGTGGACCCCTCCGCGGAGATGCTGTTATTCGCGGCTGATCGGGCTCAGCACGTCAATACGGTGATTCGTCCGGCGCTCTCGCAGGGAGAAGTGGTGGTATCGGACCGTTTTTCGGATTCCACGGTCGTCTACCAGGGCTATGGACGCCGGCTGGACCTGGATCGTATTCGGGCGGTTCAAAAGGTGGCCGCCGGGGGCCTGAAACCGGATCTTACCGTTTGGATAGACGTGGATCTCGAAACCGTCAGACAGCGATGGATACCTGAAGACGTCGACAGGTTCGAAGCCGCGGGCGACGCGTTCTTCGGGCGCGTAAGGAACGGATATGAAAGGATCTGGCAGGCGGAGCCGGAGCGGATTCTTCGCGTCGACGGCCGGCGGCCCGTCGAGGACCTGGCGTGCCGGATCTACAGCGAAGTGCGTGAAAGGATGGCAGCATCGCGCCGGCCGTAGCGGGAAGTCCGGGGCGGTACCAGACTATGCGGAGGCGGAATATGAGCGGACGGAAACGCAGGCGAATATGGGTTGGAGCGGCGCTGATCGGACTTCTGGGAATCTGCCTGGTACTGGACTCGCGGCTTGTCAATGGGGAAGACGGATACGCCGCCGTTGAAAACAGTATAGACGAATACATCGAGACACTGAAACTGCTCACCACGAGTTATTACAAGCCACTGGCGTCAGACTCGCTCACGACATCAGCCATCGAAGGTATGCTGGACGAACTCGACCCGTATACGCAGATGCTCAACAAGCGCGGCCTGGATGATCTGATAATCGATACCCAGGGCAAATTCGGCGGGTTGGGCATTACCATCAGTACCATGAAGAGGAATGACGTCGAGGTGCCGGTTGTTCTGAGCGTTATCGAGGGTACGCCTGCCGACACCTCCGGCCTTGTGGTCGGCGACCGGATCGTCGCGGTTGACGGAGACCCCACGCTGAACAAGAGACTCGAGGAGGTCGTGGATGTGCTGCGTGGGACGCCCGGCAACCGGGTCGTGATTACGATCGAACGAACGGGCCGCTCGCAGACGTTCGACCAGGAGATTATCCGGGCGCGTATCCGCGTGAAGAGCGTGGCGAGCATTGACGGGATCGAAGAAGGCATCGGATACATTGCCATGTCCGGTCTGATAAGCAGCCGGTTTTCAGAATCCACGCCCGATGAGCTGAAAGCCGCCGTGGACGAGTTGAAAGCGAAGAATACGAGGGGTATAATCCTGGACTTGAGGGGGAATCCCGGCGGGCTTCTGGCGCAGGCCGTCGCCGTCGCCGACGTGTTTCTGGAACCCGATCTGCTGGTTGTCACCACGCGGGGCCGAGTGGATTCCCAGAATAAGGAATATCGCACCGCGGAAGCGTCCAGGGTTAAGGATATTCCGCTCGTGGTTCTGGTCAACAGCCACAGCGCCAGCGCGTCGGAGATTGTCGCAGGGGCAATTCAGGACTCGGACCGCGGGCTGATCCTGGGCACACCAACGTTCGGCAAGGGCTCCGTTCAGTCCTTTCAGCGAGTCAGCGACGAAAAAGCGTTGAAGTGGACAACAGCCCTCTATTACACCCCCAGCGGGCGCAGCATCCACAAGAACAGGAGGTTCGGCCGGTTGGGCAACCTGGCTTTGAACGTAGGGGACTCGCAGGTGCCCCTGTATCAGACGGTTGCGACCATTGCGGGGGAAGAGAGTCGGGAAGATGCGATCACGCGGCTTTTCGAACAGTTCGATCTGGAATCCACCAGGCAGGCAGAGCAGCTGTTCGAAATGGAACTGGGGCAGACGTTGGGAATGGCGTTGAGAGAGGACCGTATGGCTAACGAAGTCTCGGACTCTGCCAGGGTTTTCAAGACTGCCGGCGGGCGCACGGTCTTCGGCGGAGGCGGTATCACGCCCGACGTGGTGGTGAAGCCGAAGCGCAGACCAAGACTGATCCTCGAAATGTACCGAGCCGGTCTGTTTTTCGACTTCGCCGTGGAATACGCCGCGCAGACCGCGTTTCCCAGGGACCCGGACGGCTATGAGGTGGGTGAAAAGGAAATCAGCGCGTTCCGGGCATTCCTCGCGGACTCGTCGAAACTTGGCAATTTCAGCAGATACCGCACGCCGGCCCAGAGCGAACTGGAGAATCTGAACCGGGCGCTGGCGGCCGCGGGCCTGGACGGGAAAGCAGACGAGGCGTTGGACGTCCTGCGGACCGTCGTTGAATCGGAGCGGGAAGCGGAATTCGAAAAGGCGGAACCGTTCATCCGGCTGGAAATCGGAAGGGAACTGGGAAACCGGGTCTGGGGGAGAAGGGGGCGGATTCTGGCGCGGCTGAAGGGCGATGAACAGTTTCACGAGGCGGTCCGAATTCTCAGAGACCCGGAACGGTACAAAAAGAGCATGAAGCTGGCGCTCGCCGCCGACCGCGGGCGTTGAACGCGAAACCGGACGCGCGCACAGCTGAAGTTCCTTACAAGGCGCAGCCACGATACGTGGATGGAGATCATGGAAGACGCAAACGGAGATCGGGACGATCTCTACGAAGAAGTGCTCGAACACGCACGCCGGGAAATAAATGCATCGGCCTCCCAGGTTGAAGAGCTGAGACGTGCGCTCAACTTGCTCGAGGCGCGTGTCGAGGCGGCGAAGGCCGTATACGAAGCCGCTGCCGCGCGCCTGAATCTTCAGGATGAATCGCAAGGCCAGGGCGTTTCCGATTCGGAAACGGTGTCATCGGTTCAGGCGCTTCTGTCAGATGACGGGTCCACGGCGTTGCGGAGAATACCCCGTACTCACACACAGGCCGGTCCGGAGACGCGGCGACGGGACGGCGAGGAGGGAGACGCGCCCGGAACATGGCGGCGATTGCAGATCGGTGGCTCCACCCTGGTGTGGAAGCGAGTCAGGAAGCCGAAACGTCGTCAGAACAGATCGGGTGATTGACATGGGAATCTGTGCGGAGGAAGAGACGATTCAAGTGACCGACGCCAGGGAGCGCAGTCTCTGCATTGACAGGATGACGCCGGGTGGCGGGCTGTATACGGATGTTCAGCGCGCGGTGCATCCCAAGTCCAACAGCCCCTGGCGGGTCTCGCCCGAACCGTTCCGGATGCCACCGCGGGTGATCGACCATCTGGAACGCCTGGGCGTCCATCTGTACGATTTCTACAAGGCCTGTAACCTTCTGTATTCTCAGAGCGTCCGTAGAATCCAGCCGGAGTGGGTCGCAGCATATCTGGATCAGGGGAAGCCGGAAACCGTAATCGGATACGGCCGGATGAACCGTTTCAAACAGCATCTGCCCATGGTGATCCGGCCGGACCTGATTCCGACTCCCGCCGGAACGATCGCTTCGGAACTGGACTCGGTGCCGGGGGGAATCGGGTTTACTGCCAGTCTGGCGGAGCGGTACGGCCGGTTCGGATTCGGAATTGTGGGCGGCGCCGATGGTATGGTGAACGGATTCATGGGGATGGTGCGTTCGGTTGCCGGAATTGCAGAGCCGGTGCTGGGCATCGTGGTTTCAGAGGAATCTTCGGGGTACCATCCCGAAATGACCTGGTTGGGCGAAGCCCTGAACCGGGCGGGGCTCGAAACCTGCGTCGTGCGCCCGGAAGAGGTGATTTTCAGCGAGGCCGGACTGTTCGTGAACGGCACGGGCGGACGGCGGCAGATCGACGTACTCTATCGCTTTTTCGAACTGTTCGACCTGAAAAACATACCGAAGATGGATCTGATATTATACGCCATTCGCAAGGGAAAGGTTAAGGCAACGCCGCCGTTGAAAGCCCACCTGGAAGAGAAAATGCTGATGGCGCTGTTCCACCATCCCATCCTGGGTTCGTTCTGGCTTCGCGAGCTTGGAGAAGAAGCGGTGGCGTTCCTCGCGCAGACGTTTCCGAAGACGTGGATTCTGGACCCGCGTCCCCTGCCGCCGCACGCCGTAATACCGGGTTTGAGCGTGAACGGCGGATATTTCCGGGACTGGCGGGAACTCGGTTCCCTGGGACAGAAACAACGCCGTTTCGTGATTAAGCCGTCAGGTTTCTCCGATCAGGCCTGGGGGAGCCGCGGCGTGGCCGTGGGCCACGACATGTCGGAGTCGGACTGGCAGACCACGATAGAGTCGGCCCTTGCCGCCTATCCGGCATCGCCGCACATATTGCAGGAGTTCCACACGGGTTCCCGCTTTTCGGTGTCGTACTACGATTTCCAGACCGATCGCATGATGCGCCTCAAAGGACGGGTGCGCATCCAGCCCTATTATTTCGTTTTGGATGGTCGGCCCGTTTTGTCGGGCGTGCAGGCCACGGTTTGCCCGCCGGACAAGAAAGTACTGCACGGAATGGTCGATGCGGTGGTGATGCCGGGTGGTGTGGAGGATCGCCAGTAGGGGCGACCGGCCGGTCGCCCGCATGCCGGGTGGGATGGAGGATCGCGAGTGATGTCAACGGTGGAACGACATATGGGCGATGACGCCGGGTCGGGGCTCTTGCAGGCCGAAGAAAAGCTGCGCCGGCTCGAGAAGCTTCTCCGGGATATGGGGAGCGTGGTCGTGGCGTTCTCGGGGGGCGTGGACAGCACGTTTCTGGCGGCGGCGGCGCACCGGGCGCTGGGAACGAAGGCGCTCGCGGTAACCGCGGTTTCGGCCAGCTATGCCACCGGGGAACTCGAGAACGCGCGGGCTATCGCGGACCGTATCGGTATTCCGATGGAAGTGGTCCACACCCGGGAAATGGAGAATCCGGACTACGTAAAAAACGATCCCGACCGATGCTATCATTGCAAGACGGCGCTGGCCGACAAACTGGACGAAGTCCTCGAGAAATATGAGGGCCGGTATCGCTTCCTGGTTTACGGGGCCATCGCGGACGACGTGGGAGACTTCAGGCCGGGGATGACGGCCGCACGTGACCGGGGGGTGCGGGCCCCCATGGTGGAGGCGGGCCTGACAAAAGAGGAGATTCGCCTGTTGTCCAGAGCCTGGGGTTTACCTGCCTGGGATCGCCCGGCGTCGGCCTGCCTGTCGTCCCGCATTTCCTATGGCACACCCGTGACCGTGGAAGCGCTGTCGATGGTCGACCGGGCCGAGGCGTTCCTCAAGACACTGGGATTCAGCCTGGTGCGGGTGAGGCACCATGACGACGTCGCCCGCATCGAAGTTTCACCCGAAGAGATCGGCCGATTTTTTCTGGACGGACTCGTCGACGGGGTGGTGGCGCATTTGAAGGAAATCGGATATCGGTACGTCACGCTGGATATGCAGGGATACCGCAGCGGAAGTTTGAACGAGACGTTTCTGAACATCCAGGGCAGGTAGTCATCGACGCTCAGAATTGTAGGCTTACACGGGACCTGAACAGTGGCACTGCTCGAAATCAAGAAATTCGGCTGCCCGACACTCAGAAGGAAGGCGCGGCCGGTTGAAGCGATTACGGAAGAGGTGCGTACCCTCGTGGACGATATGTTCGAGACGATGTACGCGGCGGAGGGGATCGGTCTGGCGGCGCCGCAGGTGGGCGTAAGCCTGCGTGTGGTGGTTCTGGACGTCAGCCCGGGCGATCCTGAGGCCGATGCAACGGTGTTGATCAACCCGGAGCTCAGCCAGGCGGAGGGCGAGGTCGTCGGTGAAGAGGGGTGCCTGAGCATGCCGGGGGTTGTGGGAGACGTCGAGCGCCGGGCGCAGGTCCGGGTTGACGCCCTCGACCGGGACGGAAACGGCTTCAGCGGGACGATGTCGGATATTGCCGCACGCGCGGTCCAGCATGAGGTCGATCACCTGAACGGCGTTCTGGTGACGGACCATTTCAGCGCAATCAAACGAAACCTTCTGCGCAGCCAACTCGTCGCCTTGAAACGGCAGGGAAGCCGCCAGAAGCGCGGACCGATCTATGTCGATCCGGTCCCCGCGGACAATTCGAAAGCCGGCACTTGAACCAGCGCATCGATCTTCATCTGCACTCGACGAACTCCGACGGGACATTCACGCCCCGGGAGGTGGTTCGCCGGGCCGAAGCGGCCGGACTCAGCGTGATCAGTTTGACGGACCACGACTCGACCGGGGGGGTTGCGGAGGCGCAGGAGGAAGGCGCGCTGCTGGGAGTCGAAGTGATACCGGGAACCGAACTGAGCGCCAGGAATGACGGCGCCGACGTACACATTCTGGGGTACTTTATCGACCCGGAACACCCGGACCTGATCTCGTGGCTCGACACGTTTCGGCAGGCCCGGCTGCAGCGTGCGGAACGAATCGTGAAAAAGCTGAATGATATGGGGTTGCGCGTGCCGCTCGAGCAGGTTCTGGCAAGGGCGGGACCCGGCGCGATAGGACGTCCGCATATCGCAGACGTGATGGTGGAAGAAGGCCTGGTTCTTTCGGTGGACGAAGCGTTCCACAGGTACCTGGGATATTCGAAGCCGGCCTACGTTGGCAAGTACTCGCAGTCGCCGTCCGGGGCAATTCAGGTGATCAGGGCCGCCGGCGGGTTGGCGTGCCTTGCTCATCCCGGGCTGTATCGACGGGACGACCTGATTCCGGGCATGGTATCCGCCGGACTGGACGGTATCGAGGTTCGGCACACCAAACACAATGCCTCGCAGGTCGCCAGATACTCGAACATTGCCGCCGAGCACAACCTCCTGTGCACGGGCGGGTCCGATTGCCATGGCGACGGCAGGGGGGATCCGATAATCGGGACTGTGGACGTGCCGGTGTCCTACGTGGAGGCGATGAGGGAGCGCCTCGAGAACAGAAGCATGTAACGACGCGTCGTTGCGATGCGGGACCCCCGGTCGCCCGGTCCTGCCGCCGCGGAAGACGCCTTTTCGCGCCTCGATTGGATCAGTCAATGCTGCCGGACGCGGCTTTTTTTGACGAGAACCGGGCCGATCTCTACTTTTTGAATACCCGCGAGGTGTTGTCGCGGGAGGGGATCGATCCGGTTGTTACGATGGAGGTGTTTCCGAACGGGGACGGCACGCTTTGCGGCATGACCGAGGTCCTGGAGAATCTGGACGGAGTCTGGGCCGGGGAGGCGTCCGTATGGGCGCTGGGCGAAGGTCAGCCGATGTCCCGAAAGGAAGTCGTACTCCGGATACGGGCGCGTTACAGCAGCTTTGGCGTCTACGAGACCGCCTATCTCGGTACGCTCGCCCAGAAGAGCGGCTGGGCGACGGCGGCGCGGGAATGCGTGGAGGCGGCAGGGGGTATTCCGGTGATCAGCTTCGGCGCGCGGCACGTCCATCCGGCCATTTCGGATGTGATGGAATATTCGGCCCTGGTTGGCGGGTGTACCGGTTGCGCCACACCGGCGGGCGGTCAGTTGGCCGGAAGCGATCCGACGGGCACCATGCCGCACGCGCTGATGTTGATCATGGGTGACACGCTGGCGGCGGCCAGGGCCTTCGACCGGCACATGCCCGGGTCGATCCGGCGGCTCGTGCTGGTGGATACATTTATGGACGAAGCGGAGGAAAGTGTGCGGCTGGCCCGGGAGATGGGCGGGCGGCTGGAGGGCGTGCGTCTGGACACACCCTCTGAGCTGGGTGGCGTAACGCCCGATCTGGTCCGAGGGGTTCGAAGCGAACTGGATCGCGCGGGGCATCGGCAGGTGAAGATTTACGTCAGCGGCGGCATGACGCCGGACCGCATCCGGGAATTCGTAGCTGCGGGGTCCGCTGTGGACGGGTTTGGCGTGGGCAGCGCAATCAGCGGCGCCTCGCCCATTGACTTTACGTCCGATATCAAGGCCGTTGGACGGCGGCCCGTGGCGAAGCGGGGGCGAACGCCCGGGGTGACGGAAAATACGAGGCTCAGACGGGTGCGTTGACGAAACGATCCCTCCGCCGCGCGGGTGCTCCGAATAAAGAGGTGGAGAAGGAATATGGAGGTCAAGGTCCTGTTTTTCGCGTCGTGCAGGGATCTGGTCGGGACACCGGAGGCGTCGATATCGTTGCCTGATCGCGCCCGCGTCACGGACCTGCTGGCGCGGCTGGCGGAAGAACATCCCCGGCTGCGGGAAATGGAAGCCAGCCTGATGGTGTCTGTCAACCAGGCGTACGTGGATCGGTCCCGGCGGCTTGGAGATGGGGATGAGGTGGCGTTTATTCCGCCGGTAAGCGGCGGCGGGCCGGCGGGCTGCGTCGAAAACGCCGAACCGGAGGAGAAGAGACCGTATGTCCGGTGATCTCTACCGAATCCAGAAAGAACCCATATCTCCCGGCGCGCTGCACGACGCCGTGCTGAGAGATTCGGACGGCGCGGTGGCGACCTTCGCGGGGGTGGTGCGTGACCACTCGATGGGCCGCCGGACCAGCTATCTGGTTTACGATGCCTACCGGGAAATGGCCGAAGGAAAAATGGAAGAGATCGGCAGGGAGGTGAAGGCGAAGTGGGAGGTGGACCGGGTGGGCATGCTGCATCGCGTGGGTCGATTGGAGATCGGCGAGACCAGCGTGCTGATCGCGATTTCCGCGCCGCACCGCAAAGCGGCACTGGAAGCCTGTCATTACGCGATCGACCGGCTGAAGGAAACCGTGCCTATCTGGAAGAAGGAAGTATGGACGGACGGCGAAGCATGGATAGAGGGCGATCCGTCCGCGGCTCAGCGCGAAGCCGGAAAAGCTTAAGGGCGGGCGACCACGAGGGTCGCCCCTACATGCGCAAGATTGGTGCGTAGAAACGCGATATCGATTCACGAATGCAGAATTCCTGTAGGGGCGACCGGCCGGTCGCCCCTACCAATATATAGACGAATGAGATTAGAAAAAACTGAGAGAGATGACCGTACAGTCCGGCTACGGAACCTGTTATTCGCCATTGAGGAATTTCTTGTGCCTGCGACGTCTGCCGGGAATCATTCCGGCCCTATGCGTCGTGTTGGTTCTGGCGGAAGGGCTCGTGACGGTTCAGGTTGGGGCTCGAACCGCATCGCTTGCGGATTCGACCGCGGCCTGGAAGCCGCGGCCGTACACGTACCGCGTGATAAATTCGTACCCCCACGATCACGGCGCGTTCACCCAGGGGCTCGTATATGAACGAGGCTTTCTGTACGAGGGAACGGGGCTCTACGGGAGGTCCACGTTACGCGAGGTCGTGCCGGAAACCGGCCAGGTCACGCGGATCAAGATGCTGGAATCCCGGTATTTCGGCGAAGGGATCACGATTTTCGGAAATCGCATCCTCCAGTTGACCTGGGTGGCGCGGACCGGATTCGTCTACAACAAGAAGACATTCGAACGCGTTCGGTCGTTCACCTATCCCTCCGAGGGGTGGGGGATCACGCACGACGGCCGGAGGCTGATCGTCAGCGATGGGACGCCGACGCTGTATTTCAGGGATCCGGACACGTTCGAAGAGGTGGGGCGGGTGGAAGTCCGGGACGAGAAGGGACCGGTGACCCGGCTGAATGAACTGGAATACGTCGAGGGTGAAGTCTACGCCAATGTCTGGGAGTCGGACCTGATCGCAAGGATCGACCCGGAGTCCGGCAGGGTGGTGGGCTGGATCGATCTGACCGGGCTTCTGCCGGGGCAGGAACGGCTCGGCCCGGATGCCGCATTGAACGGAATCGCGTATGATAGGGACGGGAAGCGCCTGTTCGTGACCGGAAAACGATGGCCGAAGCTGTTCGAGATTGAAGTGGTGCCCAGGCAAGAGCGATTCTGAAGGACTATGCACGGGATCCCGGGCCCCTGCCCGGGAAATTGGAGGCGCGGCTTTCGCCGCGCCTTATTTGTTGCGGCGCCATTTGAGGAGTACGCCGACGTCCATCAGACCGGTGACTTCTGATCTGTCGCGATCGGGGCGACTCTTGAGGGATTCGATTCTCCTGGTGGTGGAACGGCAGAGCCCATTGAAGATATTGGCCGGTACGTCGAGGCGATTGTCGGTCTTGTAGAAGGCGCGAACGAGTTCCGACCGGGCGGGAATCATGGTCCCCGTGGGCGTTCCTGTGCTGTCGATACGAAATTCCCGGTCGTATTCCCAGCCCATGCAATAGTCTCCGGTGCGCGTCTGAAGGAACGTGGCGAAATTGAGGGCCGCGCAGAGGCGGTCCCTTAGAGGATCGGAAAAGGGATGATCGGTGGGGAGGACGTCGTAAAGCGAGGCGAGGCCGTTCGCGGTGATGGACTGATAGCCGATATGGAAGTTGTGACCCGGCCATCCGCCCCGGGGAAGCTGCGCGAAGAAGACGCCGCCGCGGGTACGCCAGACCGCCGTCTCCAGGTGTTTTTCTTCTCCGGTGAACGCGTACAGCAGGGATAGAAACCAGAGCGCGAATGCATCGTAGTTGTTGTTCCCGGTAAAGGGGCAGGTCGCCGTCCAGTCCGCGGCCCGTCGAACGGCGTCGAGGTATTCCTCCTCTCCGGTAACCCGAAAGCCCTCCGCAAGGGCCAGGCCCGCCCAGCCCGTATCGTAGAAGTTGTCGCGCTGGTTCATCACGCCGCCGGGAACGCCCTTGTACCACCAGCGGAAGGCGCCGTTCTCGTCCTGTTCTGCAAGGAGATAGTCCAGGCCGCCCACAGCCAGATTCCTGTATTGCTCGTCACCCAGCGCTTCGTAGCCGTACAGATAACCCAGGATGACGTTCGAGGGCAAGCGGTACGCGGGTTTTTCCGCATCCGGGACGGTCCCCCAGCCGCCGTCCGGGTTGCGGCACGCTTCACATTCGACATGCGCCGTCCGGAACGCCGCATTCAGCGTTTCGGCGTCTGTGGCTTCGAAGGCGTAGTTCGCATCGATAATGCGGTCACGAGGCGCAACCGGAAAACCGTCGGCCAGGCGGCGGCCGGGTACGACCACCTCAAACGACTCGGTGGCGATGGCCCTGAAGTTCTGCGCCCCGGAAATGACCTGCGCCGTGACGAGGTGTGTACCCGCCTGAAAATCGGGTTCGAGATCGCATTCGAACGGGACGACGGCGTGTCCTCCGTCCAGGTCGCGGCTGACCTCCCCGGACGCGTACCGGGTGGCGCCGAGAGGATCGTTGATCGCGAGCCGGACGCTCACCGTCTGTTTGTTCAGCCCGATCACATGGAGGTGGATCGATATCCGCTGGCCGGGCACGAAGCCGAAGCTCTTGCCGGGAATGGAAATGAGGAGACAGGGATCCGGCATATCGGAAGGTCCTATTCTTAGACACCAATGACCCGGCATCCTGAGCCGTTGTCCTGCTCGTGCTGAGCTTATCGAAGCAAGCCTGCCGAACAGTTGTTGAATGGCGGGCATTTCGACGAGCTCAATGACCACGCGTAATTTAGTTCATTGGACGTCATAAAGCCGCTTTCAGGAGACCCATAGCCTGCCCTGAGCCAGCGGTCCCTGAGCCGTTGTCCTGAGCCTGCCGAAGGATTGTCGAAGGGTCGGCGAAGGTTTGGAAAGGCAACCAAACGCGGGCGCTTCGACATTTCGACAAGCTTGCATGGACAGGCTCAGCACGAGCAATGCAGGCATGCTCAGCGTTCCCGTTTGGGCAGGTTCCTATCCACTCTTGCAGGAGCAACAGATGTCAACTATTCACTGCTCCCCGTAACGACTATCACGTTGCCGGGATGACGGGCAGGACGATGTGGGACGGATATTGTCTCGAGTGATGGACGGTCTGACGGGCCTGGCGCATTTCGGTCCCGCCTGCCAGAGAGCCGCCCGTGTTGAGATTGCGGTCGAACCGGGGAAAGTTCGACGACGAGATTTCGAGCCGGATCCGGTGGCCCTTTTTGAAGACGTTTCCGGTGACACCCAGGTCGATCTCATAGGCGTACACGTTTCCGGGATCGAGCAAAGACGGGCTGGTAAGGCTTTCCCGAAACCGCGCCCTCAGGATGCCGTCGCAGAGGTTCATGGCGTACCCCGATGGTGACACGTCCACCAGCTTGGCGGTCCAGTCCGTGTCGGTGCAATCGGTGGCGGCGTAGAGTACGACCTTGATGGGACCGGTGACTTCCAGGTCCGTTTCCATCGGGTCGCTGGTGTAACAAAGCACGTCGCTGCGCATTTCGACGGGACGCTGGTCCTGCGGCCCCCAGGGGACGATATGGGGGGAGCAGCAGTTGTTCCCGCCCGTGGTCGGCGCGGGGTAGCGCGGATCGTACGTATAGCGATCGGGGTGTTCCTCGCCCGGCGGATCGATCGAGAGGCAGCCGTCGCCAAGCAGCGTGTTGGCCTGACCGGCGGAATGCAGGTGCCAATTCTGCCATTCGGTCCGGGCGAGGGGCCACTCGTATTCGTCCCGCCACCGGTTGGCGCCCATGATGAAGAGCCTCAGGGGCGGCTCGTCCACGACGCCGTTGTCGATACCCTTGAGCCAATAGTCGAACCAGCGCTCTTCGAGGCTCTCGAGATCGACCATGGAAGGCGCTCCGAAATCGACGTCCCCGGTCTTTGGCGACGTGCTGAGCGCGTGCGGCCACGGACCCACGATGAGCTTGCTCCTCTTCGCGTCTTCAGAGCCGCCGTTCTGACGAAGGCCGTTGTAATTGCTGAAAGTCTGGGCGGCGTAGAGATCGTACCAGCCGCCCATGTTGAACGCGGGCGCGATAATATCGCCCCAGCGGGTTTCGTCGTTGAATTCCTCCCAGTAGTCGTCGTAAGCGTCGTGCTCGACCCAGTCCTTCCAGAAGTCGACGTCGCGGCCCGAGGCTTCGTCCATTCTGTTGAGGGGCAGCGACCGGAAGGCTTCGGTCCAGTTGTGAAACTCGATGGTCTGGCCGGTGCGGGCGTTGGTGCGCATACCCCAGGTGAGCATGACGTTGAGCTGGAACGCGCCGCCCGGGTGGACGAGCCCGGTATAGTAGTCGGCGCAGATGACCCGGGGCGTCATTTATTTGAGATAACGGCTGGCATACGGCGCGCTGCGCCACTGTACGGCGCCGCCGTAGGAGCTGCCGGCCATTCCAATCCTTCCGCTGCACCATTCCCGGTTTCCAATCCACTCATGGGTGTCGTGCCCGTCTTCTCCTTCCCGAAACGCGTAATACGTGCCTTCGGAGTCCCAGCGCCCCCGGCAGTCCTGGAGAACGCAGGCGTATCCGTTATTCGCCAGGCGCCTGGCTTTTGCGACCATCCCGTCTTCGTTGTTGCTGTATGGCGTGCGCATCAGGACCGTGGGGAAACTCCCGCGGGCGCGCGGCAGGTAGATGTCCGCCGAAAGGTTGATCCCGTCGCGCATGGGGACCTTCACGTCCAGCTGCATGTCTACGTCGTAGTTGGGCAGCATTGAATTCTCTCCATACCAATTGGTGCCGGTTAACAATTCCGTTGGCGTTGCGACCTGTATTCCGATTGTTCGGCGACCCAGGGAAAAGCGACTTCAACTATACGCGGGAAGTTGGAGGTTGGCGTCTCCACACCTGAAATGTGATGCGCAGAGCCTCGACGAATCGCCCAAAAGATCGGTCGGATCGTGCTGCACGGTTGATGTTTATGTGCTGTACGATGTCTTCAGCGTATTCAATACCTCCAAGTCTGGGTATCGTCCCCGTGTCACGAATGGCTTCGATCAAGCGCTGTTTATATCGTCTTCGATCACATTTCTGATCGGGTGCATCACACCCCATTCCAAATACTGCCTTGAAGGCCGAACCGTCCAGCAAAAGCCAACGCTCGACGTGCGGATCGGGAATGGCATGGATCATAGGTGCAAGTTCTTCTCGGCCAGTGATCTCCCGCATTCGCTCAGTAAGTCCTCGGCAATTGGCGTCTGTCGCGACGACGATCAGATCGGGTCGCGGATCTCCTTGCCGTTCAAGGTCACGCATATAGTTCTTGACTTCTGTTATGACTTTCCCGTAGCCACCTACCGAACTCCGCCAATTCAGATGTACATCGATTCGATATTCGCTGGCGACCCGCCTGACGAGGGCGCCGATGACGAGCTGATGTGCATAGTCCTCGGCAAAAAAGCGCGATTTCACGCATCGAAATCGCCTCTCAAGATGCGTGCTGAAACCGGGAGTCCGTCTTCATCGTCGGAAAGCGCTTGTCCAATTTCACGGCGCCGCGCCAGTGGCCCCCACGTTGAAAACGGATCGATACGGGTCTGACCATTACGCCGGCAGACCGCAAACAGGGCGTCGTCTTCGAGCAGGTCGGGCAGAAGCGGAGAGTGTGTGGTAACGATATGTTGAGTCTGGTTCAAGGCCTCCTGTGTCTTAAGCAATTCTGCGATTAACTGGATACGGCGGGGGTGAATGCCGTTCTCAGGCTCTTCGAATCCAACCAATGCAGGACTGTCCTCAACGCCGGTCAGGGCAAGGAGTCCGAGCATCCGCAGGGTGCCTTCCGAGAGCACTCGAGCCGGAATCGCGACACCCCCTTCCTTAAGTCTAAGTTCCACCTCGCCAAGATCGCTCACCTCCACTTCGATTCCGTCGACGCTGGGCATCAGCGCGTGCAACGCTTTTTCAACGCCTTTGAATTGCCTGGCATCGGTTGCTTTCATTGTATTCAGAAAGGCGGCGAGTTCTTCTCCCATTAAACCGATGTGTCGTACCTCTTTTACAGGATTCGCAGCCCTCATGCGTTCGCGTGGTTCGAAGTAGAAGAACAGCCAACTCTCCAACTCACGCCGGGCCGCTGCGAGGTGTGGATAGTGAGGCGGATAATGAGGCATCGAGAGAACGCTGTGGTCAAGGTAACGATCGTAATAGGTGGGATGGGCCTGTCCCTCCAGGCGCAGGTGTATCTTCTGATCCTGGCGTTCGATAAATGGCTTTCGTTTTCGGGTGGGTTGCCCATTGGCGTTCAGTGCAGCCAGGTATTCATCCGCGACGCGAAGAACACCGGATTTCGGCAGCATCTCTATCTCGATGCGATAACGCAGGTATGTTTCACGTACGCGGGCAGGGATCTTGTCCATGGGCTTAAGCTCGCCCTCGACGCCTGGACGACGCATTTCCAGAATCTGGCGATTCACCGACTTGACGACTGCGTCAGACAGACATAGGTCGGCTTCGATAGAGAACGATAGTCTTTCCTGTTTGAGCAGACCCTTGATACCGTCTTGCCCAATGGTAAAGGACTCCAGCGGCTTCCCGCGATAGGGAGGATCGAACGCCTCCTTGACCGTCCGGCTTGTCGCCAGCTTCGACAGCAATTGCAAGGCGTCGAGCAAGTTGCTCTTGCCGGCGGCGTTAGGCCCGAAAAGCACGACCAGCTGTGACAGACGCACTTCCACGTCATCAAGAGACTTGTATCCGCGGATCCGTATTCTCTTCAACATGTCGGATTCTCCAGTGCATCAACTTGGAACGGCTATCACAAAATACAGTCTCTGCCGTGTATCGCGTATGTTCCTGTTGCGCAATGGAACGACTAAACCAGCACCGGGCCGTTGGTGTCGGACCAGTCCATGCGGATCCGATCCACTTCTCCGTCGGGATGGGCGATGCGGACGTTCCAGAGATCTCCGCGGCGGGTGATCCTCGACGTGACGCCCGCGCTGACGCCTTCCGTGATGGGCACGAGGGCGTAGCCGGTACGGAACGGCAGCGACGTCCGCTTCCTGTAGATGACGACGGGTGCGGGAACATCCTGCCCGTCGATTGCCAGCCACCCCTGTACCGGATCGTTCTCGCCGCAGACGATGCGGGGCGTCATTTTGACGAGGGGGAGGACTTCCAGGTTGGGGGGATGCATGCGGCCGGTCCGTATGGCGCGGCTTTCCGGGTCGATCAGCACGCGGTAGGGCATGAAGTGGAAGAGCGCCTCGTAGGTCCGGCGGCCTTCGCCCGAGAGTTCGTCGAAGATCAGGAAGTAGTCGGGCTTAACAAACATCACGACACGGTGGTGGGCGACGTCCGCGTCCAACCCGGCGTATCCGGCGTCGTACGTGGCGATGGCGACGTCGGTGCGGTCATCGGACCGCCAGACCGTCTTGTCGCGGGCGGATTCAACCCATTCGGCGATGGTCCGGGCGCGACGGTTTTGACCGCAGCCGTCCACAAGGACCGTGTTGTGCGCTTCGGTTGTCCGGTAGAACGAAGTCCAGGCGTTCGGATAGTACGAGGTAATCCCGGGGTCCACGATGAAGGGCAGACCGTGGGTGTAGAGATCGAACGAAAGCATGTCTTCGTGCTGGTGGAATCGGCCGTACGGACCGCCTTCGAACAGCAGGTAGCGGGCGTCACGGTCCCAACCGCTGCGCATGACGAAATAACCGGAGTCCCGGTGGGCGATGGAAGTATAGTCCGGCGGGCTGCCTTCTTTGCCCTCACTGCCGATCCAGGTGGCGGATTCGCTTTCGAGAATGGCGCCAGGTCCCGCGAGCCCGTCGCCGAATTTTCCGTCCAGGCTGCCGGCGTCGGAAACGGAGGGAAAGGTGAAGTCGGGCCGGTTGACGGAGACGCACCAGTCGTACATGCGCCGGATGCCGGCTTCCAGTTCCGGATCCATCGATCGACCGAACTTCCCTGCCACTTTATACGCATCCAGGAACCAGGAGGCGATCGAGATCTGATAGCCCGGGGTGAGTTCGTATGAGGCGCCGTCCGGAAAGACCTGGATGTTCATGTCGTCGATGAGCCGCTGGCTGGCGGCATCGTACCAGGCTTCCGCCTCACGAAATTCGGGAAAGGAACAGGCGGTGGCGAGCAGAGACCTGCCTTCCGATATGGTCTTGTTGGAAGGCGGGAAGGATTCGAATCTCAGGAGGTAGACGACGTGTTCGTAGATGGATTTGAGCAGGTCCACGATGGTCCGGTCTTCGGTATCCGGACATTCGCAAAGCACGGTGAACGCGTCGACAAGCGTATTGAACGACCGCATGCTCACGATCAGCGAATGCCCCCAGGCCAGGCCGCCCGCGCGGACGCCGAAGGGAACGGGTGTTTTGCGCATCCAGTCGCACAGGATGGATTCGATTCCCTTGGGGTATTTGGGGTCCCGGGTCTTTGCCCAGGCGCGTTCAAGGGCCTTGAAATAGTAGAACGCGTGGATGATGATGGACCACTCGATATATCCGTAGGGGTTGGCGTCCCAGTCCACGCCGTCCGGCCAGTGGTGGTCCATGATGTAACCGGCGAGGATGCGGTCCGCCTCTTCGATGTTTGCATCGGACCCCGGATCGGGCGTCGTATGCCGCCGGTCGTACCCGCTGGAGCGGAAGTGCGACGCGATCGCCGAAAGCCGGGCGTCCCTGCCGGTTGCCCGCGCCGCGGCTTCGAGCCCCGGGTGGTTCAGATCAATGGCGGCGATGAGGGCGTCGTCCGTCATTCGCGGGCCCGTGACGATGCGGCGCTGGACCAGGCGGATGTTCCGAATGCGGCTTCCGGGCGGCATGCGGATATCGCCCGAGGACATATCGCCCCACCCCGCCGTAGGGATTCCGGCGGTATAGAAACACTCCGCGGGGAACCGGAACTCGCGCCAGCCCCGCCAGACGTTGCCGCCGCGAGGAGAGACGATGGCGTTGAACCAATAGCGGTTGTCCTGGCTCATCCCTTCGGTGCGATGCCCCGAGGTGAGCGTACAGCGGATTTCGTCGTCCACCCCTTCAGGCAGGAAGATTTCGGCACGGATTTCGTTGGCCAGACTCCAGTCGCCGACATTCAGAGGGAGGTCGATCTGCCCGGCCTGCTCTCCCCTCAAGAGGGTCCATTCCGAAACAATGGCGTCGTCTTCAAACATGGACATGTCCATGGCGTCTCCTTTCGATTAAGAAGCTGTTTTAAAACTCCCAACGGTCTTCGCGCGGCTGCAAAAGCGTCGGTCTGCGTTGGTCAAATCCACCCAAGAGTGGCGAGGGGCGCGCAGCCACGATACATTTGTATATGGGCGAATTTGCCCGTCGGCGCTGCACGCCCTTCGCGCCTCATAACCGACACATTTTCGCGCGCGCTCGGGACTCACCGGGAATTTTAAAACAACTTCTAAGACAATTTACGAAATGGGACATAGCGGTCCAAGAATCATCGCGCATGCCGTAGAGAGCCGCCTTCCTGTCTTGTCGCCGACCGCATTAGGGCTTGCGGAATATGCGGCTCATGTATTTCTTAGCGATTGTACGTTACGGACCTACCCCCTTACCCCCTTCCTGAAGGAAGGGGGAACGGTGACGGGGTGATGTGCGAGGCTTGGAACCGTGCCGGGATGGCGATTTCCTATTAATCATAGTATCCATAGAAGTCCGGCAGGTCGACGACCGGCCTTTCTCCCTCTTTCCATTAGGAGAGAGGGCCGGGGAGAGAGGTCTCTAAAACGCGGGTAGACGGAAGAGGGTAGACGGTAGAAGATGCCCTCGCTCCGGATATTGGAAGACCATGTCACGGCTTCTTTGTTTTTCACCCTCTCTCCCGGTGGGAGAGAGGGCCGGGAAGAGAGGTCTGCGGGGTGGTGGGGAGAAGTGGTTTTTTTGGCTTTGTTTTTGATCTTAGCTGACGGCTGACAACTGATAGCTGACAGCTGCTCTTGGAGCTACGATGGGTATTCGTCTCGGAGTCTGCGGCACCGGAGCGTTTGCGAATTCGTTCATACCCCTGTTCAAGGCGCATCCGGACGTCGACCACCTGGTGTTGTGCGACCTGGACGCGGAGAAGCTGGCGGAGAAATCAGCGCAATTCGGTGTGCCGGACACGTATCCATCGCTCGATGCGCTGTGCGCCTCCGACGTGGACGCGATCGCGATCATCACGCAGCACCATCTCCACGGACCGCAGGCGGTCCAGGCGTTGCGTAGCGGCAAGCACGTGTATTCGGCGGTGCCGTCGGCCGTGACGCTGGATGAAATCTCCGGTCTTGTGAAGGCGGTGGAAGAGACCGGGTTGATTTACATGATCGGGGAGACGAGTTACTATTATCCGTGTACGATCTATTGCCGGGACCGGTTTCAGAAGGGAGACTTCGGTCACATCGTGTACGGGGAGGCGGAGTATTACCACGATTACTCGCACGGACTGTATGCGGTTGCGCAATGGCGGCACGGCGAGAAGTGGAAGCAGCTTTTCGGATCCCCGCCGCTGCACTATCCCACGCATTCGACCAGCATGATCGTATCTGTCACCGGTGCGCACGCCACGCACGTGAGCGGTATGGGGTTCACGGACCGTCACGAGGATAATCTGTATGCGCGTGACGACAACGTCTGGAAGAACCCGTTCAGCAACGAGACCATGTTGTGCAGGATGTCGGACGGGAGCATGGCGCGGTTCAACGAGTTCCGCCGAATCGGACATCCCGGCACGGTCGGGATGAGCCTGTACGGGACGGATGCCGGATACGAGGAGCAGGTGGGTGGACAGGTTTGGATTACAAAGGACCGGAAGACGTGCGTGGATCTTACGGCGGAATTGTCCTGCGAGGGCGTCCCGGCTGCTCCGGCCGACGACCCGATGGGCGCGGTTACGGGGGACGACGGCACGCACCAGGGGGCGTCTCCGGTGCATCCGGTACACCTGCTGCCGAGGGCGTTCATCGGCCTGGGGAACGGGCACAAGGGCGCGCACCAGTTCCTCGTGCACGATTTCGTGACGGCGTGTGTGACGGGTCGAACGCCGCCCAACAACGTTTGGCAGGCGGCGCGGTACCTGGTTCCGGGGCTGGTGGCGCATCAGTCCGCGATGAACGGAGGCGCGTTGACGGAAGTGCCGGATTTTGGGGACGGAACCGCACCGTCCTGAGGGGTAAGGCACGAAACCAGCGTTCCTGCTGCAGGGCGTATAGCCGAGAGACAAGGAAATAAACCGCGGGGTGACTGCGTTACGACACACGCCGTATCGCACCCTCACCTTCTGTGCCTTTTGTGCTTTTTGTGGTAAATTGACTGTTGTCTTTTTTTGAATTGAGGTTTACACGGCGTACGATTTTACTGCCTTACCACAAATTCGGGAGACACGAAGTGATTAAGCGAGTATCCGGAGAGGGATGGGCGTTTGTGTCCGATGACGTGCCTGATTCTGACATGGAACCGCTGGTCTCACGCGCGCCGGAGGAGCAGCGGATCCGGATTCGGCTGGAGAAACGGAAGCGGGGCAAGGTCGTAACGCTGGCAGAAGGTCTCGTGCTGGTGAAGGGCGACATGAAGGACCTGGCGCGCGCCCTGAGAGCCGCTTGCGGAACGGGAGGGACGATTCGGGGGGAGACGATCGAGTTGCAGGGCGATTGCCGTGAAAGAGCCCGCGCCTGGCTGGTGGAGAACGGGTGGGGACTACGATGAATGGAGGATTAACGATGTCCACTGTAGATTGCGATGCGGTGATCCTGGGAGGCGGACACAACGGGCTGGTTGCGGCGTCCTACCTGGCGGAAGCCGGAATGGACGTGCTGTTGCTCGAGCGCCGCGACCTTCTGGGCGGCGCCTGTGCAACCGAGGAACTCTTTCCCGGGTACCGGTTTTCGTCCTGTTCCTACATCTGCCATCTGCTTCAGGACAAGGTGATCGATGAGCTGGGTCTGCGGGAGCACGGATTCGAGGTCTACCACCTGGACCCCTCCCGGTTCCAGCCCTTCCCCGACGGCTCGGCCCTCCGCCTCTGGGACGACCTGGAACGCAGCCAGGCCGAGCTCGCGCGATTCTCACGGAAGGACGCGGAGGCCTATCCCGAGTGGCTCGCGTTCTGGGAACGGGCCGCGGGAATCATCTATCCTTATTTCCTGACGGCGCCGCCGACGCTGGGCGAGATCGCCTCACGGCTCAGGGGCACGCCCGACGAGGGGTTTCTGGACCGCCTGCTCACGACCGGCATGACCGACCTCGTGACGGAGTTCTTCGAGTCCGACGAGGCCCAGGGCGCATTCATCCAGGCGCAGGACGTGGGCGACCCGGCGGCGCCGGGCAGCGCGTGGTGTTACGCGTACATCAAATGCAACGTGTTCGGCCGGCCGGAGAACGTGGGTATCGTCAAGGGCGGGATGGGCGGAATCGCCAACGCCCTCGCGAGGGCGGCGCGGACTCGCGACGCGGTTTTGCAGACAGGCGCCGAGGTCACGCGGATCCTGCTGGACGAGGGACGGGCATGCGGCGTGGCGCTTGCCGACGGGTCGGAGATTCGCAGCCGGATTGTGGTTTCCAACGCCGATCCCAAGCGCACGTTTCTGAAGCTGCTGCCGCCCGGGGCGCTGGATGAAAGATTCCTTGCACGGGCGTATCGTCTGAAAACCAGGACGGCCTACCTGAAGTTTCACGCGGCGCTTTCCGGCCTTCCGGACTTCGCGAGGGGCGAATCCGGTTTCGATCCGCGCTGGATGGCTGAAATCAAGATCTGTCCGTCCATCGACTATTTCGCTCGGGCCTGGGACGACGCCCGGCGTGGGGACCCCGCGACGGAACCCGTATTGGAAGTGCAGATTCCGTCTGTCTACGATGACACGATGGCGCCGCCCGGCCATCACGTGATGTCCGTCTGGGCGCTCTATGCGCCGGTGCGCCCGCGCGACGGCACGTGGGACGAGAGACGTGAAGCGGTGGGCGAGCGCATGATCGATACGCTGTCGATTTACGCCCCGAATCTCCGGGACATTCTGGTCGACTGGTCGCTGTTCACGCCGTACGACCTGGAGGAGAGGGTTGGCCTTACCGACGGCAATATCAGACACCTGGACATCGTGCCGGACCAGTTCCTCGCGCAGCGCCCGCTTGGCGGATGGTCGCGCTACGCCACGCCGGTTCCGAACCTGTATCTCTGCGGTGCGGGTACCCATCCGGGCGGCGAGGTGACCGGCGCCCCGGGGCACAACGCCGCGAAGGCCATCCTGGAGGAGTGGGGATAGCGCGCGAGTCAATCAGGATTCGTCGTTTTTCGGGACGTCTCTTCCCGGTCCCTCAGGCAGAGCTATCAGCTATCAGCCGTCAGCCATCAGCTAAAATCGAAAGGCAAAAGCAAAAGCTACCCCTCCACCCGGCCCTGCAGACCTCTCTCCCCGTCCCTCTCTCCTAAAGGAAAGAGGCAGCAAAGGCAGGATTTGTCTTGACGCTTTCTCGCTTAATGCGTCGTCAGTGGAGTTTTAGCCGCAGGGTCAAGACGTTGTGACGCACTCCGTTTTGCACCGTCACCTTCTGTGCCCTTTGTGCTTTTTGTGGTAAATTAACGGTTGTCTTTTTCGAATTGAGGTTAAGTGCTCACCATTCCGTCAACCAGGTGGCATGTTGGAGATCAGAACCGGAGGGTGAATACGGTTTCTTCACCGGGCGTGGATTGAACGCTGATGGCGCCGCGATGCTGGCGCATGATCTGCCGGCAAAGCGATAGACCGATGCCCGATCCCTCCTGTCTGGTCGTGAAGAAGGGGATGAAGATGCGGTCCTGCACCTCGTCGAGGATGCCAGGGCCGTTATCCTGTACGCGGATGAGAACGCGCCCCCTTCGGTCCAGGCTCGCATTGAGGTCGACGCGGGGACGATCCCGCCCGGCCAGGGCTTCCGCCGCGTTCCGCACGAGATTGATGAGCGCCTGCTCCACGAGGTTGGGGTCGGCCGTGACTTCCAGGGTCTCGGGTTCGACCCGCGTGCGCAGGGCGATGCCTGCCGTTTCGCATTCCGGATTCATGAGGGACGCAACGCGGTCGAAGAGTCCGGCGACGGGACAGATCCGGAAGTCGGGCCGGGGTATCCGCGTGAGCTGGCGGTAGGTGTCCACAAACTGTTGCAGGCCTTCGCTCCGCGACTGTATCGTTTCCAGCGCGGCGCTCACGTCCGCCGCGGTCTGCGGATCGAGCGGCGACGGGCGGTCGGATTCGGGAAAGTGGCCGCGTATCGTGGAGGCCAGAGACGAAATGGGCGTGATCGAATTCATGATTTCGTGGATGAGTACCCGAATGAGTTTCTGCCACGCTTCCATTTCCTGTTCTTCGAGTTCGCTCTGGATGTCCTGAACCGAAGCCAGAATGAACGATTCGCCGCGCATCCGGATCTCGGTGGCGTGGATGATAATCTGAAGGAGTTCGTCCTCGTCCTGGACCTTGACCAGGGTCCTGTCGCCCGGACCCAGCGCGAGAAGCGTGTCGGCAAGGGTTTCGCTCACCGGCTCGAGTTCTCGCACGTTGTGGATGTGGGGCCGGCGAAGCAGGCGCTGGGCGGCTGTGTTCATCAGCTCGATGCGGCCGTTGGATCCGTAACAGACCAGGCCAACCCCCACGTGCTGGACCACAGTCTGCAGGTATTGGAAGTTTTCCTCTTTTTCCGCGCGCGTCCTCCGGAAGGCGTTCAGCACCTCGTTGAACGCCTCTTTCAGGTCGTCGAAGGCGGCACCGAGGCCGCGGCCGCTGAAGGACTGGGAGAAGTCTTCGTACCGGATCGCCTGCAGGAAGCGGGTGAGGTCCCGGCTGGTGCGCTCCACGTAGTGAATGAGGGCATAGGCCTGGTAAAGCGTCATGCCGGCCAGGATGAGGACGGTCGTATAGTACGACGTCTCGAAGAGGACGTACGCAAGGGCGCAGATAGTGGCGCAGAGGAAAGCCACCCGCACGATGCAGAGCGTCCGGAAGTGTCTATAGACCATGTTTTTCCAGCCTGCGGTAAAGTGCGCTGCGTGTGATACCCAGTTCCCGGGCCGTGTGGCTGATGTTGCCCTCGTGCTTTTCGATGGCTTTGCGGATCGCGGTCTTCTCGATGCGTTCGAGGTTGAAGTCTTCGCAGCGAATGTGGTCGCCCGGGGTGCTTTCAGGCGCACTGAGCGGAAAGTCGGACGGTTGCAGCGTTCCGTTTTCGTTCATGATAACCGCGCGCTCGATGGCGTGCTGCAGTTCGCGGACGTTTCCGGGCCAGGAGTACCCTTTGAGTTTTTCCAGGGTGCCGGGATGCAGGCCGATGCGGGGCTTCTTGTATTTCCTGCAATACCGGTCCAGGAAACTGCCGATGAGCAACGGCAGGTCTTCGCGGCGGTCCCGGAGCGGCGGCAGACTGATTTCAACGGTGTTAACGCGGTAGAGCAGGTCCTGGCGGAATTCGTTTCGTGCGGCCAGTTCGTGGATGGGCGTATTGGTGGCGCACACAAGCCGGATATCGATCGGCACCGGCTTGTTGGTGCCCAGGCGAAAAACCGTGCGCTTCTCGAGTACGGTGAGCAGCTTTGCCTGGAGCGGCAGTGACAGGTTGCCGATCTCATCCAGGAACAGCGTCCCGCCCGACGCCGTTTCAAACCGCCCCGCGCGGTCATCCCTGGCGTCTGTAAAGGCGCCTTTTTTGTGCCCGAAAAGCTCGCTTTCGAAAAGGGTCTCGGGGACGGCGCCGAGGTCCACGTGGATGAAGACCTGATCCGCGCGGCCGGAATGGCGGTGAAGGGCGCGTGCGACCGCGTCTTTGCCCGTCCCGTTGTCGCCCAGGATAAGCACGTTGGCGTCGGTGGCGGCGACCTTCCGGATGGACTCGAAGACATCGCGCATCACCGGAGAGACGGCCACGATGCCGGGAAACTGCCTGTCCAGGTCGGCGTGGATCTGCCGCTGGCGGGAGCGCAGCCGGAAGACGTCGAGCCGCGAACGGCGCAGCCTGGCCGCCGAGGACAGCGTGGCCAGCAGCTTCTCGTTCTGCCAGGGCTTCAGGACAAAGTCCGTTGCGCCTTCCCGTATCGCCTTCACGGCTGTATTGACGTCGCCGAACGCCGTGATCAGGACCACAACGGCGGACGGATCCAGCTCCAGAATCCTGCCGAGCCAGTGAAACCCTTCCCGTCCCGAGGTGGCGTCCTGGGCGAAATTCATATCCAGGAGGACCACGTCGTACGCGTCGTTCTGCAGCAGTTCGGGAATGCGCTCGGGATCGGCTTCGGTGTCCACCCGCCCCGCGTGCTGCTTGAGGAAGAGCTGTGCGGCCAGCAGAACGTCGCGATCGTCGTCGACAATCAGGATTTTGTCGAATGTATTCATTGAATCCTCTGTTATTCGAGCACCGAAGGGCCACAATACGCGACTCAAGGAAGTTCGTCGGGCACTTGACCAATCATGCCTGCAATGGCTCATTCCTTAACCGGAGGTGCATTTTTCGTGCCAATGCGCCTGCCGGATCGAATTCACGCACAACCATAATGATCACAGAGACTTATCCTGTCAAGCTGTTCCAACACCGGCGCCTCCCATGTGTCCATTTTCGCACACTACTGTATCATTATCGGACACTCAGAGGCTGGCCTTGCCGTCGACGCAGCGCTAAATACCTGTAAAATCAGGCGAAATTTACATGGCACGCCCGTTGCTGATGTTCTTACAAGATGACCTCGGGAAGCTTCGTGCTTGACGATCGGCCGGCCTGTCATTCAGAGCGGAGCGAAGATCTGACTGATACATTTCGCCAATGGTTATTGCAAGTCATGTCATTCAGAGTGGAGCGAAGAATCTCCCGTCTTCTCGATTGTCCACGAGGTCAACATCCGGCAAGCCCTTATGCGCGGACGCTTCGACTGCCTTTCGGCTTCCTCTGCAAGACGGTTTGTGCCGACCCTTGGCCGAAACATCTCGCCAGTGGTTACTTCAAAGCATGTCGTTCAGAGTGGAGTCGAAGCGAGAGCGGTATTGTGCTGCATTTGTTAGCGGATCGAATGCCAGACGCATTTTGACACATCGTCCCATGCTGCAGTAGATCCTTCGTCGGCCTGGGAAACCCCTCTGCATTACGATCTGATCTGACGTGTAACGGATATGATTCTTAGACGTCGCACCCAGGCCGCCTCTGGATGACAGCGAGAAGCATCGTGCTCGGCTATCGGCCGGCCTGTCATTCAGAGCGGAGCGAAGATCTGACTGATACATTTCGCCAATGGTTATTGCAAGTCATGTCATTCAGAGTGGAGCGAAGAATCTCCCGTCTTCTCGATTGTCCACGAGGTCAACATCCGGCAAGCCCTTATGCGCGGACGCTTCGACTGCCTTTCGGCTTCCTCTGCAAGACGGTTTGTGCCGACCCTTGGCCGAAACATCTCGCCAGTGGTTACTTCAAAGCATGTCGTTCAGAGTGGAGTCGAAGCGAGAGCGGTATTGTGCTGCATTTGTTAGCGGATCGAATGCCAGACGCATTTTGACACATCGTCCCATGCTGCAGTAGATCCTTCGTCGGCCTGGGAAACCCCTCTGCATTACGATCTGATCTGACGTGTAACGGATATGATTCTTTGACGTTGCACCCAGGCCTCCTCTGGATGACAGTTTCGGCGAAGGCATGGGCTCAGTGTTTCGACAATGTTTTTTTAAAAGCAAGTCATTCTGAGCGAAGCGAAGAATCTCCCGTCTTCTCGCTCGTACGTGTAGCATATGGACTATGTAGACGAACTTGTGCGCGGACACATCATCAATGAATCCAATCCAAGAGGAGTCAATCGATGTTCTGAAATTATCTCAAGGTAGCCTGGCGCAATCTGCTGCGGCACCCGCTATATGCCGCGATTAACGTCGTCGGCCTGGGCATTGCGATAGCGTTCTGCGTTCTGGCGTTCCTGTACGTTCGTCACGAGTGGACCTACGATGCGTTCCACGAAAACGCGGATCGGATTTATCGGGTGTACGCGGAATTCGAAGACAGCCGACCTTTATCCGACACGCCGAGGGCATTGGCCCCGGCGCTAACGGAAGCGCTCCCTGGCGTTCGTCCCGTGAGGTTGAATTCCCGGGCGCGACGGATTCACTATCGCGGTGAGAGCACGCCAGCAAGTTTTCTAAGTATAGATCCTGCATTCCTGGAGATATTCACTTTTCCCCTGGCCAAAGGAAATCCTGCCACCGCACTGGACGCTCCGGACGACGTCGTTATTTCCGATGCGATGGCTGAGGAATATTTCCCGGGAGAGGACCCGATCGGGAAGACAATTTCCGTACAAGATGTCAAGGGGATGATTGTGCGAGGAACATCCGGGGAGAGCAGTCGCTCGTTTGGATCGGGGGAGGCATATTCGGGCAAAGGACTGATCCGGGAACTGACCGTTACCGGTGTGATCAGGGCCGCTCCCAGGAATTCCAGCATTCGTTTTGACTTCTTATCCGCATTGGAACCGGCGGCTCAGGAATGGGGTTGGGGCTTAAGTGTTGTAGAGACGTTTATCCTGATCCCGGAAAACGTGACCCAGGCGGATATCGAGGACCGGCTAGCGATACTTCCGATACCATGGTCCCGGGGGCGCACCGCCGGGAACTTGAAGCTTCAGCCGCTTAGAGACATTTACTTTGATACCGGCGGTCTCGGGCTAGCCCATCCCGGCAATTCTGTCTATTCGTACGTTCTGGCAGGCATTGCGACGCTTGTTCTTGTCGTGGCCGTAGTCAACTATACCAACCTTGCCGTGGGCTGGTCGTTCGTTCGGGGCAGGGAAGTCGGAATGCGAAAGGTGGCAGGGGGACTCCGATTGCAACTGGCGAGGCAGTTCGTGGGGGAGTCCGTCATGCTGACATTAGTAGCGCTAGCGCTTGGGCTGGCGCTGGCTGAACTGTTCATGCCTGGCTTCAACAGTCTGATCCGCGGGCAATTCGCAATCTCCGATGTTGCAGATTCCACTGCGATTGTATTTCTGCTTGTTCTGGCACTGGGCGTGGGGACTCTGGCCGGCGGTTATCCTGCATTCCTAATGTCCGGATTCCTCCCGGTCGAAACGATGAAAGGCCGGTTTGGTGTCGATCGAATGCGCACTTTCGGCCGCGCACTCGTCGTGTTCCAGCTGGCCATCTCGACGGCACTGGTGATATGCATGACTATAGGGGCTGTACAAGTGTACAGAATGAAGTCAAGACCATTGGGTTTCGATGCAAGCCATGTTGTCGTCGTTCACCTATTCGGTACATTGGAGAGGCCGGGTCTGGTCGAAACCTTCGAGGAGGCAATCCGGCCGTACCATTCCATTTTAAAGACGTCAAGAACGTCCCACGGATTCAGCAATATGATGCGGAATAGTACTCAGCTAAGCTGGGAGGGAACGACGCTCGAAGGCATTGAAAGGATATTCTGTGATCTTCGATTCCTCGAAACCATGGATATACGGTTAGTTGAGGGTCGGGATTTCGAATCGGATAGCGATGCGGAGACATCGGTGATTGTCAACGAATCTCTGGCCAGGAAATTGGGATCGGAAGCGCCGCTCCGCGAGACGATTCGGATTGACGGGAGAGAGCTCACGGTCATCGGGGTCGTACGGGACTTTCATTTTCGGTCCCTTCACCACGCCATTGCCCCGGCTGTGATGCAATTACAGACGTCGTCGTCTGTCTGGCCTCGGTGGGATGTTCGATACCTGCTGATGATTCGTATTCGCCCTGAAAATGTCTCCGATACACTTGGTTTCTTGAGAAAGAAATGGGACGAAATCGTGCCTGACAAACAGTTTAACTACCACTTCCTCGATGAAGATATAGACCGCCAATACAGGGAGGAACGTCGGTGGTTCAAAATCGCGGGTTACGCGACGTTTATTGCGGTATTCATCGCGTGCCTGGGCGCCTTCGGGCTGACGTCGCTCACTGTTGCCAGGCGCACCAAGGAAATCGGGATCCGCAAAGTTCTGGGTGCACCGACGTCCCGTATCGTCTTGTTGCTCACCCGCGAATACGTAATACTCGTCGGCATCGCCACTCTAATCGCGTCGCCTGTGACATATATCGTGGCGGAGCACTGGTTGCAGAATTTCGCGTATCGCGTGGACCCCGGGATCGGGACCTTTCTGCTGGGAGGTCTGATCACGCTTCTAGTGGTGCTACTGGCGGTTAGCCTTCAGGTCACCCGGGCCGCCCGGGCGAATCCCGTGGACGCGTTGCGGTATGAGTGAGGGCGGCCGTGCTGCCTCTCGGGTTCAGATCAAAGTCAAAGATCGCATATCGACGCGTGGTCATTGAGTATGCCTGCATTGAGCTTGTCGAAATGTCGAAATGCCCGCACTAAGCTTCCCTGTGCGGACGCTTCGTCGGCACGTGGGCAGACAGGAATGTCCGGCCCACCCTCACGCCGGCCCCTTCGACAGGCTCAGGGCAAGTCCTCTGGAAGACAGCGGGAAGCGTCGTGCTTGACGATCGGTCAGCATGTCATTCAGAGCGGAGCGAAGATCTGACAGGTACATTTCGCCGATGGTTATTGCAAAGCATGTCACTCTGAGCGAAGCGAAGAATCTCCCGTCTTCTCGCACGTACGTGTAGCATATGGCCTTTGTAGACAGACTTGTGCGCGGACGCAACATCAATGAATCCAATTCAAGAGGAGTCAGTCGATGATCTGGAATTATCTAAAGGTGGCCTATCGGAATCTGCTGCGGCACCCGCTCTATGCCGCGATCAACGTGGTGGGCCTGGGCATTGCGATATCGTTTTGCCTGCTGGCATTCCTCTTTGTGCGATACGAGTGGACATACGACGGGTTTCACGAAAACGCGGATCGGATTTTCCGGATTGTAAGTGAGCTAAAGGTTAATGATGCGGTTTATTTGTCTGAAAGGACGGAGAGCACGTTAGCACCAAAGTTGTCAGAAGCCCTTCCGGACGTCCAATGCGTGAGATTGGATCCCGGGTGGCGCGTGATTCGGCGCGCTGGTCAAACGACCAAGGCAGATTTCCTTCATGCAGACCCGGAGATCCTTGAGGTATTCACCTTCGGTCTGATACAGGGAGACCCTGGCACCGCATTGGCGGATCCGGACTATGTGGTCATTACTGAAACAATGGCCGATAAGTATTTCCCACGTGAAGACCCGATTGGACAAACAATCTCGGTTCAAGACATCGAGGCCGCAGTTGTGCACACACGGGGAGCATCTGGACTAAACGTGATCTCATTAGGTCGGCAAGTCCAAGCCCCTGAATCCAAGGACGAATTCTCAGACTCTCGACCGACTCAGGAATTGACGGTTACCGGTGTGATCAGAGACATTCCCAGGAACTCCACCCTTCGTTTTGACTTTCTCTCCGCATTAAACTCGGACAGTCAAGAACACGGTTTGAATGTCAGTCGTGTAAACACTTACATAATGCTCCCTGACTATCTGAGCCCACTGGAGATCGAACGTCGCATTGAAGATCTTCAGGTACCAGAAACCAAGAGCCAATACCAGAGTAGGTTGATGTTGCAGCCGCTTAGGGAGATTTATTTTGATAGCAGGCGCACGGGACCGCGCCCCGATGGCAATCCTGTCCATTCTCATCTTTTGGGAGGCATTGCATTACTCGTGCTGGTCGTGGCGGGAGTCAATTACACGAATTTGTCGGTCGGCAGGTCGTTTTCCCGTGTCCGCGAAGTAGGAATGCGCAAAGTGGCCGGCGGCCTGCGTACGCAACTGGTGAGGCAGTTTCTCGCAGAATCGGTCCTCCTGACATTGATCGCGTTTGCGCTCGGGATAGCGCTCGCCGAACTGTTCCTGCCGGGATTCAACAGCCTGGTCAGCAGGAAATTCGCCCTTTCCGATCTCGGAGATACCAACTCACTGGTGTTTGTGCTCGTCATGGCGCTGGTCGTGGGTATCTTTGCGGGTGGTTACCCGGCACTATTCATGTCCCGGTTCTTTCCGGTCGATGCATTGAAGGGGCGGTTCAAGGTGGATCGTGTGGGGTACTTCAGCCGCGCTCTCCTTGTCTTCCAACTGGCCATCTCTACGACATTGGTGACATCCATGACCATAGCGTCCATACAAATGAGTGCGTGGAAATCAATGCCGCTTGGTTTCGAGCCCAGCCATGTTGTCGTCATTCGACTATTGGGGATATCGGATAGATTGGAGTTGGCCAAATTCTTCGAGGAGGCGATCCAACCACACCATTCCGTATTAAAATCCACGAGAACATCACACGGTCTTAGCAATTCTATGCGGAACAATACTCACATAAGCTGGAAGGGCGCGACTTTGGTAGACGTCGAAAGGATTTTTTGCGATACGCGATTTCTCGAAACAATGGGCATAAGTCTAACAGACGGTCGGAATTTCGAGCGGAATAGCGACGCGGAGACGTCGGTCATTGTCAACGAAACTCTCGCAAAGAAAATGGGATCGGAAACGCCGTTGGGCGAGACGATACGGCTCGATCGGAAGGAACTGACAGTCATCGGGATCGTCCAGGATTTTCATTTCCGTTCCCTTCACCACACCATCGGGCCCGCGGTACTGCAATTGCAGGCGACTTCGTCGTCAACTGGACGCCCCACGTGGGACATCCGATACCTGCTCATGATTCGGATTCGCCCGGAAAACGTCTTTGACACGCTTGATTTCCTGAGAGAGAAGTGGGATGAAATCGTACCCGATGTTCCCTTTGACCATAATTTCCTGGATGAGGAAATAGACCGTCAATACCGCGAAGAACGGCGGTGGTTCAGAATCGCGGGTTTTGCGACCATGTTCGCCGTATTCATCGCCTGTCTGGGGGCATTCGGCTTGACGTCACTCACCGTCGCCAGGCGCACCAAGGAAATCGGGATCAGGAAGACCCTTGGCGCGCCGACGTCGCGTATCGTTTCTCTGCTGACCGGGGAATACGTGGTGCTCGTCGGCATCGCCAGCCTGATTGCATGGCCGGCCACCTACGTTACGTCGGAGCGCTGGTTGCGAGATTTCGCGTATCGCGTGGACCCGGGGCTCGGGACATTTCTGCTGGGGGGCGCGCTCATGCTTCTCATGGTGCTCCTGGCGGTAAGCCTCCAGGTCACCCGTGCAGCCCGCGCGAATCCCGTGGACGCCCTGCGGTATGAGTGAGGCCGTGCGTGCTGCCTCTCAGGAAATGACACGTACAAACCGCGAGGGGATAATCCAATGCCGCAGTAGATCTTTCGTCGGCCTGGGGCTACTCAGCACGACAGTCTGATCTCATGTGAAACAGATGCGATTCCTAACCTTGATTCGTAAGTGCGCCGTGAAAGGCGCGGATTTCCAGTGGGTGGGAGT